>NZ_JAGPXX010000003.1 GCF_018070345.1 Streptomyces sp. F63
GTCTGACCCGGTGGACCGGTTCGACCGGTTCGACCGGTTCGACCGGTCCACCGGGTCAGACCGTCGTGACGACCTCGTCGTAGGACAGGCGCGGCAGCCGCTCGGGGGACCAGGCGTTCTCGGCGGGCCGGCCGATGTTGACCACGGTCAGCACCTCGTGGTCGCCCTCGGGGAAGAACTCCTTGTTGATCCCGGCGGCGTCGTAGCCCGTCATCGGGCCGGCGGCCAGGCCGGCGGCGCGGACGCCGAGGATGAAGTAGCCCGCCTGGAGTGTGGCGTTGAAGGAGCCGACCCGCTCGCGCACCGGGCGCTCCGCGAAGAAGGTGTCCTTGAGGTCCGGCGCGAACGGCATCAGCCGCGGCAGCTCCTCGTGGAACTCGTGGTCCACGGCGAGGATCGCGGTCAGCGGGGCGGCGGCGGTCTTCGCCCGGTTGCCCTCCATCAGGTGCCCCACCAGGCGCTGCCGCGCCTCGGGGGAGCGGACCAGCACGACGCGCAGGGGCTGCTGGTTGAAGGCGGTGGGCGCGTACTTGACCAGGTCGTGGATGGCCCGGGTCTGCTCCTCGGTCACCGGCTCGTCGGTGAAGGCGTTGGCGGTACGGGCCTCGCGGAACAGCAGGTCCTGGGCGGCGGCATCGAGGGCGAGAGTCATGAGTGAACACCTTGTCTCGGGGGGTGTGCGGGGGGTCCCGCACCGGACAGAGTGTTTAACGTTCAACTAAAACCCTCTATGCCGTCCTGGGATGTGACTCCGGCCACAGTGTCCGCCAGGGGGTGGGCGGGCGGTGGGCGGGTCGGTGGCCGGTCGGCGCCCCGGCCCGTAAGCGGAGGGCGGAGGGCGGAGGGCGGGGAGGAACGTGCCGGAAGGGCCCGCGGGACGGCCGGGACTCCGGGGCTCGCGGGACAGCCCTCGCGGATACCGCGGGGAGGCCGGCACGCCCGAGGAGCCCCGCACGCGGCGGGCCGGGGACTGCCGGCCCCGGGAGGGCGGCCGGTGTGCGCCACCGGACCGCCCGGCTCAGTCCCCGGAGCCGCGTCCTCCGCCGCCCGGGGCCCCGGCGCCGTCCTCCGAGGACTCGGCCAGCGCCGCGTCCAGGCGCGCCCGGGCGCCGTCCAGCCAGCGGCGGCAGATCTTCGAGAGCTCCTCGCCGCGCTCCCACAGGGCGAGGGACTCCTCCAGCGTCGTGCCGCCCGCCTCCAGCCGGCGTACGACATCGATCAGTTCGTCCCGCGCCTGCTCATAGCCCAGCGCGTCATCGGGCGCGGCCGCCCCGGTCCCGGTCTCCGTCATGCGGTCAGCCTACGGTCCGCCGCCGACAGCGAGGGCCGGCGCCATGACGGGGCCCGCTCCGCGCGCCCTCACGCCGGGCCGTCCCCGCCGCCGTCCCCCGCGGCCGGCCCGGTGGCCGCTGCCGCAGTCCCGTCGGGACCGGCGCCGTTTCCGCCGGCCGCCACGACCGTCAGCTCCCCCTCGGCCACCCTGGCCCGCAGCCGCTCGCCTTCCGGAACCTCGCGCGCCGCCCGCACCACCGAGCCGTCCGGCCGCTGCAGCACCGCGTAACCCCGCTCCAGCGTGGCCGCGGGCGAGAGCGCGACAACCCGTGCCCGGGTGTGCGCCAGCTCGGAGTCGGCCCGGTCCAGCAGATGACCCAGAGTGCGGCGGCCGCGGTCGCACAGCGCCGTGATCTGCTCCTCGCGCTCCTCCACCATCCGGTGGGGCCGCTCCATGCAGGGCCGGGCGCGGGCCGCCGCCAGGCCGCGCTCCTCACGGTCGAGCAGACCGCTCACCGCGCGCAGCGCCCGCTCCCGCACCTGCTGGATGCGGTGGAGCTCCTCGCCGACGTCCGGCACCACCTGCTTCGCCGCGTCGGTCGGGGTGGACGCGCGCAGATCGGCGACCAGGTCCAGCAGCGGGGTGTCCGGCTCGTGCCCGATCGCCGAGACGACGGGGGTGCGGCACGCGGCCACCGCCCGCACCAGCTGTTCGTCCGAGAAGGGCAGCAGGTCCTCGACGCTGCCGCCGCCCCGGGCCACGACGATCACGTCCACCTCCGGATGGGCGTCCAGCTCCCGCACCGCCTCGACGACCTGCGACACGGCATGCACCCCCTGCACCGCGACATTCCGCACCTCGAAGCGGACGGCGGGCCAGCGCAGCCGGGCGTTCTCCAGGACGTCCCGCTCGGCCGCCGAGGCGCGTCCGCACACCAGCCCTATGAGCTGCGGAAGGAACGGCAGGGGGCGCTTGCGCTCCGCCGCGAACAGCCCTTCCGCGGCCAGGGACTTCTTGAGCCGCTCCAGCCGGGCCAGCAGCTCACCGACCCCGACGGGCCTGATCTCCGCCGCGCGCAGGGAGAGCTGGCCGCGCGGGGCGTACCACTCCGGCTTGGCCTGCACCACGATCCGGGCGCCCTCGGAGACCACGTCCGCGACCCGGTCGAAGACCGAGCGGAAACACGTGACGCTCAGGGAGATGTCGTACGACGGGTCGCGCAGGGTCAGGAAGACCACGCCCGCCCCGGGGCGCCGCGACAACTGCGTGATCTGCCCCTCCACCCAGACGGCGCCGAGCCGGTCGATCCAGCCGCCGATGAGCCGCGACACCTCTCCGACGGGGATCGGCGTCTCGGCCGAGGTGTTGAGTGCCATGGGAGGAGGCTAGCCGGGCCTGCCGACAACGCGGCCCGCCGGCCGGGCCGGCGGACACGGCGGGGCCCGCCGCCGCCCCGCCAGCCCGGCTCCCGCACCGGCCTTACGATGGCCCCATGACTGCTACGCCCAGCCCGTCGCCCGACGCCGCCCCGAGCGGAGACGCCCGCCACGGCGGACGCAAACGCGTCCTGCTCGCCGCACCCCGCGGATACTGCGCGGGCGTGGACCGTGCCGTGATCGCCGTCGAGAAGGCGCTGGAGCAGTACGGCGCACCGGTCTACGTGCGCAAGGAGATCGTCCACAACAAGTTCGTCGTCCGGACGCTGGAGCAGAAGGGCGCCGTCTTCGTCGAGGAGACGGAGGACGTCCCCGAGGGCTCCATCGTGATCTTCTCGGCGCACGGCGTCGCCCCCGTCGTCCACGAGGAGGCCTCGGCCCGCAAGCTGGCGACCATCGACGCCACCTGCCCGCTGGTCACCAAGGTCCACAAGGAGGCCGTCCGGTTCGCCAAGGACGACTACGACATCCTCCTCATCGGCCACGAGGGCCACGAGGAAGTCATCGGCACCAGCGGCGAGGCCCCCGACCACATCACCCTGGTGGACGGGCCGGACGATGTGAAGAACGTCGAGGTCCGCGACCCGTCGAAGGTCGTCTGGCTCTCCCAGACCACCCTGTCCGTGGACGAGACCATGGAGACGGTCGACGCCCTCAAGGAGCGCTTCCCGCAGCTCATCAGCCCGCCCAGCGACGACATCTGCTACGCCACGCAGAACCGCCAGACCGCGGTCAAGCAGGTGGCGGCCGACGCCGACCTGGTGCTGGTGGTCGGCTCCAAGAACTCCTCCAACTCGGTGCGTCTCGTCGAGGTCGCCCTGGGCGCGGGCGCGCGGGACGGACATCTGGTGGACAACGCCGGGGAGATCGACGAGGCCTGGCTGGAGGGTGTGGACACGGTCGGCATCAGCTCCGGCGCCTCGGTGCCGGACGTGCTCGTCGAGGAGGTCCTCGACTGGCTGGCCGAGCGCGGCTACGCCGATGTCGAGGTCGTCCAGCCGATGCAGGAGAGCATCACCTTCTCCCTGCCGAAGGAGCTCCGGCGGGACTTGCGCGCGGAGGCCGCGGCCCTGTCGGGCGGAGCCGCCGGCGGGGCACCGGACGCCCGGGCCTGAGGCCCCGCGCACCGGCACCGCCCCGCCCCGTCCCGGGCCGCCGCCCGGCGTGGCGGGCCGGGGCGGTTCCGCGTTCCCGTCCGTCCGCCCACCCCCTCTGCCCTCCCGTCCGCCCGCCCTTCCGTACCGAGTGGTCGGCGGAAGGGCCGTGCCAGGGCCTAAGTTGGTGACCATGGTGGCTACTTCGGGGGCGCAGGCCCCCCAGACATCCGCAGCACCGGCCGGCCGGGTCCTCGGGGTGGACATCGGCGGTTCCGGCATCAAGGGCGCCCCGGTCGACCTCGAGCGTGGTGACCTCGCGGAGGAGCGGCACAAGGTGCTGACCCCGCGGCCGGCGACACCCGAGGCCGTCGCCGAGTGCGTGGCGGAGGTCGTCGGGCACTTCGGCTGGACCGGTGCGGTCGGCGTGACCTTCCCCGGCGTCGTCACCGGCGGTGTCACGCGCACGGCCGCGAACGTCGACCCCGGCTGGATCGGCCGTGACACCCGCGGACTGCTCGCGGACCGGCTGGGCCTGCCGGTGACCGTGCTCAACGACGCGGACGCGGCCGGAGTCGCCGAGATGGCCTTCGGGGCGGGCCGCGACCGGCACGGCACAGTGATCATGCTGACCCTCGGCACCGGTATCGGCAGCGCCGTCTTCACCGGCGGCCGGCTCGTCCCCAACACCGAGCTGGGGCACCTGGAGCTGGACGGCCATGACGCGGAGACCCGCGCCGCCAGCCGCGTCAAGGAGGACGAGGACCTGAGCTGGGCGGACTGGGCCCGGCGGCTGGAGCGCTATCTCGCCCATGTCGAGATGTTGTTCTCGCCGGACTTGTTCATCATCGGTGGCGGGGTGAGCCGCAAGGCCGAGAAGTACCTGCCGCTGATCGAGGGCGTGCGGGCCGAGACGGTCCCGGCCGGGCTGCGGAACAACGCGGGCATCGTCGGGGCGGCCATGACCGCGGCCCGGAGCCGGGTGCAACAGGACTGAGCGGAGGTCCGGCCACTCGGTACGGCCGGCCACCCGGTACGGCCGGCCACCCGGCCCGGGGCGGGGCCGGGGGTCGGCCGGCTGCTGTTACGGAGCGGGCGCGGGGCCGGGGCGGGCGGCGCCGGGGGCCGCGGCCGCGGGAGCGGCGGGAGCCGGGGCGGCGGACCGGCGCGGGTCCGCCGGGCCGGGGTCGGCGGCCGCTCGCCGGACGGCCCGTGAGGCGAGCAGCACCACCTTCCGCACCGAGACGGTGAGGACGGCCAGCAGCGTTCCCGCGTACAGCCAGAGGGCGTCGAGGGCCAGGGAGGTCACCAGGTCCACCAGGCGGTCGGCCGGTGACGCGCCCTCGCTGACCGGCACCAGGCCGACGAAGAAGGCGATCGGCATGGCGACCGGCGCGGCGGTCAGCTCGGTGGGACGCACCCACAGGGCGCAAGCTGCGGCCGCCGCGAGGAACGCGGCCCCGTATCCGGACGGGGAGTGGCCGCCGGGCAGCAGCCGGTCCGCGGTGCCGACGGCGAGCATCAGCACGATCGCCAGCAGACCGCAGCCGAGACCGGTGAGCCTGGGCCCGGGCATCCGGCGCAGCCACCGGAGTCTGCGGAGGGCGGCGAGCACCGGGGAGACGGAGCGCGGCCGGCCGGTCCGGTACACGGCCGCGGACTCGCCGTCCGTCCCGGCGTGGGCGGGCCCGGCCCGCCCGGGGCCGCGGCCGCCGGGCGCGGCGGAACCGCCGGTCCCGCCCTGGGGGTTGGCGAGGGCCTCCCGGGGATCCGCGGGAGGGGTGCCGCGCGTCGGGCGGGGCAGCGGTGCGGACCGGTGCGGTGTGCGCTCGTTACTGCGCGTACGGGGTTGCTCCACGCGACCAACGTAGGTCCCGGACGGGGCGGAATGTGGCGTGGGACACGCGGCCGCCACCGTCTCGGTCGTATTTTCAGCCGATCATCCGCCCGGACGGAGCCGGATGGGCCGCCCCGTAGACTTGGAGGCCCGGTCCCGCTCCGGGACCCCAGTCCGCACCCTCGCTCCGGGAAGTCGCCACGTGTCGCTCACGATCGGAATCGTCGGCCTGCCGAATGTCGGCAAGTCGACCCTGTTCAACGCCTTGACCAAGAACGACGTCCTGGCGGCCAACTACCCGTTCGCCACCATCGAGCCGAACGTCGGCGTCGTGGGCGTCCCCGACCCGCGGCTGGACAAGCTGGCCGAGATCTTCGGCTCCCAGCGGAAGCTTCCGGCGACCGTCGACTTCGTCGACATCGCGGGCATCGTGCGCGGCGCCTCCGAGGGCGAGGGCCTGGGCAACAAGTTCCTGGCGAACATCCGCGAGTCCGACGCGATCTGCCAGGTCATCCGGGCCTTCCAGGACGAGAACGTGGTCCATGTCGACGGCAAGGTCTCCCCGAAGAGCGACATCGAGACGATCAACACCGAGCTGATCCTCGCGGACCTGCAGTCCATCGAGAAGGCCCTGCCGCGGCTGGTCAAGGAGTCCCGCCTCCAGAAGGAGAAGGCCCAGGTGGCCGCCGCGGCGGAGGCCGCGCAGAAGATCCTGGAGGAGGGGAAGACCCTCTTCGCCGCCGGGATCACCAAGGACTCCGAGCAGGGCCGGCTCCTCCACGAACTGCACCTGCTCACGGTCAAGCCGTTCCTCTACGTCTTCAACGTCGACGAGGACGAACTGGTCGACGACGCCTTCAAGGCGGAGCAGCAGGCGCTGGTCGCCCCGGCCGAGGCGATCTTCCTCAACGCGAAGATCGAGTCCGAGCTGATCGAACTGGAGGACGACGAGGCGCTGGAACTCCTCCAGTCCATGGGCCAGGACGAGCCCGGCCTCGCCACCCTCGCCCGCGTCGGCTTCGACACCCTGGGCCTGCAGACCTACCTCACGGCCGGCCCGAAGGAGGCCCGCGCCTGGACCATCAGGAAGGGGGCCACGGCCCCGGAGGCGGCCGGTGTCATCCACACCGACTTCCAGAAGGGCTTCATCAAGGCCGAGGTCATCTCCTACGAGGACCTGGTGGAGTGCGGCTCGGTCCAGGAGGCCCGCGCCAAGGGCAAGGCCCGCATGGAGGGCAAGGACTACGTGATGCAGGACGGCGACGTGGTGGAGTTCCGCTTCAACGTGTAGTTGACTCCCGTAACTGCCCCCTGGTCTGCATATGCGCAGGTCAGGGGGCGGTTCGCTGCTCGGATTCATTCGTTGCGGCGGAACGTTCAGGGTCTGTGATCGGGAGATGGGGCGCAGCGTTTTTGCAGGTCAGGGAAACTGCTGGATGGTAGTTGAAGCCGGGCGGGGTTTCCGGCTGCTGGATCCTGGCTGGATCGCGATCATGCTTCCGGAGTTTTCGCAGGTCGTCGCGGTGTGGTTGTTGTTTCGCCAGGTGTACGACGGGTAACTCATCCAGGTTACTAACGCGAATGAAACTAACCTCGGTGTTAGTATCTGTGCTCCTGTGGCGTTACGGACCGGAGGCGTTGATGGTCGATTTCGTGGGGCGTGGTCAGGAACTCGCGACGCTTGAGCGTGAGTTGGGCAAGGTCGCCGCCGCCGTGGGAAGCCAGCGGCCCGGCCGGTGCCTGATGCTGCGGGGGCGTCGGCGTGTGGGGAAGTCGCGGCTGGTGGAGACGTTCGTGGAGCGGTGCGGGGCGCCGTATCTGTACTACGCGGCTACGGGGGCCTCGCCGCGGGAAGACCTTGCGCGGCTGGCACGGGATGCGCAGGCGTCGACGCTGCCGCTGGCGTCCGTGGTGGCCTCGGCCCGCCCGGACACGTGGGATGCCGCTTTCGACGTGCTCGCCGCGGTGCTGCCGCACGACCGGCCCAGTGTGCTGGTCATGGACGAGGTGCCGTATCTGATGGACGAGGCGGCGGCATTCGAGGGGATGCTGCAGCGCGCTTGGGACCGGGTGCTGGAGGCCAAGCCGGTTTTGTTGGTCCTCATCGGCTCGGATCTCTCGATGATGGAGGCGCTCGACAGCTATGGCCGACCCTTCCATCAGCGCGGGCGCGAGATGGTGCTCGGCCCGCTGAACCCGGCCGAGGTCGGGGCCATGCTCGGGCTGGACGCCGCGGAGGCCTTCGACGCCGCACTGGTCACCGGCGGGCTGCCGCTGGTGTGCGCGGAGTGGCCGCACGGCGCCGGGGTGTGGGACTTCCTCGCCGCCGCTCTGGCCGACCCGGTCTCAGCGTTGCTCGTCTCCGCCGAGAGATCACTCGCCGCTGAGTTCCCGCCGCAGGCGCAGGCCCGCATGGTGCTTTCCGCCGTCGGCAGCGGCGAGCGGACGTTCTCCAACATCGGCCGGGCAGCGGGCGGGATCGGAGCCGCCCCGCTCAATCGCTCGCTCGCCCTGCTCACCCATAAGCGGGTGGTCGCGGGCGAACTGCCCGTCTCGCTGCGTCCGTCCAAGGACCGCCGTTACCGCGTGGCCGACTCCTACCTGCGCTTCTGGCTTCGGTATCTGGGGCCGGCGCTGGACGAGATCGAGCGTGGCCGCGGTGACCTCACCCTGGAGCGGATCCAGCGCGATTGGACCAGTTGGCGCGGGCGTGCCGTGGAGCCGCTGGTCCGTGAGGCGCTGTCGCGGGTCCTGCCCGACGACGCACTGCCGTCCGCTCCTGTGATCGGCGGCTACTGGACGCGCACCAATGACGTTGAAATCGATCTCGTGGGGGCGGACCGGGGGCCGGTGGCCAAAGAGCTGCGATTCGTCGGCTCGGTCAAATGGCTGGAGAGTTCCCCCTTCGACCGCCATGACCTCGCCGCACTGCACGTCCACCGCGCGGTGCTCACCGACCAGCCGCTCCCGGTCGTCGCCGTCTCGCGTTCCGGGACCGACTGCGCCGGGCTGGACGCCGCCTACGGACCGGCGGACCTGCTGGCAGCCTGGCGGGTGTGACGCACTGCGTTCTGCCATGGGGCGGCGGTGGCTGGATCCTCGCTGGATCGTGTTCGCGCACGTGATGTCCCAGCAGGTCACAGCCGAGCCGTGGATGTTCCGCTTCACCGTGCAGTTGTGTCCGGGACCGCCCCCTGATCTGCATATGCCCGGGTCAGGGGGCGGTTCTCTGCTCGGATCCGTTCGTTGCGGCGGAACGTTCAGGGCTGAGACCGGAAGCTGCGATGCGATGTTTTTGCAGGTCAGGGCTCTGCTGGGTGGTAGTTGAATCCGGGCGGGGTTTCCGGCTGCTGGATCCTGGCTGGCTCACGATCGCGACTCGTGGACCGTGGAGCGGGGACGTCAGCTTGGCCAGGATGCGCAGCGCCATGGCGCGGGGGGCTTTCCGAAGCTCGGCCTGTGCCTCGGGAGCTGAGTTCATCACGTGACAGCCCGCCGGCCCTGCGACGACCTTTTGGCAGCGGTTGGCAGCGGTTGAGACCGGCTCGGTGAACCGCCGGATGCGGACCTCATGCGCGGTGGTGAGAGAGGAGGGCGGCCAGGCCGCCCGGCCCTCCCACTCGATCCGGTGCTGACTGGTACCGACTCCTAGTGCTTCCGCGGTGGGGTGAGCCCGTCGAGGTCGAGGCTGATCTCGAAGGGCACAGGGCGCTTGAGAATGCCCCGGAAGATGCCGGCGGGCGCATAGGCGCCAGTCGGTTCGTCGAGTTCGTAGACGTGGACGACAGGGGTGCCGTTTTCTTCCTCGACGCACCAGTAGTGCGGGATCTTGGCCTCGGCGTACTTGTGCAGCTTCACTGTGCGGTCACGGTGCGCGGACTCCGGTGAGACGACCTCGACGACGAGCCGGACCTCTTCCGGCGCGTACCACGTGCGGTCCGGGTCGTAGGGGGCGGTCGTCACGAGCAGATCCGGCTCCGGCCGGTTGCGCTCGTCAAGGCGGATCGTCATCTCCCGCTCGATCTCGAAACCAGCGGGCGCGGCCGCCATGAGCGTGGTGGTGAGGGACGTGACGAGACGGCTGTGCCAGGACCGCTGGGGCGACATCATGAAGACGAGGGCTCCGTCGATCAGCTCGGTGTGGCGAGGCGCCTCGGGGAGGCGGTCCAGGTCCTCCGCGAACCAGCCTTCCGCGCGCGGCGGGCGCATCCAGTCGGGTAGTGCGGTCATGGCTCAACCGTATCGACTCGCCGAGGCTTGGGTCACGAGATCGTCAGGGCCTGTCGACGAGATGAGGCGTTTGCCCGGCGTGCGGGTCGGCGGACCGTGAAGCTCGCCGATCGCGGCCGGTCTCGGCAGTGCCCTTGGGGTGCGGCATTGGGCTGGGCTGCCCGAACCTGCCGCCATGGGTCTTCCGGCTGCTGGATCCTGGCTGGATTGTGATCACGATCTAGGGGTTTCCGCAGGTCGTCGCGGTGTGGTCGATGTTCCGCTTCAACGTGTAGGCCCCGCCATACCGTGGATCGGGTGATCTAGCAAACTCGCAGGTCAAACGGGGTCGGCCCAAATGGAGGCCGACCCCGTTCGCGTACCCGTGGCTGGATCCCGGCTGGATGGGCTGACGGCTCGTCACCTGTCGTCATCCGTTGTTCTCGGTACGCCGGCTGGATTACGGCTGGATCGCGCTGAGCGGCGAGTCGGTACGAGGGGGAGCGACGCGTGGGCCGACCCGGGGTCCGTGGCCGACGCCGTGCTTCACAGGATGTTCCACCGAAGACTGGTGTTCTCTTCGATCAGGCCCTCGATGCGGCGTATGACCTCGGCGCGGCTTTCCGGTGCGTGTGAGATCTTCCGGGCGTTGGTGGTGATCATGCGGAGCTCGCGCAGGTCGCGGAGCGTCGGGTATCCCTCCCACGTCGTGACGTCGTACCCGTACGCCTTGGCGAAGTCGTGGTAGTGCTCGGTCCCGTAGCCGAAGCGCCTGCAATGGATCTCGATGGTGACGAGGTCCCACTCCCGGTGTCCCCAGGCGACCGTGTCCCAGTCGCACAGGACGGCGCCGTCGCCGTGGTGCAGGGCATTGCGGTGCTGTGGGTCCCCTTGGATGGCGGTCTTGGGGTACAGGAACCGGACCCCGGACAGCTCTGCCGCCAGCTTGTCCACTCGTGTGGACAGCGCGTCGATGAGCGGAGTGGGCAGGCCGGTGATACGGGCGATTGAAGACCTGATGGCGGTGACGTTGTCCCGCTCGGGGAGCTCGACCGGCGGGGTGCCGAGGTTGTGCAGGGCGTACAGCGGAGCTGCGAGCTGTTCCGCCAGGACCGGGTGCGGCGGCTGGGGCAGGTGGGTCCAGAAGGTGACGGCGTGGCCGTCCACGACCACGGGTTGCTCGGCCGCGATCGGGTGGAGGGGGGCCGTGGGGAAGTCCTGTTCCATCAGCCATTGCACGAAGCGCACTGTCCGGAGGACTGCGGTCTGGGTGGTGCCGCGGCGGGCGATCTTCACCACAACCGGCTCTCTGTCGAGGAGAACCACCGCGTTGGTGTGTCCACGCAGCACACGGGCGTTGGTGGCGTCGAGGCCGGCGACGGCGCAGGCGCGCCGCAGGACTTCATCCATGTGCGCTGGTTGGAAGCCGCCGATGGTATTGACCGATGTCATGAGATCAGGCTGAGGGACGACAGGTTGTTCTGTCACATGTGACTGCTGGGAAGTTGGAGGAGTTCGCCCAGTTCTCTCGCCGCTGTGACCCGCCGATTGGCACCCGGAAGCTGGTCGATCACATGTCGTGCGCGTGCGCTGAGAATGGGGGTGCGGTGTTCCTCGGGTACCTGGAGATATGCCGCAGTCGCGAGTTGGCACGCTTCGGTGGCGCTGTGGTCGCGCGCCAGGCAGATCGCGGCCTCCAGGCGCAGCAGGGCCGGGTCGATGCCGGCGCGAGTGGGGTAGAGGGACAGGGCTTCTTCCGGGACCCGACGGGCTTCGGAGACGTGTCCTAACGCGGTGAACGTGCCGCTGAGGTAGAGCAGGAACCGTCGCAGCGGAAAGGCGAAGGCGTCATCGTCGCTCTGTGGGGCGAGCTGGTCGAAGATGCCACGGGCGTCCCTGACTCTGGCGGCGGCCTCGCTCCGGTTGCCCTGTAGCGCGAGCGCGCGTGCCTCTGCGGCGACCGCGAAGGCGGCGGTGGGGGAGGGCTTGCCGCGGGTCATGATGCGGGCCTCCCGTGCCAGGGTGACGGCCGATTGCACAGGTCCGTAGTAGTAGCCGAGCATCGCCGCCTGAGCGCGCACACGGGCCCGCAGTTCGGCGTTGCCGCTCTCGTCGGAGGCGTGCCGGGCAGTGGCGTACCAGATGCGTGCGTCGTCGATTTCGCCGAGCTTCATCAGGGCGTCCGCGATCAGCGTGGACACCACGGCGGTGATCTCCGTGAGCCGCACCGTCACCGAGGCCGGCTGCCGGTCTTCCAGCAGCTCCTTGACCTCCCGGAGGATGCGGAGCAGCTTGTTCATCATCGGGGCGGGCGGCGTGAAGACGTACTCGTACCGGACCAGCAGAAGCTGCTCCTCCAGCAGGTCCATCTGGCCAGGGGCGACGGTGCCCGCGGCCAAGGCACGGTCGACCGAGCGCCGAGCGGCGTCGATGTCATGGAAGAGGGGATCGCGTTTCATAGCGATCCCGGAGTCGGACGAACGCGTCCGAGTCGCGTGCCGCGCGGGGGACTCGGCTTCACCCGCCGAGTCGTCGGCATGCCCGAGCCCGAGCTCGTAGGGCGTGGCGCCGTAGTAGCGGCACAGCAGCGCGACGGCTTCCGCCCGGGGAGCGCGGGCGCCGGTTTCCCACAGCCGCAGTTGGTCCTCGTCCGCCTTCGGGCCCTCCGGGCTCATCTGGAGAGCCAGGTCTCGGAGTTCTCCGCCGACCTGGTTCAACGTGAGCCCCCGGGCGAGGCGGTTCGCACGGAGCTTGGACAGACCGCAGTGGTCACGGATGGCTTGCGCGGTCTCAACGACCGTCCACCCTTCCTCAGCCGCCCGCTCCCGTATGGCCCGTGCGCACGCGACACCATGTCGGCCCGTCATCCGACCCACTGTCCGCCTCCCTCCGCCGTGGCGTTCAGGTCAGTAAGCACCATCGTTCCCGGAGTATCCGACGCTTTCCGTCGGTTTTTCGGCCGGATGAGGGAACTCCCGTCTCCTTGGCGTTGGTTCCGACGCCCGCGTCGGTTGAGCCACGCGCTGCCCTTGCCGAAGCTACGTGCCACGTTGAGCCGCACATCCCAGTACGCGGCCACCGACGATCGGACACTTCGATGGCACCGCTGATCGATCGCACCGCAGTACTTACTGTGCCGCCACAGGCGGGCACGGTCGCCGGCCAGTGCTTTCGGGTTCCTGAAGTGTGCCGATCCCAGGCACGGGAGTACTGAAGATGACCTCCTTTCCGTGTACCCGCCGCTTCGCCATCACGATCCCGGCCGAGCTGCACCAAGTCTCAGCAGCCCGGCGCCTGATGGAGACCCACCTGAGCCGATGGGTCTGCCCGCTCCTCGACGACGCGGCCTTGGTGGCGCAGGAGCTGATCGCCAACGCGGTGCGGCACGGCTGCTCCGGCCCGGATGAGACCGTGGTGCTGAGCGTCGAGCAGACGAACAGCCGACTGCTGATCGCAGTGGACGACCCGTCGCCGAAGCTCCCGCATGTGCGCCGCGCTGCCGATGACGACAGCAGCGGGCGGGGACTGCTCATGGTCCGGGCACTTGCCAGCCGCTGGGGCTACCGGGCAGCTGAGGACGGCCGGGGCAAACGGGTGTGGTGCATCCTGGCGCCGCCCGGTAGTCCGTCGTCTCTCACCTCTTCCCAGAGGGGGACCTTCCTGCGCGGGACCTCCGGCAGGCCAGGGGCTGACTTACCGATACAGCTACCGGGCACGGTGCCCGTCCGAGGCGACTCGGCCACTTCCCCGGCTACGGCGACAACGCCATTGCCACGCTTGTCACCGCCACGGCTCGTACACGGCACTACTCGTCCAAAGCTCCTGCGAGTTTCAGCGATTCCCTTGCCCGCGGGCCTCTGGGCCTCCAGGGAGAGCATCCGGCCAACGGGCGAGCGGAGAAGACCCAACCCCGACATCGTCACCGTCCCCCGATCGGCACCACACAGCACAAGGAGTACGAGTCCATGAGCGAACTACGCGACGAAAACCGGGCGGAAGAACTGCGGAACAAGACCGTGGACCAGCTCGTCGCGGATGGCACGATCACCTCCGCGAGGGTGGAGGCCGCTCTGCGGAAGGTCCCCCGGCACATCGCCGTCCCCGAGGTCCCGGTCGAGAAGGCGTACAGCGTCTATGAGCCCGTGGTCACCAAGCAGGACGAGCACGGCGTCCACACGAGTTCGGTATCCGCTCCGCAGATCCAGGCCATGCAGCTGGAACAGGCTGACATCCAGCCCGGTGACCGCGTGCTGGAGATCGGAACGAACGGTCCGAACGCCGCCTACATCGCGGAACTGGCCGGGCCCACGGGGCAGGTCACCACCGTCGACATCGACCCCGCCCCCGCCGACCGGGCCCAGCGGTTCCTGGATGCCACCGGCTACACCGGCGTGCGGGTCCTCGTCGGTGACGCCGAGTACGGAGTCCCCGACCGCGCCCCCTTCGACGCCATCCTGGTCACGGCCGGGGCATGGGACATTCCCCCTGCCTGGATCGCCCAGCTGAACGAAGGCGGCCGGCTTGTCGTCCCGCTGCGCGTCAACAGCCTGACCCGCACGTACCGCTTCGTCCGCGAGGGCGATCACCTGGTCAGCACCAGCGCGCACGTGTGCGGGTTCGTCCCGATGCAGGGCGACGGTGCCCACCGGCAGGAGACGCTTCTGCTGCGCGGCAACGAGGAGATCGCGCTGCGCTTCGACGAGGCCCTGCCGGTTGAGCCGTCGCTGTTGAACGGTGTGCTGATCACCCCGCGCGCCGAGGTGTGGACGGGGGTAACCGTCGGGCGGACCGAGCTGATCGGCGGCCTTCAGCTGTACCTGGCGACGATGCTGCCGGGGTTCTGCACCATGGCCGTCGACCCGGACCTGGACACCGGCGTGGTGAAGCCCAATAACCCCGCGTTCTCGATGGCCGCGGTCGACGGCCCGAACTTCGCCTACCTGCTGGTGCGCCGTACTCCCGACGACAAGAACGTCGAGTACGGCATCCACGCCTTCGGACCGGACCGCGACAAGCTCGCCGAGCAGATCCGCGACTTGTTGCGCACGTGGGCCAAGCAGCACCGGGGCGGCCCCGGTCCGCGACTGACCGTCCACCCGGCCGACACCCCCGATGACCGGATTCCCGGCGACCGGATCTTCAACAAGAAGCACAGCCGGATCTCGATCTCCTGGCCTACCGCGTAAGAGACGGCCCAGGCCAGGCGTCACGCACCACCACGACCGACACCAAACGACACGACACCAAACGACAGGGAGAGCGATCCCATGACCACCACCGCACTGCTCGACCCGGCCACCGCGCTGGACGAGCCGCCGACCAACGACCTGCTCGACGACGAGTTCGCGCTGGACGTGCACATCGTCATCGCCGAGCACCCCACCGGCAAGTTCAGCTGCGCCACCAGCGACGGCTGCGGAAACACGTGCGCCAACGGCGCCAGCGCCTGCAATTCCTTCACGGACGACCCGGCCTGACGGCTGCCTGGCCGCCGGGGGCGACGGCCACCGACAAGCCGTCGCCCCCGGCGACACCGCCCGCGCTTCCCGGCGCGAAGAAGGAGGAATGCCTCATGGCCCCAGGCTCACCCATCCGATACCAGTGGCAGCCCGGCACGCTGCTGCGTGCTTCCACCGCCGCGCATCCGATACCCCTGGCCGACCTGGATCTCTACGACGCGGACAGCGCGGCCGCCGGAGCGAAGTGGCTGGCCACCGTATGGCGGGACGAGCGGGTTCCCGCCGCACTGGCCGCCGCCAGCCCCGTCCTGTGCCGCCAGGTCGACGCGATCCTGGCCGACGCGGAACCCGAGGAGCGCCGGGTACGCCGGGCCGTGCTGTCCGTGGCCTCGTATCTGCTGCGCTGGAACAACCGGCCCACGCCCTTCGGGGCATTCGCCGGAGTCGCCCCGGCCCGGACCGGTCCCGGCCTGCACCTGGAGTGGGGCCCCGGGCAGCGCACCGTGCTGCGCCCCGACGCCGACTGGATGACCGACATCATCCTCCGCCTCGAACGAAGCCTTCCTTTGGTCGAGCGGCTCACGGTCGTCGCCAACAACACCGGCCAC
Source organism: Streptomyces sp. F63 (assembly GCF_018070345.1). GTDB lineage: Bacteria > Actinomycetota > Actinomycetes > Streptomycetales > Streptomycetaceae > Streptomyces. The sequence continues at coordinate 15,917 of NZ_JAGPXX010000003.1, forward strand.
CCACGCGGTGACCGGCACGTGGTGCCCGGCCTGCCGTCCACCGGGCGTGACGTACTCCTTGCCCCGGTGGAGATGTCGGTTCGCCGCACCCGGCCCGTGGCCGTCGTGCTCGACGCCGCCAGACCCCCGGTTCCGTATGAGGTGCTGCTGCGCCGCCTGGCCGAACAGTTCTCCGCAGCGCGCCCCGGACAACTCAACGCATTGCTCGCCGACTTACTGTCCCGGCACGTCCTGATCAGCAGTCTGTGGCCCCCGATGACCTGCGTCGACACGCTCACCCACGTATGCGCCCAACTGGAGAAGGCCGAGGCAAGCCGGATTCCCGGCATCGGAAATCTCGCCAGGCAGCTTCACGCGCTCCGTGAGGCCATGGACAACCCGGACACCGCCACACCGTGGACGCCCGGAACCACCCTCACCCGGGACATGCACCGCCTCAGCGATATCGCGCCGGTGCCGCTGCTGGTGGACACCGTCCTGGACTGCGACCTCGAGGTGCCCGAGGACGTGCTGTGCGAGGCGGCCGAAGCCGTCGGCGTCATGTACCGGCTGACACCGCACCCCTACGGCTATCCGCAGTGGCAGGACTACCACCGGCGGTTCCGCGCCCGGTACGGCGTGGGGGCGCTGGTGCCCGTACTGGACCTGGTGGCCGACAGCGGACTCGGGCTGCCCGCCGACTACACCGGCGCCGACCGCCGACGCCCACCGCGCCTGCTGACCGAGCGGGACGAGAAGCTCCTCGCACTCCTCCACCAGGCGATGCTCGATGGTCGCCGGGAGATCGTCCTCACCCGCAGAACAGTCGAGGAACTCGCAGCCGGCGACTCCGAACACATCCTGCCCATCCCCCGGGCGGAGGTCGCGGTCGAGATCCACGCCGCCTCTCCGGAGGCCGTCCAGCGGGGCGACTACCGGCTCCAGATCACCGGCACGCCCAGGCCGGGCAGCAGCATGTTCGGACGGTTCGCCCACCTGTTGCCCCCGGACGCCCAGGACCGGCTCACCGCCGGCTACGCGATCACCGCGACCGAGGCGATCCCGGCGCAGCTCTCGTTCGCCCCGCGCCGTCGCCGCAATGAGAACGTCGCCCGAACGATGCGGCTCCTGCCGCACGTCATCCCCCTCGCCGAGCACCATGAGACCGGCCCCGGCGTGCTCCCGCTGGACGACCTGGCGGTCACCGCCGACGCCCGGCAGTTCTACCTCGTGCAGATGTCGACCGGCCGCCGCGTCGAGCCCCGCGTCCCTCACGCCCTGGAAGCCGGAGTCCACACGCCACCGCTCGCCCGATTCCTGGCGGAGATCACCACAGCCCGCTGCGCCGTGTACAAGGCGTTCGCCTTCGGGGCCGCCGCACGCCTGCCGTACCTGCCTCGCGTCCGCTACAAGAGGACGATTCTGGCCCCCGCCCGGTGGCTGATCACCGCCGCGGAGCTACCTGCTCACACCGCCCCGATGGCCGACTGGGAGAAGGCCCTGGACCAGTGGCGGGACCGGCTCCGGGTGCCCGACTGCGTCGCGGTCGTGGAGTACGACCAGCAACTCCCCGTCGACCTGGGGCAGCAGATGCACCGGGCACTGCTGCGGACCCGGCTGGACAGCACCCGCCGCATCGAGCTGCGTGAGACGGTCCGCCAGGACGAGCGTGCCTGGATCGGGCGCCCGCACGAGCTGCTGATCCCCCTCGCCCTGGACGGCTCCGCCGCCCAGCGAACCGAGCCGCCCGGCCTCACCCACGACCCTGTCACCACCGAGCCCCTGCTGCCGGGCCGGTCAACCGTCCTGCACGCCCGGCTCCACGTCCACCCCCTGCGGGTCGACGAAATCCTGACCGGCCATCTGGACGGCCTGCTCGGGCGGTTCGACCCTGCGCCGGCATGGTGGTTCCGCCGCCACCGCGACACGAGCCGACCGGACTCCGCCCCGTACCTGGAGCTCTACCTGACCCTGCCCGACGCTGACTCCTACGGGCAGGCCGCCGCCCACGTCCACGACTGGGCCGTCCAGCTGCACCAGCAGCACCTGGCCGCCCACCTGGAGCTGTGCACCTACCAGCCGCAGACCGGCCGCTACGGGCACGGGCCCGCGATGGACGCCGCTCACACGGTCTTCGCCGCGGACTCCGCTGCCTGCCTGGCGCAGAACCGCGCGGCATCCGACGACAGGAGCACCGCCCAAGCCCTGGCCGCGGCAAGCATGTTCGAGCTCGCGGTGTCCTTCACCGGTGATGCCGACCGAGCCGCGGACTGGCTGACCTGCAACCTGCCCCGCGAGCACGGGCCTCTGGACCGGGCCCTGCTGAACAACGCACTCGCCCTGGCGAACCCCGCGCGTGCCGCACTGCGGTCCCGGCCCGGCGGCGCCGCCATCGCCACCACATGGCAGACCCGCGCCGCCGCCCTGGCCGCCTATCGCGAGCAACTCGCCCAGCAGCGCGACCCGCACACCGCGCTGCGATCCCTCCTGCACGAGCACCACATCCGGGCTCTGCCCGTCGACCCTGACCGCGAACGCATCACGGGCCGGCTGGTACGAGCCTGCGCTCACCGCCACATGGCCCGCAGCCAGGGAGCCCACCGTGCCCACACCAACTGAGCTGGTCACTCTCGCGGACGACCTGGCCGGCCGTCTGACCATCCCCGCCCCCGTACCCGATGACGAACCCTGGACGCCGCAATGCCTGGCCACCGGTGCCGCCGGAATCGCACTGCTCCACATCGAACGCGCCCACATTGGGCGAGCGACCTGGCACCAGGCCCACACCTGGACCAAGGCCGCTGTCACCGCCGACATCAGCGCCTCCGACGCCACAGGCCTGTACCTCGGTGCGCCCGCCGCGGCGTTCATGCTGCACACCGCACTCAGCCCCGACTCGCCCCGGTACTGGGACGCGCTGAGCGTCATTGACCGGCACGTGACGGCCGGAGCCCACCGACGCACCACCGCCGCCGAGGAACGCCGCCGCACCGGGCGGCGTCCCGCCTTCCGCGAGTACGACATCTTCTACGGCCTGACCGGCATCGGCGCCTACCTTCTACGCCGCGACCCCAGCTGCAACGCCCTGGGCCGCATCCTCAACTACCTCGTCACCCTGACCAGGCCCCTACGCGGGGATGACGGAACGACGCTGCCCGGATGGTGGGTCGATCACGACCCCAACCTGAAATACTCCACGGAATTCGCCGGTGGCCACGCCAACTTCGGCACGGCGCATGGGATCGCCGGCCCCCTGATGCTGCTCGCGCAGGCGATGCGGCAAGGGATCACGGTGGAGGGACACACCGAGGCCATCGCCACCATCCTCACGTGGCTGGACTCCTGGCAGCAGCAGGGTCCCGCCGGCCCCTGGTGGCCGGAGCACATCACCCTCCCGGAACTGCGCACGGGAAGAACTCTCCAGCCCGCCCCCGCCCGACCGAGTTGGTGCTACGGCACCCCCGGCATCGCCCGCGCCTGCCAACTGGCCGCCATCGCCACCGGCGACCCGAACACCCAGCACGCCGCCGAACACGCCCTCGTCGCCTGCCTGACCGACCACGCTCAGACCGCCCGGCTGACCGATCCCGGTCTGTGCCACGGCTGGGCGGGCGTCTACCAGACCGCGTGGCGTGCCGCCCGCGACGCGGCCAGCCCCGGTCCACGCGCTGCCTTGCCGCCCCTGGCGGATGCCCTGGCTCACCACGCCCAGTCCACCCCCGGACGCGGCGCCGGGCTGCTCCAAGGCGAGGCGGGCACCGCCCTCGCGCTGACCACCGCCGCGACCGAAGCGGCACCGACCTCGGGATGGGACGCATGTCTGCTGATCAACTGAATCGCCCCACCGCCCTCGACACCACAACCCGCGCAGTCCTGGACATCCTCTCCGGCACCGATATCCACACCGTCGCCGCCCGCACGGGGATGGAGCCGACCGACCTGACCGCCGCCGTCGCGGTCTACCGGAACGCGGGACGCGAAGCCCTGGCCGCCCAGAGCCAACCTGCATGGCGACACCTGTACCTCCAGTTCGCCGACTGGGGAGCAGCCGAGCAGACCGCCGCCCGCCACCTGCTGCCGGCCCTCGACGCCGTCCAGAACTCTGGTCAGATCAGCCACTGGTGGTTCATTCGCAAGAAGCCCTGCTGGCGGCTTCGGCTACTCACCTCCGTGGCCGACCCCGTGCCCGACCGCGTGTCCCACGTACTCGACCGCCTTGTCGTCGGCGGTGAGCTCCACCGCTGGTGGCCCGGCATCTACGAACCCGAGGCCGCGGCCTTCGGTGGTGACACCGGAATGGCAATCGCCCACGACCTGTTCCACGCCGACAGCCGCGCCGTCCTGCACCAGGCGCTGACCAGCGGTGCGCAGCTCGGGCGCCGCGAGGTGTCGATTCTGCTGTGCGCCACGCTGATGCGTGCTGCAGGCCTGGAGTGGTACGAGCAAGCAGACGTCTGGCACCGCGTCACCCAGCAGCGACCCCTACCCGGCAACGCCACCCCGGACAAGATCAGGGCCATGTCCGGTGACCTGCTGAAGCTCCTGGTCGCCGACACCAGCTCCACCAGCCCGATGCTGCACCCCGGTGAGGACCTGGCCTCCGCCAAGGACTGGATCGCGTCATTCCGTCAGGCGGGCCGCGAGCTCGGCACGGCGGCCCGGGACGGCACCCTCGACCGCGGGCTCCGGGAGGTCATCGCCTACCACATCATTTTCCACTGGAACCGGCTCGCCCTGCCTGTCGGCACCCAAAGCATCCTGGCTCATGCGGCGTACGCAGCGATCCTCACTCCGCAGACCTGCGCTGCCGAAGGGCCGGTCCGGTGACCACATCGCACCTCCCGAACCACTTGGCCGCACGGTTCCCGCTCATCCACCGCCCCCACCTCGCCTATCCGAGCCTCGCCGCCCGTATCGAAGAAGTCCGCATCTGCGCCCACAAAGCGACGCAGAACCTGCCACTCCCCGACCGTGTCAACTCCGCCTGCGCGGTATGGAACCTCTCCGCGCTGATCCTCTCCGACTGCGGCATGCCGGACCTGGCCGCCTGCCTGTGCCTCCGCCAGCACCGCCTGTTCCAGCCGGCATGGCCCGTCACCGGAGACCTCGCCATCGCCGCCCTGCAGCCGGTCGTCAACCTGATCCGGCTCACCGCCCGCGCCGGAGAGCGCCGCACCGCCTACCAGCAGCTGATGGGCCTGCACCAGGCCTTGCACCACGGCGGTACCGTCACGCTCCACGGCCGGCCCATCGACTTCACCGGCTACACCACCCCGGCAACTCTGCGGCACATCAAGGCGTGGATCAGAATCCTGCTGCTGGAGGACGGCACCAGGCTCCTCGCGTCAACCGGCCAGTGGGAAGAAGCGGCCCGCCACGCCACCGCGTACGACGATGCACCCGACCGGCTCCATGACAGCAGACAGGCGAAGATCGTTGCCAGCCTTCGCAGAGGCGACGTGAACACCGCGACCACGCTGATCGGCACCGCCATCGTGGAGGAATCCTGGGAGGCCGCCGTCGCAGAAGTCCTGCGCCTGCACGCCGCCAGAGCCGAGTGCCGCTCGGAGTCCGGGGATCTCACCGCCGTGGTGCGAGCCGTAGAGCGCGTTATGGAACCGGCACGACTCCACACCCGCATGTTCCGCGTGCGCCTCGTTCTGGCAACGATGGATCTGGCCCCTGACGGCCACCACGAGCAAGTAGACGCTCTGTACAGGCAGATCATCGACGATACAGAGCAGTCGGGGGACGCCTTCGCGGCACGGGAGATCCTCCGACATGCCACCAAGTCGCGCACTCTGCCCACGGATGACACCCACCGCCTGACGGAACTCCTTCGTGCCGCCGGCCTCGGCCACGAACCCCTCTCGCAACCAGTGCTCGCCGATCTACACGAGGCCCTGAAGACGGCGGAGGCGGCTCTCATGAAGAGCCTGGCCGACCTGGCTAATGGGAGCTGCTGACTCGGGCCCGTACGGGAGGACGGAGACCGGACTGCGCTGCGGGGGAGGGGAACGAAACGGGGGAGGCCAGACGCCACAGAAAATGCTCGAAAGAGCTGGTGAGAGAGCTGTTCCGCTCTTCCCGGAGCAGCGGTGTCGTGGTCGCGTTCTCCACCGCGACCACCGGGAGGTCTTTTCTCGTGGCACCGATCTTGTTCACCACCGTGATGCTGTTGCCCCTCTTGGCGACATTCGGTCCGTACGCCCTGTGCGAGGCGCGAACGGTCGTCGGCCCCGGCAAGGGCCGTCACCGGCGTCTCGCGCGTGGCCGTCACACGGCTCGGGGAGGCTGCCGATGAACGCCCGCCCTGCCACGTCCGAGACGCCGTACGTGTTGTGGCGGTGGACGAGCCGTTCGACCAACGCTGCTGCGACGGCCCGTGCCGCGCTCCGCTGTGCCCTTGAGCAGCTCGGCTATGAGGGCGAAGCCATCGGTGAGGCCGTGCTGGTGGCCTCCGAGCTCGTCACCAACGCCACCGAGCATGCGGTCGGGCCGTACGAGATCCGGCTCCGCAGTGCGGTGGCGGAGTGGATCTGTGAGATCGAAGACCACGACCCCCGTATCCCCGAGATCCCGCCCTTCCCTGCTGTTGCGCCGTACGTCCCGGCTGAGCCGGACCGCGGAGGCGGCCTCGATGCCTTGTGCGCGCTGCTGACCGAGCGGGGCCGGGGATTGCACATGGTTCAGCACCTCACCCAGGGCTCCTGGGGTTTCACCGCCGACCGCACGACGAAGGTCGCCTGGTTTGCCCTACCACCCTGCCCCCGTGAAAGGTCCAGTCTGCGGTAGCCCCTGCCGTCGGTCTCTGATGGCGTTCGCCCTGTCGTACCGGGGGTCGTATCGGCTGTCGTTACAGTGTGCGCGCTTGGAGACGACAGCCCTACCGAGCTCAGAAACGCAGGTCAGGGGGTGTGCGAGCCGCACGAGTGCGAGGGCGACTGTATATCAGTGCAGCATCGCATCCCGATCTACGCCAGTTTGCGCCCCGGCTGCGTCATCCCTGCACATACCTACAGCCCCTGACCCTTGTATCGCGGGTTGTGTCCCGTTTGCCGCCCCTCGAATCACGCGGTTGCCCGGAGAGCACGGTTACGTGGCGGAGCTCCGGGGGCGCCGGGCATGTGTCCGCCGCCGACTGGAACCTACGGGGGCCCTACGTGGCCGCCGGGGATGTTGCGAACGGCCAAGCTGCGCGCGTCCAGGGCGGCAGCGGGCATCGCGGGATCCAGGGCAGGCGTGGCCGTGTGGAGACCGAGCGTCATACGGGCGTACCCGCGATCTTCGCTTCGACAAGCGGCCTGGCCAGATCGAATATGACCGGAGTGGTGGGCTGATCAGAGATCACGCGATCTCTTGCAGATCGGGCGACGGATCGGGGGCGGCGGTGCTCACCCGATGGCGGACTTCCGATCGGCCGGTGCGATCGGTGCGAGCGGGACATGGCGCGGGATCGGTCGGACGGGCTGCCGCCCAAGAGACGGGACTTCTCACACGATCACGGCAGCGGGGGTACCCGCCGGAACGGGCACAGCGGCGGCAGGGCGGAGATCGGCTTTCGGAATGCTTGACCGATCGGCCCGGTGTGCCGGGTCCGTTCGCGTCCGCCGATCGGCGGGGGCAAGGGCGTCCACGACGGTTCTGCGGCAGGCAGCGATCGTCAACGTCGACGTGATCAGCAACAGATCGGGAGTCAGTCGCCGGAGCACTGCTTGGTCCTGCAGCCCTCCCGGTGTGCCTGGAGTGACGTCTGCAACAAGGCAATGCGCCCTCGCTGTCGGGCCGGCCCCCTGGTTCGGGGATGGCTCGCAGGTGGAACGTGACTGGCTCACCCATGAGATGACCTGCGCAGACCAGCGCACGGTGCCTCCGCGTCCGCCGCCAGATCAGTTCCAAGGCCCACCGCGAGGACTGCACCACCCGGTTCGTCCCGCTCAAGCACCGCGCCGAAGGCGAGTACCGCGACGTCCCCACGCCGGCGTTCCTCGCCGACGAGATCGACACCCATCTACGGGAGTGGGGGACCGTGACGGTCGGAGGCCTCGATGTCCTTTTCGCCCCGCGCGAGCGCGGCAAAGGCACCATGCCCACGGCCACCACCTATGGCTACCACTTCAGAAAGGCTCTGAAGGAGGCGGGCATCACCAAACCCGACGGCAGCCCGAAGTACAGCCCGCACGGGCTCCGGCACTTCTTCGCCTCAACTGCCCTCGCTCACGGCATCCCCCTCCACGAAGTCTCCCGCTGGCTCGGCCACCGCTCCATCAAGACCACCGTCGACGTCTACGGCCACCTCGTCCCCGCCTCCTGGGACCGCTGCCGAGCGATCATGCACAACGCCCTGCGGCCTGGTGCGCCAGCCCCACCTGCCGGAGCATTCCGGGTCCTCGGCGACCCTGTGGATCCAGCCTGAGGCGCCTGTCCTGCCCCGCCGCCCGGCCGTCCTTGGCTGCTGGATCGCGGGGGAGGCGATCCTGGCGGCCGTCGCCCCGGACACGGACACCAGGGAGGACCCGATAGAGTGCTTCACCCGGAAAGCGCCTCTGGTTTCAGCAGGAACGAGGACCCCGGCAATCCTCGCTCTTGCTGGTCAGAGGCGCTTTTCTTCGCTTGATTTGCTGTCTGCCGGGCAGCCCGCTTCGTGAAAGCGCGAGGACGAGAATGCGGAGTCCGGGGGGAGGCGATCCCCAGGTGACCAAGCGCGTCGCCCGGACTGGCAACGTGTGCGGTTGGTGCAGGTATGGCCAGGCAATCACGGTCAACGAGGGGGACTGGAGCAACCGATGGGTTTTCCGACGAGCGACATGGTCAGCGTGATGTCGTGGCACTTGAAGTTCCAGAGCCTCCACGGCCTGTTGGTGGAGCGCCACCCGGTGTGGGAGCCACGGGCGAGCATCGTGGCTGACAAGAACAACATCTTGAAGATCACTCTTGCTGATGAGCCGGACAGAGGAGTAGGTCTCGCTGTTGTACGTGTACGCCACACACAGGTGTGGGCGGTCATCGACGGTATGGACCCGTTCCACGGGAACCTCCTTGTGTGGCCGCTCCAGGGCACGTCTGACGAGACGCTGGTGGACGCTCTCCACGCCTGTGCTGTGGCTGCTGAACGGAGGGAACCGCTTCCCTCTCCATGGCGCTGGAACGAATCCGGGGCATCGGAGCTCACCGAACTGGCGGACCTCCTCGCTGCGCGTCGTGTGACCGTCGACCGCGTGCTGGCAGGCAACCGATACCGTGCCTTGAGGACCGATATCGCGAGCTTCGATGTGGAGATCACCCAGCGCGGGGAGGGCCAGTTTCTCGAGGCGCGGACGGATGACATGGACGTGCGCGTCTCCTTGAAGCCCGCCCTCGGGTGGCTTGTTGACGTCCGATACGACCAGGAGGGCGTCTGGCGGCGCGTCGATCTGGGCGCCTGGGTCGACGGGCAGATGAGCAGCCCGGAACCGGGGGTCCCGCGCGACGGCATCACCCTCTCTCAGCTCGCCGATTTCGTTGCTCACGAGCTCCACCGCATCGACGCGGCTGAGTACTGGCGGCCCGAGAGCGAGTACGGCGAACAGGGTGATGAGAACGCCGTGCCCGCTTCCTCCCAGCTCCCGCCGACCTCGTTGGTGGAGGCCGTTGTCGCGCAGTTGACGGAGCGGGGGTTCGGCGACGTCTCCGAGGGCAGGGGCGACTCAGTGCTCCGATCCGACCGTTTCTGGATCGAGTGGAGGAAGGGCAGCTCCCGCCTGTCGACGTCCATGCTGCAGAGACTGAACGGAATCGCGGCAGCCGAGGGCCGACGGTTCATCCTGCTCACCACGTCGGACATCAGCCGGCCGGCCGCCGCTTTCGCGGACCAGGCGCGGGGCTACGTCTTCCACGTCAGCCAGGACACCGGTGAACTGATGCCACTGAACAGCCGTGCCTCTGAGACCGATCTCCCCGGTTCCGCAGTTCGTTGATCTCCGACTGCCCGGCTCGTCACCGCCTGCGTACTGCCAATCCTGCTGGTCGGTTGGACCGGCAAGCAGCAGGAGCGGTCCGCTGCCGCATGGATGTCACGTACGGCTCTCCGGGGTGCCGTTCGTCGACCACTCGTTGGCGAAGTGCTCCATCTGCTTCAGGACCAGGTTGATGGCCTCGGCCTCCTGGTCCGGCGGGTAGTTGCGACGGGCCAGGAGGCGCTTGATGGCGCTGCGCAGGCGGGCGCGCACCGGCTCGCGGGCGATCCAGTCCGGCTTGAGCTTGCTGCGGACCTCCGCGACCAGCTCGCGCGCGATGCCGGCCAGCACCTCGTCGCCCATCACCGAGCGCGCCGTGCCGTGGTCGGCCACCGCGTCGTAGAAGGCCAGCTCGCGCCAGTCCAGCGGAGGGCTGAACTTCTCGCCGCGGCGGGCGTCGTCCATGACCTCCTTCGCCATCTCGACCAGCTTGGCGATCAGCTCCGCGCTCGTGTACTGCTGCCGCATGTACCGGGCCATCAGGTCCTGCAGCCGCTCGGAGAACGTCGTGCGGCGGACGATGTTGTGCCGCGTCACCTCGCGCATCTTCCGCTCGATGAGCCGCCGCAACGCCTCCGCCGCCAGGTGCGGGGTCTCGCTGTTCTGGAGCTGCGCCACGAGGGCGTCGTTCAGGTGCGTGAGGTCGGCGGTCTCCAGCCCGGCCTCGGCGAACAGGTCCGTCACACCGCCCGTCTCGACGACCGATGAGGTCAGCTGCGCGAGGTAGAGCTCGACGTCCCGGGCGACGGGCAGGCCGCGCGCCTCGCGGTCCATCGCGTCGTACTTCGCCATGTAGGCGCGCACCTCGACGAAGAACTGGATGTCCCGCCGCCACGCCGGGTGATCCGGGAAGCGCTCGCCGATGTTCTTCGCGCTGGCCGACAGCGCGTAGAAGCGCTCCAGCCGGTGTGCGTGCTCCCGGAAGCGCCGGCCGAGGGTCTGGCGGGGATCGTCGAGCTTCTCCGGGTCGTTGCCCGCCGTGCGCGGGTCCCGCAGGTAGTTGGCCGCTCGCATCGCCGCGTCGATGAACGCCGTCTTGGACGGCGTGGCCAGCCTGGTCCGCCAGTCGAAGCCGCGCAGGATGTCGGTGAGCACGTCGTACTCGTTGCGCAGCTCGTCCAGCGCCCGGTCGAGGTCCTGCCCGAGCGTGCGGTCCTGCCGGTCGGCCTCGGTGTACTCGGCGATCGCCCGCTGGAGGTTCTCGGTCAGCGGGGCGTAGCCGACGAGGAGGCCGTCCTCCTTGGCGCGGAAGCGGCGGTTGACGCGGGCCAGGGCCTGCATCAGGTTGGCGCCCTTGAGCGGCCGGTCCAGGTACATGGTGTGGACCGGAGGGGCGTCGAAGCCGGTCAGCAGCATGTTGTTGACGATGAGCAGCTCCAGCTCGTCGTCGGGGTCCTTCGCCCGGTTGATGACCGTCTTGCGCTGGCCGTCACGCAGGGCGTGGGCGAGCAGGTGCTCCGCGTCCTTGCGCGAGTTCGAGGAGAAGACGATCTTCATGGCGCCCTTGTCGACCTCGTCGCTGTGCCACTCGGGCCGCAGCTCGCGCAGCGCGTCGTAGACGCGGACGCAGATCTCGCGGGTCGCGCACACGACCATCGCCTTGCCGGAAGCGCCGCCCGCCTCGGAGACGCCGACGAACGGCTGCATCCGCTCGCGCCGCTCCTCCCAGTGGGTCACGAGGTCCTCGGCGAGATCCCGTATGCGGGCGGGCGCGCCGTACATCGCGTTCATCGTGGCCACGGCCTGCTCGACGCGGCGGCGCTCGGTGTCGTCGAGACCGTCGGTGATGCGGTCGGCCTCCTCGTCGATCGTCGTCGGATCGACGTCCTCGTCCAGGACGAGCTGGATGACGCGGCTCTCGTGGAAGACCTTGACCGTCGCGCCGTCGTCGGCGGCGCGCTTGAGGTCGTAGACATCGATGTAGCCGTTGTTGTCGCCCTTGTCGCCGAACACCTCGCGGGTGTTGCGGTCGGCCTGGGAGAGCGGGGTGCCGGTGAAGGCGAGGAGCGTGGCGTGCGGGAGCGCGTCGCGCAGGTGGCGGGCGTAGCCGTCGAGGGAGTCGTAGTGGCTGCGGTGAGCCTCGTCGACGACGACCACGATGTTGCGGCGGTCCGACAGCAGCGGGTGGTCCGCGCCCGACTCCTTCTCCTCCTTGGTGCGCCCGAACTTCTGGAGCGTGGTGAAGAGGATGCCGCCGACACGCTTGGCGGCCAGTTCCTCGCGCAGCTGGGCCCGGGTGAGGACCTGCTTCGGCGCCTCCGGGAGGATCTCGCTCTCCAGGAAGGTCGAGTACAGCTGGTCGTCGAGGTCCGTGCGGTCGGTGATGACGACGACGGTCGGGTTCAGCAGCGCCGGGTCCTTCATCACCATGGTCGTGGTGAGGACCATCTCCTCGGACTTGCCCGAGCCCTGCGTGTGCCAGACGACGCCGGCCTTCCCGTCGCTCGCCGAGGCCGTGCGGACGGCCTCGGCCGCCCGGGTCACCGCGTGGAACTGGTGTGGCTTGGCGATGCGCTTCATCCGCTTCGACGGCACGAAGTTGATGAAGGACCGGAGAAGGGTGAGGAAGCGCGGCTGGGTGAACAGGCCGTGCAGGGCGAGGTTCTGGCCCGACTCCCATATCCCCTCGGACTCGAGCGGGTCGACGCGGTTACCGAACTCGTCGGTGTTCCACGGCGCGAAGTGCTCGTACGGGGTGAAGGGCGTGCCGTACTTCGCGGTGACCCCGTCGGAGAGCAGGACCACCGCGTTGTAGCGGAAGGCGGTGGGGAACTCGTTGGCGTAGCGCGTGATCTGCGAGTGGGCCGTCTGGAGCGTGGCGTCCTCATCGCCGGCGCGCTTCAGCTCCAGCACGGCGAGCGGCAGGCCGTTGACGTAGAGGACGACGTCGAAGCGGCGGTTGCGCTCGCCATCGATGACGGTGACCTGGTTGAGGGCGCGGTAGACGTTCGCGTCCGGGTCGTCCAGGTCGACGAGGCGGATGGTCGGGTTGTGCTCGGCGCCGAAGCCGTCGGTGTACGTGACGGAGCGGATGCCGGTCGTCAGGTGGCCGTGGGCGGCGCGGTTCTCCTCGTACGTGTCCTGCGAGCCCGGCGTCGCGGCGACGGCGACGGCGTCGCGGACGGCGTCCGGGGGCAGACCGGGGTTGAGCCGCTCGACCGCCTCGCGGAGGTCGGGGTAGAGGATCAGGTCGTCCCACGACTTCCGGTGGTCGGAGCCGGGGGCGAACTCGTTCCCGGGCGCGGGCAGCCAGTCCAGCTCGGCCAGCTCGTCGAGCGCGAGCAGCTCCCAGTCTGACTCGAAGGGGCGGTGGCGCTCTCCGTTGCCGTCGGGGCGCTGCGTCATACGTGATCCTCGACAATCTTCTCGGCGTCTCTGACGCGGAGCCGGCCGGACATGAGCTGGGGGAGGAGGGTGTCGCGGAGGGCGGCGAGGGCGCGGGATTCTTCTGTGGCCTGACGGAGACAATCATCAAGCGCTTTGAGTTGCGACTCGAGCTCATCGATTCGCTGTTCACTTGGCCAGCTCAACTTTAGCTGTGAGAATTGCTTCTTGTTGATCGATCCAAATACTGTTCCATTGGTCTCGTATGGCCGCCACACGGAATTGTCGGATGACAGTGCATGTAGGAGCACATGCGGGTACTTTTCGGATCGCACCGCTGCGAGACCGCGGCCGATTCCGCAATCTTCCGTAGCCACATTGATCTCACCGACAGGGGCTCGAACGCTGACAAGTACATCATTCGCATGTGCGTATCGCGTGACTGCGGTACACCACACTCGATGTCTCGGATGGCGCATTCCAAAGTCTCTGGTGCCTTGGTAGAACGGTAGCCCATACTCGCTTTCGTTGTACGTTTCCCCAGGAGGTGATTGCCCCATCGTAATGCTGGCGACATCGGTGATCAGGTAAGGAGAGCGCTCGCTGCACCCTTGGAAAAGGGCGGCGGCTAGCTTATCTGCCGTGAATGCGATGCGCTCATTGATGGCGATCTTGTCGTCCATCGCTCCGATTGTTGCCGCCACGGCTGCCTGGTACGCCATGGGGGGCAAAGGAGGTAGGGGCAGTTCTCGGATTTCCTTGACGTTCAGGTGGGGAACCGTTGACCCGGCGGCTTTGGAAGCCATGTCTTCCTGGACAGCAGGAGAGAGCAAAAGGTAATGGAGGTACCGAGGGTCGACTCGAGTGATCTCGGGCCGCAGGAGCACCGTTCGCTGCCCGAGGCAGATTTTCTGACCGTTCGCCACTCGGCCCACCTGACCGACAGGTGCCTCGCGGGCAAGGATCAGATCGTCGTCACGCGGGACTGCCCGAGCCGTCCAGCGTAGGTATGTTTCCTTGTCGATTCTCTTTGCCGCGTCCAAAAGGATTCGCCCGTTCCGGATGTGCGGCGTTCCGACGGAATAGCCGTACTCGGCGCCCGGAATGGCTTCGGGTGCCGTTTTGTGCTCGCAGTCGACGATCGCAGTGCACACGTCATCCAGCCTCGTAGCCTCAGACATCAAGTCCCCCCAGCCGCCGCCGCACCGTCTTTTCCAGTTCCGCCGATTTCCCGAAGAGGCCAAAGAGCTCTTTTGTCAGCGCCCCGATGCGCTCGGCGACGGCATCCATGCTCTCCTCCTCGACGGCAATGCCGCCGACATACCGCCCAGGCGTCAGCACGTACCCGTGCTCGCGGATGGTCTCCAGGTCCGCCGAGAAGCAGAACCCGGGCTCATCCGCATACGTCAGACCCTCCTCACGCGCCGACGCAGTCCCCCGCCACGCGTGATAGGTCCCGGCGATCTTCGAGAGGTCGGCGTCCGTCAGGATGCGCTCGGTCCGGTCGGCCATCTCGCCCATGTTTCGGGCGTCGATGAAAAGGATCTCGCCGCGCCGGTCCTCCAGTTGCTTCGCGCCCTGCGGGGTCTTGTCCTTGGCCAGGAACCACAGGCAGGCCGGAATCTGGGTCGTGCGGAAGAGTTGGGAAGGCAGGGCCACCATGCAGGCCACCAGGTCCGCTTCCACCATCGCCTGGCGGATCTCGCCCTCGCCGCTCGACTGGGAACTCATCGAGCCGTTGGCCAGGACGATGCCGGCCGTTCCCCGCTCGCCCAGCTTGGAGATCATGTGCTGGAGCCAGGCGTAGTTGGCGTTGTTCTTCGGCGGGACTCCGAACTTCCACCGAGCGTCGCCCTCGTCCCGCGCCCAGTCCTTGATGTTGAAGGGCGGGTTGGCCATCACGAAGTCGGCCTTGAGGTCCGCGTGCTTGTCCTCGGCGAAGGTGTCGCCCCAGCGGGGAGCGAGGTTGCCGTCGATGCCGTGGATGGCGAGGTTCATCTTGGCCAGACGCCAGGTGCGCTCGTTGAGCTCCTGGCCGTACACGGCGATGTCGGCCTTGTGGCCGCGGCCCCGGTGCGCCTCGATGAACTTGCTCGCCTGGACGAACATGCCGCCCGACCCGCACGCCGGGTCGTACACCCGGCCCCCGTACGGCTCCAGGATCTCGACGATCAGCTGGACGACGGACCGTGGCGTGTAGAACTCGCCGCCCCGCTTGCCCTCCGCTCGAGCGAAGTTGCCGAGGAAGTACTCGTACACCTCGCCCAGCACATCCTGCGCGGGCTTGTCCTCGGTGCCGCCGAAGCGAGCGTCGCTGATGAGGTCCACGAGCTCGGCCAGGCGCTTCTGGTCGACGTTGTCGCGGTTGAAGATCTTCGGCAGGACGCCCTTCAGCGAGGCGTTCTCCGCCATGACCGCGTCCATTGCCTCGTCGAGGAGCTTGCCGACGCCCTGGCTCTTGGCATTGGCGGCGATCCACGACCAGCGGGCGGTCTCCGGGACCCAGAAGACGTGGGCGCCGGTGTACTCGTCGCGGTCCTCCAGGAACTCGTCGAGGCGGTCCTCCGAGATGCCGTCCTCGGCGAGCTCCTTCGCCAGCTCGCTCCGACGCTCGTCGAAGGCGTCGGAAACGTACTTCAGGAAGATCAGGCCGAGGACGAACTCCTTGTACTGCGCGGCGTCGATGGAGCCGCGCAGCTTGTCCGCGGCCTTCCACAGGATCGCCTGGATCTCCTTGGCGGTGGAGGCGCTGAACAACTCCGCCTGTTCGGTGGCTTTCTTCACGGCGGTAGCCATTTGGCAGACCGTCTCCTTCATTCGTCGGTCGCGGAAAGGTTCCGCATGGTCAGCGTGCCGTCGGCGATGCCGGCGGCGGTGATGCGGGCCAGGTCGTCCAGGGCGGCGGACTGCTCCCGCAGCAGCGCCGCCCGGGTCTCGATCTCGGCGAGCACGGCGTCGTACCGCTCCGCCTCCTGCCGCCCCAGGTCCGGGATGCCCAGGTCCTCGATGCTGCGGGAGGCCCGTACGGCGCCGCTGGTCCGTGCGTGCTCGGCGGCCGCCGCCCGCAGCAGCGCCGCCAGCACCCGGGGCAGGACCGGCGGGTCGGCATTGGGGTGGACGCGCAGGATGCGGGCCGGGGCGGTGACGACCGACAGCCCTTCGGTGTCGATGAGGACGCCGAAGCGCGGGCTGGCGGTGACGACGATGTCGCCGGGCTCGGTGAACTGGGCGTGCTCGTACGCCGTGAGGAGTAAACCGCGGTCGATGCGGCGGCTGCCCAGCCGTACGGTGCCGAGGATCTCGTCCGGGCCCAGCACCGGGTAGTGGCCCTCCGGCGTGAGGTGCTCGGGCGCTATGCGGTGGCCTGGCCGCCTGCGCACGCGGCGCTGTTCGAGGAGTCGGCGGACCGTGGTGCGCGGCACGGGCTGGTCCTCGGGGCGCAGCACCGCCTGGATGCGCAGTGCCGCACGCAGGTTGGCCCGCTGTGCACGGCCCTGTTCCTGAAGCTCGGCCAGGCGCCGCTCCAAATCGCTGATGCGGGCAGGGCGTTCGACGACCCCGCGGGTGTAACGGGCTTCGGTGGGCCGCTGATTCGGGGCGAAGGCGGTGCCCGGCCGGTCGTCGAGGTCCTTCGCGGGGACGATCACGGCATTGCGCGGTTCGTGCCGGCGGTCGCCGCGCCAGCCGGAGGAGCGCCAGATCGCCATGTCCTCCGCGAGCGCGTCGAGGACCGGCCGGGTCAGCGGCCGCGCGGAGATGTCGCCGAGGAGGACGAGGCCCTTTCGCTCCTCCTCCGCCGTACGGGCCAGGACCCATATCGCGGTGCGGTAGCCGGGACGGTAGGGAAGGACGCCGTCGGGGAGGCTGATCGACGCCTTGAGTAGCCCTGGCCGCAGGAAGGAGCGACGCAGCCGGTCGGCCTCGCCGTGCCGGGGGAGGGGCCCCGCGAGTACGTCGGCGGGGCCGAGGACGACGGCCGTGGACCCAGGGGCGAGATAGTCGGTGAGGGCCTGCACGCTCTCCAGGACGGCCTGCGCGCTGCGGGTCTCGGCGGCCTCGTAGGGGAGGACGCAGACCAGCAGGTCCGGGTATCCCCACTCGTCGACGGAGGCGGACAGGTCCTCGCCCCGCAGGACGTCGAGCTGGAACTCGTACACCCCGCGCACCAGCATCCGGCGGCGTACGAGCCGGACCCGCGCCGGGTCGGGGTCGGCGGCGAGGTAGGTGTGGCCGGAGCCCTCGGGGGCGCGGTCGTACAGGGCCGCGAGCAAGTCGCCGGAGCGGGCCCACGGGGTGGCGACGACGGATTCCCCGGCGAGGGCGTCGATGCCGGACAGGGCGGCGAGAGCCCGGATCACCGCCGGGGCGGGCTCGTCGGCGGCCAGGTCGTGGGAGCCGAGGCGGCGGCGGGCGTCCAGCACCCAGTCGAAGGCCTCGGCGGGGGTGTAGGCGGCCTCGGTCAGCTCGTCCGCGAGCGCCGCGAGCGCCGGGCCGGTGCGCGCCGGGTCGGGTATGGCGCGCAACTCGGCCAGGAGGAACTGGTCCTCGGAGTCCAGGCCGGCGGCCTTTGCCATCAGTACGGGCCAGTCCCGGCCGGAGACCGGGGCGTCGTACTGCTGGCGCAGGCAGAGCAGCGCGGTCAGAGCGGCCAGCAGGACGGAGGCGGACAGAGCGGGGGTGCGCCAGGCGGCGAGGGTGTGCAGGGCCAGTTCGGCACGGAGGTGGCGGGGGTCGGCGTTGCCGCGGCCCGTGGACGTCAGCCAGTCGACGACGGCGCGGGCGTCGAACAGGGGGCGGCCGTCCTCGTGGGCTACGGGCGCGGGAAAGTCCGCGTGCCGGCGGCTCCACGTGGTGGGGACGGGGCGCTGGACCTGGGCGAGGGCGGCGATTTCGGCGTATGTGATCCGCCAGGCCGGCGTCTCGGGCACGATGGGCGAAGTCGCTTCGCGCGCAGTGCTCACGGGCCCCGTCCCCCCTTTGAACCGGACGTCTTGTCCTGCGGATCCCGGCCGGATCGCCGACTGCATCGCAGGTTCCAAAACCTTACAGCGGAGAGGGGAACGACTGTGGCGTACGCCTGATAACCGGGGTTATCAATCCCTCCAACGCTTTTCCGGGCGCTCGGGAGCATCTTGAGGGGCCAGTTGCCACACCAGGAGCGCACCAAGCGCCGGCCCGGAGGTCCCAGATGCCCAGCACGCCCTCGACACCGCCCACCCCGCAGCAGCCCCAGCCCCAGCCCTACGGGGCCGCCGGCCAGACCGCTTCCTGGGGCGCGGTGCCGCCGCAGGGACCGCACGCGTTCGTCCCGCAGCCGCCGCCGGGTGGCCAGAAGCCGTCGAGACGCAAGGCGTGGCTCACCCACGGCGCGACGGCCTTCGTCGCGCTGATCATCGGTGCCGCGGCCGGGGGCGGCGAGGAGTCCGGCGGCACGGAGGACTCCGCGCGGCCCGCCCCGGCCGTCACCGTCACCGAGACCGCCGGCGCGGCGGCACCGGAGCCGGCCGCGACCGTCACCGAGAAGGTCAAGGAGACGGTCACCGCCAAGCCGAAGCCGGCCAAGAAGTCCGGCCCGCCGACGAGTTTCGACGGAGACGGCCAGTACCTGGTGGGTGAGGACATCCAGGCGGGCACGTACAAGACCGCCGGCCCCGACGAGGACAGCGTCATCCCCAACTGCTACTGGGCCCGGCTCAAGAACGCCTCGGGGGAGTTCGGCGCGATCATCGCCAACGACAACCTCAAGGGGCAGGGCCGCGTGACCCTCAACAAGGGCGAGTACTTCGAGACCAACGGCTGCCAGAAATGGGAGAAAGCGGGCTGACGCCCCGGCCCGTATCCGTGTCCTGCCAGCCGGCGGGCGGTCCGCGGTGCTGCCGGCCGACCGCCCGCCGTGCCTCCCGTACGGCTCTCCGCCGCTGCGAAGGGGTGGGGAGACGCGGAGCGTGCACTGCCCGCCTGCCGGCGGCGCATCCTCGCCCTTCGTACAGCCCTTGGGGCCGGCAACTCCGCCTCAGCCACACAGAGGAGCCATCACCATGTCCGAGAACGAGTCGACGCCCGGCGTCCCTGCCGCAGCGCCGGGGCCCGAACCCCTTGAGCCGCCCCCAGCGCAGGCCGATGCCGATGTCTCCGCCCCGGGGCCGGTCCCGCCCATGCCCGCGTCCGAGCCCGCAGGCGGCCGGGCAGCGGCCGGACCGGCGCCTTCCCTGTGGTCACGGTTGTCGCGGGGCACGGTCCTGGCCCTCGGCGTCGGTATCGGTGCCGCGGCCATGGGGGCCTGCTGGCTGGCCGTGGCCACTGTCGGGGGCGGCGAATCCGAGGCGCACAGCGATGGTGGCGGCAGCCCGATCAGTAAGCCTCTGGACGACGCCACGGAGGAGGAGACGCAACCGTTCACGACGGACGGCGCCCTCACGCTCATCGATGCCGGTGCCGGACTCGACGACGGTGAGCTGTGCTCCGGCACGGGCGGCTACTCCGACATCGACCTCGGCACCCAGGTCAACGTCACCGACGCCGACGGAACCCTCGTCGCCTCCGGCGCCCTCGGCCTCGGAGAGAAGACCGAAACGGGCTGCACCTTCCCCTTCACGGTCGACGACATCACCCCGGGCTCGAAGTTCTACACCGTCGAGGTGTCCCACCGCGGCGGTCTCACCCAGACCGAGGACGATCTGCGCGCCGGCGGCCTGGAGTTCACGCTCGGTGACTGACACACGGGCGGCCCGTTCGTCGAGCCGGGCACGGTTGCGGGGGATCCGCAGCCCTGAGGGATGCCGCGGCGGAGGTGGAGGGGGACCGGCCCGGACGAGGCGGCAGCCTGCGGCGTCTGCGCGTCGGTCCGTGCCCTGTCCGGCGGCGTGCCAGGCGCGGTCGTCATCAGCCCGGAGATGCCCGCGGCACCCGACTGATCCCGGAGCGGCGCGGTACTGCCTGCTGCGGCCTCGACTGGGCCGACGGCCGCACCTTGGGCTGCGACACATGCGGGCTGCCCGTGGCGAGCAGGGTCGACGGCTGCTTGCTCCAGTAGCGGGGTAGCTCGTCCACAAGCGTGCGCCGCTTCCTCGTTGACGATGCCGAACGCCGTCGACGCGGGCCTGCATGACGTCGAGCAACTCGTTCTCACTCTGTGGTGACTTGATAACCAGGGTTATCAATTTCCTTAGCTAATCAGGGACTTCTCACTCCCTAGCGTTTCTTCCTGTCGGCACGCGGCCCAGGAGGCACACCCCCATCGATCGCCTGCCGGTGTCCCACTTTTCCAAGTCAGCATCGACCCCTGGAGACACCCATGACCGTGACGGAACAGCCCGAGCAGAACGAACACCACCCCGCCGACCCGGCACCGCCGACCCCGGCCGGCCAGTCCCTGCCGGTGGCCGAGCTCGTGCAGGCCCGCCTCGCGGAGGCGAGGCTCACGGAGCCCGTGAAGGTGCTTCTGAAGGAGGCGCTGGGCGACGGCGAAACCGGGCGCACCGCCCCGATGGGCCGGACGTACCTCGAGTCCGTCGCCGTAACGCGGTTTCGCGGCATCGGCGCCCCGGCCCGGCTCAAGCTCAGCCCCCGGCCCGGCGTGAACCTGGTGGTGGGCCGCAACGGCTCCGGGAAGTCCAGCATCGCCGAGGGCATCGAGACGGCCTTCACCGGCACGAACGCGCGCTGGCACGGACAGCACCCGACGCGCAGCGCCAACTGGCGCAACCTCCACTACACCGACGGCAGGCCGGAGATCGAGGTCAAGCTCGCCATCGAGGGCGACACCGGACGCAGCACCCTCGTGCGCACCTGGGACGGCGACGACTTCGACGACTCCCGCGGTGAGTTCAGGCGGCCGGGACACGGCCGCGTTCCCCTGGACCGGGTGGACTGGAAGCAGGCCCTGACGGACTTCCGCCCCTTCCTGTCGTACGTCGATCTGGACCGCATGATCAGCGGGAAGCCGTCCCAGATGTACGACGCCATCGCCACCATCCTCGGGCTGGGCGGGCTCAGTGCCGCCGAGAGCCGGATCCGCGAGGAGATCAAGGGGCTCGACGCGGCGGCCAAGGCGGTGAAGGAGGAGCTGCCCGGGCTCAAGGACGCGCTCTACGAGCTGGAGGACGACGACCGCGCTGTCCAGGCCCTCGTGGCCGTCGACACCGCCGGAACCCCCGACTTCGCCGTCCTCGACGCACTGGTGGCCGGCCTCCCCACCGACACGGACACGACGGCACGATCGCCGAGCTGCGCGCCGAGGCTGCCGTGGAAGGGCCCGACACCGGCCGGGTCGGCGCGGCCGTGGACCGGCTGCGCGAGGCCCTCGCCCGCGTCGAGGACCTGCGCGGGACCAGCAGCGAGGACGCCCTCCAGCGCGCGAACCTGCTGGAGCGGGCGGTGGCCCACCACGACCGTCACCCCGACGCGGCAACCTGCCCGGTGTGCGGAACGGGCGGGGTGCTGGACGCGGCCTGGGCGAACGACGCCACCGCCCAGATCGCCGCGCTGCGGCAGGAAGCGGCGGCGGCCACGGCCGCACGCGGCGAACTCCGGTCGGCCGCGCACGCCGTACGGGATCTCGTGCACACGCCGGCGCGGATCCCCGTCTCCCTGACCGATCCCTGGGGCCACTGGACCGAGTGCCGCACGATCGCCGACCCGGCGGAACTGGCACGGCGCGCCTCAGAGGCCGCCGCGACCCTGGCCGGCGCCTGCGCCTCCGTGAGGAGCAGGGCCGCCGGGGAGCTGGAGAAGCGCGACGAACGCTGGCGCGCACTCGTCGTCCGCCTCGCCGCCTGGGCCGAGCGCTCCTGCGCCGTGGAGGCGGGCAAGGACCGGCTGCGTGACCTGAGGAAGGCCGGCAACTGGCTCAAGGCCCTGGCCGCCGAGCTGCGCGAACGGCGCATGGAGGGCTTCACCGGCCAGTCGCAGCGGATCTGGGAGCAGCTGCGGCAGGAGAGCAACATCGACCTGAAGGGAGTGGCGCTGAAGGGGAGCGAGAGGGCCAACGTCCGCAAGCTCGTCATGGACGTCACCGTCGACGGCCGGGAAGCCTCGGCGCTCGGTGTCATGAGCCAGGGCGAGCAGCACTCCCTCGCCCTGTCGCTGTTCCTGCCCAGGGCCGCCACCGCCGACAGCCCGTTCGGCTTCATCGTCATCGATGATCCCGTGCAGTCCATGGACCCCGCCAAGGTCCACGGCCTCGCCCAGGTCCTGCACGAACTCGGCAAGCACCGGCAGGTCGTCGTGTTCACCCACGACACCCGGCTCCAGAGGGCGTTCGCCGACCAGGAGCTGCCGGTGGCGGTGTTCGAGGTCGAGCGGGGCACCTCGTCCCGGGTGAAGGTCCAGCCGGTCAGCGACCCGATCCGGCAGGCGCTCGACGACGCCAGGGCCCTCGCCAGCACTGACAACCTTCCGGAGGCGGCGCGTACCCATGTGCTGCCCAGCCTGTGCCGTATCGCCCTGGAGAACGCCTTCCTGGAGGCCGCCTGGATCCGGCACCACCGGGCGGGCGCTCCCGAGCACACGCTGCAGGCCGCCGTCGCCGGAGCCGACAAGCTGATGAAGGTCGCTGCGCTGGCCCTGTTCGGTGACATTGGGCGGACCGGCGACGTCTACCGGGAACTGCGTAGGCGCTGCGGGCAGCACGCGGTGGACATCCTCCGGGAGTGCCAGGACGGCGCTCATGCCGAGGGCGCGCGGATCGGCGACCCGCACCGTTTCGTCGACCTCGTGGGCGCCATGGCGCAGAAGATCCGCAAGCCGGAGGAGGCCGCCCGATGAATGCCCCCGCCGCCTCCGCTGCCGCCTCGTCCGCTTCCGGCACAGCCGTCGGAGCACTCCTGCTGACGGCCGACCTGCTGCTGACCGACGGACTCTCCGCCGCCACGGCCGCCGGCCGCCACCGCGGGGCCTCGCTCGCCCTGCGGACCGCCCTGGAGATCTGCGTCGACCGAGTGCTCGACGGCGCGGTGCCGGGACTCGCCGACACCACCATGCGGGCCAAGCTGCTCTGCCTGCACCGCTACACGACGCCGGAGACCGCCCGCCGGATCAGGTCCGTCTGGTCGCACCTGTGCCTGGGCTGCCACTACCACCAGTACGAGATCGGCCCCACGCACGACCAGGTTCGCCTCTGGCGGGCGGAGGTCGGAGCGCTGGTCCGGGAACTGAGGTCCTGACTTCGGCCATGGACGGTCCGTCATCTTCCGGTTTCTGATAGTCATATCGACGGGGTACGGGCGCATGCCCGTGGCGGCGTCCCGCGGAACGCCGCGAGGGAGGGGATGTACATGGGCACCACCACGCGCGACGAGATCATCGCCCTGGAGCAGAAGGCGGTGGACCACGCGTACGACTGCTACGAGACGCGGCTGGCCGAGATGACCGACGGATCGGTCGCGACGGCTTCCGCCAGCGGGAAGGACGGCATCGCCAACCGGCGCGAGGCCGACCAGCGGGCCGCTGCCTATGGAGGGCTGGGCGGCGAGTCACTGGTCATCAGCCGGGTCGACGTGCGGGACGAGCCCAGGCCCTGGTACGTCGGCAGGCGTGGTGTGCGCGACGATGAGAACGAGCCCGTGGTCGTGCTGTGGACCACTCCGATCGCGAAGAAGTGGTTCGAGGCGCAGCAGGATGCGCCGGGCGAGGTGGTCCTGCGCCGGCGGCTGCGCTGCGCACAGCGCGTCGTCGAGGACTACTCCGACGAGATCTCCGTGCCCGGAGCCCTGTCGGGCATGCCGTCCGGAACCACCACCGAGGGCGCGCCCGGTACGGGCCGCGTCCCCGAGCCGAGGCCGGCCGCCGACGATGCCCTGCCGAACGCCCGGCCCGCGGGCCACCGGCCCGCCCGCCCCGCGCGGAAGCCGGACGGGTCTCGCCCGCCGGCCCACACCCCCGCCGACATCGCCCGTATCCAGCGCCGCAGGCCCCCGCAGCCGGACGACTTCCTCCTGCGCGAGCTGCGACGTGCGCGCAGCGGCCGGATGCGGGACATCGTCGAGACGATCCAGCGCGACCAGATGGACCTGGTCACCGGCTCGCCCTCCGACATCCTGGTGGTCCAGGGCGGCCCCGGCACCGGCAAGTCCGCGGTCGGCCTGCACCGTGTGACCTGGCTCGTCAACAACGAGCACTTCAAGGCCTCGGACATCCTCGTCATCGGCCCGCACCAGCGGTTCCTCGACTACGTCGGCCAGGTCCTGCCCACCCTCGGCACCCGCGACGTCAACGCCGTTCAGATGGCCCGCCTGTGGGACGGCGAGGTCCTCGGCACCGACGCCCCGCGCGCCCGGCTGGTCAAGTCCGACGAGCGCATGGCGACGGTGTTGCGCCGGCGGGTCGAGCGCGAGTGCCGCCCCGAGGCCCTCGACGCTCTCCTGGCCGCGCCGTCCTTCGAGGGCGACGAGCCGGCGTTCGCCGTCACCGCGGGCAGCACGACGCTGCGCGTCACGCGCTCCGAGGTCCTGGCACTCTTCGAGGCGGCGCGCGGCGGTGACGGCGCCCACCGGGAGCGCCGCGACCGCTTCCGCAGCCTGCTTGTCGACCGCCTTCTGCGGGAGCTGACCGCTGTCGCTCCGCGCCGTGGCGCCGACGGCAAGATCCGCCGCAGCCTGGAACGCAACCGCGCCGTCGGGCGCCTCCTGGACCGCGTCTGGCCCTCGCCCGGCGCCCGGGAGGCCCTCCGCAGCCTCTACGACTCACCCGGCCTGCTGCGCGAGTGCGCCGACGGTGTCCTCGACGACGAGGAGCAGGCCGCGCTGCGCCGTCCCCGCGCCGCCACCGCCGACGACGACCCCTGGACCCTGGAGGACCGCGTCCTGCTCGAGGAGCTCCGCCACCTCATCACCGGCGAGACCCCGCGCCGGTACGGGCACATCGTCGTCGACGAGGCCCAGGACCTCACCCCCATGCAGGCCCGCACCCTGCGCCGACGCGTCGCACGGGGCGGCTCCATGACCGTTCTCGGCGACCTCGCCCAGGCCACCGGCCCGCACACCCACACCGACTGGGACGCCCTCGGTGCCCTGCTGTCCGACCACGGCGACTGGCGCGTGGCGGAACTGGCCACCAGCTACCGCGTGCCCGCCGAGATCATGGAGTTCGTCGCGCCGCTGGCTCGCACGGTCGCGCCGTCACTGCCCTACCCGCGGGCCGTGCGCGAGGCCGGCGCGGAGGCCGTACGGACCATCGCGACCGAGCCGTGGCGGTTGCTGGACGACACCGTCGCGCAAGCCGTCCGCCTCCTGGGCAGCAGCGATGGGCAGGCCCTGCGCTCCGTCGCGGTCATCGTCCCCGACGACTCCGGCTGGCTGGACGAGATCGCCGGGCACCTCGACGCGGCCGAGGGCATCACGGAGGAGGAACGTGCGGCGGTGTCCGTGCTGGCCGCCGCACAGGCCAAGGGTATGGAGTACGACCACGTCCTCGTCGTCGAACCCACCACCATCGCCGACCGGGGGCCGGCCGGCCTGCGCCAGCTCTACATCGCGCTGACCCGCAGCACGCAGACCCTGACCGTCCTGCACACCTCGCCCCTCCCGGAGGCCCTCACGAACACCGGCGAAAACCCGCGGCAGCCCACAGCCGAGGCCGGGCCGCCTGAGACCGGACCGGCCACCGACGATGTTCCGGAGATCGGCACCGACATCAGGGTCCGCGTGGTCGGTCACACCACCGGCGGCAACTACAAGGTCGAGGCCCTCTCGCCCGCCACCGCCCGCCCGTTGCTGCTGGCCGTGCGCCACGGTTCCACGCCTCCCCGGGCGGGGGCGGAGCTGGACGCCTGGGTCCTGCGGCACGCCTCCAACGTCACTTTCGTCACCGTCGACGAGCGCGGGCGCAGGCCCATCTCGCCCGTCATGGCGCAGCGCTACGTGGACGCCCTCGCCGTCGTCGGGGAACTGGCCGACGGGAACGTCCCGGACGACGCCCGGGCCCGGTTTTCGGAGCTCAAGGGCATGGCCAACCGCTGCCTGCGTCTGGACCAGCACGACTGGCTGGACGTCTGGCGCGTCCTCGGTTCCCCGGACCGGGCCCGCCTCGGCCTGCTGCGCGACCTGGCCGCGAACACCAACCGCGCGCTCGCCTCGGACAACCCCGACCTGGAGCGGTTCCGGGCGGAACTGGAGCTCGGTGGCTGGTCCGAGGCCCTGACCGAGGCACGCCGCACGCTGGAGCGGCGCCTCACAGCCGGAACCGCCACCCCGGCGGCGGAGAGCCGGGACGAGACACCCACCGCCGCGCAGCCCCCCGGGTCCGTTCCGTCCGAGCCGTCCGTGCCGTCCGAGCGGCCCGGGACGTCCGTACCGCCACAGCAGACCGAGCAGCCCGAGCCCGAGGAAGCCGACACCATGCCCAGCACACCCACCGGCACCGCCGACCCGAAGGCCGCCCCGACGGCCGGACCCAGCACGGAACTGCTCCGCCTCCTGGAGAACTCGACCGCGGCCGACCGCACCTGCAAGACCCACGAGGCGGTGCGCTTCGAGCTGATGGCGGCGCTGCTACGAGCCGACCGGCAGCCCGACCACACCCCGATCATCGACGCCGCCTGCACCACCGACCACGGCCGCTTCCTGTACGAGGTCCTGGGCGCCGGCCTCTCCGCCTACGCCGACCTCCGCTCGGGTGCGGCCCGCCTCCGCGAGATCAACCACACCCTGCCGCAGGCCGCCGACCGCCTCTACCTGGTCCTGTCCGAGCCGCCCGCCGAGGACTGGGCGGGCGCCACCGTCCACGACGTCTTCGGCGTGCACGTCCTGTGGCGCACCCCGCACGGCTGGGGCGGCGAAGACGCCGAGACGGCGCTCGGCCCGAACCCCGGCCGGGCCTGATACACGGACGGGTAGCACGCGCCCTCCCGCAGGTGCCCGCAGTGGTGGGCCGTGCGTCGCTCGGAAGGCGAGGGCGCGTGATATGTATCCGCGGTAGATTTTGGATATATGAGAGGGGTGGCGTATGGGGAAGACGCTGATCGAGCTTGATGAGCAGGCCCTCGCCGCGGCGCAGCGGGCTTTCGGGACGAAGACGAAGAAGGACACGGTCAACCGCGCCCTCCGTGAGGTCGGTGACCGGGTCAAGCGTCACGAGGCGCGCTTGGCGGCCGAGGGGATGGCGACTGAGGCGCTGGATCTGGATGGCCTGTTGGACAAGTCGCGGTACCGTCCCGGCTCCGAGGCGGCCGACGGGGATCGGGCTGCGTGAACTACCTGGCCGACACGTCTGCGGTGGCGCGTTTCCTGCAGCATGGTGCGGACGCGTGGGGGTGCGGGGAGGCGCTGGACTCCGGGCTGGTCGGCATGTGCGAGATCACCGAACTGGAGGTGCTCCGGTCTGCACGGTCGTCCGGCCACCACCAGCAGATGCAGCGGCATCTGAACGGGTTCTACGCGTGGGCGCCGATCCCGGATGGCGTTTACCGGCGCGCGCGAAGTTCAGCAGATTCTTGTCGGGCACGGTGAACACCGCAGCGTCGGGCCGGTGGACCTGCTCGTTGCCGCCGTCGCCGAGTTGTCCGGTCTTGTGTTGCTGCACTGCGACCGGGACTTCGAGGCGCTCGCCCGGCACACGGGTCAGCGCACCGTGATGCTCACGGATCGCGGCCGGTCCTGACCGTGCCCTTGGGTGCCGCGGTGGGCGGTTTCCGATATCCATGGCTCTTGGGCCGCCCGGTACGGCGGCGAACCGGGGCCGCCCCCCGCCGATGTCGATGTCCTCGTTGTGGGTGATCCCGATGCCGACGCGCTCTTCGATCTCGCCGAGGAGGTGTCCCGCCGGCTTCGCCGTGAGGTCAACGTCCATCGGGTCTCCGCCGAGGCGTGGGAAGCCCGTACGGATGATCCGTTCCTCACCAGCGTTCGCGAACGTCCGCTGGTCCCCTTGCACCCGTGACCGGGAGGCGTACATCGGGTGTGGTGGCCTCGGGAGGGGTGGCCGAGCCGCTCCCGTTCACCGCCGAGAGAGTGCCGGCTGCATTCCCCGTCATGTATGCAAATGAAAAGGGAAGGGGGCTGGTTGAATGCCTTGCCCAAAGTCCCGACGGAAATGTGGAATCGGGTGGGATACCTGGATGCGTTTACCGTTCCGTCGCGCGGCCGTATCGGATCAAGGCGGAACAGAGCGCGCCGAGACTCAGTACGCACAGCACCGTCCGGACCACGTTCAGCGGCACCCAGACCGACTTGAAGTCCTCGATCACCGCGTGGAGTCCCTGAGCGGTGGCCGGGTCGCCGAGCGCCTTCAGGTCCGCGTTGAGCGGGAGGTTGACCGCGACGGTGATCACGAAGACCGTCAGGTAGCAGGCGGCCGCGACGACCAGCGGCACGGCGACCGCGCGTCGCCTGCCGCGGAAGGCGACGATCGCGCCGGCGGCCGTGAAGCCGAGCGTGGCGGTGAAGAGGAGACCGAAGAGCGCGCTGCCGTCGATCATCGCGTTGAAGCGCTGCATGGCCGTCGCGTAGGTACGGTCGTCCAGTTCGGCGAGGCCCGGCATGACGGAGATGTCGTAGGCGAAGAACAGCCCGGCCATCAGGCCGGTGCACAGGACGGAGGCCGTCAGGAGTGGTCCAAGGGCCCGGCCGCGCCCCGGGGGCCGCGGCACGGGCGGGCGGGCGCCGGGAAGTGCCCACGGTGCGGGACTGGGGGGAGGGGAGTGGCTCACGGTGCCGTCCTCTTCGATGCAGGCAACTGTCCCGGCGGTCAGCGGACCGTACGTAGTGAAACGTCCCGTCCGTACTGTGCATCCCAACGTGTCAAGGGCCGTCCGGTCCATGTCTCACACGCTCGACCGCATACGCGCTCGTCACCCGGCGGCGGTCGGGGCCGTCGCCAGGCATTCCTCCAGGAACATCAGAGCGCGCAAGTGGTAGACGGGGGCGGCCAGTCCGAGGCTGAGGTTGTGGCCCGCTCCGGGCAGCCGGTCGACGGCGGGCGGACGGGTCCGGGTGAAGCAGGCGGTGACGGCGGCCAGTTCATCGGGGTCGAGCCGCCACCAGCCCTCGTACTCCCCGAAGGTGAGCCGTACGGGACAGCGCACCTCGGCCGCGGCGTCCGGGAAGCGGGCGGGCCAGTGGGCCGTCTCGGCCTCCTCGGCTGCCGGGACGGCACGGAGCAGGGCGCGGCTGGCGCGGAAGGTGCCGCCGGGGTAGAGGCGCAGCGGACCCCAGTTGAGGGCGCCGGCGCCGCCGCCGAGGGTGTCGGGGAAGCGGGCCGCGGCCGGCGAGTAGTGCCGGCCGCAGCCGTTGAGGTCGAGTCCGAGCAGCCGCTCGGCCGGGGCCTGTCCCCACGGTTCCCCCGCCAGATGCAGGACGGTCTTGCCGCCGTCGGAGTGGCCGAGGAGGAAGAACCCGGCCCCGACCGGGTGGGCCGCGGCGTACTCGGCGAGGGCCCGGCGCAGCAGGCCTGCCTGGTCGGCCAGCGGCAGCCCGAGCGGGAACGAGGCGCTGGAGCGGCCGTAGCCGGGCCGTTCGACCGCGAGGACGGTGTGGCCGAGGGAGGTGGCGAGTGCGAGCAGGGAGGTGTGCGGGGCGACCGGTCCGGCGAAGTAGCCGGGGGACATCGCCCGGCCGTGGACGGCGACGAGCACGGACCGGGGATCACCGGTGGCGGGGACCGCCCGCCAGGCGCCGAGCGGCCCGCTCCCGAGCGCGATCCGCTCCACCGCGCCGGCCGGTGCGCCGGTGCGGGTGACGCCGCTCGCACGGGGCACGGTGCCGGTGCCGGGCACGGAGTCCGTGCCGGTGCCGGTCACGGCCCCGAGGGGCTCCGCGGGGGCGGTGTTCACGCGGGGGTTCCCCTCGGTGCGGTGACCGGGCCGCCCGGAGGCCGGGGTCCGTCCGGAGGCCGGGGTCCGCCCGGCGCCGCGGTGCCGACGCGGCGGCTGCGGCCGCTGCGGCCGGTGCGGCGGGTGTCGAACTCGCGCAGCCATCCCGTCAGGCTGGGCGCGCGCAGCAGGGCCGTTCCGATGAGCAGGCCGGCATAGCCCGACGCCAGCAGTCCGGCGGCGGCCCCCGGGCCGCTCACCGCGCTGGCGCTGACCGGGCAGCGGGTGCCCGCGGCCCGTAGGGCGGGCAGCAGGGCCCGGCTGCGGTCCAGGTCCCCGGCGTCCCGCTCCCCGGTGACGATGTCCTTGTTGTTGACGGCGATGACGCACGCGTGCGGGTCGGGCAGCCCCGCCGCCTGCTCGGCGCGCGTGATCTCCACGAACGGGGTGAGGCCGTGCGCGTGGCACTGCCGGGCGAGGGCGTGCAGCGACTCGCGCGGCAGCAGCGCCGCCGTCAGCAGGACCGCGGCGGCGCCCGCCGAGGCCGCCGCGGCGATCTGGTCGCGGCGGGTGACGAAGTCCTTGAGCAGCACCGGGACACGGACCCGGGAGGTGACGTCCGTCAGCATGGCGGGTGAGCCGCCGAACCAGCGGCCGGTCACGACGGAGACGCACGGGGCGCCGGCCCGTTCGTAGGCCGCGGCCACCTCGCCCGGGGCGCGGCCCCGCAGCAGGTCGCCGCCGTGGCCGTCGCGCGCCTTGACCTCCATGATCAGGGGGCGTTCGGCGCCGAGGAGCGCGGAGAGGAAGGGCGGGTCCTGCGTCATGTCGGGTTCCTCCGCCGGGTGGTGGGTGCGGGAGCGGCGGTGGTGCCGACCCGCCAGGCGCGGTCCAGGGCGGCGGTCCGGCGGACGTCCAGCAGTCCGTCGTCGCCGCGGGCGGCGCTGTCCACGTCCACGCCCCGGAAGCCGGGATGCGCCCGGAGGGCGGGACCGCGCGCCGCGTCCGCCTCGGTGAGGCCGCCGGCGAGCAGGAAGGGCAGGCCGAGGGCGGGCAGCAGCGGGTCCAGGGCCTCGGGCGGCAGACGCCGGCCGGTGCTGCCGACCGCGCCGTCCGGGGTGGCGGCGTCCACCAGGAACAGGTCGGTGCCGGCCCGCGCGTAGGCCCCGAGGAAGGGGCGTTCGGCACAGGTCCCGTCCATGACGTGCACGGCCTTGACGAGGACTGCGTCCGGCAGGGCGGCGCGCAGGGCGGCGACCGCCCCCGGCGGCTGGTAGGCGTGGAGCTGGATCCAGCGGACGCGGGCGGCCCTGGCCACCCGCGCGAGCAGGTCGGGGTCGTGCAGGAAGGTGACGAGGACGGGTTCGGCCCGGTGTCCGGCGCGGACCGCGTCGGCCAGGGCGGGCACGGCGGCCTCCGGCAGGTCGTGCGCGCCGCCCTCGACGCCGTACCAGAGGCCGACCAGGTCCGAGCGTGCGGCGACGGCGGCGGCCTCCTCGGGGCGGGTGGCCCCGCACACCTTCAGCAGCGGCCGGTGCGGAGCACTCATCCGCCGAGTCCCAGGGTCGAGGCGATCCGGTTGTACTGGATGTCGTTCGTGCCGGAGTAGAGGGTGCCGGCGACGGCGGCGCGCAGGTCCTTCTCCAGGCCGGTTTCGGAGAGATACCCCCCGCCGCCGAAGATCCGGACCGCCGAGAGGCTGGTGGCCAGCGCGGCCTCGCTGGCCAGGATCTTGGTGATGGCCAGGTCGGCGGTGACGTCCTCTCCCGCCATGAGCCGCCCGGCGGTGTCGTAGAGCCACTTCGCGGCGGTCTCGGTGCGGATCTTCATGTCGACGACGCGGTGCGAGACCGCCTGGTAGTCGCCGATGGGCCGGCCGAAGGCGCGGCGTTCGCGCGCGTGGGCGACGGCGCGCTCCAGCCGGTGGCGCATCTCGCCGAGGCCGACGGTGAAGCCGAAGAGGATCTCCCGTTTCATCACGTGGTCCAGGACGAGGAGGCCGCCGCCGGTCCGGCCGAGGACCCGGTCGGCCGGTACCCGGCAGCCGTCGAGGTGCAGGGTGGACAACGGCGCGGAGCGCAGCCCCATCTTGTCGGCCGGTCCGCCCACGTGGAGGCCGGGCGTGCCGCGTTCGACGAGGAAGGCGGTGGTGCCGAGCGGGCCGCCGTCGGGGTGGGTGCGGGCGTAGACGACGAAGACGTCGGCGACCGGGCCGTTGCTGACGAACGCTTTCCCGCCGGTGAGCACGTAGTCCGCGCCGGCCCGCTCGGCCCGGGTGCGCATCGCCATCGCGTCCGAGCCGCTGTCGGGTTCCGTGATGGCGTGGGCGCCGATCAGGTCCCCCGAACAGATGCCCGGCAGGAACCGTTCCCGCTGGGCGTCCGTCCCGAAGGCGTCGAGCGGCACCCCGGTGCTGGCCATCGAGGTGGTGACGGAGAAGCTGAGACCGGTCTCCCGGCAGGTCTCGCCGAGGGTCTCCAGGACGTGCAGCGTGGTCAGCAGGTCCTGGCCGGCGCCGCCCCACCGCTCGGGGAAGGGCAGCCCCAGTACTCCGCTTCCGCTCACCAGCCGCCAGCGGTCCGGGTCGAAGGCGGACCGCGCGTCCGCCTCGATGTGTCCTTCGCTCAGGGCCTTGCCCCACCGGGCCATGCCTGCGCACAGCGCCTGCTGATCTGCGTTGCGGTACGTCAACTGCGAAAGCCTTCCGTACGGGCCGTGCGGGTGGCCTCGGTCGGTTGCGGACGGACGGGAGTGGGGCGGTGGTCAGTACGCGGACGAGGTGTCCTCGTCGAGGTTGTGGACCTCGTCGCCCTGGAGCGCGGGGGTGAAGATGCAGACCAGGCGGAGGTCCTCGTGGGGCGAGGCGACCAGGTAGTGCGGGTCGTTGTTGTTCAACGAGTACAGGACGCCCGGCGTCAGCGGATGGCTGGTGCCGTCCAGCTCGACCACCTCGCCCGAGCCCTCGATGCAGTAGCAGGTCTCCAGGTGGTTGCGGTATTGCAGCCGGGATTTGGTACCGGCCCGGACGGTGGTGTCGGTGATGCTGTAGCCCAGGCCGTCGGCGTCCAGGATGAAGCGGCGGCTGAGTCCGTTGCCCCAGTCGACGGTCTTGACACTCTCGAGCTTGCGAATGATCACGGACGTCCTCCTTCGGACGAGGAGTTACCTCGGGGTGGTGGCGGGTCGGCCGAGAGCGGCGGTGAAGGCGTGGTAGGCGTCGACCGGGTCCGTCCCGGTCGTGCCGGCCCGCTCCACCACCTCCACTCCGGCGGTGCCGACGATCGCCGCGTCCGCGCCGCTCAGTGCGACGGAAGCGAGATCACCGGCGGTCGATACCCCGAAGCCGACGGCTATCGGGGACGCTGTGCGGTCGCGCAGGGAGCCGACGAACGGGGCCAGGGCGGCATGGCCGGCGGCGGGGGTGCGACCGCTGCGTCCGTAGTGGGCGACCAGGTAGAGGTATCCGGTGGCGTGCGCCGCGGCCTCGTCCACCGTGGCCGGGGGGCTCGTCGGGTAGCAGGTGGTGACCTCGGGCAGTCCGGCCGCGCGCAGCGCCTCGTGGTGGGCGGGGCGCAGCCGGGGCGGTAGTCCGTGGGCGAGCAGGGCGTCGGTGCCGCTGTCCGCCACGGCCCGCGCGGAGTCGGCGGGCGGTGTGGTGCGCAGGCTGTGGCTCCAGTCGGCGAGCACGGCGATGCGCAGCCGCTTCAAGGCGGGCCGTACGTCCGCGACGAGGCCGAGGGTCTCGGCGAGGCCCACGCCCCGGGCGAGCGCCCGGTCGGCGGAGCGCCGTACGACCGGTCCGTCGGTGGGCGAGCCGGGGAAGGGGACCGCCAGTTCGAGGCAGTCCACGCCCGACTCGTCCAGCATGACGACGAGGTCCCGGAGGACGGGCAGCGGTGGGTCGCCGGCGTGCAGGAAAACGGCCAGGCCCAGTTCGGAGCGGGCACGGGCCTCCTCGAAGAAGCCGCCGCGGGGAGTCTCAGGCAACGCGGGCCCCTCCTCGCGTGCCGGCCGCGACGATCCGTTCCAGCAGCCCGAGCGCGGCTCCGTCGTCGAGCGCGGCGCCCGCCCGGCCGACGGCCGTGGCCCAGTCGGCCCGGTGGCCGGAGGCGACGGCGAGCGCGGCCGCGTTGAGCTGGAGGGTGGCGCGCAGCGGGGCGCTCACCCGGCCGGTCAGGACGGCGCGGAAGTGGCCGGCGGCCTCGTCGCGGGAGACGGGGGAGAGGTCGTCGAGGGTGCCCCCGGCGGGGACCAGGGCGCCCGCCGGAAGCGGGTGGGTGGTGCCGTCCGGGAGGTGGACCGTGTTGTCGCAGACGCTGAGGAGTTCGTCGGCGCCCGCGGGGTTGGTGGTGAGCCAGGTCGGGGGCGCTCCGGGCCGGGTGGCCAGGGCGCGGAGCTGCGGCGGGGGCTCGGTCGCGGAGACCCCGGTGACCTGGGCGGCCACGGGGACGGCGGCCAGGAAGGGGCCAAGGTCGTTGAGGAAGCGGCCGAACACCCTCATCGGGGTGGGGACCGCGACGCGCGCGAGCCGGGCGAGCTGGGCCGGGTAGACGAACGGGCCGGTGAAGGCGATGCCGTGCGCGGCCAGGTGGTCGGCGGTGTGGTCGAGCGAGGAGGTGAGCGGGACGCCGAGGCGGTCCAGGAGGTCGATCGAGCCGGTCCGCGCGGTGTGGGCGCGCGAACCGGACTTGACGACCCGGACGCCGGTGGCGGCGGCCAGCAGGGCGGCGGCCGTGGAGAGGTTGACGGTCGGGGGGCCGCCCCCGGTCCCCACCACGTTGACGGTGCCCGGCCAGGGCGCGGACGGCGGGGTCGGGCGGCGCCGGTCCAGGGAGTCCAGGAGCGCGCGCAGGCTCGGGCCGTCGGGGAGCGCCGCGGTGAGCGAGGCGAGCAGGGCGAGGACGTCGGCGCGGTCCAGCGCTCCGTCGGCCAGCGCCTGCCACAGCGCGTCCCAGTGGCCGGGGTCGGCCGGGGCGCGCCGGTCGACGAGCGGGACGAGGGCGGGGTGCACGGCTCAGCTGCCCGTGACGGAGGTGCCCCGGGAACGGGCGACGTAGGTGTCGATGGCCCGGACGCTGCGGAAGTTGTCCGGGTCGAGGTCGGTGTCGCCCACGGCGAGCCCGAAGTGGTGCTCCACCCAGGCGATCAGCTTCAGGACACCGAGGCTGTCGATGACACCGTCCGCCAGCAGGTCCTGGTCGGACGGCAGCTGCGCCGGGGTGAGATCGGGCAGGAACTCCGTGACGATGTACTCGCTGATCCGGTCGGCGTTGCTCACGAGGTGCTCCTTAGCGGGACGGTCGTACGGACGGGACGGCTGGACGGGCGTGGCGGTCGTCGGGACGGGCCGGGCCGGGCGTTCGTCAGGAGCCGGTGGCGGCCGGTGCCGGGGGTGTCGCGGGGCGGAGCCCCGCCAGGGCCCGGCGGTCCACCTTTCCGGTGCCGGTACGGGGCAGGGCCTCGCGTACGGGGACGAGGGCGGCCGGCACCGAACCGCGCGGCAGCCGGGCGGCGCAGTGGCGTTTGAGGTCGAGGCTGGTCGCGGTGGAGCCGTCCGTCAGCCGGGCCACGGCGAGCAGGCGGCGGCCCTCGACGGGGTCGGGCAGGGTGGTCACGCCCGCCTCGGTGACCTCGGGGTGGTCCAGGAGCACCTGCTCGACCTCGGCGGTGTTGACGGCGACGCCCCGGATCTTGACCTGGTGGTCGAGGCGTCCGACGAGCCGCAGGACACCGTCGGCGCCCGCCTCGGCCAGGTCACCGGTGCGGAACCAGCGGGTGCCGCCGCCAGTGCCGTCCGCCGGGTCGGTGACGAACTTCTCCGCCGTGCGCAGCGGATCGGGGTAGCCGGTGCTCTGGAAGGGCGTGGAGACCTCCAGTTCACCGCGGCCGGCGCCGGTGACGAGGCGGCCCCGGGCGTCCCGCAGCCGGGCGCGCACGCCGGGGAGCGGGCGGCCCAGCGGCGCCGTGGCGGGCAGCGGCCGGTCCCGGTCGACCTCGTGGCGGAAGCTGTCGTTGGTCTCGGTGCAGCCGTAGACGTTGTGCAGCCGCGCGCGGGGGGCGAGGGCCGCCAGGCCGGCCAGGGTCTGCTCGGGCATCACGTCACCGGTGAAGATCGCATGGCGTACGGAGTCCAGCGGGCCGCCGCCCCCGGTCCGCGCGGCGGCGGACACCAGCGTGTAGAAGAGCGGCACCGCCTGCACCACTTCCACGCGGTGGGTGCGCAGCAGGGCGAGCAGCCGGTGGCCGGCCGCGGCGACGGCCGGGTCGACGAGGACGACCTGGCCGCCGTGGGCGAGGGTGGTCCAGATGTCGAGCAGGCACAGGTCGAAGTTGAGCGGGGCGTAGTTGAGGACGGGGGTGCCCTCCGTGATGCCGAAGGCGTCGGCGGCCCAGCGGGTGAACGCGTCCGCCCCCCGGTGGGGCAGGGGCACGGCCTTGGGCGTACCGGTGGAGCCGGAGGTGGTCAGGACGAAGCCGGTGCCCGGCGGGACGGCTCCCGGGCGCGCGTCGCTTCCCGCCCCCGGGACCAGCGGCCCGATGTCGTCCCCCGCCACCGCGTACCGGCACCCCGCCTCGGTGGTCACGGCGGCGAGGTGGCCGGGCGGCAGCGTCGGGGAGGGGAGCAGGACGGGACGGCCGGTGGCGAGGCAGGCGAGGACGGTGGCGACCGTCCGGGGTGCTTTGGCGTCGAGGACCGCGAGCGCGGCGCCGGCGGGGACGCGCCCGGCGAGGCGGGCGCGGACGGCAGCGGTCTCGTCGGCCAGTTCGCGATAGGTGGTGGCGGTGCCGCTCCACCACAGCGCGGGGGCGTCGGGGGTCTTCCCGGCCCAGCGCAGGACGGCTTCGGCCAGCTCTCCGTACGGCTCGGTCATCGGTGGCCTCCCGCCGCGGGGGCCAGCCGTGCCCAGCCGCCCTTGACGGCGGTGGAGTCCCGGGACCGGACGGTGAACAGGACGGTGTCGCCGTGGCCCGGCGGAGCGGCCGGCGGGGTGAGTTCGAGGAGCGTGCCCGGGCCGGGGAGCGCCGGGTGCGCGAAACGGGCACCGAGCGCCCGGATGCGGTCGGCGTGCCCGCCGGCGTACCGCTCGGCGATCTCCTCGACGGCCACTGCGACCAGTGCCATGCCGTGGGCGATGACATCGGGGAAGCCCGCCTCCCGGGCGGCGGCCGGGAGGAGGTGCACGGGGTTGAGGTCCCCGGCGGCCTCGCCGTAGCGGGCGATCCACTCCCGGTCGACGGCGACCGGCCGGGTCACCTTGGACCCGGGAGCTTCCTGGCGGGGTGCGGGGGCCGTGCGGAGGGCGCCCCGCGGCTCCACGGCGCTGACGCCGGCCAGCAGGACGTGGGTGGTGAGGTCGGCGAGGGCGGTCCCGGTCCCCCGGCCGGTGAGGCGGGTGCGCAGGGCGAGACGGGTGCCCTTGGCCTCGACGCGTGCCCCGAGCAGTTCGGCGCGGGCCTCCAGGGCGGCGCCGGGCCGCAGCGGTGCGTGCAGCTCGATCTCCTGGGCGAGGTGGAGCAGGGAGTACGGGCCGTGTCCGGCAGCGAGGCCGGCGACGGTGCGTTCGGCGAGCGGGTGGGTGAGGACGAACGCGGCGAGGGGGCCCGCGTCGGCGCGGTCGGGCTCGGGCCGGCCGAGCGCCTGCCGCGTCACCGTGCGGTAGCGGCGAGCCGCCGCCGCGTCGAGGGCCGGGGCGGCCGGGTCGGAGGCCGGGGCGGGAACCGGACCGGGAGGCGGGCCGGGAGGCGGGGCGGAGAGGGTCATGCGGGGATCACCACCAGGCTGCTGTTGTGGCCGCCGAAGCCGAAGGAGTTGGTCAGCGCGGGGCCGGCGGCGACGGGCCGCGGAGCGCCGTGGACCACGTCGATCTCCATGTCGGGATCCGTCCGGGTGTGGTTGGCGGTGGGCGGGACCGAGCCCGCGTTCATCGCCTGGACGGCGATGACCAGTTCGACCGCGCCGGCCGCTCCGATGAGGTGGCCGATGACGCCCTTGGAGGCGGTCACCGGAGGCCCGCACGGACCGAACACCTTGGTCAGGGCGGTGGCTTCGGCGCGGTCGTTGTGGACGGTGGCGGTGCCGTGGGCGTTGACGTGGGCGATGTCCGAGGGGGCGAGCCCGGCGTCGCCGAGGGCGCCGGACATGGCGTCGGCGGCGAAGGCACCGTCGGGGTGCGGGGCGGAGAGGTGGTAGGCGTCGGAGGTGGCCGCGTACCCGGCGACGAGACCGTGGGGGCGGGAGCCGCGGGCCCGGGCGTCCGCCGACCGCTCCAGCACCACGAAGGCGGCTCCCTCACCCATGACGAAGCCGTCGCGGCTCTCGTCGAAGGGGCGGCACGCGGTCGCCGCGTCGGTGCGGGTGGAGGCGGCGTTGAGGTTGCCGAACCCGGCGAGCGTGACCGGCGTGAGGGTCGCCTCGCAGCCACCGGCGATCACGATGTCCGCGCGGTCGTCCCGGAGCATCGCGGCCCCCAGGCCGATGGCGTCGGCGCCGCTGGCGCAGGTGGTGCTGACCGTGAGGGCCGGCCCGTGCCAGCCGAGCTGGAGGGCGAGCTGAGCGGCCGCGGCGTTGGGCATCGTCATCAGGGGCATCAGCGGGCGGACGCCCTGGGGGCCGCGGTCCGCGTAGTTCAGGGACTCCAGGTCACTGGTGGTGCGCCCGCCGACGGCGGTGCCGACCACGATCGCGCAGCGGGCGGCGGGCGCCTCGGGGAGCCCGGCGTCGGCGTGTGCGGCCAGGGCGGCGGCGAGGCCGTACCGGGCGAAGGGGTCGAGCCGCTGGGCGGCCTTGCCCGCCAGTACCGTCCGCCAGGGCTCGGCCCGGTGGTCGCCGTCGGCGAGGCCGCGGACCCGGCAGCCGATGCGGATGCGGTGGCGCCCGGTGTCGAAGTGGGTGAGGCCGGCGGCGAGAGAGCGGCCCGCCCGGACGGCGGTCCACAGCTCCGCGGTGGTGCAGCCGGCGGGGGTGACGACCCCCATGCCGCTGATGGCCACGTCGGGCCGGGCGGGACGCCCCGCCTGAGTACGCATGGTCTCATCTCTCCTTCCCGTTCCGCCGGCCGCGAGCGGCCGGAGCCGGCGAGCACGCCTGGTTTCCACCTCTGCCGGGCCCGCACGGCCCCGGGCGGCGGCCGTTCAGGCCGCTGCCACCCCGCACTCACCGGCGGCCTTCAGGAACGCCTCCGCCGCGTGGCCGATGTCCGCGTCCGTGTGCCGGGCGGTGACGGCGATGCGGAGTCGCGCCAGGTCACGGGGGACGGCGGGGGTCACCACCGGGAGGCCGACGACGCCCAGCCGGCGGGCGGCGGTCGCCAGGTCGTACGCGGCCTCGTCGGAGCCGGCGATGAGCGGGACGACGGCCGTCTCGCTGTGGCCGGTCCGCAGTCCGCCCGCCCTGACCAGGTCGCGGAAGCGCGCACCGTGGCCCTGGACTCGGGCGACGCGCTCGGGCTCGGCCCGCAGCACCCGCAGGGCCTCCAGGGCGGCGCCGGCCGACGCGGGGGCGAGGGCGGCGGAAAAGAGGAACGGGCGTGCGGCGTACCGGAGGTGGCCGATCAGCTCGTCGGTGCCGGCGACCCAGCCGCCCATGGAAGGGATGGCCTTGGAGAGGGTGCCGAGCTTGACGTCCACCCGCACCGCCCGGTCGAAGTGCTCCTCGATGCCCAGGCCGGTGCGGCCGATGACGCCGAGGGCGTGCGCCTCGTCGGCCATCAGCAGCGCCTCGTGGGCGTCGCAGACCTCCCGCAGCCGGGGCAGCGGCGCGATGTCGCCGTCCATCGAGTACACACTGTCGACGATCACCAGGCGGGCCCCGCCGGGCGCGGCGGCCTCCAGGCGCCGGGCCAGGTGCTCGGTGTCGTTGTGCCGGAAGCGGACCACGGTGGCGCCACTGAGCTTGCAGCCGTCCACGATGCTGGCGTGGGCGTACTTGTCGACGAAGACGGTGTCGCCCGGTCCGACGAGCGCGCCGATCGTCCCGACGTTGGCGGCGTAGCCGGAGCCGAAGACCAGGGCCCGGTCCCGCTCGGCGATCCCGGCGACCTCGGCCTCCAGCTCCTCGTGGAGCGGGATGGAGCCGGCCAGCGCGCGCACCCCGTGGTTGCCGGTGCCGTACCGGGCCGCGGCCTCCTGGGCCGCCGCCACCACGCGCTCGTCACCGGCGAGGCCCAGGTAGCTGTAGCCGGACATCATCAGCAGCCGCCGGCCGTCGAGGTCGACGTAGGCCGAGTCGCGTTCGGCGGTGTAGGGGACGAAGCTGTTGCGGCGCTCGGCGTCCCACTCCAGCGAGGCCACACGACGCCGGGTCGCATCGAGCTTGTGTGCGATTCTCCCCCACCCTGCGGAAGCCATCGGCCGTCCTCTCCTTCGGCGTCCATCGCGCAGCGCGCAATGGTTTCTTCGTGGCAGGAATTCAACGTCGGCCACGCAATCGGGGCGCAACAGGGAAGCAAGATCAAGTCGCCCCGTATAAATCAACAAGGAGAGTCATCGCATTGCATCAGAAGTTAACTACCGCAAACTCACTATTGGTTGACACGCTCCTGTTTTCCGAGAGAATGCTCCTTGCTCGGTCATGAAGAAGATTTGGCCGACCTCTCTCCGCATCCGCACCGCTCATTCACACGATGCCCACAGGTCCGCTGCCGGGATGGGTGGCCGGCCCCGGACCGCACGTCGCACCACCAGCACGCCGCACGTCAGCTAGTCGGCTCTCGTCGGCCGCATACACCGGCGCGGGAGCCGCCTCAACTCACGGGGGGACCGCCGTGCTCATCAGGCTTGTCGGCCTAGTGTCCGTCGAACACGATCTGGAGGCC
This sequence comes from Streptomyces sp. F63, assembly GCF_018070345.1. GTDB lineage: Bacteria > Actinomycetota > Actinomycetes > Streptomycetales > Streptomycetaceae > Streptomyces. The sequence continues at coordinate 56,773 of NZ_JAGPXX010000003.1, forward strand.
CCCAGGGTCCTCTCCAGTCACCAGGCCCAGATCGCCCTCGCCCGCCTCTGCCTGGAGCGGCCCACCGGCACCTGCCGGGACCAACTCGCCGACACCATCTGGCCGGACGGCCCGCCGAGCACCTGGGCCTCGGCGCTGCGCAGCGTCGTCAGCCGGCTGCGGGCCACGCTGTCGGAAGGCGTACCCACCGGTGGCGAACCGCCGCTGATCGCCCGCGGGGGGCGCTATCTGCTGCGGCTTCCCGAAGACGTCCACGTGGACGTGGACCGCGCCGAGAGCACCGCCGTCAGCGCGGCGGCGGCGTACCGCGACGGTGACCACGCCACCGCGCAGCGGCTCGCCACCACGACCGCGACCCTGTTGCGGGGCCCCTTCCTCGCCTCCCACGAGGGCGAGTGGGTCGACTCGGTCCGGGCCCGGCTCAGGGAGGTGCGCGTCTCCGCGCTGGAGACCGCCAGCAGCTCCTCGTCCGCGCTGGGCGACACGCACCACGCCCTGCAGTACGCGGAGGAGGCCGTGCGCCAGGCGCCGTTCCGGGAGAGCGCCTACCGGTGCCAGATGACCGCGCACCGGCTGGCCGGCAACAGGGCCGAGGCCCTGCGGATCTACCAGCGGTTGCGCACGGTCCTCGCCGAGGAGCTGGGGGTGGACCCCAGTCCGGAGAGCGAGGCCGCCTACCTGGGGCTGCTGGACAGACGCAGACCCGTCGCCATGGCCGCGACCACGCCCGCATCTGCGCCCGCGCCCGCATCCGCGCCCGCATCTGCGCCCGCGCCCGCATCCGCGCCTGCATCTGCGCCCGCGCCCGCATCCGCGCCCGCATCCGCGCCCGCGCCCGCATCCGCGCCTGCATCTGCGCCCGCGCCCGCATCCGCGCCCGCATCCGCGCCCGCGCCCGCGTCCGGGGCCGCGACCACGTCCGCGGCCCCGTCCATGCGGCTGCGGCGCCCCGCGCCGGCCGCCGGCTCCCGGCTGCACGGCGTCTCCGACGCCCACCGCCGTACGGCCTGAGGCCCCCGGCCGAAGCTCCCGGCCCGGGCCCCGGGCCGGTCCGCACACGGCACGGGGCCGGGGCGAGCGCCTCGACGCGCTCGCCCCGGCCCCGTCACCGCGGGTCCCGCGAACCTCACATGACGGACACCCCGCTGTCGATGCTGACCACCTGACCGGTCATGCAGTCCTGGTCGAGGAAGAGCGAGACGCTCCTGGCGACCTCCTCCACCGTGACGAACCTCGGCACCGGTGCCTTGCGGGCCATGTCCTCCATGACCCGTTCGGGCAAATCCTGAGTCATCCCCGTGATCATGAAGCCCGGGGAGAGGGCGTTCACCGTGACACCGCGCCGTCCGCACTCCGCGGCCAGCGTCCGCGTCATGCCGATGACGCCGGCCTTGGAGGCGGAGTACGCCGTCTGGCCCGCCGTGGCGATCAGGCCCGAGGGCGAGACGACGTTGACGATCCGGCCCCAGCGCCGGCGCAGCATGGACGGCAGCGCGACACGGCTGGTGTGGAAGGTGCCCAGCAGATTGGTGCGGATCACCTCGTGCCAGTCGTCCGGGGACTGCATCGCCATCAGCGCGTCCTTGCGGACCGCCCCGTTGTTGACCACGATGTCGACCGGCCCGAGCGACTCCTCCACGTGCCGGTACAGCTCCCGGGTCTCCTCCCACGACCCCACGTCCGCGCCGACGACCACGGCGTCGTGCGTCAGCTTCCCGCGCACCGCCTCGGCCCGGGCGGCCGAGCTGCGGTAGTGCACGGCCACCCGGCAGCCCAGCGCGTCCAGTTCGACCGCGAGAGCCTGCCCGAGGCCGCCCGAGGCGCCGGTCACCAGCGCGACCGGCGCCTCGGGGCGCTTTCCCGCTCCCTGTCCGCTCACGTGGCACCTCCCCAGCGCATCAGCACCGAACCCCAGGTCATCCCCGCGCCGAAACCCGCCAGCAGGACCAGCTGGCCGGGCCGGACGCGCCCCGCCTCCAGCGCCTCGGTGAGCGCCAGCGGGATGGAGGCCGAGGCGGTGTTGCCGTACCGCTCCAGGTTGGTCACCAGCGACTCCGGCCGAAGACCGGTGTGCTGCAGCACGGAGTTGATGATCCGGATGTTCGCCTGGTGCGGGACGACGTGGTCCACCTCGGCGGCGGCGACCTTGGCGCTCTCCAGGGTCTTCCGCACCGTGCGGACCGTGTAGCGGACCGCGTTGAGGTAGATCTCGTTGCCCTTGATCTGCGCGTAGTGCAGGCCCCGCGCGACCGTGTCGGCCGTGGCGGGCATCCGGCTGCCGCCCGCGGGCACCTTCAGCGCGTCGGCGCAGGAGCCGTCCGCACCCAGGTTCCAGGCCAGCACCGGGTCCTCGGGACCCGGCACCAGCACCACCGCGGCCGCGCCGTCGCCCACCAGGATCGAGAGGTCACGGTCGGCCGGATTCGCGGTCAGGGTGTGCGTGTCCGAGCCGATCAGCAGGACCGGCCGCCGATCCATGCCCAGGATGCCCATGGCCGCGACCAGGCCGTACACGAAGCCGGCGCACTCGGAGTTGACGTCCATCGCCCCGCCGGCGATGCCCAGTTCGTGGTGGACGAAGGCCGAGGTGGCGGGCGAGGGCTGCTCGGGGGTGGCCGTGGCGACGATCAGCTGGGCGATGTCGGCACCGGTCAGACCGGCCTTGTCCAGTGCCGCCCGGCCCGCCTCGACGGCCAGCGAGGCAGTGGTCTGACCGGGGCCGACCGCCCGCCGCTCCCGGATGCCGCAGCGGCTGGTGATCCAGTGCTCGTCGACCCCGAAGCGATCCGCCAGCTCGGCGCTGGTGACGACCTGTTCGGGCAGGGCCTTGCCCCACCCCGCGATGTCGAACCCGCTCATACGGCGTGCCGTCACCGCTCGGCCGGCTGCGGCACGAGCCCGGTGAGCTTCGCGTGCACGTCCCGCATGGTCGTGGTGTCGTCCAGGTCCGCGAAGAGGGACTCGTCCGCAGGGATGTCGGGGTGCTCGTTCTGGAAGTTGTAGAGCCACTCCATCAGGTCCAGCGAGTCCACATCCGCGATGTGCTGGATCGGCGCGTCGGGGGTCACCTCGGTGGCCCCGGAGACGGCGGCGAGCTGCTGCGCGAGTTCCTCGACGGTCGGCAGTGCCATGGTTGTTCCTCTCTGACGCGACGGACGAATCGTCTCCGCCGAGCCAAGCCGCTCCTCGCAATCCGACCGCAACACGGCAGTCACACAGAGCTGTTGCGTACCGCTTGCGCCGATCGGCTTGGCTCTGCCCAGCACAGTTCCCACGGCCGTACGGCTGCGCGGCGCGAGGGCGCCCGGCGGCCGACATCGCGAGGAGAGGGCGAGGATGGCGACGATTGCCTCCCACACCGCGGAACCGGAGGTGGACGCCGTCCGCCACCACTACGAGGTGAGCAACGAGTTCTACCGTCTGCTCCTGGGGCCCAGCATGATGTACAGCGGGGGCTACTGGCAGCAGGGCGAGGGCCTGGTCGAGGCCCTCGACGTCGCACAGGAACGCAAGCTCGACGCGTTCGCCGGCCTGGCGCACGCCGCGGGCAAGGACCGGGTGCTCGACATCGGCTGCGGCTGGGGCACCCTCGCCCACCGCCTGACCACCGAGCACGGCGTCCGTGAGGCCGTCGGCCTCACCCTGAGCCGTACCCAGGCCGCGTACATCGGGGGCCTGAACAACCCGGCCGTCACCACCCGGGTCGAGAGCTGGTCGGAACACCACGCGCCCGGCGCGTACGACGCGGCCTTCTGCGTCAACGCCCTGGAGCACTTCGTCCCCTCCGGCCTCCCGCCGAAGGAGCGGACCAAGCGGTACCGCTTCTTCTTCCAGCGGGTGCACGAGGCGCTGGTGCCGGACGGCCGGTTCGTCCTGCACACGATGACCGCCGAGGCCCAGCCCATCGGCCGCAGAATCCTGGACGACCTGAAGTTCCTCCAGCGCTCCGAGTTCGCCGGCATGCACATCCCGCACCTGCACGAGCTGGCCGCCGCCGCCGAGGGCCTGTTCGAGGTGGTCGAGCTGGTCAACGAGCGCGAGGCCTTCGCACGGGCGTGCCGCGCCTGGCTGGCCCGGCTCGCGGAACGGCGCGCGGAGGCGGTCGCGCTGGAGAGCGAGGAGGTGGTGGCCCGCTTCGAGCGCTACCTGGACATCTTCGCGTACACGCTGGAGGACCGCTTCTTCAACAACTTCCGGCTCACGCTGGCCCGGAGGGGGTGACCGGCATGAGGGAGACACCCCTGGACCCCGCGCGCGACCTCCGGGTGGCGGTGATCGGCAGCGGATTCTCCGGACTGGGTACGGCGATCCGGCTGCTGCAGCAGGGCATCGACGACTTCCTGGTCTTCGAACGGGCCGACGAGGTGGGCGGCACCTGGCGGGACAACACCTACCCGGGCTGCGCCTGTGACGTGATGTCGCACCTGTACTCCTTCTCCTTCGCGCCCAACCCCCACTGGAAGAGCACGTTCGGCAAGCAGCGGGAGCTCTTCGACTACCTGCGCGACTGCGCCGACCAGTTCGGGGTGCGCTCCCACCTCCGCTTCCGGCACGAGCTGACCGAGGCGCGCTGGGACGAGCTGGCCAAGCGCTGGCGGATCTCCACCACGGGTGGGGACTACACCGCCCGGGTGCTCGTCACCGGCACCGGTTACCTCAGCGAGCCCGCCATCCCCGACATCCCGGGCCTGGCCGGCTTCCAGGGCGAGGTCTTCCACTCCGCCCGCTGGCGCCACGACGTGGACCTCAGCGGCCGCCGGGTCGCCGTGATCGGCACCGGTGCCTCCGCCATCCAGTTCGTACCGGCCATCCAGCCGGAGGTCGCCCGGCTCGACCTCTACCAGCGCACTCCGCCGTGGATCGGGCCGAAGAACGACAAGGCCAACAGCGCCCTGCAGACGAAGCTGCTGACCTCCGTCCCCGGCTACCAGCGCTTCCGCCGGAACTTCAATATGTGGGGCCGGGAGATCCTCGCCTTCGTCATGGCGCGTCCCGGCGTCGCCGCGAAGATGCAGAAGATGGCCTCCGACCACCTCAGGAAGAGCGTGCCGGACGAGGCGCTGCGGGCCCGGCTCACCCCCGACTACGTACTGGCCTGCAAGCGCCTGCTCTTCTCGAACACGTACTATCCGGCGATTCAGCAGCCCAACGTCGACCTGGTCACCGACGGCATCGCCCAGGTCACGGCGGACGCGGTGGTCACGTCCGACGGCCGGGAGCGGCCGGTGGACACGATCATCCTGGGTACGGGGTTCGAGGCCGTACGTCGGCCCATCGCGGAGCGGCTCTTCGGGCGGGACGGCGTCAGCCTCAAGGAGGCGTGGAGCGGGGGCATGAGCGCCCTGCGCGGCACCGGCGTCGCCGGGTTCCCCAACCTCTTCATGATGCTCGGCCCCAACACCACCCTGGGCCACTCCTCTCAGGTGATCATGATCGAGGCGCAGATCGGCTACGTCCTCGACGCGCTGAACACGATGGACAAGCGGGGGCTCGCCGCCGTCGAAGTGCTCCCCGAGGCCCAGCGGGCGTACAACGAGCGGCTCGACCGGCGGCTGGAGGGCACGGTCTGGAACGCGGGCAACTGCCGGAGCTGGTACCTCGACGAGCACGGGCGCAACCCCTCCATCTGGCCCACCTACACCTGGCGTTTCCGCCGGACCACCGGCCGGTTCGACCCGGCCGAGCACCTGCTGAGCACCAGCGAGGACCTGCGCACCCCCGCGCACGCCGCCTCGTGACCCGACCGCGGCACGACGGCCGCACCACGCACCCGCACGTACCCGCGCCCGAGAAGACACGGAGTCCCTCGATGAACCTGCACACCCCCTCCCGAAGAACGGTCCTCGGCGCGGTGGGCGCCACCGCCACCGTGGTCGGCTGGAACGTCACCGCCGGGAGCTGGGCCTGGGCCGGCGACACCACGCGCCGCCCCGGCGACCGCGTGGTGTCCGTGCCCGAGCTCGACGGCACGCTGACCACCGATACGAGTCAGTTCGACTCGTACGCCCACGACTTCGGCCGGCTGGTGACCGGCACGATCCCGTGGGCGGTGCTCACCCCCGGCTCCGTCCGGGACATCGCCAAGATGATCCGCTACGCCCGGAGCAACAACCTCAAGCTGGCCGTCAACGGCCGCAGCGGCACCGGCGGCGACCTGGAGTCCCACTCCTGCTACGGCCAGGCCGCCGTCCCCGGTGGCATCGCGGTGAACGCCCGGGGCATGGCGCGCGTCCTGTCCACCGGCGCCGGCACGGTCACCGTCGAGGCCGGAGCGACCTTCGCCGAGATCACCGACCACCTGCTCTCCCGGGGCCGGACGCTCCCCGCCCTCCCCGACTACCTGCCGCTCTCCGTGGGCGGCACGCTCAGCGTCGGCGGCATCGGTCTGACCATGGGCACCGAGGGCCTGATCGCCGACACCGTGGAGTCGCTGGTGGTGGTGACCGGCACCGGTGAGGTCGTCACCACCTCGCCGACCCGCCGGCCCGAGCTGTTCCGCACCGCGCTGGCGGGCGGCGGACAGGTCGGTGTCATCGTCCAGGTCACCCTGCGGACCGTACCCGCGGCCGAACGCGCCACCGTCTTCAGCCTGTACTACGACGACGTGGCGTCGTTCATGACGGACTCCGAGGTCCTGCTCGCCGACCACCGCTTCCAGATGCAGGGCGGTGAGATGCTCCGGCGCCCGGACGGCTCGGGCTGGCGCTACAAGATCGAGGCGGTCGCCACCTACTCCGGCGGCCGGACCCCGGACCGGGCGCGGCTGCTGCGGGGCCTGACGGACCTGCGCGACGAGGCGCACGCCGAGGACTACGCGCTGCGCGACTACCTGTTCCGGCTCGACGGCTTCGAGGCGTTCCTGAAGGAGGGCGGCTACTGGGAGCAGCCCAAGCCGTGGCTGAGCCTGTTCCTCCCGCGCTCGGCGGCCGCGAAGTTCCTGCGGCTGGCGGAGAGCGAGCTGACGCCGGACGACCTGGGCGCGGGCGTGCTGCTGAGCTACCCGTACCTGACGTCCAACGTAGGCGTCCCCCTGGCCGTCCAGCCGGGGGACCGGGTCGGCTACCTCTTCGATCTGCTGCGCTTCCCGCACCCGGGCACCGGCGCCGCCGACATCGACCGCATGGTGCAGCAGAACCGCTGGCTGTACGACCGGGCGGTGGCGCTGGGCGCGAAGCGGTACCTCGTCGGCGCGGTGCCGGACCTCACCCCGGCCGACTGGCGCCGCCACTTCGGCTCCTCGTACAAGACGCTGTGCGAGGCGAAGAAGCGCTTCGACCCGGACCGTGTCCTCACCCCGGGCCAGGGCTTCTTCGGCTGACCGGGCAGGCCCCGGATCCCCGTTGACCCCGTCGAACCATCGAGGAGGAACAGCAGGTGAAGACGTACGATCTCGTCGACGAGGCGCTGCTCGCCGCCGGTGCGGACGTGGTCTGGGAGGCACTGGTGAGTGAACTCTCGGGCGCCGCCCGGTGGTGGGTGCCGGACAACACCTTCGAGCCGGCGGACGGAGCACCGGACCGGGTGGGCGCGCTCACCAGGATCACGGTCCACACCAAGGGGGTGGACAAGGGCGGCATGAAGCTCCGGTTCACGGCGCGGACGACCGCCGTGGAACCGGGCAGGAGGCTGGGCCTGGAGTACGTCGAGGGGGCGTTCCGGGGGACGGCGGAGTTCACCCTCGACCCGCTCGACGGCGGCGGCACCCGGCTGGCGATGCGCTTCCGGGCCCGGCCGCACGGTGGGCTCGCCGTCCTGGCCGGGATCGTGGACATCGGCGTGCAGCACACCCGCGCGACCCGCGCGGCGTTCGCCCGGCTCGCCCGGCTGCTGCCCGCCGGGCCCTCGCCGGCGGCCCCCGCCGCCCCGGCTCCGGAAGTCTCCCGGTGACCGCTGCCGCCACGGCCCCCGTGGCCGGTGAGACCTGGCTGCGCACGGAGGACGGAACCCGTCTGGCGGTCTCCGTCCTGGCGCCGCTGGCCCGGGGCTCCGCCCGGCGTCCCGTGGTCGTGCTCGCCCACGGCTGGGGCGGCAGCCGCCGGATCTGGGGCCCGGTGACCGACCGGCTGCTGCGCCGCGGCTTCCCGGTGGTCTCCTACGACCTGCGCGGCCACGGCAGCTCCACGGTGGGAGCCGCGGGCGTGACCGCCGCGGCGATGGCCGCGGACCTGGCGGCGGTCGTCCGCCACGCCGGCGGCGCGCCGCTCGTCGTCGGGCACTCCGGTGGCGGGTTCGCCGCGCTGGCGATGGCCGCGGTGCCCGGGCCCGGGGTCCGTCCGGTGGGCCTGGTCCTGGTCGCTTCGGCGGCGTACGACCAGGACACCACGGAGAAGGAGGCGCGGATGATGGGGGCACCGCTCTTCTCGTGGGCGCTGCGCCGGCCCGGCCTCGGCCGCACCCTGCTCAACCAGATGACGGGCACCTCCCTGGCCCCGCGGCTCCGCGAGGTGAACCGCCAGGTCTTCGCCGGGACCGCCCCGGAGGTACGGGCGGCCTGCTTCCGCTCCTCCCGGGGCATGGACCTGCGGGCGGCACTCGCCGGGGCCCGGCTGCCGGCCGCGGTCCTGACGGGCGGGGCCGATCGGGTCGTACGGCCCGAGCTGGGCCGGGACCTGGCGGCCACGCTCCCGGACGCGGAGTTCACCCCGCTCGACGGCGCCGGCCACGTCCTGCCCCTGGAACACCCGGACGCCGTGGCGGAGTCCGTCACCCGCACCGCCGCCCGCGTCACCGCCGGCACGCCCGGGGCCGGCACCCCGTGAACCGGTCCCTCGCCGGGGCCGCCGCCCCCCGGCCCGCCACCCGTCCCGGTCCGCCCCCGTACCCGCGACGGCCGCCGCCCGGAGGACCACGGCACACCCGGACCCCGGGGAGGGGCCGCACCCGCACCCACGGCACCCGCCCGTGTCGGGGCGCGGGGTGATCGGGCGGCTCGTGCCGGCGGGGGCGGTCGGAGCGGAGACGTTCGACGACGCGCTTCCGGCTCTGCCGGATCCCCGGGAACTCGCCCTGGTACGGGGCCGGCCGGACCGGGTCGTCCGGCAGTTCACCGCTGCGCGGGCCTGCGCCCACCGCTGTCTGGACGCTCTCGGCGCACCGGCCGGGCCGCTGCTGCGCACGACGGACGGCGCCCCGGTGTGGCCGTCCGGCTTCGTCGGCAGCATCACTCACTGCGCCGGCTACCGGGCGGCGGTGGCGGCGCGGTCCGACCGGTGGGCGGCGCTCGGCGTGGACGCCGAGCCCGCGCTCCGGCTGCCGCACGGCGTCCTCGGCCTGGTTGCCTCGGAGTCCGAGCGGCGGATGGTGGCCCGGCTCACCGCCGAGCACCCCCGGCTGCCGTGGGACCGGCTGCTGTTCGGCGCCAAGGAAGCCGTCTACAAGGCCTGGTACCCGGCCACCCGCCGGTGGATCGGCACGGCCGCCGTCGAGGTCGCGTTCACGGCCCGGGGCCTGCTGACGGCCGAGATCCGTCCCGGCCGTACGGCGCGACCGGACCGTGCGGCGCGACCGGACCGTACGGCGCGACCGGATGACCGTGCGGCAGCGGCAGCGGCAGCGGCAGCGACACCGGTACCGCTCCCGGCCGGGTGGCCTGCGGGGGACGGCGAGCCGGCGGCGGCCCGCTGCACGGGGCGCTGGCATGTCACCGAGGATTTCGTGCTCACCGCCGTGGCCGTGCCGGCCGCGGCGGGATGACCGGCCGGCCCGGCGGGACCGGCCGGCCCGGCGTCCTCGGCGCCCAGCGGTCTCAACGGCCGAGGACCACGGTCCGCCCGTCCGATCCGCCGGCCGGGGATTCCTTCGGCCGCTTGCCCCGGCGGAACTCCTGCGGGCTGACGCCCCGTTCACGCTTGAAGGCGGCGCTCAGCGCGAACGGCCCCGAGTACCCCACCTTTCCGGCGATGCTGGCGACCGAGAGAGCCGGGTCCCGCAGCATTTCGGAGGCGAGCGTCAGCCGCCATCCGGTCAGGTAGGAGATCGGCGGCTCACCGACCAGTTCGGTGAAGTGCCGGGCGAGCGCCGCCCGGGAGACGCCGACGGCGGACGCGAGCGAGGCGACCGTCCAGGGTTCGCTGGGCCGCTCGTGCAGCAGCCGCAGCGCCCGTCCCACCGCCGGGTCGCTCTGCGCCCGGAACCAGAGCGGCGCACCCGTCCCCGGTTCCATCAGCCAGGTGCGGAGGACGTTGATGAGCAGCAGGTCGAGCAGCCGGTCGAGGACGACCGCCTGGCCGAGGTCCTCCTTCTCGACCTCGACGGCGAGCATTCCGATCAGCGGGGTCCGCGCCGCCGACGCGGGCTGGACGAGCATCGCGGGCAGACTGGCGAGCAGCCTGCGCCCGACCTCGTTGGGCGCCTGGTACGTCCCGCTGAGCATCACGGTCGACCCGGTGCGGTGCGGCTCGCCCCACGTGCGCACGCCCAGGGACATCGACTGGGCGACGTCCTGCCCCGTGGTGGTGCTGCAACGCTGCTCCGGGTCGATGGTGATGGTGGGAGGCGTCGCCGGGTCGTCGACGAGCGTGTACGGCTCGGGCCCCCGCAGCACGGCCACGTCCCCGGCCGAGATGCGTACCGGCTCGCTGCCCTCGCGGAGCACCCACGCCGAGCCGTGCAACATGGTGACCAGCGACAAGGCCGCGCGGTCCTCGATGCGCAGCCCCCACGGGGGATTGAACACCGATTTCAGCAGGAAGGCGCCGCGCGCCTTGGGACTCTCCAGCAGCCCGCTGAGTGTGTCCACCACCATCACCCCCGTACCGTCGTGGATTGTGCGTGTGCCCAGTGTGTCAACGCCCCGTGTCAACGCGCCACGGCACCGCGCCTGTTCGCCATCGCACCGGTCAGCAGGGCGAGCGCGCCCAGACAGGCGGCCGTTCGGACGGCGTTGGCGCGGCGCCAGGGGAGTTCGTACGCCGCCCGCGCCCCGGCGAGGGCAGTGGCCGAGTGGCCGGGGGCCGCACGCAGCCGGCGGTTGAGGGGGAGGTTGACGCAGACCGTCGTCACGACGCTGAGGCCGTACAGAACGGCGGCGGCCCGGGCCCGCCGGGCGGCGTCGCCGTGGTCCGCGCGGGCGAGTCTGCGGGCGGCGAGGCCGGTCGCCACGAACACCCCGAGGAAGAGCGTGCCGAAGGCGCCGTCGTCGTCCAGGGCGTCGTTGGCCCGGCGCATCGCGGCGACGAAGCGCTCGTCCTCGCGGCGGCCGAGGACGGGCATCACCCCGATGTCGAAGGCGAGATAGAGGCCGGCCATCAGACCGGTGCCGAGGGTCGCCGCGACCAGCACGGGATCCTTGGGAGCAGCAGACCTCATGACGTGTTCCTCCGATCGGTGCCGGCCGGCCGGCGCTGGGCACGGCTCACCGCGGTTCCAGGATTCCGGTGAGGGTGCGGCGGTAGGCACCGCGCAGCACGGTCCGCCCCATCAGGCGCACGGGCGCGGGCATCACCCCGCCCGGCTGCGGGAGCGCGTCCAGCAGCCAGGGCGGCAGGACGCGTTTGACGCGGAAGGGCGCCGCCACGAGGACACGGCGCTCCAGGGCCGCGAACACATGCGCCGGTACCCGGACGAAGACGGGGAAGGCCAGCTCCTCCTCCTCGTGCAGATGCCGGTGGAGGGCGGTGTCGAAGATGCCGGCGGGACCGCCGATCAGCTCGGGGCGCCCGCTCTCCAGCGCCTCGGTCACCCGGAGCATCGAGTCCTCCAGCTCCACGTGGTCCTGCACCATCCGGTGGGATCCGGCGGCGATCTCCGGCACGTGCTCGATCAGCCCCGGCCAGAGGATCTCGTCCTCCGTACGGTGGTGCCAGTCCAGGATGGCCCGCAGTTGCCGCCACCACTCCGCAGCCCCGGGAAGCCCGGCGGGAGTCAGCAGCGGCGCGGCGGCCACCAGCCGCCTGGAGTCGCGCCGCAGCGCGAGGTGTGTCTGCGCGAATCCCCGCAGGTGGCGGGGGAGCGTGGCCACGCCCTTGCCTCCCCACAGCAGCCCGTCCATCGCGTCCCTCTCTTCTCTGGGTCCCCGGCACTCGGCCGCCGGAGCGCTTGGCTCGGACGGTCCGTCGCCGAGCACGGCCGGTACGGTGGTCCGCCGGCTGCCGGGCTCACCGGGGCCGGCGGACCACCGCTTGCGACACCGTTCCGTCGGGCGTCTCGGTCAGGCGTCCCAGACGCCGGTGGCCGCGGCCTTCTTGGCGTAGTCCGCGAAGTCCAGGGGCTCCCGCCCGAGTGCCTCGCGGACGCCGTGCACCAGGCTGGCGTTGCGCCCGTCGACGATGAGGGTGAAGAGGTCGGCGAACTCCTCCGGCTCGCCCAGCTCGCGCAGGGCCGCGCGGTAGTCGTCGGTGCTGACCGGGATGTAGGTGATGGTCCGGCCGGTGGCCGCCGACAGTTCACGGGCGACGTCGGCGAAGCTCAGCAGGCGCGGGCCGGACAGCTCGTAGGTCTTGCCGATGTGCCGGTCGTCGGTGAGCGCGGCGACCGCCACGTCGGCGATGTCGTCGGCGTCGACGAACGGTTCGACGGCGTCCCCGGTGGGCAGGGCCAGCTCGCCGGAGCGGACCGGGTCGAGGAAGAAGCTCTCGCTGAAGTTCTGGTTGAACCAGTTGGCGCGGACGACGGTCCAGTCGCAGCCGGACGCCTTGAGGGCGTCCTCGCCGGCGACGGCACCCTCCTCGCCACGGCCGGAGAGCAGCACCAGACGGCGGACGCCCCGCTCGACGGCGACGGCGGCGAAGCGCCCGACCGCTTCCTTGGCCCCGGGGAAGGCCAGGTCCGGGTAGTAGGTCACATACGCGGCGCCGGCTCCGTCGAGCGCGGCGCCCCACGTGCTCTCGTCCTCCCAGACGAAGGGGGTCTCACTGCTGCGCGAGCCGACCCGGACCGCGCGGCCGAGTCCCCGCAGGCGCTCGACGACGCGCCGTCCGGTCTTCCCGGTGCCGCCGATGACGAGGATGGGTGCGGTGTTCTGTGTCTGAGTGCTCATGGAGTCCATTGAAGTCTTCGATCGGCAGACGGAACATAGCTCCTGGGCTTGCTTTCATACGCGATCGTCTCGTCGTGTGAGCGCGACACGTAGGTTCACCGCGCGCCGCGCGCGGCTCACCGGCCGACGGCGACGGCCATCAGGGCGAAGGCGGCGACGGCGAACAGGGTCCGCACCCGGTGCAGGGCGTTCCACCGCCCTTCGAACGCCGTGCGGGCGGCCCGCTCGTCGCCCCGGCCCCGCGAGGACTCCAGGGCGTTGTTCAGCGGGACGTTGCCGCCCGAGGTGATCAGGTGCCCCACGAGCGCGCAGACCGCGGCGATGCCCACGAGGGTTCCGGCGCTTTCCGCACGCCCGTCCGGGGCGACGAACCACGAGACGGCCGGGAAGACCAGCGACCCGAGGAAGAGCAGGATGAAGAGCGGCCCGGGTACCTTCCGGTTGATGCCCCGCATGACGAGGGTGAACGGGGCGTCGTCCACCTCTTTCAGGGCGGGCATGACGCCCGAGAGGAAGGCGAACAGGTAACCGGCGTAGAGCCCGGTACAGACGAGGGCCAGGATTTCGAGGGTCTCCGACATGGTGTCATCATCGCGGCCCCCTTCCCGTCCCCGCAGGGCTTGCCGCGGATCGGCGCCGGAGGCCGGCCGCCGGCCCGTCGCCGTCTCCGCCGCGTCCGGCCCGCCCCCCCGCGTACGACCGCCTCGCGCACCCGCACCGGCAACAGCCGCGTCGCGACTCACCCCTTGGCCGACCGCACCGCCCGCAGGATTTCCTGCATCTTCGCCCGTCGCTCCTCGTTCTTGAGGCTGCCCCCGTCCAGGGCCGGCTCCAGGGACCCGGCATCGGGCCTGGCGAACGCCCCGGGTCCGCCCGTGCCCAGGAGACCCACAGCATGGCGTTCGCACTCCGCGCGCACGGCGTCGAGCTGTTCGCGTAGGGTGCGGCGCCGTGCACCCGCGGTCGAGCGGATCTGTTTGCGAAGCTGCCAGGCCTTACCGTACAGGGCGTGCACCAGGTGGTAGCGGGCCTCTGCATTGCCCTGATCTGCCGCGTACACCTCCAGCAGGTCGTCCGCGAGCGCGTCGGCGCTGGGCCCGTCCGGTCGGTCCCGGTGCCGGGCCATGGTCGCCGCGACGACCAGCACCCGGCGGTGGTGGATTGTCTCCCCGTCCGTCCAGCGGGCGAGGTCCTCGGCGATGCGCCGCGCCTCGGGGACCGGCGTCCCGGAGCTGATCCAGTGGTTGTAGGACTCGATGAGCAGATGGCGCAACCGCTCGTCGCCGGAGCCGCTGTCCAGCAGTGCCCGTACCCGCGCGACGGCCTCCGCGTACTCCTCGCGCGCAATGAAGTCACGCACGGACGAGACGGCGACCTTCTCCCGTCCGCGCTCGCTGAACGCTTCGTCCCGAGCTTTGCCGAGCACAGCCCGTGCCTCGTCGTGCCGGCCGAGGCTGCCCAGCAGCCGGGCCAGGGCGCGGGCGGGCCCGGTGGCGCCCGGCAGCCGTTCCACCCAGCGCTCAAGTCCCGCCACCGCGGCCGTGACGAGGTCGCGCTCTCGGTCGTCGGTGGGCACGGCCGACGCTTCCAGGACACCGAACGCGGAACGCGCTGAGGGGTAGTAGAGGTCGATGGGGTCGTCGAGGCGGTCCGTGTACCGGTCGAGGATGGTGTCCGCGTTACGGCCCCAGGAGCGGGCGGTACGGCGGAACCGGTCGGGAAAGTCCTTCGTGACGGGCCCGGATCTGGTCTCCTCGGCTGCGTCGAAGATCCGCCGCAGCGCGAACGCGCTTGCCAGCTCGGAGAGCTGGTTCCGATGGGCGACGAATTCCGCTGGATCGCCCTGTACACCCAGCAGTTGGACGCTGCGCAGCACTGCCTCGTCGGCCGGGTCCAACGGCAGTTTGTCGAGCAGACGAAGATTGCCGATCACGTCGCCGGAGTACTCGGTGAGCGGCCACTCGGCTTGCGCGTCCGTGATGGCTCTGGTGATCCGCAGCTTCCACAGGATCCGACCGCGCACCCACTCCATGTGCGCCTGATCCTCGCCCTCGTCGACGGGCCTGCGGGCGCGCGGACCGGTTCCCGAGGCATCCTGGAACGCCTCGTTGACCAACTGGCGGCAAAGCTTCGCGTACGGCTCCCGGACCCTGACCGGGAGAGCCCGTACGGCCGTGTCGACGGCGGCGGTACGGCGGTCCCGGGCGGCGGCCAGCTCTGTCTCTCCGACCGAGCGGCCGACGCCGAGGAGCAGCGTGGGGCTGCGGTGGGCGAGGGTGTGGTTGAGCTCTTCGAGGCGCAGATGGGCGGTGGCGAGCGTGACCTTGCTGCGGCTGGCCAGAACGGGCGGTACCTGCCGCGGGTCGTCGTTCAGTTCACGGTCGGGAGCCGGCGTCGCGCACAGCGGTGCCGTACCGAAGGAGCCCGCAAGGACGCGGTGCACCTCGGCGCGTTCGGCGGCGCCACGGCGGATGTCGCCGTGCAGCAGGTCGCGGAGGTACAGCGCCTCCAGGTAGCGGCGCCAGGTCTGGGCGGCCGCGCTCAAATCGCCCGATCCGGTGTGCGCCACCGCCAGGTTGCGCAGCACGGCCGGGTGCAGCGGGTCGTCCGCGAGCATGATGTTCCAGCGGCGCCGGGCCGCTGTCGTTCGCCCCAGCCGCAGCTCGGACTCGGCCTGGTGACCGCCGACGTATGCCCGCAGCAGGGCGACCGCGTCCCGGTGCCTCAGCGGAGGCGGATAGGCGTCCAACGTGCTCCAGGCCTCGGCGAAGTTGGCGTCCAGCCGACGCTCGGCGGCGGCGAGGGCGTGGCCGACACGCTCGCACGGACCGGCGTCGGCGGGCGGTTCGGCCGGGGCGGGCGGCGGGGGCGCGGGGGAGCGGGACCGGCCGGCCGCCGGCGTCCGCGGCACCGGGGCGGGAGCGCCCGCCGGCCGCTGCTCCCACAGGGCGAGCACCTGTCTTTCGAGGAGAAGGGCCTGTTCGGACAGGGTCTGCCCGCATTCTCCTGCCTGCGCGGTCCTTGTGCTGTTGGCCCGCTTGAGGATGTTCCGCAGCTTCGTCGCCGGCTCCTGCAGCTTGAACTCGCACGCCCCGGCACGCTTCTGGAATTCCTCGAACGGCATGACCAGCCCTGCGGGATCGGTGCCGGTGAGCTCTCTCAGGGCGCCAAACCAGGCCATCCGTACGTCTTCCAGGGTGTCCACCAGCCGCATCAGCAGTTCTTTGTCCGCCGGGACCCGCCCGAAGCCGGCCTTGCTCGCTGCCTTCCCCTTGACCAGGGCCTGAGCCTGTGTCTTGACATTGCGGATCAACTCCTGCAGCCGTGCAGCGGCCTGCTCGCACTCGGCGAGCCGCTCGTCGGGGGTCGCCGCCTGCCCCTCCTCGTCCCGGGCCTTCTGCGGTACGTCCGGCATCGGATCCGGCGGGCCCGCGCCGAGCTCCTTCTCCGCCGCTTGCAGAGCCCTCACGTGGCGTGCGGGGTCACCGTGGGTGAACTCCCTCGCCGCCGCATGCGCGCCCAGGTCCGGGAACCGCAGCGGGCGCCAGAGCAGCCGCCGCCGATGGATCAGGGCAGTGAGCACGTCGGGCAGCAGACCCTCGGCCAGACAGGCGGCGAGCCGCTCCGGGAGTTCGGCGCGGTCGGTCTCGAAGAGCTCGCAGACCAGGTTGAGCAGCCGCGCCGCGGGGCTGTCGTCCTGCGGCAGCTGCTTCGCCAGGCGTCGTACCGTCGCGGACGGATAGCCGTTCACCATCCACTGCACGGCGAGGACGGTGAAGGCGGCCGTCCCGCCACCGCGGCGCTCCGACAGCGAGGCGATGTTCTCCAGTTCGTCGGCGAGGGCGTCCCTGGTGCGGGTGGTGGTCCGGTCGCGCAGCCGGCTGTCGGCTTTCATGTCGAAGATGCCCGACCACCGGCACTCCCCGGGCCGCAGCAGTGGCAGAACGGGTCCGGTGCCCCCGCTTTCCTCGGGGCCGTAGTCGTCGCGGCCCTCGCGGATCGTGTCAGCGATCGATTCGGCCCGGGCCCGGTGCTCCCCGGACCGGACCGGGGGGTCTTCGGCCAACTCCCGGTGCGCGAGGCTCAGATGGGCCCAGATCCGATGGCTGGCGGGAGACAGCGCGGCCGCGGCGGTCAGCCAGCGAACGGCCGCCTCCGGCCGCCCGTGACGGAGGTACAACAGACCGACGTGGTAAGGGTGTTTGGGATTGGTGCTGTCCAGTCGGTGGGCACGGACCAGCAGGGTGAGCGCGGTCGCCGGGTCGGTTCCCGGATGCACGCCGATCCGGAAGAAGCCCTCGACGGCGGCGTCCAACTGCTCTCGGCGGAGCGGCCGCCCGTCTTCCAGGGCGGACCACAGTCCGCCGACTGCCCGCCACAGCACATCGGGCCGGTTCTCCAGCGCTCTGAGTTTCCTCATGCCCGCCCGCCCCTCGCCGGCGCCGTCCCGCCGAGTTCTCCGGGCGGCACGATCAGCAGCCGCTCCCCGTCCGACACTGCCGCCCGGCTCCCGTCCGCGGAGACGGTCATCGGGTGCTCCGACACATAGGTGGTACGGCCGTCACGCACCAGTGCGTGGGAGCCGTCCGGGTTCTCCAGCACCAGCAGCCGCCCGCCGAGCCCGGCCGCCACGGGCCGGACACCGGGCACCCCGCGGAAGCCGTACCGGACCGCCAACTCGACGTCGAAGCACACGCCTTGGCCATCCGCGTCGATGACCGCGGTCAGCTCGCCGCCCGGCAGGGTCCCGGTGATCGCCCTGATCGGCTGGTCGACCTGAAGGAGCCGTTCGCCGAGCAGGTCCAGCCGATGGATGCGCTGCTCGCCGGCCACCAGGGCGAAGTCCTCCACTCGCGCCATGGCCAGCAGCACCGGCTCCAGCGGGTGCTCCGCCGCGACCCGGCCGCCCCGGTAGACGGTGAGGCCTCCATCCAGGCCGCCCACCAGCAGCCCCCCGCCGTTGTCCGCCAACACCTGTACCCCGCGCCGGTGTTCCAGCACCCGCTCCGGCCTCTCCGCGCCGAGAGACAGCCGCCACACGGTGCCGCTCCACGTGCCGATGTACAGTACGTCGTCCGCGCCGAAGGCCAGCGCACCCGGAACGCTGAAGCGGGCGCCGGGCCAGGCCGGGAGATCCACCGCACGGATCCGCCCGTCCGGGGCCGCCAGCACTGTCCGCCCGGACCAGTCCGCGACGGCCAGACAGCGCTCGCCGTACGCCCACAGCCGTGGCCGGTCCCGCAACTCCGCACTGCCGACGGCCTCGTATGCCTCCGAGTGGACGGTGAGGGTCCGCCCGTCGCGTACGAGCAGTCCCAGGCCGCCGGGGAAGAACACCGGGTGACCGCGCGAGGGCAGGGCGGGGCGGTCGTCAGTGTGCTGCCAGGCCGACTGTTTCTCGCGCGCCCGCACCTCGAAGGGCTCGCTGGTGACCGGGTCGCAGCCGGGAGCGGTCGCGACGAGCCGTACCCCGGATGCGGACCGCCCGAACGCCAGATCCGTGAAGACGGCCCGGTCCCGGGCGACTTCCACGGTCAGCGTCCCGGTCAGGTCGGCGTCTTCCGGTTCCGTGCCGATCGTGATCACGCCGCCGGCCGGCCACGGGGAGGCGCCTCCCGGCGCCGAGCCCGTGACCGTCACCGGCGGTAGTGTGTGGCCCGCCACGGTGTCGGCGGGGGGCGCGCCGAACCGCAAGACGGTCCGCGTCTCAGCGGTCCGCAGTCCAAGGGCCTTGGCCACCTCGTCGATCCAGCGCGGCCGCGACGCGGAGATCCAGTTGATCCGGTGCACGACGTACGGCACCTTCTCCCTGGCCGCCGGATCGATGAGCAGCGGGATGAGCCGGCCGCCCTCCGGTGGGTTCAGCTTGTGCGCCTCGTGCAGTTCCCACTGGCAGACGTCTTTGTCGAAGTACGTCCTCGAATAGAGCGCCACCACATGGCGGCTGCGCGGCAGGGCCTCCTCCAGGAAGCTCTGCCAGTCCGCGCCGAGGGGGGTGCCGCTGGTACGGGAGACGTCCAAGTAGATCTTGGGCGCCGCGCCGCGCGCGGTGACGTAATCGCCGAGCGCGTCCTGCAGGTCCTTGGCCTGGATGTAGTCCTCGCGGGCGTAGCTGATGAACACGTCCCACTGCTCCGTGGGGTTCGCTCTCGTCATCGCAGGATCCTGGAGATGGTGCCGATCAGCTCGTCGAGACGCGTCCGGCTGGGGGAGTCCAGTCGGCGCCTGGCGCGGCGCCGTATGCGTTGCGCTTCCTTCAGGATCGCGCCCAGCTGTGAGCGCACGGTGTACGGGCTGGTGCGACTCCCCTGCTGGGCCAAATCGTTGAAGCGTTTCACGAGCTCGGAGACCTGGAGGGTGGCCATCACCCCTTCGAGCTCGTCGAGGCGCTCG
This sequence comes from Streptomyces sp. F63, assembly GCF_018070345.1. GTDB lineage: Bacteria > Actinomycetota > Actinomycetes > Streptomycetales > Streptomycetaceae > Streptomyces. The sequence goes on from NZ_JAGPXX010000003.1 coordinate 76,142, forward strand.
GTCACCAGGAAGGTGAGTTCGTCGAGCTGGTCGCGGGTGCCTTCCCCGGCGCTCTTGCGGGCCGTTTTGATCTCGGCCGCCAGGGTGGTGAGGGAGCCGTTGAAGCGGTCGGCCTGAGCGGTGCCGGTGATGCCGTTCCGCACCGAAGACATGATGCGGTCGTACTTCCCGTACAGGCCAACCACGACCGTGGCCTCGTCGATCTCCTTCATCCGTTCGGTGATGGCCTGCGCGAGCTCCAGTACGACCCGCGTGCCCGCTTCGGTGCGTGCCGCCCCCTTCACCGCGGGCAGCCTGCGCTCCAGCGTGACCAGGCGCTGGCGCAGGGCCGTCAGCCCGTCGACGGAGACGCCGCCGCGCACCGACTCCATGGCGGCGATGTACTCCTCCACGGCTGGGTTGATGACCGTGGCCTCCTGCCAGCTTCTGATCGCCTTCAGCAGCTCGTCGGCCTGGGGGAGGGTCCGGTCCGTGCGGGCAACCTCCGCGCAGGCCGCCGCCCGGTCCGGGTGGCGGCGCAGACGGTAGAGGCAGGCGGCGTAGAGGAAGTTGAGCCAGGCGAAGCGGGGAAGCAGGGACAGGATGTGGGCCAGCAGCCGCTCGGCCTGGTCGGTGTGGCCCGTCTGCATCAGCACGGAGGCGTGCTGCCCGTCGTTCTCGGCGATCAGCGAGTAGAGGTCCTCCGTGCGCTCGGCGGTCAGGCGCGGTGCCGGGGGCGCGGCCCGCCAGCCGGGGCGGCTGAGCAGGAGGGTGAGATAGGCGTCGAAGTCGTCGAGCACGACACTGCTGCGCCAGCGCGGGTCCACGCGCAGCAGTTCGCGCCGGGCGCGGGTGAGATCACCGGTCTTGAAGGCGGACACGGCCGGTGCGGCATGGGGGCCGAGGAGCGCGAGCCGTAGCCTGCGCGCCAGGGCTGCCACCTCCCTCCGGTCCACGTCCGCCTCGGCGGCGCCCCGTTCGGCGGTGTCCAGGGCCGGCTCCAGACTGCCCTCCCGCGCCTGGGCGAGGGCGAGGAGATAGGAAACGGTGCCTTCCTCGGGAGCCAGCTCAAGATAGGTCCGCAGGTCCGCCTGTGCGCCCCGCGGGTCGGAGCGAACCTTGTGCTTGTACGCGGCGATCTCCGGTGGGGTGAGCTGGCGGCGCAGTTCGCGGCGCAGTTCGCGGACCCTCTCGCGCAGGTCGTCCGGGATGTTCTCGTCGCGCAGCGGGCGCAGGATCCGCAGCGCCTCCGATTGCTGCGGCCCGCCCAGGCGGTAGAGGCAGTACGCGCGCAGGTATCGCCCCTCCTGGTGCTCGGGATGCGCCCGGAGGTACTCGCTCAGGAGCTCGAGTGCGAGTTCGCAGGCCCCGTCGGCCACGTTGGCCCGCGCGTCTTCCAGCAGGTCCTCGTGGCCGTCGTTGAGGACGAGCGACATCTCGTCGAGCGCGGCGACCGGAGGCGCGAGGAGCAGCGCCGTCTCCGAGGCCGCCCGGGCGGCCGTCTCGCGGGCGATCTCCTCAAGCCGGCGATCGTGTTCGGTGAAGCCCCTGGACCTCCTGGTCTCCATCAGCTCCTTGAACTCGAAGGCCGGGGCGTGCAGCGGGCGCACGCGGATCTCCTGAAAGGTGTGGTCACGGCCGGTGCTGCTCACGTGCCCCCTCTCATCGCTCCGGTAACTCGCCCGGTTCGGGCACCGTGCCGAGTGCGTGCTCGGCCAGTTCGCGGCAGAGCAGGTACTCGGCCTCCTGGTCGACCTTCACCATCAGCAGCAGCACCCGGGCCAGCGAGGCCTGTTCGAAGAGTTGATCCTCGTCAGCGGCGGGTCGGTACTCCACCGGCGGCAGCCGGTCCAGCAGCTCCCGGTGGTCGGCCGTACGGCGCCGTCCGGGCAGAAGTCCCGCCAGCTGTCCGGGCGCAGACCCGGCCCGTCGGCTAGGCATCTTCCTGTACATCTGTCTCCTCGGGCAGCAGGATTGCTCCGGTGCTGGTGATGAGCCTTTGTTCGGCGCCGTACAGCACCTCGGCGCCCCGCGTGTACACCTCCGAGGCGCGGTCGAGTTCGGCGAGTAGTTCGCGCAGGGCGAGTTTGGCCGGAGCGTCGTCGGGCAGACCGCGGACCCTCGGGTACACGATCAGCTCGATCCGGTGGCGCAGTGCCTGCGAGCGGCGGCGCTGGTCATCCGGCGTGGCCCGCTGGGTCGGCATGGCCTCGTCCTCGATGCCGTACGCGTCCTGGAAGCGGGTGAACTTCGCCTTCAGTCTGCGGTAATGGGCCCTGTCCTCCGGTGCGCGGTCGGGGTCGTCCAGGAACTCTGTGATCAGGGCAAGGTAGCGGGAGATGGCGTCCCCTTCGCCCCCGAGGGCGCGTTCCCGTTCGATCAGGTCCAGCACCTCGGGCAGCATGATGCCCTTCGCGAGTCCGGTCCCGCCGTCCAGCACGGCGAGGGCCTGTTCCCGCTCGGACTGGCTCAGCGCGAAGCAGTAGTGGACCAGCCCGCCGATGAGCGCGGCGTCGCCGAGTTCGGGATCCGCCGTACGCACCGCCTTCACCCGCTCGTCGAACTCCGCGAAGTCGGCCGTCGAGGGCGCCCCGCTCAGGGCGGGGCGCCGCAGCCATTCCCTGACCAGCGCGACCAGCCGCAGGAGGGCGATGCCGGTACGGAGCAGCTCCGTCGTGCGTTGGCGCTCCTTCACCTCGGCGTCCTCCCGGGGCTCCCGCGCAAGGGCGGCCGCCTCGCGCCGGACCTCTTGCGCGAGGCGGTCCAGCCACTCGGCCAGTTGCCGGGGATCGCCTTCCGCCCAGTCGCAGACCAGCAGCCCCAACTCGGCTTGGACGGTGGGCACTCCGCGCTCAGCGTTACGACGGCGCGCGTTGGCGAAGGCGTCCCGCGCCTCGTCGGTCCGCCCGTCGAAGACCGCCTGCACGCCTTTGACCAGCTGCAGGTCGTTCACCTCGGGCGGGATGCGCTCAGTGAGCTCGCCCAGCTCCCGGACCCGGTCGAAGTGGTGCAGCGCTCCGTCGGTCTCCCGCCGCCGCCAGTGCCCGAGAGCCAGCTGGAGATGCGATGCGGCGGCGATACGGCGGCTGTGCGGACGGGTGTTCAGCAGCTCATACTGCTCGGCGTACAGGTCGGCGACACGGTCGTGGTTCTCCAGCCTCGACTGAACCCACAGTTCCAGGTAGGCGGTATGCGCCGAGTGCCCGTCGACGTCCACCAGTTCGTCGAGGACGGTCGCGGCAGCGGCGTACCGGGCCGGCTCGTAGGTCCCGAGCATCGCCCGCACATAAGCCTGCGCGAACCGGATCTGAGACAGCCCCTTGCCGCGGGGGCCGGCGTTGACCGCCTGGCCGAGCAACCGGTCGGCCTGCTCCAGCTCGTCGCGGTCGTCGCTGTCGAGCAGGGCCAGGGACTCCTCGTACGGCCGCCTCCAGCGATTGGGCAGCACGACGAAGATGTACAGACTGTTGGCCACCATTGACAGGAAGAGCAGTAGCGTCGTCCCCAGCAGCAGGATCGTGGTCATGTGTGCGTCTCCCCGCGCCGGGCCGCCAGCAGGGTGAGGTCGAAGTCGGCAAGTCGGATGCCGTGTCGATGGATCTCGCCCCGGCCCATGTGCCCCTGTTCCCTGACCTTCTTCAGGCCCGATCTGACCTGTTCCGAGATGTGGCCGGCCGCGTCGAGATGGCCGAGGCCCAGGAAGGTCTCGGCGTAGTCGATCATGAGGTCGAACCGCCACCACATCAGGGTGCTGCCGTCATGCAGCCACTGGTGCACAAAGGCGTTGGCCGTGACCAGGTCGCCCAGACCGATGAGGCACGTTGCCACGTCGTGCGCGTATTCACGCCGTTGACCGGGTGGCAGGCGGTTGAAGGCCGCGATTGCCGTCGCCTTGAGCCGTTCGGCGAAGGAGTCGCCGGCGGCCCCGGCGTGCCGGACCCGGCCCGCCGGCGACAGGGCGCCGATGATCGACAGCTGCTCCTGGTGCGCTTCCGCGCGCTCCGGATCGACGAGCACCGCCCGTTCCAGCAGGGAGAGTGCCTCCAGCGGTTCCCGCAAGTCCTGGCGGGCGATCTCGGCGGCGAGCAGCAGCAGGTCGTAGCCCGGGCGATCGACCAGGGCGGCGTGGGCGAGCCCGAGAGCCCGGCGCGGCTCCCCCGCGTCCCGCAGCGAACGCACCGTCGTCACCGGGTCCATCGCATGCCGTGCCGTGTCGAGTATGTCGGGGAGCCGCCCCGGCTCCGCCTCGCCGGGCCCGGCGCCGCGCAGACCGGTGAGGACGCCCAGCGCCTCCCGGGCCGCTCGCACCTGCTCTACGCGCCGCATCCACACGGGTAGTCGGCCGGCGCCCCGCTGCCCGCCGAACATCCAGGCGCAGGCGGCCCGTTGCATGAGCCGCTCAGGACCGCCGTGCGGCAGCGACTCGAAGCAACGCAGTGCCGCGACAGCCAGCGCGTGCAGCCCGGGGTCCCGGCCGCCGGGCGGCAGGCCGCGGGCGGCCTCCGGCGTCAGATGCGCCAGGCGCTCCGGCACGGCGAACAGCTCGCTCAGCGACGCCGGGCCCCACGCGGGCAGGGGCAGCAGCAGCGGGCGGTGGCCGGCCAGTACGATGTCGGCGGGCAGCGGGACCAGGCCGGGGCCGATCCCGTCCCGCCAGCCCGGGAATGCCCGCAGCGCGGCGCTCACGCAGGCCAGCCGGTGGGCCGGATCCGGGTCCGCGAGGACGTCGTCGAGGCTGCGGCTCGCGTCGGTCTCGTAACTGATGATCTGGAACCAGCGGCCGTCGAACTGCCGTTGCTCACCGTGCTCTTCGCGTGTCACCGGCACCAGGCCGGGACGGCGCGGGCGGGTCTGCCAGGCCAGGAGTTCGGCCCGCTGCTCGCCGCTGACCTCCTCGGCCGGGATCAGCCGGTACCACCGGCGTCGACGCGGGGCGCGGTAGAGCGAGCCCCACCAGCCCATGCCGGCGTACTCGGCGTCGAGCTCGTTCTCGATGACTTGCGTCGGGTCATCGACGGCTGTCGTCATAGGCCTCCTCTAACCGGTCGGCCAGCTCGTCCAGAGCGTCCTCGGCCGCGCCGCCGCGCACCGCGTCCAGGAAGGCGCCGAGCGCCTCAGTGAGCGCGGCGGGCGCGGCGCCGTCCTGCGCCGCGCGCAGCGCCTTCCTGGTCATGCGGCGGTATTCGGCCGGTACGCCGGAGGGGTCGACGCCGGTGAACGGCGAGGAGGCGGGAGCCGGGACGGACGGTGGGGCCGGGCTGGGCCTCAGGACGGGTCCCGGGTGTGATTCCGGCGCCGACGCGTTCGGCGTCGCGGCGGTCACCGGCGGCGGAACCGCGAAGTCCGGCGTCCCGCCCGCCGGCGTCACGCCGGGCCTCGAAGACGCCGCGGGGGCGGACACCGCGGCGCCCACCGGCCGTACCGTTGTGTACAGTTCGAGCAACGCCGCGCGCCGTTCCGCCAGTTCGTCGATCTTGCCGATCGTCGTGCTCTGGTCGAAGGTCGCCTGGTACTCGCGCCCGGTGTTGGCGTGGGTGACCTGCACTCCGAGCAGCCCGTTCACGTCCAGCGAGAACTCGACCTCGAACTGGTGGTGGCCCTCGGCCCTGGGCTCGATATCGTCGAGGTGGATGGTGCCGATCAGGGAGTTGTCGTAGACGTACTCGCCCTCACCTTGGTAGATCGCAGCTTCGATGTGGTCGGCCATGTCCGGGTTCGTATACGTCTTCGTCTGGCGGGTCGGAATCTTGGTGCCGCGCGAGATCAGCGGGTTGAAACGGCGCTGCTGGACTCCTACGCCCAGGGTGTGTTCGGTGATCAGAGTGACGGTGTAGTCCTGCTCGTCCGCGGAGCGCTCCGCGTTCGGGCGGCTGGCGAGGTCGAACGCGTCCGTCGGCTCGAACCGGTTGGCCACGATTGCCGCACCCCGGGCGACCAGTGTGTCGGGGTTGGCGTCGGCCCGTACGAAGTTCTCGTCCTGGTCGAAGTAGTCGAGCAGGATCTGCTTGACCCGTGGGATGCGCGTCGAACCGCCCACCAGCAGCACGGCGTTGATGTCCTCGCGCCGCACGCCCTTGGCGGTGCGGGCGAACTCCAGGGCTTCGTCGACCTCGTGCAGGGAACGGTCGAGGATGGGCTGGATCAGCCGTTCGAAGCCGGCCCGGTCGAGTTCCAGGGGCGTGGCCCTGCCGCCGAGGTCGATGGTCGTGGCGGAGCGCAGGGACAGCTCACGCTTCGCGGTCTCCGCCGTCGCTTTGATCCGCAGCCGGTCGATATCCTTCGCCACCTCCTCGCCGAGCTGCTCGACGATCCACCGGGCGACTGCGTCGTCGAAGTCGCCGCCGCCCAGCCGCTGGTCGCCGGCGGTCGCGATGACCTCGATCTCGGTGTTCCGGGTCTCGATGATTGACACGTCGAAGGTACCGCCGCCAAGGTCGAAGACCAGATAAACCTGCTTTTCGGGCTCGGCCCGGTCGACGCCGTAGGCGATGGCCGCGGCGGTCGGCTCGGGGATCAGCTGGCGCGGATAGAGGCCGGCGAGCAGGGCCGCCTCCTCGGTGGCCTTCTTCTGCCGCTCCACGAAGTAGGCCGGTACGGTGACCACCGCATCGTGGATGTCGCTGCCCAGCGTCTGCTCGGCGATCTGCTTCATCCGCATGAGTACCAGCGCGCTGATTTCCTGCGGGCGCAGCCACTCGTCGCCGAGCCTGGCCCGGACCGGATCGTCCACCGAGTAGACGCCCGCGGCGCCGAAGCGCTGGAGAAGTTCCGGGACGAACACCGCGCCCATCTCGCGCTTGATCTCCACCAGCGCGTCAGCGGCGCCCGCCGGGCCGCTGATCGCGTTCTTGGCCTCGTGCCCGACGACCAGCGCCCCGGTTGCCGGGTCCATGCGGATGACCGAGGGGGTGGCGACCGCGGCGGTGCCCTCCAGTTCCGGGTCGGCGAGGATGACGGGGGCGAATTCGGCGGGGTCGTAGGCCGCGACGGCGGAGTAGGTGGTGCCGAGGTCGATGCCGACGACCCGGTGCAGCTCAGCGTCCAAGGGATCCTCCGGGTTCACTCGTCGGCGAAGCCGTCAAGCAGATGAAGGCGGGTGAAGTCGCGGGTGAAGTCGGTGCGGGTGGTGTCGATGGGGTGGTGCACAGGTTCGCCGGCCGCGGTCAGGAAGTCCTCGATCTCCCTGCGCAGCACGGTCAGCCCCGTGGCCCTTTCATCGAGGACGGGCTGCCAGGTCGGTTCGAGCCGAAGCAGCGGCAGCGGAGGAAAAAGCGCGTCGTGTGCAGCGCGGACCTCGGCGTTCTCCAGGTTCACGGTGTGCGCGGCGACGATCTCGTCCTCGCTTGCGCCACGTGCCTGCAACAGGGCGTCATACTGGCCGGCCGCAACGCGGATCTCCTGGGCCGTCGCCTCCGGGGGCACGCCGAGGCGGGTGTATTCGGTCGACCGTGGGACGACCAGCGGCAGTGTGAACAGTCCCTCGTCCGCGGCGTGGGAAACAGGCAATTGCACATCCCCCGTTACACGTACGTTCACCAACGCTGCGCATCGGAGGCGGCCCGAGGCCTGTACTTCCCCGGTGCGGCCTTGAAAGACGCGCCACGGCCCCGTATAGCCGTGATGTAACGTCGATTATAGGGGCGCTTGGGTCAACTCGTCTTTGGTTCGGACTAGTTGGGGCGCCCGATTCGACGCGGTCCGGAAGGGCTTCGCATGGCTCCCACTCCCACTTTCGGCCGGATCGCCCTCCGTGCGGATGATTCTGAGGCCCCCGCCCCGGCCCCCGCGGACGGCGGCGGGACATCGGTCTCCGAGGTCCCGCCGGACCCGTCCGGCGTCCAGGAGTACTGGACGCCGGAACGGATGGAGAACGCCGAGCCGGCGCCGATGGAGGAAGACGGCTGAGCCGCCGCTGCCGCTTCCGCTCACCGCCGCCCGGCCGCGGGTCAGAGCTTCGTCCACGCCTCCGTCAGGACGGTGCGGAGGATCTGCTCGATCTCGTCGAAGGTGCGCTGGTCGGAGATGAGCGGCGGGGCGAGCTGGACGACCGGGTCGCCGCGGTCGTCGGCGCGGCAGTACAGGCCGTTCTCGAACAGCGCGGGGGAGAGGAAGCCGTACAGGACGCGCTCGGTCTCCTCGGCGGTGAACGTCTCCTTGGTGGCCTTGTCCTTGACGAGTTCGATGCCGTAGAAGAAGCCGTTGCCGCGCACGTCGCCGACGATGGGCAGGTCGTGCAGGCGCTGCAGGGTGGTGAGGAAGGCGTTCTCCTGGTCGAGCACGTGCTGGTTGAGGCCCTCGCGCTCGAAGATGTCGAGGTTGGCCAGGGCCACGGCGGCGGAGACGGGGTGGCCGCCGAAGGTGTAGCCGTGCAGGAAGGTGCTGTCGCCCCGGTAGAAGGGCTCGGCGAGGCGGTCGGAGATGATCGCCGCGCCGATCGGGGAGTAGCCGGAGGTCATGCCCTTGGCGCAGGTGATGATGTCCGGCACGTAGTCGAACTTGTCGCAGGCGAACATCGTGCCGAGGCGGCCGAAGGCGCAGATGACCTCGTCCGAGACGAGGAGCACGTTGTGGCGGTCGCAGATCTCGCGCACGCGCTGGAAGTAGCCGGGGGGCGGCGGGAAGCAGCCGCCGGCGTTCTGCACCGGCTCCAGGAACACCGCGGCGACGGTCTCCGGCCCCTCGAAGAGGATCTCCTGCTCGATCTGGTCGGCGGCCCAGCGGCCGAAGGCCTCCGGGTCGTCGGCGTGGACCGGGGCGCGGTAGAAGTTGGTGTTGGGCACCTTGTGCGCGCCGGGCACCAGCGGCTCGAACGGGGCCTTCAGCGCGGGGAGTCCGGTGATGGACAGGGCGCCCTGCGGCGTGCCGTGGTAGGCCACGGCGCGGGATATCACCTTGTACTTGGTGTGGTTGCCGGTGAGCTTGTGGTACTGCTTCGCCAGCTTCCAGGCGGTCTCCACGGCCTCGCCGCCGCCGGTGGTGAAGAAGACCTTGTTGAGGTCTCCCGGCGCGTAGTCGGCCAGCCGCTCGGCGAGTTCGACGGCCCTGGGGTGGGCGTAGGACCAGACGGGGAAGAAGGCGAGTTCCCGGGCCTGCTTCTGCGCGGCTTCGGCGAGTTCGGCGCGGCCGTGCCCGGCCTGGACGACGAAGAGCCCGGAGAGGCCGTCGAGGTAGCGCTTGCCCTGGTCGTCGTAGACGTGGGTGCCCTCACCGCGCACGATGGTGGGGACGGGGGCGTTCTCGTACGACGACATCCGGGTGAAGTGCATCCACAGGTGGTCGTACGCGGTTCGGGACAGGTCCTTGCTCACGGTTATCGGGTTCCCCAGGTGTAGGTCTGCTTCCGCAGCTTGAGGTAGACGAAGCTCTCGGTGGAGCGCACGCCGGGCAGCGTCCGGATCCGCTTGTTGATGACTTCGTGCAGGTGGGCGTCGTCCTCGCAGACGACCTCCACGATGAGGTCGAAGGAGCCCGCCGTGATGACGGCGTAGGCGACCTCCTCCATCTCGGCGAGCGCGTCGGCCACCGGTTCGAGATCGCCCTCGACGTTTATGCCGAGCATCGCCTGCCGCAGCAGGCCGACGGTCAGCGGATCGGTGACGGCGACGATCTGCATGGCGCCCTGTTCGAGCAGCTTCTGGACCCGCTGGCGTACCGCCGCCTCGGACAGGCCGACGGCCTTGCCGATGGCGGCGTACGGGCGGCGCCCGTCCTCCTGGAGCTGTTCGACGATGGCGAGCGACACGGCGTCCAACGCCGGGCCGCCGTTCGCTTTCTTGTCATCACGGGCCATGGCCTCACTCTCCCTCGGAGGGCCTCCGTCGCGCAACCCTCTGGCGACGTAATCAGTGCCAGATTGCTTGTTTGGCAACTAATTCCGGAGGTGTTTGGTGGTTGGTCGGTCGTATTCGTGGTTCCGAGGGCTCTGTGGCGGAGGGCGCTGCCGCCTGCCGCCTGCCGCCGGCTGTCAGCTGTCAGCTGTCGAAGCCCAGCCCCATCCGGTCCAGCGCCCGCAGCCACAGGTTGCGGTGTCCTCCGCGGGCGTCGGAGCGGGCCAGCGACCACTGCGTGATGCCGATCCCCGCCCAGCGCACCGGCTCCGGCGGGAAGGGCAGCGGCTTCGTGCGGACCATCTCCAGCGCGGTGCGCTCGGTCTCCTCGCCGGCCAGCAGGTCCAGCATCACCTCCGCCCCGAAGCGGGTGGCGCCGACGCCCAGCCCCGTGTAGCCGGCCGCGTAGGCGACGCGGCCGCCGTGCGCCGTGCCGAAGAACGGCGAGAAGCGGGAGCAGGTGTCGATGACGCCGCCCCAGCGGTGGGTGAAGCGCAGGCCCTCCAGCTGGGGGAAGAAGGCGAAGAAGTGCCGGGCGAGGGTGGCGAAGGTCTCCGGGCGCTGGTCGTAGTCGGGATGGATGCGGCTGCCGTAGTGGTACAGCACGTCGTAACCGCCCCACAGGATGCGGTCGTCGGCGGTGCGGCGGAAGTAGTGGAAGTGGTTCGCGCTGTCGCTGAGCCCCTGCCGCCCCCGCCAGCCGATCGCGGCGAGCTGTGCGGCGCTGAGCGGTTCGGTCATCAGCGCGTAGTCGTAGACGGGGACGATGTACGGGCGCACCCGCCGCAGCAGGGACGGGAAGGCGTTGGTGCCGAGCGCGACCCGCCGCGCCCGCACCCGCCCGTAGGGGGTGCGCACGGCCATGCGCTCGCCCTCGGCCGCGAGCGCCTCGGCGGGGGTGTGCTCGTAGAGGCGGACGCCCGCCTCCAGGCAGGCCCGCCGCAGCCCCCAGGCCAGGCGGGCCGGGTTGAGGAGGGCCACGCCGTCGCGGTCCCACAGGCCGGCCAGGACCGCGGGGGAGTCCACCTCGGCGCGGACGGCGTCGCGGTCGAGGAAGGTGAGGCCGCCCAGGCCCAGCCGCTCGGCCTCCTCGGCCGTCTCGCGCAGTTCGGCGATCTGGTGGGGTTCGGTGGCGACGTCGATCTCGCCGGTGCGTTCGAAGTCGCAGTCGAGCGCGTACCGTTGCACGGCCTGCTCGATGGCGTCGAGGTTGGCCCGGCCCAGCTTCTCCAGTTCGGCGATCTCCCCCGGCCAGCGGGCGGCGCCGTTGGCCAGGCCGTGGGTGAGGGACGCCGCGCAGAAGCCGCCGTTGCGCCCGGAGGCGGCCCAGCCGGTCTCCCGGGCCTCGATGAGGACGACGTCCCGGTCCGGGTCCCGCTCCTTGGCGAGCAGCGCGGTCCACAGCCCGCTGTAACCGGCACCGACGACCAGCAGATCGCAGGTCTCGTCGCCGACCAGGGCCGGGGCGGCCGCGGGCCGCCGCGCGGGGTCGTCCAGCCAGAAGGGGACGGGCCGGGTGCCCGCCAGAGCGTGCAGTGCGGCGTCCGCCGCCGGGGCGGGGGTGCTGCGGGGAGTCATGCGCCGGTCCTTCCGCGGGTGGTCATGGGGCGGTCCTTTCGCGGCGGCGCGCGGTGAGCTGCCCGGCCAGCACGATGCCGACGGCGATCAGGAACATGGCCGTCCCGATCACGTTGACCTGCACGGGCACTCCGCGCTGGGCGGCGCCCCACACGAACATGGGGAAGGTGACGGTCGAGGGGCCGGCGTTGAACTGGGTGACGACGAAGTCGTCGAAGGACAGCGCGAAGCTGAGCAGGGCTCCCGCCGCGATGCCGGGAGCGGCCAGCGGCAGCGTGACCCGCAGGAACGTCTGGAGCGGCCCGGCGTACAGATCCCGGGCGGCCTCCTCCAGCCGCGGGTCCATGCTCGCCACCCGTGCCTTCACGGCGACGACGACGAAACTCAGGCAGAACATGATGTGCGCGATGAGAATGGTGATGAAGCCGAAGCCGACGCGCATGTTGAGGAACAGGGTGCCGAGCGAGGCGGCCATCACCACCTCGGGCATGGCCATGGGCAGGAAGATGAGTCCGTTCGCGGCGCCCCGGCCGCGGAAGCGGTGCCGGGCCAGGGCGAACGCGGCGAGCGTGCCGAAGGCCGTCGCGCCGAGCGTGGCCAGGACGGCGATCTGCAGGCTCAGCGTGAGCGAGTCGCACATGTCGGCGACCCCGCACGGGTTCGTCCACGCTTCCGTGGAGAAGGTGCGCCACTGGTAGTTGAAGCGCCCCGCCGGGTTGTTGAACGAGAAGAGCATCACCACGGCGTTCGGCAGCAGCAGGTAGAGCAGGGTGCCGAGCCCGGCGAGGACGACGGCGTTGCGGCGCAGCCAGCGCAGCGGCGCCCATGAGGTCACGGCGGTCATCAGACCAGCTCCTCCGTTCCGGCCTTGCGCATGTAGACGGTGACCATGATGAGAATGAGGGCCATGAGCAGGAACGACATGGCGGCGGCGGTCGGGTAGTCCAGCACCTTGAGGAACTGCTGCTGGATGGCGTTGCCCACCATCTGCTCCGAGGGGGAGCCCAGGAGCTGGGCGTTGATGTAGTCCCCGGAGGCCGGGATGAAGGTGAGCAGGGTGCCGGCGACGACCCCGGGCAGCGAGAGCGGGAAGGTCACCCGGCGGAACGTGGTGGCGGGCCCCGCGTAGAGATCGCGGGCCGCCTCGTGCAGCGACGGGCTGATCCGCTCCAGCGAGGCGTAGAGCGGCAGGATCATGAACGGCAGGAAGTTGTACGTCAGTCCGCAGACGACCGCCAGCGGGGTGGCGAGCAGCCGGTCACCGCTCGTCAGGCCCAGCCAGGCGGTGACGTCCAGGACGTGCAGCGCGTCCAGGGCGCCGACCACCGGGCCGCCGTCGGACAGGATCGTCTTCCAGGCGAGGGTGCGGATGAGGAAGCTGGTGAAGAACGGCGCGATCACCATCACCAGCAGCACGTTCCGCCAGCGCCCGGCGCGGAAGGCCAGGGTGTAGGCGAGCGGGTAGCCGATGACGAGGCAGAGCGCGGTGGCCGTGGCGGCGTAGCCGAAGGAGCGCAGGAAGTGGACGCCGTACTCCCGCAGCGCCTCCGCGTAGGTGGCGAAGTGCCAGGTGACGCGGTAACCCTCCTCCAGGGAGCCGGTCTGCACCGACGTGGACGCCTGGTAGACGAGCGGCGCGACGAAGAAGACGGCGAGCCACAGGCCGGCCGGGAGCAGCAGCCAGTACGGGGTGAGGCGGCGGCGCGGCGCGCGGGCCGGCGGGGTGGAGCCGCCGGTTCCGCCGGCCGCGCCGGTTCCGCCGGTTCCCGGCGGCGGGGCGGTGGCCAGGGCCGTCATATCGCCTCCTCCCCGGTGCCGGCGGTGATCTCCCGGCCGGGGTCTCCGCCCGGTTCGAGGCCGAAGGTGTGGGCGGGGTTCCAGTGCAGGACGACCTCCGCGCCCGCGACGAGCCGCGGATCGCGCTCCACGTTCTGCTGGTAGACGGCGAACCGGGAGCAGGCGGGCGTCTCCACCAGGTACTGCACGGAGACGCCGAGGTAACTGGCCTCCGTGACGCGGCCGGTGAGCCGGTTGCGGCCGTCGGGCACGCCGCCGGCGTCGTCCGCCGGGGCGAGGGCGATCTTCTCCGGGCGCACCCCGACCAGCACCCGGTCCCCGGCGCCGGTCCCCTCCGGCATCCGCGCGGAGGGCAGCCGCAGCGGGCTGCCGGCGGCCTTGAGTTCGGCCTCGCCGCCGCCGGTGGCCGTCACCTTCGCCTCGATGAGGTTGGAGGTGCCGAGGAAGTTGGCGACGAAGGCGGTGCGCGGGTGCTCGTACAGCTCGGCCGGGGCCCCGAGCTGCTCCACGCGCCCGGCGCGCATCACGGCCACGGTGTCGGCCATCGCCATGGCCTCCTCCTGGTCGTGCGTCACATGCACGAAGGTGATGCCGACCTCCGTCTGGATGCGCTTGAGCTCCAGCTGCATCTGCCGGCGCAGCTTGAGGTCGAGAGCGCCCAGGGGCTCGTCGAGCAGCAGCACCTGCGGCTTGTTGACGAGGGCGCGGGCGAGCGCGACGCGCTGCTGCTGCCCGCCGGAGAGCTGGTGCGGTTTGCGGCGCGCCAGGTGGCCGAGCTCGACGAGCTCCAGCATCTCGGCGACCTGGCTCTTCACCGACGTCACCCCGCGGCGGCGCAGCCCGAAGGCCACGTTGTCGTGGACGTCCAGGTGGGGGAAGAGCGCGTAGTTCTGGAAGACGGTGTTGACGGGGCGGCGGTGCGGGGGCAGCCCGGTGATGTCGGTGCCGGTGAGGAGGACCTGCCCGGCGGAGGGCTCCTCCAGGCCGGCGATCATGCGGAGGGTGGTGGTCTTGCCGCAGCCGGAGGCACCGAGGAGGGCGAAGAAGGAGCCCTCGGGGATGGTGAGGTCCAGCGGGTGGACGGCGGTGAAGCCGCCGAACGTCTTGCTGACCCCGGTGAGCTGGATCGTCATGGTGTGCGTGTCTCCGGTGGGTTCAGGCGCCGATGAGCTTGGCGAACTTGCTCTCGTAGCGCTCCTCTTCCTTGGCGCTGAGCGGCCGGAAGTTGTGGCCCCTGGCGATCATTTCCTCGTCGGGGAAGATCAGCTTGTTCTCCGCCAGCTCCTTGTCGATCTTCCGCATCTCCTGCTGGGCACCGGAGACGGGGCAGATGTAGTTGACCCAGGCGGCCAGCTCGGCCGCGGGCTTCGGCCGGTAGTAGTAGTCGATCAGCGCCTCGGCGTTGGCGCGGTGCTGTGCTCCGGCCGGGACCAGCAGGTCGTCGGTGCCGAACAGATAGCCGGTCTCGGGCAGATGGAAGCGCACATCGGGGTTGTCGAAGCCGAGCTGCACGATGTCGCCGGCCCAGCCCACGCAGGCGGCGATGTCGCCCTTGTTGAGCCCGTCCATGTAGTCGTTGCCGGTGAAGCGGCGTATCTGGCCCCGGTCGACGGCCTTCTGGACGAGGTCCAGGGCGGCGTCGAAGTCGTCGTCGGTGAAGGAGGCCGAGTCCGCGCCCATGCCGAGCATGATCAGGCCCATGGTGTCCTGCATCTCGGTGAGCAGCGAGACGCGGCCCTTGAGCTTCGGGTCGGTCAGCAGCTGCTCGACGCTGGTGACCTTCCGCCCGCCGGTGGCCTTCTGGTTGTAGGCGATGACGGCCGCGGTCCCGGCCCACGGGTAGCTGTACTGCCGGCCGGGGTCGTGCGGAGCGGCGCGGAAGCGGCCCTCCAGGTTCGTCACCGCGTTGGGCAGGTTGGACTGGTCCAGGCGCTGCGCCCAGCCGGAGCGGATCATGCGGCCGGCCATCCAGTCGGTGAGGCACACCAGGTCCCGGCCGGTCTTCTGGCCCGCGGCGAGCTGCGGCTTGATCTTGCTGTAGAACTCGTTGTTGTCGTTGATGTCCTCGATGTACTTGACCTTGATGCCGCTCTCGCGCTGGAACTCCCGCAGCGTGGGCCGCAGGTTCTCGTCGTCGTCGTCGACGTCGATGTAGAGCGGCCAGTTGGAGAAGGCCAGCACCTTCTCCTGCTGCGAGCGGTCCTCGCTGCGCTCCTCCTTGCCGGACGCGCCGCCTTTCGCGGGCGGGATGCCGCAGGCGGCCAGGGCCGCGCCGCCGGCGGCCAGTCCGCCGGCGCGGAGCAGCCGCCGCCGGCTCATGGCGGCGCGGCCGTTGGTGAGGCTGCGCTGCCATGCCTTGCGCACGGGCTCGGACATGCCGTCGTAGGGGTTCACGGGGCCTCCGGTTGTTCGTCGGAAAGGGGGGAGGGGGGTGGGAGGGGGCTTTCAGAGGGCGAGGACGGTGCGGTGCCAGTCCTTGCGGGCCGCTCCGGTGGTGTCGGACATGACGTGCTTGACCTGGGTGTACTCCTCGAAGGAGTAGGCCGACATGTCCTTGCCGTAGCCGGAGGCGCCGTAGCCGCCGTGCGGCATCTCGCTGATGATCGGAATGTGGTCGTTGACCCACACGCAGCCCGCCCGCAGCTCCCGCGTGCCGCGCCCGGTGCGGTAGACGTCCCGGCTCCAGACGGAGGCGGCCAGGCCGTAGGGGGTGTCGTTGGCCAGCGCGAGGCCCTCGTCGTCCGTGTCGAAGGGCAGCACGGTGAGGACGGGGCCGAAGACCTCGTTCTGCACGATCTCGCTGTGCTGGGCCGCGCCGGTGACGAGGGTGGGCAGGTAGTAGGCGCCGGCGGCGAGCGCGCCGCCCGGGGTCCGGCCGCCGGTGACGACGCGGGCTCCGTCGGCGCGGGCCCGGTCCACGAATCCCGCGACGCGGTCGCGGTGCGCGTGTGAGACCAGCGGGCCGAGGTCGGTGGCCGGGTCCGCCGGGTCCCCGAGGACGGCCATGCCCATCAGGTCGGCCACGCCGGCGGTGAACGCCTCGTAGAGCGGCCGCTGGACGTAGGCCCGGGTGGCGGCGGTGCAGTCCTGGCCGGAGTTGATGAGCGCCGCGGCCACCGCGCCGTGCACGGCCGCCTCCAGGTCGGCGTCGTCGAAGACCACGAACGGCGCCTTGCCGCCGAGCTCCAGGTGCAGCCGCTTGACGCCCTCTGTGGCGAGCCGCGCCACGCGCTTGCCGACGGCCGTGGAGCCCGTGAAGGAGACCATGGCCACGTCGGGGTGGCTCACGAGGCGCTCTCCGGCGCCCGGGCCGGCGCCGCTGACGACGTTGATCACCCCGTCCGGGATGCCCGCCTCGTGCGCGGCCTCCGCGAACATCACCGAGGTGAGCGGGGTGAGCTCCGAGGGCTTCAGCACCACCGTGTTGCCCGCCGCGACGGCCGGGAGGATCTTCCAGGCGGCCATCTGGAGCGGGTAGTTCCAGGGGGCGACGGACCCGACGACGCCGAGCGGCTCACGCCGGATGGACGAGGTGTGGCCGCCGCTGTACTCGGCGGCGGCCATGCCGTCGAGGCGGCGGGCGGCGCCCGCGAAGAACGCGACGTTGTCGATCGAGCCCGGCACGTCGAACTCCCGGCACAGCCGCACGGGCTTGCCGCACTGCAGTGACTCGGCCCGCACCAGCTCCTCCGCCCGGCCGTCGAGCACCGCCCGCAGCCGGTGGAGGGCCTCGGAGCGCTCGGCCGGGGTGGCGCCGGCCCACTCGGGCAGGGCCCGGCCGGCGGCGCGCACGGCCGCGTCGACGTCCTCGGGGCCGGCGAGCTCGTACTCCAGCAGCCGCTCGCCGGTGGCGGGGTCGGTGACCGCCTGCCGGTGCCCGGAGGTGCCGGAGGCGCGGCGGCCCGCGATGTACTGCGCTCCCTCCGCGAAGGGCGCGATCACGTCGGGCGACGGCTGATCGGACGGCTGCTGAGACGGCTGGTCGGCCATGGGACATCTCTCCCGCTGTTGCGCTGATGCTGCGGCTTGGGCCGGGGATGAGCGCCGATCCTGGCAGTCAGCATGGGTTTGAACAAGTGATTCCGTTCCAGAATTTTCCTGCGGCAACGAAATCGTGATTCCTGGGTAACGCGTCCCGCACCGTGCGGGCGCGCCGCGTCACACAGCGTCCGTGAGGACCTCCGCGAGGCCGTCGACGATCTCGTCCAGCACCGCGCGGTCGCAGATCAGCGGCGGCGCGATCTGCAGCACGCTGTCGCCCCGGTCGTCGGGGCGGGCGATGATCCCCGCCTCGCGCAGCCGCCGGGGCAGCACACCGCGCAGCAGCCGGTCCCGCTCCGCGGTGTCGAAACGGCTGTTCGCCTCGTCCTTCACCAGCTCCAGGGCCCAGAAGAAGCCCGCGCCGCGCACGTCCCCGACGATCGGCAGGGACCGCAGCCCGGCCAGCCGGCTCTCCAGATACGGGCTCAGCGTGCGCACGTTCTCCAGCACACCGTCCCGCTCGAAGATCTCGATGTTGCGCAGCGCGATGGCCGCCGACAGCGGATGCCCGCCGAAGGTGATGCCGTGCCGCAGGGGCCGCCCGTTGTCGACGAGCGCGGCCGCCACCCGCTCGGCGACGACGACGGCGCCCATCGGCGCGTACGCGGACGTCAGCCCCTTGGCCAGGCTGACCAGGTCCGGAGTGACGCCCTCCCGCGCGATGCCGAACCACTCGCCGAGCCGGCCGCAGCCGGTGATGACCTCGTCCGCCATCAGCAGCGCCCCGTACCGGTCGGCCAGTTCGCGCAGCCCGCGCCAGTAGCCGGGCGGCGGGGTGAAGCAGCCGCCCGCGTTCTGCACCGGCTCGGCGATGATCAGCGCCACCTCGTCGGGGCCCGCGGCGATGATCGCGTCCTCCATCTCGGCCAGCAGCCGGGTGCGGAAGGCCTCCGGGTCGCCGCCGTCGGGTGCCCGGAACGCGTTGGTGGCGGACACGTGCGTGACGTCCACGGGCGCCCGCCCGAACGGCTCCTTGAACTTCGGCAGCCCCGTGAACGACAGCGCGCCCAGCGTGACCCCGTGGTAGGCGGTCTCCCGGGCGATGGCCTTCGTGCGCTGCGGCTGCCCGTTCGCCAGGTGGTACTCGCGCGTGATCTTCCACGCCGCCTCCACGGCCTCCGAGCCACCGGAGGTGAAGAACGCCCGGGTCATGCCCTCGGGCGCGAGCGCGGTGAGGCGCTCCGCCAGCTCGATCGCGGGTGGGTGCGCGGTGCCCCAGTTGGTGTTGAACGCCAGCCGGGTGAGCTGCGCGGTCGCGGCCTCGGCCATCTCCGCGCCGTAGGAGTAGCCGAGCTGGGAGCAGAACAGGCTGGACAGGGCGTCGATGTGGCGCTTGCCGCGGGTGTCGTAGACGTACGGCCCCTCGCCCCGTTCCAGGACGAGCAGATCGTCGATGTGCTGCGCCGAGAAGTGCAGCATCAGATGGTGCGCCGCGGCGTCCTGCAGCGCGTCGTGCCTGCTGTTCACGTCGTCTCCTGGTTCTCGGTGCGGCTCAGCGGTTCTGCGGGAAACCGAGGTCGATGCCGCGGTCGCGGGGATCGGGCCAGCGGGTGGTCACGGCCTTGGTCCGGGTGAAGAAGTGCACGCCGTCGGGGCCGTAGGCGTGCGTGTCGCCGAACAGCGAGTCCTTCCAGCCGCCGAAGGAGTACGAGGACACCGGCACCGGGATGGGCACGTTGATCCCGACCATCCCGGCCTCCACCTCCTCCTCGAAGCGGCGGGCCGCGCCGCCGTCGTTCGTGAAGATCGCGGTGCCGTTGCCGTAGGGGCTGGCGTTGACCAGGTCCAGCGCCTCGTCGAAGGAGGCCGCGCGCAGCACGGAGAGGACCGGGCCGAAGATCTCGTCGGTGTAGACGGACATGTCCGGGGTGACCCGGTCGAAGAGGGTCGGGCCGAGCCAGAAGCCGCCCGCCTCCCCGTCGACGGGATGCTTCCGGCCGTCGGCCACGAGCTCCGCGCCGGCCGCCACGCCCGCGTCCACGTAGCCGGCCACCCGGTCCCGGTGCGCGGCGGTGACCAGCGGACCCATGTCGCAGCCGCGCCGGCCGTCGCCGACCCGCAGCCCGGCGACGCGCTCGGCGATCTTGGCGACCAGCGCGTCACCGACCGGCTCCACGGCCACCAGCGCGCTGATGGCCATGCACCGCTCGCCCGCCGAGCCGAAACCGGCGTTCACGGCGGCGTCCGCGGCGAGGTCCAGATCGGCGTCGGGCAGGACCACCATGTGGTTCTTCGCCCCGCCCAGCGCCTGCACGCGCTTGCCGTGGGCGCTCGCCGTCTCGTACACGTACCGGGCGACCGGGGTGGAGCCGACGAAGGACACGGCCGCCACGTCCGGGTGGGTCAGCAGTCCGTCCACGGCGGTCTTGTCGCCGTGCAGCACGGTGAAGACGCCGTCCGGCAGCCCCGCCTCGCTCCACAGCCGGGCCAGGAGCAGCGAGGCGGACGGGTCCTTCTCGCTCGGCTTCAGGATGACGCTGTTGCCGCAGGCGATCGCCACCGGGACGAACCACAGCGGGACCATCGCCGGGAAGTTGAACGGCGAGATCACCGCCGTCACCCCGAGGGGCTGCCGCAGCGCGTGCACGTCCACCCCGGTCGAGACGCCGGGGGTGTGCCCGCCCTTGAGCAGATGCGGGATGCCGCAGGCGAACTCCACGACCTCCAGACCCCGCTGCACCTCTCCCGCCGCGTCGTCGAGCACCTTGCCGTGCTCGGCGGTGATGGCCGCGGCCACTTCGCCGGCCCGCTCGGCCAGCAGCCGGCGGAACTCGAAGAGCACCGTGACCCGCTTGGACAGCGAGGTCCGGCGCCAGCCGGTGAAGGCGTCGCGGGCGGAGGCGACCGCCTCGTCCACGGTGTCGGCGGAGGCGAGGTCCACCCGCGCGGTGACGGCTCCGGTCGCGGGATCGAAGACCTCCCCGGTGCGCTCCGGGGTGCCGGTCCACGGCCTGCCGCCGATCCAGTGGGTGATGCGCTGCTGTGTGTCGGTCATGCGGCACATTGCACCGGCTCCTACGCGCCCGGGCGTAGCTGCACACCGTCGGATGTGGCACGATCTGCCGACACTCTGTAAAGGCGGCCGGCCGGCCGCGCCGGACGGCGAAGGGATGAGGCGGTGTTCCCGAGCGTTGCCGATGTCCTGGCCATGCCCGAACTGCGCCAGGGCGACCCGGAGGTGGTGGCCGCCGCGGAGGCGGTCACCCGCCCGGTGCGGTGGGTGCACTGCGTGGAGCTCCCGGAGGTCGCGCCGCTGCTGCGCGGCAGCGAACTCGTCCTGGCCACCGGCATCGCCCTGCCCGCCGACGCCGCCGGTCTCGACCGCTACGTACGGGAACTCAGCCGGGCCGGGGCGGCCGGTCTGGTCGTGGAGCTGGGCCGGCGCTGGACGGCCGAGCTGCCCGGCTCGCTCGTCTCCGCCTGCGAACGGGAGAAGCTGCCGCTGGTGGCCCTCCGCCGGGAGGTGCGCTTCGTCAGCGTCACCCAGGCCGTCGGCGAGCAGGTCGTGGACGCCCAAGTGGTGGAGCTGCGCGCCGCCGGGCAGATCCACGACGCGTTCACCGCGCTCAGCATGGCGGAGGCCGGGCCGGCCGACATCCTCGCCGAGACGGCCCGCCTCGCCGGGTGCCCGGTGGTGCTGGAGTCCTTCCGGCACCGGATCCTCGGCTACCACACCGGCGGCCGGCCCGACTCCGACCTGCTCCACGACTGGGAGGACCGCTCGCGGGCCATCCGGCTCGGCGAGCGCACCGGCTACGACCACCGCGCCGGCTGGCTGGTGACCGTGGTCGGCTCGCGCGGCGACGACTGGGGCCGGCTCGTGCTCGTCACCCCGCAGCCGCCGCCGCACCGCCACCTCGTCCTCGTCGAACGCGCTGCCGCGGCCCTCGCGCTGCACCGGCTGCACACACGCCACCGGGACGGCGTCGAGCGCCAGGCGCACCACGCCCTGCTCACCGCGCTCCGCGACCGGGTGGTGGACGAGGAACTGATCAGCCGCTGCGCCGAGGCGGGCGTGCCGCTGACCGGCGGTGCGCTGCTGGGCCTCGCCGCCCGGCCCGTCGTCCAGCGCCGCCGCCGGACGTTCGTCGCCGCCGACGCCCTGACCACGCTGGCCGGTTCCCTCGCCGTGGCGCTCCGCGAACGGGGAGTGCCGGCCCTGGTCGCCGTCGAGCCCGACGACGTCGTCGCGCTCCTCGCCCTGCCCGCGACAGCGGACCCCGACGCCCTCCTCACCGCGGTCGCCGCCGCGACCGGGGCCCCGGGGGAAACCGTCCTGGCCGCGGGGGAGACGGTCCGGCGCCCCGGGGACGCCGGGCGCTCCCTGGCCGAGGCCCAGCACGTGGCGGCCTCGCTGCGCGCCGCCGACCCAGCCCGCCCCTACCACCGCCTGGCGGACGTGCGGCTGCGCGGACTGCTCCACCTGCTGTCCGACGACGACCGGGTCGCCCGGTTCGTGCAGCGGGAACTCGGGGCGCTGACCGACCACGACGCCCGGCACGGCACCGGGCTGTACGAGGTGCTGCGGGTGCTGCTGACGACGGGCGACAAGACGGCGGCCGCGGCCGCGCTGCACATCTCGCGGCCGGTGCTCTACGACCGGATCGCGCGCATCGAGCGGATCCTCGGGCTGGACCTGTCCGACGCCGAGACGCGCACCTCGCTGCATGTGGCCGTGCTGGCCCGCGGGACGCCGCAGGGGCGGTGACCCGGCGCGGCACCGGGCCGCCGGCCGCCGCCCGGCGGGAGCACCGCGGACCCGCGCCCGGTCGGTACGATGGACCGTTGATCTCGGCCGGACGGCGCGGCCGCGGAGGGAGGGGCCATGGCGGAGCGGGACGGCGGCGGGCCGCGGCCGCGGCGGCGGGCGCAGGGCGAACTGGAAGCCCAGGTGCTGTCCGTGCTGCGCGAGGCACCCGGACCCGCGACCGCCGGGTGGGTGCTGGACCGGCTCGACGGAGGCCTGGCGTACACCACCGTGATCACCATCCTCACCCGGCTGCACGCCAAGCAGGCCGTCACCCGGGAACGGTCCGGCCGCTCCTTCACCTGGCGGGCGGCCTCCGACGAAGCAGGGCTCGCGGCGCTGCGCATGCGCCGGGTGCTGGACGGCGAGCGGGACCGGGAAGCGGTGCTGGCCAGCTTCGTCACCGCGCTGCCGCCCGACGACGAGCGGCTGCTGCGGGAGCTCCTGGACCGGGAAGCCGACGCCCCGGACGGCCGGTGATGGGCGTCTTCGTCTTCCTGCCGCTCGTGCTGCCCCTGACGGCCTGGCCCATCGCCCGGCTGGCCGAACAGCATCTCCATCCCCGCGCGGCCACCCTGCTGCTGACCGGTGCCGCCGCCGTCCTGGCGGTGTGCAGCACGCTCTGCCTGGCCCTGCTCATGGTCGTCGGCACAGCGCAACTCCCGGGCAATCCGCTGCCGGACGGCTGGTCCGATCCGGAGGTGCGGGAGGCGGTGCCCTATGACGAGGTCCTGGGAGTCGCGGCCATTCCCGTGCTCAACACCGTGGCCGGCGGCTGCGCGCTGACGCTCTGGCGCCACCGGCGGATGCGCCGCCGCCTGTGGCGGGCCCTCGACGGGCTGCCCGGCTCGCAGGTGGCCGTCCTGCCCGACGCGACCCCGTACGCCCACGCGCTGCCCGGCGCGCGGGG
This sequence comes from Streptomyces sp. F63, assembly GCF_018070345.1. Taxonomy (GTDB): domain Bacteria; phylum Actinomycetota; class Actinomycetes; order Streptomycetales; family Streptomycetaceae; genus Streptomyces. The sequence goes on from NZ_JAGPXX010000003.1 coordinate 99,021, forward strand.
CCGCATCGTGGTGTCCGCGGGCATGCTGGCCGCCCTCGAACCCCGGGAGCGCCGGGCCCTGTTCGCCCACGAACGGGTGCATCTGACGGCGCGGCACCACCGCCTGCTGCTGGCCGTCCAGTTGGCGGCCCGGGCCAACCCCTTTCTGCGGCCCCTGCGGACCGCGGTGTTCTTCGGCGCCGAGCGCTGGGCGGACGAGGAGGCGGCGCGCACCGTCGGGGACCGGCGCCTGGTGGCCCGCGCCATCGCCAGGGCCGCGCTGGTCGCGAATCCGGCGCCCGCACCGGCGTTCGCCGGATTCGCCTCTCCCGGTCCCGTGCCCCGCAGGGTCCGGGCGCTGCTGGATCCCGCCCCGCCGGCCCGGGTCTGGCCACCGGCGCGCACGACCGCCGGACTGGCCGCCTGGACCGCGGCCATGGGCACCGCGGCCTCCGCCTTCTCCTCGGCGAACGCGGCCGTGGCCCTCTTTCTCATCCTCCACGCGGCCACCCCGCTCTGAGCCGGGGCCGACCGGGGCGGGGCGGGTCCGGCGGGCCCGGGCCGCCGCGGGTGTGCCGCGGTACACCGGGGCAGGGACCGGATGCCCTGCCCCGGGGCGGGGGGTCAGCCCTCCTCGCCCTCCTCGCCTTCCTCGTCCTCGCCCTCGAAGGCGTCGCCGATCTCGTCGACGACCTCGGCGGCCACCAGGCCGCCGGCGACGCCGACCGCCAGGCCGGCCGCGCCGGCCGCGATGGCCGTGCCCATGCCCGGGCCGGAACCGTGACCGCCGTGGTGGTGGGCGCCGTGGTGGTCGTCCTTGGCCGCGGCCCCGCCTCCGTAGGGGGCGCCGGGCCCGTACTGAGCCGGGGCCGGAGACCCGTACGCTGCCCGGTGCTCGACGAGCTGCCGGACCCAGGAGTCGATCTCGGCGGCCCAGTCGCGTGAAGGGGCGTCCTCATGGCCGACGGTGTGCCGGCTCAGGGCGTCGTGGCCGCCGGAGAACAGCCCGCCGCGCTTGTCGGCCTCCAGCACGACCTCCACCCCGGCGGGACCGGCGAGGAAGGTCACCTCGATCTCGTTCACCGCGTGCGCGTACCGGGGGGCCGGGGAGAGCTCGATCTCCTGGTAGAACGGCAGTCGCTGCCCGGTGCCCCGGATATGGCCCAGCTCCAGATCGGCGGAGGTGAACCCGAAGCCGAGCTGCCCGAGCGCCTCCAGGACCGCCTCCTGGACCGGCAGCGGGCGGACGGACAGCGGATCCAGGTCGCCCTTGTCCTTCGCCCCCGCCACCGCCAGTTCGGTCCGCACCCCCAGGACCACGCCCAGCGGCTGCCCGTGGAGCTCCGTGACGGGGGTCTCCCACGGCAGCGTCACGGCGAACGGGACCGACCGCTCCTCGCCCTCGGCGAGCCGGAAGCCACCGCCCACGGTGAAGCGCTCGAAGGCGACCGCGCCCTCCCGCTCACCCTCCTCGTGCTCGGCCTCGACGCGGGCCACCAGCTCCAGCGTGATCTGCTCGATCTCGAAGTCCGCGCTCCCGCCCCGCAGATGGACGTGCCCGCGCAGGACTCCGCCGGGCGGTACGGCGCCGCCCTCCAGAACCGTGTCCACGGTCGGTCCGCCGACCCCGAGAGACCCCAGCAGCCGTTTGAACACCATCGCGGCCTTCACTCCTTCTTGTTCGTTCCTCGCCGGCGCCGCCGTGCCGCCGTCCGGCCTCCCCGGTGACGGCCCGGCGCGCGGCTCACGGTCACTTGTCCGATACGTCCAGTGCCACCAGGGCCTGGGCCCAGCGGGCGTACTTCAGCGAACCCAGGTCGGCGACCGTCTTCACGCCGAACGCCTCCTGCAGCAGCTCGCCATCGCGGTCCGAGACGCCTTTGAGGGCCGATACGGGTGCGGCCAGAACCTCGGGGAGGCTCTTGTCCGCCCACGCCTTGTCCAGCACCTTGTCCAGGTCGATCGAAGCCACCGTGTCCTCCTGACGTTCATCCGCCGGTCCGGGCACAGACGCTTGCCGCACCGCCGCCCGGGGCATGCTCCGGCCGGCGGCTGACGGGCCGTCTGTTCATCTTCTACATGCGTGTAGAAGAATAAGCCGTCCGGTGTCGCGCCGGCCGCGGAGCGGGGGTCTCGGCGGGGGAACGTCCGAAAGAAGCGGTCCCCCCCGGCCCGGTCCGGTGCGGAAGGGCCGGGGCTCCGGCGGGTACGGGGGCCGGCAGGCTCCCGGCCGGGGGCGACTTTCGGACAGACGGGGACAACCATCGGTGCGCAGAAGGGAATACACGGATGTTCGGGATCAGCGAAATCGCCCTCATCCTCATCGTCGTCGTCGTGCTGCTCGGAGCCAGGAAGCTGCCCGAGCTGGCGCGTTCGCTGGGGAAGTCGGCGCGGATCCTCAAGAGCGAGGCCAGGGCGATGAAGGCGGGCGGAGACGGGGCCGGTTCCGGCGGCGGCGCCCCGGAGGCGGCGGCTCCCCGCACCATCCGGGCCGCCTCCGGTGACGTGATCTCCCGTGCGGACGCCGGTCCGGGAAGCGGGGCCGCGCGCCCGTGAACGGGGCGGCGGTGGCCCGCGGATCGAACTGGCGGCCCCGGCGGTTCCGTTCACGTCCTCAAGGAGGCCGGCCCCGGCGGGGCCGCGAAGAGCACCGCCCGCCATGCGGTGGACGCCTCCGGCGAGACGTCGGGCGGTGTCCGGAAGCTTCGCATCCGTGACCCGGCCTCCGCGCATCCCGGCTCCTCGACTCCTGGGCCCTGCGCTTCCGAACCGCCGGGGCCCGCCCGGCGAAGCGGACCGCGGCCGGCGGGCCGCGCCGTCTCCTCCGCCCCGTCCCGCCTGCCGCGGGGTGGGGCGTGACGTGCCCGCCCCGCGCACCCGGCACAGCCGGCGCTCTCGCCGGACGCAGCACACACGGCGCACACGGCGCACGTGCTCCGCTTCCCCGGCCGCCTCCGTTCATGCCTGCTCCCACCCAGCATCAGCCCTTCGGGCGAATCTCTGGCCTTCGCTTGCGGTCGCAACTCTCGGTTGCCAAGCTGTCGCAGAATGTCAACCCGTTGGGAGGGGCACGTGTCCTTCGGTGAGCAGCCCGCGTATCTCAGGGTCGCCGGCGACCTGCGGCAGAAGATCGTCGACGGCTCCCTGGCGCCGCACACCAGACTCCCCTCCCAGGCCCGTATCCGCGCCGAATACGGCGTCTCCGACACCGTGGCCCTGGAGGCCCGCAAGGTGCTGATGGCCGAAGGGCTGGTGGAGGGCCGGTCCGGCTCGGGCACCTACGTACGGGAGCGCCTGGAGCCGCGCCGTATCGCGCGGACCGGCTACCGGCTGGCCGACGACAGCACCCCCTTCCGGCAGGAGCAGGCCGACGAGCGGGTGCGCGGCACCTGGGAGTCGCGCAGCGAGCAGGAGGCCGCGTCCCCCGAGGTCGCCCGGCGGCTCGGCGCGGAGCCGGGTGACCGGGTCATGTGCACCCGCTATCTCCACCGTGCCGAGGGGGAGCCGATGATGATCGTCACCTCCTGGGAGCCGCTGGCGCTGACCGGCCGCACCCCCGTGATGCTGCCCGAGGAGGGCCCGCTGGCCGGGCGCGGGGTGGTGGACCGGATGGCGGCGATCGACGTGGTCGTGGACAACGTCCAGGAGGAGGTCGGGGCCCGGCCCGGGCTCGCGGAGGAGACGACGCTGCTGGGCGGGCTGCCCGGGCGGGTGGTCATCGTCGTCTCCCGGACATTCTTCGCCTCGGGCCGGGCGGTGGAGACGGCCGACGTGGTGATCCCGGCGGACTGCTACCGCCTCTCGTACCACCTTCCCGTGCGGTAGCCGCCGGAGCCGCCCCCGGCCGCCGCCCGCGCCTCCGCACCTCCCCGCCTCGGCATCTCCTCGGTGGCCCGGGTGTCCGCCGGGCACTCCGGGGCCCTCGTCCCCGGTCCGCCGTGCCGTGCGCCGGGCGCGTTTTCCCGCTCGAACGAGTGGCCGGATGCGTGCCTCTTCGTGCAAACTCGTATCCGCTCCGTGAGGGCCCGGCGTAGGCTCGGGCATATGCAGACTGCTGCTTCCTCAGAGAATGGATCCCTGTGCGCGGGCTCGCGCGCCGTGGCGCGGGAGGGGCGGCGATGAGCGACAGTGGTCCCGCCCTCCCCTGGCTCGTCATACGCGAGGACGAGAACGGCAACCGCTACCGCGTCGGCAGCTACGCGACCCGTGCGGAGGCGGAGAAGGCCAAGGACCGGCTCCACCGGTCCGGGGGTGAACAGCTGTACGTGGTCGAGCGGGTGGCCCGCGGCTCGTAGAGTCCCTCCCATGACGGAGGACCTCGGATGACGCGGGACGGCGGAAACCCGCACCCGCAGACCCCGCACCCGCAGACCCCGCACCCGCCGGGGGCCCGGGTCGTCGTCGGCGGCGCCGTCCTGCGCGGCGGGCGGCTGCTCGCGGCCCGCCGCAGCGCGCCGCCCGCTCTGGCCGGCCGGTGGGAACTGCCCGGCGGCAAGGTGGAGCCGGGCGAGACGGCACCGGAGGCCCTGGTCCGGGAGCTCCGCGAGGAGCTGGGGGTGGAGATCGCCCCGCTGGCCCGGATCCCGGGTTCCTGGCCCCTCAAGCCGCCCTATGTCCTTGAGGTGTGGACGGCACGGCTGGTCTCGGGGGAGCCCCGTCCGCTGCAGGATCACGACGAGCTGCGCTGGCTGACGCCCGCCCGGGCGGACGAGGTGGACTGGCTGGACCAGGACCGCCCCGCCGTGGCGGAGGCCGTGCGGCGGCTGGCGGCGGAAGCGGGCGGGGCGTGCGCCGGGGCGGAGTGACGCGGGGGCCGGGGCGTGGGGCGGGCACGCTGCGCCGTTCGTGCCACAGCAGCCCCCATAAGGCACGGTAATGAGATATTCACACCGCGATATCGGGTAGGCGATGCTTCGGATGCTTCGGCCGGATAAGTCCGGTCGGAGTCTGCCAGCAACCCTGCTCGGGCGGTGACGCCCGGCCTCCCGTACCGGTTGGGAAGTGGTCGGCGTGAGCGACACCCCAGGGTCCCCCGAACCGGTGGTCCCGCTCTCCTTCCGCCCTGCCGGACCGGTGGCTCCCGGCACGCCGCCTCTGGAGGGGTACGTGGCCGAATGGAGCTTCCCCGCCGGACCGGAGGCGCTGCGCGACGCCCGGGCGCTGACCCGGGCCACGCTGGGGCAGTGGCGGCTGAACGCTGTGAGCGATATCACCGTACTGCTGGTCAGTGAGTTGGTGACCAACTCCCTGCGGTATGCGAGCGGCCCGATCGGAGTCCGTATGGAGCGCACCCCGAACCGTACTCTGGTGGTCGAAGTGTCCGATCCCCTGCCCGACCCGCCCCTGACGCGCATCGCCGCCCCGGAGGACGAGGGGGGCCGCGGACTGCAGCTGGTGGCCGGTGTCTCCCACCGCTGGGGTGCCCGGCAGGGCGGATCGGGGAAGACGGTGTGGTTCGAGCTGGTCCTCTCCGGTTAGGAGAGAGAAAGGATCTGATCACGTCCGATTCGGCAGTTGAAACCGTGCTGTGATCGTGAAGGCCGTGTTCCGGATGGTGTTGGTGCTGGATACTCGGCCCATGCCGGTCCGGGCAAGGTGAGCTGGAGGGGACGGGCGCGTGAGCGATATACCAGCGGGGCCGGGGTCGGCCGGCGAGGGAACCGGTGTGCCCACGTGGCAGGGGCACCCGCCCGGCTCGATCTACGACTACATCGGCGTGGCCTCCTTCTCGCTGGGACCGGACGGCCGGATCACGCAATGGAGCGACCGGGCCGCGGAACAGCTCGGCATCCCCGCTCGCGACGCCCTCGGCAAGGACCCGGTCGACGCCTTCCTCCGACCCGATCTGCGGGACCGGGGACACCGCCGGATGGCCGACATCATGGACGGCCGCGAGTGGGTCGGCCTGGTGCCCTACCGGTCCGCCGGCACGTCCGGAGCGCATGGCCTCGCCGAGGTCTATGTGATGCCGGCCGACAACGAGAAGGGCGAACGCGGCGCCGTCTGCATCGTCGTGGACGTCCGCGCCCTCCGCGGGATCGAGACCGACCTGGCCGTTTCGGAGGCGGTTTTCGGCCAATCTCCGATGGGCTTCATGCTGTTCGGCACGGACCTCCGGCTCATGCGGGTGAACGAGCGCTTCGCCACCGTCTTCGGCGGCACCCCCGAGTCGCACCGCGGCTGCGTCCCGGCCGACTACCTGCCCCCCGGCGAGGCCGACCGGCTGGAGAACGCCGTCCGCAAGGTGCTGGAGACCGGCAGCCCCGTCACCGACCTCCAACTCCTCGGCTCCATACGGGGCGACGAGGAGCAGCACCGCTGGACCGTCAACCTCTACCGGCTGCACAACGCGGCCGGCCGCCCCATCGGTGTGGCCGGTCTCGGCACCGACGTCACCCGGCGCCGGAACGCCGAACGCGAAGCCGCCAGTGCCCGGCGCAACCTGGCCCTGCTGAACGCCGCCGGTGCCCGGATCGGCAACTCCCTCGACCTGGAGACCACGTCGCGGGAACTGCTCGCGGTGGCCGTGCCGCAGTTCTGCGACATCGCCTCCGTCGACCTCTTCCAGGGACTCCTCAGCCGGGACGAGGCCCCGTTCTCCGCGCGGGTGGATCGTGAGCCGGCGCCCGGGCTGGCCGACGGCAGCGCCGAGATGCGCCGGGTCGCCTTCGCCAGCGCCGTCTCCGGCGCCCCACTGCCGCTGCCCGAGCCGGGCGGTGAGGAGGGGTCCCGGAGCGCGAGCGCCCCGGTGAAGGTGGGCGCCGTGCACCGGTACCCCTTCGACTCCTCGCTCGCCGACGCCCTGCGCACCGGCCGCACGCACGTCATCCCCGGATGGGGCAGCGACGACCGGCCCGACCTGGCCGCGATCGTGCAGTCCACCCTGGCCGTGCCGATGATCGCGCACGACACGGTGGTGGGGCTCGTCCGCTTCTCCCGGGTGAAGGGCAGTGAGCCCTTCGGCGAGCGCGATCTGGGCCTGGCCGCCGAACTCGCCTCCCGCGCCGCCGTCTTCATCGACAACGCCCGCCTCTACCGCCGGGAGCACGAGCGGGCGCTGATCCTCCAGCGCAGCCTGCTGCCGCCGGGCGACCCGGAGGCAGCCGGCCTCGACATCGCCTGCCGCTATCTGCCCGGTACCACCGCCACCGAGGTCGGTGGCGACTGGTTCGACGTCATCGAACTGCCCGGCCACCGCACGGCGCTGGTCGTCGGCGACGTCATGGGCCGCGGCCTGCGCGCCGCCGTCGCCATGGGCGAACTGCGCACCGCGGTCCGCACCCTGGCCATGCTCGACCTGGAACCGGCCGAGGTCCTCTCCCATCTGGACGAGATCGCCCGCGGCCTGGCCGCGCCCGCCGGCGCGCACGGCGCCCACGCCGCCCAGAGCGGATCACGCTCGGCCGCCCGGAGCGGCCGCGAGACCGACGACCTCTCCGAGATCTACCTCGCCACCTGCGTCTACGCGGTCTACGACCCGGTCACCCGGCGCTGCATCTTCGCCAACGCCGGTCATCTGCCGCCCGTCCTGGTGGAGCCCGGCGAATCCGCGCTCATGATGGAGGTCCCCACCGGGATGCCGCTCGGCGTCGGGGGAGAGCCCTTCGAGGAGGTCGAGGTGGAACTCCCCGACGGTGCGCTGCTGGCCCTCTACACCGACGGTCTCGTCGAATCGCGCGAGCACCCGCTGGAGGAGGGACTGCAGGCGTTCCGCGCCGCCCTGAACAACCAGGGCCGGCCCCTGGAGGACGTGGCCGACCATGTGCTGAACACCCTGCACACCCAGCACGGCGAGGACGACACCGCCCTGCTGATGGCGCGGGTGCAGGGCCTGCCGGCGGAGTCCGTCGGCGACTGGACGCTGCTGCGCGAACCGCAGTCCGTCTCCCGGGCCCGGGAACTGGCCCGGGACCAGGTGGTGGCCTGGGGCCTGGAGGACCTCGTCGACACCACCGAGCTGCTGGTCAGTGAACTGGTCACCAATGCCCTGCGGTACGGCGAGGGAGAGATCCGGCTCCGGCTGCTGCTGGACCGCACCCTGGTCTGCGAGGTGTGGGACGGCGGCCTGGTCCAGCCCCGGCGCCGCCGCGCCCGTGACACCGACGAGGGCGGCCGCGGCCTGCAGCTCGTCGGGCTGCTCAGCAGCGGCTGGGGCAGCCGGCGCACCCCGCGCGGCAAGACCGTCTGGTTCGAACTGGCCCTGCCGGACGGGGAGTCCACGGGCGCGGACCCGGTCGAGGCGCTGCTCAGCCTCTACTGACTCCCCGGACCGTCCGGCCCCGCCGCGGGGATCAGGCCCCGCGGCGGCGGATCTTCGAGCCCAGCCAGACCAGCGGATCGTAACGGCGGTCGGCCACCCGCTCCTTCATCGGGATCAGCGCGTTGTCGGTGATCCCGATGCCCTCCGGGCAGACCTCCGTGCAGCACTTGGTGATGTTGCAGTAGCCGAGGCCGTGCTCCTCCTGTGCCGTGGTCTTCCGGTCGAGGCCGGTCTCCGCGGCGGCGTCCAGCGGGTGCATGTCCAGCTCGGCGACGCGCATCAGGAAACGCGGCCCGGAGAAGGCCGCCTTGTTCTCCTCGTGGTCCCGCACCACATGGCAGACGTCCTGGCAGAGGAAGCACTCGATGCACTTCCGGAACTCCTGCGAGCGGTTGACGTCCTCCTGCCGCATCCGGTACTCGCCGGGCGCCAGCCCGGGCGGCGGCACGAACGCGGGCACCTCGCGGGCCTTGGCGTAGTTGAACGACACGTCGGTCACCAGGTCGCGCAGCACGGGGAAGGCGCGCAGCGGGGTGACCGTGACGGGCGCGGTCAGGTCCAGGACCGACATGCGGGTCATGCAGAGCAGCCGCGGACGGCCGTTGATCTCGGCACTGCACGAACCGCACTTGCCCGCCTTGCAGTTCCAGCGGACCGCGAGGTCCGGCGCCCGGGTCGCCTGGAGGCGGTGGATGGCGTCGAGGACGACCTCGCCCTCGCCCACCTCGACGTCGAAGTCCGCCAGGCCGCCGCCCTCGGCGTCACCTCGCCAGACCCTGAAGTGAACGGTGTGGGTCACTGGAAAAGCTCCTCGTCGGCCAGGTACTTGCCCAGTTCGTCCTTCTCGAAGAGGGCCAGCAGGTCACTGCGGATGGGCGGGGTGGTGACACGGGTGAGCTCGATCCGGCCGCGGGAGACGGAGGCGTCCGCCGCCGGGCCGTCCGCCGCCGGGCCGTCCTCCTCCGGGGCCGGCGAGCACAGCAGGCTGATCCGCCGCCAGGCGCGGTCCATGTCCGGATGGTCCTCGCGGGTGTGGCCGCCGCGGCTCTCCTCGCGCTCCAGCGCGGCGCGGGCCACGCACTCGCTGACCAGCAGCATGTTCCGCAGGTCCAGGGCGAGATGCCAGCCGGGATTGAACTGCCGGTGGCCCTCCACCACCACGCGCCCGGCGCGGGCCCGCAGCCGGCCGAGACGCTCCAGGGCCTCGGCCATCTCGCCGCCGCGCCGGATGATGCCGACGAGGTCGTTCATCGTCTGCTGAAGCTCCTGATGGAGCGTGTACGGGTTCTCGGCGCCGGCACCGCCGCCCGCACCGTCCGCGGCGTCCGCACCGTCCTCCGCCGCCCCGAACGGGCGGAGCGCCTCGGCGACGGCCGCCTCGACGGCGGCCTCGCGCACCGCGGGGGGCTCACCGGCCGCCGCCAGGGCGTACTCCGCGGCGTGCAGCCCGGCGCGGCGGCCGAACACCAGCAGATCGGACAGGGAATTGCCGCCCAGCCGGTTGGAGCCGTGCATACCGCCCGCGACCTCGCCCGCCGCGTACAGCCCGGTCACCCCCCGGGCCTGCGCGGTGTCCGGCTCCACCCGGACACCGCCCATCACGTAGTGGCAGGTGGGGCCCACCTCCATCGGCTCGGCCGTGATGTCGACGTCCGCCAGTTCCTTGAACTGGTGGTACATCGACGGCAGCCGGCGGCGGATCGTCTCGGCCGGGATGCGGGTGGCGACGTCGAGGAAGACCCCGCCGTGCGGGGAGCCGCGCCCGGCCTTGACCTCGGCGTTGATGGCGCGGGCCACCTCGTCGCGGGGGAGCAGCTCGGGCGGGCGGCGGTTGTGGTCCGGGTCCTCGTACCAGCGGTCGGCCTCCGTCTCCGTCCGCGCGTACTTCTCCTTGAAGACGTCGGGGACGTAGTCGAACATGAACCGCTTGCCGTCGCTGTTGCGCAGCACGCCGCCGTCGCCGCGGACGGACTCGGTGACGAGGATCCCCTTCACGGACGGCGGCCAGACCATGCCCGTGGGATGGAACTGGACGAACTCCATATTGGTCAGCCGGGCGCCCGCGAGCAGGGCCAGCGCATGCCCGTCACCCGTGTACTCCCAGGAGTTGGAGGTCACCTTGAAGGACTTGCCGATGCCGCCGGTCGCCAGCACCACGGCGGGCGCCCGGAGGACGAAGAACCGGCCGGACTCGCGCTCGTAGCCGAACACCCCGCGGACTTGGCCGCCGTCCCCCTCGCCGTCCGTGATAACGCGGGTGACGGTGCACTCCTGGAAGACCTTCAGCCGGGCCTCGTAATCCCCGTGCTCCCGGAAGTCCTCCTGCTGCAGCGAGACGATCTTCTGCTGGAGGGTGCGGATCAGCTCCAGGCCCGTGCGGTCGCCGACGTGGGCGAGCCGCGGGTACTCGTGGCCGCCGAAGTTGCGCTGCGAGATGCGGCCGTCGGCGGTGCGGTCGAAGAGCGCGCCCCAGGTCTCCAGCTCCCACACCCGGTCCGGGGCCTCCCGGGCGTGCAGCTCGGCCATCCGCCAGTCGTTGAGGAACTTGCCGCCGCGCATCGTGTCGCGGAAGTGGACCTGCCAGTTGTCGCCCTCGTTGACATTGCCCATGCTGGCCGCGATACCGCCCTCGGCCATCACCGTGTGGGCCTTGCCGAACAGGGACTTGCAGATGACCGCGGTGCGCGCGCCCCGCTCGCGGGCCTCGATGGCGGCGCGCAGCCCGGCGCCGCCGGCGCCGACCACGACCACGTCCCAGGCCTGCTGTTCCGGTTGGGTCATCGTTGTCCTATCGCTCGGGGTGCTGTCGTCCTTCTCGTCACTCCGGGAACACCCCGGGGGCCCGGGGACTCCCGCCCTCCGCTCAGAACAGCCTCGGATCGTCGAAGACCCCGGTGGCCAGCAGATAGACGTAGAGATCGGCGAGGGCGACGCTGATCAGCGAGGCCCAGGCCAGCTGTGCGTGGCGGGCGTTCAGCCGGCTCACCCAGCCCCAGAGGCGGTAGCGCACCGGATGGCGGGAGAAGTGCTTGAGCCGGCCGCCGATGATGTGCCGGCAGGAGTGGCAGGAGACGGTGTAGAGCCAGATCAGCGCGATGTTGACCAGCATGATCACGGTGCCGAGACCCATGTGGCCCCAGGCGTAGTCCTCGTCCCGGAAGGCGAGCACCGTGTCGTAGGTCAGGATCAGGGCCACCGGCAGCGCCGCGTAGAAGAAGTAGCGGTGGATGTTCTGCAGGATCAGCGGGAACCGGGTCTCGCCGCGGTATGTGCCGTGCGGTTCGGCGACCGCGCAGGCCGGGGGAGCGGCCCAGAAGCCCCGGTAATAGGCCTTGCGGTAGTAGTAGCAGGTCAGCCGGAAGCCGAGCGGGAACACCAGGATGATCAGCGCCGGGGAGAGGCCCCACCACTCCCCGAACAGCGGCCAGTTGGGGCCCGCCTTCATGGGCTCGCAGTTCTCCGCCAGACAGGGCGAGTAGAACGGCGAGACGTACGGGGCGGCGTAGTAGTCGGCGTTCGCGAAGGCGCGCCAGGTCGAGTAGACGACGAAGGCGAGCAGCCCGGCCGCGGTCGTGGCGGGCGCCAGCCACCAGCGGTCGGTCCGCAGATGGCGGGCGCCGATGGCGGCGCGCGCCGGGGAATCCACGCCCCGGCGCACGCCGCCGGGGGCTGTGCCGTGGCCGGGGCCGGTGCTGCCGCCGGTCTCTCCGGCGGTCGAGGAGTCGGTGCCAGTGGCCAAGAGGGGCTCCGGTGTCGGACGGATGGGGCGGCGGGGCCTGCGTGCGTCGCGCGGCCCGCGGGGGGCTCGGGCCCCCGGCGAGGGAGGAATCCGGGGGCGAGGGGGCCGGGGGCGGAAGGCGGCCCGGGCGCCGGAGGCCCGGTGACCGTGGTGGCCGCGGCGCTGACCGCGGCCGGACGCCCGCGGCGCTGACCGGGACCGGACGCCCGCGGCCTGGACGGCTGCCGGGCCGGCCTGCCGTCAGGGCCCCTGCCCGTGACGGGCCCCGAGCCCCTCGTCCTCGGCGTCCGCCCACAGGGCCGTGTTGTACGGAGTGTCCGGGATGACGATCACGTCCTGCCCGGGCTCCCGTGGAAGTGCGGCCGGGGCCGCCTCCCTGAGCAGCGCGAGGCTCTCGCGCAGATGCTCGGTGTCCGAGCGCACCCGGCGGATGTCGGGACCTCCGCCGACCTGGCGCTCCAGACGGCCGACCGTCCGGCCCAGCTCGTCGAGACAGCGCTGCGCGGCTCGCAGATCGTCGTGCAGGGACATAACTCGCCCTCACCTCCGCGGTGTTGCGGTGTGCGACACCCGGAGAGTGTCGCGCGTCACACGCGCGCTTGTGAAGACGGCAGCGGCGAATCGCGCTCCGCGTCACCCGCCACCGGCGGCATCCCCGAACCCCCGTCCGCCCGCCCCGCGTACGTACGGCACCGATTCCCCTCCCCTCATCGGAGGCGGTCCCACGGGCCCCGGTCGCGCGGCCGGCTCATACGCCGCCGAGACGGAGAGGACCGGCGTGTGCCGCACCGGCGCCCGGAGACCGGGCACCAAGCCGGCGGAGTCATCTCGCCGCGGGGCGGCGGGTGGCCGTGGGCGGGCGGCACCGGCGCGCAGCGCGGGGGGCAGCGGTGCCGCAGCCGGGCACGGCGGCGGCGCGCGGGGAGGCGCAGAAGCGTCTCGCCGCGGGGCAGCGGGTGGCCGTGGGTGGGCTGCGCCCGCGCGCAGCGCGGGAAACGGCGCCGCAGCCGGGCACGGGCGGTCGGGACACGAGGCCGGCGGAGTCATCTCGCCGCGGGGCAACGGGTGGCCGTGGGTGGGCTGCGCCCGCGCGTAGCGCGGGGAAACGGCGCCGCACCGGAACGCGTGCAGAACCCCGCCGGAGGCGAAAGGTCACAGAACCCCGCCGGAGGCGAACGCGTGCAGAACCCCGCCGGAGGCGAACGCGTGCAGAACCCCGCCGGAGGCGACCCGGCCGGAGGCGATGCGTCACCCGCAGGGGTGGCATCCCCGGCCGCCGGCCGTATCCGTCGTGCCCCGGCCCCGGGCCTCCCCTTCAGTGGTGAGGAGAGACGCGCGCGAGCCCGGAGGTACAGCATGTCCAGCACCGGTGCAGACGATCCCCGCCCCGCCCCGGCCCACGCGGGCCCCGCCCCGGCCCACGCGGGCCCCGGCACCGGACCGGCCGCGGGCATCGGCACCGGCACCGGCACCGGCACCGGGCCTGCCTCCGGCACCGGGCCTGCCTCCGGCGCCCGTCCCGGCCCGGCCCACGCGGACACCGCGGGCATCCGCACCGGGCCTGCCTCCGGCGCCCGTCCCGGCCCGGCCCACGCGGACACCGCGGGCATCCGCACCGGGCCTGCCACCGGCGCCCGTCCCGGCCCGGCCCACGCGGACACCGCGGGCATCCGCACCGGCCCTGCCGCCGGCGCCCGTCCCGGCACGCCCCGTCCGGGCCACGGCACGTCCCGCCGGGGCCACGGCCCGTCCCGTCCGGGCCGGGGAACCGCCGGATCCGGCTCGGGCGCCCCGCGCGGCCGCGCCCACCGCAGCACCGCGCTGCTGCTGGCCGGAGCCCTGCTGGCCGGCCTGGCCGGTCTCACCGCCTGCGGGGGCGATGACGACGAGGCGTCCGCGCCCACGGCCGGGCCCGACATCGCCGCCACCCCCCGCGACCGGATCCGGGACGGGGGCACCGTCCGGTGGGCCGTCGACTCGGCGCCCGCCACGCTCAACGTCTTCCAGGCCGACTCCGACAGCACCACCGACCGCATCGCCGGGGCCGTGCTGCCGGCGCTCTTCACGCTCGACAGCGCGGGCCGTCCGCAGCGCAACCCGGACTATCTCCGCTCGGCGGAGGTCGTCCGGCACGAGCCGGCGCAGGTGGTCGTCTACCGGCTGAATCCCAAGGCGGTCTGGAGCGACGGCCGCCCCCTGGGCGTGGCGGACTTCCGGGCCCAGTGGCAGGCGCTGAACGGCCGCAACCGTGCCTACTGGACGGCGCGGAACGCCGGCTACGACCGCGTGGCCCGGGAGCTGTCGATCCGGGCCGGGACGCCCATGAGATCCGGGTGACCTTCGGCACGCCGTACGCCGACTGGCGTTCCCTCTTCACCCCGCTCTACCCCAAGTCGGCGACGGGTGGGGCCGACGCCTTCAACGACGTCACCCGCCGGACCCTCAAGGCCACCGCGGGCCCCTTCACCCTGCGCGCCCGCGACGCCCGCAAGCGCTCCGTCACCCTCGTCCGCGACCCCCGGTGGTGGGGCGACCGTGCCAAGCTCGACCGGCTGGTCCTGACGGCCGTGCCCCGCGAGCGGCGGGTGACCGCGCTGGCCGGGGGGAAGCTCGACATCGCCGGGATCGGCCGGCCGGAAGTGGAGGACATCCACACCGCCGCCCGGCGGCGCGGCGCGGCATCGGCCGCGCTCCGGCGGATCGACGTCCGCCGCTCCCTGGCCCCCGCCTATACGCAGCTCGCGCTGAACGGCGCCGGGGGGCCGCTGGCGGACGAGCGGGTACGCCGCGCCGTGGCCCGCGCCATCGACCGCTCGGCGCTCGCCGAGTCGGTGCTGAAACCGTTGGAGCTCCCGGCCGCCCCGCCCGGCAGTCATCTGCGCCTGGCCGGCCAGCCCGGGTACCAGGACAACAGCGCGGCCCTCGGCGGGAAGGATCCCGCGGCGGCCCAGGCCATGCTCGCGGACGCGGGCTGGCGGACGATCACGGCGGAGCCCGGGACCGGGGACGCCGACAGCGAGGACGCCGGAAACCGGGAGGACGGCGCCGACGGGGAGACCGGCGAGAAGGCGGCGGAGCAGGGCGGGAAGGCGCGGAAGCGGGCTCTGCCGGGCAACGCCCATGTGCTGCACAAGGACGGCGTACCGCTCACGCTGGAGTTCGTCCTTCCCAAGGGGCGGGGTGCCGAGCAGCTCCGGGCCGTCGCGGAGCGGATCGCGCAGATGCTGACCGCGGTCGGCATCCGGGCGGAGATCGAGGAGGTGGCGGGGGAGAAGTTCTTCCGGGAGCACGTGGCGTCCGGGGACTTCGACCTCGCCCTCTACTCCTGGCCGGCCACGGCCTTTCCGGCGACCGACGCCCGGCCGGTCTTCGCCAAGCCGCGGCCCGCGCCGGACGGCTCGCTCACCGTCCAGCAGAACTACACGGGTGTCGGAACCGACCGCATCGACCAGCTTTTCGAGCAGGCGGCCGAGGAACTGGACGAGTCGGTGGCCCGGGAGCTGATGAACCGGGCCGACGCCCGGATCTGGGCGGCCGCCGGGGCGATCCCGCTCTACCAGCGGCCGGAGCTGGTGGCCGTACGGCCCGGGGTGGTCAACGCCGGGGCCTTCGGGTTCGCGACGCCGCGGTACCAGGACGTGGGCTTCCGCCGCTGAGCCGCCCCCCGCGATCCGCCCGGGGCCCCCGCGATCCGCCCGGGCGGCCGATGAGCCCCGGGCGCGCCGGGGCCCGTACGATGGAGTGAGGCCGAGGCATGTTCCAGCCCGGCGGGCGCGCGTGCCGGACCGTACGCGCCGCCATCCACGATTCCGGGAGTGCCCCGCAGTATGCCCACGCGCCACGACATCCGTAACGTAGCCATCGTCGCCCACGTCGACCACGGCAAGACGACCCTCGTCGACGCCATGCTCAAGCAGGCCGGCGCCTTCGCCGCGCACGCCGCCGAGAACCTCGACGAGCGCATGATGGACTCGAACGACCTCGAGCGCGAGAAGGGCATCACCATTCTCGCCAAGAACACCGCGGTCAAGTACCACCCGTCGGCCGGCGGCGGCCCCGTCACCATCAACATCATCGACACCCCCGGTCACGCCGACTTCGGCGGCGAGGTCGAGCGCGGTCTGTCGATGGTCGACGCCGTGGTCCTGCTGGTGGACGCCTCCGAGGGCCCGCTGCCGCAGACCCGCTTCGTGCTCCGCAAGGCGCTGCAGGCCAAGCTGCCGGTGATCCTCTGCATCAACAAGACGGACCGCCCGGACGCCCGCATCGCCGAGGTCGTCGACGAGACGTACGACCTCTTCCTCGACCTGGACGCGACCGAGGAGCAGATCGAGTTCCCCATCGTCTACGCCTGCGCCCGCGACGGCATCGCTTCGCTGACCAAGCCGGAGGACGGCACCGTCCCGGCCGACAGCAAGAACCTGGAGCCGTTCTTCACCACGCTCCTGGAGACCGTCCCGGCCCCGGAGTACGACGCGAGCGCCCCGCTCCAGGCCCATGTCACCAACCTGGACGCGGACAACTTCCTCGGCCGCATCGCGCTGCTCCGCGTCGAGCAGGGCGAGCTGAAGAAGGGCCAGACCGTCGCGTGGATCAAGCGCGACGGCTCCGTCTCCAACGTCCGGATCACCGAGCTGATGATGACCGAGGCGCTGACCCGCAAGCCGGCCGAGAAGGCGGGGCCGGGTGACATCTGCGCGGTCGCCGGCATCCCGGACATCATGATCGGCGAGACGCTGGCCGACCCGGAGAACCCGGTGGCCCTGCCGCTCATCACGGTCGACGAGCCGGCCATCTCGATGACGATCGGCACCAACACCTCCCCGCTGGTCGGCAAGGGCGGCAAGGGCCACAAGGTCACCGCCCGCCTCGTCAAGGACCGGCTGGAGCGCGAGCTGATCGGTAACGTCAGCCTCCGGGTGCTGCCCACCGAGCGTCCCGACGCCTGGGAGGTGCAGGGCCGCGGGGAGCTGGCGCTGGCCATCCTCGTCGAGACGATGCGCCGGGAGGGCTTCGAACTGACCGTCGGCAAGCCCGAGGTGGTCACCAAGGAGATCGACGGCAAGGTCCACGAGCCGATCGAGCGGATGACCATCGACTCCCCCGAGGAGCACCTGGGCGCCATCACCCAGCTCATGGCCGCGCGCAAGGGCCGGATGGAGACGATGACCAACCACGGCTCCGGCTGGATCCGGATGGAGTGGATCGTGCCCAGCCGCGGCCTGATCGGTTTCCGGACGGAGTTCCTGACCCAGACCCGCGGCACGGGCATCGCGCACTCGATCTTCGAGGGCCACGAGCCGTGGTTCGGCGAGCTGCGCACCCGGAACAACGGCTCCCTGGTGGCCGACCGCTCCGGTGTGGTCACCGCCTTCGCGATGACGAACCTCCAGGAGCGCGGTGTGCTGTTCGTGTCGCCGGGCACCGAGGTCTACGAGGGCATGATCGTCGGTGAGAACTCCCGCTCGGACGACATGGACGTCAACATCACCAAGGAGAAGAAGCTCACCAACATGCGGTCGTCCACGGCCGATGTGACGGAGTCCCTGGTCCCGCCGCGGCTGCTCTCCCTGGAGCAGTCCCTGGAGTTCTGCCGGGACGACGAGTGCATCGAGGTGACCCCGGAGACGGTGCGTATCCGCAAGGTCGTCCTCGACCAGAAGGAGCGGGCCCGCGCGGCCTCCCGCGCCAAGCGCTGAGCCGGCGGCTGCGGGGCCCCGGCGCCGCGCGGCCCTTCCGGCCGGTCCGGGGGCGTCCTTCGGGGCGCCCCCGGGGGCGTTCGCGGGCGGTGTCCGCGGCGGCGTCCACCGCGGCCGCCGGCCGGATGGCTGGTTCTCGCCGGTTTCCGGTGGGCTACGCGTGGGTAATCGACGCCCGGCAGCCCTGTTGGAGAGGGCGCCGGAGAGGGTGCCGAGCGGGTCGTGCGCCGGGCCTTGTTGATCTCCGTTGTCAATCTGTTTTCCCTCGGATCACGTTCGACTATCGGTCCCCGTCATCCGGTACATGAGTCAACAGTCCGTTTCATGCCTGTCTGTATGGGCTTAGTTTGCCCGGATTTCGGCCATCCGGCCTGGTTGATGTGACCAAACCGAGATCCCTGACGTGTGGTTTCAAGGGTCCCGGGTGACCGATAGTGGGGTCCATCGAGCTCGGGTCAATGGGTCACGCGCTGTGGGGAGCGCGCCGACTCACGAGCACAGGTGCCGGCTGCGGCTGTCAGGGGTGTCAGCCCGCGACCGGCCCCTTCCATGTACTGACGATGGACTCTTGAGGAGGCACACCCATGCGCGGTGCCAGAAGTGCCAAATGGGTCGCGGGCGCCATTATCGTGGCGCTGTCCGCGACGGCTTGCGGCAGCGGTGACAGCGGTGACGACGACAAGAACAGCGCCGGCGGTTCCTTCAGCATGGACATCGCGGAGCCGAAGCGGCTGATCCCGCAGGCCGCGACGGAGTCGGCGGGCTCCCAGGTCCTCTCGGCGCTGTTCACGCCGCTCGTGGAGTTCGACGCCGAGAACCAGCCGGTCCTCGCGGCGGCCGAGAGCATCGAGTCCGAGGACAACAAGGTCTGGACGATCAAGCTCAAGGACGCGACCTGGCACGACGGCAAGCCCGTCACCGCCCAGAACTACGTGGACGCCTGGAACTGGGGCGCCTACGGGCCGAACGCCGCCGACGGCAACTACTTCTTCGGGACCATCGCGGGTTACGAGGACATGAACCCGACGGACCCGGACGGCGAGGAGGGCCCGAAGGAGGCTCCCAAGCCGAAGACCGACAAGCTGTCCGGCCTCAAGGCCGTTGACGACAAGACCATCGAGGTCACCCTCAACGCGCCGTTCTCCGGCTTCAAGTCGGTCGTCGGCTACACGGTCTTCTACCCGATGCCCGAGTCGGCGTTCGAGGACATCAAGGCCTACGAGCAGGCCCCCATCGGCCAGGGCCCGTTCCAGATGGACGGCGAGTGGGAGCACGACAAGCTCGTCAAGGTCAAGGCGTTCGAGGACTACAAGCTGGGTGACAAGCCCAAGGTCGAGGGCGTCGACTTCCGCGTCTACCAGAAGCAGGAGACCGCGTACAACGACCTCCTGGCGGGCAACCTCGACGTCATCAACCAGATCCCGACCGAGGTCATGGGGTCCGCGCCCAAGGAGCTGGGGGACCGCTTCCTGACCTCGGAGGCCTCCACCTTCCAGTTCGTCGCCTTCCCGACGTACGACAAGAAGTACGACGACCCGAAGATCCGCAAGGCCATCTCGATGGCCATCGACCGCGACGAGATCATCGACGTCGTCTTCCAGGGCTCGCAGTCCTCGGCCGACGCCTTCGTCTCCCCCGTCGTGGCCGGTTACCGCGAGGACGCCTGCGGCGAGGCCTGCAAGTTCGACCCGGCCGCCGCCAAGAAGCTCCTCAAGGAGGCCGGCGGCATCAAGGGCAACAAGATCAACATCGGGCACAACGCCGATGGCGGCCACGAGCAGTGGATCAACGCCACCTGCGACCAGCTCAAGAAGAACCTCGACCTGGACTGTGTCAGCCAGGCCGTGCCGAAGTTCGCCGAACTGCTGACCCAGGTCGAGAAGAAGCAGTTCTCCGGCATGTTCCGGCTCGGCTGGATCATGGACTACCCGTCCATGGAGAACTACCTCGGCCCGCTGTACACCACCGACGGTTCCTCGAACTACTACGGGTACAGCAACAAGGAGTTCGACAAGCTGGTCCAGGAGGGCCGCGAGGCGAAGACCGAGGAAGAGGCCATCAAGAAGTGGCAGGCCGCTGAGGACATCCTCGTCGAAGACATGCCGGTGATCCCGCTGCGCTTCGGCAAGAACGTCTTCGGTCACTCGGAGAAGGTCAAGAACGTCGAGATGAACCTGTTCAACCAGGTTGATCTCGTCAAGGTCGAGAAGTCCTGACCCCGGCCTTACACGGGTCATAGAAAAGTCAGGGGCCTGACGGCGGGGGCAGCTTCGACTGCCCCCGCCGTTCCCACGAGGAGGAACAATGGGCCGGTACGTCGTGAGACGGCTGCTCCAGATGATCCCAGTGATCATAGGAACCACCTTTCTGGTATTTGCTCTGGTCACTGCCATGGGCGGCGATCCCGTACAGAACCTGTACGGTGAGCGTCCCGTTCCGGAGAGCATCAGAACGGCACTGGTGGCGCAATACCACCTGAACGACCCGCTCCCGGTGCGGTACGGGTATTACGCCATGGATCTGCTGAAGGGCGATTTCGGCGTCAGCCTCAGCGGCAGGTCCATCAACGCCCTGATCGCCGAAGCCTGGCCGGAGACGCTCAAGGTCGCCTCCATCGCCTTCATCTTCGAGATCATCGTCGGCATCACCGCCGGTGTGCTCGCGGGTATGCGCCGGGGCAAGTTCCTGGACAACCTCGTGCTGCTCTCGACCCTGACCGTGATCGCCATTCCGATCTTCGTTCTCGGCAACGCGGCCCAGGTGTTCCTCGGCGTCAACCTCGGAATCTTCCCGGTGGCCGGCGTCAGTGAAGGGTTCCGGAGCTATCTCCTGCCCGGTCTGGTGCTCGGCTCGGTATCGCTGGCGTACATCGCCCGGCTGGCCCGGGCCTCGGTGGCGGAGAACCTGCGGATGGACTATGTCCGCACGGCCAAGGCGAAGGGGCTCCCTCCGTCGCGCATCACCGGAATTCACGTGCTGCGCAATTCGCTGATTCCGGTGATCACCTTCCTCGGCGCGGACCTCGGTACCCTGATGGGCGGCGCCATTGTCACCGAGGGAATCTTCAATATTCCCGGAGTCGGCCTGCAGATCGTGAAGGCGATTCAGATCGAGGACGGGCCGGTGCTGGTGGGCTTCGTCACGCTGCTCGTCATCATCTACGTGATGATGAGCCTCATCGTGGACTTGCTGTACGCCGTGCTCGACCCGAGGATTCGTTATGAGTGACACGATCAAGACCGCACCCGCCAAGGAAGTGGCGGCAACTCCTCCCAGCGACGGCGGGAACGGTGCGGCCAAGCCGCGAAGCCTCATGCAGGACGCGATACGCGACCTGATACGCCGGCCGCTGTTCCTGATCCCGTCCGCCATCATCCTGGTGCTCGTCACCATGGCGATGTTCCCCGGGCTGTTCGCCTCGGCGAACCCGCATCTCTGCGATCTGTCCAGGTCGCTGGACCGTCCCAGCGCCGACGCCTGGTTCGGCTACGACGCCCGCGGCTGCGACCTGTACGCACGGACGATCCACGGCACCCGGACCTCGATCACGGTCGGCGTGCTCGCCACCGCCGGCGCGGCGCTCATCGCGGCCGTCCTCGGCACCATCGCGGGCTACTACGGCAAGTGGACCGACGCGCTCATCTCCCGTGGCATCGACATCGTCCTGGGTGTGCCGTTCCTCGTGGGCGCCATCGTCATCCTCAACAGCTTCCGTGACGACCAGGGCTTCCGCATCGGCGGCATCTGGGGCGTGCTGACGGCGCTGACCGCGCTCGGCTGGATGAGCATGGCGCGTGTGATGCGTTCCGCGGCCATCCAGGCCAAGCAGCAGGACTATGTGGCGGCGGCCCGCTCCCTGGGCGCTTCGGCCCCGCGCATCATCTTCCGGCATGTGCTGCCCAACTCGCTGACGCCGCTCATCGTCATCGCCACGATCGCGCTCGGTGTGACGGTCTCCGCGGAGGCCACCCTGAGCTACCTCGGCGTCGGTATCCAGGAGCCCACCATCTCCTGGGGCGTGATGATCAATCAGTCGCTTCCGCGGCTGCGTGACGCGCTGCATCCGCTGCTGTTCCCGGCGGCCTTCGTCAGCATCACCGTGTTGGCGTTCATCGCACTGGGCGACGCCGTGCGTGACGCCCTCGACCCCAAGCTGCGCTGAGGGAGGCCCATATGACCACCATCGACAAGACGACCAGTGTTCCCGAGCCGCGGTCCGGGGAGTCCTCGGGCGCTCCGCTCCTCGAAGTGCGTGATCTGCACGTGGAGTTCCACACCGCGGAGGGCGTGGCCAAGGCCGTCAACGGCGTCAACTACAGCGTCGACGCCGGCGAGACGCTCGCCGTGCTCGGCGAGTCCGGCTCGGGCAAGTCCGTCACGGCCCAGGCCATCATGGGCATTCTCGACATGCCGCCCGGGCGGATTCCGCAGGGCGAGATCCTCTTCCACGGCCAGGACATGCTGGCCATGACGGAGGCCGAGCGCCGGAAGATCCGGGGCCGCCGCATCGCGATGATCTTCCAGGACGCGCTGTCCTCGCTCAACCCGGTGCTGACGGTGGGCTACCAGCTCGGCGAGATGTTCCGCGTCCACCTGGGCATGTCCAAGAAGGACGCCACGGCCAAGGCCGTGGAGCTGATGGACCGGGTCCGCATCCCGGCGGCCAAGGCGCGGGTGAACGATTATCCGCACCAGTTCTCGGGCGGTATGCGGCAGCGCATCATGATCGCGATGGCGCTGGCCCTGGAGCCGGACCTGATCATCGCGGACGAGCCGACGACGGCGCTGGACGTCACCGTCCAGGCCCAGGTGATGGATCTGCTCGCCGAGCTCCAGCGGGAGTACCGGATGGGCCTGATCCTGATCACCCACGACCTGGGTGTGGTCGCGGACGTGGCCGACAAGATCGCCGTGATGTACGCGGGCCGGATCGTGGAGCACGCCCCGGTGCACGAGCTGTACAAGCGGCCCGCCCACCCGTACACCCGCGGCCTGCTCGACTCCATCCCGCGCCTGGACCAGAAGGGCCACGAGCTGTACGCGATCAAGGGCCTGCCGCCCAACCTGACGCGGATCCCGCCGGGCTGTGCCTTCAACCCGCGGTGCGCCAGGGCGCGGGACCTGTGCCGCACGGACGTCCCGCCGCTGTTCCAGGTGACGGAGCGGGACGGCACCGAGCTCGACGGCCGCGTCACCGCGTGCCACTTCTGGGAGGAGACGATCCATGGCTGAGGTCGGCAAGCAGGAGTCCGGGCCCGTCTCCGAGCGGGCCGCGGCGACGGAGAAGCCCGCCGCGGGCGGGGAGGCGGCCGGACGCGAACCGATCCTCCAGGTGCGCGGCCTGACCAAGCACTTCCCGCTGACCCAGGGCATCGTCTTCAAGCGGCAGATCGGCGCGGTCCGGGCCGTCGACGGCATCTCCTTCGACCTGTACCGCGGTGAGACGCTGGGCATCGTGGGCGAGTCCGGCTGCGGCAAGTCCACGGTCGCCAAGCTCATCATGAACCTGGAGCGGCCCACCGCGGGGCAGATCTACTACAAGGGCGAGGACATCACCCGGCTCTCCGGGAACGCGCTGAAGGCGGTGCGGCGGAACATCCAGATGGTGTTCCAGGACCCGTACACCTCGCTCAACCCGCGGATGACGGTGGGCGACATCATCGGCGAGCCCTTCGAGATCCACCCCGAGGTGGCTCCCAAGGGGGACCGCCGGCGCAAGGTGCAGGACCTGCTGGACGTGGTCGGGCTCAACCCCGAGTACATCAACCGCTATCCGCACCAGTTCTCCGGCGGGCAGCGGCAGCGCATCGGCATCGCCCGCGGCCTCGCCCTCAACCCGGAGATCATCATCTGCGACGAGCCGGTCTCGGCCCTGGACGTCTCCGTCCAGGCGCAGGTGATCAACCTGATGGAGAAGCTGCAGGACGAGTTCGACCTCTCCTACGTCTTCATCGCGCACGACCTCTCCATCGTCCGCCACATCTCGGACCGGGTCGGGGTCATGTACCTCGGCAGGATGGCCGAGATCGGCACCGACGAGGAGATCTACGACCACCCGACGCACCCGTACACCCAGGCGCTGCTCTCCGCCGTCCCCCTGCCGGACCCGGAGCTGCGCGAGGGCCGCGAGCGGATCCTGCTCACCGGCGACGTGCCGTCCCCGGCGAACCCGCCGTCCGGCTGCCGCTTCCGCACCCGCTGCTGGAAGGCGCAGGACAAGTGCGCCGTGGAGGAGCCGCTGCTGGCGGTCCCGGAGCGCTTCCAGGACAGCGACACCCCGGCGAACCACGAGTCGGCGTGCCACTTCGCGGAGGAGAAGGACGTCGTCCACGCGTAACGCGCACCGCTCCCGGCCCGCGCCCGGCGCGAGGCGGGACGGACCCGGCCCCGGCCCCCGGTTCACGACCGGGGGCCGGGGCCGTTCGGGTTGTGGAGTCCGATCCCGAGCGCTGCCTTCACCCTTTCGGGTAGTTCGTCCAGGATCAGGGGAATACCGCCACCGCGGCGGTATGATGTCGAGTATGAGCCTCGAACGTGTCACCATCACCATCCCCAGCGAGACGCTCAGCGCTGTTAAGGGGGCCGCAGAGCGTGAGGGTCTGAGCCTGTCGGCCTGGCTCTCACGGGCGGCGGAGCATGCGGCAAAGATCGAGGCCGGTTTGGCGGCTGCCGAGGAAGTGCTCGCTGAAGTGGGTCCGCCGACACCCGAGGAGCAGCAATGGGTGGACGACTTCATGGAGAAGGTCACTGGGACTGTTCCCGGAACGGAAACCGAGCCCGCAGCCGATGCGGCCTGAGGGCGCGAGGGGGAGAACACGTGGGTACCTTGCGGTCAGTCGTGTACGACGCCGGCATGCTGATCGCTGCCGAGAGGTCGGACACCCGGGCATGGCGAGCGCATCGCTCCTATCTGACAGCGGGAGGCATCCCGCAGATTCCGGCGACGGTGGTCGCCCAGGTGTGGCGGGGCGGCGTTCGGCAGGCACGCCTGGCGCAGTTGCTGAGGGGATGTGACATAGCCGCCATGGACGAAGCCGCTGCCCGGGAGACTGGCGAACTGCTGGGTACCGCAGGCACGGCTGATCCGGTGGACGGTTCGGTCGCCGTGCTGGGCGTTCGGCTCGGCGCTGTGGTGGTGACCTCCGACCCCGACGACATCCAGCACCTTCTGGACCAGATGGGGAGTCGCGGAAAGCACGTGACGGTGCAGGTCACCTGACGGCTCGCAGCGGGACGCGCGCTGCCGCGGACGGGTGACTTCCCAGCCGCCGCCCGCGCGGATGGCGCAGGCCGGGATGCGGGGTCGGGCGGGCCGGGTTCGGATGGGACCGGGCGTCCGTTCCCGACCGAGGAGGCACCTCATGCGCCGATCCCCGCACGCCAGATGGGTCACCTGCGCCGCCTGCGCGATCGCCGTCGCCCTGGCCGCGACGGCCTGCGGCGGGGACGACGACGGCGGCAGCGGAGGAGGGGACGGGACCGGCGTCCTCAGCTCCTCCTGGGGCGACCCGCAGAACCCGCTGGAGCCGGCGAACACCAACGAGGTCCAGGGCGGCAAGGTCCTCGACATGATCTTCCGGGGGCTCAAGCGGTACGACCCGGAGACCGGCGAGGCCAAGGACATGCTCGCCGAGTCCATCACCACCGACGACTCGCAGACCTTCACCGTCAAGGTCAAGGACGGCTGGACGTTCAGCAACGGCGAGAAGGTCACGGCGAAGTCGTTCGTGGACGCCTGGAACTACGGCGCCAACGTCGACAACGCGCAGAAGAACGCCTACTTCTTCGAGTACATCGAGGGCTACGACGCGGTCCACCCGGAGGAGGGCGACCCGACGGCCGAGACCCTCTCCGGACTGAAGGTCGAGGACGACCGCACCTTCACCGTCAAGCTCAGCCAGAAGTTCTCCACCTGGCCGGACACCCTCGGCTACAACGCCTTCGCCCCGCTGCCGCGGGCCTTCTTCGACGACCACGACGCCTGGGTGAAGAAGCCGGTCGGCAACGGCCCCTACCAGGTCGAGTCCTACACCAAGGGCTCCGTGATGAAGCTGCGGAAGTGGGACGACTACCCCGGCGACGACAAGGCGCAGAACGGCGGCGTCGATCTCAAGGTCTACACCGACAACAACGCCGCCTACACCGACCTCCTCGCCGGCAACCTCGACCTCGCCGACGACATCCCCGCCGCCCAGCTCAAGAACGTCGAGGACGACCTCGGCGACCGCTACATCAACCAGCCGGCCGGCATCATCCAGACCCTCGCCTTCCCCTTCTACGACGACGCGTGGGGTGAGGGGAAGGCGCAGTTGCGCAAGGGCATCTCCCGGGCCATCAACCGCGAGCAGATCACCGAGCAGATCTTCAGCAACACCCGCACCCCCGCCAGCGACTGGACCTCGCCCGTCCTCGGTGAGGAGGGCGGCTACGAGAAGGGCCTGTGCGGCCAGGCCTGCGAGTACGACCCGGACGAGGCCAAGAAGATGATCGAGGACGCGGGCGGCCTCCCCGGCGGGAAGATCACCCTCACGTCCAATGTCGACACCGGCTCGCACCGCCAGTGGCTCGACGCCGTCTGCAACAGCATCAACAACGCCCTCGGCCGGGACCGCGCCTGCACCGTCAACCCGGTCGGCACCTTCGCGGACTACCGCAACCAGATCGGCGATCAGCGCATGAAGGGCCCCTTCCGGGCCGGCTGGCAGATGGACTACCCGCTGATCCAGAACTTCCTCCAGCCGCTCTACTACACCAACGCCTCGTCCAACGACGGCAAGTGGAGCAACGAGAAGTTCGACCGGCTCGTCGACGAGGCCAACGCCCAGAGCGACACCCAGAAGGCCATCAGGACCTTCCAGGACGCCGAGAGGGTGCTCGTCGAAGAGATGCCCGCCATCCCGCTCTGGTACCAGAACGGCAGCGCCGGCTACTCCGACCGGCTGTCGGACGTGAAGCTCAACCCCTTCAGCGTCCCCGTCTACGACCAGATCAAGGTCGCCTGACGAGCCCCACGAGCCCCACGAGCCCCACGAGCCCCACGAGCCCGAAGCGCCCGACGGCCCGTACCGCCAGGAACCGGAGCACCACGCGGTACGGGCGCGGGCGGCGGCGGACCACGACCCCCGGAGCACCCCCATGGGACGCTATGTGATCCGGCGGCTGCTCCAGATGATCCCCGTGTTCATCGGCAGCACCTTCCTGATCTTCGTCATGGTGTACGCGCTCGGCGACCCCGTCGCGGCGCTCTTCGGCGACCGGGCGCCCGACCCGGCCACCGCCGCCCGCATCCGCAAGGAGCTCTACCTCGACCAGCCGCTGTGGAAGCAGTACCTGCACTACATGGGCCAGATCTTCCGCGGCGACTTCGGGACGGCCTTCAACGGGCAGCCGGTGCTGGATCTGATGGCCACCGCCTTCCCGGTGACCCTGCGGCTGACCCTGGTCGCGGTGGTCATCGAGGTCATCATCGGCATCCTCCTCGGGGTCGTCAGCGGGCTGCGGCGCGGCCGGGCCGTGGACACCGGCCTGCTCTTCCTCACCCTGATCGTGATCTCCGTCCCCACCTTCGTCACCGGCTATCTGCTCCAGTTCCTCTTCGGGGTGAAGTGGGGGCTGGTCCGGCCGTCCGTCTCCACCGACGCGACCTTCGAGGAGCTGCTGCTGCCGGGCGTGGTGCTCGCCCTGGTCTCACTGGCCTACGTCACCCGGCTCACCCGCACCTCCATCGCGGAGAACGTCCGCGGCGACTACGTCCGCACCGCGATCGCCAAGGGCCTGCCGCGTCGCCGCGTCATCGTCCGGCATCTGCTGCGCAACTCGCTGATCCCGGTGGTCACCTTTATCGGCACCGACGTCGGCGCCCTCATGGGCGGGGCCATCGTCACCGAGCGGATCTTCAACATCCACGGCGTCGGCTTCCAGCTCTACCAGGGCATCCTGCGCAACAACTCGCCCACGGTCGTCGGCTTCGTGACGATCCTGGTCATCGTCTTCCTGCTGGCGAACCTCCTCGTCGACCTGCTGTACGCCGTACTCGACCCGAGGATCCGCTATGCCTGACGGCAACGACCCCGACCGGGCCATCGCCCCCACCGGAGCCGGGGGTTCCGCCGACCTGGCCATGGGCGAGGCCGAGTCGCTGGAGCGCCCGCCCCGGCGCGGGCCCGACGGCGGGGACACCGGCAAGCCGCGCAGCCTCTGGTCCGACGCCTGGCGGGAGCTGCGCCGCAACCCCGTGTTCATCATCTCCGCGCTGCTCATCCTCTTTCTCGTGGTGATCTCGATCTGGCCGCAGCTGATCGTCTCCACCAATCCGCTCTCCTGCGATCTGGGCAGGTCCCAGCAGGGCCGCGCGCCCGGCCACCCCTTCGGCTTCGACACCCAGGGCTGCGACGTCTACGCCCGCACCGTGCACGGGGCCCGCGCGTCCGTCACCGTCGGCGTCTGCGCCACCCTGGGCGTGGCGCTGCTCGGGGGGCTCATCGGCGGGCTGGCCGGCTTCTTCGGCGGCTGGGCGGACGCGCTGCTCTCCCGGGCCGCCGACATCTTCTTCGGCATCCCGGTGATCCTCGGCGGACTGGTCTTCCTCTCCGTGGTGACCAGTACCACGGTGTGGCCGGTGGTCGGCTTCATCGTGCTGCTGGGCTGGCCGCAGATCGCCCGTATTGCCCGCGGCGCGGTGATCACCGCCAAGGAGAACGACTACGTGCAGGCCGCCCGGGCGCTGGGCGCGAGCAACCGCCGGATGCTGCTGCGGCATGTGGCGCCCAACGCCGTGGCCCCGGTGATCGTGGTGGCCACCATCGCGCTGGGCACCTATATCGCGCTGGAGGCCACCCTGTCGTTCCTCGGGGTCGGACTGCGCCCGCCGACCGTCTCCTGGGGCATCGACATCTCCAACGCCGCCTCCCGGATCCGCAACGCCCCGCACATGCTGCTCTGGCCGGCCGGCGCCCTGAGCATCACGGTGCTGGCGTTCATCATGCTCGGCGACGCGGTGCGCGACGCCCTCGATCCCAAGCTGCGCTGAGGAGCCGCCACCATGCCCGCGACCGCGACGCCGACCGCAGACGGAGAGCAGCCCGCACGGGGACGCGGCGGCGCACCGGACGGCGCGGGCCCGCTGCTGGACGTCCGCGGGCTGCGGGTGGAGTTCCGCACCCGGGACGGCGTCGTCCAGGCCGTCAACGGCGTGACCTACGACGTGGACGCGGGGGAGACGCTGGCCGTGCTGGGCGAGTCCGGTTCCGGCAAGTCGGTGACCGCGCAGGCGGTCATGGGCATCCTGGACTCCCCGCCGGGGCGGATCACCGGCGGGGAGATCCTCTTCCGGGGCCGGGACCTGCTGCGGGCGGGCCGCGAGGAGCGCCGCGCGATCCGGGGCGCGCGGATGGCGATGATCTTCCA
The DNA here is from genome assembly GCF_018070345.1 of Streptomyces sp. F63. GTDB lineage: Bacteria > Actinomycetota > Actinomycetes > Streptomycetales > Streptomycetaceae > Streptomyces. The sequence goes on from NZ_JAGPXX010000003.1 coordinate 128,104, forward strand.
GGACGCGCTGTCCTCGCTCAACCCGGTGCTGACGGTGGGGTACCAGCTCGGCGAGATGTTCCAGGTGCACCGGGGCGACTCGCGGAAGGCGGCCCGGGCGAAGGCCGTGGAGCTGATGGACCGGGTCCGCATCCCGGCGGCGAAGCAGCGGGTGAACGACTATCCGCACCAGTTCTCGGGCGGTATGCGGCAGCGCATCATGATCGCGATGGCGCTGGCCCTGGAGCCGGACCTGATCATCGCGGACGAGCCGACGACGGCGCTGGACGTCACCGTCCAGGCCCAGGTGATGGATCTGCTCGCCGAGCTCCAGCGGGAGTACCGGATGGGCCTGATCCTGATCACCCACGACCTGGGTGTGGTCGCGGACGTGGCCGACAAGATCGCCGTGATGTACGCGGGCCGGATCGTGGAGACCGCCCCGGTGCACGAGCTGTACCAGCGGCCCGCCCACCCGTACACCCAGGGGCTGCTGGACTCCATCCCCCGGCTCGACCGCAAGGGGCAGCGGCTCTACGCCGTCAGGGGCCTGCCGCCCAACCTCACCCGGATTCCGCCGGGTTGCGAGTTCCATCCGCGCTGTCCCCGGGCACAGGCGGTCTGCGTCACCGACCGGCCGCCCCTCTACCCCGTCGCCGAGAACGACGGCACTCCGCTGCCCGGCCGTGCCAGCGCCTGCCACTTCTGGAAGGACGAACTCAACGATGCACCAGCACATTGAGGTGGAGCCGCCGCGCGAGCCGGAGCGGGAGCAGTCGCCCCGGGCCCCGCGGCCCGAGCCGATCCTCGAAGTGCGCGACCTGCAGAAGCTGTACCCGCTGACCCGCGGCATCGTGTTCCGCCGGCAGATCGGTGCGGTCCGGGCCGTGGACACCGTCTCCTTCGACCTCGCGCGCGGCGAGACCCTGGGCATCGTCGGCGAGTCCGGCTGCGGCAAGTCGACGGTGGCCAAGCTGCTGGTCCATCTGGAGCGGCCGACGTCCGGCACGATCCGGTACAAGGGCGAGGACGTCACCAAGCTGTCGGGGCGGGCGCTGAAGGCCGTGCGCCGCAACATCCAGATGGTGTTCCAGGACCCGTACACCTCGCTCAACCCGCGGATGACGGTGGGCGACATCATCGGCGAGCCCTTCGAGATCCACCCCGAGGCGGCCCCGAAGCGGGACCGGCGGCGCCGGGTGCAGGACCTGCTGGACGTGGTCGGGCTCAACCCCGAGTACATCAACCGCTATCCGCACCAGTTCTCCGGCGGGCAGCGGCAGCGCATCGGCATCGCCCGCGGCCTCGCCCTCAACCCGGAGATCATCGTCGCCGACGAGCCGGTCTCGGCCCTGGACGTCTCCGTCCAGGCGCAGGTGATCAACCTGATGGAGAAGCTGCAGGACGAGTTCGACCTCTCCTACATCTTCATCGCGCACGACCTGTCCGTGGTGCGGCACATCTCCGACCGGGTCGGGGTGATGTACCTCGGCCGGTTCGCCGAGACCGGCACCGACGAGGAGATCTACGAGCACCCCACCCACCCGTACACCCAGGCGCTGCTCTCCGCCGTCCCCGTCCCGGACCCGGCGGCCCGCGAGCGCCGCGAACGCATCCTGCTCTACGGGGACGTGCCCTCCCCGGCCGACCCGCCGTCCGGCTGCCGCTTCCGCACCCGCTGCTGGAAGGCGCGGGAGAAATGCGCCCGGGAGGTGCCGGCGCTGGCCGTGCCGGAGGAGTTCCGCGGCGGGGCCGGGCCGGCCGCCCACCCCTCGGCCTGCCACTTCGCGGAGACCCTGCCGCTGGCCCGGCCGGCACCGCAGCACGTGCGGCAGGGCGGGCCCAGCGGCCCGTACGGCTCGGGGGAGACCCCGGAACCGGGCGGCCGGCGCGACGGGTGACGCGGCGGGGCCGCTGCGGTGGGCCCCGGCCGGCCCGGCTGCCCCGGACCGGCGCGGCCCCCGCCCGCCGCTGTGGTCCGTCAGCCCGGGTTCCCGGCGCCGGTGCCCCGTTCCTCGATCGCCGCCAGCGCCGGGTCCAGGACGACATCCTCGGCACGGGCCGAGGTGGACGGCTCCTCCGGGAAGTGGCAGGCCGTCAGATGGCCCGCGCGGTTGCCGTCGATCCGGACCAGCGGGGGCACCTCCGCCGCGCACTTCTCCCGCGCCTTCCAGCAGCGGGTGCGGAACCGGCACCCCGACGGCGGATCGACGGGGGAGGGCACGTCACCCGCCAGCCGGATCCGCTCCCGGCGCTCCGCCCCGCCGCTCCCGAGCCCGTCCCTCTCCTCCCCGGTGCCGTACGTCCCGATCTCCGGCACCGCCGACAGCAGCGCGTGCGTATACGGATGCCGGGGCGCGCGGTAGATCGCGTCGCGGTCGCCGGTCTCCACGATCCTCCCCAGGTACATCACGGCCACCCGCTGCGAGAAGTGCCGCACCACGGCCAGGTCGTGGGCGATGAAGAGGAAGGCGATGCCCAGCTCCCGCCGGAGGTCCTGGAGCAGATTGACGACCTGCGCCTGGATGGAGACGTCCAGGGCCGAGACCGGCTCGTCGGCGACGATCAGCTTCGGCTCCAGGCCGAGGGCGCGGGCCACCCCGATGCGCTGCCGCTGCCCGCCGGAGAACTCGTGCGGGAACCGGTTGTAGTGCTCGGGGTTGAGTCCGACGGTCTCCAGCAGCTCGCGCACCCTCCGCTCGCGGCCGCCGGGCGGATCGATGCCGTTGATCTCCATCGGGCCGCCGATGATGGTGCCGACCGTCTGCCGGGGGTTGAGCGAGGAGTACGGGTCCTGGAAGATCATCTGGATCTCGGAGCGGACCGGGGCCAGCTCCCTGCGATGCGCGTGGGTGATGTCCCGGCCCCGGTAGCGGATCCGGCCGGCCGTCGGCTTCAGCAGCCGGGTGAGCAGCCGCCCGGTGGTGGACTTGCCGCAGCCGGACTCCCCGACGAGGCCGAAGCTCTCGCCGGCCCGGACGGTCAGGTCGATCCCGTCGACCGCCCGCACGGCGCCGACCTGCCGCCGGAACGGGAAGCCGCCCAGCACGGGGAAGTGCTTGACCAGGCCCTCGGCGGTGAGCAGCGGCTCACCGGCCGCCGGTTCGCCCGCGGCGGACGCGGAGCCGGCGCCGGAGGGCGCGGGCGGTGTGCGGTCGTCCTTCACCGGCCGGCCTCCCCCCGGTCCTGCCGGAGCACCCCGGGCCTCCCGGCCGCCGGGTCCGGGCCCGGCGGTGCGTCCTGCGCGCCCCGCGCGGCGTCCGCCTCCCGCGTACCGCCCCGCGCGGCGTCCGCCTCCCGCGGCGGCCGGTCCCCGCCGGCCCAGAGGTCCCGCCGCTGCTCCGGGGGCAAGTGGCAGGCGGCGCCCCGCCCTTCGGGCAGCTCCGGCCGCTCGCGGACACAGCGCTCCGGCCCGCCCCGCACCGCCGGCGGGAAGGCGCAGCGCGGATGGAACGGGCAGCCGGAGGGCGGCGCCAGCAGGCTCGGCGGGGTGCCCGGGATCGGGTGGAGCGCCGCGTCCGGGTCGGAGCCGAGCGTGGGCATCGAGCGGAGCAGGCCCCAGGTGTACGGGTGCTGCGGCGCGCCCAGCACCTCCGGGACCGAACCCCGCTCCACGGCGCGCCCCGCGTACATCACCAGGATGTCGTCGGCGGTGTTGGCGACGACGCCCAGGTCGTGGGTGATGAGGATGATCGCCGAGCCGAACTCCTGCTGGAGGTCCCCGAGGAGGTCCAGGATCTGGGCCTGCACGGTGACGTCCAGGGCGGTGGTCGGTTCGTCCGCGATCAGCAGGTCCGGGTCGCAGACCAGCGCCATGGCGATCATGGCGCGCTGCCGCATCCCCCCGGAGAACTGGTGCGGGTAGTCGTCGGCCCGCAGCCGGGGCCGCGGAATGCCGACCTTCTCCAGCATCTCCACCGCCCGCTCCCGGGCCTCCCGTTGGGAGGCGCCGGTGTGCTTGCGGTACGGCTCGGCGATCTGCCGGCCGATGGTGTAGTACGGCGAGAGCGCGGTGAGCGGATCCTGGAAGATCATCGCCATCTTGTTGCCGCGGAGCCTCTCCAGCGTCCGCTCGGGCGCCCCGGTCAGCTCCCGCCCGTCGAGCAGGATCTCCCCGGCGATGGTGGTGGTGCGGGGATCGTGCAGCCCCAGGACGGCCAGATTGGTGACGGACTTCCCGGAGCCGGACTCGCCGACGATGCCGAGGGTCCTGCCCCGTTCCAGGGTGAAGGAGAGCCCGTCCACGGCACGGACGGTGCCGTCCTCGGTGGCGAAGCGCACATGGAGGTCGGTCACGGAGAGGAAGGGGCCGGAGCCGGTGCCCGGACCGGCGGGCGCGGGCCCGGCCGCTTCCTTGCTGACGGTGGTCACAGGGGTCTCCTAGGACAGGCGCACGCGCGGGTCGACGAGCGCGTAGGCGGCGTCCACGACGATGTTGAACAGGATGATCGCCGTCGCGGCGAACAGCATCACGCCCATGAGCATGGGGAGATTGGTGTTGACGACGGACTCCACGGCGAGCCGGCCGAGGCCGGGCAGGGTGAAGGTGAACTCGGTGATCATCGCGCCGCCGAAGAGGGAGCCCATGTCGACGCCGAGGATGGTGATGATCGGGATCAGCGAGCCGCGCCAGGCGTAGCGGAAGAACACCGTGCGCCGGGCCATGCCCTTGGCGCGGGCGGTTCTGACGTGGTCCTCCTGCAACTGCTCGATCATCGTGGAGCGGGCCATGCGGGTGTAGTTGGCGGTGAAGATGATCGCCAGCACGCACCAGGGGAGGATCAGCCCGGCGAACCAGCCGGCCGGGTCGTCGGTGAGGTTCACGTACTCGGGCTGGGAGAGCCAGCCGAGCTGGTAGACGAAGAGCGCGATCGCCAGCGGGCCGACGAAGTAGATCTGCAGCGAACTCAGCACCAGCGAACCGGAGCTGACGACCTTGTCGACGAGGGTGCCGCGCCGGGCGGCGGCCAGCATCCCGGTGCCCAGGCCGACGGTGAGGAATACCGCGGCGGCGCCGAGGGCCAGCGAGACGGTGGTCGGGAAGCGGTCGAGGATGGTCTCCCAGACGGGCGTGTTGTCGACGAAGGAGTAGCCGAGGCACGGCGCGGGGCAGGGGCCCACCGCGTAGTCGCGGCCGGCGAAGATCCCCGCCATGTACTCCCAGTACTGCACGGGCACCGGCTTGTCGATGCCCATGTTGCGGCGGATGACCTCCAGCGCCTCCGGGGTGCAGTTCTTGCCGCAGGCGAGCAGGGCCGGGTCGCGCGGGATGCTGTAGAAGAGGAAGAAGGTCAGGGCGCTGATGATCAGCAGGATGACGGCGGCGCCGAGCGACCGGCGGACCAGGAATCTCAGCATGCGTGGACAGCTTTCGCGGATGGCCGGGAGAGACGGGGACGCGCGGGAGGGCGCGGGGCGCGGACGGCCGGGACGGGGACGGCGCTCCGGGAGCGCGGGGGCGCGGCCCGGCCGCCGGCCGGTGGTCTCCGCGCCTCCTGCGCCCCGGGTGCCGTCACTGCTTCGTCACTGCTTCAGATAGAGCTTGTTCGGGTCGAGGCCGCTGAGGTCGTTGTTGTAGACCGCGCCGCCGATCTTCGAACCGCTGATCTGCATCTGCTTGTAGTAGTACGCCGGGACCACCGGAGTGACCTCCTCGACGATGTACGTGCCGAGTTCGAACCACTCCTCGGCGGCCTTCTCCGGGTCGGCGATGGCCGAGATGCGGTCGATCTCGGAGTTGATCTTCTCGTCGTTGACGTGCGAGTAGTTGTTCGCGCCGTCGGCGATCTTCCGGCCGTCGAACAGCGGCGGGATCACCGTCGACGAACTGACCCAGTCGTGGCCCCAGTTGCTGCGGTAGAGGTCGTAGCCGTTGTCGACCTTGCCGATCCGGTCGTAGTACGTGTCGGTCGGCAGTTCCTTGCGCTGCACGTCGAAGCCGGCCTTGCGCAGGGCGTCCGCGACGGCGACGGCCTCCTGCTGGCTCTCGTTGTCGTTGCGGAAGGCGAAGACCAGCTTCCTGTTCTCCTGGCCGGCCTCCTTCAGCAGTTCCCGCGCCTTCGCCGGGTCGCCGTTCGGCTTCGCCAGCTTGCCGAAGGGGTCGTAGCCCTTCTGGTAGCCGGGCAGCAGGGGGCTGATGACACCGCCCGCGAGCTCACCGCCCGCCGAGCCGCCGTACGGGGCCAGGATCGCCCGGAGCGGCAGGGCGTGGGCGATGGCCTGCCGGACCCGGTGGTCCTTGACCCGGTCCATGTTGATGGCGTAGGTGGCGACATAGCTCTGGTAGCCGGAGATGGTGCGCTTCTTGGCCTCCTCGTCGCGCAGCACCTGCGGGATGGTGCTCGCGTCCACCGAGTTGCTGAAGCTGGTGGCCCGCTGGTTCTCCCCGGTGTCGGAGAGGATGCGCTTGCTGGAGTCCTCGTACTGGTGGTTGAAGGTGATCTCGAACTTCTCCGGGTACTGGTGGCGCGCGGCGTCCGTGTCCGGGTCCCACTCGGCGTTGCGCACCAGCGTCATGGACTTGCCGGGCTTGAACGACTGGATCCGGTACGGGCCGGAGGCCAGCGGGTCCTTGTCGTACTTCTCCCTGGTGTCCTCCTTCGCGGACACCACCCCGTAGCCCGCCATGCCCAGCGCGTAGGGCAGGTCGTTCTGCGGCTTCGCGAAGTGGAAGACCACCGTCTTGTCGTCCGGGGTCTCCAGGACCGAGTCCGGCAGGTGCTTCCCGCCGTACGGGCCGCCCGGCAGCAGGTCGCGGTACTGCGGGTCGTCCGCCATCCAGGACTGCACGAAGGCCGGGCCCTCCGTGATGAAGTCGGCGAACAGCCGCTCGAAGGTGTGGCGGACGTCCCGGGAGGTGATCGGCGAGCCGTCCTCGAAGCGGATGCCGTCCTTGAGGGTGTACGTCCAGGTCCTCCCGTCGTCCGAGCGGGTGCCGCTGTCGGTCGCGAGATCACCGACGACCGCGTACTCGCCCTTGTTGTCCATCTTGACGGTGGTCAGCCGGCGGTGGATGAGCGCCGCGAGCTTCCCCTCGTCCGAGACGTAGATCTGCGCCGGGTCCAGATGCGCGAAGCTGTCCCGCGCCAGTACCCGTATCGTGCCGCCCGGCTCGGCGCCCGCGATCGGTTCGGCCGGACCGGTCGACGCCTTGGCGTCGGCGAACGGCACGGGCGCCTGCGCCGTGGCGCCCTTGTCCTTGCCGCCTCCCTTGTCCCCGCCGCCTCCGCCGCCCTCGCTGCAGCCGGAGAGCAGCAGCGCCCCCGCCGCCAGCGCCACCACGGCGGCGCGCCCTCCGCGTGCCCGAATCCTGCTCATGGCCTGTCGCACCTGCCCGTCCTTGAGTGGTGGCCTGTGGTTCGCCGCCCGGTGTACGCAGCCGGGCCCGCTTCGTCAGTGCCGGGTCTTGGGGTCGAACGCGTCCCGGACCGAATCCCCGAGCAGGTTGAAGGCGACGATGAAGAGCACCATCGCGCCGCCCGGGAAGAACATGTAGGTGAAGTCGTTCTCGAAGACCTGGGCGCCGGTGGCGAACATCCGGCCCCAGTCCGGGGTGGGTTCGATGAATCCGACCCCGAGAAAGGAGAGCCCGGCGGCCGCGGTCACGAAATTCGGCAGCATCAGCGTGCTCTGCACCAGAATCGGGGTGACCACATTGGGGAGCAGTTCCCGGCGGATGATCCGCCACGGGGAGGCGCCGCTCACCCGGGCCGCCTCCACGAACTCCCGCTCCCGCAGCGACAGCACCGTGCCGCGCAGGATGCGCGCCAGGCTCATCCAGCCCAGGAACCAGAGCACCAGCACCATCGCCACCGCCCGGACCCAGGTCGGTGTCTCATCGGTGTCGGCCACGAACAGCGCGACCACGATGGGCATGAAGGCCACGAAGAACAACTGGTTGGGAAAGGCCATCAGCAGATCGATGGTGCGGCCGATGAGGAAGTCCGTGCGGCCGCCCAGATAACCCGCCGCCACGCCCAGTACGATCGCGGTCAGCGTGGCCAGCACCGTCACCGCGACCGCGACCAGCAGCGAGGTGCGGATGCCGTAGAGCAGCTGGGTGAAGACGTCCCGGCCCAGGATCGGTTCGATACCGAACCAGAATTCCCCGGAGATGCCGCCGTTCGGCGCGATCGGATAGCCGAACTCGTTGAGCAGCCCGTCCCGCAGCTGCCCGTAGCGGGTGTACGGGTCCTTGCCGTAGAAGTGGGAGATCACCGGCGCGAGCAGGCCCGCGGCGAAGAAGAACAGCACCACACCGGCGGACGCCATCCCGGCGCGGTCGCGGCGGAAGCGCCGCCACATCAACTGGCCGGGGGAGCGCCCGGCCGGCACCCCCCGGGCCGGGGCACCGTACTCCGGCGGCCCGTCCCCGGCCGCCGCGCCCGGGCCGCCGGCGGATCCGGAGGGTAAGGGATCACCCGTACCGGCCGCCGCGGCCTTCGATAAGCTCGTCATCGCCTGGGCCCCCGCTGGTCACGTCTGCCGTCGAACTGGTCTGTACCGATTCCCTGACGTGATCGCGACTTTGCAGCGCAGCCCCCGCCCAGTCAAGAGGGCGCCCGGCCTCAAAAGGCGCCGCCCCCGCATCGTGGGAAAAGGTTTTACATACTGAGGTCGGCGTGTGCTTGACGGGGCCCCGCACCGCCGGACATTCCCGCCGGAAACGCCGTCAAGCGCGTTAACACCGGGGCAACTTGCCGGAAGCAGCCCCGATATGCACGGGCGGCAGGCTGAACGGTGTACGGCCGTGCGGGTGCCGTAGAACCGGCCGGGGCGGTCCGCGGACCGCCCCGGCTGGCGGCGGTCAGACCAGGCCCAGCGAGCGGCGGAGGAAGTCCGCCTGGAGCAGCAGCAGATTCTCCGCGACCTGCTCCTGCGGGGTCATGTGCGTCACCCCGGAGAGCGGCAGCACCTCGTGCCGGCGGCCGGCCGCCAGCAGCGCCGAGGACAGCCGCAGACTGTGCGCGGCCACCACGTTGTCGTCCGCGAGCCCGTGGATCACCATCAGCGGCCGGTGCTGCCCGGCCGCCCCGGACAGCTCCCCGTCCCCGGTGATCAGCGAGTTGGCGTCGTACACCTCCGGCCGCTCGCCGGGGTGGCCGAGATAGCGCTCGGTGTAGTGGGTGTCGTAGAGCCGCCAGTCGGTGACGGGCGCCCCGGCGACGCCCGCGTGGAAGACGTCCGGGCGGCGCAGCACCGCGAGCGCCGCCAGATAGCCGCCGTACGACCAGCCGCGGACGGCCACCCGTCCCAGATCGAGCGGGAAGCTCCTGGCCAGCCCGTGCAGCGCCGCCACCTGGTCGTCGAGGGTGACCCCGGCGACGTCGTGCGCGATCGCCTTCTCCCAGGCCGGTGAGCGGCCCGGCGTCCCGCGGCCGTCGGCGACGACCACCGCGAAGCCCTGGTCGGCGAACCACTGCGAGGTCAGATGGGCGTTGTGGGCGGCGACGACGCGCTGGCCGTGCGGACCGCCGTACGGGTCCATCAGCACCGGCAGCGGGCCGTCCCCGTCCCGGTAGCCGGTGGGCAGCAGCACGGCGCACGGGATCCGGCGGTCCCCGGATTCGGTGAGCCGCACATGCGCCGTCAGCACCGGCTGCTCCGCCAGCGACATGACCGTCCCGGCCGGCGCGCCGTCCCGGTACAGCCGCACCGCCGCACCGCTGTGGTCGAGGCCCGCCGACGCCAGCACGGTCACCGCTCCCGAGCGGACGGCCGAGTGCACCCCGGGGCCCTCCGAGATCCGCTCCACGCCGAGCTCGCTGACCCGGTGCACATGGATCTCGCCGGTCTCCGGCGCGGCCGCCTCCGGCCCCGCGGAGGCCGTCACCAGCACATCGTCCGCGGAGACGTCGAGCACCGCCCGGATGTGCAGCTGCGGCCCGGTCAGCGGGCGGTCGCCCACCATCAGCACCCGCGCGCCGCCCTCGTCGGCGATCCGCACCAGCCGGCCGTCCGGCGTCCACGCCGGCACCCCCCGGAAGAGGTCGAGCCAGACCGGGTCCTCGTCGGCGTGCAGCAGCCGGGTGGCGCCCGTCTCCGGGTCGGCCGCGAGATACAGCTGGGAGCGCTGGTCGCGGGCCTGCACCAGCAGCAGCGGCGGCCCGGCCGCCGACCAGTGCACCCGCGCCAGGTACGGATAGCGCTCCCGGTCCCACTCCACCGGCACGCGCGAGCCGTCGAGACCGGTGAAGGCGAGCGTCACCTCCGCGTTCTCCGTCCCCGCGGCGGGATACGCCACCTCGGCCGGCTCCCGGCCGGGATGCGCCGGATCGGCGATCCACCAGCGGCGCACCGGCGTCCCGTCCACCCGCGCCACCAGCAGCCGGTCGCTCTCCGGCGACCACCAGAAGCCCCGGGAGCGGTCCATCTCCTCCGCGGCGGCGAACTCCGCCAGACCGTAGGTGATCCGGTCGTGCTCCGGCCCGGCCAGCACCCGGGCGCCGGAGCCGTCGGCGGCGACGACGCGCAGGGCGCCGTTCGCGACCCACGCGATGTGCCGTCCGTCCGGCGACGGGCGGGGATCGACCACCGGGCCCGCCACCGGGAGCTCGCGCGCGGTCCCGGCCCGCAGCTCGGCCGCGAACAGCCGCCCGGAGAGCGCGAAGGCGGCCAGCTCGACGGCACCGTCGACCGCGTAGCCGACGACCCCGGCCGAACCCTCCCGGCTCCGCTCCCGGCGTGCCCGCTCCTCCGGGGGCAGCCGCTCCTCGCCGCCGCCGAGCAGCGCCGCCGGATCGGCCGCGATCCGTTCCGTTCCCTCGCCGAGATCGTGCACCCACAGCAGATGGGTCCGGTCGGTGCCGGAGCGGGACCGCAGGAAGACGAGGCGGGTGCCGTCGGGCGACACGGTGAAGGAGCGCGGCGCGCCCAGGCTGAAGCGCTGGGTTCTGGCATGCTGCCGCGGAAACGAGAGCTGTCCGTCCATGCGGAGACCCTACGTGCCGGGCCCCGCCCGGCCGAGTCCCCGCACCGCTCCCGCGCCGCCCTCGCGGCTGCTCCCGTGCCGCCTCCCGCACGGCCCCGACCGGCGGCCGCCGCGCTCCGGGCGTACGCCCGGTGGACCCGAAGGGCGCCTGGTCCGTGCGCCCCTTCTCTGCTGCGATGCACCCGCTCGTGCGCAGGAACGGATCGTTATGATCTGTTGCGCATCATGGGTAACCACACTGTGGCGCCCGTGCGTTACCCCTCGTCGCCCCGACCGCACATACCTTGGAGGTGAACCGCCGTGGCACTCTCGATTTCGGTGGTGGTGCTGCTGGCGATCATCGTCTTCCTGCTGGTCCGGAAATCCGGACTGAAGGCCGGACACGCGGTGGTCTGCATGCTGTTGGGCTTCTACCTGGCCAGTTCCTCGGTGGCCCCGACCATCAGTGAGCTGACCAACAACGTCGCCGGGATGATCGGGGGGCTGAAGTTCTGACGGCCCGGCGTCGTTTTCGCTCGTACGCTGTAGCGCATGACTGACCTGCCCTCTCCAGGCCGTGGGCGGGCGCTGCCCGCCCGCCGTCTGCTGCTGGTGCACGCGCACCCGGACGACGAGACCATCAACAACGGCGCCACCATGGCCAAGTACGCCTCCGAAGGGGTGCATGTCACCCTCGTGACCTGCACCCTGGGCGAGGAGGGCGAAGTCATCCCCCCGGGGCTCGCGGATCTGACGGCCGAGCGCGACGACGCCCTCGGTCCGCACCGGGCGGGGGAACTCGCGGCCGCGATGGCCGAACTGGGCGTCACCGACCACCGGTTCCTCGGCGGGCGCGGCCGCTACCGCGACTCCGGCATGATGGGCCTGGAGCAGAACCGCCGCCCACGGGCCTTCTGGCGGGCCGACACCGATGAGGCGGCCGCGCACCTCGTCGAGGTGGTGCGGGAGATCCGGCCGCAGGTCCTGGTCACCTACGATCCCGGCGGCGGCTACGGCCACCCCGACCACATCCAGGCGCACCGCGTCGCCATGCGGGCCGCCGCTCTCGCCTCCGAGCGGGCCTACCGCCGCGACCTCGGCGAGCCGCACACCATCCGGAAGGTCTACTGGAACTGCCTGCCGCGGCCGGTGGTGGAGGAGCGGCTGGCGGAGCTGCGGACGGCCCCCACCCGGCCGTTCCCCGGCGTCGCGGAAGTGCGGGACCTGCCCGGGGTCGTGGAGGAGGAGCAGGTCACGACGGTCGTCGACGGCGGCAAGTGGGCCGGGCGGAAGGCGGCGGCCCTGCGGGCGCACGCCACCCAGATCGCCGTCCCGGACGGCGAGGACTGCTTCGCCCTCTCGAACGGCCTCGCGCAGCCGCTGCTGGCCACCGAGTACTACCGCCTGGTCCAGGGGCCGGCGGAGAACGGGCTGCCGGCGGGCGACCGACCGGAAACCGACCTCTTCTCGGGCCTTCGGGATGCCGGGGAGGGCCGGTGAGCGCCGGGCGTCTCGCCGCGTACGGCGTTCTCGCGCTGCTCGGCGGCCTGACCGGCGCGGCGGGCGCGGTCGTCCAGGGCGCCTGGTTCCCGGCCGGATTGCTGCTGGCCCTGCTGGCCGTCGGCGCCCTCTGCTACGGCGGTTTGCTGGCCACCGGGACCCGCATCGGCCCGGGCGCGGCGGCCGCCGGCTGGCTGCTCGCCGTGATGGCGCTGACCACGTCCCGTCCGGAGGGCGACTTCCTGTTCGGATCGGGGGTGGGCTCGTATCTCTTCCTGCTGGGCGGGATGTTGACCGCTGTGATCTGCACCACTCTGCCCGTGCTTCCCCCACCGGCCCCGCCGGCCAAGCCACTTGGCGGCTGACGCGCCGGCGGGCGGAGCGCGCGGGATCCCCTGCCGGGGCGCCGATACGACGGTCGCGGTATGAGCGCGGGCATCGGCCAGTATGGTGGTAGCGCCGCCGAGCTCCCCTGCCCTACGGCAGGGAGAACCCCCGCCCGCGGCCTCCGGCACGGGGGGAGCCCAGTGCGAGTGCTACGGGCGGCGGAGCCAACCGGGAGAACCAGCTTTGAGCCGTGAATCTGACACCACGTCCTCCGGGCCCCAGGGTCACGGCGGGGCCGCGTCGTACCCCTCGGGCACCCCGCCCTACGGGACGCGCCGGTACCCGTCGCTCCACCCCCCGCAGGACACGCCGGACGCGCCCGAGGCGGCCGACGCGGGAAAGCCCTCCGAGCCGGACGAGCAGCCGAGGACCGAGACCACGCTGACCACCCGGATCAGAATCAACATCCCCGGGTCCCGGCCGATCCCCCCGGTCGTCATGCGCAAGCCCGTCGAGGACCGGTCGTCCGCGATCAAGCCCGGTGTGCCCGGCCAGGCGAAGCCCGCCGGTGAGCGGCAGCCCTCCGCCTCCGCGGCGGACGCCGGCCGGGAAGAGCCGAAGAGGAATCCGCCGGCGTCCGGCGGACCGGGCGGCGGGGAACGGGCGAGTGACTGGTTCGCGCCCCGCAAGACCCCGACCCCCACCTCGGGCACCCCGATTCCGGGCGGTCCGGCCGCGGGCGGTCCCCCGGCTGCGGGCGGTCCGGCTCCGGGCGGTCCCGGTCCGGGCGGTGCGCGGCCCGGGGGCGGTGCCGCGGCTCCCACCGGCCGGCCCCCCGCCGGAGGACCGCCCCCCGGCCCGGAGGCCGACCCCACCGCCACCCCGGCGTACGGCACCCGTGTCGGCCCCGTTCCCGGCCCCAGCGGGCCGACCGGCGGCCCGGCGGAGGGCGACATGCCCCTGCTCCCTCCGGCCTTCCAGCAGCAGCCGGGCGGTCCGGGAGCTCCGGGCGCTCCGGGCGGCCGGAGCGGCCCGGGAGCACCGGCGGGCGGGGACGGAGCCCGGCCTTCCGGCCCGCCGTCCCCGGCGTACGGCGGTGGCTTCCCGCCCCCCGCGGCCCCCGGACCGATGCAGGACCCGGCCGCCCCGACGCCGTTCGGCGGGGACCACGGCTTCGGAGCGGACCCCGCCTTCGGCGGACCCGGGGAGAGGGCTTCCAGCGACACCCTGGTCAGCGGCATCCAGGCGGTTCCGCCGACCGACGAATCCCCCTTCCCGACCCTGCCCGCCGACACCGCCGGGGCCCCCCGCCCGCCGGCGCCGCCCGGCGCGGCCTCCCCGGAGCCGGCCGCGCGCAGGAAGGGCCGGTCCAAGCTGGTCCTGGCCGCTGCCGGACTCGTCGCCGCGCTCGGCGTCGCCTACGCGGCCGGGCTGCTGCTCGACCACGCCGAGGTGCCGAAGGGCACCACCGTCGCCGGGGTCGAGATCGGCGGTCTCTCCCGCCAGGAGGCCGTCAACCGGCTCGACCAGGGCCTCGGCCGGCGCGTCGACGCCCCGCTGACCGTCCGGGTGGCGGGGGAGCAGCATGAGCTCAAGCCCTCCGTGGTGGGCCTGGACGTCGATGTCGAGGCCAGCGTCCGGCAGGCCGCCGGGCGGGACTACAACCCGCTTTCCGTGATCGGTTCGCTGTTCGGCGGCTCCCGCGAGGCCGAGCCGGAAATCGTCACGGACCGGGAGAAACTGCGCGCCGCGCTGGAGTCGCTGGCCGGTGAGCGCGGCGCGGAGCAGGACGGCATGATCCGTTTCGAGGCCGGCAAGGCCGTGCCCGTCCCGGGCAAGCCGCACCGTGCCGTCGACGTCAACAAGTCCGTCACCGCGCTCGCCGAGGCCTACCGGGCCCGCACCGAGACCGGCGCGACCGCGCCCGTCGCGCTGCCCAGCGCGGTACGGCAGCCGGCGGTGAGCCAGGCGGAGATCGACAAGGCGATGAAGGAGTTCGCCGAGCCCGCGATGTCCGGGCTGGTCACCGTGCGGACGGACGCGGTGCGCACCATCTCCTTCAGCCCGGAGAACTCGCTGCCGAAGTTCCTCTCCATGAAGGCCGTCAACGGCAAGCTGGTGGACACCTACGACCTGAAGGTGCTCAAGTCGCTGTACGGCGGGGTCTTCGAGGGTGTCCTCATCGAGCGCGGCAACGGCTCCAAGACCCCGGTCGGCCCGCAGGACGTGGCCGGGGCGCTCCGTCAGGCGCTCCGCTCCACCGATCCGGCCGGGCGCACGGTCACCATCGACACCACCCCCGAGTAAGGGGGACGGCGTTTCCCCCTCCGGCCCGGTGCGCGGCGTACGCACCGGGCCGGAGGCGTCCTCGCGGCCCGGTGGGACGGGTCCGGCGCGTCAGTTGAGCATCGCGCGGGCCGCCCGGGCCTGCTGCCGCACCTCCCGCGCCTCCCCGGGATCCACCGCCTCGGCCACCTCCGCGTAGGTCTCCAACTCCGCCGCGCCGCTCAGGAAGTCACCGCGCGCGACCAGCAGGTGCCCGTGCTCCCGGCGCAGCCGCGCGGGATGGTGGGGCAGCAGCAGGGAGAGCTCCACGGCCCACAGCCGGACGTCGCCGCGCTCGGGCCGGGCGGCGGCCCAGGCCCGGATGTTGCCGAGGACGCGCCGGACGATGTCCAGCGGCGCGGCGGGGCTGAGCAGCGACGGCGTGAGGCTGAGCGGCTCCCCGGCGGCCTCCGACAGCAGCAGCTCGGTGTCGGCCGTGCTCAGCAGCCGGCCGCCGTCGAAGGGATCGGCCAGCACCAGGCCGTCCGGGCCGGTCCCGCCCGGCTCGCCGAAGCCCACGACGAAGTGACCGGGCAGGGCCACCCCGTACACCGGTGCGCCGGCCCGCCGGGCCACCTCGATCCAGACGACGGACAGCAGGATCGGCAGTCCGCGCCGCCGCAGCAGGACCTCCGGGAGGAGCGAGGACTCCAGAGCCCCGAAGTCCTCCCGGGAGCCCCCGAATCCGTACCGCCCGCCGAGGAGCCCGCCGACCGCGCGGGCCCAGCCGGCGGCACCGCCGCCGGGCGCGTACGGCAACTCCCCGGCGAGCCGGTCCAGCTCGATCTGGACCGCGTCGATGCCTCTTTCGCCCAGCGACGGATCGGCCTCGGCGGCGATCAGCAGGCAGAGGAGGGCCAGATCGGGCCGTTCGGCGCGGGCCTCGGCGGCGAACCGGCGCCGGATCTCCCTCCGCTCGCCGACGTCGTCGTCCGCGCCGCGGGGGTCGTGTGCGTCCGGTCTGTCATCCGGCCTGTCCGGCATGGGGAACCCTGTCCGTTCAGGGGCCGCCGTCGTCCGGCGCCCGCCAGTGGTGGTAGGTGTGGTGGACGGTGAAGCCGAGCCGGTCGTAGAACGCGCGAGCGGGCCCGTTGTCCGTCTCGACCTGGAGGTACGCGGCCGAGGCGCCCTCCTCCAGGGCGCACGCGGCCAGAGCGGCCATCACGGCGGAGGCCAGGCCCAGCCGCCGCTGCTCCGGGGCCGTCTCGACCGCCGAGAAGCCCGCCCAGCGGCCGTCCACCACGCACCGTCCGATCGCCGCCGGTGCACCGCCCGCCGGCTCCCCGCCGGCCGCCCCGTCCGGCCCTCCGTCCGCCGGGACCGCCGCGAACCGGACGGACGGCCCGCCGCACAGCACGCGCCGCACCTCCGGGGCGTCACCGGCGAAGCGCTGGTAGCGCCGCAGCCAGGCGGCGTCGGGGGAGCGGGTCAGCCGCACGGGCTCCACGGCCCCCGCGGCTCCGGGAAGGCCGCCCGCGGGGACCGGCCCAGCCTCGGCGACCGGGGCGAGCGCCGCGGTCCGCACCTCCGCGGAGACCTCCCGGACCCAGCCGCGGCCGGCCAGGGCGGCGGCCAGTTCCTCCTGGGTGTCCGCGGCGCCGGTGGACACCTGGACGTACGCGGGCAGACCCCGCTCGCCGTACCACCGGACCACCCGGCGCAGCGCCTCGTCCAGCGGGACCCCCGGATCGCCCAGCGGCAGCACGGAGTTGGCGCGCCGGGTGAAACCGCCCGAGGCCCGCAGGGTCCAGCCGCCCAGCGGCTCGCTCTCGGCGGGCGGCCAGCCGCGGGCCGCGACCCGGTCCAGCTCGGTCGCGGACGCGGCGGGACCCCGCCGCCGGGCGGGCGCCGCCGGCACCACCTTCCCGGCGGCCAGCGCGGATTCCGGGATGCGGACGATCTCACCGTCACGGCGTGTGAGACACAGCACACCCCCGTCCCAGGATGTGAGCACACCGACCGCGTCGGTGAACCGCCCGCCCGGCGCCCCCGGCTCGCTCCACCGCCGCACCGATACCCTTTTGCCCACGTCAGCGGCGGTGATCCGGACCGTGAGGCGTCCGCCGGTGGTGAAATCCACTGCTGTGCCCGCCCCTCCTGTTCGACTGGTGCCCCGGAACGGAGATACTAGTTGCGGGCATCGACGACGCCGCGCTCCCGCGCGCCATGCGGCGGAGACGACAACCGCTCCGCCCGCCCTACCGAGGAGGAACGACAGCGTGACCTACGTCATCGCGCAGCCTTGTGTCGACGTCAAGGACAAGGCGTGCATCGAGGAGTGCCCCGTCGACTGCATTTACGAGGGCTCCCGGTCCTTGTACATCCACCCCGACGAGTGCGTCGACTGCGGCGCCTGCGAGCCGGTCTGCCCGGTCGAGGCGATCTTCTACGAGGACGACACCCCGGAGGAGTGGAAGGACTACTACAAGGCGAACGTCGAGTTCTTCGACGAGCTCGGCTCGCCCGGCGGTGCCTCCAAGCTCGGCCTGATCGAGCGTGACCACCCGCTCATCGCCGCGCTCCCGCCGCAGAACCAGTAGCCGGCGGAGCCGGACAGCGCCCGTCCCGGTCCCGTACGGCACCCCGCCGTACGGGACCGCGGTCTTCGGGCAGGCGGCCGCCGCCCCGTTCCGGAGGCGCGCCCGGGCCGCCGCCCGGCCGCCCCGAACGCCCGAGAGAAGTGAGCACCGTGCCCGGAGTCTCCGACCGGCTTCCCGTCTTTCCCTGGGACCGCCTCGAACCGTACCGAGCCACCGCCGCCGCACACCCCGGCGGTCTGGTGGACCTGTCGGTCGGCACCCCCGTGGACCCCGTCCCCGAGGTGATCCGCGCAGCGCTCACCGCCGCGGCGGACAGCCCCGGCTATCCGACCGTGTGGGGCACCGCCGAGCTCCGCGACGCCCTGGCGGGCTGGGTCGAACGGCGGCTCGGCGCGCGGGGCGTGGAGCACACGAACGTCCTGCCGGTCGTCGGCTCGAAGGAACTGGTGGCCTGGCTGCCCACCCAGCTCGGCCTCGGCCCGGGTGACGGGGTCGCCTTCCCGCGGCTGGCCTATCCCACGTACGAGGCCGGGGCGCGGCTCGCGCGCGCCGAGCCCGTCGTCTACGACGAGCCGGCGGAGGTCGCGCCGGAGGGTCTGCGGATCCTGTGGCTCAACTCCCCGTCGAATCCGACCGGCCGGGTCCTCTCCCGGGACGAGCTGCGCACCGCCGTGGCCTGGGCGCGGGAGCACGGCGTGCTGGTCGTCAGCGATGAGTGCTACCTGGAGCTGGGCTGGGAGGCCGACCCGGTCTCCGTGCTGCACCCGGACGTGTGCGGCGGCAGCTTCGACGGCGTCGTCGCGGTGCACTCCCTCTCCAAGCGCTCCAACCTCGCCGGATACCGGGCGGCGTTCATCGCCGGGGACGCCGCGGTGCTCGGGGAGCTGCTGAAGATCCGCAAGCACGGCGGGATGATGGTGCCCGCCCCGGTCCAGGCGGCGACGGTCGCGGCCCTCGGCGACGACGCGCACGTGGCGGAGCAGCGCGCCCGGTACCGGGCGCGGCGCACGGCTCTGCGCGGTGCGCTGGAGGTGGCCGGTTTCCGGATCGAGCACAGCGAGGCCAGCCTCTACCTGTGGTCCACCCGGGACGAGCCCTGCTGGGACACCGTGGCCGACCTCGCCAAGCGGGGCATCCTGGTGGCCCCGGGCGACTTCTACGGCCCGGCTGGCGAACGCTTCGTCCGGGTGGCGCTGACGGCGAGCGACGAGCGCGTCGCGGCCGCGGTGGAACGTCTGCGCGGCTGACCGGCCGGTACGCCCGGGACCGGAACGCCGGAACGCCCGGCCGGGGCATCCCCGGCCGGGCGTTCCCGGCCGTACCGCTCACGGTGCGTGGACCGCGGCCGGCCGCTCCGCCGCGGAGCGGCCGGCCCCGGTCAGCCGCCCAGCTGCAGCGGGCCGTTCGCCGTCAGGGCACCGGCGGCCTCGTTGACCTCGGAGACGTTGTAGGCCACGTTCGGGGCGGCGGGCGCCCCGATCTCCTCGGTCACCGGGAGGTTCCCGGGCACTCCCGACAGGCCCTGCGAGTCGGCGAGCCCCTCCGCGAACTCCTGCACCCGCAGACCTCCGGGGCGGGCCCCGGCCGTGTCCTCGGCGAGGGTGCCGGCGGCCCCCGGGGCGCCGGCGACGGTCTTCTCCGCGGCCGGGGCACCGGTGCGGGTGGCGGAGCCGAGCAGTTCGCCGGCGGCCGGGAGCGCGCTCTCCACGGTGCCCGCACCGTTCTCGGCGGCCCCGGCCCCGGCCTGCCGCGCGGTGCTGTCGAGGGCTTCCCCGAGGGTGGCGGTGTCGAGGTTGCTCACCCCGCCGAGGCCGGTGGACTCCGGCTGGCCGGTGGCCTGGGCCGGGCCGGCCGCGCCGACGAGGGGAGCCGCGCCCGCTGCGACCAGCAGCGCGGCCCGTGCGATCCGACGCGTGAGGGGGAGGGACATGGTGCTCCTTTGGCGGGGAAAGCTGATGATTCCAGGGGAGTTGCGTCCGCCGGGCGGACGCAGTGACTACCGCGCGAGGAGCGGGAAGGTTGCGGCGTGCCGGAGTAAAAGATTGGCAATGCGCAGCGGCCCCGGGACCGTCGCGGAACAGCCGCGGAACGGTCGCGGGGCTCCCGCCCCCGGCGCGCGGAACCGTCGACTCCCTGGTCGGGCGGGGGAAGGGACCGTGCCGGGGGCGACTCCGGGCCCGGCCGGCCACCGTCGGCGCACCCCCGGACGCGCGGCGGCCGGCTCCCTCGGGGAGGTGAACCGCCGTACTACTGAACGGTGGTGATGACGACGGCCGCCGCGGCCCGCTCCCGGTCCGCCGCCGAGAAGCCGGGCGCCGGCGGGCGCCAGTCGTTGCCGGAGTTCGAGGCGCTCCACACCCGGCCCGCGTAGGAGACCTGGGCGATCCGCAGCTCCCGGGAGTGGGCCACCGCCCAGTGGGCCAGTTCCCAGCCGCGCCGCTCCGGGCCGCCGGCGGCCGCGTCCGCCGGCACCGGAACGCTCACCACCGGACCCGGCGAACCGCTCTTCCCGGCCCCGCCGACCCGGTCGGCGGCCCCCGCCAGTACGTCCTTGCCGAAGTCGCGCCGCAGCTTCTCCCGCACCCGGACCGGGTCGCCCGGCTGCTCCTGCGCGCCCGGAGCGCAGCTCAGCGACGCCTCCGCGCGGCCGGTGAGCGCCGAGGTGAGCAGCGCGGCGTCCGGCTCGTGCTTGGCGTACGCCTGCGGGAACCCGCTGCGCTGCACCTGCTGGGCGGCCACGGTCAGCGGCAGCCGGGAGTAGCCGGGGACCTTCACCAGATGGTCGTAGAACGCGCCGGCCGAGTAGACCGGGTCCATGATCTGCTCGGGGGTGCCCCAGCCCTGGGTGGGCCGCTGCTGGAAGAGGCCGAGGGAATCCCGGTCGCCGTAGCGGATGTTGCGCAGTGCGGACTCCTGCATCGCGGTCGCCAGCGCGATGGTGACCGCCCGCTCGGGCAGCCGCCGGGCCGATCCCACGGCCGCGATGGTGGCGGCGTTCACCGCCTGCTGGGGCTCGAGTTCGTAACGGTCGCCGTCCTGCCCCGCGGCTCTGACGACGCAGCGCGGGGAACCCGGTCCGGAGGTCTGGAGGCGCACCGCCAGATATCCGGCCAGGGCCAGCAGCACGGTGCACGCCACGAGCGCGCGCAGAAGGCGCCGGCGGCGGACGGAAGCGGTTCGGCTCGACACGCCGCACACGGTACCGGGCAGCCGGAGGGGCCGGGGCGTGTGCCCGGAAGGACGGCGTCCGGGCGGCCGGAGGAGCGGCCCCGGCCGACGCGTTAGGGTCGCCGTCATGGACCCACACGTGCTCGATCTGTCGCTGGACGCCGCCGCCCTCACCGCCGCCCTCGTGGACATCCCGTCCGTCAGCGGCGGGGAGAAACCGCTGGCCGACGCGGTCGAGACGGCGCTGCGCGCCCTGCCGCACCTCACCGTGGACCGCCACGGCAACAACGTCGTCGCCCGCACGCGGCTGGGGCGCCCCGAGCGGGTGGTGCTCGCCGGCCACCTCGACACCGTGCCCATCGCGGGCAACGTGCCCTCCCGGCTGGACGGGGACGGCTACCTCTGGGGCTGCGGGACCTGCGACATGAAGTCCGGCCTCGCCGTGCAACTGCGCGTCGCCGCCACGGTGCCGGCGCCCAACCGCGATCTGACCTTCGTCTTCTACGACAACGAGGAGGTCGCCGCCGAGCTGAACGGCCTGGGCCATGTCGCCGCGGCCCATCCGGACTGGCTGGAGGGGGACTTCGCGGTCCTGCTGGAACCCACGGACGGGCAGGTCGAGGGCGGCTGCCAGGGCACGCTCCGGGTCCATCTGCGCACCACCGGGGAGCGGGCGCACTCGGCCCGTGCCTGGATGGGCTCCAACGCGATCCACGCGGCCTCGCCGGTCCTGGCCCGGCTGGCCTCGTACGAGCCGCGCCGGGTGGTCATCGACGGGCTGGAGTACCGCGAGGGGCTGAACGCCGTGGGCATCGAGGGCGGGGTGGCCACGAACGTCATCCCGGACGCCTGCACGGTCACCGTCAACTTCCGCTACGCGCCGGACCGCACCGAGCAGGAGGCGGAGCAGCACGTCCGGGAGGTGTTCGCGGACTGCGGTGTGGCCGAGTTCGTGATCGACGACCACACCGGCGGCGCCCTGCCCGGCCTCTCCCACCCCGCCGCGGCGGCCTTCATGGCGGCGGTCGGCGGCCGGGCGCTGCCCAAGTTCGGCTGGACCGACGTCTCCCGCTTCACGGCGCTGGGCGTTCCCGCCGTCAACTACGGTCCGGGCGAGCCGCTGCTGGCGCACAAGCGGGATGAACGCGTGCTCGCCTCGCAGGTCAACCACTGCGAGGAACGGCTGTGCGCCTGGCTGACAGCCTGATGTGCCTTGCCCGCAACCTTCGGGGGCATACGCTGATCGGCGAAGATCCTCCCGTCGCCGGACGACGCGGGAGGCGGTGTTTCGGAAGGAGCGGCCCGTGACCAGTGCCGAGGGAGAGGCCCGGGAAGGAGTCGGCCGGGAGCAGCACCTGGGGCCGGTGACGCGGCGGCGCGGCCAGGTTCAGCGGACCACCACCGACCAGCGGCTGCTGGACACGCAGCCGGGGCCCGTCGAATGGGTGCACCAGGACCCGTGGCGGGTAATGCGCATCCAGTCGGAGTTCGTCGAGGGTTTCGGCACGCTCGCCGAACTCGGCCCGGCCATCAGCGTCTTCGGCTCGGCCCGCACGCCGGTCGGCTCGGCGGAGTACGAGAACGGGGTGAGGATCGGCCGGGCCCTGGCCGAGGCCGGCTTCGCGGTGATCACCGGCGGCGGCCCCGGCACGATGGAGGCGGCCAACAAGGGCGCGTACGAGGCGAGCGGCATCTCGGTCGGCCTCGGCATCGAGCTCCCCTTCGAGCAGGGGATGAACAACTACGTCGACATCGGCGTGAACTTCCGCTACTTCTTCGTCCGCAAGACGATGTTCGTGAAGTACGCGCGCGGGTTCGTGGTGCTCCCGGGCGGACTGGGCACGCTCGACGAGCTGTTCGAGGCGCTCACGCTCGTGCAGACCCGCAAGGTCACCCGCTTCCCCATCGTCCTCTTCGGCACGTCGTACTGGAAGGGCCTGGTGGACTGGGTGGAGAACACCCTGATCGGCACCGGCAAGGCGGCGCCGCACGATCTGGACCTCTTCCATCTGACGGACGACGTGGACGAGGCCGTGAGCCTGGTCAGCAAGGAGACCGGGCAGGCCTGAGGGCCGGCCCCTCCGGCCCCCGGCCCCCTGCCCCTTCCCACTGGTCCCGCCGGACCCGCGACACCCCGGCACCCCGGCACCCCACCGCGTCCCCCCCGTGGCCGGGCGGCCGGCCCGGGGCCGGGCACCCCGCTCAGGCCAGTCCGCGGCGGGCCACGGCCGGCGGGCGGTGGCCCGCGATGGAGGCGACCATGTCGAGCACCTGCCGGGTCTCCGCCACCTCGTGCACCCGGTAGACCCGGGCCCCCAGCCAGGCCGAGACCGCCGTCGTCGCGAGCGTGCCCGTCAGCCGCTGCTTGACCGGCCGGTCGAGGGTCTCCCCGACGAAGTCCTTGTTCGACAGGGAGACCAGCACCGGCCAGCCCGTGGCCGTCATCTCGCCGAGCCGGCGGGTGGCCTCCAGCGAGTGCCGGGTGTTCTTCCCGAAGTCGTGGCCCGGGTCGATGAGGATGCCGTCGCGGCGGACGCCCTGCTCCACCGCCCGTTCGGCGAGGCCCAGGGTGACCCGGAGGATGTCGGCCATCACGTCCTCGTACGCCACCCGGTGCGGGCGGGTGCGCGGCTCCGCGCCCCCCGCGTGGGTGCAGACCAGGCCCGCCCCGTAGCGGGCCGCGACCGCGGCGAGCTGCGGATCGACACCGCCCCACGCGTCGTTGAGCAGATCGGCGCCCGCCTCGCAGACCGCCTCCGCGACCTCGTGCCGCCAGGTGTCGACGCTGATCACCACCTCCGGATGGCGCCGCCGGACCTCCGCAACGAAACCGACCGTGCGCCGCGCCTCCTCCTCGGCCGTGACCTCCTCGCCGGGGCCGGCCTTGACACCGCCTATGTCGACGATCGCGGCCCCCTCGGCGATCGCCTGTTCGACGCGGGCGAGGGCGGGTTCGTCCCGGAAGGTGGAACCCTGGTCGTAGAAGGAGTCCGGGGTGCGGTTGACGATGGCCATGACCACCGGCTCCCGCTCGCCGAACTCGCGCTTCCCCAGCCGCAGCACCACGTAACCTCCTCCGGCCGCCCGGTGGGCGGCGGGACCGCCCGCCGGGCGCGGGCCGGTGTCCGACCGGTCCGTCCGGCTCTCCGTACGGACCGGTGACCGACCCTAGCCCCTGCCGGCCGTCCGCCGGAGCGTGCCCGGCGCCCGGCCGGTTGCCGCGCGCGCGGCGGAGCGTGGCACCATCGTCCCCTCAGACCCTGCCGACGCATCCGGGGAGACGGTCGTGTTCTGGTTCTTGCTCATCGCGCTGGTCGTGGTGGTCGCGGCGGTCGCCCTCGCCGTGGTCGGCGACGACGGCGCGGCGCTGCCGGACGCCGAGCCGGACCGGCTCGCCGATCCGCTGCCCCTCTCGCGCCCCGTCGGCCGCGCCGACGTCGAGGCGGTGCGCTTCCCGGTGGCCGTGCGCGGCTACCGGATGACCGACGTCGACGACGTGCTCGGCCGGCTCGGGGCGGAACTGGCCGAGCGGGACGCCCGGATCGCCGAACTGGAGACCGCGCTGGCGGGGGCCCGGGCGGCGGCGTTCGGCGCCCCGGACCTCTTCCGCGAGGGCACGGAGGGGGAGCAGGCGAACGGCGGCACGCCGCTCCGCGGTCCGGACGACGCCGCGCCGTCCGGGCCCTCCGGAGATCCGGCCGCGCCCCCGGCCCCGTCCTCCGCGGCGCCCGGGGACACCGCCCCGGCCGGCCGTGACCGGGCCCCGGACGGCGACGGCGCCGGAGACCCGGACGGCGCGGCCGCCGCCGGCGGCACCACGGACTCCGGCACCCGCCCGGCGCCCGGCGGCGGGCGGCCCGCGTGACCGGCCCGGCCGCCGAGCCCGTGCCGGCGGGTGCGCCGCTTCCCGGTCCGGACGGCCTGCTCCGCTGCCCCTGGGGCCTCTCCGCCGAGGAGTACGTGGCCTACCACGACACGGAGTGGGGCCGCCCGGTCCGCGGCGACGACGCCCTCTTCGAGCGGCTCTGCCTGGAGGCGTTCCAGTCCGGGCTGTCCTGGCTCACGATCCTCCGCCGCCGGGAGGGCTTCCGCGCCGCGTTCCGGGGCTTCTCGATCCCCGCCGTCGCCGCCTTCACCGCGGAGGACGTGGAACGGCTGCTCGGCGACACCCGGATCATCCGCAACCGCGCCAAGGTCGAGGCGACGGTGGCCAACGCCCGGGTCGCCGAGCGCTGGCCGAAGGGCGGGCTCACCGAGCTGATCTGGTCGTACGCGCCGGCCCCGGGCCCGCCCCCGCGCACCCTCGCGGACGTACCGGCCGTCACCGAGGCGTCCGCGGCGCTGGCGAAGGAGCTCAAGAAGCGCGGCTTCCGCTTCGTCGGGCCCACCACGGCCTACGCGCTGATGCAGGCCTGCGGTCTGGTGAACGACCATCTCGCCGGGTGCTGCGCCCGGGCGGGCGCCGGGGCCTGACGAGAACCGGCCCCTCCGCCCGGACGCACCGCGTGACGGCTCACCGTCCCGTGAAGCGCGGCTTCTCCTTCCGCACGAAGGCGTCCACCGCGATCGCATGGTCCTGGGAGGCGCCGGCCCGGGTCTGGAGTTCGTCCTCCTTGGCCAGCGTCTCGGTGAGGGAGTGCGTGGCCCCGTAGGCGAGCGACTCCTTGAGTGCCGCATAGGCGAGGGTCGGCCCCCCGGCCAGCTTCCGGGCGACGGCCTCCGCCTCCGCGGTGAGCTCGTCCGCCGGGACCACCCGGTTCACCATGCCCAGGTCCAGTGCCTCGTGGGCGTCCACGGTGCGCGGAAAGAGCAGCAGGTCGGCGGCCCGGCCGTGGCCGATCAGCCGGGGCAGGGTCCAGGAGACCCCCGAGTCGGCGGTGAGGGCCACGCCGGCGAACGACGTGGTGAAGGCGGCGGTGGCGGCGGCGATCCGGTAGTCGGCGGCGAAGGCGAAGCCCGCTCCGGCCCCGGCGGCCACACCGTTCACCGCGGCGACCACGGGCTTGGGCATTCCGGCGATGGCCTCGGTGATCGGGTTGTAGTGCCTGCGCACGGTCTCCATCGCGTTCCCCTCGCCGGCCTCCCGCGCGACGGCCAGGGCGCCGATGTGCTCCTTGAGGTCCTGGCCGACGCAGAACGCCCGGCCCCGGCCGGTGAGCAGCACGGCCCGTACCGCCGGGTCCGCCGCGGCCTGCCGGAGGGCGTCCCGCAGGGCCTCCTTGAGCTCGGTGTTCAGGGAGTTCATGGCATCGGGACGATTCAGGGTGATCGTCGCGAGTCCGTCGGTCACCTCGTGGAGCACGGTGTCGGCCATCGCCGGCTACCTCCGTCAGGGCTGGTGGGACAGGTGGTGGGAACGCCTGGTGGGCGGTCGGATGACAGCATGACGGAGACGGGCGGCGGCGGACATGCGGGCTGCGCCACAGCAGTGGATCAGCGGGGCGGGGAGTGGGGGCGGAGTATGGCAGCCGCATGGGCCAATTGTCAGCATTTGCGGACGCCCGTTGTGCAAGCGATGCAGACCGATGTTGTTCATCGGGTACCGCGATGCGGGATAATGGCCTGGAAGCAATCTGTTCGATGCCGGTGACGCTGCCTTTCAGGGGCCGTCGGCTGACTGTGAGCTGGTTTCAGGAAGGGGAACGAGCATGGCGGCCATGAAGCCGCGGACGGGTGACGGCCCGCTCGAGGTGACCAAGGAGGGGCGGGGCATCGTCATGCGCGTTCCGCTCGAAGGCGGCGGTCGGCTCGTCGTCGAACTCACACCCGACGAGGCCGATGCGCTGGGCGATGCCCTGAAGAAGGTCGTCGGCTGAGACCGGTCACCACATTCCTCCCGCCGCCCCGGCGGGAGCCGTGTACGTCCCGTACCGGCTCCCCGTCCGGGGCGGCGGGGTGTCCGGGGCCGGGCGGACGGAAGGGGGAGGAGCGGGGCGGACGGTCCGGGGGCACCGCCCGCGGGCTACCGGCCGCGCTTGACCGCGCAGAGCAGGCCGTCGCCGACCGGGAGCAGCGAGGAGAGCAGCGTCGTGCTCTCCCGGACGGTGCGCAGCAGTTCGCGCAGCCGCTGCACCTCCAGCGGCTGGGCCGAGGCGTCCATGGTGCGCCCGTGGGCGAACACGCCCTCGAAGACCACCAGGCCGCCGGGGCGCAGCAGGCGCAACGATTCATCGAGGTAGTCCAGGCACTCCGCGCGGTCGCCGTCGCAGAAGACGAGGTCGTAGCCGCCGTCGGCGAGCCGGGGCAGGACGTCGAGGGCCCGGCCGGGGATGAAGCGGGCCCGGTTGGCGGCGAAACCGGCCGCGCGGAAGGCCTGGCGCGCGAACTGCTGACACTCCGGGTCGGTGTCCACGGTCGTGAGCACGCCGTCCGGCCGCATACCGTGCAGCAGGTGGATGCCGGAGACGCCGGTACCGGTGCCGATCTCCGCCACGGCCTTCGCGTCCACCGTGGCGGCGAGCAGTCGCAGGGCGGCACCGGTGCCGGCCGACACCGAGCGGAGCCCCGCCTCGCGGGCCCGGTCCCGGGCCCAGAGCAGGGTCTCGTCCTCGGCGACGAACGCATCGGCGAACGCCCAGCTCGTCTGCCGGTTGCCGGTAATGGCCCTCTCCTGTCCCCGTGGTCGACGCAACGGTGACTGTATCCGCTGCCCCTGGGAACCCGCTGATGGGACCGGACGTTAGCCGAGCGGGGAGAAGGAAGGGGTCGGGAGAGCGGTGACCGAAAAGCGGGTCAAGGATGCTTATCCGGAGCTAACGGGCGAGCTGGCTATGGTAGGTGCTCCACTGGACACCACCAGAGCCACCAGGGGAGGTGCGGCTGCAGCCGGTGACCGGGGGGTGCTCCGCCGCCTCCGCAGGTACTCCGGTGAGCCGAAATCCGTGACCGACACCGCTGACCGACCGCGTCCCGCCGACTCCACCGCCACCGCGACCTTCTCCACGACGGCGTCGTTCGGTGAGGGGGAGTCCCCCGCGTGGACCCCTCCCACCTGGGAGGAGATCGTCAGCACTCACAGCGCGCGGGTCTACCGTCTCGCCTACCGCCTGACCGGAAACCAGCACGACGCCGAGGACCTCACCCAGGAGGTCTTCGTCCGCGTCTTCCGCTCGCTGTCCACCTACACCCCCGGCACCTTCGAGGGCTGGCTGCACCGGATCACCACCAATCTCTTCCTGGACATGGTCCGCCGCCGCCAGCGCATCCGCTTCGACGCCCTCGCGGACGACGCCGCCGAGCGGCTGCCCAGCCGTGAGCCCTCCCCCCAGCAGCACTTCCACGACGCCCACTTCGACGCGGACGTGCAGCAGGCACTGGACACCCTCGCCCCCGAGTTCCGCGCGGCGGTCGTGCTGTGCGACATCGAGGGGCTGTCGTACGAGGAGATCGCCGCCACCCTCGGCGTGAAGCTCGGCACCGTGCGCAGCCGCATCCACCGCGGCCGCTCCCATCTGCGCAAGGCGCTCCAGCACCGGTCGCCCGCGGCCCGTGCCGAGCAGCAGCGCGCCTTCGCCACCGCGCTCCCGGGACAGGGAGGACTCGGAGGAGAGGTCGGGACGGCGTGACCGGATCGGGCGGCGAGAGCCCCGCCGAGCAGCATCTGGGCGACCGTCTCGCCGCGCTGGTGGACGGGGAGCTCGGCCACGACATGCGCGAGCGGGTGCTCGCCCATCTCGCCACCTGCTGCAGGTGCCGGGCCGAGGCCGACGCCCAGCGGCGGCTGAAGAACGTCTTCGCCGAGGCGGCGCCCCCGCCGCCGTCGGCGGGGCTGCTCGCGCGCCTGCAGAGCCTCCCCGCGGGAGACGGATCGCCCGAGGGCCCGGACGGCCCGTTCGGCGGTCCGCTGTCCGCCCTCGGCGGGAGCGGCTCCCGTCCTGCCCGCTCCGCCCCGCCCGACTGGTTCAGCGGCGGAGATGAGGCCGAGGCCACCGCGGCCGGGGCCGGCGACCCCCGGAGAAGCGGTTTCCGGGTCCACGAGTTCGGCCGCCGTCCCGCGCCCTCCGTCTCCGTGGCCGCGCCCGGCCTGCGCCAGGGGCATCCCCAGCGCAGCCGCCGTTTCGCCTTCGCCGCCGCGGGAGCGGTGTCGCTGGCCGCGTTCGCGCTCGGCGGCACCCTGCCGCTGGAAGCGGCGGTGGACGGCCAGCGGGGCCACGCCGACACGGCGGGCCCGGCCGGCCGGGCCGGCAGCGGGGGGACCGGTGCCGAGGTGGTGGCCGTCTCCGTCGCCGGGCGTGACGGCTCCGTCCGCTCCGGTGGCGCCACCAGCGTGGACCTCCCGGAGTCCGGCGCTCCGGCCGGCTCGCCGACACCCACCGCGACCGCCCACCCCGAACCGCTGCCGGGCCGGGCCGCTCCGCTGCTGCCGGCCGACGCCGCGCTCTCACCGCTCATACGCCACCTCATGAACGCCCGGCTGAGCGAGGGACTCCCCGGCTCCGGGCTCGGGGGCTCAGCGCTCTCCCCGTCCCCCACGACGCTCACCGCGCCCTCCGCGCCGGCGCGGACCCCCGGCTCCGGGAACCGGCTGTCGCCGCTCGCGGGCACCACCACGGCCACCGCGTTCCTTCCTCCCGCCGCCCGCTGAGCGGGCCGCTGCCGGACCGGCCGGAACCGGCCCCTGCGGGCCGGCGCGCGAACCTGGTTGAATCGCACGGTGGACCGCGGGCAGGCCCGTGCCGCGGGCGGACTGTGGGGAGAACATGAACCAGGGCAAGGCCACCGGCCCCAAGCCGCACTGGTGGAGCCGCCCGCGGGGCGGCACCGCCCCCGACCCGGCACCGGCCCCCGCAGCCCCGGCTGCCGGCCGCCCGGCTCCGGACAACCCGGCCGGCCCCCCGGCCTCCCCCGGTGGGGCGTCCCCCGGGCCGGCCGGAACCGCCGCCGCACCGCCGGACGCGGCGGGCCCGCAACGCCCGGGCTCCGGCGCCTCCGCGGCGGGCGCGGGCGACCGTCCCGCCGCGGGCTTCCCCCCGTCCGTTCCCGGCGGCAGCAGCCCGGACCCCGCTCCACCGGCGCCGTCCGCTCCACCGGCGCCGTCCGCTCCACCGGCGCCGTCCGCTCGTCCGGTGACGCCGATGCCGGGGGCCGGGCGCGAGGAGCCCGTCTCCCCGTCCGGTGCCCCGGCGCCCGGGGAGGGACGGTCCGGGCCGCCGCCGGTGCCGGTCCCGCCCGGCCCCGGTGCGGAACACACCGCGGGCGTGCCGCGGCACCCGGCCGATCCGTACGGCACTCCGCCCTACGGCACCCCCGGCCCCTGGGCTCCCGCGCCGCCGGTCCAGCGCCCGGCGGTGCCCCCGGCCGAGGGCACGGCCCGGCCTCCGGGGACCCGCGTCCCGGTGCCGCCGCCCGCACCGGCCGCCGCCGCACCCCCGCAAGGACCACAGGTGCCCCAGCCCACCGGGCCGGGCCGCGGCGGGGAGCCCGCCGCACCGGCCGGCCCGGCCGCCGGTGCGGCCCCGGGCGAGTCCCCGCCGGCCGCCGGCGGGCCCGTGTCCGCTTCCGCCCCGGCCTCCGCCCCGGCCACGGCCGCGGAACCGGGTGCCGGCGCCGTGCCGGACGCGCCCGGGCCGGCCGGTTGTGCCCCGGCGGTCCCGGCGGCGGCCGGGGGTTCCGGGCCCGCCGCCGGGACCGGGCCCGCGGCCCCCTCTCCCGCCGCCCCCGTATCGCCCGGTAACGCAGTGCCGGGCACCGGAGCCGTGCCCGATCCCGCCGGTCCGGCTCCCGGGGCGCCGTCCGCCGCGGGGGGAACGTCCGTCCCCGGAGCCGGCGGGCACTGGGAGCGGTACGACCCCTGGGCCGCTCCCGCCGCTCCGGTCACCGGGGCCTTCCCGGCCCCGGACCTGCCGCCCCCGGCCGCGCGCCGCCGGGGTCCCTCCCGGGGGGCCCTGCTGACCGGTGCGCTGCT
This sequence comes from Streptomyces sp. F63, assembly GCF_018070345.1. Taxonomy (GTDB): domain Bacteria; phylum Actinomycetota; class Actinomycetes; order Streptomycetales; family Streptomycetaceae; genus Streptomyces. The sequence continues at coordinate 158,756 of NZ_JAGPXX010000003.1, forward strand.
GCTGACCCTGGTGGCGGGCGGCATCGGCGGCGGCGTCGGCGCGTACGTCGAGCGCAACGGCGGTGTGGTCGACGTCGCGCTGCCACAGGCGCCAGCGGAGGACCGCCCCCGCGACCCCGGCAGCGTTGCGGGCGTCGCCGAGGCCGCGCTGCCCGGCGTGGTCACCTTCCATGTCAAGGGCGGCGGCAAGGAGGGGACGGGCACCGGCTTCGTCCTCGACCGGCGCGGCCACATCCTGACCAACAATCACGTCGTGGAGGCCGCCGCGTCGGGAGGCGACATCTCGGTGACGTTCAGTGGCGGCGCGACGGCCGAGGCCGAGATCGTCGGCCGCGACAGCGGCTACGACCTCGCGGTCGTCAGGGTCTCCGGCGTGCGGGGGCTGCATCCGCTGCGACTCGGCAACTCCGACTCGGTGCGCGTCGGCGACCCGGTCGTCGCCATCGGGGCCCCGTACGACCTGGCGGGCACCGTCACCTCCGGCATCATCAGCGCCAAGGAACGCCCGATCACCGCGGGAGGCGGCAAGGACGGGGGCAGCGATGTCAGCTACGTGGACGCGATCCAGACCGACGCGCCCATCAACCCCGGTAACTCGGGTGGTCCGCTGATGGACATGCGGGGCCGGGTCATCGGCATCAACAGCGCGATCCGTGCCGCCGACGAGGAGACGGGGCTCGGCGCCAGCCAGGGCGGCAGCATCGGCCTCGGCTTCGCCATCCCGGTCAACCAGGGCAAGCGGGTCGCCGAGGAACTGATCAACACCGGCCGGGCCACCCACCCCGTGATAGGGGTCACTCTCGACATGCGCTTCACGGGCGACGGGGCCCGGGTCGGGGTGGACGACGGCGACCGCCCGGCGGTCACGCCGGACGGACCGGGTGACAAGGCGGGCATCCGGTCCGGCGACGTCATCACCGCGGTGAACGGCGCCCGGGTGCACAACGGCGAGGAACTGATTGTGAAGATCCGCGCGCACCGGCCCGGCGACCGGCTGGAGCTGACCCTGGAACGGGACGGCCGGGAGCGTACGCTGCGGCTGACCCTGGGATCGGCGAGCGACGACGAGTGACGGGCGGCCGCACGGCGGTGCGGAGGGACGGACCGGTCCCGGCGGCCTCCGCCGGCCGGTCCGTACCGCGCGGCCGGGCGGTGCCGGAAGCCGCCCCCGCCCGTACTCCCGTGCTTCACCCCGCCGTTCCCCCGGCGGTACCGTCCACCCCGCCCCGCCGGGTACCGTGGACGGGGCCCAGACCCGTCCCCCCATCGGCCCACGGCGGCGGAGACCCCGGCAGGCGGGCCGCGGACGTCCCAAGGAGCTGACGGTGTTCAACGACATAAGCGCACTGGAGCTCATGGCTCTCGTGGTTCTCGCGGTGCTCGTCTTCGGCCCGGAGAAGCTGCCCAAGGTGATCCAGGACACCTCGCGCGTCATCCGGAAGATCCGGGACTTCTCGGAGAACGCCAAGGCGGACATCCGCTCCGAACTGGGCCCGGAGTTCAAGGACTTCGAATTCGAGGATCTGAACCCGAAGAACTTCGTCCGCAAACAGCTCCTGGAGAACGACGAGCTCGGGATCAAGGAGATCCGCAGCAGCCTCGACCTCCGCAAGGAGATGAACGAGGTGGCGGACGCCGTCAACGGCCGGGACGGCGACGCGTCCGGCGGCGGCTCCCCGAGTGGTTCCCCGCTGTCCCTGGAGAAGTCCCCGGGCGGTACGGGGAGCGCGGGCGGCGGCTCCGACCTGCTGCGCAAGCGGGACCGGCTGGAGCCGGGCGAGCGCCCGCCCTTCGATGTGGATGCCACCTGAACCAGCCATATGTCCGAACGAAACGACCAGTGTGGTTATCCTCCCTGTGTCCGGGGTCAGCCCGCCCGCTCGGCGGTTCGCCCTTCGGCAACGGGGCAATGAGGAGGACCACGCAGATGGAGACGACGAGCCGGGCAGGGGCGCAAGGAGCGCTGGACGGGCCCAGGGTGGGCGACGGGACGGCCGGGGGCGGGGCCCGCAGGGTCCTGGATCCCCGCTCGGCGGACGGATATCTGCGGGCCGACTTCCCCTGGTACGGCCTCGACGAGGCGTTCACCGGCCCCCGCTGGCTGACGGGCGTGGGAGTCGCCGCCGACGGCACCGTCGAGCACGGCTCCACCGGGCACGGTGAGGCCCCCTCGTACCGGGCGGAGCCCGAGGAGCGGGACCAGCGCTTCGTGATTGTCGTCACGGTGGCCGACCGCCCCGTGCGCAGCAGCGCCGACGGCACCGGCACCCTGGAGGCCACCTCCGTCTCCTCGGCCGCCTGGCTCGCGGGCTCCGGGCTGCTCTCCCGCACCTGGCCGAACCAGATGGAGCGTTCGCTCCGCGAGGACTGGCTGGAGCAGCAGACGGTGATCGCCTGGGAGCTGGCCGACGACCTGGACGGCCCGGCGTGGTCGGTGCTGTCGCTGCCGGTCGACGGGGTGCCGACGCCCTTCCGGCACCGCGAGTCCGAGTACGGCTGGGTGCTGGCGGGGGAGGCGCCGGGCGGTGTGCTCCTCGGCGCGTACGGGCGCGGTATGAGCCCGTACGGGCTGGGCTTCTCGGTGATCAAGGACATCGCCGGATACGCCGACTGAGCGGAGAACGGCCGCGGGCCCCGTTCCACCGCCCCTTCCGGGGGGGGGTGTCCGGGGGCCCGCGGCGCGGAGGCACCCGGTGGGGCACCGCCGGGCTCCGGGTGTCCCGGGCCCTGCCGCTCACGACGTTCAGAACTTGTTGCGGGGGGTGATCCCCAGGGCCATCCCCGACAGCCCGCGCTTGCGGCCGCCGAGCTTGCCCGCGATCGCGCGCAGGGCGCTGCCCGCCGGGGACTCGGGATCGGTGAGCACGATCGGCCGGCCCTCGTCGCCGCCCTCGCGCAGCCGGACGTCGATCGGGATGGCGCCGAGCACCGGGACGTTCGCCCCGGTGGTCCGGGTCAGCCCCTCGGCGACGCGCTCGCCGCCGCCGCTGCCGAAGACGTCCACCATCTCGTCGCAGTGCGGGCAGGGCATGCCCGACATGTTCTCGACCACACCGACGATCTTCTGATGGGTCTGCACGGCGATGGAACCGGCCCGCTCGGCGACCTCGGCCGCGGCCTGCTGAGGCGTGGTGACCACCAGGATCTCGGCACCGGGGACCAGCTGGGCCACGGAGATGGCGATGTCGCCCGTGCCCGGCGGCAGGTCGAGCAGCAGCACGTCGAGGTCGCCCCAGAAGACGTCCGCGAGGAACTGCTGGAGCGCCCGGTGCAGCATCGGGCCGCGCCACACCACGGGGGCGTTGCCGGGGGTGAACATGCCAATGGAGATGACCTTCACACCGTGCGCCGAGGGCGGCATGATCATGTCCTCGACCTGGGTCGGCCGGGCCTCCGTGCCGAGCATGCGGGGCACCGAGTGGCCGTAGATGTCGGCGTCGACGACGCCGACCTTCAGACCGTCGGCGGCCATCGCCGCGGCGAGGTTGACCGTCACCGAGGACTTGCCGACGCCGCCCTTGCCGGAGGCCACCGCGTAGACGCGGGTGAGCGAGCCGGGCTTGGCGAAGGGCACCTCGCGCTCGGCCTTGCCGTCCCGCAGCGCGGCGGCCAGCTCCCGGCGCTGCTCGTCGCTCATCACGTCCAGCTCGACGCTCACGGAGGTGACGCCGTCGACGGCGGAGACCGCCTCGGTGACCTCGCGCGTGATCGTGTCGCGCAGCGGGCAGCCGGACACCGTCAGATACACGCCGACCGCGACGGAGCCGCCGGCGGCGATGTCCACCGATTTGACCATCCCGAGTTCGGTGATGGGGCGGTGGATCTCCGGGTCGTTGACCGTCGCGAGGGCGGCGCGCACCGCCTCCTCGGAGGGCGTGGAGACGGGGGGAGTGTCGGTAGCCATACCGTCGATGGTACGGCGCTCGCGCGGCTGTGCGGACGGCCGGTCCGGGAGGTGCGTCACAGTCCCCGGAGCCCGGCCGGGCCGGGTCGGGCCGGGCCGGGGGCGCCGGGCCGCGGGTGCCGAGCCGGGCCGCGCGGGCGCCGCGGGCGCGCCCGGTCGCGGTCAGCGCTCCGGGGAGCGTTCGCCGACCGCCGCGCGGCCCTCCAGCTCCTTGAGCAGGTCCTGGAACTCGGAGCGGATCCAGTCGCGGGTGGCGACCTCGCCGAGGCCCATCCGCAGGGCGGCGATCTCCCGGGTCAGGTACTCGGTGTCCGCGATGCTGCGCTCGTTCTGCTTGCGGTCCTGTTCGAGATTGACCCGGTCCCGGTCGTCCTGCCGGTTCTGCGCCAGCAGGATCAGCGGCGCGGCGTAGGACGCCTGCAGGGAGAGCATCAGGGTCAGGAAGATGAACGGGTACTCGTCGAAGCGCAGGGCCGGCGGGCCGAAGGTGTTCCACAGCAGCCACACCACGATGACGACCGTCATCCACACGATGAACCGCCCGGTGCCGAGGAACCGGGCGATCTTCTCGGAGACCCGGCCGAAGGCTTCCGGGTCGTACTCGGGCATCAGGCTGCGGCGGGGGGCCCGCGGCTGGTCGAGACGGGTGCGTTCGGTCGTGCTCATCGACTGCCTCCCGGCAGGTTCTCGACACCGACCGGCCCGTGGTACTCCGTCTCCCGCCAGTCCTCGGGCAGCAGGTGGTCCAGGACGTCGTCGACGGTCACGGCGCCCAGCAGGGAGCCGCTCTCGTCGACGACCGCGGCCGCGACCAGGTTGTAGGTGGCGAGATAGCTGGTGACCTCGGGCAGCGGTGTCTCGGGGCGCAGTGGCTGCAGGTCCTTGTCGACGATGGAGCCGACGAGGGTGAACGGCGGGTCGCGCAGCAGCCGCTGGAAGTGCACGGTGCCGAGGAACTTGCCGGTGGGGGTCTCGTCCGGCGGCCGGGTGACGTACACCTGGGCGGCCAGCGCGGGGGAGAGGTCGCTGTTGCGGACCCGGGCGAGCGCGTGGGCGACCGTCGCGTCCGGGCGCAGCACGATCGGGTCGGTGGTCATCAGACCGCCGGCCGTGCGCTCCTCGTACGACATCAGCCGCAGGACGCCGGCGGCCTCCTGCGGCTGCATCAGCGCGAGCAGCCGGTCCTTGTCCCGCTCGGGCAGTTCGGAGAGCAGGTCGGCCGCGTCGTCCGGGTCCATCGCCTCCAGCACGTCCGCGGCACGCTCCTCCTTGAGCTTGCCCATGATCTCCACCCGGTCGTCCTCCGGGAGTTCCTCCAGGATGTCGGCGAGCCGGTCGTCGTCGAGGGCCGAGGCGACCTCCACGCGGCGCTTGGCGGAGAGGTGGTGGAGCACGTTGGCCAGGTCGGCCGGGCGCAGCTGTTCGAAGGTGGCGAGCAGGTTGGCGGCGCCCTGGCCGTGTTCCTCCAGGGAGAAGCCGGTGACGGCCGACCAGTCGACGGTCAGCGTCTCGCCGCGGCGCCGCAGGGCGCCGCCCTTGCCGCGCCGGACGAAGACCTTGTCGATCTCCCAGTCGCGGCGGGCCGGGAGCTGGATGATGCCCACGTCGAGCACCGTCACCTCCTCACCGCCCTCCACCAGGCGTACGCGCCGGTCGAGCAGTTCGCCGAGCACCAGGGTCTCGGTGGCCCGCTGCTCGAAGCGGCGCATGTTCACCACACCGGTGGTGATCACCTGCCCCGACTCCACGCCGGTCACCCGGGTCATGGGGACGAAGATGCGCCGCCGGCTGACCACTTCCACGACCAGGCCGACCAGCCTCGGCGGCCGGTTGCCCACGCGCAGCATCGCCACGAGGTCCCGGACCCGCCCCACCTGGTCGCCGTTGGGATCGAACACCGGGACTCCCGCGAGGTGGGAGACGAACACCCGGGGGGTGCCTGACGCCATGTCGCGGGTCTCCTTTGCCGGGAAAAACGGGCCGATGACAGGGTTCAGGCTAACGTGCCCCGGTCCCGCCCGCCGGGGTGGCGCGGGCCCCCCGCGGGCCCGCCGGGGGCCTGGACAGCACCGGTACGCTGCCGTCGAGTTCCCCCCGCACTCAGGAGGCACAACCGACGTGACCGCACATCTCCGGACCCCCGCCGCCGCTTCCCGCACACGCTACGCGGCGTCCGCGGCGGCGGTGCTGCTGGGGCTCACCGCCGCCCTCGCGGGATGCTCGGCGGAGCAGAAGGATCCGGACGCGGGAACGAACGGGATCGGCAAGCTGTCCGCCAAGAAGATCGAGAAGCGGGCCGTGAAGGCCGCGGACGCGGCCGACGCCGTCCGGTTGTCCGGCAACGTCGTCAGCAAGGGCCGGACCTACGAACTCGACATGCGGCTCAAGGAGGACGGCGGCAGCGGCCGGGTCACCACCGGCTCCAGCACCTTCGAGCTGCTGCGGGTCGAGAAGGACCTCTATCTCAAGGCCGACGCGGCGTTCTGGAAGGACCAGCAGGGAGAGCCGAGCAAGGCGGACGCCGAGGCGGCCGGCAAACTCGATGACAAGTACGTCAAGGTGCCCACGACCGATCCCGCGTACAAGCAGTTCAGCGGGTTCACCGATATGGGCGTGCTGCTCGACGGCCTGCTCGTGCTCCACGGCGACCGGTCCAAGGGCGAGCGCACGGAGGTCGGCGGCGTCCGCGCGATACGGGTGGCCGCCGGTGGCGGCGCCGGCGGCACCATCGACGTCTCCCTGGAGGGCACTCCGTATCCGCTGCGCTTCCAGCGGGCCGGGGACGCGGGGGTCCTCCGGCTCAGCGACTGGAACAAGGACTTCGGCCTCAAGGTCCCGGAGAAGGGCGACATCGTCGACTACGGGCCGGAGATCACCTCGGAGTGACGGACACCCCGGCCGCCGCGGTCCGGCGCCGCGTCAGCGGCGCCCGCGTCCCCGCAGCAGCAGCTTCGGCAGGGCACCCGGTGCCGCCCGCCGGGTGGTGGCGGGGGTGACGGGCGGGGGTGCGGCCAGTGAGCCGTCCGGCAGGGGTGCCGGACCGCCGGCCGGGGTCAGCCGCAGCACCCGGCACTCGCGCGCCCACCGCTCGGTGACGGATCCGGAGTCGGGCGCGTTGAGCCGCTTGCCGCTGAGTTCGGCCACGGTGGCGGCCCACTCCGGCGAGCCCGGCGGGAGTTCGGTGACGGCGGCCTGGAAGGAGACCAGCCGCCCGCCCTTGTCCTTGCTCCGCACGGTCACCGTCACGGTGGTGCGGGCGCCGGAGCCGTCCGCCCGGTCCAGCCCGGTGAGCGGCTGTTCGCCGGGTCCGCCGCCGACCACGCAGACGGCGCCCTCGTGCCAGACGTGCCACAGGGGGCGGTCCGGGTCCGCGGAGCCCCGCACCCAGACCAGCCCGGACTTCTTCGCGGCCTCCTCGATGAGCGCGCGGTCCAGCGGCGTCGCCGGCGACTTCGTCCGCCCCTGTGTGCTTGTCGTGCCCGCCTTCGTCATGCCCGCCAGCCTACGCAGCGGCGGCGGGCCCTCACAGCCAGCCGTTGCGCTTGAAGAGCCGGTACATGGTGAGGCAGATACCGGCGATCGCCGCCATCACCACCGGATAGCCGTACCTCCATTCGGTCTCCGGCATATAGGAGAAGTTCATGCCGTACACCCCGCAGATCATGGTGGGGACGGCGATGATGGCCGCCCAGGCCGTGATCTTGCGCATGTCCTCGTTCTGCGCGACGGTGGCCTGCGCCAGATTGGCCTGGAGGATCGAGTTGAGCAGGTCGTCGAAGGACACCACCTGCTCGTTGACCCGCGCCAGGTGGTCGGCGACGTCCCGGAAGTAGGTCTGGATCTCCGGGTCGACCATCCGCATCGGGCGTTCGCTCAGCAGTTGCATCGGCCGCAGCAGCGGCGACACCGCCCGCTTGAACTCCAGGACCTCGCGCTTGAGCTGGTAGATGCGCCCGGCGTCGCCGCCGCGGGTCGCGCCGCCGCCCGGCGCCGAGCTGAAGACATCGATCTCGACCTCGTCGATGTCGTCCTGCACGGCGTCGGCGACGGCGATGTAGCCGTCGACGGTCTGGTCGGCGATGGCGTGCAGCACCACGGACGGCCCCTTGACGAGCTGCTCCGGGTCGTCCTCCAGCCGGTGGCGGAGGGACCGCAGGGAGCCGTGGCCGCCGTGCCGCACGGTGATGACGAAGTCCCGGCCGGTGAAGCACATGACCTCGCCGGTCTCCACGACCTCGCTGGTCGCGGTGAGTTCGGCGTGCTTCACGTAGTGGATGGTCTTGAAGACGGTGAAGAGGGTGTCGTCGTAGCGCTCCAGCTTCGGCCGCTGGTGGGCGTGGACGGCGTCCTCGACGGCCAGCGGGTGCAGATCGAACTCCCGGGCGATGCCGGCGAATTCGGCCTCCGTCGGTTCGTGGAGGCCGATCCAGACGAAGCCGCCCTCGGAGCGCACCCGCTCCACGGCGGCGGCGGGGGAGAGGCGGTCGCGGCTGCGGCGCCCGTCCTGGTAGACGGCGCAGTCCACCACGGCGCTCGGGGCCTCGGGGCAGCCGGCCGCCGCGGCCGTGCCCGGGTAGGGGTGTCCCTTGCGGAGCGAGGGACGGAACGACGGGCGCACCGCCGCTCGCAGATCACGGATCATGGACATGGCAAGCTCCTTCGCGGGCCGGCCACCGGGCGAACGGGCAGCACTGCCGGGAATGGGGGCGTACGGCGGTGTACGGCCGAACGTCCGCAAAGCCGGCGGTGCGGCGGGTCGCGCGGCGAGCGGCGGGTCGCTGCGGACACGGAACGGTGTGGAGACGGAATGCCCTTCCGCCGTGCGCTGCGGAACTCCGCGGTGACGGTCTCCGGGTGCCCTCGGGCGACGGAGAAAAATCCTGGGGCCGGACGGTTACCACGCGATGCTGCGGGGTATGCCGGGGCTCAGATCGCGAGGAACAGCCGCGGTACGGAAGAGCTGCCGGTACTGCACGGTCGACTGGGATCCATGTGCAGCCCCACCTCCTCCGGTCGGTCCCCCGTGGGGGAAGCGCCGATCGCGGCGCGTGCCGCGAGACTGACGTCCGGCCGAGCTGGACGGTGCTCTCGCACGCACGTCCTGGCCGGCGGCCCAGACTAGCAGTCATATGTGATGCCGGGACGCTTCCGTGCGGGCGCCCGGGCCCTCTCCCTCACGTCTATGCTCGCCCCATGTCTCTCGTCCCGCAGCTGGTGGAAGCCCGGCTGAGCTCGGCACTCGGTGAACCCGACGCCCGCGCGGCCGTCACCTTCCTCGGCGCGGACCGCATCGAGGTGCTCCGTTTCCGCGACGGGGACCTTGTGAGATACGCCACCCTCGGGATGTCCGCCCATCCCATGACCGACCCGGCGGCCGTGGTCGCCGACCCGGTGCGCGGCCCGCGCGCCGAACTCGTCCTCTCCGTGCGCCCGGGCCGCGCGGATACCGACCAGGTGTTGAGACCGCTGGCCGTGCTCGCCGCCTCCCCGCAGGTGGAGGGCGTGGTCATCGCCCCCGGAGCCTCGCTCGACCTCGGCGAGCCGCTCTGGCCCGGGGCACCCTTCGGCGCCGTCCTGGTGGCCGAGCCGGGCGGCCTGGTGGAGGACCTGGAGCTCGACGAGCCCATGGATCCCGTCCGCTTCCTCCCCCTGCTGCCGATGACGGCCAACGAAGCGGCGTGGAAGCGGGTCCACGGCGCGGCGGCCCTGGAGGAGCGCTGGCTGGCCCACGGCACGGACCTGCGCGACCCGCTGCGCGCGGGGGTTCCGCTGGCGGACTCGTTGCCGTGAGCCGCCGCCCCGCCGCGGAGTCCGCGGACGGCGCCTTCCGGCCACGGCCGCCGGCCTCCGTTCCGCGTACGCCCGCGGGATGTCATATGCGTCCGGCGTTTGTCGGACTTTGGCGCCCCCGGACGAGTGATCGTCCTTGACGCGGCGGGTGCCGGGGAGGACCGTTGACCCTTATGAGGGGTGAACCGAGTTGCCCGAAGTGCGGTGGGAGGGTCCGGCCGCCCGGGCTCTTCGCGGACACCTGGCAGTGCGATGTGCACGGCACGGTCCATCCCCTGCAGCCGGTCGTCCCGCCCAGCGTCGAAGCCCTGACGGTCGTGGTGAAGCGGGCCCGGGTGCCGGTGTGGATGCCCTGGCCGCTGCCGGTGGGCTGGCTGTTCACCGGGATCGCCTGCGCGGGTGACGACCGCAGCGGCGGCCGCGCCACCGCCGTCGCCTGCTCCGGGCCCGGCCCCCTGGGCGGCATGGGGGAACTGCTCCTCGTCGCCGAGGAGCTGGGTGTCGGACTGGGCGCCCGGTACGCCGGTATCGCCGGCCCGGATCCCGGCGCCCACCTGCGCGTGGACGACCCGCCGGACGTCAAGCTGCACGCGGCCGGCCGGCCGACACCCCTCTGGCCCGTCCGGGACGTCCCCCCGGATCGCGCGGTCTTCGCCGGGGAAGCGCTCGGCATGTGGCTCTGGGCGATCGTCTGGCCCGAGCAGACCGGGCTGCTGATGTACGACGAACTCGTCCTCACCGATCTGCGGGACGCCGGCGCCGAAGTCGATCTGCTGCCCTGCGGCGCGCTCTCCCCGCGTCTGCTCCCCTGACCACGCGCAGCGCCCGGTCCCGCCGGGGCGTGCGCCCGGTGGTCCCGCCCGGTCAGGGCCGGACGGCCCCGGGCCGGCGCGCGGAGCGCCGGTAGACTGGGGCCTCGTCCCCGACTCTTCCGTACCGTTCCTGGAGCCGTGCCGTGCGCATCGACCTGCACACCCACTCCACGGCTTCGGACGGTACCGACACCCCCGCCGAACTGGTGCGGAAGGCCGCCGCGGCCGGACTGGACGTGGTGGCGCTGACCGACCACGACACGGTCCGCGGCCATGCCGCCGCCACGGCGGCGCTCCCGGAGGGGCTCACCCTGGTCACCGGTGCCGAGCTGTCCTGCCGTACGGCCGGCGGAACGGGGCTCCACCTGCTGGCCTACCTCTTCGACCCGGCCGAGCCGGAGCTGGAGCGGGAACGGGAGCTGGTCCGGGACGACCGGGTGCCGCGCGCCAAGGCCATGGTCGCCAAGCTGCGGGAACTGGACGTTCCGGTCACCTGGGAGCAGGTGGCGCGGATCGCCGGCGACGGTTCCGTCGGCCGGCCGCACATCGCCGCCGCCCTGGTCGAGCTGGGAGTCGTCGGCAGCGTCTCGGAGGCCTTCACGCCCGACTGGCTCGCGGACGGCGGACGGGCCTACGCCGAGAAGCACGAGCTCGACCCCCTCGCGGCCGTCCGGCTGGTCAGGGCCGCCGGAGGCGTCACGGTCCTCGCCCATCCGCTGGCGGCGCGGCGCGGGCCCTGTGTCCGTGAGGACGAGATCGCGGCACTGGCGGAGGCCGGCCTCGACGGGATCGAGGCGGACCACATGGACCACGACGCCACCGCCCGCGCCCGGGTGCGCGACCTGGCCGGGGACCTCGGGCTGCTCACCACCGGATCGAGCGACTACCACGGCAGCCGCAAGAGCTGCCGGCTCGGGGAGTACACGACCGACCCGGAGGTCTACGGCGAGATCGTGCGCCGGGCCACCGGCGCGTTCCCGGTGCCCGGCACCGGCGGCTGATCCGCCCGGCCGCGCCCGCCGTCACCGGGCGCTCTCCGCATCCCCCCGCCCCGTTCCGGGCTCCGACGCGGGCCGCACACCGCCCGCGTCCTCCACCCCGTCAGCCCCTCTTCCCGCAAGGCGCTCCCGTGTTCGACGTCGCTCTCTTCGGTTCCGTTTTCGTCACCCTTTTCGTGATCATGGACCCGCCCGGTATCACCCCGATCTTCCTCGCCCTGACCTCCGGCCGGGCCACCAAGGTGCAGCGCCGGATGGCCCTGCAGGCGGTGCTGGTGGCCTTCGGCGTCATCGCCGTCTTCGGGGTTTTCGGCCAGCAGATCCTCGACTACCTGCATGTCTCCGTCCCGGCCCTGATGGTCGCGGGCGGTCTCCTGCTGCTGCTCATCGCGCTCGACCTGCTGACCGGCAAGACGGACGAGCCCACGCAGACCAAGGACGTCAACGTCGCGCTCGTCCCGCTGGGCATGCCCTTGCTGGCCGGGCCCGGCGCGATCGTCACCGTCATCCTCGCGGTGCGGAAGGCGGACGGCCTCGGCGGTCAGCTCGCGGTGTGGGCGGCCATCCTGGCGATGCACGTGGTGCTGTGGCTGGTGATGCGCTACTCGCTGCTGGTCATCAGGCTGATCAAGGACGGGGGCGTGGTGCTGGTGACCAGGCTGTCCGGGATGCTGCTGTCGGCCATCGCGGTGCAGCAGATCGCCAATGGCATCATCCAGTTCGTCCGGGGGGCGTAGCGCCCCCGTGCCGGGTGCCTCCGGGGCAGGACCGCGCCCCCGTACGCCAGGTGCGTACGGGGGCGCGGTCCGTGCTCCGTGCTCCGGCGCGTGTTACGAGGCCGGGGTCTCGGCCGGGCGGATGTAGAGGCGGCGGCCGGTCGCCGCGGCCTGCTGCACGATCCGGTTGACGGAGGCGGCGTCCACGACGCTGCAGTCGACGGCCGAGCCGTCGATGTCGTCGAGATGCATGATCTGGAAGCGCACGCGCTTCTCCCTTCGTCCGATCCTCCTGCGGAGAACTTCTGGTGCGGGATCCGGCTGCGGTCCCGCGGGTCACGGCGGTCGTCCGGCCGTGGCGGAAGAGGTGGTCGGCGGGGACGGTCCGTCCCCGTCTCTCTCGGCTTCCAACGGCGTGCGTGATACAAACATTCCCTACGCTAACGAAATTTTTTGCTTGCCTAATAAATAGCGAGTCCCGGCCGGTCCGGGCGCGGACCCGGCACGGGGCAGCCGCGGAGGCCGCAAGCCGGTTGTGCCCTCCGGCGGACCGCCGGGACAATGGAGACGTATGAACGACCACGTCGCGGAGACCTCCCCGATCCCGCCCCCGCGCCCGTCCGCGGGCGCGGGCGCGGGCCCCGGAGGGGACCCGTACGCGAGCTCCGGGCTCGGCGAGGTGGCGGCCGGTATCCGGCGCACCAACGAACTCCTGCAGCGGGTACTCGCCGAGGTCGCGACCACACCCTCCACCCACGCGGTCTTCGCCGACGCCGGATACGTCTACGCGGCGGCCGGCCGGCTCGTCACGGGCGTGGAGGACCGGCGGGCCTTCGACCTCGACGCCGAGGGTCTGATCGAGGCCTTCATCGACAAGGCCCGCACGATCTTCCCGGAGAGCCGGCTGCTCCGCGTCTACTGGTACGACGGCGCCCGCCGCCGCATCCACACCCCCGAGCAGCAGCGGATCGCCGAACTCCCCGACGTCAAGGTCCGGCTCGGCAACCTCAACGCCAACAACCAGCAGAAGGGCGTCGACTCCCTGATCCGCGGCGACCTGGAGTCCCTGGCCCGGCACCGCGCCATCAGCGACGCCGTGCTGATCGGCGGCGACGAGGACCTGGTGTCCGCCGTGGAGGCGGCCCAGGGCTACGGCGCCCGCGTCCACCTCTGGGGCATCGAGGCGACGGCCGGCCGCAACCAGGCCGATCCGCTGCTCTGGGAGGCGGACAGCCAGCGCGTCTTCGACCTGGAGTTCTTCAAGCCCTACATCACCGGCCGCGTCACCGCGGAAACCGGCGGCGACCACGTGCTCTGCGAAGGACTGCCGCCCGGCCGGGAGGACGTACGGTTCGTGGGCGCCCGGATCGCCGCGCGCTGGCTCGCCGAGCGCGGCCGGGAGGCCCTTGCCGAGATGCTGCCCGGCTATCCGTATCTCCCGCCCCAGGCCGACCAGGAGCTGCTCAATGAGGCAGAGGAACTGCTCCAGCACTCCCTGCGCGGCCACGCCGGTCTGCGCCGGATCCTGCGCGACGGCTTCTGGGACCACCTGCGGCCGCAGTACTGAGCCGGGCCACCCCTCGGCTCACCCCCGGCTCACTCCCCGGCCGCCGTCCAGAACCCGGCCAGCGCCCGTGCCGTCTCCAGCGGACGCTCCGCGTTCGGCGAGTGCTCCGCGCCCTCGATGACCGTGTGCCGCGCGGCCAGCCGGACCGCCATCTCCGCCATCTGCGACACCGGCCAGGCGTAGTCGACCGTGCCCGTCAGCACGTGCTTCGGCAGCGGTACGGCGGACAGCTCCGCGACCCGGTCCGGCTCGGCGATCAACTGCCGTCCCGTGGCCATCAGCTGCTCCGGCACGGTGGCCGTCCAGCGGCGGTGCAGAAACGCCGCCGTGGCATCGGAAACCTCCGGGGCGTCCGCGATGTCGGCCACCTCCGGGGTGCCCGCGGCGCCGTCCCCGACCCCGGCGGCCGCCCGGGCGTCGGACTCCCGCATGGCCTGCCAGACCGACTCCATGTCCATCACCCGCAGGGCGTCGACGAGCATCTTGGTGCGGGCCTGCTGCGCCGGCGCGATCGCCGCCGGGCCCGAGCTCATCAGCGTCAGCGAGGTGAACGGCGCCGGATCCCGCAGGACGGCGGCCCGGCTGATCAGCCCGCCGAGCGAGTGCCCCAGCAGATGCAGGGGACCGGCCGGACCGGCACCGGCCGCCTCCGCCGTCACCGCGGCGGCCTGGGCCAGCACATCGCGGGCCAGCTCGGCCTGCGCGTAGGCGGACTCCTCGCGCGGACCTCCGCTCTCGTGCTGTCCCCGGCCGTCCACCGCGACCACCCGGAAACCGGCCAGCGCCAGCGGCTCCAGCAGCGCGATGAAGTCCTCCTTGCTCCCCGTGTAGCCCGGGATCAGGAGCGCCGTGCCGCGGGCCGTACCGCCCGCGGGCGGTACGGCCTCGTGCACGGCGAAGTCACCGCGCGCGGTGGGAAGCCGACGGGCCCGGGCGCACCCGGGCAGGGTGAGGATGGGTGGCCTGCTCATGGGCCGAGGCTATCGGTCCGCACCGGTGGCGCGGCGGCCGCACCGGCCCGCGGCGGCCGCACCGGCCCGCGGCAGCCGCACCGGCCTGCGGCAGCCGTGCGGCCCGGCTCCGCGCCGAGCGGAAGGACCGGGCCGCGGGGCGGCGGTGCCGCGGGGCCGCGCGGTGGCGACCCCGGCGGCTCGGCTCTCAGCTGTCGGAGGGGGCCTCGCCGGCGGAGGACGAACCGGCACGGGTGCGACGGCGGCGGCGGACCGGCTTGGCCTCGCCTCCCCCGGAACCCTCACCGTGTCCCTGCGCCGTCTCCGGCTGCGTCTCCGGAGCCGCGGCCGCGGGCTTGGCGGCGCCGCCCGAACGGGTGCGACGGCGACGGCGCGGGGTCCGCGGGGCGGAGCCGCCGGCCGGCGTGCCGGTGGTGCCGGTGGTGTCGGGGGCGGAACCGGGGGTTCCGTCCGGCGCCCCACCTTCGGCGGTGGCGGCGGCCCGCTCCGCGGCGCCGCTTCCACCGGCCAGCGGCTCCCCACCGCGCGTGCGGCGGCGGGAGCGCGGAGTGCGGGTGCGCCGCGGACGCTCCTCCTCCCTGGCCGCCGGAGCCCCGCCGCGTCCGCCGGAGCCGCGGCGGCCCCGCCCACCGGTCTCACCGAGGTCCTCGATCTCCTCGGCGCCCAGACCGGCGCGGGTCCGCTCGGCACGCGGCAGGACGCCGGTGGTGCCCTCGGGGATGTTCAGCTGCTCGTACAGGTGCTCGGAGGTGGAGTAGGTCTCCTCCGGGTCGTCGAACGGCAGGTCCAGCGCCTTGTTGATCAGCTTCCAGCGCGGGATGTCGTCCCAGTCGACGAGAGTGACGGCGATGCCCGACTTGCCCGCGCGGCCGGTGCGGCCGATGCGGTGCAGATAGGTCTTCTCGTCCTCCGGCGACTGGTAGTTGATGACGTGGGTGACGTTGTCGACGTCGATACCGCGCGCGGCGACATCGGTGCAGACCAGCACATCGACCTTGCCGTTGCGGAAGGCGCGCAGGGCCTGCTCGCGCGCTCCCTGGCCGAGGTCTCCGTGGACGGCACCGGAGGCGAAGCCGCGGCGGGCGAGCTGGTCGGCGATGTCGGCGGCCGTCCGCTTGGTGCGGCAGAAGATCATCGCGAGCCCGCGGCCCTCGGCCTGGAGGATGCGGGAGACCATCTCCGGCTTGTCCATCGAGTGCGCGCGGTAGACGAACTGCTCGGTGTTGGCCACCGTCTGGCCCGCGTCGTCCGGAGTGGTCGCGCTGATGTGCGTGGGCTGCGACATGTAGCGCCGGGCCAGGGAGATGACCTGGCCGGGCATGGTGGCCGAGAAGAGCATGGTCTGCCGCTTGGCCGGCAGCAGCTGGATGATCCGCTCGACGTCCGGCAGGAAGCCCAGGTCGAGCATCTCGTCGGCCTCGTCGAGGACGAGCGCGCGGACGGCGGAGAGGTCCAGCTTCCGCTGGCCCGCCAGGTCGAGCAGCCGGCCCGGGGTGCCGACGACGACGTCGACGCCCTTCTGGAGGGCCTCGACCTGCGGCTCGTACGCCCGGCCGCCGTAGATGGCGACGACGCGCACATTGCGCACCTTGCCCGCGGTGAGCAGGTCGTTGGTGACCTGCTGGCACAGCTCGCGGGTGGGGACGACCACGAGCGCCTGCGGGGCGTCGGTCAGCTGCCCGGGCTCCGCACGGCCGGCCTCGACATCGGCGGGTACGGTCACGCGCTCCAGGATCGGCAGTCCGAAGCCGAGCGTCTTGCCGGTGCCGGTCTTGGCCTGGCCGATGACGTCGGATCCGGAGAGCGCGACGGGGAGGGTCATCTCCTGGATCGGGAAGGGGGACGTGATGCCGACGGCCTCCAGGGCCTCGGCGGTCTCGGGAAGGATCCCGATGTCTCGGAACGTAGTCAGGGTCTTGCCTCTTCTGTGAGACGCGACACGAGGCGGCGGAGGGGGTCAGTACCGCGCCGGTTCATCGGCCGGTCACCAGGACCTGCCGGACAGTGCGGGACCACTGCGTCCGCATCACGCGCTCGCGTCACGAGCGGTTCCCTCATGTGCGGTCCGTACGGTGGTACGCGCCGCGGGGAGGGCGGTCGGGGTTGGAAGCCGATCGGCCAACCGACCGGGCATCCGCTGGGGTGCTGAGGGATGTGCCTCAGATGACTCCACATGCGACGGACTCCTGGGGGAGGACTCCACTGACTCCACATGCGACGGACCCGCCGGTATTCGGCGGGCGCAATACCACTGTACCCCGGAATCGCGCATTTGTATTGGGTCCTTCTCGCTCCCGGGCCCCGCGGGAAGGGTCGGCCGGCCCCTTACGGGGCGTGCCGGGCGGACTATTGTGCGCTGCATGGAGACGCCCGACGAGACCCCCGACGCGACCACCGAACCCGCCGAGCAGCACACCGGGATCGCCGCCCAGAACTGGGCCGCGGCTTCCGCCGACCCGCAGTACCGGGCGGCCGTGGTGGATCTGCTGGGCGCCCTGGCGTACGGCGAGCTCGCCGCCTTCGAGCGGCTGGCCGAGGACGCCAAGATGGCGCCGACCCTGGAGGACAAGGCGGAACTGGCGAAGATGGCCTCCGCCGAGTTCCACCACTTCGAGCGGCTGCGGGACCGGCTGAGCGCGATCGACGCGGAGCCGAAGACGGCCATGGAGCCCTTCGCCGCGGCACTGGACGGCTTCCACCGCCAGACCGCCCCGACGGACTGGCTGGAGGGTCTGGTCAAGGCGTACGTCGGCGACTCCATCGCGAGCGACTTCTACCGGGAGGTGGCCGTCCGGCTCGACTCCGACACCCGGGACCTGATGCTGCAGGTCCTCGACGACACCGGGCACGCGAGCTTCGCGGTGGAGCGGGTGCGGGCCGCCATCGAGGCGGAGCCGCGGGTCGGCGGGCGGCTGGCCCTCTGGGCGCGGCGGCTGATGGGCGAGGCGCTCAGCCAGGCGCAGCGGGTGGTCGCGGAGCGGGACGCGCTCTCCACGATGCTGGTCGGCGGTCTCGCGGACGGCTTCGATCTGGCGGAGGTGGGGCGGATGTTCTCCCGGATCACGGAGGCGCACACCAAGCGGATGGCGGCGCTGGGGCTCGCGGCCTGAGCACGCGGCGGGACGTGCGGCGGCGGCCCGCGGCGGGGCGGGCCGTCAGGCCGCGGCGGACCGGCGCATCCGGCCCGGTCTGCGGACCAGCAGGGACAGCAGCGCGGCGGCGACGACGAGAGCCCCCGTCAGACTCACGAGGGCGTGGCCGGGCCCGGCCACCGTGCGGGTGATCAGGAAACCGAACAGGGCGGCGACGGGGCCGGTGGCGTACACCAGCGGCGAGGCCGGAAGCCGGCCGGGCAGCCACCGCACTCCGGCGGAGGCGACGGCGAGGCCGATCAGAACCGATCCCAGGGCTTCCCAGAGCATCGATGCGTCCCTCCCCTTCTCCGTGGCCGGCGGACGGCTCGGCACCGGCCCCTGCTGCGTCGTACCCCGCGCCTCCGGACGGTAACCCTCCGGGGCCGGCGGGGCGTTGGCCCGGTGGCCGCCGTGCCCGGGCGGCGGCAGCGGGCGCGGGACGGCACGGCCGGGCGGCGCCGGGGAGTGCGCCCTGAGGCCCGTGCGGCGGACGTGCGGCGGACGTGCGGCGGCCCGGTGGTCACCGGACCACCGGGCCGCCGCACGAGCGCTGTGCTGCCTGTCCGCCCCCGTCTACAGGGCGCCGAAGCCGACCTTGCGGACCGTCTGCTCGCCGATCTCCACATAGGCGAGCTTCTCGGACGGCACCAGGACCTTGCGGCCGTGCTCGTCGACCAGGGTCAGCAGCTGTGCCTTGCCGGCGAGCGCGTCGGCCACCGCACGCTCGACCTCGTCGGCAGTCTGCGCGCTCTCGAGAATGATCTCGCGAGGCGTGTGCTGCACGCCGATCTTGACCTCCACGGCTATGTCCCTCCGACGTTTTCCGGTTTCCCCGGCGAACGGTCCCGGGGAAGGGTGCGCGGCCTGCCGCGCCGTACGCAGGCAACATTAGCCCGGTCCGGGGCCCGTACCCGTGTGCGGCCGCACGCCGGCAGCGAACACGGGGAGCGGCGGGTGGCGGCCGGTGTCAGTCCTGCTGGTTCGAGCCGTGCAGCGGGAAGCCGGCGATACCGCGCCAGGACAGCGAGGAGATCAGCTTGGCCGCCGCGTCGCGCGGCACCTGCTGGCCCGAGCTGAGCCAGTAGCGGGCGGTGATCTGGGCCATGCCGCACATGCCGACGGCGAGCAGCATCGCTTCCTCGGGTGGCAGGTCGGTGTCCTCGGCGATCACTTCGCTGACGGCCTTGGCGCTCTCCAGGCTGACCCGCTCGACGCGCTCGGCGACCGCCGGCTCGTTGGTGAGGTCCGACTCGAAGACGAGCCGGAACGCGCCGCCCTTGTTCTCGACGTACGCGAAGTAGGCCTCGATGGTGGCCGCGACGCGCAGCTTGTTGTCGGACGTGGAGGCGAGGGCCTCGCGGACGGCGGCCAGGAGGGCGTCGCAGTGCTGGTCCAGCAGGGCGAGGTAGAGGTCGAGCTTGCCGGGGAAGTGCTGGTACAGCACCGGCTTGCTGACCCCCGCGCGCTCGGCGATGTCGTCCATCGCCGCGGCGTGGTAGCCCTGGGCCACGAAGACCTCCTGGGCCGCGCCCAGGAGCTGGTTGCGACGGGCTCGGCGCGGCAGGCGCGTGCCCCGTGGGCGCGCCTCGGTCTGCTCGATGGCTGTCACGCCGCCTCCCAAGAATCGTTCCGTGCACGGTGAACACCGCGCCGCCATCGTACTTTCGGGTAACCCGGCTGTGCGCGGTGCCGACCGACAATTTCACCGACCGGACAGGGCATCGCGGAAATACGGGGCGAATCGACCTGATGGCCGGCCGGTCTCCGGCTCCGTGCCCGGCTCCGGCGGCTCAGCGGTAGTCCTCCTCGTCGAGTTCCACCACCCGGGCCTGCTCCACGGCGTCGGCCGGGTTGGCGGTGTCGGGCACGTGGCCGGGCAGCGGTTCGTCCTCCCGCTCCAGGAGTTCGGCGCGCTGTTCGGCGGCGTCCGCCTCGGGGGTCTCGATGTCGGGCTCCTCCTCGCCGGTGCCGGTCTCGTCCTCGAAGGTGTCCGGTTCTGTGGGGTCTGCTGCCATGCGTGCTTCCCTTTCCAGGCCGAGCGCTCTTACACCGAACCCGAGAGGTCCCCTGCCGAGCCTATGAGCAGCGGCCGGCCCGCGCCATGCGGACCTGTGACGGCGGACACACGGAAGTGGGTGTGATCGTCTCGTAACATTGCCGCATGTCGTCGACCGAGCTGTCACGGGTCCGCGCCGCGGCCGAGGTGACCGAAGCGCAGGGGGCCGCGGTCGTCCCGGGTGAGGAACTGCGCACCGTCGCCCTGTCCGGCCTGACCCTGAGTGTCCGTTCCCGGCCGCCCGCGCGCGAGGGGCTGCCGCCCGCGCTGTACGTGCACGGGCTCGGCGGCTCCTCCACCAACTGGTCCGCGCTGATGGGCGAGTTGGCCGACCGGCTGGACGCGGAGGCGGTGGACCTGCCCGGCTTCGGCTTCTCGCCACCGCCCGATGACGGCAACTACTCCGTCTCCGGGCACGCCCGTGCCGTCATACGCCTGCTGGACACCGCCGGCCGTGGCCCCGTCCATCTGTTCGGGAATTCGCTCGGAGGGGCCGTCGTCACCCGCGTCGCGGCGGTCCGCCCCGACCTGGTGCGCACCCTCACGCTGGTCTCTCCCGCACTGCCCGAGTGGCGCCCCCAGCTTTCCGCCGTGCCCACCGGACTGCTCGCGGTCCCCGGCGCCGCCGCCCTGTTCAGCCGCATGACCAGGGGCTGGACGGCCGAGCGGCGCACCCGCGAAGTCCTCACGCTCTGTTACGGAGATCCCGCGCGCGTGGATGCCGCGGGTTTCCGCGCCGCCGTCGCGGAGTACGAGCGCCGCCTCGGACTGCCGTATTTCTGGGATGTGATGACACGCTCGGCACGGGGCGTGGTGGACGCGTACACCCTCGGCGGGCAACACTCTCTGTGGCGGCAGGCCGAGCGGGTGCTCGCACCGACCCTGCTCGTGTACGGCGGTCGCGACCGGCTCGTATCCTTCCGGATGGCCCGCCGGGCGTCCTCGGCCTTCCGCGACTCCCGGCTTCTCGCTCTGCCGGAGGCCGGACACGTAGCGATGATGGAATACCCGGAGGCGGTGGCGCGGGCCTTCCGCGAACTGCTGCACGAGACGACCGCAGATGCGGGCAGGAGCTGAAGCGACGCGTGGGACGTCATAGCCGTCGGAGCCGCACCGAACCGGCCGGGAACCCCGGAGCCCCCGGGCCCGAGGCGCCGGCCGCCACCGCAACGGCCGCCGGCTCCGCCGCGGCGCGGCGCGGGCCGGCCGTGGCGTCGGCTCCCGGAGGGCCGTACGAGCGTTCCCGCGCGCCCCGGGGCGCGCGCCCGCAGGACGCCCCGTACGGGACGGCACCGCGGGGCACCCCGCCCGGGGGCACTCCGCTGTACGGGACCCCGCCGCAGGGCAGGCCCGCCCAGGGCACGCCCGCCCAGGGCACGCCCCCCCACGGGACCCCGGCGTTCGGCAGGCCCGCCCAGGGCACACCCGCTCACGCGACCCCGCCGCACGGCACGCCCGCGTCCGGGACCCCGCCGCACGGCTCACCCCGCGTGCGCGGCGGGCACCCCCAGCAGTTCGAAGCCGGCGGCGGCTGGGGCGCCGCGCCGGCACGGCCGGCGCCGTATGCCACGGGCGTGGCCCCGTCCCTGAGGCCGGCGGCCGGCACCGTACCGGGACCGCGGCAGGAATTCGTCGAGGCGTTCGACGACGGGGTGTTCCCGGCCCACACTCCCGCGCCGCCCGGCAACCGGCCGCGGCCCGGTGGTCCGGGCGACGGCCGCGCCCGCCCCTCCGCACCATCGGCGGCGGGCGGTGAACCGCCGGAGGACGACGGCGGGTCCGGCCCGGGCGGAACGGGCGGCGGTGACGACCCCGACCACCGGGCCCGCCACTCCGGGACCGGTGACAGCGTGGAGAAGGGCGGCAGGGGCCGGGCGTTCACCGGGGTCGCGGCGGCCGCCGTGACGACCGTGCTGGCGATCGTCGTGGCGGGACAGGTCGCCGGCGGCGGACCGAACACCGACGCCGCCCCGGTGCTCGGCGGCGGGCAGCGCGACGACGGCGCGGGGCTCTCGCGCTCCGACGACCGCAAGGCCGTGGACCGGCCCGGCGGTGTGGTCCGGAAGCCGCAACGGCTGTCGTACGCCGACCGGATGGCCCGGAAGGACAGCCTCGACCCGCAGCTCGCCGGGCCCGGCGCCTTCCGCACCGTCGGCCGCCCGGAGGAGGGCACCGGCAGGGGCCAGGTGCTGCGCTACCGCGTCGATGTCGAGAAGGACCTCCCGCTGGACGGCGAGCTCTTCGCGGAGGCCGTACACCGCACCCTCAACGACGAGCGGAGCTGGTCCCGGGGCGGCGCCCGCACCTTCGACCGGGTCACCGGCGACGACGCCGACTTCGTGATCACGCTGGCGAGTCCCGGCACGACCGGGGTGTGGTGCGCCAAGTCGGGACTCGACACCACCGTGGAGAACGTCTCCTGCGACTCGGCGTCCACCCCGCGGGTGCTGATCAACGCCTACCGGTGGGCGCAGGGTTCGAAGACCTTCGGCGACGACATCGCCGGCTACCGCGAGATGCTGATCAACCACGAGGTGGGCCACCGGCTCGGCCTGAACCACCAGTCGTGCCCCTCGCAGGGCGCCTTGGCACCGGTGATGATGCAGCAGACCAAGTCGCTCTCCTCGGCCGGCGTCACCTGCCGGCCGAACGCCTGGCCGTTCCCGTAGCCCTGCGGCTTCCGCGGTCCCCGTAGACCCCCGCGCTGCGCCGTCCACCGGTGGCGCGCCGCCGCCCGCCGGTTCCCGGGGGCGGTTGGTTCCCGGCGGGCCGGTGCGTGCGCCGGTGCCGCGGCTCGCGTGCTCCCGCCGGTCGGCACGGCCGGCGGCGGGCTCCCGGCCCCGCGGCCGACGACCGCGCAACGCTTCAGAGCCGGAAAAGTCACGAGCATTCACCCCTTTTGGTGGTGCTGCGGACAACCGTCCGTCGAGCCGCTCCGCGTCCTCGTACCGTCGTCCCGCTGTCCGCCGGACGGCCTGTGCGGAGATCGGTGGTGCACTCGTGCGCGTTGCTGGGTTCACGGAACGTGTTGTTCCGTATGTGGCCCGTGAGACAGGGCTGCCCTCGGCGGCCCGGGCCCACCGGGGCCGCGGTCCCGCGGCCGGGGGACCGGCCGACGGCTTCCGCCCCGGGGATTCTCCGGCGGAGGCGGAACGTTCCGCTCCTGCCGTGGGCCGGCCTCCTCCGCCGGACGCGCGCCGCACTCGCCGGAGGCGGTGATCTCCGGAAGACCTTCACGGCCGGAGCGCGACAGCCCGGCCCTTCCGCTCCCCTCCCTCCCGCCGCGCCCCCCGCCGCGGTGCCCGGTGGCCCCCACCCCGGCCGCCCCGCCGGTTCCCGAACGGAACCGGGACCCGTCCTTCCCATCGCAAGGAGAACGAGACATGACGTCACGCGACTTCCGTACCGGCGCCCCGGGCCCGTCCCGCCGCACCGGCGACCTCGCCGGCCGGGAGCGGGAGGGCACGCGATGAGGGTGCTGCTGATCGGTGCCAACGGATTCATCGGACGGCATGTCGCCGAACGGCTGCTCGCGGACCCCGCCGCGCAGCTCACCGCGCTCGGCCGCGGGGACGACGCCGACGTCCGCTTCGACCTGGCCGGCGGCAGCCCCGGCGCGCTGGCCCGCTTCCTGGACGCGGTGCACCCCGGCGTGGTCGTCAACTGCGCGGGGACCACCCGCGGCGGCGCCCGCGAACTCACCCGGCACAACACCGTCGCGGTGGCGACGATCTGCGAGGCCCTGCGCCGCAGCCGTTGCGGGGCGCGGCTGGTGCAGCTCGGCTGCGCCTCGGAGTACGGGCCCTCGCAGCCCGGCTCCTCCACGGCCGAGGACGCGGTGCCGCGCCCCGGGGGGCCGTACGGGGTGAGCAAACTGGCGGCGACCGAGCTGGTCCTCGGCTCGGATCTGGACGCGGTGGTGCTCCGGGTGTTCTCCCCGGCCGGGCCCGGTACGCCCGCGGGCTCGCCGCTCGGCCGGCTGGCGGAGGCCATGCGGCGCGCCATCCAGTCGGGGGACACCGAGCTCAGGGTGGGCGGCCTGGGCGTGCAGCGCGACTTCGTGGACGTCCGGGACGTGGCACGCGCCGTGCACGCGGCTTCGCTGTCGGCCGCCCAGGGGGTCGTCAACATCGGTACCGGCCGGGCCGTGCGGCTGCGGGACGTGGCCGGAGTGCTCGCCCGGGTGGCCGGGTTCGGCGGTGCTGTCCGCGAGCTGGACATCGCGTCTCAGCGCGGACCGGCCGCGGGCGGGACGGGGGAGCAGCAGCCGTCCCCGCCGCCCCCGCATCCGTACCCCGACGGCTGCGGCGGCTGGCAGCAGGCGGACGTGCGGACCGCCCGGGACCGCCTCGGCTGGCGGCCCCGGATCGGCCTGGAGGAGTCACTGGCGGACATCTGGATGGAGGCGGCATGTCGTCTCTGATCCGGCTCGGCCCCCGGCCGGCGGCGCCGGCGGCCCCGGCCGCCCGGCCGGGCGTCGGGGTGCCCGGCTGCGCGCATCCGCTGCTCGCGCCCGCGGAGTGGGCGGCTCTCACCCGTCCCGGCACCCCGCTGGACTGGGCGGTCCTCGATGTGGCGCGCGGGCCGGGCGCGGTGCCCGACCCGCGCTGTCTGGAGGCGGCGGGACGGCTGCGGAACGGCGGGGTGCGGGTCCTCGGCCTGCTGGACCTCGGCCACGGCACCCGGCCGTTCGGCGAACTCGCCGGAGACGCCCGGCGCTTCGTCGAGTGGTACCGGACGGACGGGTTCTATCTGCGCCGCTGTCCGAGCCGGCGCGGCGCCCTCGGCGCGGTCCGCCGCCTCACGGACGCCCTGCTGATGCTGCGGCAGGGCGGGCATCTGGTGCTGGAGCACGGGCTGCACCCGGACCCCGGCTACGCGGAGATCCCCGGCCAGTTGGTGACCTTCGCCGGGCCGTGGGCGGAGTACCGCTGGTCACAGGTGCCGGAGTGGACCGCGGACCACCCGCCGGAGCGGTTCTGCCATCTGGTCCACTGCCTGCCGCGGGGCCATCTGGAGCAGGCGCTGCGGACCGCCCGCTGGCTGGGAGCCGGGACCGTCTACTTCACGGACCGGACCGATCGCGGTGACGGCGGGACCCCCTGGGAGACGCTGCCCGGTTACTGGGACGATTTCGTCTCGCGGATCGGAACACCTGTCTCGGAATGAGAAGGGGCGTGGCAGTGTTACGGCAAGAACAACTGTCCTCTTACCGACCAACGGAGTCCCCGTGTCGCTGCCACCCCTGGTCGAGCCGGCCGCCGAGCTCACCGTCGACGAGGTCCGCAGGTACTCCCGCCACCTGATCATCCCGGATGTGGGGATGGACGGGCAGAAGCGGCTCAAGAACGCCAAGGTGCTCGCCGTCGGGGCCGGAGGGCTCGGCTCGCCGACCCTGATGTACCTCGCCGCCGCCGGCGTGGGCACGCTCGGCATCGTCGAGTTCGACGAGGTGGACGAGTCCAACCTGCAGCGCCAGGTCATCCACAGCCAGGCCGACATCGGCCGGCCCAAGGCGGAGTCCGCCCGGGACACCATCCTGGGCATCAACCCGCACGTCGACGTGCGGATCCACGCGGAGCGGCTGGACAGCTCCAATGTGATGGAGATCTTCGCCGACTACGACCTGATCGTGGACGGCACGGACAACTTCGCCACCCGCTATCTGGTGAACGACGCCTGTGTGCTGCTGAACAAGCCCTACGTGTGGGGTTCGATCTACCGCTTCGACGGACAGGCCTCCGTCTTCTGGAGTGAGCACGGGCCGTGCTACCGCTGCCTCTACCCGGAGCCCCCGCCGCCGGGCATGGTCCCGTCCTGCGCCGAGGGCGGCGTGCTCGGGGTGCTCTGCGCGTCGATCGGCTCCATCCAGACCACCGAGGCGATCAAGCTGCTGGCCGGGATCGGGGAGCCGCTGCTCGGCCGGCTGATGATCTACGACGCCCTGGAGATGACGTACCGGCAGGTCAAGGTCCGCAAGGACCCGGACTGCGCGGTCTGCGGGGAGAACCCGACCGTCACCGAGCTCATCGACTACGAGGCCTTCTGCGGTGTCGTCTCCGAGGAGGCGCAGGAGGCCGCGGCGGGCTCCACGATCACTCCGGCGCAGCTCAAGGAGTGGATCGACACGGGCGAGAAGATCGACATCATCGATGTCCGGGAGCCGAACGAGTACGAGATCGTCTCCATTCCCGGCGCCCGGCTGATCCCCAAGAACGAGTTCCTGATGGGGAGCGCCCTCCAGGACCTGCCCCAGGACCGGAAGATTGTCTTGCATTGCAAGACGGGTGTCCGCTCCGCGGAAGTCCTGGCGGTGCTGAAGAACGCCGGCTTCGCGGACGCCGTCCATGTCGGCGGTGGCGTGATCGGCTGGGTCAACCAGATCGAGCCGGACAAGCCGGTCTACTGAGACCGGCGGCGACGGCGGCCCCGCCGGTACCGGGCCGCGGAGGGCCCCCGCGCACCGCCCGGTGCGCGGGGGCCCTCCGGTGGGTCCGGGCGCGTGGGCTCACGTGCAGGTCCTGCCGTCCCGCGGGACCTCGCCGTCGAGGAAGTAGGCGTCGACGAGCCCTTTCATGCAGGCGTTCCCGGAGCTGTACGCGCCGTGGCCCTCGCCCTTGTACGTCAGGTGGATGCCGACGCCCTCGCCGAGCGCGTCGGCCATGATCTTCGCGCCCTCGTAGGGCGTCGCCGGATCGCCGGTGGTGCCGATCACCAGGATCGGGCCGGCGCCCTCCGCGCTCACCTCCGGCCGGCCCGCGTCCGCCCGCACCGGCCACCCCGCGCACCAGCCGGCCAGGTCCCAGGCCAGGAACTCCCCGAAGACCGGGGAGAGTTCGCGGAATTCCGGCAGCAGCGCGCGGGCCTCGCCGAGACTCGTCCGGTCGGCCGAGTCGGCGCAGGATATGGCCCGCTGGGAGTGGCTCTGGCTGCTGTACCGGCCGTTTTCGTCCCGGTCGTTGTAGGCGTCGGCCAGAGCCAGCAGCCGGCTCCCGGTACCGGACCCGAAGGCCTCCCGCAGGGCGGCCGTCAGCCGCGGCCAGAGCTGCTCGCTGTAGAGGGCGCGGACGATGCCGGTCCGGGCCAGGGATTCGGTGAGCTTCCGCCCTCCGGCGGCCGGGAGCGGCTCGCGGTCCAGCCGCCGCAGCAGTCCGGCGATCTTCTCGGCGCCGGCCGCCGGGTCGGTGCCGGCCGGGCAGGACGCGCCCCGTGCGGCACAGTCCGCGAGGTAGTTCTCCAGGGCCCGCTGGAAGCCGGTGGTCTGGTTGCGCGCGTGCCGCACGTCGTCCGCGGAGGGATCGCTCACCGCGTCGAGCACGAGCCGCCCGACCCGCCGCGGGAAGAGATGGGCGTAGACCGCGCCGAGCCGGGTGCCGTAGGAGAAGCCGAGGTAGTGGAGCCGGTCGTCACCGAGGACGGCGCGGAGGAGGTCCATGTCGCGGGCGGCGTTCTCGGTTCCGACATGGGGCAGCACCCTGCCGGAGCGGCGCTCGCAGCCGGCGGCGAAGTCCTGGGCGTCGGCCAGGAACGCCTTCTCCTCGGCCGCGTCGTCCGGCGTGTGGTCGAGCCGGGACGCCGCGGCCTCCATGGCCTCGCTGTCCCGGCACACCACTCCGGAACTCCCGGCGACGCCGCGCGGGTCGAACCCCACCAGGTCGTACCGGGCGCCGAGGTCGTCGAAGACGGTGCCCCAGCCGGGGAGGCTCGCCACCCCGGAGCTGCCGGGGCCGCCGAAGTTGAGCAGGAGCGAGCCGATCCGCCGGTCCGGGTCGGTGGCCCGGGCGCGGATCAGGGCGATGCCGAGGGTGTCACCGTCCGGATCGGCGTAGTCCAGCGGGGCCTTCACCGTGGCGCACTGCCAGCGGTCCCCGGGGGGCCGCGCCGAGGGGCCGAGGGCCGCGGTCGGCGCGTCGCAGTCCGTCCAGCGCGGCTGCTGGCCGGTCAGGGCGGCGGGCGGCGGCGGGAGTTCACCGTTCTTCGAGCCGGGGGAGGCGGACGCGGCGGCTTTGCCCGGCGGGCCGTCCTTCTTCTCCTCGTCCCCGCACCCGGCCGTACCGCCGGCCAGGAGCAGGGCGACGGCGGCGAGGGCCCCGGCTCGGACGGTTCTGGACATGGGGGCTCCACTTCGTCTGGCAACCGTCGGCTCGGGGGCGCTCGACGTGAGAGGAACGACGACGCAACATCGTAGGCCCTGGGTCTGTCAGAGGGTGACGAACGTGATGTCTGTGGCCTTGACCCCGACCCATACCCGGGAACCCTCGCCGAGCTTCAGATCGGCCGCCGCCTGCGCGGTGATCTCGGCGACGACGTCCGGCTCCGCGTCGATCAGCACCCGCAGCCGGGCGCCCTGCGCCGCGATCTCCCGCACCGTGCCCCGCCAGACGTTGCGCGGACTGCCGGACGGCCGGCGCGTGTGGAGGGACACGGCCTCCGGGCCGGCCACGGCCAGTGCCCGGCTGCCCGCGGGCGGCAGCGGATCGGCGGCCACCAGGCGCCCTCCGCCGTCGAGGTCCAGGATGCCGGCCGCCCCGGTCCCGTCCACCGCCGCGGTGGTGCCGGGCCACGCGTTGCGGCCGAGCAGCCGGGCCACCCACGGCGACCGCGGATGGCGGGAGACCTCCGGCGGGGCCGCGTCCTGCACCACGCGACCGTCTTCCAGGACGAGCACCCGCCCCGCGAGCGAGACCGCCTCGACCGGATCGTGCGTGACGAGCAGGCAGACTCCGGGGAAACCGGCCAGATGGGTGCGGAGCGTGTGCCGCACCGCGGCCCGCGTCGTCTGGTCGAGCGCGGCCAGCGGCTCGTCCAGCAGCAGCAGCCGGGGGCGCGCGGCCAGGGCGCGGGCGAGTGCGACGCGCTGTGCCTGGCCGCCGGAGAGCTCCCCGGGCCGCCGGTGCGCGAGCTCCCCCACCCCGAGCCGGTCCAGCCACTGCCGGGCCTCCCGGCGGGCGCCGGCGCGGCCGGCGCCCTGGGCGCGCGCCCCGTAGGCGGTGTTGGCCAGCGCGGAGAGATGAGGGAACAGGGCACCGTCCTGCGGTACCCAGGCGATACCGCGGCGGTGCGGGGGGAGTCCGGAGACGTCGCGGTCGCCCAGGAGCAGGCGTCCGGCGCGGGCGCGGGGAGTGAGTCCCAGGAGCGCGCGCAGCAAGGTCGTCTTGCCCGCCCCGTTGGGGCCGACGACGGCGACGGTGGTTCCGGCGGGCACGGCGACGGACACGCGGCTGGCGCCACTGACATCCGCGGTGAGGGGGAGGGCCGCGTCCGCCGCCGGCGCCGGCGGCCGGAGAGCGGGCGGGGGCGGCGCCGGGGAAGGGGCTTCCCGGGTGCCGCCGTCCGTGCCCGCCTCCGTACTCCTGCGCGAGCCGCCGGACGCCGCGCCGGGCGGGCCGGTCGGCCAGCGGCCGCGCAGGGCGATGAGCACGGCCGTGGCGATGGCGAGCAGCAGCAGCGAGACCGCCGTCGCGCCCTCGGGATCCTCCTGCAGCAGGAGGTAGACCTGGAGGGGCAGCGTCTGGGTCGTCCCGGGGAGATTCCCCGCGAAGGTGATCGTCGCCCCGAACTCGCCGAGCGCCCGCGCCCAGGACAGCGCCGCCCCCGCCAGCAGGCCGGGCGCGACCATCGGCAGCGTGACGGTGCGGAACACCCGCAGCGGCGAGGCGCCCAGGGACGCCGCCGTCTCCTCGTAGCGCGGATGGAGGCCGGACAGGGCACCCTCCAGGCTGATCACGAGAAACGGCAGGGAGACGAAGGCTGCCGCGAGGACCGCCCCGGCCGTCGAGAAGGGGAGGGTGAGCCCCGCCCACGCCTCCAGCGGGCCGCCGAGCAGCCCCTGGCGTCCGTAGCCCTGGAGCAGGGCGACACCGGCGACCGTGGGCGGCAGGACCATCGGCAGCATCACCAGCACACGCACCAGGCTCCGGCCGGGGAAGCGGACGCGCGCCAGCAGCCAGGCCAGGGGCACCCCGAGGACCAGGGACAGCAGCAGCGCCCAGCCGGAGACGGCGAGGGACAGGGACAGCGCCTCCAGGACGGCGGGCCGGGTCAGCCGCCGCGGCAGCCCGGCCCAGGGCGCCCCGGTGAGCACACCGGCCAGCGGGACGAGGAGGAAGGCGACGGCGAGGGCGCCCGGCAGCGCGAGGGCGGCCGGCGGGCGCTCCCCGGCGCCCCGTCGGCGGGTCCGCCGTCGCCCGGGCCGGTCGCCCCGGGCGGCGGAGCCGCCGGTCTCGCCGCCCGGCTCCCCGGGACGCTCCTCGCCCGGGCCCTCCGCGGGCCTTCCCGCGGCGCTGCCGGTGCGGTTCACGGCCGGGTGAACCCGGCGTCGCGCAACAGGCGCTGCGCCGGCTGCGAGCGGAGCCAGCGGACGAACTCCGCGGCCGCGGCGGGATGGCGGGAGCCGCTGAGGGCGGCGGCCGGATAGGACACCGCGGCGTTGCGGCCGGCGGGCAGCTCCACGGCCGCGACCGCGTCCCCGGCGCTCAGGACATCGGTGCGGTAGACGAGACCGGCGTCGGCCTCCCCGAGCCGCACCTTGCTCAGCACCGCGCGGGTGCTGGGCTCCTGGGAGACGGGGGCGACGGTGACGCCCGCCCGGCCGAGGACCCGCTCGCTGTAGCGGCCGACCGGGACCTCGGGAGCGGCCAGGACGACCTTGAGGCCGTCGCGTCCCAGGTCCCGCAGCCCCCGGATGCCCTCGGGGTTTCCCGGGGCCACGGCGATGACCAGTTCGTTGCCGGCGATGACGGCCGGAGGTTCCGTGTCGTCCGCCAGGGAGTCCATGGTGACCGTGTCGGCGGTGACGACCACATCGGCGGGGAGTCCCTGCCGCACCTGGGAGGCCAGTTCCTGCGAGCCGGCGAAGGAGAGGCGGATCTCCGTCCGCGGGTGCGTCTTCTCGTAGCCGGTGGCGAGCCGGCGGGACACGTCGGTGAGCGAGGAGGCCGCCAGGACCGTCAGTTCGGCCGTGCCGTCCCGGGTCTCCGTGCCCTCGGAACCGGGAGCGCAGCCGGCGGCCGCGGCGAGCACCAGCGCGGTTCCGAGGGCGGTCAGCGCCGCCGGCGCCGTGGCCGCCGCGCGGAACGCGGAACCCCTGCGGTCCATGGCCGCTCCATCCCTCAGGTCAGATCGATGTGGACGTTGGTGGACTTCACCCGGGCCACCGCCTCCATGCCGACGGCCAGCCCCAGTTCCTCCACCGCCTCCCGGGTGAGCAGCGACACCAGGCGGTGCGGACCGGCCTGCACCTCCACCTGCGCGGCGACATCGCCGGTCCTGACCGAGGTGATGATGCCGGGGAAGGCGTTCCGGGCGGTGGTGTACGGCTCCTCCTCGGCGTCGCCCTGCTGGGCCTCGGCGGCCAGGGCGACGGAGAAGGCGGCGAGGTCCGGGCCCTCGATCAGCCGCTTGCCGGCGCCGTCCCGGCGGGTGGGGAGCCGGCCGGAGTCCGCCCAGCGGCGGAGCGTGTCGGGGCTGACCCCGAGCAGCCGGGCCGCCCGCCCGATGGTGTAGGACCGCATATGCGGCACTGTACTGACGGATTCCTGGCACATGCAAGGCGATGAGCGAGTGTGGACCGGCATCTGCGGCCCCAGGTGAGGGGGATCGCGGGCGCGGGGCGGCGGGGCGGACGGTGCCTGTCGCGGTGCCGGATGTCCAGGATGTCCTGGACGTGCTAGATGGCGGCCTTGCGGGTGAGCTGTGTGAAGGCGAGCCACCCCGGCAGCACGGGCAGCCAGAACGTCATCAGCCGGAAGAGCAGCACCGCGGGGGTGGCGATCTCATTCGGCAGGCCGGCCGCGATCAGACCCAGCGTGAGCGCCGCCTCCACGGCGCCGACGCCCCCGGGGGTGGGGGCCGCCGAGCCGAGCGCGTTGCCGGCGAGGAAGACGACGGCGATGCTCGCGTAGCTCAGCTCGCCACCGAACGCCCGGATCGAGGCGTCCAGGCACATGACGAACGCGAGCTGCATCAGCAGGGTGCCGCCGATCCCCGTGAGCAGCTTCTGCGGACGCTGCATGATGTCGAGCATCCGCGGCACCACACCGGCGAACAGGGACCGCACCCGGGTGGAGACGAACTTCCGCAGCGCGGGGACCGCCGTGACGATCAGGGTCAGCACCGCCGCGGTCAGCAGCCCGGCGATCACCGTGCGGGAGGGCGACAACGACGGGGTGCGCTCCGTCCCGGTGAGATAGCCGAAGGTGGCCAGCAGCAGGATGTGCAGACCGAGACCGACGAGCTGCGAGGCGCCGACACTCGCCACCGCGAGCCCCGGGCGCACCCCCGCCCGCTGCAGGAAACGCGTGTTGAGCGCCACCCCGCCGACGGCGGCCGGGGCCACCAGCTTTACGAAGGACCCGGCGACCTGGGCCATCACCGTCCGGACAAAAGGCACCTTCTCCGAGACGAAGCCGAGCAGGTTCAGGGTGGCGCCGAGGTAGCTGAGCGCCGCGAAGAGCATCGCCGCCGCCACCCAGCCCCACCGGGCGTCCGCGATGACGTCCTGGAAGCTCACGTGGGTGAACTGGGAGAGCAGGAAATAGGCGGCGAAGGCGCCCGCGATGAACGTGACGAGGGTGCGCGGGCGGATCCGTTCCAGCCGGGCGGGCTCCACCGTGGCCTGCGGCCGGATCAGCAGGATCTGGCGGCGGATCTGCGCCAGCAGGTCCTCCTCGCGGGACTCCTCGATCGCCTCGTCCACGGCGCGCTTCTCGGCTCGTACGGCCCTGCGGTCCGGCAGCAGCGAGGAGGAGCCGTCGTCGTCGGCGGCGGCGTGCCGGGCGCGGGACGCCGCCACCGCCGCTTCCCGCTCCCGCTGCGCGCGGTCCTTGGCGCGTCTGCGGAGTTCGGCACGGGTGGCGCGGCTGAGGGCGATCGGCTGGAGCAGGGGCAGGCAGTCGGCCACGGCGTCCGGGCCGAGGACGGCGACGGCGGCGCGCACCGACCGTTCGGCGCCCACCCGCAGCCCCAGCGTCGTCAGCAGCTGGGCCACGTCCATGCGGAGCACCAGGTCGCCGGCGGCGATCTCGCCGCCGCGCAGGTCCGTGAGGATCACCGCACCCGAGTCGTCCACCAGGATCGCGTCGCCGACGAGTCTGCGGTGCGCGATCCGCCGCGACTGGAGCGCGCGCACCTGGTGCCAGGCGCCGCGGAGGAGTTCATCGGTGATCTCCTCCTCGGGCAGGGCGTCCAGACTGCGGCCGCCGGTGTGCTCGTAGACGAGCATCACGGCGTCCGGGCCGAGCTCCGAGGTGGCGATGAGCCGGGGCGCGTTGGCCCCCGCGGCGATGGCGGCGTAGGCGAGCAGCGCCTCCTGCTCCAGCGCCTGGCGCAGGGACTGCAGACTGCGGCGCTGAGTGATGCCGCGCAGGGCCATCCGCCGCCAGACCCGGTAGAAGAAGCCCTGCGCCTGCTGTTCGCGGTCGACGACGGTGACGTCGAGGGGCGGCCCGTCCTCCAGGGTGACGAGGTAGCTGCGGCCGCGGTCCTGCCGCTCCGCCTCCAGGTCCTCCTCCGTGTGCAGGGCGCGGACCGGTTTGAAGCCGACCCGGCGCAGGCCGGCCAGCAGCGTCTGCCCGGTCGGCCGGACGTTCGGGGAGCCGACGGCGTAGAGCGTGCCGTAGGCGACGGTCCATCCCAGCAGCACGGTGACGACGATCGAGAACGGTGTCGAGAAGCCGCCGACGAGAACCGCCAGCGAGTCGAGCAGCAGGACGAACCAGAGGACCACCCGCCAGCGCGGCCGCCGGGCCATCCCGACCGCTGTCATGTAGGCGATGACGGGCGCCAGATAGCCGTGCACCGGGTCGGTCACATCGCCGTTCGGGGCCTGCTGGGTGAGCGCGTCGCGGAGGGAGGCGGGCGCCGACTCGGCCACCCACAGGTCGGTGAGGAGGGCGAGGCCGTGGGCCAGGACGGCCGCCAGCACACCGTCGGCGATGCGCAGCCCGTCGCGCTTGGCCAGCCGTTCGATGGCGAAGGCCACCGGCACGATCAGCACGGCGACGCTGGAGGCCAGGCCGGCGAAGTTGATCAGGAGGGTGGGCGCCTGACCGGTGCCCTTGCCGATGTCCTTCTCCAGCCCCTCCGTCGTCCCGTGCGCGAAGGCGGCGATGGCGAGGACCACGGCGATGCCGAGCACGCCGACCAGCAGCCGGACGAGGTCGGGCGGGCGGTGCACCCGCGCGGGAAGCAGGGGCTCGTTCCCCGGGACGGGACCGCTGTGCTCCTCGGCGCGCTGCCCGGCGCGGGTGGCGCCGGAGCTCGCGCGGGCGCGCCCGGACCCGGCGCGGTCTGCGCCGGTGCGGCCGGAAGAGCCGTCACCGGAGGGCGCGCCCCCGGGGGGAGTGCCCTCGGCGGCGTCGCCGGAAGGGGCGTGACCGGTGGGGAGCACCGGGCGCGACGGCGCGGCGGAGCTGCCGGCCCCCTCG
Source organism: Streptomyces sp. F63 (assembly GCF_018070345.1). Classification (GTDB taxonomy): domain Bacteria; phylum Actinomycetota; class Actinomycetes; order Streptomycetales; family Streptomycetaceae; genus Streptomyces. The sequence continues at coordinate 193,130 of NZ_JAGPXX010000003.1, forward strand.
GGGCCGCGGCCGTTCCGCTGCTCTGCCGTCTCTTCTTGGTCTCGTATCACCAGTCACCGCCCGGAAGATGGTGTCACGGTTGCGCCCGGACGAGGGGCAGGAGGGCGCATTTCGGAGGCGTGGGAAATCCCACGCGCGCCCAGGAGGGCGGTGCGGGGGCCACGGCCGGTGGCCGCGTCGGGACGGTGTCGGCGCCGTGGTGCAGGATGGGCCGGATGAGTGGAGAGAGCACCCCGGGCGGGCCGGGGGACCTGCCCGCGTACGCGGAACGGGTGCTGGCGACGGCCGAACTGATCCCGCCCGGCCGGGTGATGACGTACGGCGACGTGGCCGAGTGGCTCGGCGAGTCCGGGCCCCGGCAGGTGGGCCGCGTCATGGCGCTCTACGGCGGTGCCGTCCCCTGGTGGCGCGTGGTGCGCGCCGACGGAGTGCTGCTGCCGGGACACGAGACGCGGGCCCTCGCCCACTACCGTGCCGAAGGCACCCCCCTGCGGCAGTCCGGCGGCTCCGGCCGGCCACCGAGAATCGATCTGGCGGCCGCCCGCTGGGACGGCGGAAGCACGCCGGCCGGGGAGAGCGGCGCCGCACCCCGCGGTCCGGAGCGCGGCAGGGGGAGCGATACGGCGGACGGCGCGGCGAACGGTGCCGGGGCGGAGACTCACATCGGACAGCATCCGTCATCCGGTCCCTGAGAAGCCCGCGGGTGCTCCCGCAGAACAGCACGGACCGGTGTGCCGCCCGGCGCCCCGTGTTTCCATGGGCGGGGCGCCCGTGCCGCCGCGGACGGTCGCCCCCCGCGCACCACCGTCACACCCGGCCGTCACCGGGCACCCCCCGGCACACGGCGACCAGCACACCCACCAGGACCGGCGACCCACGTGAGCACCTCCTTCCCGCCCCTCTCCCCGCACCCGCGGGTACGGCAGCCGTCGACGGGCCCGTACCGGCTCGTGCGGACCCCGCCCGGGCCGGTGGACCCTCCTGTGCTGGACGCACACCAGCGCGCCGTGGTTGAGCACGGCGGGGGGCCGCTGCTGGTGCTCGCCGGCCCCGGCACGGGCAAGACCACCACCCTCGTCGAGACGGTCGCCGCGCGGGTGCGCCGCGGCACCGACCCGGAGCGCATCCTCGTCCTCACCTTCAGCCGCAAGGCCGCCGTCGAACTGCGCGACCGGATGGCCGCCCGGCTCGGCGGCCACGGCCCGCAGGCCACCACCTTCCACTCGTACTGCTACGCGCTGGTGCGGGCGCACCAGGACGCCGACCTCTTCGCCGATCCGCTGCGGCTGCTGTCCGGCCCCGAGCAGGACGTCGTCGTCCGTGAACTCCTCACCGGGCAGGCCGAACTGGAGCGGCGGGGACGCGGTCCGGTGCGCTGGCCGGGCGACCTCCGTGCCTGCCTGACCACCCGCGGCTTCGCCGACGAGGTCCGCGCCGTGCTGGCCCGCAGCCGGGAACTCGGCCTGGACCCCGGCGCGCTGGGGGCCTTCGCGGCCCGGACCGGGCGGCCCGACTGGAGCGCCGCGGCCTCCTTCCTCGCGGAGTACCTGGACGTGCTCGACGCCCAGGGCGTGCTCGACTACGCGGAACTGGTGCACCGGGCCGTGCTGCTCGCCCGGCGCCCGGAGGTCGCCGCGGGCATCGCCGGGCGCTACGACGCGGTACTGGTCGACGAGTACCAGGACACCGACGCGGCGCAGGTGCGGCTGCTGCACGCGCTGGCGGGCCGGGGCCGCACCCTCATCGCCTTCGGCGACCCCGACCAGTCCGTCTACGCCTTCCGGGGCGCCGACGTGAACGGCATCCTCGGCTTCCCGCAGGCCTTCCCGCGGGCCGACGGCCGGCCGGCGCCGGTGCGCGTGCTGCGCACGTCCCGGCGGTCCGGTGCCGCGCTGCTTGCCGCGAGCCGCCTCGTCACCCGGCGGATGCCGCTGCCCCGGCTGCCCGCCGAGGTGGTCCGGGCCCACCGGGCGCTCGAACCGGTGCGGGAGGGCGGCCGGGCCGAGGTCTTCACGTATCCGACGGCCGGGGCCGAGCTGGACAACATCGCCGACATCCTCCGCCGGGCGCATCTGGAGGACGGCGTGCGGTGGAACGACATGGCCGTCCTGGTGCGCGCCGGGGGGCGCTCCATTCCCGGCGTGCGCCGGGCGCTCACCTCCGCGGGAGTCCCCGTCGAGGTCGACGGCGACGACCTGCCGCTGCGCCACGAGCCGGCGGTGGCGCCTCTGCTGACGGCCCTGCGCGCGGCGGCCACGGCCGCGCTCCCCGGCCGGGGGGGCAGCGCCGACGGGCGAAAGGCCGACGGGCGAAAGGCCGGCGGGAGGGACGGCGGCGCCGAAGCCGGCGCCCCGGCGGACGCGGGAGCGGCCGCGGCAGCGGCGGAGCCGGGTTCCGAGCCGGGCGCGGAACCGGAGCCGGGGGAGGCCGGGCTCGACACCGAGACCGCCCTCACCCTGCTCACCTCCCCGCTGGGCGGTATGGACGGCACGGACCTCCGGCGCCTCGGCCGGGCCCTGCGCGAGGAGGAACGGGCGGCGGGGAACCCGCTGCCGCGCCCCTCCGACGTCCTGCTCGCGGAGGCCCTCGCCGAACCGGAGCGGCTCGTCGCGCACGACCCGGCGTACGCGCAGCGCGCGCAGCGGCTCGGCACGCTGCTGCGCAAGGTCCGCGAGCTGCTGGCCGGCGGCGGCACCGCCGAAGAGGCGCTCTGGGAACTGTGGGACGGCACCCCCTCCTGGCGGCGGCGGCTGGAACAGGCCGCCCTGCGCGGTGGCGCGGCCGGGCGGAACGCGGACCGCGATCTGGACGCCGTCTGCGCCCTGTTCGAGACCGCGGCGCGCGCGGAGGAGCGCATCGGCGGCCGGGGCGCCCTCAACTTCCTGGAGGAACTGGACGCCCAGGACATCGCCGCCGACACCCTCTCGGGCCGCGCCGTCCGGCCCGACGCCGTCCGGCTGATGACGGCGCACCGCGCCAAGGGCCTGGAGTGGCACCTCGTGGTCGTCGCCGGGGTGCAGGAAGGGCTCTGGCCCGATCTGCGCCGCCGCGGCTCCCTGCTGGAGGCCGACCGGATCGGCCGGGACGGCATCGCCGAACCGCTCACCCCGGGCGCCCTGCTCGCGGAGGAACGGCGGCTGTTCTACGTGGCCGCCACCCGCGCCCGCGAACGGCTCGTCGTCACCGCCGTCAAGGCACCCGCGGACGACGGCGACCAGCCCTCCCGCTTCCTCACCGAACTCGGGACGGACCCGGTCGACGTCACCCAGCGCCCGCGGCGCCCGTTGTCCGTGGCGGCGCTCGTCGCCGAACTGCGGGCCACCACCGTGGATCCCGCCGCCTCACCGGCCCTGCGCGAGGCGGCTGCCGAGCGGCTGGCGCGACTGGCCGCGCTGCGGGACGAGGACGGGCGCCCGCTGGTGCCCGCCGCCGACCCCGCCCGCTGGTGGGGCCTGTACGAGCCGACGCACAACCGGGTCCCGCTGCGCGACCGGGACCGGCCCGTCGCCCTCTCCGGCAGTGCCCTGGATCAGCTCGTGAACACCTGTTCCCTCCAGTGGTTCCTGGGACGGGAGGTCAGGGCGGACAAGCCGTCGACCGCCGCGCAGGGCTTCGGCAACGTCGTCCATGTGCTCGCCGACGAAGTGGCCTCCGGCCGCACCCCCGCCGACCTCGCCGTCCTCATGGAGCGGCTGGACTCCGTCTGGGACTCCCTCGCCTTCGACGCCCCCTGGAAATCCCGCCAGGAGAAGGAGAACGCCCGCGCCGCGCTGGAGCGCTTCCTCAGCTGGCACGTCCTGGACCGCGGCGCCCGCACCCCCGTCGCGGGCGAACACGGCTTCGACGTGACGCTGGAGGCGGGCGAGCACGCCGTCCGCATCCGGGGCAGCATGGACCGGGTCGAGGCGGACGCCGAGGGACGCGCCTACGTCGTCGACTTCAAGACCGGCAGGTCCAAGCCCGCCGGCCCGGAGGTCGCCCGCCATCCCCAGCTGGCCGTCTACCAGCTCGCGGTGCGCGAGGGAGCGCTGGACGAGGTCTTCGGGGGCCGCACCCCGGAGACGGGCGGCGCGGAGCTCGTCCATCTGCGGCTGGGGGCGCCGGAGAGGGACGGCGGTGACGCCCTGCCCGCCGTCCAGGCACAGGAGCCGCCGGTGACGGATTCCGGCGAGCCGGCGGACTGGGTGAGCGGGCTGCTCGCCGACGCGGCCGGCCGCGTCCTGGACGAGCGCTTCACCCCCGGCACCGGCCGGCACTGCGGGCACTGTGCCTTCCAGAGCTCCTGCTCCGCCCGCCCCGAAGGGCGGCACGTCGTCGACTGACGTCCCTCCGCCGAACGTCACCCGGCGGAGGGACGCGCGGCCCCGGCAGCGGGGGAGACAGCGTGCCGGTCGTCGCAGTCGTCCTCCCCGTCCGGTGGACCCTCCCCGGCCCACGGCGGCGGCCGAGCTGCCGGAGCCGGCACGGCGGGCGCCGGACCCGGCCTCCGTACTCCGGGGAGACCGCCGCGGGCCCGGCTGTCGGCGGGCACCGCTAGCCTCACTCGGGTGGCAGCGCGCATCACCGACCCCGAGCAGCTCAAGGAGCTCCTCGGCATCCCCTTCACCCCGGAGCAGACGGCCTGCATCACCGCGCCGCCCGCCCCGCAGGTGATCGTGGCCGGAGCCGGCTCGGGGAAGACCACGGTGATGGCCGCCCGCGTGGTCTGGCTCGTCGGCACCGGACAGGTCGCGCCGGAACGGGTGCTGGGCCTGACCTTCACCAACAAGGCCGCCGGCGAACTCTCCGAACGGGTCCGCAAGGCCCTGTCCGCCGCCGGGGTCACCGACCCGGACCCCGGCCCCGGGGCCGCACCGGACGAACCCCCCGGCGAGCCGCGGATCTCCACCTATCACGCCTTCGCCGGGCAGCTCCTCAAGGAGCACGGCCTGCGCATCGGGCTCGAACCGACCGCCCGGCTGCTCGCCGACGCCACCCGCTTCCAGCTCGCCGCCCGTGTGCTCCGCACCGCCCCCGGCCCCTACCCGGCGCTCACCAAGTCCCTCCCCGCCCTCGTCGAGGACCTGCTCGCGCTGGACGCGGAACTCGCCGAGCACCTCGTGCCGCCGGAGCGGCTGCGCGCGCACGACACGGCACTGCTGCGCGAGCTGGACGGGGCCCGGCTGAGCAACGCCGAGCTGCGGAAGGTCCCGGAGACCGCCCGCGCCCGGCTCGAACTCCTGGAACTCGTGAGCGCCTACCGCGAGGAGAAGCGCCACCGCGACCTCCTGGACTTCGGCGACCAGATCGCGTTCTCCGCGACCCTCGCCCGCACCCGGCCCGAGGTCGGCCGGATCCTGCGCGAGCAGTTCGAGGTCGTCCTCCTGGACGAATACCAGGACACCTCCGTGGCCCAGCGGATCCTCCTCTCCGCACTGTTCGGCGGCGGCACCGGCCACGCCGTCACCGCCGTCGGCGACCCCTGCCAGGCCATCTACGGCTGGCGCGGCGCGTCCGTCGCCAACCTCGACGACTTCCCCCGGCACTTCCCCGAGGCCGCCGGCCGGCCGGCCCGCAGGCAGGCCCTCAGCGAGAACCGCCGCAGCGGCGGCCGCCTCCTCGACCTCGCCAACCGGCTCGCCGCTCCGCTGCGCGCGATGCACGAGGGCGTCGAGGCGCTGCGTCCCGCTCCCGGGGCCGAACGGGACGGCGGCGTGCGCTGCGCGCTGCTCCCCACCCACGCCGGGGAACTGGCCTGGCTCGCCGACTCCATCGCCCACCTGGTGCGCACCGGCACCCCGCCCGGCGAGATCGCCGTCCTCTGCCGTACCGCGGGCGACTTCGCCCGCATCCAGGGCGCGCTCGTCGAACGGGACGTCCCGGTGGAGGTCGTCGGCCTGTCCGGGCTGCTCCACCTGCCCGAGGTCGCCGATCTGGTCGCGGTCTGCGACGTGCTGCAGGACCCGACGGCCAACGCGGCACTGGTCCGGCTGCTCACCGGGCCGCGCTGGCGCATCGGCCCGCGCGACCTGGCACTGCTCGGCCGCCGGGCCCGTCTTCTCGTCCGCTCCCGGCCGGACGGCGACGCCGGTGACGACCCCGACCGGCGGCTGGCGGAGGCCGTCGAGGGCACCGACCCGGCCGAGGCCGTCTCGCTCGCCGACGCCCTCGACACCTTCCTCGTCCCCGACAGCCCGGGGCGGTCCGGCCCGCCCGGCCGCCCCGACGACGGACTGCCGTTCTCCGCCGCGGCCCGGGTACGGTTCGCCCGGCTCGCGGCCGAACTGCGCGAGCTGCGGCGTTCGCTCGCCGATCCGCTGATGGACGTCCTCCACCGGGTGCTCGCCACCACCGGCCTGGAGGTGGAACTCTCCGCCTCGCCGCACGCCCTGGCCGCCCGCCGCCGCGAGACGCTCGGCAACTTCCTGGATGTCGCCGCCTCCTTCGCGGCGCTCGACGGAGAGGCCGGGCTGCTGGCCTTCCTCGGCTTCCTGCGCACCGCCGCGCAGCACGAGAAGGGGCTCGACAACGCCCTGCCCGGCGGGGACAACACGGTCAAGGTCCTCACCGCGCACAAGTCCAAGGGGCTGGAGTGGGACGTCGTCGCCGTCCCGGGCCTGGTCGCCAAGCAGTTCCCGAGCGAACAGGCGCGCGACTCCTGGACCTCCCGGGCGAAGGTCGTACCGCACGCCCTGCGCGGTGACGCGGACACCCTGCCGGACGTCGCCGCGTGGACCGGCAAAGGGCTGGGTGCCTTCCGCGCCGCGATGAAGGAGCACCAGGCCACCGAGGAACTGCGGCTGGGCTATGTGACCTTCACCCGTCCGCGCTCGCTGCTGCTCGCCTCGGGCCACTGGTGGGGCCCGGCCCAGAAGCGGCCCCGCGGCCCGTCCGCGTTCCTCCACGCACTGCGCGAGCACTGCGAGGCGGGGCACGGGGAGATCGACGCCTGGGCCGAGCCGCCCGCCGAGGGCGAGGAGAACCCGGCCCTGCGGGAAGCGGCCGAGGAGCAGCCCTGGCCGCTGCCGCTCGACCCTGCAGCCCTGGCCCTGCGCCGTCGGGCGGCGGAACGGGTCAGGGCCCATCTGGACCGCCCGGACCCGGTGGCCCCGGCGCAGCGGGCCCTCCCCGCGGCGCCGGACGCGGGTTTCCCCGATCCCGGTCCGTCCGGAGGCGGGTCGGGCCGGGACGCGGCGCCGGGGAACGGGACGGAACCCGCCGGGGAGGCGTCCGCGGCCCGGTCGTGGGAGGCGGAGCCGTGGGGGGCGGAGGCGCCCGGCCCTGGGGTGCCCGGCCCCGAGCTGCCCGGCCCGGATCTGTTCGCGTGGCCGGAGATGCGGGAGACGGAGCCACCCCACGACCCGGACCGGCCGCCCCCGCCGGAGGACGAGGCGGAGCACGGGGACGGCCCGTTCCACCCGGGGACCGGTGCGCCCGCACGGCCCGCGGCCACGGGCCGGCCGGAGCACGGAGCCGGGCCGGCGCCGCCGGAGCGGGACGGCGAGTCCGCTCCGCCCGGTGACGGCGGCGGCAAGCCCCGCGAAGCCGTACCCGGCGCCGCACCCCGGGCCGGGGAAGCCGGGGAGCACCCGCCGGAGCCCGACGCGGAGCGTGCCGCCGGCCGTGCCCGCCCCGGCCGTCCCGGCCCCGTCCCGGCCCAGACCCGCGGCCCGGCCGGCCCGGCCGCCCGGCCCGCCCCTGTGACCGGCGCGGACGCGTACCGGGAAGCGGCCGCGGACCCGGGATCCGACGCCGGCCGGCTCGCGCCCGAGGAGGCCCGCACCGTCGCGTCCTGGGACCGGGACCTCGAAGCGCTCACGGGTGAGCTGCGGCGCGCCCGCGAGGCCGTGCGCGAGGTACCGGTACCCCGCACGCTGAGCACCTCGCAGGTGCTGCGCCTCGCGGCGGACCCCGAGGGCTTCGCGCGGGAGCTGGCCCGGCCGGTGCCCCGCCCTCCGCAGCCCGCCGCCCGCCGGGGCACCCGTTTCCACGCCTGGGTCGAGTCGCGGTTCGAGGAACTGCCACTGCCCCTGCTCGGACCGGATGAGCTCCCCGGCGGCATCGACGACGAGGGCCCGTCCGGACCGGAGATCGCCGACGAGCGTGATCTGGCCGCGCTCAAGGAGGCGTTCGACCGGACTCCGTACGCGCGCCGCACGCCGTACCGCGTCGAGGCGCCGGTCCAGGTCGTGCTCGCGGGCCGGGTCATCCGGGGCCGCGTCGACGCCGTGTACCGGGACCGCGGCCCCGAGGGAGACATGTTCGAGATCGTGGACTGGAAGACCGGCCGCTCCCACTCCGCCGACCCGCTGCAGCTCGCCGTCTACCGGCTCGCCTGGGCCGAGCAGACGGGGGTGCCGCTGTCGTCCGTCACGGCGGCGTTCCTGTATGTCCGCAGCGGCGAGGTGGTCCGTCCCCGGGATCTGCCGGACCGGGCCGCACTGGAGCGCATCCTCCTGGGCGGGGGCCACGGCGACGGCGTGCACGGCGACGGCCGTGGCGGGGACGACGGCCGCCCCGGACCCTGACGGGGGACGGCGGCCGTCCCGTCCGGTTCACCGTCTCCGGCTCCCCGTCCCCGCGGGCGGCTCCGTGCGCCGGCCGCCCCGCCCGGCGGCCTCGGCTCCCCGTCCGGATAGGCTCGTGGGCATGAGCGTCGCCCCGGACAGTGCCGTCCGTGCTCGCGGTGCGTGCACCGCTGAGCACCGCACCGCCGTGTCCGGCGGCCGTGCCGGAACGCCACACGCCCGCCCTCGCCCGGTGGGGGACGCCCGTCCGCCCGCCCCGGGCCCGCGCCGCGCGCCGTCCTCCGCGCCGTTCCCTCCGGAAGCCCCGCACCGGACCCGCACGGCCGGCCCCCGGCCCCTCGCCGCGGAGCGCGGGATGACGCCCGCCGGTGAAGGTGAGCGAGAACACCGGATCCCCGAAGAGCGGTCCGGCCGAGAAGGGACCCGGGGGCCGTTCGTGCCCCCCGCGTCCGGCTCCCGCGCGCCGCACGCCCGTCCGCACCCGTCCGCATCGCCATTCCGGGGGAGTAGGAAGCAGCCGTGACCATCTCGACCGACCGCCCCGACGCGCCGGAGATCCCCCTCACCGTCCCCGGCGGCATCGACCGGGCCGCGCACCACCGCTTCGACGAGGCGTGGCTCGCCGCGGCGTGGAGCCACCCGACGACGCGGGTCTTCGTGGTCTCCGGCGGCCAGGCACTGATCGACGAGACCCCCGACGGGCGCACCGAGCTGGTGATGACTCCGGCGTTCGAAGCCCCGGTCACCGAGACCCACCGCTACTTCCTCGGCACGGACGAGGAAGGCGTGCGCTACTTCGCGCTGCAGAAGGACTCCCTGCCGGGCCGCATCGACCAGTCCGCGCGGCCGGCGGGCCTGCGGGAGGCCGGAGTCCTGCTCGGCCCCCGCGACGCGGCACTGATGGCACACGCCGTCGCACTGGAGAACTGGCAGCGGCTGCACCGCTTCTGCTCCCGGTGCGGGGAGCGCACCGTCATCGCAGCGGCGGGCCATGTGCGCCGCTGCCCCGCCTGCGGCGCGGAGCACTATCCGCGCACCGACCCGGCCGTGATCATGCTGGTGACCGACGACCGGGACCGCGCGCTGCTCGGCCGCCAGGTGCACTGGCCGGCCGGGCGGTTCTCCACGCTCGCCGGTTTCGTCGAGCCGGGGGAGTCGATCGAACAGGCCGTGGTCCGCGAGGTCGCCGAGGAGGCCGGGGTCGCCGTCGGCGAGGTCCGCTATGTGGCGAGCCAGCCCTGGCCCTTCCCGTCGAGCCTGATGCTCGGGTTCCTGGCCCGGGCCACCTCGCCGCGCATCACGGTGGACGGCGACGAGCTGCACGAGGCGCGCTGGTTCTCCAGGGAGGAGCTGGGGGCGGCCTTCGAGTCCGGTGAGGTGCTGCCGCCGACGGGCATCTCCATCGCCGCCCGGCTGATCGAACTCTGGTACGGCAAGCCGCTGCCCGCGGGCCTCCCGCGCTGAGGGGGGCGCCGCGGGCGGCGGACGCCATGCGGTGACGGCCGGGCGGACCCGCCGGGCCGGTCAGACGCCGAGCCTGGCCTTCACCTGGGCCAGCGAGGGGTTGGGCAGCGCGGAGCCGTCCGGGAACAGCACGGTCGGCACCAGCTGGTTGCCGTTGTTCACCTTCTCCACGAACTTCGCCGACTCCGGGTCCTTCTCGATGTTGACCTCGGTGTACGCGATGCCCGCACGCTCCATCTGGCTCTTCAGCCGGCGGCAGTAGCCGCACCAGGTGGTGCTGTACATCGTCACAGTGCCCGTCGTGGCGGTCATGGATTACGGCTCCTTCGCTCTCGCCTGGATACGGAGAGGCAACGTGCCGGCGCGGGCGGCCATTCCCGGAAGGAGCCCCGTCCGCGCGTGATCCGTCCCTCATCGCGCGCCGTCCGGCCGTGGGACCGGTACGACCGGAGGGCCGCGGCTGTGGACAACCTCCCGGCCGTTCCCGGGAACCTGGCAGCATGGCGGGGTGACACCAGCGACACCAGCCACTCCCTCCCCGCTCTTCCCCGGCACCCCGGCGCCGTCGGAGTACCCGGCCGTGCCGGACGGTGCCGACGCCGTGCTCGCCGGGCTGGATCCGGAGCAGCGCGAGGTCGCCACGGCCCTCCACGGGCCGGTGTGCGTGCTGGCCGGTGCCGGCACGGGCAAGACCCGCGCCATCACCCACCGCATCGCCTACGGGGTGCGGGCGGGTGTCCTCCAGCCGGGTTCCGTCCTCGCGGTGACGTTCACCAACCGGGCGGCCGGCGAGATGCGCGGCCGGCTCCGGCAGCTCGGTGCCACCGGGGTCCAGGCCCGCACCTTCCACTCCGCCGCGCTCCGCCAGCTCCAGTACTTCTGGCCCAGGGCGGTCGGCGGCCCGCTGCCGCGGCTCGTCGAGCGCAAGGCCCAGGTGGTCGCCGAGGCGGCCGCCCGCTGCCGCGTCCGCCTGGACCGGGGTGAACTCCGGGACGCCACGGGCGAGATCGAGTGGGCCAAGGTCACCCAGACGGTCCCCGAGGACTACCCGGCGGCCGTTGCCCGCGCCCGCCGCCAGCCGCCCCGGGACCCGGCGGAGACCGCCCGCCTCTACGAGACCTACGAACTCCTCAAGCGCGACCGCGGCGTGATCGACTTCGAGGACGTCCTGCTGCTCACGGTCGGGGTGCTGCAGGACCGGCAGGACATCGCCGATGAGGTCCGCCGCCAGTACCAGCACTTCGTGGTCGACGAATACCAGGACGTCAGCCCGCTCCAGCAGCGGCTGCTGGACCTGTGGCTGGGCGAGCGGGACAGCCTCTGCGTCGTGGGCGACGCGAGCCAGACGATCTACTCCTTCACCGGCGCCACCCCGGACCACCTGCTGGACTTCCGCGCCCGGCACCCCCGCGCCACGGTCGTCAGACTGGTCCGGGACTACCGCTCCACCCCGCAGATCGTCCATCTCGCCAACGGCCTGCTGGGGCAGGCGAGCGGGCGGGCGGCGGAGCACCGGCTGGAGCTCGTCTCGCAGCGGGGTACCGGCCCCGAACCGGCGTTCGCGGAATACCCGGACGAGCCGACCGAGGCCGAGGGCACCGCGCGGCGGGTCCGGAAGCTGCTCGACTCCGGGGTCCCCGCCCGCGAGATCGCCGTGCTCTACCGCATCAACGCCCAGTCGGAGGGCTATGAGCAGGCCCTCGCCGACCAGGGCATCCCCTATCAGCTCCGCGGCGCGGAACGGTTCTTCGAGCGGCCGGAGGTGCGGGAGGCCGGACTCCTGCTCCGCGGTGCCGCCCGCGCCGGGAACTCCTCCGACCCCTCCCCCACGGAGTCGGACATACCCGCGCAGGTGCGGGCCGTGCTCTCCACCCGGGGGTGGGGGCCGGAACCGCCGGCCGGCTCGGGGGCGGCCCGCGACCGCTGGGAGTCCCTGGCGGCGCTCGTCCGGCTCGCCGAGGACTACGCCCGGGCGCGGCCGGAGGCGTCGCTCGCCGATTTCGTCACCGAGCTCGGCGAGCGGGCCAACGCCCAGCACGCACCCACGCTCGAAGGCGTCACCCTGGCTTCGCTGCACGCGGCCAAGGGCCTGGAGTGGGACGCGGTCTTCCTGGTCGGCCTGACCGAGGGCATGATGCCGATCACCTATGCCGTGACCGACGCGCAGACCGAGGAGGAACGCCGGCTGCTCTACGTCGGCGTCACCCGGGCCCGGGTCCACCTCACCCTCTCCTGGGCCCTCGCGCGCGCCCCCGGGGGCCGCACCGGCCGGCAGCCGAGCCGCTTCCTGGACGGGCTGCGGCCCGGTTCCCGGGCCCAGGGCGGTGCGGCCGTCCGCGGCCCGGCCGCCGGGAGCGGGGTGGAGCGGGGCGAGGTGCCGCGGCGCCGCAGGCGCGGCCCGGTACGGTGCCGGATCTGCGGCCGCACCCTCACGGACGCGGGCGAGATGAAGCTGATGCGCTGCGAGGACTGCCCCTCCGAGCTGGACGAGGGCCTCCACCGGCGGCTGCTGGAGTGGCGGGCGGACCGGGCCCGCGAGCTGGGGCAGCCGGCGTTCTGCGTCTTCACCGACAAGACGCTGCTGGCCATCGCCGAGGCCATGCCCGGGGACGGGGCCGAGCTGGCCGTGATCCCCGGTGTGGGGCGGCGGAAACTCGACCGGTACGGGGCGGAGGTCCTGGCCCTCTGCGCGGGGGAAGAACCGCCCGCCGGGGCGCCGGACGGACGGTCCGGCGGCTGATGCGAAGTCGTCGAGAAAATAGTTTGCGCCCGCCGCCGGATTCCCCATAGGTTCTCTTTCGCGGGCATGACAGGGCCTTTTTCGGGCCCACTGTTCCGTGCTGTACTTGTACGACGGACTGGCGCCGACCAGTCCCCCGAGACGCCGAGAGGAGGCGAGCCCCAATGATCAGCATCACCAAACTGGCCGGTCGTGACGTGCCCGTCTCCTGCCTGTCCGGTGTCTCCGTGCTCTGTGGGTCCGGCATGCCCGTCGCCCTCGCAGCACGCCCGGCCGAGCGCGGCCTTCTGGCGAGCGCTCAGCGACCGACCAAGGCACCGGCGGCAGTAGCGGCGGCAGAGGCATCGGCCTATGCCCTCGCGGCCAAGGGTGCCGACCTCCGGCAGATGTGGATCGACGGCGGTTTTGCCAACGGTTCGGCGTCTGCGGCCGAGCACCACACGATTCGGGGCCTCCGCGGCCACGAACCCTGGAGAGATCCAGCCTGATCGCCACGATCAGGTCGGCACCTTCCAGGGCCGCGGAACCCGAACCGGGATCCGCGGCCCTTTTCGTTGCCCCGACCGGCATCGATGTCCACCCCGCCGGCCCACCAGGCCGGCCGAACACAAGGAAGAAACCGACTGTGCCCAGCCCAGCGCCCGCCCCGTCGCCCACGCAGCAGCCCGCTACCTCTCCACCTGGTCCTCCGGAGGTCCTCTTGTCCCAGCCCACCCGGCTCTCGGTGCTCGACGACGAGATCGAGCGTCTCGGCGAGCTCGTTCCCTGCCGCAGCTACGACCCCGAGGTGTTCTTCGCCGAGTCGCCCGCCGACGTCGAGTACGCCAAATCGCTCTGCCAGAGCTGCCCGCTGCGCGAGGCCTGCCTCGAAGGGGCCAAGGACCGGCGCGAGCCGTGGGGCGTCTGGGGCGGTGAGCTCTTCGTCCAGGGTGTGGTCGTGCCGAGGAAGCGGCCGCGTGGCCGCCCGCGCAAGAACCCGGTCGTCGCATGAACGCCCCGGGAACCATCGACCGTCCCCTCACGCACGATCCGAAGAAGCAGGTCCCGACGATGAAGCCGTCCGCCCACGAGCCGTCAGCCGCCCGTACCACCGCCAGAACCGCGTCCGACGCGACCAACTCGCGTCAGAACAGGAACCGTGAGATGCAACTCATCCCAGAAGCCCTGGCTCGTGCTCATATGCACGACCGCATCCAGGAGGCCGAGTCCGAACGCAGGGCCCTGCGTCTGGCCCGCGCCCGCCGGATGCAGCGCCGGGCCGAGCGCGCCTCGCTCCGCGCCCGGCGCGCGCTGGCCATGGCCGTCATGCAGTAGCCGCCGCCTGGCCGCCCACAGGAGCCACCGCGCACCAGCGCACCGGCAGCCGAGGGGCCGTTCCCGTCCGGGAGCGGCCCCTCGGCCGTCTCCCGGGCTGAGCGGCCTCAGCCCGCCGGGCGGTCCACCGGCCCCGGCTCCCCGGCCCCGTCCGGAAGGAAACCGGGGAGCCAGTCCCGCAGTTCCTCCCGCAGCCGGACGGTGGCCCCGAGCTGGCACAGCACGCCGATCGTGCTGAGGGTGACGCGGTGGATCAGCAGATAGGAGGGCGGCAGATTGAGTTGCCGGCCCAACTGGTGTGCGGGCGACCGCGGGTCGGCGATGCGCGCCGCCTGGGTCCGCAGCCAGCCGCGGGTGAAGGTGAACTCCTCGGCCCGGGCCGGCTCGATGATCGGCACCAGATAGTCCAGGACGGCGTCCGGGTCCAGCTCGACGGACTCCCGGACGAAGCCCGCCTCGCAGAGCATCGTGTACACCCCCTCCGCATCGCCGTCCAGAGCCCCGCGCAGGGCGGTGCCGATGAGTGGCGGCAGCCCGTCCGGCAGTCGGTCGACCGTGCCGAAGTCGAGCACGCCCAGCCGCCATGTCTCCGGCCCGTCGTCCTCCGCCTCTCCCGGCAGCAGCCGGAAGTTCCCCGGGTGCGGGTCGGCGTGCAGCAGACCTGTGCGGGCGGTGCCGGAGAAAAGGAATCGGGCCAGCAGCTGTCCGGCGCGGTCCCGCTGCTCGGGCGTGCCGTCGGCTATCACCTCCGACAGCGGTACCCCGTCCATCCACTCGGTGACGAGCACCTCGGCTCCCTGGTGGACGACGCCCGGGATCACCACGTCCGGGTCGTCGGCGAACTCCGCGGCGTGATCGCGCTGCGCCTGGGCCTCCAGGGCGTAGTCCAGCTCCTCCGACACCCGGTCGCGCAGCTCGGCGATGAGCGGCTTGATGTCCATTCCCGGTATCAGGGGCCCCAGCAGCCGTGCGAACCGGCCGAGCTGGGTGAGATCGGACAGCAGTGCCTCACCGGCGCCCGGGTACTGGATCTTGACGGCCACCTCTCGGCCGTCGTGCCAGACGGCGCGGTGTACCTGGCCGATCGATGCCGCGGCTGCCGGCTTGTCCTCGAACTCCTCGAAGTGATCGCGCCAGTCGGACCCGAGCCGCTTCTCCAGAGCGGAGTGGACGCTCTGTGCCGGCATTGGGGGCGCGGCTTCCTGGAGCCTGGTGAGGGCGGCGCGGTAGGGGCCGGCGACCTCCTCCGGAAGCGCCGACTCGAAGACCGAGAGGGCCTGCCCGACTTTCATGGCCCCGCCCTTGAGCTGCCCCAGGGTCGAGAAGAGCTGCTCGGCGGTCCGCTGCTGCAGCTCGCTGGCGATCATCTCGGCCGGACGGCCGCCGATGCGCTTGCCGAGTCCGAGGGCGGTGCGTCCGGCGAAGCCCAGTGGCAGCGCCGCCAGTTTGGCGGTACGGGTGACCGCCTTGCGGGGAAGATCAGACATGCGCTCCTCCAACTTCACTGCGCTTCACCGGAGGGCAGCCGCCCTCCGCGACGGTGCCCGGGCCGGCCGGACCGGGTGGTTCCGGCGGCTCGGCACCATCTGGTGAGTATGGACGCTCGACCGCTTCGTACGCACCGCACCCGCAGGCCCGGTGCGGTGTGATGGAACACGGCTCCCAGGCCAGACCGGGCAGCGCGAGCTCCAGGCGGGCCCCGGCGCAGACCGGCGGCAGGCCGTCGAGGTAGGCCAGCGCGTGCGCCGCCGCCAGCCCCGCGACGACGGTGGCGAGCGCCGTGTCACAGGCCGGTTCGGCCGGGCCCCGGGCCGATCGCCACTGGGCGAGCAGCCGGGGCCAGGCGGGATCCCGCTCGGACCGGTGCAACTGGAGACAGCCCGCGCAGGCCGATTCACCGGGCAGCACCAGAGGGCCGACCACGCCCGTGCCCTCCAGCACCCCGGCGTAGAGATGAGGGATCCCCGAGGCGAGAAGCGTCTCGGCCGGCACGGGATCCGGAGCGTAGGCGCCCAGGCCATCGCGTGGGGCCAGCACCGTCAGGGCGAGTCCGGTCCCGGGTGCGAGCGGAGGGGCCCCGGGACCGCCCCCTGCGCGCCGGGCCCTTCTCCTCGCGGTGGCGGCAGCACGGACGGCCTTGCGCGCGGCGGTGTCACGGCGCTCGCCGGCCGACTCCGGCGGCAGCCCGCCGGGGCCCGTCTCCCAGGGCGCGGCCCGGCCGCCGTCCACCACATCGACCTGGCCCACCCCCGCGGCGGAGAGCACCGTGGCGACGGCCGCGCCGACCCGCCCGGCGCCGCGCACCTGGACGCGTACCGATCCGCGCGCCGTCAACCGGCGCTTGCCGGCGCCCGGTTCGGGATGCACCACCGACAGCGAACCCAGATCCGCCCGCAGCCGGTCCGGAACCGCGGCCGGCTGCCGGCACTCCGGTTCAGGGGCGCCCTGCGCCGCCCGGCCGTGCCGCGGCGCCGTCGGATCGTCCAGCAGACCGGCGGCCGCCAGACGCCTCAGCAGTTCATCGGGGCGGTCCCCGGTGAGGCCCAGGGCCGCCGCCTCCGCCCGCAGCAGCGGAAGTCCCCGGGTGCCGTCCAGCAGGGAGAGGAAGCTGCCGGTCGCCGTGTCGACCGGGCCCAGCAGCACGGCGTGCGCGGGTGTCACCCCGAACTGCACGGTCTGCCGGTCCCGCCAGCCGCGCCGCAGCGCGGGCTTGATGATCGGATGCATGGCCGCCCCCTCGGTCCTCGCCGGATCTGCTCGACGGTGCCAGCATGACCGGGCGGGCGGACTCCCGCCGAGAGTTGTCCACAGACCCTGTGGATAGTCAGCTCATCGGTCTCCACTTGTGGGGGAGTCGCGTACGAAGCGAAGACAGGCGGGACTTCCGGGGCCCGCAGCGGGTAACGTCGGGAGGGTGCCCTCCGATCCACCGAACCGCGCCGGAGAGAACCCCCTCAGCACACCGGGCCGGCTCCGCCAGCCGCCCCGCCGTTCCCGGACCAGCGCGGTCGAGGTGCGCAGGAGCGCCCGCCGGCGCCGCACGGTCTCGGCCTACCGCGAGGGCGACCGCACGGTCGTCCTCATCCCGGCCCGGATGTCGCAGGCCGAGGAGGAGCGCTGGGTGACGGTGATGCTCGACCGGCTCGCCGCCCAGGAGAGCCGCCGCATGCTGGGCGACAGCGAGCTCGCCGAGCGGGCCGAGCGCCTGTCCGCGCAGTATCTCGGCGCCCGGGCGCGGCCCCGGAGCGTTCGCTGGGTCACCAACCAGAACACCCGCTGGGGCTCCTGCACCCCCGCCGAGGGCAGCATCCGCCTGTCGCACCGGCTGCAGGGCATGCCGGGCTATGTCACGGACTACGTGCTCCTCCACGAGCTCGCGCATCTGCTGGTCCCGGGCCACGGCGCCGACTTCTGGCAGCTGCTGGAGGCGTACCCGCGGACGGAGCGCGCCCGTGGCTACCTGGAGGGCGTGGTCGCGGCCGGACGGCTGCCGCATCTCGCGGACGAGGCCGGTGCCTGACCGTCGGTCCCGGTACGGGACCGGGACAAAAAGCTTTTCCGTTCCGGGATCGCCGGGGACGGTGACCAGCGGATAGCCTGGCGCGCACGTACGTATGCTCGGAACGGGGGGACGGTCGTTACGCATGGCCAGGGAATTCCAGCGCGGCCACAAGGCCAGGATCAGTGACCTGACGGCGGGGACGGATCTGTACGTGGGCGTGCAGATATCCGGTCCCGGGCTGTCCTTCGACATCAGCTGCTTCGGTCTCGACGCGGACGAACGGCTGTCCGACGACCGGTACTTCGTCTTCTTCAACCAGCCGAGGTCGCCGGAGGAGTCGATTCAGCTCCTCGGCGCGCAGGCGGGGGACACCGAGTCCTTCCGCGTCACCCTCGACCGCGTCCCGCAGGGCATCCACCGGCTGTCGTTCACCGCGACGATCGACGGCGCCGGCCAGATGTCCCAGGTCGGGCCCGGCTGCATCCGGATCGTCGCGGGCGGCGAGGAAGTGGCGCGCTACGCCTTCGACGGCTCGGAGTTCAGCACCGAACGCGCCGTGATGCTGGGCGACTTCTACCGGAAGGACGTCTGGCGCTTCGCCGCCGTGGGGCAGGGGTTCGACGGCGGACTCGAGGCGCTGCTGAAGAACTTCGGCGGGGAGGTCCTGGAGGAGGAGACCCCGCAGTCGCAGCAGCCCCCGCAGCAAGGCGGGGCGGTGCCCGGTTTCGCACCGCCCGCGGCCGCCCCGGCGGCACCGCCCGCCTTCGGCGTCCCCGGAGGGCCGTCCCCGGCGCCGCAGCCCCCGGCGCCGCAGCCCCAGGCGCCGCAGGCGCCCGCCCCCCAGGCGCCGCCCGCGCCCCAGCCGTCCACGCCCGCCCCGCAGTTCACGCCTCCGCAGGGCACCCCGCCGGCGCCGCCCGCGCCCCGGCATCCCGCCGCCCCGCAGCCCCACGCCGCGGCACCGACCATGGCCGCGCCCATGGCGCCTCCCGCCGGCCCGCAGCCACCCGGTCCTCCCCCGCCCCCGGCCGCGCCGGCCGCGCCCGCCGCGCCCTATGGTCCGCCGCCCGGTGGGCAGGGGGCGTTCCCCGGGGCACAACCGCCCGGGATCCAACCGCCCGGAACGCCCGCCCCGTACGGCCCGCCGCAGGGCACGGGCGCCGTCCCGGCCGGTCTGGGCAGCGCCCTGGAGAAATACCGCGAGGCACCCACCGGGCAGCGGTGGACTCTGCAGAGCCGGCAGCTCGTCCGGGTCGACCTCGGCGCGGACGACCGGCCCGTCCTGGCTCGTCAGGGCAGCATGGTGCTCTACCAGGGCAAGGTCGACTTCGGCTACAAGGGAGCGGGTTTCGCCGGCCGGGTCGTCGGCAACGCCACCGGCCAGGAGATGCAGCTGATGCGCTGCACCGGCCGCGGCCAGGTGTTCCTCGCCGAGGACGCCGCGGAGATCCACCCGATCGAGCTGCAGGGCGACGCGATCTGCGTCTCGTCCGAGAACGTCCTCGCCTTCGACGAGTCCCTCCAGTACGAGGTGCGGCGGATCGAGGGCCACGGCATCCCCGGCGGGGCACTCTTCACCATGCTGTTCCAGGGCACCGGCACCGTGGTGGTGAAGACGCGGGGCACCCCGGTGGTCCTTCCCGTCACCCCGACGACCTTCGCCGACAGCAACGCCGTCGTCGCGTGGTCCGCCGCCTCCCAGGTGATCATCTCCAGCCAGGTGCGGCTGCGCCGCAACGCCTACCCGGGCCACAGCGGGGAGACCGTGAATCTCCAGTTCCGCGGCGCGCCCGGCAATTTCATCGTCGTCCAGCCGTACGAGGTCTGAGGGAGCCCGTGATGGACCAGCACATGATCTCGGGTTATGCCCCGGCCCCGGTCGCCGCCCGGATGGAGAACCACGGCCCGAGCATGCTCCGGGTCGCGCTGCAGAGCGGGCAGGACCTCTTCGCCCGCACCGGCTCGATGGTCGCCTACGAGGGGTTCGTCCAGTACGAGCCCAACCCGCCCGCCGTGCGCCAGATGGCCTCGCAGTGGCTCACCGGTGAGGGAGCGCCGCTGATGAAGTGCAGCGGCGACGGTCTGCTCTACCTCGCCGACTACGGCGCGGACGTGGTGTGCGTCCACCTCGCCGACGAAGCGCTGTCGGTCAACGGCACCAACCTCCTCGCCTTCGACGCCCATCTCCAGTGGGGCGTCCAGCGGGTCAAGGGGATGGCCAAGTTCGCCGGCCAGGGCCTCTTCAACGTGGCCGTCTCCGGTACCGGCTGGGTGGCGCTGACCTCGCGGGGCACTCCGATCGTCGTCGACTGCGGCCGGGGCGAGGACGAGACCTACGTGGACCCGGACGCCCTCGTGGCCTGGTCCAGCGGTCTGAAGATGAAGGGCAAGCGCAGCTTCAAGGCGTCCTCGATGATCGGCCGCGGCAGCGGTGAGGCCTACCAACTCGGCTTCTCCGGCCAGGGCTTCGTGGTCGTCCAGCCGAGCGAGGACAGCACCGACCGGCTCCGGGCCCGGGGCTGAGGGGGGGACGGGAACAGATGCAGAGTCCGCTGTTCGGCCACACCGAGAACCAGAGCCAGGAGCGCTACGCGCTGCAGAACCCGCAGATGCTGCGGGTCGCGCTCGGGGGGCACGACGACATCCTCGCCCGCAAGGGCAGCATGGTCGCTTACCAGGGCCTGGTCGAGTTCGACGGCGAGTACCAGCCGCAGAACCGGCAGCGCGCCCGCGCCCACACCGGCGAGGGCCTGGACCTGATGCGCTGCTCCGGCCAGGGCACGGTCTACCTGGCCAACCTCGCGCAGTACGTGCACATCCTGGACGTGGACCAGGAAGGGCTCACCGTCGACAGCGCGTACGTCCTCGCGCTGGACTCCTCGCTGCACTGGGAGACCATCGCCGTCGACAGCCAGTTCGGCATCTCCGGCTCCGGGGCCTACAACCTGCAGATCTCCGGCCAAGGCAAGGTCGCGCTGATGACCTCCGGCAAGCCCCTGATGCTCCAGGTGACGCCCGACAGGTACGTCAACGCGGACGCGGACGCGGTGGTCGCCTGGTCGACCTCGCTGCGGGTGCAGATGCAGGCGCAGACCCATTCCTCCGGGGTTCTCCGGCGGCGGGGGAACACCGGCGAGGGCTGGGAGCTCAGTTTCCTCGGCCAGGGGTACGCCCTCGTCCAGCCCAGTGAGCTGTTGCCCCCGCAGAACGCCGTCATCGGCCAGGGGATCCGGGCCCAGTACGGCATGGGACCGCAGGGAGCGCACGGCCAGAACCAGGGGAACATCTGGACGAACCGCTGACGCACCGCTGACGCACCGCTGACGCAGCGGTGCGTCAGGACGCCGGTCCGCCGGTCCGCGCCCCCCCGGCCCGGACCGGCGTCCGCTCAGCCGGCGTCCGCCCGGTCGCGGGCGGTTCGCACGTGCGGCGCCTCAGAGCAGCGCACGGGCGCTCTCAGCCAGCCGGACGACGGAGGTGTCGGCCACGCGCCGCACCTCGTCCCAGCCGTACCAGCGCAGTTCCAGGGACTCCTCGCTCACGGCCTCCACCGATCCGGCCGGGGCGAGGGCCGCGTACTGCACGTCCAGATGCCAGGCGCAGGGCGTGAGGTGCCGGTCGAGCCGGACCGGCCCGCCGGGGAGCAGTTCCAGCCCGGGGATACCGGACTCCTCGGTGGCCTCCCGCAGTGCGGCGCCCGCCAGTGTGGTGTCCCCGGGTTCGCAGTGGCCGCCCGTCTGCAGCCACATCCCCAGCTTCCGGTGCAGGGTCAGCAGCACCCGCCCGGTGTCCGGGTCCACCACCAGCGCGCTCGCCGTGATGTGCCCCTCCCGGCAGCCCTTCCCCATGCCGTCCGGGTGCGCGGCCAGATGCGCGAGGTAGTCCCGCCGCAACTCCTCCTGACCGGAACCGGCCGGCGGGCGCTCGCCCGGAGCCGACGGGGCGGGGCGGGCCGCCGGGACCCGCGGGGTCCAGCTCTCCAGTACGTGCTTCGCGTCCGCGTGCAGGCTCACTTGGCGCCGTCGTCCCCCCGCCCGGAGCCGCCGGGCTCTCCGCCCTCCGCGTCCCGGTCCTCGCGCCCGGTGTCCTTGCCGGAACCGCCGGCCGCCTCCCCGAGCATCTTGTCGAGCTCGGAGAAGTCCACCTGCTCGCGGTGGACGAAGCCGTCCGGGTCGTCCAGGTCCTCCGCCGTGGGCAGCATGTCCGGGTGCTCCCAGAGGGCGTCCCGGCCGTCGGCTCCCCGGGCGTCGGTGAGCGACGCCCACAGCCGGGAGGCGTCCCGCAGCCGGCGCGGCCGCAGCTCCAGCCCGATGAGGGTGGCGAAGGTCTGCTCGGCGGGCCCGCCGGTCGCGCGGCGCCGGCGCAGCATCTCGCGGAGCGCGCCCGACGAGGGCAGATGCGGCGACGCCGCCGCGTGCACCACCGCGTCCACCCAGCCCTCGACGAGAGCGAGGGCCGTCTCCAGCCGGGCCAGCGCCGCCTTCTGCTCGGGTGTGTCCTCGGGCTGGAACATGCCCTGCTGCAGGGCTTCCTGCAGCTGCTCGGGGCGCGAGGGGTCGAGCTGGCCGACGACGTCCTCCAGCTTGGCGGTGTCCACCTTGATGCCGCGCGCATAGCCCTCGACGGCGCCGAACAGATGCGAGCGCAGCCACGGCACATGGTCGAAGAGCCGCTGGTGGGCCGCTTCCCGCAGGGCGAGGTAGAGCCGCACCTCGTCCAGCGGAACGCCGAGGTCCTCGCCGAAGGCGGCGATGTTCACCGGCAGCAGCGCTGCCTTGTGCGGCGGTCCCAGCGGCAGTCCGATGTCGGTGGAGCCGACGACCTCGCCCGCCAGCGTGCCCACGGCCTGGCCGATCTGGGTGCCGAACATGGCGCCGCCCATCGACCGCATCATCCCGAGCAGGGGGCCCGCCATGGCCTGCATCTCCTCGGGCAGGACGTCGCCCATGGCGCCCGCTACGCGCTCGGCGACCGGGTCCACCAGCGCCTTCCACGCCGGCAGCGTCGCCTCGACCCATTCGGCCCGGCTCCAGGCCACCGCCGAGCTGGAACCGGAGGGCAGCGAGGTGATCCCGTCGAGCCAGAGGTCCGCGAGCCGTACGGCCTCCTCCACGGAGGAGCGCTCGGCGGGCGTGACGCTCGGGTCCCCGGCTCCCCCGGCGGCACTCCGGGCCACCGTCTGCCGCGCGATGTCCTTGGCCATGTCCCAGTTCACGGGGCCGCCCTCGTAGGAGAGCATCTGGCCGAGCTGCTGGAAGGCCGCGCCGAGGTCGTTGGGGTTCAGGGAACCGAACATCGCGGCGAGCGGGTTGTCACCGCCCGGCCCCCCGGGCCCCGTGCCGAACCCGAAGGGATTCGCCGGGCCCCGGCCACCGCCCTCGCCGCCCTGCTTCCTGCCGTCGTCGCCGTCCTCCGGCTCCTCCGGCGGAAGGCCGAATCCGAATGGGTTGTCACTCACGGGCTTCCTCGGCTCGTAGGGCCGCCGGCTCCGGCCGGCGGCGACTGTCCGGCGTCACCACCCAGCGTAGACACGTCGGCCCCGTTCTTGGCTCGGGTGCTCCGCCGCCCCACCGCCTGCGGCAGGATGGACGCCACCTGGTCCGTACGCTCAGGCGCACGTACGCATGTACGCAGACAACCGCTGGAGACGCCCGGTGAGTTCCCCAGATCATCAAGTTCGCGCAACGCGAAACCCCCCGCCGGCGACCGCGCGGCGGCCCGTCGTCGCGGTCACCGGCGCCGCGACGGGAGCCGGTGAGCTGCTGACCCGGCGGCTCGCGGCCTCGGAACAGATCAAGCAGGTCATCGCGATCGACGAGCGGCGCGGGGAGGTGCCGGAGGCCGAGTGGCACCTCCTCGACGTGCGCGATCCGCTCATCGCCGGGAAGCTCCGCGGCGTCGACGTGGTGGTGCACCTCGCGCTCGATCTCGACCTGGAGTCCGACCCGGCCGCGCGTACCGCGTACAACGTCCGCGGTACCCAGACCGTCCTCACCGCCGCCGCGGCCGCCGGTGTGCGCCGTGTCGTGCTGTGCACCTCGGCGATGGTCTACGGCGCCCTGCCCGACAACGACGTTCCGCTCGCGGAGGACGCCGAACTGCGCGCCACCGCCGACGCCACGGGCGTCGGCGACCTGCTGGAGATCGAACGGCTCGGCCGCCGGGCGCCCCGCGCCCACCCGGGCCTCAATGTGACGGTGGCCCGGCCCACCGTGCTGGTCGGCGGCACCGACACGGCCCTCACCCGCTACTTCGAGTCACCGCGGCTGCTGGTCGTCGCCGGTTCCCGCCCGACCTGGCAGTTCTGCCACATGGAGGACCTGGTGAGCGCCCTGGAGTACGCGGCGCTGGAGCAGGTCGAGGGCGAGTTCGTGGTCGGCTGCGACGGCTGGCTGGAGCAGGAGGAGATCGAGGAGCTCTCCGGAATCCGGCGGATGGAGCTTCCGTCCGCCGTCGCCCTCGGCGCCGCCTCCCGCCTGCACCGGCTCGGCCTCACCCCGTCCCCGGCCGGTGATCTGGCCTACACGATGCACCCCTGGGTCGTCAGCGGCAGCAGGCTGCACGAGGCGGGATGGCGGCCCCGGTACACGAACGAGGAGGTCCTCGCCGAACTGCTGGACGAGGTGGCGGGCCGGCACACCGTCGCGGGCCGCCGGCTGGGCCGCAAGGACGCCACCACGCTGGGTGCCGCGGGCGCCACCGTCGCCCTGGTCGGCACGGCCGCCCTCGTGCGCCGGGCGCGCAAGGCCCGCCGCCGCCTCTGAGCGCCCGGCGCCTCGCGCGGGCGCCGGTTCCCCGATCCCCGCCCGGTGCGGCACGATGGGCGCCATGGCACGGACGTACGAGCATCCCGGCGAGCAGGCCCACCCCGACCCGATCCGCCTGCTGGCGGTCCGCGACAGCCCCCTCTCGCTCGACGAGGTGTTCGGGGCCGTGCCGGACGACGCCGCGGGCGGCACCGCGCTCTTCGTCGGCACGGTGCGGAACCATGACGAGGGCTCCGGTGTGGCGGCCCTGGGCTACACCGCCCACCCCACGGCCGAGACCGAGCTGCGGCGGGTGGCGGAGAAGGTGGCCGCGGAGTTCCCGGTACGGGCGCTGGCCGCCGTTCACCGGGTGGGCGACCTGTCGGTGGGGGACGTGGCCGTGGTGGTCGCGGTCTCCTGTCCGCATCGTGCGGAGGCCTTCGACGCCTGCCGGCGCCTCATCGACGACCTCAAGCACGAGGTCCCCATCTGGAAGCACCAGCAGTTCACCGACGGCACCGAACAATGGGTCGGGGCGTAGAGGGGCGGGGCGCGGCGCGCGGACACGGCGGAACGCCCCCGGCCGAGGGGGACAGACCCCGGTACGGGCGGAAAAGCGGTGTACCGCCCCGCGTGCCGGGTATCAACCGGAAAGCCACCGTGCTCCCGCCCGGCTTGCGTAACCGCCCCCCTGCCGCGAGCGTTGACAGTGCGGATGGCTAATCTGCTCATCTGTTGTTGATGCGCGCTGATGAACGCGCTGGTGCGGGGAGTCGGGAGGCCGGCATGGCGGCTGTCGCCTGGTTGCTGATTCCGGTGGTCGCGGCGGTGGCCGCGGGGGTGTGGGCCCGCTGGGCGGCCCGCAAGCGCAAGACCGGGGATGTCGCCGAACTCGCCGGTTACGCGAAGTTCCGCGAGGCGATGGAGCGCTCCGGTTCCGTGCCCGGGCCGGCCGCCTCGGACCGGGGGCCGGCCTCCGGCTCCGACGCGGCCTGACCCGCGGCCCCGCTCCTCCCCGCGGCCCGCGCGGCGTACCCCGGCGCGGTCCTCGGCCGTGCCCCCGGGCCGTTCCGGGCCGTTCCGGGCCGTCCGTGAGCCCTCCCGGGCAGTCCCCGGACGGCCCGCCCCGCGAGTGGACCCCTGACCCGGTCCCGTACTGTCGTTCCATGCCACGCCGCACTGCGACGATGCTCGCCTCCACCCTGCTGCTGATCGCGCTGCTGTGCGCCGGGGTGCTGATTCCGGTGCCGTACTCGGAGATGTCCCCCGGCCCGACCGTGAACACGCTCGAGAAGCACGGCGGCGAGGAGGTGCTCCAGGTGACCGGCCGGAAGACCTATCCGGCCACCGGCCACCTCAACATGACGACGGTCAGAGTCACCGGCGCCGACTACCGGATGAACCTCGCCGAGGCGGTCTACGGCTGGCTTTCCCGGGACGCCGTCGTGCCGCACAGCACCCTCTACCCGGACGGGCAGACGGCGGAGCAGGCGGACGAGGAGAACGCCGAGGAGTTCAGCCAGTCGCAGGAGAGCGCCAAGGTGGCGGCCCTCAAGGAACTGGGCATACCCGTGACCTCGTGGGTGGTCGTGGCCTCCGTGGTCGAGGGCGGGGCCTCGGAGGGCAGGCTGCACGCCGGTGACGTGATCAGGGCCGTGGACGGGAAGGCGGTGCGCAAGCCGGCGGACGTGGCGGACTTCGTCACCGAACACGAGCCCGGTGAGCGGGTGGAGTTCACCGTCGTGCCCGCCAAGAAGGCCGCGGCGGCGGAGAAGGCGGGCAAGGCGGAGCCGAAGGAGACCGAGACGGTCACCGTCACCGCCGGCAAGGCGCCCGAGGACGGCCGCGCCCTCGTCGGCATTCAGGCGGGAACGGACCACACCTTCCCGTTCGACATCGACATCAAGCTCGCCGACGTCGGGGGGCCCAGTGCCGGACTGATGTTCTCGCTCGGTCTCGTCGACAAGCTGACCCCCGGCTCGCTGACCGGCGGGAAGTTCGTCGCCGGCACCGGGACGATCGACGAGGCGGGCAAGGTCGGCCCCATCGGCGGCATCCAGATGAAGACGATCGGCGCCCGGGAGCAGGGCGCGGAGTTCTTCCTGACCCCGGCGGACAACTGCCGGGCCGCCCTCGTCGGCAAGCCGGCCGGGCTGACCCTCGTCAAGGTCCGCACCCTCCGCGACGCCGTGGACTCCCTGGAGAAGATCGCCGAGGGCCGGACGGCCGCCCTGCCCCGCTGCCCGGCGGGCTGAGCCCGGGCGGCACGGGCCGCCCCCGCCCCCGTGGGCACCCGCGGCCGTCCGGACCGGCGGGGGCCGCGTTACTCGGCGAACGTCGCGGACAGCGCCTCGGCCAGCCCCGGCACCAGGCCGGCTCCGGTCAGCACCTCCGTCGGCGAGTCCTTCTCGCGGAGCCGCAGAGCCGACTCGCGGCTTCCGTCCCGCAGCACCGCCACCGTCATCCGGACCTCCTGCCGGTCCGGGTGGTCGGCGACCCATCGCGTCAGCTGCTCGCCGTCCAGCCCCTCCGGCACGGACGCCTCGGCGGACGGCGGCAGCATGAGCCGCTCCACGGTCATGGCGCAGCCGCTCACGGCCTCGGGCCAGGCGATGGTCCCCAGGAACTCGTCCAGCGGCGTCCCGGCGGGCAGCTCGTCCTGTTCGACGGGGGTCAGCGCGCCGGAGCCGTCACCGCTCTCCAGACCGAGCTGCGCGGCCAGCTCGGGTTCCTCGGACAGCAGCCGCTCGGTGTCGACGAGGGCGAAGAGGCGGGCGGGCTGGTCCCAGCCGAGGCCGGCGGCGTACTCGTCGATCTCGAGCACGGCTCGGGTGAGCGGTCCGGCGGCGACGGGCGCCGGGCCCGCGGCGGGCTGGGGGCTGTCGGGGCCGTTCGGTACGGAGGAGGCAGACATGGTCCGTATCTTGCCTTCTTCGTGGCCGGAATCGGGAACTGGGTAAAGCTTGAGTAAGTTGCATGAGTGGGCCCTAGGATCTCTGGGCTCGTCCATACGACCCATATGACTGCGATTTCTTCGAGGGGCGCACCTTGGCTTTCCAGATGCCGGACCGCGGCGGAGGCCCGACCGGGCCACGGATGAGAGCCGGCGGACCGTCCCGGCGTTCCAGGACCCTGCTGCTGACCCTGGCCGCGCTCGCCTTGCTGGCCATGGTGTTCGTCATGTTCGCCGGGTTCTGGACGGACTGGCTCTGGTACCGCTCGGTCGACTACTCCTCGGTCTTCAGGACGACCCTGTGGACCAAGATCGGGCTGTTCGCCGTCTTCGGGCTGCTGATGGCGGCCGCCGTGGGCGTCAACGTCTGGCTGGCGCACCGCATGCGGCCGCCGCTGAGCGCGATGTCCCTGGAGCAGCAGAGCCTGGACCGCTACCGGATGGGCATCGCGCCCTACAAGAAGTGGGTGCTCCTCGGCGTGACGGCCCTGGTGGGCCTGATCGCCGGCGCCTCCGCCGCCGGCCAGTGGCGCACCTGGCTGATGTGGATCAACGGCGTCCCGTTCGGCACCGAGGACCCGCAGTTCGGCAAGGACGTCTCGTTCTACGCCTTCGACCTGCCCTGGTACCGCTTCCTGCTGGCCTTCGGCTTCGCGACGGTCGTGCTGTCGCTGATCGCCGCCGCGCTGACGCACTACCTCTACGGCGGCCTGCGGCTCACCAGCCCGGGGGCCCGCGCCACCGGTGCCGTCACCGGGCACCTGTCGGTGCTCGTCGGTCTCTTCGTCGCCCTGAAGGCGGTCGCCTACTGGCTGGACCGGTACAGCCTGGCGGTGAAGTCCAGTGACTTCAAGGCCACCGGCAACTGGACGGGACTGCGCTACGTCGACGCCAACGCCTACCTGCCGGCCAAGACGATCCTGTTCTTCATCGCCGCCATCTGCGCGGTGCTGTTCTTCGCCACCCTCTGGCGGCGCACGTGGCAGCTGCCGGTCCTCGGCTTCGGCCTGATGGTGCTGTCGGCGATCCTCATCGGCGGCCTCTACCCGGCCATCGTGCAGAAGTTCCAGGTCGAGCCGAACGAGCAGGCCAAGGAAGCCCCGTACATCAAGAAGAACATCGACGCCACGCGCGACGCGTACGGCATCGACGACGCCAAGGTGAGCGACTACGAGGGCAAGGTCTCCGTGGACGAGGCCGAGAGCGCCAAGCTGCGCGAGGAGGCCGAGAGCACGGCCAGCCTGCGCCTCCTCGACCCGAACGTGGTCTCGCCCACCTTCCAGCAGCTCCAGCAGGTCCGCGGCTACTACGGCTTCCCGGACACCCTGGACGTCGACCGCTACAAGGACGGCGACGGCAAGGAGCAGGACACCGTCATCGGGCTGCGCGAGCTGAACATCGGCGGCATCCCCGAGCGCAACTGGATCAACGACCACTTCAAGTACACCCACGGCTACGGAGCGGTGGCCGCCAAGGGCACCTCGACCACCCGCGGTGGCGCGCCGGACTTCATCGAGTCCGACCTGCCCTCCAAGGGCGAGTTCGGCAAGTACCAGCAGCGGGTCTACTACGGCGAGAAGATGGAGCAGTACTCCATCGTCGGCGGCCCGCAGAAGGAGCTGGACTACTCCGACGACAGCGGTGAGAAGCTGTACAGCTACACCGGCGACAGCGGGGTCGACCTCTCCGGCCCGGTGAACCGCGCCGCCTACGCGGCCGCGTTCAGCGAACCGCAGATCCTGTACTCCGGAGCCATC
The DNA here is from genome assembly GCF_018070345.1 of Streptomyces sp. F63. Classification (GTDB taxonomy): domain Bacteria; phylum Actinomycetota; class Actinomycetes; order Streptomycetales; family Streptomycetaceae; genus Streptomyces. The sequence goes on from NZ_JAGPXX010000003.1 coordinate 222,113, forward strand.
GGCGAGGGCTCGCGGATCCTCTACAACCGGACGCCCAAGGACCGGGTGGAGGCGGTGGCGCCCTGGCTGACCATCGACGGCGACGCCTATCCGGCTGTCGTGGGCGACCGGATCCAGTGGATCGTCGACGCGTACACCACGTCGAACGGCTACCCGTACGCCTCGCGCACCACGCTGGGCGACACCACGGCCGACTCGCTGACCACCGGCCAGCGCGAGGTCGTCGCCCAGGAGAACCGGGTCAACTACATCCGCAACTCGGTCAAGGCCACGGTGGACGCCTACGACGGCTCGGTGAAGCTGTACCAGTGGGACACCAAGGACCCGGTGCTCAAGACCTGGATGAAGGCCTTCCCGGGCACGGTCGAGAAGCGGAGCGCCATCGGCACCGAGCTGATGGAGCATCTGCGCTACCCGCAGGACCTGTTCAAGGTCCAGCGCGAGCTGCTGACCCGCTACCACGTCACCAACTCCGCGCAGTTCTACAGCGGCAGCGAGGTGTGGCAGGTCCCGGACGACCCGACGAACAAGTCGGGCAACTCCGTGCCGCCGTACTACCTCAGCATGCGGATGCCGGACCAGAAGGAGCAGACGTTCTCGCTGACGACGACCTTCACCCCGAACCGGCGCGACAACCTCGGCGCGTTCATGGCCGTGGACGCGGATGCCACCAGTGACGGGTACGGGAGGATCAGAATCCTGAAACTGCCGTCCAACACCACCGTGTCCGGACCGCAGCAGGTGCAGAGCAAGTTCAACTCCGAGACGGCCATCGCCAACGAGATCAACATCCTCCAGCGGGGGGACTCGGAGATCGAGTACGGCAACCTCCTGACGGTCCCCCTGGACGGCGGCCTGCTCTATGTGGAGCCGGTCTACGTCCGCGGTGCCGGGACCAACTACCCGCTGCTGCGGAAGGTTCTGGTCTCCTACGGTGACGAGACCGCCTTCGAGGACACGCTCGGCGAGGCGCTGGACGTCGTCTTCGGGGAGAAGGAGGCGGACACCGGCGGGACCGAACCGCCGCCGGGCGAGGGCGGGGAAGGCGACGGGGGCGAGCGCGACCGCCCGAGTGACGACCCGACCGTGCGCCAGGCCCTGGAGGACGCCCAGGAAGCCATCGAGGCCGGTGAGAAGGCCCTCGCGGACCAGGACTGGACCGCCTACGGCAAGGCGCAGGAGGACCTCAGGGACGCCCTGAAGCAGGCCGCGGACGCCGAGAAGGCGGCCCGGGAGCCGGAACAGGGCGGCTGAGCAGGCAACACCCCGCGCCGTGGTACGGTTGTCACACAACGGCGCGGGGTGGAGCAGCTCGGTAGCTCGCTGGGCTCATAACCCAGAGGTCGCAGGTTCAAATCCTGTCCCCGCTACTCACAGAAGGACCCGGAGTCAACAGACTCCGGGTCCTTCACTTGTACGGGGGGACTGTACGCGCTGGAGTTTGAGTTCCCGTCATGTCGGGAAGTCGACAAAACGCCGAAGTGACTTCACTGGCTGCGGTATACCAGGTGTACGCAGGTTGCAGGTGGTGCGACGATGGCCCTTATGGGGGACAAGGCAAATCTGTTGGAATCAGGTCGATTTGCGGCTCCACCGGATACCGGGAGGTATGCGGTCGCGCCGTCCGGCGCTCCGGCCTGCCCGGACACCGCTCCCGGCCCGGAGGCGGCCGGCACCACCGCCGACCTGGACAACACCACCGCGGCCGAGGCCGAGAAGGAGGCCCGGCACCGCCGTGCCGCCGAAGCCGGTGACCCGGAGTCCTCCAGCGTCCTCGGAGCGCTGCTGCTCCGCCGCGGAGACCTCGACGGCGCGGAACCGCACCTCCGCGCCGCCACCGCCGCCGGTGACCGCGCCGCCGCCAACAACCTCGGCGTGCTGCTGCACCAGCGGGGCTACGTCGACGAGGCCGCCGGCTGGTGGCGGATCGCCGCCGTCGCCGGCTCCGCCGCCGCCGCACACGCCCTCGGCCGCTACTGCCGCGAGCGCGGCGACGAGACCGGCGCCGAGTACTGGCTGCGCCAGTCCGCCGAGTCGGGGCACGCTCTGGGCGCGTACGCCCTCGGGGACCTGCTGGAGCACCGCAGCGACGTCGGCGCGGAGCGCTGGTTCCGCGTCGCCGCCGAGCAGGGGCACCGGGAGGCCGCCTACCGGCTCGCACGGATCCTCGATCTGAGGGACCCCGCCCGGGGCGACCGCGCGGACGGAACCGCCCGCGAGCTCGGTCCCGCCCCGGCCCCGCCGCGCCCGGTGCCGGTGGACGACACCGCGCGGGGCGCCTCCGCCGAGGCCGAGCAGTGGTACCGGCAGGCCGCCGCGCGCGGCCACCGGCGCGCCGCGCTCTACCTCGGCACCCTCCTGGAGGAGCGCGGGGAGGCCAAGGAGGCCGGCCGCTGGTATCTGAGCGCGGCCAAGGACGGGGAGGCCCGTGCGGCCTGCGCGCTGGGCTTCCTGCTGCGCGACGCGGGCGATCCGGAGAGTGCCGCGGTGTGGTGGCGCCGTGCCGCTCAGGACGGGGACGGCAACGCCGCCAACGCCCTGGGGGCCCTGCACGCCGACCGTGGCGAGCCGCAGACCGCCGAGCGCTGGTACCGCGCCGCCCTGGACGCCGGTGACGTCAACGGTGCCTTCAACCTCGGGCTGCTCTGCGCCGAGCAGGGCCGCACCGACCAGGCCGAGCAGTGGTACCGCCGCGCTGCCTACGCGGGTCACCGCGAGGCGGCCAACGCCCTGGCCGTTCTGCTGCTCCAGCAGGGGGACGCCGCCGGCGCCGGCCCGTGGTTCTCCAAGGCCGCCGAGGCCGGCAGTGTCGACGCCGCCTTCAATCTCGGCATCCTGCACACCGGACGGGGTGAGGAGGCCGAGGCCCGTCGCTGGTACGAGCGCGCCGCGGCGGCCGGGCACACCGAGGCGGCGCTCCAGGTGGCCATCGCCCTGCTCCGGGACGGCGACGAGCGGGAGGCCGAGCGCCATCTGCGCTGCGCCGCGGGCGGCGGCAGCGCGGAGGCCGCCTTCCGGCTCGGCGCGCTGCTCGACCGGATGGCGCGCGGCCGCTCCGGTGAGGAGGAGGGCGGTGGTGCCACGCCCGGTCCCGGGGACGGCCTCGCCGCGGAGGGGGAGGAGTGGTACGAGCGCGCGGCCGAGCAGGGGCACCGCAGGGCGCAGGTGCGGTGCGGGATGCTGGCCGCCGCCCGCGGCGATGTGGTGAAGGCGGCCCGCTGGTACCGGCGGGCGGCCGACGCGGGGAGCCGTAACGGCGCCTTCAACCTCGGCCTGCTCTACGCCCGCGAGGGCAGCGAGCCGGAGGCCGCGCTCTGGTGGACCCGGGCGGCCGAGGCGGGACACGGCCGGGCGGCCCTGCGGCTGGCTCTGCTGGCGGCACGGCGCGGCGATCTGGTCGATGCCCAGCAGTGGTGCTCGGAGGCGGTGAAGCTGGGCCCCCCGGAGGTGGCGGAACGTGCGGCGAGACTCCGGGACGCCCTCCGGCAGGAGCTGTCGGCGTAGCGTCCCGGAGTCGTCGCCGGGGCCCGGCCGCCCGGCCTTTCCCCGCGGTTCCGGGACCGGTGTCCCGGATTTGCGCCGGTTGTCACCGGCGGGTTAGAGTTGAGACAACGACGCGGGGTGGAGCAGCTCGGTAGCTCGCTGGGCTCATAACCCAGAGGTCGCAGGTTCAAATCCTGTCCCCGCTACTCGGTACGAAGGCCCGGATCCACAGGATCCGGGCCTTCGTCGTATGCGAGCCGCCGACCAGTGGTGCCGGGCGGGTTCGGCGTCGGGCGGCTGCCGGGTGCGGGCGGCGCCGGCCATCCCGGCGGACCCGGTCGGCGCGGCTGCGAGGCGGCCCCGTACCGCTCAGGCGGAGGAGGCGCAGGCCGGGCAGAGGCCGTGGTACGTCACATCGACTCCCGAGATGGTGAAGCCGAAGCGCTCGCTCTCGGGAAGGTCGGCGAGCGGGGTGCCCGTCGGGTGGACGTCCCGCACCGTGCCGCACCGGCCGCACACCAGGTGCTGGTGCGGGCGGTGGGCGTTGGGGTCGTACCGCATGGCCCGGCGGTCCGTGGAGACCTCGATCACTTCGCCGAGGGAGACCAGCTCACCGAGGGTGTTGTACACCGTCGCGCGCGAGATCTCGGGCAGTCGGGCGGCGGCCCGCGCGTGCACCTCGTCGGCGGTCAGGTGGACATGGTCGCCGTCGAGCACCTCGGCGATGACCCGCCGCTGGGCGGTCATCCGCCACCCGCGGCCTCGGAGGCGGTCCAGTAGGTCACTCATGTCCATCACCTAACGAAATCTGGGGGTCCAGCTTAACAAGCGGGTACCCCGGGTTCCGAACGCGTATGGTCTTCGGGTTCTTCTTGACTTGGACACTGTCCAATGTAGGATCGGTTTCGCTGTAAACCAAGCAGAACGGCAGATACTGCAGAAAACGCGGGAGGCGCAAGTGACGGTGCAGGGCGAGGCGACAGGACCGCTGACGACAGAGTCCGGGGCTCCGGTCGCGGACAACCAGAACAGCGAGACGGCCGGCGTCGGCGGTCCCGTGCTCGTGCAGGACCAGCTGCTGCTGGAGAAGCTCGCGCACTTCAACCGCGAGCGGATCCCGGAGCGCGTGGTGCACGCCCGGGGCGCGGGCGCCTACGGCACCTTCAGGGTGACCGCGGACGTGACCAAGTACACCAGGGCGACGTTCCTCTCCCAGGTGGGCAAGGAGACCGAGGTCTTCCTCCGCTTCTCCACGGTCGCCGGCAACCTCGGTGCCGCCGACGCGGTGCGGGACCCCCGCGGCTTCGCGCTGAAGTTCTACACCGAGGACGGCAACTACGACCTGGTGGGCAACAACACCCCGGTCTTCTTCATCCGGGACGCCATCAAGTTCCCCGACTTCATCCACACCCAGAAGCGCGACCCCTACACCGGTTCGCAGGAGGCGGACAACGTCTTCGACTTCTGGGGCCTCTCCCCGGAGTCGACGCACCAGGTCACCTGGCTCTTCGGCGACCGCGGCATCCCCGCCTCGTACCGCCACATGGACGGCTTCGGCTCGCACACCTTCCAGTGGAACAACGAGGCCGGCGAGGTCTTCTGGGTCAAGTACCACTTCAAGACCGACCAGGGCATCAAGTGCCTGACCCAGGAAGAGGCCAACAAGCTCGCGGGTGAGGACCCGGACAGCCACCAGCGCGATCTGCGCGAGTCCATCGAGCGCGGCGACTACCCGAGCTGGACCGTCGGCGTCCAGATCATGCCGGCGGCCGAGGCGGCGACCTACCGCTTCAACCCGTTCGACCTGACCAAGGTGTGGCCGCACGCGGACTACCCGGTCATCGAGATCGGCAAGCTGGAGCTCAACCGCAACCCGCAGAACATCTTCGCCGAGGTCGAGCAGTCGGTCTTCTCCCCGGCGCACTTCGTGCCCGGCATCGGCCCGTCCCCGGACAAGATGCTGCAGGGCCGGCTCTTCGGCTACGGGGACGCCCACCGCTACCGCGTCGGCGTCAACGCCGACCAGCTGCCGGTGAACCGCCCGCACGCCACCGAGGCCCGCACGCACGGCCGGGACGGCTTCCTCTACGACGGCCGGCACAACGGCGCCAAGAACTACGAGCCGAACAGCTTCGGCGGCCCGGCGCAGACCAACCGCCCGCTGTGGCAGCCGGTCCCCGTCAGCGGCGAGACGGGCGAGGCGGACACCCCCCGGCACGCGGAGGACAACGACTTCGTGCAGGCGGGCAACCTCTACCGGCTCATGAGCGAGGACGAGAAGGAGCGCCTGGTCGGCAACCTCGCCGGCGCCATGAGCGGCGTCACGCGGGACGACATCCTGGAGCGGGCGATCAACAACTTCCGCCAGGCGGACGAGGACTTCGGCAAGCGTCTGGAGGCCGCGGTCCAGGCCCTGCGCGGCTGACCCGGCGCCTGCCGCAAGGACGGAGAGAGCCGGCCCCCGCGAGGGGACCGGCTCTTTCCGCCGTTCCGGGCGCGGATTCCTCCGCCCCCCGGACCCCGGCCGTCTTCGCCGGCGGTCCGGGCGGCTCCGGCCCGGGACGGCGGTGGTCAACCCGCCAGAGCGGCCGGTTCCCGGCGGGCCGGCGCCCAGCACCGGATGATGTCCCGGACCGAGACCACTCCCACCGTCTCCTGGTCGTCGAGCACGATCAGATGCCGGAAACCGCCGTGCGTCATCGCCGCCGCGGCCTCCTCCAGGGTCCAGCCGGGGGCGGCGAAGACGACATCGGTCGTGGTGTGGGCCTGCGCCGTTTCGTCGTCCGGGTTCTGGCCGGCGCCGATGGAGTCGATGATGTCGCGTTCGGTCAGGATGCCGATGCCGCTGGTGTCGGGGTCGTGGACGATGGCGGCGCCGACACGGCGGTCCGACATCAGACGGGCTGCCTGACGCAGCGTATGGGCGGGGCCGATGGTGAGGACCACGGTGCTCATGGCGTCACGGACGAGCATGGAGCGGAGCCACCTCCTTCGCGGCTCCCCGGCCGGGCCCTCACGGGGAACCGCCGGTCGGGGAAGCGCACAAATGCACAAGCGGGGGAATTCTCATGTTCACATGCGCTCCGCGGGCCGGGCAAGAGGGCGTACGGCGGCGTTCGGAAGCCGCCCGGCGCACCGGTGGCGGGCGGTGGACGGGCGGTGGACGGGTGGGGCCGGCCTGCCCTAACGCGGATTCAGATAGCCCAGCAGTTCGCTGTGGAGGAGCCCGTTGGACGCCGCGGCGTTGCCGCCGCCGGGACCCCGCACCCCGTCCAGGCCGGTGAACTCCCCGCCGGCCTCCCGCACGATGACCGCGTTGGCCGCCATGTCCCAGAGCGACAGCTCCGGTTCGGCGCACATGTCCACCGAGCCCTCGGCGACCATCATGTACGGCCAGAAGTCGCCGTAGCCGCGCGTCCGCCAGCAGTCGCGGGTCAGGTCCAGGAAGCCGTTCAGCCGGCCCTGCTCCTCCCAGCCGGTCAGCGAGGAGTAGGCGAAGGAGGCGTCCGAGATCTTCGAGACCTGCGAGACGCGCATCCTGGTCGCGGAGGACAGGCTCCGACCGGTGTACGCGCCCGAGCCCTGCGCCGCCCACCAGCGGCGGCCCAGCGCGGGAGCCGAGACCAGCCCCACGACCGGCTGGTGGCCGGACTCGCCGGGCGCCATGAGGGCGATCAGCGTGGCCCAGACCGGCACCCCGCGGACGTAGTTCTTGGTGCCGTCGATCGGGTCGATCACCCAGCGCCGGGGCCCGGACCCCTCGCTGCCGTACTCCTCGCCGAGTACCGCGTCCCGGGGCCGGGCACGCCGCAGTGAGGTGCGGATCAGTTCCTCGGCGGCCTTGTCCGCCTCGCTCACGGGCGTCATGTCCGGCTTGGTGTCGACCTTGAGGTCGAGGGCCTTGAACCGGCCCATGGTCTGGGCGTCGGCGGCGTCCGCCAGGACATGGGCGAGTCGGAGATCGTCGTGATAGTCGGGCATGTGTGAACAGTATCGACGCAGCTTGCGGCGGGCCACACGGCCGAGTCCGTACGGGAAGGAGACGGTCCGGGCCGGGGGCACTCTTGACAGTCTCTGTCGGCGCGTCAATTCTGACCCCGCAGCAGCCGTGTGAGACAGGACGGGGACGCGCCCGGGAGGCGACGATGCCCACAGCACGCGAATCCTTGCTGGACGCCGCGCTGGCGGCGCTCTCCGGGCGGCCCTGGCCCGGTGTGCGGATGGTCGACGTGGCGGTGGCCGCCCGGGTGTCCCGGCAGACCCTCTACAACGAGTTCGGCAGCAAGGACGGCCTGGCCCGGGCCTTGGTGCGGCGGGAGGTCGACCGCTACCTCGTGGGCGTCCGGCACGCCCTGGCCGGTCCGCCGCCCGGCGAACCCGGTGAGCGGCTCGCCGCGCTGGCGGACTGGACCGCGCGGACGGCCCGTCACAATCCGCTCGTTCGGGCGGCCCTCACCGGCTGTTGGGGCGAGCGGCTGCCGCGCCCGCCCCGTGCGGCCGCGGGGCTGCCGTCCGGCGGTTACGTCCCGGCGCAGCGCCGCGCGGACGGCCCGCTGCCGTCGCCGTCCGAACTGGTGGCACAGGTACGCGATCTGGCGGCGGCCGCCCTGGCGCCGGGCCGTCCGCCGGAGGAGGTCCAGCGGACGGCCGGGCTCTGCGAGATCGCCGTGCGGCTGGCCCTGTCGTGTGTGGTGGCCCCGGTCGGCGAGCAGGAGACCGGCCGGCTGATCCGCCGGGCCCTGCGGGCGGGCGGCGGTCTCTGAGAGGCCTGCGGTCGCGTGCGGGGACGGGGAGGGTTTCCGGCGCGGCCCGTGCCGGGCGCGCGGGCGGGGGCCCGGCTCAGTCCTCCTCGCGCCGTTCCCGTGTGGAGAGCAGCCGCCGCAGCGAGTACAGCCGCTGCGGATCGGCGTGGCCCTCGGCGACCCACTGGTCCAGCGCGCAGTCCGGTTCGTCGTGGCTGCAGGCCCGGGGGCAGCCCTCGGTGCCCGGCACGAGGTCCGGGAAGGCCAGGACGACCCGCGAGGGATCGACGTGGTGCAGTCCGAAGGAGCGCACGCCCGGAGTGTCGATCACCCAGCCGCCGCGCCGGTCCGCGGGCGCGCCGGGGGCGTCGGGCAGGGGCAGGGCCAGCGCCGAGGTGGTGGTGTGCCGGCCGCGGCCGGTGACCGCGTTGACCACTCCGGTGGCCCGCGCCCGGTCCGGCACCAGGGCGTTGACCAGTGTCGTCTTGCCGACGCCGGAGTGCCCCACGAAGACGGTGATCCGGCCGGCCAGTCGTTCCCGCACCCGGTCGGCGGCGTCGCCCCCGGCCGGCTCCGCGCGGCTGGTGACCACGTACGGCACGCCCAGCGGCTCGTAGGTCTCCAGCAGCGGTGCCGCGGGCGCGAGGTCCGCCTTGGTGAGGACGAGCAGCGGGTCCAGCCCGGCGTCGAACGCGGCGACCAGGCAGCGGTCGATCAGCCGCGGCCGGGGCTCCGGGTCGGCGAGGGCGGTGACGATGGCCAGCTGGTCGGCGTTGGCGACGATCACGCGCTCGTACGGGTCGTCGTCGTCGGCCGTGCGCCGCAGGACGGAGGAGCGCGGCTCCACCCGCACGATCCGGGCCAGGGTGTCCTTGGCGCCGGACAGATCCCCGACGATGCCCACCCGGTCGCCCACCACGACGCCCTTGCGGCCCAGTTCACGGGCCTTCATCGCGGTGACGCTGCGGCCGTCGACGAGGCAGGTGATGCGGCCGCGGTCGACGGTCAGCACCATGCCCTCGGCGGCGTCCTCGTGCTTCGGGCGGATGCTGGTGCGCGGCCGGCTGCCCTTGCCGGGCCGGACCCGGACGTCGTCCTCGTCGGTGTGCTTGCCGTAGCGACGCATCGCGGGACCTGCCTCAGCCCTTCCGGGCGGGGGCCGCCGCCCGGGCCGGGCCGAGCATCTCCGTCCACAGCCGCGGGAAGTCCGGCAGGGTCTTGGCGGTGGTCGCCACGTTCTCGACCTCGACGCCCTCGACCCGCAGGCCGATGACGGCCGCGGCGGTCGCCAGGCGGTGGTCGTCGTAGGTGTGGAAGATGCCGCCGTGCAGCGGGCGGGGCCGGATGCGCAGGCCGTCCTCCGTCTCGCTGACGTCGCCGCCCAGTTCGTTGATCTCCTTGGTGAGGGCCGCGAGCCGGTCGGTCTCGTGCAGCCGCAGGTGGGCCACGCCGCGCAGGACGGACTCGGAGTCGGCCAGGGCGGCGACGGCGGCGATGCCGGGGGTCAGCTCGCCCACGTCGCCGAGGTCGACGTCGATGCCGTGGACGCGGCCGGTGCCGGTGAACGTCAGCCCGTCCGCGGTGAGTTCGCAGGAGCCACCCATCTCGGTGAAGATCCCGCGCAGCGCGTCACCCGGCTGGGTGGTGTGCTCGGGCCAGTCGGGGATCGTCACCCGGCCACCGGTGACGAGTGCCGCGGCCAGGAACGGCTGGGCGTTCGACAGATCCGGTTCGACGACGAGGTCGCGGCCGAGCAGCGCGCTGTGCGCGACCCGCCAGACGCCGGGCTCGCCGCCCGCCTCCGGGGTGTCCACGGCGGCGCCGGCGGCGCGCAGCATGTCCACGGTCATCCGGATGTGCGGCATGGAGGGCAGGGCGCGGCCCACGTGCCGCAGTTCGATCCCCTGGTTGAAGCGCGGCGCCGACAGCAGCAGGGCGCTGACGAACTGGGAGGACGAGGAGGCGTCGATCTCGGCCCGGCCGCCGTCCAGCGCGCCGCCGCCGTGCACCGTCATCGGCAGTGAGCCGCGTCCCTCGTCGTCGATGCGGGCGCCGAGGGCGCGCAGGCCGTCGATGACGCCGTGCAGCGGGCGCTCGTGCGACCGGGGGTCGCCGTCGAAGCGGATCGGTCCGTCGGCCAGGGCGGCCACCGGCGGCAGGAAGCGCATCACCGTGCCGGCGTTGCCGACGTCGACGGTGGCCGGGCCGTGCAGGCCTGCGGGGATGATCCGCCAGGCCTCGCCGCCGGTCGCGTCGCCGGAGCTGGAGGAGACGGTCTCCTCGATGCCGGTGCCCATGGCCCGCAGGGCCTCGGCCATGAGGAGGGTGTCGCGGGAGCGCAGCGGGCGGCGCAGCCAGCCCGGCTCGGAGGCCAGGGCGGCCAGCACCAGGCCGCGGTTGGTGACCGACTTCGAGCCCGGCACGGTGACGGTCGCGTCGACGGGGCCGGACGCGATCGGGGCGGGCCAGAGGGCGGTGTGCTCGGGGGTACCGGTCATAAGCCTCACCTTAATGGCTCGCGGCATGCCGGAAACTTCAACAAAACCGCCGCAACCCGCCCGAAAGGTGTCAGGGGGATCGCAGTCCGTCCAGCCGCTTTCCGGCCGTTCCCCGCCCGTTCCCCGCCGTTCCCGGCTCCGCACCGGCCCCCGCGCCCGCTTCCCCCACCCGGGCCGGCGGCCCGTCCCCCCGCCGGGTCGCACCGTCCGTCACAGCCCGAGCAGCCAGCGCCCGCCACCGGTCAGCGAGCAGAGGGTGACGGTGTGGAAGAGGAACAGCCACACCGCCGCCGGCGCGTGCGTCAGCCGCGCGAGCTGGTCCGCGTCGGAGTCCGGCGCCCCGCCCGCCGCCATGCCGCGGGAGCCGAACGGCAGCCCCCGCCGGCCGTAGCGGCGCCGCTTGGCCTGGAGTTCGAACACCGGTCGTACCCCGCCCAGCAGCAGGAACCACACGACGCCGTAGGCGAAGACGGCCTGCACGTCCGGTCCGGTCAGCCAGGAGACGCAGAAGAAGAGGGCGCCGGTGAGGAGGACGGTCAGCACTCCGTAGGCGTTCCGGATCATCACCAGCATCAGGGCGAGCAGACCCGTCGCGCCCCAGAGCAGGGCGGTGATGTGTCCGGCCGCCAGCAGCCAGGCGCCGCCGAGGCCGAGCAGGGAGGGCGCGGTGTAGCCGGCGGCGGCGGTGAGGATCATGCCGGGCCCGGTGGGCTTCCCCCGGGAGACCGTCAGCCCGGAGGTGTCCGAGTGCAGCCGGATGCCGTCCAACCGCCGGCCGGTGAGCAGGGCGACCAGCCCGTGGCCGCCCTCGTGGGCGATGGTCACGGCGTTCCGCGCGACCTGCCAGACCGGCCGCCACAGCACGGCCGCCAGCGCGACGGCCGCCGTCGCGAGCACCAGCCAGGAGGCCGGGTCGGGCTGGGAGCCGGTGACGCGATCCCACAGATCGCCGGGGCTGGTTATGTCCATCGGGCAGCGGTCCCTCGGTGTGCTTGCGGTGGTGTCGGGGCGTCGTGGCAGTCTGGCATCCATGTGCGGCCGATACGCAGCAAGCCGGAATCCGGCGGAACTCGTGGACACCTTCGGGGTGGCCAGGTGGGACCCGGAGGAGACGCTCGCGCCCGATTACAACATCGCCCCCACCAAGACCGTCTACGCGGTCCTGGAACGGCCGGACAAGGAGGCGGAGAGCCCCGGCCCCGTCCGGCAGCTGCGGACGCTGCGCTGGGGGCTCGTCCCGTCCTGGGCGAAGACCCCGGAGGGCGCGGCGAGGATGATCAACGCCCGTGCGGAGACGGTCCACGAGAAGCCCGCCTACCGTCGCGCCTTCACCTCCCGGCGCTGCCTGCTCCCCGCCGACGGCTACTACGAGTGGATGACCGCGGCGGCCGAGCGGGAGCTGGAGGAGAAGGGCCGGAAGAAACGGCCGCGCAAGCAGCCGTACTTCGTGACCCCCGTGGACGGCTCGGTGATGGCGATGGCCGGCCTGTACGAGTTCTGGCGCGACCGCACACTGCCGGACGACCACCCCCAGGCGTGGTGGGTGACGTGCACGGTGCTGACCACGGAGGCGGAGAGCACCCCGCTTCCCGGGGCCCGCCGCGAAGCCGGCCCCCGGGCGCTGGCCGACATCCATCCGCGCATGCCGCTCGCGCTGCCCGCCGACCGCTGGGACGCCTGGCTGGACCCGCGCACCACCGACCCGGACCGGCTGCGCGAACTGCTCGCCCCGCCCCCGCCGGGCACTGTCCGCGCCTATCCGGTCCCGACCGAGGTCAGCAACGTCCGCAACAACGGTCCGGAGCTGCTGAAGGAGCTCGACGCGCCCGAGGAGGAAACCCTCTTCTGAGGGGGCGGCGGGGGCGGAAGCGGAGAGGATGGCGCCATGGCAGACACCCCGGAAGCCCTGTCGGAGACCGTCCCCACCCCTGCCGGAGACGGACGCGTCAGCTGGCATCCCGCTCCGCGCCCCCGCCTGGTCCTCGCTCTGGGACACGGGGCCGGCGGCGGCGTCGAGGCGCGCGATCTGCGAGCCCTGGCCGCCGCGCTGCCGGCCCGTGGAGTCACCGTGGCGCTGGTCGAGCAACCCTGGCGGGTGGCGGGCAGGAAGCTCGCCCCCGCCCCGAGGACACTCGACACGGCCTGGACCGCGATCTGGCCAGCCCTGGCCGCCGCCGGCCCTCCGGTGGTCGCCGGCGGACGCAGCGCGGGGGCGCGCGTCGCCTGCCGTACGGCGCGGGCGCTGGGGGCGCACGCCGTACTGGCGCTGTCCTTCCCCCTGCACCCGCCCGGCCGGCCGGAGAAGACCCGCGCCGAGGAGCTGACCGGGGCCGGAGTGCCCGTGCTCGTCGTCCAGGGCGCCCGCGATCCGTTCGGCCGCCCGGAGGAGTTCCCGGCCGGGACCGAGCTCGCCGAGGTGCCCGGCGGCGACCACGGCTTCGCGGTGCCGAAGAAGGCGGAGATCTCCCAGCAGCGGGCCCTGGACCTGCTCACGGAGGCCGTCGCCGGCTGGCTCGGCCGGCTGCCGGACGGGCCGCCCCCGGCGCCGTAGCAGCGGCTGCCGTGCCGGCGGCGAGACCCGGCGCCGCAGGGCGGACCACCCGGGAATGCGGTGCCCGCGGCCCGCGTTCTGGAGGAGGTCCGCACGCACCGGCCGCCCGCCGGTCACCGCCTCAGTGAGGGAGTTCTCTCCATGGGTCCGACGCAGTGCCCCGCGCGCCCGCAGACGGGCACCGCCGCGTGGTCGCGCATCACGCTGCCCGCACCCTCCGGAGCCGCGGCAGGAGGGCATCGTCGTCTATCCTCCGATCCGAGTGGGTCCGTACCCGGACCCGCCACGTCGCTGGAGGAGGTGGGTCCGGTCACCGGGACCGACGCAGGGGCCGAAGACGGTCGCGCCGAGGACAGTCGTACGGCCGAGACGGCAGAGGAGCGCAGCGCCCGCTTCGAACGGGACGCCCTTCAGTTCCTCGACCAGATGTACTCCGCCGCGCTGCGCATGACCCGCAACCCGGCGGACGCCGAGGATCTCGTGCAGGAAACCTACGCCAAGGCGTACGGCTCCTTCCATCAGTTCCGCGAGGGCACCAACCTCAAGGCCTGGCTGTACCGCATCCTCACGAACACCTTCATCAACTCGTACCGGAAGAAGCAGCGCGAGCCCCAGCGCAGCGCCGCCGAGGAGATCGAGGACTGGCAGCTCGCCCGCGCCGAGTCGCACATGTCCACCGGTCTGCGCTCCGCCGAGTCGCAGGCACTGGACCGGCTGCCCGACTCGGATGTGAAGGAGGCCCTCCAGGCCATCCCCGAGGAGTTCCGCATCGCGGTCTACCTCGCGGATGTCGAGGGGTTTGCGTACAAGGAGATCGCGGACATCATGGGGACACCCATAGGAACCGTGATGTCGCGGCTCCACCGCGGCCGCCGCCAGTTGCGCGGCCTGCTGGAGGACTACGCCCGTGAGCGCGGGCTCGTCCCCGCCGGTGCAGGAGCTGCGCCGGGCGAGTCGCACGATTCGAAAGGCTCGGGCTCATGAGCTGCGGCAACCCGCACGAGATCGACTGCTCGGAGATTCTCGACCACCTGTACGAGTTCCTCGACCAGGAAATGCCGGCCGGGGACCGCGCCAAGTTCGAGACGCACATCGACGAGTGCTCGCCGTGCCTGGAGAAGTACGGCCTGGAGCAGGCCGTGAAGAAGCTCGTCAAACGCTGTTGCGGCCATGATGACGTGCCGTCCGACCTGCGCTCGAAGGTCATGGGCCGGATCGAGCTGGTCCGCTCCGGGGAGACCGTCCCGGAGAAGCCGGTGATGGAACGGCGCACCGGCGAGCGCGACACCGGAGCCTGCGGCACCGACGCCGCGTCCCGGGAGACGGGCTCCTCCGCGGCCGCCGCCCGCGCCGCCGATTCGGCCTGACGGCTCCCGATTCACCCGAAGGGACGAATCGGGGCCTCCCGGGCCGCCGCGATCCGCCGAACCCCCCGCCCCGGCCGCCCCACCGTCCTATCCTCACCGGTCTGATGCGCCTGCGGAGCGGCGGGCGCGGGACCGGCGGGAGGACGCTCCATGCGAGGGGTGCCACGGGGGGCGCGTGCTTACCTGTTCTGCGCCACGCTCGCGGCCGCGGTGTCCGCCGCTCCCGCACTGCTTCCGGGCGCCCGCACCCCCTGGGCGGCCCTCGCCGCGCTCGCCGCGCTGTACGCCCTCTGCGGCCGGCTCACCCGGCTGCCCCTCCCCGGCTTCCCGAGGTTCCCCGGAGCCGCGCCGGGCGGAACCGCGCCGGGCGGTGTGGGGACGGCTCCCCCGTCCGCCGCCGGGAGCCTCGCGCCGGTCCTGCTCGCCGGAGCGTTTCTGCTGCCGCCCGCCGCCGCGGCTCTCGTCCCCGTACTCGGCGCGCTCACCGGCCCGGCCGAGCGGCGGCCGGGGTGGCTCCGGCGCCTCTGGCACGCCGTCCGGCTCTCCCTCGCCGGCTGCGCCGCGGCCCACGTCCACGCGCGGACGGCCGGGGACGCCGCCGGCAAGCCCCTCGGCGCGGGGGACTTCCCCGAGGCGCTGCTCCCCGCGGTCGCGGCCGCCGGTGTCCACTGCCTGGCGCTCACCCTGCTGGACTGGGGCATCCTCGTCACCGCCGAGGGTCTGACGGCGCGCGATGCCTGCCGCGGCCTGCCCCGCGCCCTGCCCTCCCATCTGCTGCACGGTCTGGCCGGGCTGCTCGCGGCAGCCCTGTGGCACAGCCCGTACGGCCCGGTCACCGCGGTCTCCGCGCTGCTGCCGATGTGTGTCTCCGGCTGGCTGCTCGCCCAGTGTCACCGCCAGCACACCGTCCATCAGGCCACCATCCGCGCCCTCGTGCAGGCCGTCGGCATCAAGGACCACTACACCCGGGGCCACAGCGAGCGGGTCGGCCGTGCCTCCGTCCTGATCGCGCGGGAACTCGGCATGGCCGGCGGCCGGCTGGATGTCCTGCGCTTCGCCGGCGTGCTGCACGACATCGGCAAGATCGGCGTCCCCACCCGGCTGCTGCGCAAGGACGGGCCGCTGACGCCCGAGGAGCGCCGCCTCATCGAGCTCCATCCCGAGTACGGGCACGAGATGGTGCGCGGCATCGCGTTCCTGGAGGAGGCGCGCGCCGCCATCCTCCACCACCACGAGCGGCTGGACGGGCGCGGCTATCCGTACGGGCTGAGCGGCGACCGGATCCCCGAGTCGGCGCGCGTCGTCGCGGTCGCCGACGCCTTCGACGCCATGACGTCGACCCGCTCCTACCGGCGGGCGCGGCCGGTCACCGAGGCCGTCGCGGAGCTCCGCCGCTGCGCCGGGTCCCAGTTCGACCCGCGCATGGTGCGGGCCCTCTGCCGGGCGCTGGACCGGCACGGCTGGCACCCGGCGGCCGCGGCGCCCGCGGCGGCCGCGGAGGCCCGGCCGGAACACGGAGGGAGCCCGCCCCCGCAGCGCGAGGCCGGTGCCGGAGGCCGCGCGGACGGCCCCGGACCGGGGGAGCGGCGGCCGTCCGGACGCGGCCCGCACGGAGGGGTCGCCCGGTGAGCCCCGGCGGAGCGGCCGCGCGGCCGGCGCCGGCACGCCCGGACACCGGGGCCGTTCTCCTGCTGGTGGCGGCCGGGCTGCTGGCGGCCGGGGCGCTCGGCCGGACGCTCACCCAGGGGGTCACGGGGCCGGATACCGCACTCGCCTTCGGCGCGGTGATCGCCGCCGGGGAGCTCGCCCGCCGCGGAGCGGACGGGCGTGAGGCCGCCCCGCCGGCCACCGCCGGTGCCGTGGCGTACGCGTTTCTGGGATCGGCGGCCGGCGGCCCCGGCGGCCCGGAGGCCCCCGGCGTCCTGCAGACGGTGGCCGTCGTTCTCGTGGCGGGTCTGGCCGGGCTCGCCGGGGCAGCCGGCGCGGCGCCGGCCCTCCGCTCCGCCGGCCGCGGCCGGGCCGCCCGGGAGCGGCTGGCCCGGCACGTCCTGACCGCCGGGTTCGCCTCCTGCTGCGTCCAGCCGCTGCCCGTGGCGGCCCCGCTCCCGGCGTGGACGGGCAGCGGCCCCGGCCACGCGCTGCTCCTGCTGCTCGCGGCGGCTCTCACCGCACGGTGCGACGCCGTGCTCCGCGCCGTGTTCGACGGCTCCCGGGGCGGTGGCCGGGCCGGCCGGCGGTTCCCCGGTGAGCCGCGCGCGCTGCCCGGCGCCGGGACGGCGGTCTGCGCCACCGGCGCCCTGCTGGCCCTCGCCGTGGACGCCGTCGGCCTGTGGGCGCTGCCCGTCTTCTGCCTGCCGCTGCTGCCGGCCCTGTATGCGTTCCGCCGCTATGAGGACGTCCGGTCCGTCCGCCGCCAGACCATCGTCTCCCTGGCCCGCGCCACCGAGATCGCCGGCTGCGTCCCCGTGGGCCATGCCCGCCGGGTCGCCGCGCTCAGCCGGGACGTCGGGTGCGAACTGGGTCTCTCCCGGCCCGAGCTGGACGTCGTCGAGTACGCGGCGCTGCTGCACGACGTCGGCCGGCTCTCCCTGCCGGACCCGGCGCCCGGCGGGGCCGGGGAGCTCCCCGCCGAGGACCGCCGCCGGATCGCCCGGCTCGGCGGCGCGGTGGTACGGCAGACCGGGGTGCCGCCCGAGGTGGCGGTGGTCGTCGAGCGGCAGGCGGATCCGTGCCCGGAGCAGCCGCTGCCCACCCGCATCATCCGGGCCGTCGACGCCTTCGACGAGCTCACGGACGGCGCCGGGCGTCCCGCCGGTGCCGAGGCGCTGGACCGCCTCCGCCGGGTCGGCGGGGAGGAGTACGAGCCCCGCGTGGTGGACGCGCTGGCCAGAGTGCTCTCCCGCGGCGGTCCGGGTCCCTGACGGAAGGGCGCGGGCCCCTGACGGAAGGGCGCGGACCGCTGTCTCCGGCGGCGGGAGGGGCGGGCGGCACCGGGGCCGCGCGCGGGCACCCCGGCGGACATGGTTGGATGCGGCCCAGAGGGATTCGCGCGCCGTCCACGCGGCAAAGAGCTGTGGTGGGCGCCGTTATCCGGGCTGAGGGGTCGGCCGAAGTATGGCAGGTTGTCCTCAGGGAGGAAGACGCGTCCCCGGTGCTTCGCGCACCGCATCCGGCCCCGGGCCGGGCTGGAGCAGGGCAAAGGACACGGAGCGAACCGGCAGGCGGGAATCGTGAAGATCTTCGGCAAGGTACGGAACCGGCCCTCCGCCTCGTGGCGGCAGGCGACCGACCGCGCTTTCACGCTGATCGGCGACGGCCGGTACGAGGACGCGGGAGCGCTGCTCACCCGCGCCGCCGACATGGAGCCCTGGCTCTCCGAGTCCTGGTTCAACCTGGCGCTGCTGCACAAGTTCCGGCACGACTGGGAGCAGGCGCGCACGGCCGGCCTGCGCGCCGTCGCCCTGCTGGACCGGGACACCGGAGCCCCGGACTGGTGGAACGTCGGCATCGCCGCCACCGCCCTGCAGGACTGGCCGCTGGCCCGCCGCGCCTGGCAGGCGTACGGGCTCAGGGTCCGCGGCGACCAGGGCGCGGACGCCCCGGCCGGTGAGCCGGTGGGCATGGAGCTGGGCAGCGCCGCGGTACGGCTGTCGCCGGAGGGCGAGGCCGAGGTCGTGTGGGGCCGGCGGCTGGACCCGGCGCGGATCGAGGTGCTGAGCATCCCGTTGCCGTCCTCCGGGCGCCGCTGGGGCGAGGTGGTGCTGCACGACGGCGTCCCGCGCGGTGAGCGGCTGACCGCGGCCGGGCCCTCGTACCCGGTCTTCGACGAGATCGAGCTGTGGGCCCCGTCCCCGGTGCCGACCTGGGTGGTGCTGCTGGAGGCGGCGGCGGAGGCCGACCGGGACGCCCTGGAGCGGCTGGCCGCGGACGCCGGTTTCGCCGCCGAGGACTGGTCCTCCTCGGTGCGGTTGCTGTGCCGCACCTGCTCCGAGAGCCGGATGCCGAGCGCCGAGGGGGACGGGGAGCACCTGGACCCGCACGACCACAGCGTGCCGGGTCACCCGGGCCCGCTGGGCCACCGCACCGCGGGTGACCACTGGGTGGCGGAGCGCGAGTGCGGCATAGCCGCGCCCCCCGGGCTGGTCCGCGGCCTGCTCGACGGCTGGGTCGCCGACAGCCCGGACACCCGGGCCTGGCGGGATCTCGAAGAGGTCTGCTGAGCGGCCCTCCCCGCTGCCCGTACCCTGTACGGGCAGCACCACGAGGGTTCTTCAGGGAAGGCGTACGGCGGACATGGCCCAGCAGGACAGCGCACGGCAGGCGGCGGAGGGGACCCCGGCCGCGGAGACTCCGGAGCCCGCGGAGTCCGGGGAGGACCTGGAGTTCTTCGACGACACGGCCGGCGCCGAGGAGCGCGAGCGGGCGCATCGCGAGCGGGGCACGGCCCGCCCGATCACCGTGGTCGGCAATCCGGTGCTGCACCGCCGGTGCCAGGACGTCACCGAGTTCGACGACAAGCTCGCGCAGCTGATCGACGACATGTTCGCCAGCCAGCGCGCCGCCGAGGGTGTGGGCCTGGCGGCCAATCAGATCGGTGTGGACCTGCGGGTCTTCGTCTACGACTGCCCGGACGACGACGGTGTGCGCCATGTCGGCGCCATCTGCAACCCGGTGATCGAGGAACTGCCGGCCGAGCGCCGGGTGCTGGACGAGTCCAACGAGGGCTGCCTGTCCGTCCCGACCGCCTACGCCCCGCTGGCGCGCCCCGACTACGCGGTCTGCCGAGGCCAGGACGCGCAGGGCAAGCCGGTCGTGGTGCGGGGCACCGGCTACTTCGCCCGCTGCCTCCAGCACGAGACGGACCATCTCGACGGTTATCTCTACATCGACCGGCTGTCGAAGCGGGACCGCAAGGACGCCCTGCGGCAGATGGCCGAGGGCACACCGCGGTACGAGACGGTGCCCAACGACTGACCGCGGCGGTTTCCGGAGCCGGCCGCGGGAAGAATTCCGGGAGTTGTCCGGGACCGTGTTTCCCGAGGCGGCGGAGTCGTTCCGGCGATTCCGCCGCTTTCTGTTCCGCTTCCGTACGGTTGACGCGCGTCGACCGCACCGCCAGTCTCTTCCGTACCGAAACCCCCACTTGTTGGAGGCACTTGTGATCAGACGCGTCACCCGGCTCCTGGTCGCCTTTGTCATGCTCATGGCTAGCCTGACGGCCGGGGCCCTCGTCACGGCCGGAACCGCGCACGCCGACGGCTGCTACACCTGGTCCCGTACCCTCTCCCGGGGCGCCACGGGAGCCGACGTCAGCCAACTGCAGATCCGGGTCGCCGGCTACCCCGGCACCGGCGCGGTCCTGGCCGTCGACGGCTCGTACGGACCGGCGACCGAGGCCGCGGTCAAGCGCTTCCAGTCCGCGTACGGGCTCGCCGCGGACGGCGTCGCCGGCCCCGCCACCTTCAGCAAGCTGTACGCGCTGCAGGACGACGACTGCACCCCGGCCCACTTCTCGTACAGCGAACTCAACCAGTGCAACAGCACCTGGGCCGGCGGCGCGGTGAGCGCGGCGACCGCCAAGTCCAACGCCCTGCGCACGATGTGGAAGCTGGAAGCGCTGCGGCACGCGCTCGGTGACCAGCCGATCCGGGTGACCAGCGGGTTCCGCTCCACCGCCTGCAATAACGCCGTCGGCGGCTCGTCCAACAGCCGCCATCTCTACGGTGACGCGGCCGACCTGGGCGCCTCCCCGCACTCGCTCTGCACCCTGGCCAAGGCCGCCCGCAACCACGGCTTCAACGGCATCCTCGGCCCGGGCTACCCCGGGCACAACGACCACATCCACGTCGACCACCGGTCGAGCCGGTTCTGGTCGGCGTCGAGCTGCGGCATCTGACGCGCCCGCCCGCCCGGCGGGACCGGCGCCGGGCCGCTCCGCCCGCTCACGCCGCGGAGCGGCCCGGTCCCGCGACCGGAAAGCCGGACCGGAAAGCCGGACCGCAAGGTCCGCCGGAATCCGCCGGAATCCGCTAGAAGTCGTCGTCGAAGGAGACCGTCCCCTCCACCGCGACCTGGTAGGCCGACGGTCGGCGCTCGAAGAAGTTCGTCAGCTCCTGCACCCCCTGCAACTCCATGAAGCCGAAGGGGTTCCGCGCGCCGTAGCGGGCCGGCAGTCCGAGCCGGCGCAGCCGCTGGTCGGCGACGCACCGCAGATACTCGCGCATCGAGTCGGTGTTCATCCCCGGCAGCCCTTCCCCGCACAGGTCGCGGGCGAACTGCAGTTCCGCCTCGACCGCCTCCTCCAGCATCGCGGTGACCCGCTCGGCCAGCTCCTCGTCGAACAGGTCCGGCTCCTCCTCACGGACGGTGTCCACGACCGAGAAGGCGAAGTCCATGTGCAGGGACTCGTCACGGAACACCCAGTTGGTGCCGGTGGCCAGCCCGTGCAGCAGCCCGCGCGAGCGGAACCAGTAGACGTACGCGAAGGCTCCGTAGAAGAACAGCCCTTCGATGCAGGCCGCGAAGCAGATGAGATTGAGCAGGAAACGCCGCCGGTCCTCCTTGGTCTCCAGCCGGTCCAGCTTCTCCACCGAGTCCATCCACCGGAAGCAGAACCGGGCCTTCTCCCGGATGGAGGGGATGTTCTCGACGGCGGCGAAGGCGGCGGCGCGGTCGTCGTGGTCGGGGAGATAGGTGTCCAGCAGCGTCAGATAGAACTGGACGTGCACGGCCTCCTCGAACAGCTGGCGGGAGAGATAGAGCCGCGCCTCGGGGGAGTTGATGTGCCGGTAGAGGGTGAGCACCAGGTTGTTGGCGACGATCGAGTCACCGGTGGCGAAGAAGGCGACCAGCCGCCCGATGAGATGGCGCTCGCCGGGTGAGAGCCGGGAGAGGTCGGCCACGTCGGAGTGGAGGTCGACCTCCTCCACGGTCCAGGTGTTCTTGATCGCGTCGCGGTAGCGCTCGTAGAAGCCCGGATAGCGCATCGGACGCAGAGTCAGTTCGAACCCCGGGTCGAGCAGGTTGCGGACCGCCGGCTCCGCTTCCGCGGCGGCCGGGGCGGTGGTGGGGGCGGGCGAGGTGGCGGCGGCGGCCGGCTTCGCTTCGGTGGTCACTGGCAGGCCTCACAGGACTCGGGGTTCTCCAGGGAACAGGCGGTCGCGCCTCCGGCGGCACCGGACGGGTCGGCCGCGCCGGCCGCCTCTGCCGCCTCTGCCGCCTCCGCCGCGTCGGCGGAGCCGGCGGCCCGCGCGATCCGGGTGGCCGGGCGCGACCGCAGGTAGTAGGTGGTCTTGAGGCCCTTCTTCCAGGCGTACGCGTACATCGAACTGAGCTTTCCGATGGTCGGCGAGGCCATGAAGAGATTGAGCGACTGGCTCTGGTCGAGATACGGGGTGCGGGCCGCGGCCATGTCGATCAACGCCCGCTGCGGAAGCTCCCAGGCGGTTCGGTAACGGTTCCGCAGCCCGGCCGGGAGCCAGTCGAGTCCCTGCACGGAGCCGGCCGCCTCGCGCAGCGCCTCCCGGGTCCGTGCGTCCCACCTGCCCAGTTCCTTCAGCTCCTCCACCAGATATGTGTTGACCTGGAGGAACTCCCCGGAGAGGGTCTCGCGCTTGAAGAGGTTCGACACCTGCGGCTCGACGCACTCGTACACCCCGGCGATGGAGGCGATCGTCGCCGTCGGGGCGATGGCCAGCAGCAGGGAGTTGCGCAGTCCGGTGGCGGCGATCCGGGCGCGCAGCGCCTCCCACCGCTCCGGCCACCGGGGCCGGGCACCGTAGTGGTCGGGGTGGAGCACACCGCGCGAGGCGCGGGTGGAGGACCAGGCCGGATGGGGACCGTGCCGTCCGGCGAGATCGCAGGATGCCTCGTACGCCGCGAGCATGATCCGCTCGGAGATCTCGGTGGAGAGCCGGGCCGCCGCGGGGGAGTCGAAGGGCAGCCGCAGCCGGAAGAAGACGTCCTGCAGCCCCATCACGCCGAGCCCGACCGGGCGCCAGCGCCGGTTGGAGGCGGCGGCCTGCGGGGTGGGATAGAAGTTCACGTCCACGACCCGGTCGAGGAAGGCCACGGCGGTGCGCACGGTCGCGTCCAGCCGCTCCCAGTCCATCGCCTCCGCCACCGCGGCCTCCCCGGTGCCGGCGCCCGGGGCGACGTGGGCCGCGAGATTGACCGATCCCAGATTGCAGACGGCGGTCTCCCCGTCGTCCGTCACCTCCAGGATCTCGGTGCAGAGGTTGGAGGAGTGGACGACCCTGCCGGGCTCGGCGGTCTGGTTCGAGGTCCGGTTGGCGGCGTCCTTGAACGTCATCCAGCCGTTGCCGGTCTGCGCGAGCATGCGCATCATCCGGGCGTACAACTGCCGTGCGGGCAGCCGCCGGACGGCGAGCCCCGCCTCCTCGGCCCGGCGGTACGCCGCGTCGAACTCGGCGCCCCACAGATCGGGCAGCTCCGGGACGTCGGAGGGGGAGAAGAGCGACCACTCGGCGTCGGCCTCCACCCGGCGCATGAACTCGTCCGGGATCCAGTGGGCCAGATTGAGGTTGTGCGTCCGGCGGGCCTCCTCGCCGGTGTTGTCCCGCAGCTCCAGGAACTCCTCGACGTCCGCGTGCCAGGGCTCCAGGTACACACAGGCCGCCCCCTTCCGCCGGCCGCCCTGGTTGACGGCGGCGACGGAGGAGTCGAGGGTGCGCAGGAAGGGGACGATCCCGCCGGAGTGGCCGTTCGTGCCGCGGATCAGGGCGCCCCGGGAGCGGACCCGGCTGAAGGGCAGGCCGATGCCGCCCGCGTGCTTGGAGAGCCGCGCGACCTGGTGGTAGCGCTCGTAGAGGGAGTCCAGCTCGTCGAGCGGCGAGTCCAGCAGATAGCAGGAGGACATCTGCGGGTGCCGGGTGCCGGAGTTGAAGAGGGTGGGGGAGCTGGGCAGGTAGTCCAGCCGGCTCATCAGCCGGTACAGCGAGGCGACCTCGTCCACGGCCCCGGGCGAGTCGTCCGCGGCCAGTCCGCAGGCCACCCGGAGCAGGAAGTGCTGCGGGGTCTCGATGACCTGACGGGTGACCGGGTGCCGCAGCAGATAGCGGCTGTACAGGGTCCGCAGCCCGAAATAGCCGAAGCGGTCGTCGGCGCCGTCGGCGAGCGACATCTCGACGAGGGTGTCCAGCCGTTCCGCATGATTCCGGACGAAGGCGGCGGTGCGGTCGGCGATCAGGCCCTCCCGGTGGCCGGCCCCGATCGAGTCCGGGAAGGACACCGCGCCCTGGCCGGCCGCCTCGTCCGCGATGGCGCGGGTGAGGAGCCGGGCCGCCAGCCGGGAGTACACCGGGTCCTCGGAGATCAGCCCGGCCGCCGCCTCCGTCGCCAGCTCGCGCAGCGCGGCCTCGTCGGCGCCGGGTCCGCGGCCGCGCAGCGCGGCCGCGGCCACCCGGCCCGGGTCGGCGGCGGGCAGATCGGCGGTCAGCCCGGTCAGCAGGCGCAGCAGCGCCGTGCCGGGGGCGTCCCGGCCGGCGGTCGCGGGACCGCGGCTGCCGGCCGGCGCCGGATCGGCGGTGCGGTCGGCTGATGCGGGATCGGCGGGCGCGATGGTCACGTGAAGCTCTCCCTCGCTCGGCGGGGCCGCGGGACGGAGCGCGGGGCGCGCGCGGCCGCCCCGTCCGGAGAGGAACGGCACCGCGCGACGTCCACCGGCCCAATCCCCGGAGCCCGGACGGAATCGACGTCCGGCTCGGTCGGGCCGGACGTGGCCGACGGCAGGCGCTCGGACTCGAAGGCAGGCGAAAGCCGCCTTCACACCGTTGCGGGACAGTTCAGGATTCGCACCGGATTCCCCTGGCGCGTCAGCGAGCATGAGCATACATCTTGTGTCGTGTTCCGCGAGCGGGTACTAGATGTTGTGTGACGCCGGAGGTGTGGGGTCTTTGCAGGGGAATACGGCCGCGGTGTGCCGCGGGCCCGTGCGGAGAGCGGCCGGCCGGTTCGGGCCGCGGCGGCGCGTTTCCGTTCGGGATCGCCGGGGATCCCCGGGCGCGCGTCCGCGCCGCCGCGCGTCCGCGGGCTGCCGCGCCCATCGGAGCAGGGCCGGGGCACCGGGTCAGGGGCTCAGCGTCCGGGGCGCACGGCCAGGGGCTCAGAGTCCGGGGCCGGGGAGCTCGCGGCCGAAGGCGTGCAGCCGCAGCCCCGGCAGCGGCTCCCAGTCCCGCTCCGGGAGCCGGACGAACCCCAGCCGCCGGTAGAGCCGGTGGGCCGTCGTCATCCGGGGATGGCTGGAGAGCACGACCCGGACCAGACCGGCCTGCCGGGCACGGTCGAGACAGGCCCGGACCAGCGCCTCGCCGGCGCCGCGGCCCCGGGCCGGGCCGGCCACGGCCAGCATCCGGAACTCGCTCTCCCCCGCGCCGGCCAGCTCCGCGTACGGGCTGCCGGGCGTCACATGGGCGACGCAGCCGACCGGCTCGTCGCTCACGGCGTCGGCCGCCACGAGGAGTTCCGTGTGCGCGGCGCGCCGGGCGGCGTCGCGGAGCTCTGCGAGGTACGGGTCCGAGGCGCCGTACTCCAGCAGTCCGTCGCCGAGATACGCCTGGGCGGTCAGTTCGCCCAGCGTCCGGTATTCCTCCGGCCGGGCGGTGCGGATGACGAGGTCCATACCGGCAGTCTGCCGTGCCGGTGTGACAGCGGGCCCTTTCCGGGCACGCCGATGGCCCCGGCGCGGGGCCGGGGCCATCGGGTGGTACTGCCGGGCCGGGAGCGTCAGCAGCAGCGGAAGCCCTCGCGGGGGTCGGCCTCACGGCCGTCCACGCGCTGCCGTTCGAACTCGCGGCGGCTCAGCACCGGGGCCTGCGGATCACACTTCCGCGCGTGGGCGACGTACCGGTCGTAGGTCGCCTCCCCGGTGGCCTCCCGCCAGAGGAAGCGGATCCGGGCGGCCTTCTCCTTCAACGCGGGGCTCATGGTCATGAGGAACTCCCCGTGCCGGTGCTCTCCTTGCCGTCCGTGCCGGCTCCGGCCGTGACGAGCTCGGCCTTCTCCTCCTTGGTGGTCCACAGGCCGGCCGGAGCGACGAGCTTCGACTCCACGTACGGGACCTCCTCCAGCTTGGTCGCCGCGGGATTGCGGATCGCCTTGAGGCATACCCGCCCCGCGTCGATGAGCACCACGATGACGAGCAGGAGGAAGAGGATGGAAAGGACGCCGTCCACCGTCGCGTTGGTGACGACGGTGTGCATGTCGCCCATGTCCTTTGCGGGCGGCAGCACCTTGCCGTCCTCAATGGCTTCCTGGTAGACGGAACGCTGCTTGAAGAAGCCGATCTTCGCGTCGTCCGAGAAGATCTTCTGGTAGCTGGCGGTGAACGTGACCGCGACGTCCCAGGCCAGCGGAACGGCCGTGACCCAGGCCCACTTGAGGCGCCCGGACTTGATGAGCAGCGTGGTGGCGACGGTCAGCGCGACGGCCGCCAGCAGCTGGTTGGCGATACCGAACAGCGGGAAGAGCTGGTAGATGCCGCCCAGCGGGTCGTGGACGCCGACCCAGAGGAAGTAGCCCCAGCCGCCGACGACGGCCGCGCTCGCGATCCACGCACCCGGCCTCCAGCTGACGTCCCGGAAGGGCTTGTAGACGTTGCCCAGCATGTCCTGGAGCATGAACCGGCCGACGCGGGTACCGGCGTCCACCGTGGTGAGGATGAAGAGCGCCTCGAACATGATGGCGAAGTGGTACCAGAAGGCCTTCATCCCGGCCCCGCCGAAGACCGCGGAGAAGATCTCCGCCATACCGACGGCCAGCGTCGGGGCGCCACCGGTCCGCGACAGCAGGGACTCCTCCTCCACGCCGGCCGCGGCCGCGGCCAGATCGCTGGGGGAGATGGTGTAGCCGAGGCTGGCGACCGCCTCGGAGGCGGACTGCACCGAGTCGCCGATCAGGCCCGCCGGCGCGTTCATCGCGAAGTAGAGGCCGGGGTCGATGATGGAGGCGGCCACCAGCGCCATGATCGCCACGAAGGACTCCATCAGCATGGAGCCGTAGCCGATCATGCGGACCTGGGTCTCCTTCTGGATCAGCTTCGGGGTGGTGCCCGAGGAGACCAGGGCGTGGAAGCCGGAGAGCGCGCCGCAGGCGATGGTGATGAAGACGAAGGGGAAGAGCGAGCCGGCGAAGACCGGCCCGGCGCCCGAGCTCGCGAACTCGGTGACCGCGTCCATCTTCATGTTCGGCAGGGCGAAGGCGACGCCCAGGGCCAGCAGGGCGATCGTGCCCACCTTCATGAAGGTCGACAGATAGTCACGCGGGGCCAGCAGCATCCACACCGGCAGGATCGAGGCGACGAAGCCGTAGACCACCAGCCAGATCACCAGGGTGCCGGGCTGCAGGGTGAAGGTCTCCGCCCAGGAGGAGTCGGCGACCCAGCTGCCCGAGACGATCGCGAGCAGCAGCAGCGCCACACCGATGAGCGACACCTCGGTCACCCGGCCCGGACGCAGCACCCGCAGGTAGAAGCCCATGAAGAAGGCGATCGGGATCGTCATCGCGATGGAGAAGGTGCCCCACGGCGAGTGCGCCAGGGCCTTGACGACGACGAGCGCCAGCACCGCCAGCAGAATGATCATGATGGCGAAGATGGCGATGAGGGCCGCGACGCCGCCGACCGGGCCGATCTCCTCACGGGCCATCTGCCCCAGCGACTTGCCGTCCCGGCGCATGGAGAAGAAGAGCGTCACCATGTCCTGGACCGCGCCGGCGAAGATCACGCCGACGATGATCCAGATGGTGCCGGGGAGGTATCCCATCTGCGCGGCCAGCACGGGTCCGACCAGCGGGCCGGCGCCGGCGATGGCGGCGAAGTGGTGACCGAGCAGCACGCGCCGGTCGGTGGGGTGGAAGTCAACACCGTTGTCGAGCCGCTCCGCCGGGGTGGCCCGGCTCTTGTCGGCCTTCAGTACGCGGTTGGCGATGAACCGGGAGTAGAAGCGGTAGGCGATGGCATAGGAACCGAGGGCGGCGGCGACCATCCAGGCGGCCGACACCTCCTCGCCGCGCGAGAGGGCGAGTACGGCCCAGCCTGCCGCGCCGACGAGGGCCACGGCAGCCCAGATCGCGATCGACTTGGGGGTCATCCCGCGCTTCGCGGTGGGTGGGGCTGCCGATTCTGACTCGGGCATGGGAGGGTCTCCGTTTTTTCCGGGAAGGATCTCCTGCGTAACGCGCAGGGAAATCTAAGGCAGCACGCGGCCGATGTTCACTACGCCTGCATACCGGTACGGACACATTGTGGAAACCATAGTCCGGTAGGTGGAATGGACCATTACCCTCCGCCGCGCTGTCCCCACCTCCGGAAACTCCGGCGAACCCGGGCCCGCGGCGCGCGCGGGCCCCGGCTGCTCAGGCTTTGGGACGCTGGAGGCGGGCGACGAACTTGTAACGGTCCCCGCGGTAGACCGAGCGGACCCACTCCACCGGAGCCCCCTTCGCGTCGAAGGAGTGCCGGGAGAGCATCAGCATCGGCAGCCCGACGTCCGTCCCCAGCAG
The DNA here is from genome assembly GCF_018070345.1 of Streptomyces sp. F63. GTDB lineage: Bacteria > Actinomycetota > Actinomycetes > Streptomycetales > Streptomycetaceae > Streptomyces. The sequence continues at coordinate 250,272 of NZ_JAGPXX010000003.1, forward strand.
GCCCGCTTCGCGGGGGCTGGCGAGCGAGGTCTCGATCGTCTCCTCGGCCTCGGCCGGGCGCACTCCGTAGACCTCGGCCAGCGCGGTGTAGAGGGACGTGTACTTCGCCAGGCTGCGGCGGAGCGCGGGGAAGCGCCTGGCCGACAGATGCGTGGTCTCGATGGCCATCGGCTCGCCGCTCGCCAGCCGGAGCCGTTCGATCCGCAGCACCCGGTCCCCGGTGGCGATGTCGAGCAGCCCGGCGAGCCGGTCGTCCGCGGTGACGTAGCCGAGGTCGAGGAGCTGCGAAGCCGGCTCCAGGCCCTGGGCCCGCATGTCCTCGGTGTACGAGGTGAGCTGCAGGGCCTGCGAGACCTTGGGCTTGGCGACGAAGGTGCCCTTCCCCTGGATGCGTTCCAGCCGGCCCTCGACGACGAGTTCCTGGAGGGCCTGGCGCACGGTGGTGCGCGAGGTGTCGAACTCGGTGGCGAGCGTCCGCTCGGGCGGGACCGGGCTTCCCGGGGGGAGGGTCTCGGTCATCTCCAGCAAGTGGCGCTTGAGCCGGTAGTACTTCGGCACTCGTGGGGCGCGCCCGGCGCCCGCCGTGCCGTTCGGGCCGTTCTCGGCGCCCCCGTCGGTCTCCATCGTCAGCCTTCCCGACTCCTGGCCTGCTGCCGTCACCGGCTCCTCCGTACGTAGGGCTCACATCGTGGCACGGTCCGGCGTGCATGGTGCGCTGCCCCTGTGCGGCCGGAAGCTGCCGGTCCCGGTCGCCGGGGCCGACAGCCCTCCTTATACACCCTGGGATCCGCGCGGGGTTCCGGGCGGGAGAGCGGGACCCCCGGGTGTATTGGTCTAAACCAAACGAGGGTACCCTGATCGCGTCCGGCCCCGCCCGGAGCGGCCGCCGCGGAACGCCGCGTACGGCACCTCCGGTGGTCCCAGAGCTACGGGAGGCACCCCGCATGTCCGCCACGCAGCCGCTCCGGTACGGCGAACAGCCGGGCCGCATCATGGCCGGCGAGATCGCCGAACAGCCCGCCGTGCTCGCCCGGATCCTCGGCGAGGGCGCGGCCGCCATCCGCGAGACCGCCCGCCGGGTCGCCGCCCGCGGGCCGCGGTTCGCGCTGCTGACCGCCCGCGGCACCTCCGACAACGCGGCCCTCTACGCCAAGTACCTGCTGGAGATCCGCCGGGGCATGCCCTGCGGGCTCACCTCGATGTCCACGACCACGGCCTACGGGGCCCGGCCCGACCTCACGGACGTCCTGGTGATCGCCGTCAGCCAGTCGGGCGGCTCACCCGATCTGGTCGCCTCCACCGAAGCCGCCCGCGCGGGCGGCGCGGTCACCGTGGCGGTGACCAACAATCCCGCCTCCCCGCTCGCGGCGGTGGCGGAGTTCCACATCGACATCCTCGCGGGGTCCGAGAAGGCCCTGCCGGCGACGAAGACGTACACCGCCGAACTGCTGGCCCTCTACCTCTTCACCGAGGGCCTGGCCGGCGGGGACGGCGCGGCGGCCGGGGCGCTGCCGGAGCTGGCCCGGCAGGTCCTGGACCGGGCTCCGGAGGTCCGTACGCTGGCCGGCCGCTACCGCTTCGCCGAACGCATGGTCCTCACCTCCCGCGGCTACGGCTATCCGACCGCCAAGGAGGCCGCCCTCAAGCTCATGGAGACCAGCTACATCCCCGCCCTCTCCTACTCCGGCGCGGATCTGCTGCACGGCCCGCTCGCCATGGTCGACAACGTCTCGCCGGTGATCGCGATCGTGCCCGAGGGCCGGGGCGGCGAGGCCCTGCGGCCGGTGCTGGACCGGCTCCGGGACCGGGGCGCCGATCTCGTCGTGATCGGCAGCCGTGAGCAGGTGGAGGCGGCTTCCGCGGGCTTCGCCCTGCCGACCGCGCACCTCGCGGAGGAGGTGCAGCCGGTGCTGGAGATCCTGCCCCTGCAGATGCTCGCCCATGAGGTGACCATCGCCCGCGGGCAGGACCCGGACGCGCCCCGCGCGCTGGCGAAGGTCACCGAGACCCGGTGAGGAAGCCCTGGAAAGACCCGCGGGCCGCGGCGCCGGGACAGGACCCTCAACCTGTCCGGCACCGCAGCCCGGAGCTGTACCGGCCGGTGGTTCCACGGGGTGTGCGGTCCCCCGCGGCCGTTCCCGGCCGACCGGAGACCCGGACGCGGTCAGGGCAGTGAGCGCCCCGGGTCTCGTTTCCGCCCTCCTGTGCGGGGAGGGCAGAGGCTCTGTTCGTTCATCCCCGCCGGTCCATCTTGGCCCGGACCTCCGCCGGCTGTCCAAGCCCGCAGGTCCGGAGCCCGCCCGGGTAGGCTCGCGACTGTGCCGTCCATGAACGACCTCGTACGCCAGCACACCGCGCTCGGTGACTCCGACCTGGAGTGGCTCCATCTCCTGGTGTCGGAGTGGCAGCTGCTCTCCGACCTCTCCTTCGCCGACCTGGTGCTGTGGGTGCCCACCCGGGACGGGACCCGCTATGTGTCCGTCGCCCAGATGAGGCCCAATACCGGGCCCACGTCCTACCAGAACGACATGGTCGGGCATTTGGTTCCCCGGGGCCGCCGCCCGATGCTGGACGCCGCCCTCGACGAGGGCCGCATCGTGCGGGAGGGCGATCCCGAGTGGCGCGAGGAGGTCCCCGTCCGGGTCGAGTCCATCCCCGTCCGCCGGGAGGGGCGGGTCCTGGGGGTGATCGCGCGCAACACCAACCTGCTGACCGTCCGCACGCCCAGCCGGCTGGAGCTCACCTACCTCCAGAGCGCCTCCGACCTCGCCCAGATGATCGCCGCGGGCGCCTTCCCCTTCCAGGACCAGCAGGGCGACATGGACGTCTCACCGCGTGCGGGCGACGGCCTGATCCGGCTCGACGCCGACGGCATCGTCCAGTACGCCAGCCCCAACGCCCTCTCGGCCTACCACCGGCTGGGCCTGGCCGCCGACCTGGTCGGCCTCCATCTGGGCCGGGCCACGGCCGAACTGGCGCCCGCGCGAGGCCCGGTGGACGAGGCGGTGGCCAAGCTCGCGAGCGGCTGGGCGCCGCGCGACTTCGAGGTGGAGAGCGACCAGGGGGTCATTCAGCTGCGGTCCATCCCGCTGAAGCCCAAGGGCACCCGGATCGGTTCCCTGGTGCTCCTCCGCGACGTGACCGAACTGCGCCGCCGGGAGCGGGAGTTGCTCACCAAGGACGCGACCATCCGGGAGATCCACCACCGGGTGAAGAACAATCTGCAGACGGTGGCGGCGCTGCTGCGGCTCCAGGCCCGCCGCATGGACTCCGACCAGGGTCGGGAGGCCCTCGGGGAGGCCGTACGCCGGGTCGGCTCGATCGCCATCGTCCACGAGACCCTCTCCCAGAACCTCGACGAGCGGGTCGAGTTCGACGAGATCGCCGACCGGGTGCTGGCCATGGTGGCCGAGATCTCCCCGGGCCGGGTGGTCTGCCGCCGCACCGGCCGGTTCGGGATACTCGACGCGGACGTCGCCACTCCGCTGTCGATGGTGCTGACCGAAGTGGTGCAGAACGCCCTGGAGCACGGCTTCCCGCCGGGGGCTCCGGGGGACCGGGGCAAGCAGCAGGGCACGGTCGAGGTGTCGGCGGTGCGCGGCGGCGGCCGGGCCGATCCGCGGCTGCTGGTCACGGTCCAGGACGACGGCGCGGGCCTTCCGGCGGACTTCGACCTCCGCCGCACCGGCAACCTGGGTCTGCAGATCGTCCGGACGCTGGTCGAGGGCGAGTTGGGCGGCACCTTCGACCTGCGGCCGGTGCCGGAGGGCGGTACGAGGGCCCTGCTGGACATTCCGGTGCGGCCCGAGGGAGCCGAGCGGCGGAGTCTTCCGCTGCCGGGCCGGCTGTGAGCGGACCGGGACCCACCGGACGGCACGGCGCCGGGCTGCGGACCGGGGCGGCGGCATCCGGACGGCACTGAGCCCCGGCCGGGATCCGGCCGGGGCTCAAAGCTCTATGTGCAACGGGTACTGCGCGCTGCGACTCGGGGGGCGGGTGGTGCGTACCCGCTGGGATGACGTGGTGTCATCGGGAACACGCTCCGCCCGGGTGCAGGGGGGTCAGGCGCTCGCGTTGCGCGCCCGGTTGCGGGCGGCACGGCGCTTCATCGCGCGGCGCTCGTCCTCGCTGAGGCCACCCCACACGCCGGAGTCCTGGCCGGACTCCAGCGCCCACTGCAGGCACTGCTCCATGACGGGGCAGCGACGGCAGACGGCCTTGGCTTCCTCGATCTGCAGCAGCGCAGGACCGGTGTTGCCGATGGGGAAGAAGAGCTCGGGGTCTTCCTCGCGGCAAACGGCGCGGTGACGCCAGTCCATGGCTGCTCCATCTCCTTGTGATACTTGCTGAGTGCTTGTGAATGTGAACGCTTTCACGAATCCCCCCGCGACAGAAGGGGCCGACGACCAGTTCCCTGGTGCGGTCCCAGCGGGATTGAGGAGGGGGGTTCGGGCTCTCAAGGGGGCCGTGTGCGAGGCCGTCCCGATCGCCACGAAGAGACTCGCAAACCTCGGCTGCGGATACAACCCCTTCCGGAAAGTTTTTTTTGATTCCTTGGTGTCGCCTCGGTCACAGCCTCACTTCCAGGGGGTGGAAGATGGCCTAAACGTTCGAGTGAAAGGACTTTCTGCGGTTCCGCTCACACAATCACACGCAGTGCACGCCGTACGCCTGTGAACGTCACGCTGGAACGCAGTCCCAGGTGGTCACCGTCCATCTGGAACGGCAGTTTCACCTGCGAATGCAAGGTGAAGTCCGTCAGGTCGTGCAGTGACAGAGCGTGCTTGCCGTGCGGGCCCCGCTCGGGCGAGGACAGGAGCAGCTGGGTCCCGTAACGCGCCACCGCGGCAGCGGAGAGACTGCTCAGTCCGAGCACGTCCAGCGCGGTGTCGAACGTCGCCCCGGGGGCGGCGTAGACCGGACGATTGCCCAGGTAGGTCCAGGGAGCGGTATTGCAGACGACCGACAGCACCAACTCCCGTACGGGCGTGTGCCCCGGGCGTTCGAACGTAATCGTGCCGCGGCCCCGGTGCGGGTCGCCGAAGAACTGGCGGAGCACCTGGCGCACATACAGAGCGTGTGTCGAGCGCCGGCCTCTCTCGCGCTGCTGTTCGACTCGGCCGACGACTCCGGCGTCGAATCCGAAGCCCGCGGTGAAAGTGAACCAGCGCGCCGGAACCGCCTCGTCCACCGTTCCGGGAGTTCCCGAGGCGAGGCCCAGGCCGACCGTCCGTTCGTTTCCGTCACGCAATGCGTCCAGCAATGCACCGGTCGCTTCCACGGCGTCATTGGGAAGGCCCAGAGCGCGGGCGAACACATTGGTGGAACCACCCGGGACAACGGCGAGGCGGGGCAGCGCATCCGGGTCCGGACCGTGGTGCAGCAAGCCGTTCACGACCTCGTTGACGGTGCCGTCGCCGCCGAGCGCCACGACCAGTTCCACCTCGCCGCTCTCGGCCGCCCGCCGGGCGAGGTCGCGGGCATGTCCTCGGCGCTCCGTGGCCGCCACCTCCAGTTTGAGATCACTGGCCAGGGCGTGGATCAGGACATCCCGCGTGCGGGCGCTGGTGGTGGTGGCCGCCGGGTTGACCACGAGGAGGGCGCGCATGCCGTGCACATTACCTACCTGCCGGTATGCGGCACAGCCCGCACGGTGACCCGCACCGGACCGATGGAGGACGGCCGATACGCTGCTGAGGTGAGCAGCGAGCAGCGACCGTCCACTGACGCAACCCCTCCCGCCGGCCCCCGCCCGGCCCGGCTCTCCGCCGCAGCCGCCCTGTGCGCCGCCGAGGGCGCGGTGCTCGCCGGCTTCGGGGCCTATCTGCTCCTGATGGGGCTGGTCGGCGATCCGGCGAGCCCGCAGCAGGCCGAGACGGGAGGGCTGACCCTGCTGGCGCTGGCCGCCCTGCCCCTCGTCGCGGCCCGCGGGCTGCTGCTGCGGCGGCGCTGGAGCCGCGGGCCGGCCGTGATCACCCAGCTGATGGCCGTGCCGGTCGCCTGGACGCTGGTGGGCACCGGCGGCGCGATGACCGCCGCGGGGGCGGCGCTGGCCGCGGTGGCCGTCACCGTACTCGTGCTGCTGGTCAATCCGACGGCCACCGAGGCGCTGGGCATCGGCCCGCGGAACGAGGTGTGACGGCGCGGGGAGACGCTCTCGCCCCGGGCCGCCGCCCGGGCCCGCCGTCCTGGGGCCCGGCGGGGAATGCCCCGCCCGCACCGCGCGGGGACCCGTCCGCTCCGGTCACTCCTCGACGAGGAGCTTGTCCCGCAGCTGGGCCAGGGTGCGGGCGAGCAGCCGGGAGACGTGCATCTGCGAGATGCCGACCTCCTGCGCGATCTGCGACTGCGTCATATTGCCGAAGAAGCGCAGCAGCAGGATCTTCTTCTCCCGCGGCGGCAGCTCCTCCAGCAGGGGCTTGAGCGACTCGCGGTACTCCACGCCTTCCAGGGCGTCGTCCTCGGCGCCCAGGGTGTCGGCGACGGCCGGCGACTCCTCGTCGGTGTCCGGGACGTCCAGCGAGAGGGTGCTGTACGCGTTGGCGGACTCCAGGCCCTCCAGCACCTCCTCCTCGGAGATGCCGATCTGGACGGCCAGTTCGTGGACGGTGGGGGAGCGGCCGTGCCGCTGGGACAGCTCGGCGGTGGCCGTCGTCAGCGACAGCCGCAGTTCCTGGAGCCGGCGCGGAACCCGCACCGCCCAGCCCTTGTCGCGGAAGTGCCGCTTGATCTCGCCCACGACCGTCGGGGTGGCGTAGGTGGAGAACTCCACGCCCCGGTCGGGATCGAAGCGGTCCACCGATTTGATGAGGCCGATGGTGGCGACCTGGGTCAGGTCGTCCAGCGGCTCGCCGCGGTTGCGGAACCGCCGGGCCAGATGCTCCACCAGCGGCAGGTGCATCCGCACCAGGTGGTCGCGGAGCTCGGCGCGCTGCGGCGAGCCCTCGGGCAGGCCGCGCAGCTCGACGAAGAGCGCCCGGGCACCGCTGCGGTCGTGCGGATCGGGCTGCTCCCCGTGGGCGTATTCGTGCTCGCGCCCCGGGTGCCCGCCCCGGCCCTGTTCCTCCCGGGGCTCCTGCCGCTGCTCGTGCTGATGCTGGTCCATGTGGTCCGCCCGCTCTGCCTGTTGCTCGGGGATGGCCGCCCTGGGCACCGCCCCCGCCGAGCGCCTCTCGTCCTGCACCGGCCCACCCGCTCCCTCCGTCACGGCTGACCGGGACCCGCGCCGCGCTTCTTGTGCAGGCCGATGCTCACCGTGCGGTCCTCGGCGACCGTGGAGTCCACCTCGCCGGCGAGCGCGGAGAGCACCGTCCAGGCGAAGGTGTCGCGCTCCGGGGCGCGGCCGTCGGTCGTCGGGGCCGAGACGGTGACCCTCAGCGAATCCCCGACCAGGCGGAAGACGCAGCTGAGCACGGAACCCGGCACCGCCTGCTGCAGCAGGATCGCGCAGGCCTCGTCGACCGCGATGCGCAGATCCTCGATCTCGTCGAGGGTGAAGTCCAGTCGGGCGGCGAGGCCCGCCGTGGCCGTCCGCAGCACGGAAAGATAGGCACCCGCGGCGGGCAGCCGGACTTCCACGAAGTCCTGGTTCCCGGGCTCACCTGCGATGTGGGACACCCTCACCTCCAAGGTGACAAGCTCTTCGAGCTGATACGAGCGCCGGACCGCGCGCTTCGCGCGAGGGCGGAACCGGCGCAGCACATGGTTCGCCTGCGACGCTATCGTGATCTGTGGGCCGGTGTCGCCTGTGCGAGAGGCGCAGGGCACAGCGGGGCCGCCCTCCCACGGCCGGTCGGAGCCCGCGATCCGGTGAACGTCACTCATTGTAGGCATGTCTCTACGGACAGTGGCTAGGGGTGTGGCGGTTCCAATTCCGGGAATCCGGCCCCGAATTCACCCGGTGGAGGCGGGGGCGGACGTCGCCACTGGTCAGCCCGCTCCGGTGAGAACGGCGGCGAGCGTCGTGCCCCGGGGGAACGCGCCCTCTTCGGTCAGCGACAACAGTCCGTACAGCATCTTGGCGACGTACAGTGACTCCAGGATAACCCCGTGCCGGGCGGAGAAGTCCTCTGCGAACGCCCGGAGTTGCGGCGGCACCTTCGCGTAGCCGCCGCCGTGGAAGCGGTGCTCCACCCGCCAGTCGCCCCGGCGCCCGCCGAACGCGTCGTGCTGGAGGCGCTCCACCTCCCGGTCCAGAAAGCCGCCCTTCAGCGCCGCGAAGCCCAGCGCCCGCTGGCCGGGCGCCAGTCCCGCGGCCAGTCCCGCGAGGGTGCCGCCGGTGCCGCAGGGCACCGCCACCACGTCGGCCCGGCCCCGCAGTTCGCGGCCGAGGGCGGTGCAGCCGTGCACGGCGAGGGCGTTGCTGCCGCCCTCCGGCACGAGATGGAAGGGGCCGAACCGCTCCCGGAGGTCCGCGACGAACTCCGGAGCGGTCTTGCGCCGGTAGCCGGCCCGGTCGAGGAAGACCAGCCGCATCCCGTCGGCGGCGCAGCGCTCCAGGGACGGGTTCAGCGGGCGGTCCGCCAGCTCGTCCCCGCGGACGACACCGATGGTGGCTAGCCCCAGCAGCCGGCCGGCCGCGGCGGTGGCCCGCAGATGGTGGGAGTAGGCGCCGCCGAAGGTGAGCAGAGTGGTGTGGCCGTGCTCGGCGGCGGCGCGCAGATTCGGGGCGAGCTTGCGCCACTTGTTGCCGGGCAGCTCGGGATGGATGAGGTCGTCCCGCTTGAGCAGCAGCCGTACGCCGTGGCGCGCGAAACGCTCGTCCCCGGCCGGGCGCAGGGGTGAGGGCAGCCGGGGCCGCAGGGCGCCGGGCCCGGACGGGACACCGGGAGCACCGGGGGTGGGGACGGACACCGGACCATTGTGGCCCGGCGCCCCGGGGGGACGCGCAGGCGGGGGCGGCGGCCGGGTTCGCGGCGCCCGGTCCCGGCGGCGCCCGCGGGGCGTTCCCGGCGCGGGCGTGCGGGCTCCGGGGTCTTCGCGGCGCGGGCGTTCGCGCCCCCGGGCCGGGGGACGGGCCGCGCGGGCTCAGCCGCGGAGGACGCCGTCGCCGTGCGTCGCGATGTGCTGCTCCAGCGCCTCCATGGCCCGGCGGGTGGCCTCCGGGGAGCCGCCGCGGCGCTGCTCGGCGTAGTACGCCGCACCGAGTTTCTTCAGCAGGTCGGCCCCGGCGCGCTGGGTCTGCACCTCGTCGAGCTTCTGCTTGCCCTGTGTGAGCCCGCGCTGTGCCTGCTCCTTGGCGCGGTCCAGGAACCCTGCCATGTGCTGCCTCCTGCGATCGGTGCGGTGGGGCGGCCGGGCTGGTGCGCCGGCCCTCGCCCCGTCAACGCGGGGGCCGGGCGGGGGGTTCCCCTCGTCACCCGTACGGCGGAGTCAGGATCCGCCGCCCCTGGGCCTGTCGCGGCCCTGAATCCCCCACCCCTACACAGGAGATGACCTGCTCACGACCTTGTGCAACACCCTTAGGGGCAGTGGATGACCTGCCCCGCGTACGAGAGGTTGCCGCCGAAGCCGAAGAGCAGGACCGGGGCGCCCTGTTCGATCTCCCCGCGCTCCACCAGCTTGGACAGGGCCAGCGGGATGCTTGCCGCCGAGGTGTTGCCGGAGTCCACGACGTCCTTGGCGATCACGGCGTTGACCGCTCCCAGCCTCCGGGCGAGCGGCTCAATGATCCGCAGGTTCGCCTGGTGCGGCACCACCGCCGCCAGGTCCTCGGGCCGCACTCCGGCGCGCTCGCACACCCGGCGCGCGATCGGCGGCAGCTGGGTGGTGGCCCAGCGGTAGACGGCCTGCCCCTCCTGCGCGAAGCGGCTCGGGGTGCCCTCGATGCGCACGGCGCCGCCCATCTCGGGGACGGATCCCCAGACGACCGGACCGATGCCGGGCTCCGCCGCGGCGGCCACCACCGCGGCACCGGCGCCGTCGCCGGTCAGCACGCAGGTGGAGCGGTCCGTCCAGTCGGTCACATCGGTGAACTTCTCGGCTCCGATGACGAGCGCGGTACGGGCCGCGCCGGCCCGCACCGCGTGGTCCGCGGCGGCCAGGGCGTGGGTGAAGCCCGCGCAGACCACGTTGAGGTCCATGGTGGCGGGGGAGGGGAGGCCGAGCCGGGCGGCGACGCGGGCGGCCGTGTTGGGGCTGCGGTCGACGGCCGTGCAGGTGGCGACGAGGACCAGGTCCACCTCCGAGGCCGGCAGGCCGGAGCCCGCCAGCGCCTTGGCGGCCGCGGCGGCGGCCATGTGGTCCACGGTCTCGTCGGGACGCGCCACGTGGCGGGTGCGGATGCCGACCCGGCTGCGGATCCACGCGTCGTCCGTGTCGACCATGGCCGCGAGATCGTCGTTGGTCAGCACGGTGGCGGGCTGGTAGTGGCCGAGGGCCAGGACGCGCGAACCCGTCATGGGTGTCCCTTCGTCATCCGCCGGCGCCGGTCGGGTGCCGGTGCCGGGTGCGGTGGGCACCGCCCCACCATCCTGGGGGCGCGGACGCGGCGACCGGGTACGCGTTCGACCAAGGATCCGGGCGCAGAACTGGCGTGATCCGCCAGCGGGGCCGTCACTCAGGCGGAGACGCCGTGCCGGCGCAGGGCCTCGGCCAGCGTGGGAACGGGGCGGAAACGGTGGTCGAGGCCGGTCAGGCCCAGGATGCGCAGAATCCCGGGCCGGTCGCAGACGAGAGCGAGGCGCCCGCCCTGGGCGTGGACGCGGCGGTGGACGCGGCACAGCAGCCGCAGACCGGAGGCGTCGAGGAAGGTGACCGGGCCGAGGTCGATCACGAGCCGGGGCTCGGCGGCGGCGGTGGCCCGGTCGAGGTGCGGTGCGGTGTCGAGGGCCGCGGCGATGTCCATCTCGCCGCGGAGTTCCACGACCGTGCAGCCGCCCGTGCGGTAGGTGGCCATGTGCCGGCTGGGCTGCGGGGTCAGCTGACTCTCCTCTTCCGGGCCGTGCGCGGGGTCCTGCCGCCCGGTCCTCCGCGTGTGGCTGTGCGGTCTCCTCGGGCGGCGGGCGCTGCGTCCCCGGTCCGGCGGGCCGGCCCCGGTCGTACGGAAACCGCCGATCGGGCAACCGGGGTCCGTGCGGCCCGGGGCAAGGGGTGACGTACCGTCACCGTAGCGGCACAGCGTGGGAGGGTGAAACTGAAGAAACGGTCTTCGCCCCGGGAAGTGCATCCGTATAGGTGAATTTCCGCACTTGCCGTTGACGGGGACCCGGCGCTTCCCGCGTATCGCCCGTATCGCCCCGGGGCAGCCTGGAGCGGTTGCGCCCGAGGTCCTACCGTGACTGCCACCGGACTCTGGAGGCAGCAGAAGATGTCACTGATCCCCACCGCCGCACCGACCCCGGGCATACGCCGCGCCGGAGCGGACGACCGCACCTGGGTCGCCTCGCTCCTGGGCGAGGCGTTCATGAACGATCCGGTCAGCAGCTGGGTCTTCCCGGAGGCGGAGCAGCGGCGCGCGCTCCACCCCGCCTTCTTCGGCGTCTTCCTCGACGCCGCCCTGGAGGAGGGCTCCGTGGAGGTCACCGAGGACGGCTCCGCGGCCGCCCTCTGGCTGTCCGTCCCGGCCGTGGCCGAGGCGGACGTCCCGGCCGCGATCGCCGAGGACGAGCAGGCCGCGGCCCTGATGCGCGCGGTGAGCGACCCGGGCAACGAGCGGACGGAGATGGTCGGCCGGCTCACCGCCCGGGTGCACCCCCGGCACCGGGAGCACCGCTACCTGATGCTCATCGGGGTCGACCCCGGCCGGCAGGGGCAGGGGATCGGCAGCGCGCTCCTGGAGCCCGCGCTGCGCCACTGCGACAGCGCGGGCCTGCCCGCCTATCTGGAGGCCAGCAGCGCCCGCAGCCGTTCGCTGTACGAGCGCGAGGGCTTCGTCTTCACCGGTCGGACCGTCGATCTGCCGGACGGCCCGCCGATGTGGCCCATGTGGCGCGAGCCGCGGGGCTGAGCCGGGCGGGGCCCGGCGGACGGCCGCGGCTCTCCGCCGCCCCGGACGGGCGGAAAGCACCGCACCCGGTCCGCGGGGGCGCCGTGTTCGGCGCACCGCGGACCGGGTGCGGACGGGAGAACCGGGCGGCCGGACACCCGCGGACCGGCGCCCCCGGCGGTCAGGCCTTCTTGGTCTCCCAGAAGATCTTGTCGATCTCGGCGATGAGGTCGAGCAGCTTCTGGCCGGTCGCCGGGTCGGTCGAGGCCTTGGCGGCGCTCGCGGCCTTGAGGGCGTCGTTCACCAGCTGGTGCAGCTGCGGGTACTTCTCGAAGTGCGGCGGCTTGAAGTAGTCGCTCCACAGCACGGAGATGTGGTGCTTGGCCAGCTCCGCGCGCTCCTCCTTGATGACGGTGGCGCGGGTGCGGTAGTGGGGGTCGTCGTTGGCCTGGTACTTCTCCTGGATGGCCTTGACGGACTCGGCCTCGACGCGGGCCTGGGCCGGGTCGTACACGCCGCAGGGCAGGTCGCAGTGGGCGCTGACCTTGACCGTCGGGGCGAACAGGCGGGAGAGCATGTAGCTGTCCTTCCTCGTGATCGTCTTCTCAGGTGGGACATTACTCCGTGAAGATGGCCATGTGGCGAGTGCCCCAGCGGGCTTGGGACAAAAGTCCGAGTGAGGGCGCAACTCGCGGAGGAACGGACCGGGAGGTGCCGGATGCCCGATGCCGGTCGGCGGCGGGGATACGAACACGGGTGCGAGCCGGGGCCGGCGCCGTGCCCGTCGGACGCCGGGGAGCACCGGCCGCTGCTCCCGTACGGGCTCGCCGAGGTCGTCGGCCCGTCGATGCTGCCGGCTCTGCGGCCGGGAGACCGGCTGGTCGTCCGGTACGGGGCGCCGGTGCGGCCGGGGGACGTGGTGGTGCTGCGCCATCCGATGCAGCAGGACCTGCTCATCGTGAAGCGGGCGGCGGAGCGGCGCGGGGGCGGCTGGTGGGTGCTCGGGGACAATCCGGCCGCGGAGAGCGACAGCCGCGAGTTCGGCGTGGTTCCCGACGGACTCGTGCTGGCGCGGGCCCGCTTGCGGCTGCGTCCGCCGCGCATGGTGCGGGCTCAGCGGTCGGCGGCCGCGCTGCTGTCGTGGACGGCCTCGGCGGTGCGGCCGGTGCCGTCCGGGCGGCGGCCGGCCCCGGGGCCCGTACGCGCACTCTCCAGGCGTTTGCGGGCCCGGTAGGCGGCCACGTTCGCGCGGGTCGCGCAGCGGTCCGAGCAGTACCGCCGGGAGCGGTTGGTCGAGGTGTCCAGATAGGCGTTGCGGCAGGGAGCGGCCCGGCAGAGGCCCAGCCGGTCGGCGCCGTGCTCGGTGAGGTGGAACGCCAGGCCCACGGAGGCCGTGGCGGTGTAGTCGGCGGTGGCATTGGCCGCGTGGTCGGCGATGTGCAGATGCCAGTCGGGACGGCCGTCCGCGCCGCGCGGGGCGTGCCCGGAGATCTGCGGGCTGACGGGGAACTCCATCAGCAGGGCGTTGAGGAGGCCCACCGCCAGCGCCTCGTCCCCCGCGTCCGCCGCCTCGAAGACCGCGCGGAACCGGGCCCGCACCGACCTCAGCCGGGTGACGTCCGCCTCGTTCGCGCGGCGCGCCGTCTGGCGGCCGGGGCCGAGCAGCGCGCGGACCGCCTCGACGGAGGTGAGCCCGTCCGTGCCGCGGCCCGGTTCCTCGGTGTTGACCAGGCGCACCGCGAAATCCGAGTAGGAGGCCAGTTCCACGGGGTTCCCTAACGGTTGGAGGCGGATCGGGTGGGCTGGACGGGCGGGGGCCGGTGCGCCGGCGGCGCGGTGCCCCCGCGGCGGCCGGGCTCGGCCCCGTCCCCGCCGCGGCCCTGCGGGCGGCCGTGACGGGGGCCGCTGCTCCGCGGCCGTGGCCGGTCGGTCCGGGGTACGGGGTACGGGGTACGGGGTACGGGAAGTATCACGGACCCGCGCGCTCCGGCGGTCACGGCGCCTTCCCGGATCGCGGGCGGCGGTGAGGGCGGGGCATGGCCGGGGCAGCCGGCCGGAGACGCCCGGAGGCGGTACGGCCTTCTCGCCCGTACCGCCTCCGTCCGCTGTCCGCACTCCCCTGGAGCCCCTGCTCAGAGCACCTTGGAGAGGAAGGACTTGGTGCGCTCGTGCTGCGGGTTGGTCAGGACGTCGCGCGGGTTGCCGGACTCCACCACCACACCGTCGTCCATGAAGACGATCGAGTCACCCACCTCGCGGGCGAAGCCCATCTCATGGGTGACGACGACCATCGTCATGCCCTCCTCGGCCAGTCCCCGCATGACGTCGAGGACCTCGCCGACCAGCTCCGGGTCGAGCGCCGAGGTGGGCTCGTCGAAGAGCATCAGCTTGGGCTCCATGGCGAGCGCCCGGGCGATCGCCACCCGCTGCTGCTGGCCGCCGGAGAGCTGGGAGGGGTAGTTGCCCGTCTTGTCGCCCAGGCCGACCCGGTCGAGGAGCTTGCGCGCCCGCTCGCGGGCGACCGCCTTGGACTCCCGCTTGACCTGGACGGGCGCCTCCATGACGTTCTCCAGCGCCGTCATGTGCGGAAAGAGGTTGAAGCGCTGGAAGACCATGCCGATGTCGCGGCGCTGGGCGGCGACCTCGCGCTCCTTGAGCTCGTAGAGCTTGTCGCCCTTCTGGCGGTAGCCGACCAGCCGGCCGTCGACGTAGAGGCGGCCCGCGTTGATCTGCTCCAGGTGGTTGATGCAGCGCAGGAAGGTGGACTTGCCGGAGCCGGACGGGCCGACGAGGCAGAAGACCTCGCGCGGCGCCACCTCCAGGTCGATGCCCTTGAGGACGTGGGTGTGCCCGAAGGACTTGTGCACCTGCTCGGCCTTGACCATCGGGTGCTTGCTCACGGCGGTGCTCATACGGTGGTACCCCCCACCCGGCTCGGAGTGCGGAAGGAGCCCAGGTTCTTCCTGATCTTCTGCAGCGGCGTGGGCGGCAGGCTGCGGGTCGACCCGCGCTGGAAGTACCGCTCCAGGTAGTACTGGCCGATGCTGAAGACCGTGGTCAGGGCCAGGTACCAGAGGGTGGCGACGAGCAGCAGCTCCATCACCGCGAGGTTGCGGGAGTAGATGGTGCTGGCCTCCTTGAGCAGCTCCGGGTACTGGATGGCGAACGCCAGCGACGAGGTCTTGAGCATGTTGATGAACTCGTTGCCGGTCGGCGGGATGATCACGCGCATGGCCTGCGGCAGCACGATCCGCCGCATGGTGCGGGGGCCGGTCATGCCGAGGGCGTGGGCCGCCTCGGTCTGGCCCTCGTCCACCGACTGGATGCCCGCGCGGCTGATCTCGGCCATGTAGGCGGCCTCGTTGAGGCCCAGGCCCAGCAGCGCGGCGAGGAACGGCGTCATGACGTCGTTCATCTCGTCGCGGTAGAAGCCGAGGTTCAGCAGCGGGAAGACCAGCGCGAGGTTGTACCAGAGCAGGAGCTGGACCAGGACGGGCGTGCCGCGGAAGAACCAGATGTAGCCCCAGGCGACGGAGGACATCACGGGGTTCTTCGACAGGCGCATCACCGCGAGGAGAGTGCCGAGCACGACGCCGAGGAGCATCGCCAGCACGGTGATCTTCAGGGTGTTCCAGGCGCCGGACATGATGGTCCGGTAGGTGAGGTAGTCCGGGACCGTGGGCCAGTGGATCTCGGCGTTCGCGAACGCGAGGCCGAGCAGGACGAGCAGACCCAGCACGATCGCGGCGCTGATCCAGCGGCCGTAGTGGCGTACGGGGATGGCCTTGACGGCCTGGGGCGGGACCGGGGAACCGGCGGTGGCCGGGCCGGAGCCGGAGCCGGCGGTGTCGTCCTTGGATATCGACACCGCCGGGCCCGGCCCCTTGTCATGGGGTTCTGACACGGGGAATTACCTTTACTGGGGAGCTGTGCTGGTCCGGAGGCTCACTTGCCGCCGTTGACGGTCGCCTCGTCCACCGCGCCGTTGGTGACTTCCCACTTCTCCAGGACCTTCTGGTACTCGCCGTTCTTGATGACGGCGTCGACGGCGGCCTTGATCGCGTCGCGCAGCTCGGTGTTCTTCTTGTTCACGGCGATGCCGTACGGGGCGGCGTCGATCTGCTCGCCGACGACCTCGAAGTCCTTGCCGCCGCCGGAGGTCTTGGCGTTGTACGCGGCCACCGGGAAGTCGTTGATGTCCGCGACGGCGCGGCCCTGCTTGACCTGGAGCAGCGCCTCGGTGTCCTTCTCGAAGGGAAGGATCTTGATCGGCTTGTCGCACTTCTTGCTCTGCGCCTTGGCCAGGTCCTCGTTGGCGGTGCCGCGCTGGAGGGCCACGGTCTCGCCGCAGAGGTCGTCCAGGGACTTGATGCCCTCCGGGTTGCCCTTCTTGACGAGGATGGAGGAGCCGGCCCGGAAGTAGTCGACGAAGTCGGCGCCGTCGCCGACCTTCTTGTCGCCGTCCTTGCCCTCCTGGCGCTCCTTGTTGTCCGTCATCGCCGACATGATGATGTCGTGGCGGCCCGAGTTGAGGCCGGTGATCAGGCCGTCGAAGGTGCCGTTCTCGAACTTGAACTCGACGCCGAGCTGCTTGCCGAGCGCCTCGGCGAGGTCCGGGTCGATCCCCGCGACCTGGTCCTTGTCGTCGTAGAACTCGACCGGCGCGTAGGCGATGTCCGAGCCGACCTTGATGACGCCCTTGTCCTGGATCTCCTTGGGGAGCTTGTCGAAGAGCGGGGCGTCGGATCCCTTGGCCTTCTTGTCGCCGCCGTCCGCGCCGTCGGTCTGGTCGCCGCAGGCGGTGAGCAGCAGGGCGCCCGCGACCGCTATCGCGCCGACGGCTGCTGTCCGTGACCTGCGGGCGGCCGAGCGGCGGGTGAGGGAAGCGGTCATGGTGGGATCCTCCTGCGCGTGAGGGATGGAACTGCGGCCGGACACACTCCTGCGAGCGGTGCGACCCTGGCTGATTAGGGCATCTTGCCATCCGGACGGAGCCGCACAGTCAGCGGTCGTGTCAAAATCGGATAACGGGCAATCCCCTTTGCGTACGGAGCGAACACGGCCGAACACGCCGCCGTCGTGCGCCGAACGAGACCGGCATCACGGTTTCCCACCCCTGGCCGGTAAAAGCGCTGGTGAACGGCTTGATCCGGGCTTGACGACGCATCGCGCCGAGCCCAGATGCAAGGGAAGTCACTCGTATGAGCAACCGCTCGTCCGGTAGAAAAGACCCTTACACCCCTCACCCGGGGCTCAGGGCGCGTGTGCGGCGCGCCCGGTGTCCGTAACTCCCCCCGCGCGCGGCTGCGGCCGCGGGACGGCCAACCGCCGTCCGGGGCCGCGGACACGGTGCCCGCTCGCGCCTCAACCCGGCGCGGCAACCCTCAACACTTTTCAGAATGAAGGGGTCAGAACAGTGGCAGCGGAGATCGTGAATCCTCGCAGCGACAGCGACAGCGACAGCGACACGGAGGGCGAAGAGCCCTTCGATCCGGCCTTCGCCCTGCACCGCGGCGGCAAGATGGCCGTGCAGGCGACCGTGCCCGTGCGCGACCGGGACGATCTGTCCCTCGCCTACACGCCCGGCGTCGCCAAGGTGTGCAGCGCCATCGCCGAGCAGCCGGAGCTGGTGTACGACTACACCTGGAAGTCGCAGGTCGTGGCGGTCGTCACCGACGGCAGCGCGGTTCTCGGACTCGGTGACATCGGCCCGGAGGCGTCGCTGCCCGTGATGGAGGGCAAGGCGATCCTCTTCAAGCAGTTCGGCGGCGTGGACGCGGTGCCCATCGCCCTGGACTGCCGGGACGTGGACGAGCTCGTCGACACCGTCGCCCGGATGGCCCCCTCCTTCGGCGGGATCAACCTGGAGGACATCTCCGCACCCCGCTGCTTCGAGGTGGAGCGCAGGCTCCAGGAGCGCCTCGACATCCCCGTCTTCCACGACGACCAGCACGGCACGGCCATCGTCACCCTCGCCGCCCTGCGCAACGCCGCGCGGCTCACCGGCCGGTCGCTCGGCGAGCTGCGGGCGGTCATCTCCGGCGCCGGCGCCGCGGGTGTCGCCATCGCGAAGATCCTCATCGAGGCGGGGATCGGCGATGTGGCGGTCTGCGACCGCAAGGGCATCGTGTCGGCGGACCGGGACGACCTGACCGACGTCAAGCGGGACGTGGCCGGCTTCACCAACAAGGCCGGGCTGAGCGGTTCGCTGGGGTCCGCGCTCGACGGCGCGGACGTCTTCATCGGGGTCTCCGGCGGCACCGTGGCGGAGACGGCGGTCTCCAAGATGGCCGCGAACGCCATGATCTTCGCCATGGCCAACCCGGACCCGGAGATCCACCCGGACGTCGCGCACAAGTACGCGGCCGTGGTGGCCACCGGGCGCTCCGACTACCCGAACCAGATCAACAACGTGCTGGCCTTCCCCGGGATCTTCTCCGGCGCCCTCCAGGTGCGGGCCACGCGGATCACCGAGGGCATGAAGCTCGCGGCGGCCGAGGCGCTGGCCTCGGTGGTCGCGGACGAGCTCAGCGCCGACTGCGTGATCCCCTCGCCGTTCGACGAGCGGGTCGCCCCCGCGGTGACGGCGGCGGTGGCCGCGGCGGCGCGGGCCGAGGGCGTCGCCCGGCGCTGAGCCCCGTCCGGGGCCGGCCGGCTCTCCCGGCCGCTGCCCCGGCCCCGGTCCGCCGGGGCGTGCCGTGCCGTGCGCCCGGACCTCTGTGCCGTGGTGCCGCCTCGGGGGTGGTGCCACGACACCGGTGGGTCCGCGGACGTTCTCCACGGGGCCGGCCTCTCCGTGCCGCGCGCGGCCGCGCGTACGGCCCTGCCGCCGATGCCCCTCTTCTGCCCGTCCGTCCCCTTGCGCAGGGGGCGCGGGGGCAACGGGGAGGCGCCGGGCCCGGGAGCCGGGGGGCCGGGGGTCCTCGGCGCGGGGTGGCGGGGAGGCCCGGGGGCCGACGGGCCCGCGGGGAAGGGCCGCCGCTCGGGGGCACGCGGCGCGCGTCACACCCGTGCGTGGTTCCGTGGGCTCGTCCCGGCGATCTAGGGTCGGATCATGTTCGCCGCCTACGCAGCTCGTATCGACCGTGACCAGCCGCTCAACGGACTGGAAGTGGGTGAGCGCCCCGCGCCCACGGCCCGTTCCGGATGGACGACCGTCAACGTGAGGGCCGCCTCGCTCAACCACCACGACCTGTGGTCCCTGCGCGGTGTCGGCCTCGGTGAGGAAGCGCTCCCCATGATCCTCGGCTGTGACGCGGCCGGGACCGACGAGGACGGCAACGAGGTGGTGATCCACTCCGTGATCGGCCAGAGCGGCCACGGGGTGGGCCCCAAGGAGCCGCGCTCCATCCTCACCGAGCGCTACCAGGGCACCTTCGCCGAGCAGGTCACCGTTCCCGCCTGGAACGTGCTGCCCAAGCCGAAGGAGCTCAGCTTCGAGGAGGCGGCCTGTCTGCCGACCGCCTGGCTGACCGCGTACCGGATGCTCTTCACCAACGCCGGTGTCCGCCCCGGTGACTCCGTCCTCGTGCAGGGCGCGGGCGGCGGTGTGGCCACGGCCGCGATCGTCCTCGGCCGGGCGGCCGGGCTGCGGGTGTACGCCACCAGCCGGGACGAGGCCAAGCGGCGGCGGGCTGTGGAGCTGGGCGCCCACGAGGCGTACGAGCCCGGCGCGCGGCTGCCGGAGCGGGTGGATGCGGTGATGGAGACGGTGGGCGCCGCCACCTGGTCGCACTCCGTCAAGTCGCTGAAGCCGGGCGGCACTCTGGTGATCTCCGGCGCGACCAGCGGGCCGAACCCGAAGAGCGCCGAGCTGAACCGGATCTTCTTCCTGGAGCTCAAGGTCGTCGGCTCCACGATGGGCAGCAAGGACGAGCTGGAGGACCTGCTCGCCTTCTGCGCCGGCGCGGGCGTGCGGCCCGTGATCGACTCCGTGCTGCCGCTGGACCGGGCGCGGGAGGGCTTCGAGAAGATGGCGGGCGGCGACCTCTTCGGCAAGATCGTGCTCACCGTGTGACACCCGCGCGGGTGCCGTCCCGGCTCCCCGGAGCAGGTGGCCCGCTCCCGCACCGGGCCGCGGGTGTCCCGCTCCCGCACCGGGCCGGCCCCGTCCGCTGTTCTTCGCACCGGCGGGGCCGCCGGGGCCGGTCCGCGGGCGGCGTTCAGGGGCCGGGACGCAGGACGACCCCGATGCGGGCGGCCGCCGTGGAGAGGTGGCGGCGGGCCTCCCGGAGCTGTTCCTCCGTCACGCCGTGGTCGCGGGCCGCGTCGCGGATGTCGTCGCGGAAGCGGTCCAGCAGCCGCTCCAGGTCGCGCACGGGGTCCCCGGAGGGCTCCGGGGTTTCCCGTGCCCACTCGGGCTCCGGCGGGGCGGCGCCGGGCGCGGTGCCGGTACGGGTGTCCGTGGCCGCGCCGCCGTCCGTGAACGCCCCCCGCTCCGTTCCGGGGTCCGTTCCGGCGCCGTGGCCCGTGCCGCTGTCCGCGTCCGTCCCCGCGTCCGTCCCCGCGTCCGTCCCCGCGTCCGTCCCGGCCTCCGTGCCGGTGTCGGCGCGGCCGCCGGGGCCGCCCGAGAAGCGGTTGACCTCGCGGGTGATCTCCGCGAAGCCCTCCCGCACCGCGCGCTGCCAGTCGCCGGTGCGGATGTGCTCCTGCGTCTGGTCCTGGAGGCGGCGGGCGAGCCGCTGGATCTCCTCCACGACGGCGTCCTGGGCGTCCCGGGCCGGTCCGCCGGCCCGCCGGGCCCGCTGCCCGGCGCGGCGGCTCTCCTGGGCGGCGCGGTGCGCCTGCCGTTCCTTGGCACGGCGGGTTTCCTCCTGCGCCCGTCGCCGGGCGCCCCCGTCGCCGGGGCCGCCGGGCTCCGCGGGGCCGCTGCCGTACTCGCCGCGGTGCGCGCGGGGGGTGCCGGAGGTGCGGGCCGTGCGGGCCCGCTCGGCCGCCGCGCGCATCTCCCGGCGCAGCTCACTGGCCGAGCCCCGGACGTCCTCGCGGATCTCGGCGGCCAGGACCGCCACGGACTCCCGGATCTCGCGCTCCAGATCCGCCAACTCGGCCTGGCGCGCGATGAGTTCGTCCCGTCCGGCCTCGGTGAGGGTGTAGACCTTGCGGCCGCCCTCGGTGGCGTGGCTGACGAGGCCCTCGCTCTCCAGCTTGGCGAGGCGCGGGTAGACCGTGCCGGCGGACGGTGCGTAGAGGCCCTGGAAGCGCTCCTCCAGGAGCCGGATCACCTCGTAGCCGTGGCGCGGTGCCTCGTCCAGCAGCTTGAGCAGGTAGAGGCGGAGCCGGCCGTGGGCGAAGACGGGGGGCATGTCAGAGCACCTTCTTGTCGTCCGCGGTGTGCGCGGTCTGCGCGGTGTTCGTGCCGTCCGTGCCGTCCGGACCGGGTCCGGTCCCCGGCGCGTCCGAGGGCGCGCCGGCGGCGTTCCCCGGGCCGCCGCGGGGGCCGGCTCCCGGGTCCCGGCGGGGCGGTCGCACCCCGGCCGGGACGGGCTCCTCGTCCGCTCCGGGCGGGCGGCGGAGCAGTGCTATGGCGCCGGAGACGCTGGTGGCCTTGAGCCTGCCGCCCCCGTCGCCGAGCCGGCCTCTGATCTTCTTGGCGCCCCAGTGGTCGGCGATGTCGAGACCGTCGAAGGCGCAGGAGACGGCTCCGCTCGCGGTGTGCGCGTCGATCCTGGTGTCGGCACCGCGCGGGAGCCGGACGGCGACCTCGCCGGAGATGGTGCTCAGCCGGACGTCGGTGTCCCGGCTCGCGGTGGCGAGGTCGATGACCATGGTGCCGCTGACCGTGTCGGCGCGTACGGAGCGGCCGGAGCCCTCGATGACGGTGAGGTCACCGGAGACCGAGTTGAAGCGCAGGTCACCGGTGACGGCCTGCGCTTCGACCCGGCCGGAGACGGTCTCGGCGCGGACCGGGCCGCTCAGCCCGGCGAGGGTGCTGTCCCCGGAGACGCCCCGGAGGTCCGTACCGCCGGAGACCCCGGAGACGACGGTGCCGGCGCCGACCGTCCCGACCTTGACCCGGGTGCCGGCCGGGACGGTCACCGAGACGGTGGCCTGCCGGTTCCGGCCCTTGCGGTCGAGCCACTGGAGGAAGCCCTGCCAGGGCAGGTCGTCGTAGGCGATGGTCAGGGTGGAGTCCTCGTGGACGACGGTGAGCGGCGGCCCGTGCAGCTCGTCGATGTGGAGCCGGGCGGGGCCGGAGCCGTCCGTGCCGACGATGTTGACGTTGCCGCCGACCACGCGGACATGGACGGCGGTGACGGGTGCGTCGAGGACGAACTTGCGCGCCTCGGTGACGGACCACTGGGACCGGGCTGGCATGGGCCTGACCTGACCTTCCTCCGGGCGGACGGCAGCACGCAACATATCGCGTCTACGAAGACACGATATATCGTGGATGGGGGAAGTCAACAGGCGTAGCCGGCCGGGGCGGTCGCGGTGCCGCGTGCGCGGGCCCGGGTGCGGGTGCGGGTGCGGCTACTCGTCGTCCTCGTCGTCGAGGCGGGCCAGCCAGGTGGCCAGGCGGTCCACCGGCACCTCGAAGTCCGGGTTGAGGTCGACGAACTCACGGAGCCGCTCGGCCACCCAGGACAGCGGGACCTCCTCCTCGCCGCGCCGGTTCTCCAGCTCCTCGATACCGCGGTCGGTGAAATACAACGTGCGCTCCGCCAGGACGATCGGTGGGAATGGGGCGGGGCCAGGATATTCCTGCCCGGACGGGCGCCCTCCGGGGCCCTGCCGCTCCCGGGGCGGGGGCCGTGACGGGCCGGGGCTGTGACGCGGGGCGCCGCCGGAGAGGCCCCGTCCGGGTGCGGGCCCGAGCCCGGGCGCCGCCCCGGCCCGCCGGCCGGCTTGCGCAGCCGCGGGTGGTCGTGGAGGCGCCGCCGGCCGGCAGGGGCGCACGGGCCGGTACGGAGAAGGGCCGGTACGGAGAAGGGCCGGTGCGGAGAAGGGCCGGTGCGGAGAAGGGCCGGGCCCCCGCCGCGAGGGCGGGGGCCCGGCCCGTGCGCCGTGCCCGGTCGTCCCGGCGCGGTACGAGGCCCCGGGACGCGCGCGGTCAGGCGTCGAACACCTCGTTGACGAGCTGCTGCTGCTCCGCCTGGTGGCGCTTGGCCGAGCCGACCGCCGGGGAGGAGGAGTGCGGCCGGGAGACCCGGCGCAGCCGCTCGGCGGGCGGGAGACCCGCACCGACCGAGAGGTCCAGGTGGTCGATCAGGTTGAGCGCGATGAAGGGCCACGCGCCCTGGTTCGCCGGCTCCTCCTGCGCCCAGATGTACTTCTCGGTGCCGGTGTAGCGGGAGAGCTCCGCCTGGAGCTCCTTGCCGGGCAGCGGGTACAGCCGCTCCAGCCGGACCAGGGCGGTGTCGTGGGCACCGCGCTTCTCCCGCTCGGCCAGCAGGTCGTAGTAGACCTTGCCCGAGCAGAAGACGACCTTGCGGACGGCCGCCGGGTCCACCGTGTCGTCGCCGATCACCGGTCGGAAGCCGCCGGTGGTGAACTCCTCCGTCTTCGACGCGGCCGCCTTGAGCCGGAGCATCGACTTCGGGGTGAAGACGATCAGCGGCTTGTGGTGCGGGTTGTGCACCTGCCAGCGCAGCAGGTGGAAGTAGTTCGACGGCAGGGTGGGCATGGCGACCGTCATGCTGTTCTGCGCGCAGAGCTGGAGGAAGCGCTCGATCCGGGCCGAGGAGTGGTCCGGGCCCTGGCCCTCGTAGCCGTGCGGCAGCAGCAGGGTGACGCCGGAGGTCTGGCCCCACTTCTGCTCCGCCGAGGAGATGAACTCGTCGACGATGGTCTGCGCGCCGTTGACGAAGTCGCCGAACTGCGCCTCCCACATCACCAGGGCGTTCGGGCGGGCCAGCGAGTAGCCGTACTCGAAGCCCATCGCCGCGTACTCGCTGAGCAGCGAGTCGTAGACGTTGAAGCGGGCCTGGTCCTCCGACAGGTAGAGCAGCGGGGTGTAGTCGTCGCCGGTCTCGCGGTCGACGAGGACCGCGTGCCGCTGGCCGAAGGTGCCGCGGCGGGAGTCCTGGCCCGCGAGGCGGACCGGGGTGCCCTCCATCAGCAGCGAGCCGATGGCGAGGGTCTCGCCCATGCCCCAGTCGATCGTGCCGTCCTCGACCTGCGTCGCGCGGCGCTGGAGCTGCGGGAGCAGCCGGGGGTGGACGGTGATCCGGTCGGGGATGTTGGTCTGCGACTCGGCGATGCGCTTGACCACCTCGCGCGAGATGGCGGTGTCGACCTTCACCGGGAACTCCGACTGCGGCTCCGGGACCTCGGGGGCCATCGGCGCCGCGGTGGCGTCGCGGACCTCGGTGAAGACCTTCTCCAGCTGGCCCTGGTAGTCCTGGAGGGCCTGCTCGGCCTCCTCGACGGTGATGTCGCCCCGGCCGATCAGCGACTCGGTGTAGAGCTTGCGCACCGAGCGCTTCTTGTCGATCAGGTCGTACATCAGCGGCTGGGTGAAGCCCGGGTTGTCGGACTCGTTGTGGCCCCGGCGCCGGTAGCAGATCAGGTCGATGACGACGTCCTTGTTGAACGCCTGGCGGAACTCGAAGGCGAGCCGCGCCACCCGGACCACGGCCTCCGGGTCGTCACCGTTCACATGGAAGATCGGCGCCTCGATCATGCGGGCCACGTCGGTGGCGTACATGGAGGAGCGGGCCGACTCCGGCGCGGCGGTGAAGCCGACCTGGTTGTTGATGACGACGTGGATGGTGCCGCCGGTGCGGTAGCCGCGGAGCTGCGACATGTTGAGCGTCTCCGCCACCACGCCCTGGCCCGCGAAGGCCGCGTCGCCGTGCAGTTGGACGGGGAGGACGGTGAAGTCCGTGCCGCCCTTGCCGATGATGTCCTGCTTGGCGCGGGCGACGCCCTCGACGACCGGGTCGACGGCCTCCAGGTGGGAGGGGTTGGCGGTGAGCGAGACCGTGATCTGCTCGCCGTCCAGGCCGGTGAAGGTGCCCTCGGCGCCCAGGTGGTACTTCACGTCACCGGAGCCGTGCATCGACTTCGGGTCGAGGTTGCCCTCGAACTCCCGGAAGATCTGCGCGTAGGACTTGCCGACGATGTTGGCCAGGACGTTCAGCCGGCCGCGGTGGGCCATGCCGATGACGACCTCGTCCAGCCGCGACTCGGCGGCCGAGTCGAGGACCGCGTCCAGCAGCGGGATGACGGACTCGCCGCCCTCCAGCGAGAAGCGCTTCTGGCCGACGTACTTGGTCTGCAGGAACGTCTCGAACGCCTCGGCGGCGTTGAGCCGGCGCAGGATGCGCAGCTGCTCCTCGCGCTCCGGGTGGGCCTGGCCGCGCTCCACGCGGTCCTGGATCCACTTGCGCTCCTTCGGGTCCTGGATGTGCATGAACTCGATGCCGGTGGTGCGGCAGTACGAGTCCCGGAGCACGCCCAGGATGTCGCGGAGCTTCATCATCGAGCGGCCCGCGAAGCCGCCGACGGCGAACTCGCGCTCCAGGTCCCACAGGGTGAGGCCGTGCTCGATGATGTCGAGGTCGGGGTGCTTGCGCTGCTGGTACTCCAGCGGGTCGGTGTCGGCCATGACGTGGCCGCGGACCCGGTAGGCGTGGATCAGGTCGAAGACCCGGGCGGCCTTGGTGACGTCGTCGTCGTGGGAGACGTCGATGTCGCGGAGCCAGCGGACCGGCTCGTAGGGGATGCGCAGCGACTTGAAGACCTCGTCGTAGAAGTCGTTCTCGCCGAGCAGCAGCTGGCTCATGATCCGCAGGAACTCGCCGGAGGCGGCGCCCTGGATCACGCGGTGGTCATAGGTGCTCGTGAGCGTCATGACCTTGGAGATGCCGAGCTTGTTCAGGGTGTCCTGCGAGGTGCCCTGGAACTCCGCCGGGTACTCCATGGCGCCCACGCCGAGGATCAGGCCCTGCCCGGGCATCAGGCGCGGCACGGAGTGCACGGTGCCGATGCCGCCGGGGTTGGTGAGGGAGGCGGTGACCCCGGTGAAGTCCTCCATCGTCAGCTTGTTCGCGCGGGCGCGGCGGACGATGTCCTCGTACGCCTGCCAGAACTCGAAGAAGCTGAGCGTCTCGGCCTTCTTGATCGCCGCGACGACGAGCTGGCGGTCGCCGTTCGGCTTCACCAGGTCGATGGCCAGGCCCAGGTTGACGTGGTCCGGCTTGACCAGCGTCGGCTTGCCGTCCTTCTCGGTGAACGAGTGGTTCATCGAGGGCATGGCCTTGAGCGCCTGCACCATGGCGTAGCCGATGAGGTGCGTGAAGGAGACCTTCCCGCCCCGGGCGCGCTTCAGGTGGTTGTTGATGACGATGCGGTTGTCGAACAGCAGCTTCACCGGGACCGCGCGGACGGAGGTGGCCGTCGGCAGTTCCAGCGAGGCGTTCATGTTCTTCGCCACGGCGGCCGACGGGCCGCGCAGCGTGACGTACTCCGGCCCCTCGGCGGGCGCCGCGGCGGGCTCGGCCGCGGCCTTGGCCGGCGCCTTCCGCCCGGGCGCCGCGGCGGGCTTGGCGGCCGGGCGGGCCGGGGCCTTCGCCGCGGGGGCCGGGGCCGGCTTCGGCTCGGCGGGCTTCGCGGCCGGCTCCGGCCGGGCGGCGGGCGCGGCGGCCTGTGCGGGTGCCGGTGCGGACGGAGACGGGGTGGCCGCCTTTCCGTTCGGCGCGGGGGCGGCCTGGTCCGGGGCGGCTGCTGCCGACCCGGTGTCCGCACCCGGCTTGTAGTCGGCGAAGAAGTCCCACCAGGCTCGGTCGACCGAGTTCGGGTCCTGGAGGTACTGCTGGTAGATCTCGTCGACGAGCCACTCGTTGGGACCGAAGGCGGCTGCGGGGTTGTTACCCCGTCCGTCCTGGTCGGTCGAGACGCTCGAAGTGTTGGGGGACTGTGGCGACACGGCGGCTACCGCCCTCTTCCGCTTCCTAAGGTGGTGGACAGCGGAAATAAAGGCTACGCCTCTTACCGCGTCCGGTGCAGGCCGGGCTGGTCAGTCGTCGCGCAAGTCACACTGGCCGACTGGTTTCGGGGCAGCGCGCGGCGGGAAAATCCCGGAGTTTCGGCTCCGCGCCGGATACCGGGGATCACCGCCGGGCGGCGACGGCCTCCGGCTGCCGCAACCCTCCGGTGGCGCACCGCGGGCGGGGATGCCGGGGCCTCCCCTCCGAACGGGCGCTTCCGCTTTCGCACCCTACGTCAACCCTGCGCTTGGCGGCTGCCCGGCAGAGTGACCTTTATGCGGCAGCCGCGGGACGACTCGGCCACACCGATCGAGCCGCCGTGGAGATCCACCGCCCAGCGGGCGATGGCCAGCCCGAGACCCGTGCCGCCGTCACTGCCGGGACCGTGCGGAGTGGAGACGCGGCCGCGGTTGAAGCGCTCGAAGATCCGGGCCCGCTCCGGCTCCGGGATGCCCGGCCCCTCGTCCAGCACCTCCAGCACCACGCTCCCCGGCCCCTCGCCGCGCCGCGCGTACAGCGTCACCCGGCCCTGCGGGGGGCTGTGCTTGACCGCGTTGTCGACGAGGTTCGCCACCACCTGGTGCAGCCGCTCGGCGTCCGCGTAGGCGGTCAGCTCCGGCGGTGAGACGTCCAGATGGAGATGGACGTCCGCCCGGCCCGGCACACCCGTGGTGGCGGCCCGGCCGCGCGCCGCGTTGGTCATGCCGGCCTCCTTGATGATCCCGGAGAGATACGGCCAGACCTCGAAGCGCCGGGCGTGCAGCGGGACCACACCGTTGTCGATGCGCGACAGGTCGAGCAGCGTCTCCACCAGCCGGCCGAGCCGCTCGGTCTGCCCGAGGGCCATCCGCATGGTCTCCGGATCGGCCTCCGAGACGCCGTCCACCACGTTCTCCAGCACCGCCCGCAGGCCCGCGATGGGCGTGCGCAGCTCGTGCGAGACGTTCGCCACGAGCTCCTTGCGGTGCCGGTCCACGGCCTCCAGGTCGGCCGCCATGTGGTTGAACGTCCGCGCCAGCTCACCGAGTTCGTCGCGGCGGTGCTCGCGGACCCGGCGGCTGTAGTCGCCGTTGGCCATGGCGCGGGCGACGGTTTTCATCTCGTCCAGCGGGGCGGTCAGCCCGTGCGCCACGAACTGGGTGATCAGCATGGTGGCGATGATCGAGAAGATGGTGACGATGCGCAGCTCGGTGGCCGTGTTGAGGGCCATCACCACCAGCAGTGTGGTGATCGTCACCGAGCCAATGACCAGCGCGCCGAGCGCCGCCTTCACCGAACGGTACGGGTCCAGCGGCCGCAGGCTCTCCCAGAAGCGCGCCCACAGGCCCGGCTTCGCCGGCTCGGCGGGGCGGTGGTTCACGGAGCGGGGGCGGCCGGGGTCTCGAGCGCGTAGCCGACGCCGTGGACCGTACGGATGCGCTCCGCGCCGATCTTGCGGCGCAGGGCCTTGATGTGGCTGTCCACGGTGCGCGTGCCGGAGGCGTCCGCCCAGTCCCACACCTCGGCCAGCAGCTGCTCCCGGGAGAGCACCGCGCGGGGGGTGGCGGCCAGGCACACCAGCAGGTCGAACTCCGTCGGGGTGAGGTGGACGTCCTCGCCGTGCACCCGCACCCGCCGCTGCGCGTTGTCGATCTCCAGCTCGCCGAGGCGCAGGATGCCGCTGCGCGGCGTGTGCGCGGCGAGCGCCGCCCGTTCCACGCGGCGCAGCAGGACGTGTACCCGGGCCGCCAGCTCGCGCATCGAGAAGGGCTTGGTCATGTAGTCGTCGGCGCCGACACCGAGGCCCACGAGCATGTCGGTCTCGTCGTCGCGCGCGGTCAGCATCAGCACCGGGACCGGGCGCTGGGCCTGGACCCGGCGGCAGACCTCCAGCCCGTCGAAGCCGGGCAGCATGACGTCGAGGACGAGCAGGTCGGGCTGCCACGTCTGCGCGGTCTCGACGGCG
The DNA here is from genome assembly GCF_018070345.1 of Streptomyces sp. F63. Lineage (GTDB taxonomy): Bacteria > Actinomycetota > Actinomycetes > Streptomycetales > Streptomycetaceae > Streptomyces. The sequence goes on from NZ_JAGPXX010000003.1 coordinate 279,076, forward strand.
GACGGGCCGTCGTGGGCGGTCTGCACCTGGAAGCCCTCGGCGCGCAGCCGCACGGAGATCGCGTCCAATATGGTCGTGTCGTCCTCGACGACGAGGACGCGGCGCTGATTGCCGGTGGTGGCGCCCGCGGTGCCGCCCGCGCCGTTCTGTGTCTGATCCATGTCGGTCTGCCCCTGCTGTCCCCGTGCCTGGTGCCCCGTGTCTGCCGCGGCGCGTGCTGGCTAGCAGCGTAAAGGCAGGGCGAGGGGCGCGGCTACGCAGGACCGATGGCGAGGTGCACGGCGTCCGGTACGCCCCGGGCAACGGGGATTTCTTCCGTCCGTACCTGCACGAACCCGGCGTTCCACAAGGCTTGTTCGAAAGCGGCGGAGGGCTGGGCGGACCAGACGGCGAGCACGCCGCCGGGGGCCAGCCGGCGGCGGCAGGCGGCCAGGCCCTCGGGGGTGTAGAGGCGGTCGTTGTCCTCGGTGACGGTCCAGCCGGGCCCGTTGTCGATGTCCAGGCAGAGCGCGTCGTAGGTCTCCCCGCGCGGTGCGGTCCGCAGGAGGCGGACGAGATCGGCGTGGACGATCTCCGTCCGCGGGTCGGCGAGCGCCGGGCCGGACACCGCCGCCAGCGGGCCGGAGCGGTGCCAGTCGATCACCGCCTCCTCCCGCTCCACGACGGCGATCCGCCCCCAGCGCGGCTCGGCGGCGGCCCGCGCCAGGGAGAAGCCGACCCCGAGACCGCCGATCAGCACCGACGGGCGGGGCCGGTCCGCGGGGAGCGCCGCCAGGACCGCGTCGACGAGCAGGCGTTCGGAGCGGCCGTCGGAGGTGTCCATGAGGAAGCAGCCGTTGGCGATGATCTCGTACCGCTCACCGCGCCGCCGCAGTACGACCTCGCCGTACGGGCCGCTCCGCCGGTCGACGACCACGGGCTCCCCGGCCGGGTCACCGGCCCCGTATCCCGCGTTTCCCGCGCCGGGCCCCGGGTGCGGGGAGACGGCCGGAGAGGGGCCCGACGGGGACGGGACGGAGGGGGACGACGGGGACGGCACGGGCTGCATGGGCGGACGGGTCCTTCTCGGAGCGCCCCGGGCCGGGGGCCGGGGCCGCGGGCGGGCGGCGGGTGGCGCTCCCCGCGCGGCGCGCCGGGCGGGCCGGCGGGAGGCGCCGCCCAGGGTAGTGACCACGCCGGCCGGCCCGCCCGGGTTTTCCCCTGGCCGCTACGGGCGGGTGACGCGGTCCGGGTCGCAGGCCCGGGCGGCGGCGAACCAGTCGGCGAACCAGGCCGCGCGCTCCGCGCGGCTCATGGTGTCCAGGGCCTTCACCACGGGGGTGTCGAGCAGGCGGTCGTCCATGGCGCCGGGCCACTGGCCGTGCGCCCACAGCAGCACCTCGTGGGACCACTCGGGGCGGATGCGCTCGCTCCGGCAGTCCCAGGCGAGCAGGGACTGGAGGACGGCGTCGCGCTGGAAGTAGTCGAGCCGCCGGTCGCTTCCGAGGTCGCCGCGGTGGACGATGCGGACCTCCACGGCGTCCGGACCGGCGGCGGAACGGCCGCCCGGCGCTGGCGCTCTCTCCTCGAACCGTGCGGGCGCGCCCGGCGCCCCCGCGGTCAGGCCGTACGCCCAGCGGACGGGGTCGGCCACCCGCTCGCGCATGCCCTCGTGCGCCCGGCGCATACAGATCTGCGGGCGCTCCCCCTCGCAGACGAACTCGGCGGCGGCCCGGTCGTACACCCACACCGCGCCGGGCTGCTGGACCAGGGGCACCGCCCCGGCGACCGCCACCGCCAGCGGCAGCGCCGCCAGCCACTTTCGGCGGGCCCCGGCGGCCAGCAGCATGGCCGCCGCCAGCCCGGCGAACCAGGCCGTGTGCGCGGCGCTCGCCCACAGGGCCGGTTCCGACCCCTCCCGGATGTCGAACGCGGCGGGGATCAGCTGTGCGAGGCCACTGCTCGCCGGTACGTTCCACAGGACCAGGGCGGCGTAGCCGGAAAGAGCGGCCAGCGGCGCCACGGGCCACCACGGGACGTACCGGCCGAGGAGATGCCCGCCCGCGGCGAAGGCTGCCACCGCGGCCAGGTCCACGAGCACGGGGCCGAGCAGCGGATGCCCGTACGCGGAGGCGTTCGGCCAGGTGAGCGCGGTCAGGACCGCCCAGGTGACGAGATAGGCGGCCACGGCCGCCAGCCACACCGGGAACAGGCCGGCGGTCAGCCGGTGCAGCGTCGGCCGGGGTGTCGCGCGGGCCCACTCGGCCGTGTGCCGGCGCCGCTCACGTCCGGCCTCCCAGCAGGCGGCGCCCGCCACCAGGGGGCCCAGCAGAATCTGCAGCGCGTGTGCGTGCTGGGCCATGGCAGGCCAGTCCGCCTGGTACGGGTCGCGTCCGCCGAACACGGCGATGAGCAGGGTCGCGAGGCAGATGGCGAAGGTCCACGGCGCGGTGCCGCGCAGGCTCTCGATGCGGAGGACGGCGAGCGCGGGGGAGGTCCGCACGGGGCCGCCGCCCGGCTTCGCGGGGGCCGCCGTCTCCGGGGCGCCGTCCGTCATGAGGGGTGTGGGAGTCATCGGAGCGCCGCCTTCCGCGTGGCCCGCGCGTCGTGGGTGTCCGTACCGCGCCCGCGCTCGCGCCGGTGGCGCCGCAGTGCGCTGGTGTAGCCGCGTTCCAGTGGGTTGTCGCCGGGCGCGTCGGCGTCCGTCTCCGCGCACGCGGCCAGCTCGTCCGGCGTGCCCCGGAACGCGACGCGGCCGGACTCCAGCAGCGTCACGTCCGCGCAGGCCGAGCCGACGTCCTCGACGAGATGTGTGGAGACCAGCACGGTTGTGTCACGGCCCAGTTCGCGCAGGAGGCCCCGGAACTCCACCCGGCGCTCCGGGTCCAGACCGGCCGTCGGTTCGTCGAGAAGCAGCAGTTCCGGTCCGCCGAGGACGGCCTGGGCGATGCCGACCCGGCGGACCGCGCCGCCGGAGAGGGTGCCCAGTCGCCGGTCGAGGGAGGGCCCGAGCCCGACGCGTTCGGCCGCCTGTTCGACCGCGGCGGGCGCCTTCCCGCCGGGCAGCTCCTTCAGCCAGGCGAAGTAGCCCAGCGTGTCGCGCACCGTGAAGGACGGGTAGTAGCCGAACTCCTGTGGCAGGTAGCCCAGTCGGCGGCGGATCTCCGTCCGTTCGCGGTGTGTCCCCGGGGCGAGGCCCAGCAGGCGGACTTCCCCGGCGGCCGGGCGGGCGACGGTGGCGAGCACCCGCAGCAGCGAGGTCTTGCCCGCCCCGTTCGGTCCGAGCAGGCCGTGCACGCCCGTGCCGAGATCGAGGTCCACCCCGTCCAGGGCGGTCATGCGGCGGTGGCGGACGGTCAGGCCCCGGACGGTCAGGCCCCGGTCGGGGTTACGGGGCTCCGGGGCGGGTTCCCGGTCGGCCGGGCCCCGCCCCGTCGGGTCGGGCACCGGGGCGGATGAGGGGTTCACCAGACTTCTCCCAGGAGGCCCCGTCCTTCAGGGCGGGGAGGAATGGGTCCTTGGCGCGGAGGCGCGGAGCGCCGGAGTTCGCTGCGCATCTGTTCTGACCTGCGCTCTCTTCCGTTGTCAGTGGGGGGTGTTAGGTTGCGGATCATGACGACGACACCGATAGCCGCGCAGGGGGCCGGTCATGCCCGGTACACCTTCCGGCTCCGTGTGTCGTCCGGCGTGCTCGCCCAGCTCGAAGACGAGTGGGCGCGCTGCCGCTGGGTGTGGAACGAGTGCGTGGCGATGTCGCGCAGGGTCCACAAGCACAACAAAGCGACTGGCGAGAACGCGACGTGTGGTCCGGCGCAGCTCGACAAGATGCTGACCGATGCCCGCCAGTCGATGACCTGGCTGCGCGAAGGTGCCTCGGTTCCGCAGCAGCAGACCATCCGGGACTTCGCCAAGTCCCGCGCCAAGGCCCTCAGGGACATCAAGGCGAAGCTTGCGATGCGGCAGCGGGCAGGGATGCCCCGCATCAAGCGGAAGCGCGAGGCCGCGCCGTCGCTGAACTACACGACCCGTGGTTTCCGGATCCGCGACGGGCGGCTGCACCTGGCCGGCGGGATTGTGCTGACGGTGGTGTGGTCGCGGGAGCTGCCCAAGCCGCCGTCCTCGGTGCGCGTGTACCGGGACAGTCTCGGACACTGGTACGCCGGCTTCGTCGTGGCCACGGTGACCGAGCCGCTGCCGGAGACCGGCGCGGTCATCGGCATCGACTGGGGCGTGAAGGAGACCGCGACCACGACCTCCGATGCCCACGACCTGCCGCACGCCCAGCACGGCAAGACGGCCGCCCAGAAGCTCGCGCACTATCAGCGGATGATGGCCCGGCGCCGCACTCCGAAGAACCGGCCTGACACCAAGGGCTACAAGAAGGCGCGCCGGGCGGCGGCGAAGGTGTCGAAGAAGATCACACGGCAGCGGACCGACACCGGCCGCAAGTGGGCCAAATCCGTCGTCCGTGACTTCGACGTCCTGGCGGTGGAGGACTTCCGGCCGAAGTTCCTCGCCAAGTCCACCATGGCCCGCAAGGCGGCCGACGCCGCCATCGGCGCCACCAAGACCGCACTGGTCGAGATGGCCCGCAAGCACGGCCGCGCCCTGCACCTGGTCAACCCCGCGCACACCACGATGGACTGCGCGCACTGCGGGGCGAGAGCCAAGCACCGCATCCCCCTCTCCGAAAGAACGTATACGTGCACCGCGTGCGGAACCGTCTCGCCCAGGGACAAGAACTCCGCCCGCGTGATGCTCGTCCGGGCTGGTCTCAACCCGGCTAGTGCTGATCTTGTAAGCCCTGCCCGTCGCTGACGGTCAGGCGAAGTGAGCTAGGAATCCCCCTCGTTTACGAGGGGGAGAAGTCAAAGTCGCTCCAGACGGTCGAAGGAGGTGCGGCGCAGGACGAGGAGCCCGCCGCACAGGACGGCGGTGCCCGCCCAGGCGCCCTGTGCCGGCGTGCCCGAGAGGGCGCCGAGGGACGCGGTCAGCAGTGCGGCCGGGTCGGCCGGGCCGGCCGGGCCCGCCCCGCCGGCGTCGGCCGCGGCGCCGGTGGCGGCGAGGAGCAGCAGCCAGCCGGTGCCGGTGCCGGCGGCGGCGCGCAGGCAGCCCACGCCGGAGGCGGCCAGCAGGGTCAGCAGGGTGAGCGCGAGCCCGGGGAGCAGCCAGGCGTGGGCGCCCGGTCCGCCGTCCGGCGCGGGCATCAGCAGCCCGGCGGCGGTGAGCAGGGGCACGCACACCGCCAGCACCCAGCCGGTGCGCACCAGCAGCAGCCGTATCCCGGCTGCGGGGGTCGCGGCGACGGCCTCGTACAGCGGATCGGAGTGGCGGCCGTACGACGCGGCGACCCCGGCGACCGGCAGCAGGGGCGCGACCGCCAGCAGCAGCGGCCGGGCGGCCGCGGTGCCGGACGCGCGTGCCAGCAGCACGGCGGCGGCCGTGACCAGGACCAGCGACAGCAGCCAGGAGCGTCCGAGGGCGGGCCCCGCGGACCGGGCCGACCACGCGAGCCGGGCGGCGAGCGACGGGCCCCGTCGGGGCGGGCCTCCGTCGCGGACCGGGGGCCGCGGCCGGAACAGGCGGTGCCGGGCCGGCGGACGGGGGTGAGACGGCCGCGACGGCCGTACCGGACCGGTCCGCTCCTCCCGGCCCGGTCGCCCGTGCCGGTCCGCCCCGGAACCGGCCGCCCCGGAACCGGCCGCCCCGGGACCGGCCGCCCCGGGACCGGCCGTGGCGGCAGCGGCCCGCGGGATCGCGGGTCCGGGAGCCGCCGGGCCCGGCAGCGGTCCGTCCGGCCCCCCGGTCGGACGGACCACTGCCGCACCCCCCGGTGCGGGGGCGTGGCGGCGGGCGGCCCGTGCCTGCGGGCCGGGCGAGTCCACGGCGGACGTGCCCCCGGCCGTCGCCGGGGCAGGGCCCCCGGCTTCCTCCGGCGCGGCGGCGAGGACCTCCGCCAGCACCTCCGCCCGCACCTCCCGGAGCACCGGGCCGGCGGAGCCCGAGCGGGCCGCCGCGGAGACCAGTCGCGCGCAGGGGACGCAGCTCTCCACATGCGATTCCAGCGCCCACGCCTGCGGCTCGGGCAGCGTTCCGTCGGCGTACGCGGACGCGCGGCCCGGTGTCACATGCCTGCCCGCGTCGCGGCTCATACGGCACCTCCTACGGAATCGGGGGAGTGGACGCCGAGCCGGGAGAGGGTCTTCCGCAGTTCGCGGCGCGCGCGCAGGGCCCGGGTCTTGACGGTGCCCTCCGGGATGCCGAGCAGGCCGGCCGCCTGGCGCGTGGACAGCCCGTCCACCACGGTGGCGCGGAGGACGGCCCGCAGTTCGGGGGAGAGCCCGTCGAAGGCGGTGCCCAGGTCCCCGAACTCCAACCCGGACAGCACCCGTTCCTCGGCCGAGGGCGCGACGGCGCGGGCGTCGCCGCACTCCTGCCGCGCGTGCGCCTCCTGGACCTCGGCGGTGCGCGCCTGCGCGCGCCGGGCGTCCACCAGCCGGCGGGCGGCGATCACCCAGAGCCAGCCGCCGGCCTCCCCGCCCCGGTGGGCGGCGGCGGACCGCCAGACGGTGACGAAGGTGTCCTGCAGGACTTCGCGGACGGTCTCGGGGTCGGCGCAGCGCCGCGCCAGCCGGGTGTGCAGCCAGCCGGCGTGGCGGTCGTACAGCTCGGCGAGTGCCTGGGCGTCTCCGGCCGAGACCGCGCGCAGCAGTTCGGCGTCGCTCGGGTCGGTCCCCACGGGGCGGAACGGTCTCACACCACCTCTATCGCCCCCGCGTGCGCTTCCGGTTCACGGGCAGGCGGAGGTTCCCCGGCGCGCAATACGGACAGGAGATATCCATGAGTGCCAAAACCGTCGCCCCCCTCGCTCATGTCCACCGCGTCCCGCACGAGCCTCCCGAGGACTGGGAGTACTCCCTGCAGTTGCCCCACGATCCCCGGGGCCCGCGGATAGCGCGCTCCACCGTCCGCAGGGTGCTCGCCGAGCACGGGCTCGGGGATCTCGCGGACCGCGCCGAGCTGCTGACCTCCGAGCTGGCCACCAACGCCTTCCGTTACTCCGACGGCCAGACGGCCGTCCGGCTCAAGTGGCGCGAGGGGATGCTGCGCGTCAGCGTCTGGGACACCTCGCCGAGCCGGCCCGCGCCCGTCATCGCCGGCCCGCAGAGCGAGAGCGGCCGCGGTCTGCTGCTGCTGTCGCTCTGCGCGGACGACTGGGGCATCCTCGACCTGGGGAAGGGGCACCCGGCGGTCGGCGGCAAGGTCGTCTGGTTCACGCTGTGCCGCCCGGTGCTCCGGAACGGCACGCTGTAGGGATCCGCCCGCCCCCCTTCCGTGGGATGGTGGTCCCGTGACGCTGGAGGACCTGGTCCGGCTGCGCCGGGCCCGTGACCGGATGGACCGCGACTACGCCGAGCCGCTCGACGTGCCGGCGCTGGCCCGCGGCGCGCTCATGTCGCCGGGCCATTTCTCCCGCAGCTTCCGCGCCGCCTTCGGGGAGACGCCGTACAGCTACCTCATGACTCGCCGGATCGAGCGGGCCAAGGCGCTGCTGCGCCGGGGCGACCTGACGGTGACGGAGGTCTGCTTCGCGGTGGGCTGCACCTCGCTGGGCTCGTTCAGCTCGCGCTTCACCGAACTGGTCGGCGAGAGCCCGAGCGCGTACCGGGCCCGCCGCCATGACGAGGGCGCGGCCATCCCCGCCTGTATCGCCAAGATGTACACGCGACCGGTCAGGAATGGAGAAGCCGGAGCCGCCGCACCGCCCGTAGCGTGAGTCGCATGGACATCAAGCTTTCACAGTGCTTCATCGCCGTCGACGACCACGACAGGGCCCTCGCCTTCTACCGGGATGTGCTCGGCCTGGAGGTGCGCGACGACGTCAGCTTCGAGGGCATGCGCTGGGTGACGGTGGGGGCGCCGTCACAGCCCGGGGTGAGCATCGTTCTGGAGCCGCCCCTCGCGCACCCGAACGCCTCGCCCGCCGACAAGGAGACCATGGCGGAGCTGCTGGCGAAGGGCCTGCTGCGCGCCGTCATCTTCAGTACCGACGACTGTGACGCCACCTTCGAGCGCATCCGCGCCGCGGGCGGCGAGGTGCTGCAGGAGCCGATCGACCAGCCGTACGGAGTCCGCGACTGCGCCTTCCGCGACCCCGCCGGCAACATGCTGCGCTTCAACCAGCCCCGCAGGCCGTGAGCGGCGGTCCCGTGATGCCGCGCACCACCGCCGACGAGAGGGAGAGCCGATGAGCACAGCCGGGACGGCGGACCGGCGGCCGCCCGCGCCGCACACGGCCGACCGCCATGAGGTGATCCGGGTGCACGGCGCTCGGGAGAACAACCTGAAGGACGTCGCCGTCGAGATCCCGAAGCGCCGGCTGACGGTGTTCACGGGCGTCTCCGGCTCGGGCAAGAGCTCGCTGGTGTTCGGCACGATCGCCGCCGAGTCGCAGCGGCTGATCAACGAGACCTACAGCGCCTTCGTGCAGGGCTTCATGCCCGCACTGGCGCGGCCGGAGGTCGACGTCCTGGAAGGGCTGACCACGGCGATCGTCGTCGACCAGCAGCGCATGGGGGCCGACCCGCGCTCCACGGTCGGCACCGCCACCGACGCCGGCGCGATGCTGCGGGTCCTCTTCAGCCGGCTCGGGCAGCCGCACATCGGTCCGCCCGGCGCGTTCGCCTTCAACGTCCCCTCGGTGCGGGCGAGCGGTGCGATCACCGTCGAGCGCGGCGGCAGGAAGGCGGAGAAGGTGGCCTTCACCCGCACCGGCGGCATGTGCCCGCGCTGCGAGGGGCGGGGGACGGTCCCCGACATCGACCTCACCCAGCTCTACGACGACTCCAAGTCGATCGCCGGGGGTGCTTTCACCATCCCCGGCTGGAAGCAGGACAGCTGGTGGACGGTGCGGCTCTACGCCGAGTCTGGCTTCGTCGACCCGGACAAGCCGATCCGTGACTTCACCGGGAAGGAGATGCGCGACTTCCTCCACCACGAGCCGGTCAAGGTGAAGGTCCAGGGCGTCAACCTCACCTACGAGGGGCTGATCCCGAAGATCCGGAAATCGTTCCTCGCCAAGGACCGGGAGGCGATGCAGCCGCACATCAGGGCGTTCGTGGACCGGGCGGTCACCTTCGCCGCCTGCCCCGAGTGCGGCGGCACCCGGCTCGGTGAGGCCGCCCGGTCGTCGCGGATCGCCGGGCTCAACATCGCGGAGGTGAGCGCGCTGCAGATCAGCGATCTGGCCGCGTGGGTCCGCGGGATCGACGAGCCGGGGATGGCGCCGCTGCTCACCGCGCTGGTGCGGGTGCTCGACTCGTTCACGGAGATCGGCCTCGGTTACCTCTCGCTCGACCGGCCGTCGGCCACGCTGTCGGGCGGCGAGGCGCAGCGCGTCAAGATGGTCCGCCATCTCGGCTCCGCGCTCACCGACGTCACCTATGTGTTCGACGAGCCCACCATCGGGCTGCACCCGCACGACATCCGGCGGATGAACGACCTGCTGCTGCGGCTGCGGGACAAGGGCAACACGGTGCTCGTCGTGGAGCACAAGCCGGAGACGATCACGATCGCCGACCATGTGGTCGATCTCGGCCCCGGCGCCGGTACGGCGGGCGGCACCGTCTGCTTCGAGGGCACCGTCGAGGGGCTGCGGGCCGCCGGCACGCCGACGGGACGGCATCTGGGCGACCGGGCGTCCCTGAAGCCGTCGGTGCGGAAGCCGGCGGGCGTGCTGGAGGTGCGCGGCGCGGACGCCAACAACCTGCGGACCGTGGACGTGGACATCCCGCTCGGTGTGCTCTGCGTCGTCACCGGTGTCGCCGGGTCGGGCAAGAGCTCGCTGATCCACGGGTCGCTGGTGGCCGGTCCCGCGGCCGCGGACCACGGCGTGGTCTCGGTGGACCAGGCGCCGGTCCGCGGTTCGCGGCGGAGCAACCCGGCGACGTACACCGGGCTGCTCGACCCGGTCCGCAAGGCGTTCGCCAAGGCCAACGGCGTCAAGCCGGGGCTGTTCAGCGCCAACTCCGAGGGTGCCTGCCCGAACTGCAACGGCGCCGGCGTCGTCTACACCGACCTGGCGATGATGGCGGGTGTCGCCACCGTCTGCGAGGAGTGCGGGGGGAAGCGGTTCCAGGCCCCGGTCCTGGAGTACCGCCTCGGCGGCCGCGACATCAGCGAGGTGCTCGCGATGCCGGTGAGCGAGGCGGCGGAGTTCTTCGGCTCCGGTGAGGCGCGCACGCCGGCGGCGCACCGCGTCCTGGAGCGGATGGAGCTGGTGGGGCTCGGTTACCTCACCCTCGGGCAGCCGCTCACCACGCTGTCGGGAGGCGAGCGGCAGCGGCTCAAACTGGCCACCCACATGGGGGAGAAGGGCGGCGTCTACGTCCTCGACGAGCCGACCACCGGCCTCCACCTCGCCGATGTCGGGCAGCTGCTCGGCCTGCTGGACCGGCTGGTCGACTCCGGCACGTCGGTCATCGTGATCGAGCACCACCAGGCCGTCATGGCGCACGCCGACTGGATCATCGACCTCGGCCCGGGGGCCGGCCACGACGGCGGCCGGATCGTCTTCGAGGGGCCCCCGGCCGACCTCGTGGCCGCCCGCTCGACCCTCACCGGCGAGCACCTCGCGGCCTACGTCACCGGCTGACCGGGCCCCGGCCCCGTCCGCGCCCTCGTGGACCCGGTGCGGGCACGGACGGGTCCGGGGGGCGCGAACGCCCTTGTCCGGAGCGGGCGGAGGGCCGCGGACGGGAAGAGGGCGCCCCGGCCGGGACTGCCGGGAGGACTGTTCGCTGTGAGCGAACGCGGGCCGGGGAACACCCGGGGCAGCAGAGACATTGAGTCTTTACAGCTCAACTTGCCTGCTGAAGGGGAGATCATGGCTTCGACGTCTACGACACTCACCCTGCCGGTGCTGCCTCTCGACGACGAGGTGGTCCTGCCCGGCATGGTGGTGCCGCTGGACCTGTCCGACACGGACGTGCGGGCCGCGGTGGAAGCCGCGCAGGCCGCCGCGGGAAGCGGCGGGGGGAACGGGGGGAACGCGGGGAACGGGGAGAGCGGCGGCGGCAAGCCGCAGGTGCTGCTGGTGCCGCGGATCGACGGCACGTACGCCGCCGTGGGCACGCTCGGCACCGTCGAACAGGTCGGCCGGCTCTCCGGCGGTGACCCCGGCGCGCTCGTGCGGGGCGTGAGCCGGGTGCGGATCGGCGCGGGCACCACCGGGCCGGGCGCCGCGCTCTGGGTGGAGGGCCGCCCGGCCGACGAGCCGGGGCCCGAGCCGGTGCCCGGCGCCGTCACCGAGCTCATGAAGGAGTACAAGGCCCTCGCCACCAGCTGGCTGCGCAAGCGCGGCGCCTGGCAGGTCGTGGACCGCGTCCAGCAGATCGACGACGCCGGCCAGCTCGCCGACAACTCCGGCTACTCGCCGTTCCTCACCGCCGAGCAGCGCGTCGAACTGCTGGAGACCACCGACCCGGTGGCCCGCCTCAAGCTCGCCGTGAAGTGGCTGAGCGAACACCTCGCCGAGCAGGACGTCGCCGAGTCCATCGCCAAGGACGTCCAGGAGGGCGTCGACAAGCAGCAGCGCGAGTTCCTCCTCCGCCGCCAGCTGGAGGCCGTCCGCAAGGAGCTCCGCGAGCTCAACGGCGAGCCGGAGGACGAGTCCGGCGACTACCGCGCCCGGGTCGAGGCCGCCGACCTCCCCGAGAAGGTGCGCGAGGCGGCCCTCAAGGAGGTTGACAAGCTCGAACGCGCCTCCGACCAGAGCCCCGAGGGGAGCTGGATCCGGACCTGGCTCGACACCGTCCTGGAGATGCCCTGGAACGAGCACACCGAGGACGCCTACGACATCCCCGGCGCCCGGGCCGTCCTCGACGCCGACCACGCCGGGCTCGCGGACGTCAAGGAGCGCATCACCGAGTACCTCGCGGTGCGCAAGCGCCGTGCCGAGCGCGGCCTCGGGGTGGTCGGCGGCCGCCGGGGCGGGGCCGTGCTGGCGCTGGTGGGCCCCCCAGGGGTCGGGAAGACCTCGCTCGGTGAGTCCGTCGCCCGCGCCATGGGGCGGAAGTTCGTCCGGGTCGCGCTCGGCGGTGTGCGCGACGAGGCGGAGATCCGCGGCCACCGGCGCACCTACGTCGGCGCGCTGCCCGGCCGCATCGTGCGGGCCGTCAAGGAGGCCGGGTCGATGAACCCCGTCGTCCTCCTCGACGAGATCGACAAGGTCGGCTCCGACTTCCGGGGCGACCCGGCCGCCGCCCTGCTGGAAGTGCTCGACCCGGCGCAGAACCACACCTTCCGCGATCACTACCTGGAGGTCGAACTCGACCTCTCCGACGTGGTCTTCCTCGCCACCGCCAATGTCCTGGAGGCCATCCCGGAGGCGCTGCTCGACCGGATGGAGCTGGTCCGGCTCGACGGCTACACCGAGGACGAGAAGGTCACCATCGCCCGCGACCACCTGCTGGCCCGGCAGCTCGAACGGGCCGGTCTGGCCGAGGGCGAGGTCGTGCTGGAGGAGGCCGCGCTGCGCAAGCTCGCCGGCGAGTACACCCGCGAGGCCGGGGTGCGGAACCTGGAACGCGCCGTCGCGAGGCTGCTCCGCAAGGCCGCGGCCCGGCACGAACTCGGTGAGCTGGAACTGCCCGTCACGATCGGCCCGGAGGACCTGCGCGGCTATCTCGGCCGGCCGCACCACGTCCCCGAGTCCGCGCAGGACCCGCAGGAGCGGCGCACCGCCGTGCCCGGCGTGGCGACCGGACTGGCCGTCACGGGCGCGGGCGGCGACGTCCTCTACGTCGAGGCGTCCCTCGCCGACCGGGAGACCGGCGCCACCGGCCTCCAGATCACCGGCCAGCTCGGTGACGTGATGAAGGAGTCGGCGCAGATCGCCCTGTCCTTCCTGCGCAGCCGGGGCGCCGAACTGGAGCTGCCCGTGGGCGACTTCAACGAGCGCGCGGTGCACCTGCACGTTCCGGCCGGAGCCGTGCCGAAGGACGGGCCCAGTGCCGGGGTCACCATGACGACCGCGCTCGCCTCGCTGCTGTCCGGGCGCCGGGTGCGTCCGGACGTGGCGATGACCGGCGAGGTGTCGCTGACGGGAAGGGTGCTGCCGGTCGGCGGCGTCAAGCAGAAGCTGCTCGCCGCGCACCGCGCCGGGATCACCACGGTCGTCATCCCCAAGCGGAACGAGGCCGATCTGGACGATGTGCCGGCCGAGGTGCTGGAGAGGCTGGAGGTGCATCCGGTGTCGGACGTCCGGCAGGTCCTGCGGCTGGCGCTGGAGCCGGCCGGCACGGGGCACCGGGCCGGGAACGGCCCGGCGGGGAGCGAGCCGGAACTGCCGGTCGCGGTCTGACGGCGGACGGGGGACCGGGGGAGGGAGGCCCGCCGGTTCCGGGCGCCGGCCCGGGGCCCCGGCCCCGGCCCCACTCCGTCCTCCGCTGCCGCTGCCGCCGTCCGTCGTCCTCGGTCCCGGTCCGCCCGCCCCCGTGCCGTCACGCGCCGCCGCGTGCACGGCGCGGGGGCGGGCGCGTGTCCCGGGGCGCGGTGGTGTCGCGGTGTGACGGGGGCGCGAGGCGGGAAGCCGCGTGGAGCCGTGCCCGGATACCGGACCGGCCGGGCCGTGCCATGCCGTGCCATGCCGGGCCGTGCCGGGCCGTGGCGGTTGCGCGGGAAGAGAGCCGCGCGGGAGGCGGGACGCCGTGAGGCCGCGTCTCCCGGCGGAAAAGGGCGTCCGGCGGCTTCCGCGGCCGTCGCGGGAAGGGGGCCCGGGAAGCCGGCCCGGTGCTGCCCGGGCCGGTCCTGCGAAATACTGGCGGGCACCGCGGCGGCACGCACCGCCGAAAACGAAATCCGTCCCGGAAACGGCGGGAGCGGAAAGCGGGGAGGACCAGAGCATGCGCCGGACGGAAGCCGGAGACGCCACCCGGGCCGGAGCGGCCGGAGCACCCCGGGAGCGGGATATGACCGGTGGCGCGTCCGGGGACAGCGCCTTTCTCGCCCTGGAACGGGAGTTGTCCGTCTTTCTGCGCCGGGCCCGCGCCTCCTCCGGCGAGGTGGCCCGCGAGGTGCACCCCGATCTCGAGCCCGCCGCGTACGGACTGCTGGTGCGGCTGTCGGAGGCGGGAGAGCAGCGGGCCACCGCACTCGCGGCGTACTTCGGTGTCGGCAAGGCCACCATGAGCCGCCAGCTCCGCGCCCTGGAGGAGCTGGGGATCGTCACCCGGCGGCCGGACCCGGCCGACGGGCGCGCCTCGCTGGTGACGCTGACGGAGGAGGGCGCCGGCCGCTTCTCCGCCGTGCGCCGCGCCCGCCGCGAACGCTACGCCCGCAAGCTCCGGAGCTGGGACCGGGCGGAGATCGCCGAACTCGCCCGGCTGCTGCACCGGTTGAACGAGCTGGACGGCGCGGAGGGCTGAGCGGGGGCGGCCGGCCGCCCGGCCGCCCGGTCACGTCCCCGGGACCGCCGGGAACTCCGCGAAGACGGCGGTCGCGTCATCGTGCCGCTTGCCGCGCGGGAAGGCGCCGCCCCGCGGGTCCGCGGTCTCCGCCGCCCGTACCCGGCGCACCAGGCCGTCCGTTCCCTCGGAGCGGAGCAGCGCGGGGCAGTCGGCCCAGGCGCCCTCCCGGAAGACCTCCACCCAGCGGGCGGCGCCGTCCGTCAGGGCGGTGAGCGAGCGCACGTTCGCGCGCGGTACGGCACCCGTCACGGCCCGGGCGGCGACCGCCGGGTCGGCGGCGGCGGTGAAGAAGCCGCCCTCCGCGTTGCGCAGGGCCTCCACGGCGCGGACGTAGGCGGCCACCCGCGCGGCGCGTTCGGCCGACCCGGTCGGCAGCGCCCGTACGGCGGCGCGCAGTTCCGGCACCGGGGGCGGCAGGCGGGACAGCCGGTCGTCCCGCTCCGCGGTGACCATCCCGTCCTGCCGCTCGACGAGCAGGACGGAGTCGGAGAGCACCAGATGTTCCAGGTTCCGCTCGTTCCAGCGCGCGGCCACGACCGTTGTTTGCGGTGTTTGAACGTGAGAAAGCTCACAGGTTTTTCGGTGGGCATCGGCAGTGCGTTCGATTGCCGCCGCGAGGCATTCCCGGAGGGTCATATCCCGCCGCGAACCGGACAGTTCGAGCAGCGCGCCGCCGAGGCGCGCGGTGAACCACGGCACTCCGTGTACGCATCCGCCGCCGCCCTCGGGGGGAGTGACGCCGTCCAGCAGGACCAGCGAGCCTCCCGCGCCGGACGCCGGCAGGGCCACCGACGCGTAGTCCTCGTTGGGGACGAGGGGGTCGCCCGGCTCCGTGGTGAGGTCGATGCGCATGCGGTCAGTCTGCCGGATCCGGCGCGGACCCCCTCGGCTGTTGTGGCCTGCGGTGACGGTCGGCGCGGCGGGCGGGAAACGGCCGAGGTGCCGGAATTCCCCCATACCTGACCGGCCGTGGAATGTGCGGGCGCGCATCTTGCCAGCACGGGCTGGCGTTTTCCAACCGGCGCCCCCCGCGGCGGCCCCCGGGGTGACGCACCGGGGTTGTTCGCCCACTCCGGATTGATGTTCACTCGTCCGAGTGGCCGGGCGGGTGATGGGCGGCCCCATTCACACCGGCGGTGGAATCGTCGAATTCCGTTGCCGGTACGGGGAGAACGCCCGTCGGCGCTCCGCGCCCCAGGGGAACGAGGAATGCGAGCGGATCGCCGGAGCCCTCGGCCCTGCGGAGACGAGACAAGATTGCGAGCACCGGTGCGAAGAATGCGGCCTCGGGGCAAGGAACGTGAGTCGGCACCAGCCGGGGGAGCGGCCTCCGCACCGCCCGGGAAGCGCACCGCCAAAGTCCGCAACCGGCTCGTGATCTCGGTGGCCGTGGTCGCCGCGGCCGTGGCCGGGGCCGGCGCGCCCGCCGTCGTCGCCGCGTCCTCCGACCTCAACGACTCCCAGCGCCTGGTCACCCTCTCCGAACTGAACACGCAGGCCGTCGTGCTGGCCCACTCGCTGGCCG
Organism: Streptomyces sp. F63; assembly: GCF_018070345.1. Taxonomy (GTDB): domain Bacteria; phylum Actinomycetota; class Actinomycetes; order Streptomycetales; family Streptomycetaceae; genus Streptomyces. Next base: position 295,048 of record NZ_JAGPXX010000003.1, read on the forward strand.
ACGAGCGCGACACCATGACGCGCTTCGTCGCCGCGGGCCGGGCCGCCGGCTCCGGCAGCGCCACGGGCATCTCGGAGAAGCGGCGCGCGCGCGTCGACCGCCAGCTGGAGGAGATCCGGGAGAACGCCCCCGCAGCCCTGGACCGCCGGCTCGCGGAGCTCCCGGACATCCGGCAGTCGGCGCTCACCGGCTCCGGCCCGGCCTCCGACACCTTCGCCCGCTACACCCGGCTGGTGCAGGCGCTGCACGGTGTCTCCGCCGACCTCGCGCGCCGTATCCCGCCGCGAGCCGCCGACGGGCCCGCCGACGCGCTGTCCGACCTGGGCCGCGCCGTGGAGCAGGCCGCCGCCACCCGCACCCTGCTGCTGGGCGCCCTGGCGGCCGGCGGCGAGGGTGAACTGACCGCCACGGCGCAGCGCACCCGCGTCCAGGAGCTCGCGGCGGTCGCCGACTTCCGGCAGACCGCCCCGGCCGCCGCCAAGGACAGCTACGACGGCACCGTCAACGGCGACGAGGCCGGCCGCGCCGAGCGCTACCTGGGGGTCCTCACCGACCAGCCGCAGCTGTCCGAGGCCGACCTGGCCCTCGACCAGAAGCGCGTGGACGCCGCCCTGTCCGGCCGGATCGACCTGATGCGCGCCGTCGAGTCCTCCCTCACCACCGAGGAGTCCGCCCGGCTCGCCGCCCTCCGCGACGACGACGTGCGGTCCCTGGAGCTGGCCGCCGGGCTCCTCGCCGTCTGCGTGCTGATCGCCGTGGGCTCCGGCATGTCCGCGGCCCGCTCCATGACCCGGCCGCTGGCCGTGCTGCGGCTCGGCGCCCGGCGGGTCGCCGCCGATCCGGTCGGCGAGGAGCCGGTCCGGTTCACCGGCCGCAACGACGAGTACGCCGAGGCCGTGCGCGCCGTCAACGAACTCCGCGCCAGGGCGGAGGGCTTCCACCAGGAGCTGGAGAAGCTCCGTGCCGAGCGCGGCGGCCTGATCCGCGAGCGGCAGAAGCTCGCCGACAAGCGGGACGAGCTGGCCCGGCAGAAGAGCGATCTCGCCGAGCGGCTCAGCGGCCTCCAGGACCGCGTGCACAGCAGCTTCGTCCACCTGTCGCTGCGCACCCTCGGCCTCGTCGAACGGCAGCTCGGTCTCATCGAGGGGCTGGAGGAGCGGGCGAACGAGCCCGAGCACCTGGAAGCCCTGTACAAGCTCGACCACCTCGCCACCCGGATGCGGCGGCACAGCGAGAACCTCCTGGTCCTCTCGGGCGCGGAGCACACCACCACGCACAGTGCCTCCGTGCCGCTGCTCGACGTGCTGCGCGCCTCGGTCAGCGAGATCGAGCGCTATGAGCGGGTGACCATCCAGTCCCTCCCGCCGCACGCGCGGGTCGCCGGATTCGCCGCCGACGCGCTCAGCCACCTGGTCGCCGAACTGCTGGAGAACGCGGCCGCGTTCTCGCCGCCGGAGGACGAGGTCGAGCTCTCCGGCTACCAGCTGGAGAACGGCGAGGTGATGCTCTCCGTCGAGGACCGCGGCATCGGCATGACGGAGGAGCGGCTGGCCGAGGTCAACGCCCGCCTCGCCGACCCCGACGGTGAGGCCGCCGGCGCCGACGAGGACGCCCTCGGCCTCGGCCTGTACGTGGTCGCGCGGCTCGCGGCGCGGCACGGCATCCGGGTCGAGCTGCGCGACCGGGCGCAGGGCGGGGTCACGGCCGTCGTCGTGCTGCCGACCTCCGTCCTGCCGACCCGGCCCGAGCCCTCCCACGTCAAGTCCGGTGAGAGCAGGGCCACGGGCGTGTCACTGCCCGGTTCGGTGGCCGAGGCCAACTCCAACACCCTGCCGCACCGCCGCGGCGGCTCCCTGCCCCGGCGCGGGGACGCCGGCGGGAGCGGTGCCGGAACGGCCGCCGAGGAGACCGGCGCGGCTGCCGCGGACACCGGCACGGCCCGCCCGGCGGACGGAACGGGGGACGCCGCGGCCGCCGGCGCCGGAGCGCCCAAGGCGTCCCCGGCCGTGCCCCCCGCAGTGCCGAGTCCGCCGGGACGCGGACCGGTTACGGACCCGGCCCCGTCCGCGGAGCCGGCGGCGGACGCCTCCGGAGCCCCGGTCCGGGCCCCGGGCCCCGCTGCCACCGGCACCCCGGCGGAGCGGGAGCCCGGGACCGTCTCCGGTTCCGCACCGGCGGACGCGGGCGCACCGCGCGCCGGAAACCCCGGCGCCCCCGGCGCCCCCGGCGCCCGCACGGCACTCGCCCGGAGCGCGGAGCACGACCCCCTGGTCGCGGCCGCCGAGGAAGCGGTACGGGCGGCACGGGCGGAGGCGGGAACCCCGGACGGCGCCCCCGCGGGAACCCCCGCCGGGCCGGCCGCCCCGGACCCGGCGCCCACCGCCCCCGAGGAGCGGACCGCCGCGGACGCCGCCGCGTCCGCCGTCCCGGCCGCGGACGCCCGGCCCGGGCTCACCGGCCCCGCGCCCGGCGCCTCCGACGCCGGCGCGGCTTCCGGACTCCCGCCGTCCCGCGCGGAGTCCGGGCCCTCGCCCGCCGCCGCCGACGGCGACCCGTACGGCATCCGGCGGGCCGAGGCCGGCGAGGAGCAGCACGCGCGGGCCGCGGACGACGCCGGCCTGGCCGACGTGGCCGGCGTGGACGAGCCGACCCAGTCCTTCCGGCTGCCCCCGCCGCTGCCCCGGCCGGGCGCCGAACCGGCCCCGGCCCCGCTCGGCACCGACCGGACGGGGGAGACGGGGACGGAGACCGGCCGCACGGAGCACGGCGTCGCGGCCCCCGGCGCGGAGAGCCCGGCCGGCCACGCCCCCACCGTCCCCGGGCAGCGGTCCGCGGAGACCCCCGGGCAGCCGGAGACCCCCGGGCAGCCGGCGGCCCCCGCCCGGCGGCTGACCGACAAGGGCCTCCCCAAGCGGACGCCCAAGACCGTGGCGGCACGGAGCGGTCCGGCGCGGGCCAGGGCGGGAGGCGTGGACGCGGAGGCCCTGCGCCGCAAGCTCGGCGGCTTCCAGCAGGGGGCGCAGCACGGACGGCGCGACGCCGACGCGGAGATCGCCGAGAAGACGGGTGAGCACCGCGCCGTCGGACTGGACGACGGTGGCACAGGCGAGGAGGCACGCGGTTGAACGCGTATACGAAGGCCGGCTCGGAGCCGCACGGTTCGCACGGGCTCAGCAGTGAGGCCCGCAACCTGCACTGGCTCCTGACGAATCTGGTGGAGGAGGTGCCCGGCGTCCACTCGGTGGCCGTGGTCTCTTCCGACGGCCTGCTGCTGCTCAGCTCCGACCCGGACACGGGCACGGGCGCGGGCGCGGAAGAGGCGGCCGCTGCCGGAGCCGGCGGCGACAGCGGCCCCAAGGGTTCCAGCGCCGACCTCGCCACCATCGTCTCCGGGGTCGGGGCGCTGACCCACGGTGCGTCCAAGCTGATGGACGCCGGCCCGGTGAAGCAGACGATGATCGCGATGGACGAGGGCAGCGTCTTCGTCATGTCGATCAGCGACGGATCGCTGCTCGGGGTGCACGCGACCCCCGACTGCGACATGAGCGTGGTCGCCTACCACATGGCGCTCTTCGTGGGCCGCGCCGGGCACGTCCTCACCCCCGAACTCCGCAACGAACTGCGCCAGTCCCTGGAGAGCCGCACGTGACCTCCCCCCGACTCCCGGTCCGGACCGCGGACCGCGGCCAGCAGCGCAAACCGGCCCGGGTCCGCCCGTACTCGCTGACCGGCGGCCGGACCCGCTTCGGCCATGTCCTGCTCGTGGAGACCTTCGTCGCGGCCATCGAGGCCCCGGAGGACCGCCCGGAGCTGACGGCCGGCAACTGGGCCGACCGGGTGATGCCCGAGATGCGGGCCATCGTCGAACTCTGCCGCAAGATGCGCTCGGTCGCGGAGATCTCCGCGCTGCTCCACATCCCGCTGGGGGTGGTCCGCGTGCTGCTCAGCGACCTGGCCGACCAGGGAAAGATCCGCGTTTACGGCAACGGCGCCGGCACCGATACCGGCCGCCCCGACCGCGCACTGCTCGAAAGGGTCCTGAGTGGACTTCGCAGGCTCTGACACCATGACCCCCGCGGGACCGACCACCGCCGCGCCGCCCGTCGCGGACGAGAACGTCCAGAGCTGGCAGACCGATCGCAGCCGCGCCCCCGTCTCCACCAAGATCGTGGTGGCGGGCGGCTTCGGCGTCGGCAAGACCACCTTCGTCGGCTCGGTCTCCGAGATCACGCCCCTCACCACCGAGGCGGTGATGACACAGGCCAGCGAGGACGTCGACGACATCGCGGCGACCCCGGACAAGACCACGACGACCGTCGCCATGGACTTCGGCCGGATCACCCTCGACGCCGGGCTCGTCCTCTACCTCTTCGGCACCCCCGGCCAGAAACGCTTCTGGTTCATGTGGGACGACCTGGTGCGCGGCGCGATCGGCGCCGTGGTCATGGCCGACACCCGGCGGCTGGAGGACTGCTTCCCGGCCCTGGACTACTTCGAGAGCTGCGGACTTCCGTACGCCGTGGCCGTCAACCACTTCGAGGGCACCGAGTCGTTCGCGGAGGAGGACGTGCGCGAGGCCCTGTCCGTGCCGGACCACGTCCCGGTGGAGATCATGGACGCGCGCGACCGGGAAACCGTGATCCGTTCGCTGCTCGCGCTCGTGGCCCACGCCCTTGACGTGACACCCGAGTGACGTAGCCTCACTTCCGCCCCAGCAATGGGCAGTTGCGCAGCTCAGAGGCCCGGCGGTGCGGCACCCCGGCTCGGCCGCCCGGTCACCCCGGCGGCCGGGCGCCCGGTGTGTGTCCCGGTGCCCCTGCCGTTCCGCGGTCCCGCCCGTGTTCCTTCCCGTGTGAAAGAGAGAGCCCACCGCCATGCGGAAGATACTCGTCGTCGGAGCCGGCCAGTCCGGACTCCAGCTCGCCCTCGGCCTGCAGCAGCACGGTTACGAGGTCACCCTGATGTCGAACCGCACGGCGGACGAGATCCGCTCGGGCCGGGTCATGTCCACCCAGTGCATGTTCCACACCGCCCTGCAGCACGAGCGGGACCTCGGCCTCAACTTCTGGGAGAGCCAGGCCCCGCGGATCGAGGGCCTCGGCATCTCCGTCGCCGGACCCGACGGCAGCCGCCCCGTCGACTGGGTGGGCAGGCTGGAGGGCTACGCCCAGTCCGTCGACCAGCGGGTGAAGATGGCCGGCTGGATGGAGACCTTCGCGCAGCGCGGCGGGCAGCTCGTCATCCACGGCGCCGCCGTCTCCGACCTCGACTACTTCGCCCGCTCCTACGACCTGGTGCTGATCTCGGCCGGCAAGGGCGAGCTCGTCTCGATGTTCGGCCGGGACGCCTCCCGTTCCCCGTACGACACACCGCAGCGCGCACTGGCCGTCGCGTACGTGCACGGGCTCGGGCCGCGCCCGGAGCACCCGGACTACGACGCGGTGCGCTGCAACCTCGTGCCCGGTGTCGGCGAGATGTTCGTCATGCCGACCCACACCCTCTCCGGCCGGGCCGACATCCTCTTCTGGGAGGGCGTCCCCGGCGGCCCGCTCGACGTCTTCGACTCCATCAAGGACCCGGGCGAGCACCTCGCGGTGACGCTCGACCTGATGAAGCAGTTCCTGCCCTGGGAGTACGACCGCGCCACGAAGGTGGAGCTGACCGACGCGGGCGGCACCCTCGCCGGCCGCTACCCGCCCACCGTGCGCAACCCGATCGGCCGGCTGCCCTCCGGCGGGCTGGTGCTGGGCGTGGCCGACGTCGTCGTCGCCAACGACCCCCTGACCGGTCAGGGCTCCAACTCGGCGTCCAAGTGCGCCGCCGCGTATCTGGCGAGCATCCTGGAGCGCGGCGACCAGCCGTTCGACGCGGAGTGGATGCAGGCCACGTTCGACCGCTACTGGGAGACCGCCCGGCACGTCGTGAAGTGGACGAACGCGATGCTGGCCCCGCCGCCGGAGCACGTCCTCAACCTGATCGGCGCGGGCGGGCAGTACCAGCCGGTCGCCGACCGCTTCGCCAACGCCTTCAACAACCCGGCGGACCTGGAGAACTTCTTCTTCGAGCCGGAGAAGACGGAGGGCTACCTCGCCGAGGTCGCGGGCGCCCGGTAGACCGGGCTCTCGGCCCGGTCGGCTCGTTCACCCCCGGCCGGGCCGTGCCCCGGCCGGGCCGCGGGCCGCCGGGCGACGCTCAGGCGCCGGGACTCCGCCGGGGCCAGGGCCAGTTCGGGCCGGAGGCGGCCCGGCCCTCCGGGTCGTGGACGTACTTCCAGCCCAGCGGCAGGCCGAGCCGTCTGCTGTGGCCGCGGATCTCGCGCCGGTAGACGTGGACCACCGGCTCGCCGCCGTCCGGCCGCGGCACCGGGACCTCGTAGACCTTCGGCGGCTTGCCGGTCGCCCCCGTCAGCACGGGCAGCACCCGGCCGTCCAGCGGCCCGCCCTCGAAGGGCGTCTCCTCGCTTCTCACGGCGCGCCCGCCTCCGGGCCGCGCGGAGCGGCGGCACCGGTCGCGCCGCCGCCGGCCGGGGAGCCACCGGCCCCGGGCGCCCCGGGTTCCAGCAGATGGCCCGCCTCCGCCAGCAGCGGCAGCAGCCGCCGGGCGAGCGCGCCCACCGGTCCGTCCGCCCGCTCCGCCGCCAGCGCCTTCCCGAGCACGCCCGCGGTCTGCGGGTCGTGCGCCGCGGTGGCGGCGAGCAGGGCGAGGAAGTGGTCGAGCAAGGAGTCGCGCAGCTCGCCGACGGGTGGCTGCTTCTCCTCGTCCAGCCAGATCAGCGAGGTGGCCTCGACCGCAGCGATCCAGGCGCGGACGGCCGTGCGCAGCCGCAGGCCCGGCCGCGAGACGCCGAGATGGACGAGGATCTGCTCGGCGGCGGCCCGCCGGACCTCGTCCACGATGGCCGAGGTCCGGGAGGTCTCGGCGACGCTGCCGCCCTGGAGCAGCGCGCTGAAACCGGCGTCGTACTCGTCGACGAAGGCGAGGTAGCGGTCCAGGGCGCGCGCCAGCCGGTGGGTCATCGGGCCGGTCTGGGGCTCGGCGAAGCACAGCTCCATCCGGTCCGCGGCGCTGCGCAGCGCGGCTTCGTACAACTGCGGCTTGCCGCCGGGGAAGTAGCGGTAGACGAGCGGGCGCGACACCTCGGCGGCATGGGCCACGTCGTCCAGGGAGACGTCCTCCGGCGCCCGCTCGGCGAAGAGCGCGAGGGCCGCGTCGAGCAGCTGGCGGCGCCGCTGCTCGACGGTGAGCCGCCGGTACGCGGCCCCGGGGCCGGACCGGCGGCCGGACGATGCTGTCGGGGCGGTGCCGCTGCCGTTCATGCCCGCAGGGTAACCGGCGCGGTGGGGCGGCGGCCGCGCGCGGGCCCCGTACCGGGGACTCCGGTCGGGACCGGCCCGGAGCCGCCCGGACCCGCCCGGACCCGCCGTCGCGTATCCGCCGCGGGGCGCCGTCCCGGCCGCGGGCTCAGGCGAGCAGCCCGGAGCTCTTCCACATCCGGCGGCCCGCGCCGCGCAGCACGCCGATGTCGTCGAGGAAGTCCGTCAGCTTCTTCGCCCCGGTCTGCATGACCTCGCGCCGGTGCCCGCTGGCCGCGACCTGCGCCACCGCTTCCCGCTGGTCGAGGCCGACGTTCGTGTAGACCTCGGGGTTGATGAAGGCCTTGGAGAAGACACGGGCGAACTCGCCCGAGGTCAGCCGGGTGAACTCGCGGCTCCAGCGCGGCGCGCTCACCATCTGGTGGCGCAGCTCCTCCCGCGCGTAGCGCACGTGCCGGGCCTCCTCCACCACGTGGATGCGGGTGACGCCGCGCACCAGCGGCTGGATGCGCTCGTCGGGGAAGGTGAGCCGCTGCATCCAGTCGAGGATCTCCTCGCCGAGGAGCGTGGCCGTGAAGGAGCCGGGGGTGGTGGAGACCGTCTTGAACAGCCGGCCGAGGTTGTGGTGGACCCGCGAGACCGGGTAGACGGGGGTGCCGTTCTTCTGGATCAGCCGGGCGAACATCTTCGAGTGCCGGCACTCGTCCTCGATCTCGGTGAGGGCGTAGCGCACGTGCGAGCTGGTCGGCGACTTGTCGTAGACGTGCCGGCAGAGCAGCTGCATGAGGATGATCTCGAACCAGATGCCGAGCGAGGCCAGGGCGGAGGACTCGTGCTTGGAGAGCTCGATCCGCTGCTCCTCCGACATCGTCTTCCACAGTGGGGTGTCGTAGAGCGAGACCAGCTCCGGTGGCCAGAACCAGTGGCCCTCCGCGAAGGGCGCGTCCCAGTCCAGCTCGGCGTCCGGGTCGAAGGAGTGCTTGGCGGAGGAGTCGAGCAGGCGCAGGGCGACCTTCTCCCGGTCCTTGAGCAGGCCGAGAGCATCCCGCTGCGCCGCTGCCCCGGTTGTGATCGTCATGCTGTCGGCCACCTCGCTTGTGGGTTACCCGCGGTACTCCTTTATGAGACTGCTTGTCAGCAAGAAGGTCAATCCCCTGGCGGAGACTTGTTGAAGCCCGGTTGACCCCGCCGCGGAGAACGTGTGAGCCTGCCAACCATCCCCTTCCGCACGGGAGTCCGCGAGGCCGAGGAGGCGTCGATGACGACGCACGATCTCTACGCGCAAGACCCAGGAGCCCCCGACTGGCAGGTACCGGCCTCCGGCGCCGCCCGCTTCAGCTGGGAGTACGACGACGGGCGCGACCGGCTGCTCGCCCTGTACCAGAAGGGCAAGGACAAGCAGTGGGACTCGGTCCGCCGGATCGACTGGGACCTGGAGGTGGACCCCTACGACCCGCTCGGCACCCCCGACGAGGCCCTCGCCCTGCACGGCACCCGGCACTGGAGCCGGATGACCGAGCGCGACAAGGGCGAGCTGCGGCGCCACTACAGCTCCTGGCAGTTCAGCCAGTTCCTCCACGGCGAGCAGGGCGCCATGATCTGCGCGGCCCGCATCGTGGAGTCCGTCCCCGACCTGGACGCCAAGTTCTACTCCGCGACCCAGACCATGGACGAGGCCCGGCACGCCGAGATCTACGGCCGCTTCCTCCACGAGAAGATCGGGATGCTCTACCCGATCAACGACAACCTGCAGGCCCTGCTGGGCGACACCCTCCGCGACTCCCGCTGGGACATGCCCTACCTCGGCATGCAGGTCCTGATCGAGGGCCTGGCCCTGGCCGCGTTCGGCATGATCCGCGACACCACCGACAAGCCGCTCCCGAAGCAGATCCTCGCCTACGTCATGCAGGACGAGGCCCGGCACGTGGCCTTCGGCCGGATGGCGCTGCGCGACTACTACCGGCAGCTCACCGACGCCGAACTGCGCGAGCGCGAGGAGTTCGTCATCGAGGGCTGCTACCTCATGCGCGACCGGCTGCGCGGCACCGAGGTGCTGGAGAACTTCGGCATCCCGGCCGCGGAGGCGGAGGAGTACACCGAACAGTCGGAGTTCCTGCACCTCTTCCGCAAGCTGCTGTTCAGCCGGATCGTGCCCTGCGTGAAGGACATCGGCCTGTGGGGCGAGCGCCTCCAGCGCGCCTACCTCGACCTGGGCGTCTTCGAACTCGGCGACTCCAACCTCGACCTGCTGATGGCGCAGGACGAGGAACTGGCCGACAAGCTGGACGCCGAACGCTTCGCGGCCGAGGAGGCCGCCCGCACGGCGGAGGTCACCGAGGCCATCGCGGAGGGCGCGGCGGCGGACAGCTGACCGGCCGGCGGAAACGCGCCGCGGGGCGCGGCCGCCCGGACGGAACGCATGCCGGGGCGCCGCGCGGCTGTCAGCATGAACCCATGACAGCGACCCGCCCCGGCAGCCGCGCCGCCGCCCACGACAGCCTCCGCGCCCTGGCCCTCGGCGACGCCTTCGGGGAACGCTGGTTCCCGCTCGCCGCCGGACAGGGGAGCGCCGGCGCGGCCATCCGGGAGCGGCGGACGCCGCAGGCGCCCCGCTGGCCGTGGACCGACGACACGGCGATGGCCCTGTCGGTCTTCGCCGTCCTCGACCGGCACGGCGAGGTACGCCAGGAGGAACTGGCCCGGGAGTTCGGCGAGCGCTTCCTCGCCGAGCCCGCCCGCGGCTACGGCAGCGGCATGCACCAACTGCTGCCGCTGCTCGCCCGCCGGCCGGACCGCTGGCGCGAGGAGGCGGACGGCCTCTTCGACGGCCAGGGCAGCCTCGGCAACGGTGCCGCCATGCGGGTCGCCCCCCTCGGCGCCTGGTTCACGGGCGACCCGGAGCGGGCCGCGGAGCAGGCCGCGCTGTCCGCGCAGGTCACCCACGCGCACCCGGAGGGGACCGCGGGCGCGGTGGCCGTCGCCGTCGCGGCCGCCCTCGCCGCCGACCGGACCACGGACCCCCCCGGCCCCGCCGGCCTGCTGGCGGAGATCGCGGACCGCACCCCCGAAGGGGCCGTACGCGACGGCCTGCTGCGCGCGGCCGGACTGCCGCCGGACACCGAACCCGCGGCGGCGGCCGCCGCCCTGGGCAGCGGCTATCGCATCCGTGCGGACGACACCGTCCCGTTCGCGCTGTGGTGCGCGGCCGGCCACCTCGACGACCTCACCGAAGCACTGTGGACCACCGCGGCGGGTCTGGGCGACGTGGACACGACCTGCGCCATCGCGGGCGGCGTGGTCGGCGGCCGGACGGGCCTCGCCGACGTCCCGGACACGTGGCTGGAGCGCGCCGAACCTCTGCCCGCAGCGTTCGCGGCCTGACGACCGGAGCCGCGGAGTCCCGGGCCGCCCGCCGGGAGCCGGCGGCACGGCACCCTGGCGGGCGCTCCCGCACACTCCCGGCCGTCAGGGCTTCCCGCGCCGGCGGCGCCGGCGTATCGCCCGCGTGACCACGGGCGGGAGGACGTCCGCGGCGAGCCGGCGGGCCCGGCCCGCACGGCGTGCCGCGGAGACCGCGGGAGCCGCGGGGGCGGGCGCGGCGGCCCCGCCGTGTCCGGGGGAGCCGGCGGGCCGGGCGGCCTCGCCCGGCGACGGCCGGTCCGCGAAGCGGGACACCACGGGACGCGGTGCCTCGGGCCTGCCCGAGAAGCGCAGGAGCCGCCGGCCCGCGACGTCCTGGACGCTGATCCTGGTGTCGCCGCGCCGCCGCATCTCCGCCAGCAGTTCGTCCTGGAGCGGCTCGGGGTCGTCCCAGGTGCCGTAGAGCTTCTGTGTGCTCAGGCAGACGGGGCGCAGACCGCCGTTGAAGACGGCCTCCCAGGCGGCGGCGGCCACCCCCGGGGTGTGTTCGGAGCGGAAGTCGTCGAGCACGACGACGCCGCCCGGCGCCAGGGCCTTCCGCGCCGTCTCGATGTCCCCGGCCACGTGTTCGTAGAGGTGCGACGCGTCGACGTGGACGAAACGGCAACTGCCCGGGGTGATACGGGCCGGCAGGACGGAGGTCGGCGCCTGGACGACATCGGGGAGTTCGTCGTGGAAGGCCAGGTAGTTGGTGTCGAAGGCGGCCCGGGTCAGTGACGCGTACGACTTGCGGGCCTCCGCGGCGTTGTGTTCGTCCGCGGCGGGGGTGTCGAAGAGATCACAGACCGTGAAGCGTTCCTCGGGGCGGCGGAAAGCACCGGTGAAGATGGCACTCTTCCCCAGGTACGCGCCCATCTCCAGGAGGTCTCCCCGCTGCCCGGTGCGGTCCTGGCGGGTCAGGAACCAGGCGAAGAGGACCTGGTCAAGGCTGGGGAACCAGCCCTTGACGTCATCGAGGCGGAGCGGTGCCGTCATAACTGCTGCCCTCACTGGCGGGTGGGAGGAACGGGACGGCTGCCCACCGTAGGGGGCGGTGCCGGGGGAAAAGCGTCGCCCGGACGTCCCCGGTGTGGGGTTTCGGTGCCGCTTCGGGCCGCGGCTCAGCGAGGCGCGCGACCGGGGCAGGGCGGCCGCCGCCGGCCGGCGGCGCAGATGCCGCGGGCCTCAGCGCTCCAGTGCCGCCCGCATCACCTGGCGGGCGATCGGGGCCGCGTTGCCGCCGCCGCTGATGTCCGCGCGGTCGGCCGCCGCGTCCTCCACCACCACGGCGACCGCCACGGCCGGCTCGTCGGCCCCGTCCTCCCGTGCCCAGGAGATGAACCAGGCGTACGGGATGCCCTCGTTGCCCACGCCGTGCTGCGCGGTGCCGGTCTTGCCGCCGACCTCCGCGCCGGGGAGGGCCGCGTTGGCGCCCGTGCCGTTCTCGACCACGTCGCGCATCAGTTCGCGCAGCACCTCCGCGGTGCCGGAGTCCATCGTGCGCTCGTAGGTGCGGGGGCGGGTGACGGCCACGGTGTCGCCCTCGGAATCGGTGATCCGGTCGACCAGGTACGGCTTGCGCAGCTTCCCGTCGTTGGCGACCGCCGAGGCGACCATCGCCATCTGGAGCGGTGTGGCGGCGGTGTTGTACTGGCCGATCGACGACAGGGCGAGCTGGGCGTCGTTCATATCGGTGTCGAAGACCGATGCGGCGACCCGGGCGGGAACCCGCAGACCGTCGTCGTTGAAGCCGAACTTCTCGGCCGTGTCCACCATGCCGTCGAGCCCGACCTCCACGCCCAGTTTCGCGAAGACGGTGTTGCAGGAGACCTCCATGGCGTGGCGCAGGTCGGCGTCCTCGCAGCCCCGCGCCTCGTTCGTCAGATCCGTCCGGGTGCCGGGCAGGGTGTACGGGGCGGGGGTGTCCGTCGGCTCGTCCACGTCGGTCACCACGCCCTGCTCCAGGGCGGCCGCCGCCGTCACCACCTTGAAGACGGAGCCGGGCGGGTAGGTCTGGCGGAGGGCCCGGTTGAGCATCGGCTGGTTCTCGGCGCCGGTCAGCCGCTGCCAGGCGTCGACAGCGGCGTCCCCGTTCCCGGAGATCTGTTCGGGGTCGTAGCTCGGGCTGCTGACGAGGGCGAGGATCTTGCCGGTGTCCGGTTCCAGGGCGACCACCGCGCCGCGTGCGCCGCCCAGACCGTCGGCGGCGGCGCGCTGGACGGCCGGGGCGATGGTGGTGTGGACGTCTCCGGCGGGTTCGCGCTCGCGGGTCAGAGCGTGCCAGAGCGGGAAGACGGAGAGCCGCGGGTCGGCGCCGGAGAGGATGTCGTCCTCGGCGTCCTCCAGGAGCGTGGTGCCGTAGATCTGCGAGGCGTAGCCGGTGACCGGTGCGTACAGCGGACCGTTGGCGTAGGTGCGTTCGTAGCGCAGCCGCTCGCCGGTGTCGCGGGAGCCGGTGACGGGCTCGCCGTCGACGAGGATGTCGCCGCGCGGGGCGCTGTAACGGGTGATGGTCTTGCGGCGGTTGGCCTGGTTGTCCTCGTACTCCTCGGCGTCGATCACCTGGATGCGGGAGGCGTTGAGCAGCAGGGCCACCAGGAGGAGCAGGAAGAAGGCGGACAGATGGCGGATCTGGCGGATCACGGCCTCGCCTCCCCGGAGGCGCCGGCGGGGCCGGAGCCCCCGGGCCCGCCGGGGCCCTCCGGGGCGGCCGGTGGCGGGGCGGGCCGGCGGGCCGTGTCGCTCATCCGGATCAGCAGGGCCACGATGATCCAGTTGGTGACGACGGAGGAGCCGCCCTGCGCGAGGAACGGCATCGCCATCCCGGTGAGCGGGATCAGCCCCATCACCCCGCCCGCGATGACGAAGACCTGGAGCGCGACGATCGAGGCCAGGCCGACCGCCAGCAGCCGGCCGAAGGGGTTGCGCTGGGCGAGGCCCGCCCGCAGCCCCCGTTCCACCAGCAGGGTGTACAGCAGGAAGATCGCGAAGAGCCCGGTCAGCCCCAGTTCCTCGCCCGCCGTGGCGAGGATGAAGTCCGATTTCGCGGCGAAGCCGATGAGGACGGAGTGCCCCTGGCCCAGTCCGGTGCCGAGGACGCCGCCGGAGGCGAAGGCGAAGTAGGTCTGCGCCAGTTGGCTCGCGCCCTCGCCCGCGTCGATGGAGGCGAAGGGGTGCAGCCAGTCCTGGACCCGGCTGTGGACGTGGGGTTCCAGGGATCCGACGGTGACGGCGCCCGCGGCGGCCAGCAGCAGCCCGACCGCGATCCAGCCGGTCCGGCCGGTGGCCACGTACAGCAGGACCACGAAGAGGCCGAAGAACAGCAGCGAGGTGCCGAGGTCGCGTTCCAGGACGAGGACCCCGACGCTGGCCAGCCAGATGGTGAGGATCGGGCCGAGCACCCGGCCGGTGGGCAGCTGGAACTTCCAGATCCGGCGGCCGGTGTAGGCCAGGGCGTGCCGGTTGACGGCCAGATAGGCGGCGAAGAAGACGGCGAGCAGGATCTTGGCGAACTCTCCGGGCTGGAAGGAGAGACCGGCCACCCGGATCCAGATCTTGGCCCCGTTGATGGCGGGGAAGAAGATCGGGACGACCAGCAGGACGAGCGCGGCCGCGACGCTCAGATAGGCGTAGCGCTGCAGCACCCGGTGGTCGCGGAGGAACAGGACGACGGCGATGAAGAAGCCGGCGCCGAGGGCGGACCACACGAGCTGGGTGGGGGCGGCCTCGTCGGCGGGGGTGGCGAGGTCGAGGCGGTAGATCAGTACCAGGCCGAGGCCGTTGAGCAGCACGGCGATGGGCAGCAGCAGGGGATCGGCGTAGGGGGCGCGCAGACGTACGGCGACATGGGCGAGGAGGGCGAGCAGCCCGAGGCCCGCTCCGTAGCCGGCGGCACCGGCCGGCACGGTGCCGTCGGTGGCCAGGCCGACTTCGACATAGCCGTAGACGGCGATCAGGACCGCCCCGGCGAGCAGGAGCAGCTCCGTACCGCGTCGCCGGGGAGTCCGCACCGGGGGCGGGAGCGCTTCCGGGAGGCCGTCCGGGTGCGCTCCCGGACGGTCCGAGGGGGGACCCGCTGTCGATGCGGCCATGACAGAGAACGTAACAAACTTGGTGGTGAATTGTCTGTTATGCCGTCAGATATGGTGCCGTGCGGCTGAGTTGCCGCGCAGGCCGTCCTACCCGCGCCTCGTCCCCGTACACACCGCCAAGGCGCGGCGCGCCGCCGTGTGCGGCGCCACGCCCCCCGCACGCCGGGCGTGCGGGGGGTGCGGCGTCCTGCGGGCGGCCGGTGCGTCAGCGCCGGCGCGCGGTCAGCACCAGCGCGGGGCCGGGCCGATGTTCTTGATGTAGCGGGCCGACGCGAAGGCGTAGTGGCCGTCCTTCAGCACGTACCAGCGGTTGTTGCCGTCGATGTTCTGGCCGCGGACCTTGCACTTGATCTTCACGATGGCGCCGTACGGCTTGGAGCCGACGACGTGCCCGCGCTGGTTGGGCGCGCTGCGGAGCAGCAGGCCGGAGTGCGCGATGATCTTGCCCTTGTAGTAGTGGTGGTGGTGGTAGCCACCGCCGGCGGGGGTGGCGGGTGCGGCGGTGGCCGCGGCGGCGGGGCCGGCGGCGGCGAGGGTGGCGATGGCGCCGGTGGCGACGCCGACCGCGATCTTGCGGAACTTGGACTGCAGCATCTGCGATGCCTCCTGTGGAGGGGAGGGCCCTGTCCCGGAGGGGCGGGGCGTAGATTTTCCGGTGACCGGCTGGGTCCCACGGACAGCGTTGGCCGTGATCAACCGGCATGAATGACGCTAAAGCGGACACTCTGGGCTCGCAACCGGTCACGCTCCGGCGCGGATGCGGCAGGGGGTCGTCCGGGAGGGGCGCACGGTCGGCGCGAGGCCCGGAGCGGGGCCGGTGGGGCGGGGTGGCGGGGCGGGTTCACGGCTGGGGCGCGGCGCGGGCTGGATGTCCTCTTCCGGAAAATCTCCCGGGGTGGCCGCAGGCGGCGCGAAGGTTCCAGGGGAGATTTCCCAGTTCAAAGCCGAGCTGGTTCGCCTGGTGGTGGGTGAGGCCGCCGGACGGAGCCGGGAGGGGCGCTCCGGTTATCGGAAGGATCCGGAAGATTTGTTGAGCGGAGCGAACGTGTGGCGCGGTGTCGGCCGGTCGTTGAAGCATTCACGCAGGTAAAGCCCCAACTCCGGTTATGGCGGCGGTGTTTCGCCGTTGAAAAACTTCCGGAAACAAGCGTTGACGCTGGCTTGTGACGGGAGCCATACTCCGGATCGATCGACTGCCGTTCACGGAACCGGCCGCTCACATCCCCGGCCGGCTTCGTGGCTCGCCGGCCGATCGCACCCACCACGCCCGGACGGTTCCTCCACCCCCGTCCGGTCCCCGGAAGAAGGGGCAGTAATGATCAGGAAACCGTTAGCCGGACGCAGAGGCCCACGGCGGTCCATGCGCCACGTACTCGTCTACGGCGTGGCCGCCCTCCTGGGCTCGACCGGCGTCGTCGCGATGTCCGGCACCGCTCACGCCGCCGACACCCTCGGCGCCGCGGCCGCCGAGAAGGGGCGCTACTTCGGTACCGCCGTGGCCGCCAACCGCCTCGGCGAATCGCAGTACGTCCAGACGCTGAACCGGGAGTTCAACAGCGTCACCGCCGAGAACGCCATGAAGTGGGACGCGGTCGAACCGTCCCAGAACAACTTCAACTTCGGCAACGCCGACCGCATCGTCAACCACGCCCGGCAGCAGGGCATGGACATCCGCGGCCACACCCTCGTCTGGCATTCCCAGCTCCCCGGCTGGGTCAGCAGCCTGGGCAGCGCCGACCAGGTGCGCAGTGCGATGCGGAACCACATCAACCGGGTGATGGGCCAGTACAAGGGCGAGATCCACTCCTGGGACGTGGTGAACGAGGCGTTCCAGGACGGGAGCAGCGGCGCCCGCCGCAACTCCGTTTTCCAGCAGCGGCTCGGCAACGGCTACATCGAAGAAGCCTTCCGCATGGCCCGTGAAGCCGACCCCAACGCCAAGCTCTGCTACAACGACTACAACACCGACGGCCAGAACGCGAAGAGCAATGCCGTCTACAACCTGGTGCGCCAGCTCAAGCAGAACGGCGCCCCGATCGACTGCGTCGGCTTCCAGTCCCACTTCAACCAGCAGTCGCCGGTCCCCGGCGACTACCAGGCGAACCTGCAGCGCTTCGCCGACCTCGGCGTCGACGTGCAGATCACCGAGCTGGACATCCAGAACGCCCCGAGCGACAGCTACAGCCGTGTGGTGCAGGCCTGCCTGGCCGTCGAGCGCTGCACCGGCATCACGGTCTGGGGAGTCACCGACAAGTACTCCTGGCGCAGTGAGCAGAACCCGCTGCTCTTCGACGGCAACTACAACAAGAAGCCGGCGTACAACGCCGTCCTGTCGGCCCTCGGCGGCAGCAGCTCCGGCGGTGGCGGCGGTGGCGGTGGCGGCGGCACCGGGGCCACCTGCACCGCGACGTACGCCGAGACCAACCGCTGGGGCGACCGCTTCAACGGCCGGGTGACGGTCACCGCCAACGGCGGCACGATCAACGACTGGACGGTCACCGTGAATCTCACCTCGCCGCAGAGCGTCTCCACCACGTGGAACGGCACCCCCAGCTGGAGCGGCGGCGGCACGGTCATGACGATGAAGCCGAACGGCAACGGCACGCTGTCGTCCGGCTCCTCGACGAGTTTCGGGTTCACCGTGATGGCCAACGGCAACTGGTCGCAACCACGGGTCGGCGGCTGCACGGCCGGCTGAGCGGCCCGCACCGACGGCCCGGCCGGCCGGTTACCTGACCGTCCGGCCGGCCGGGTCCCCGCCCCGCGCGCCCGCCGTCGCTCCCCGGCCGGGGCGGCCCCGCGATGACAGCTCCGCCCGGCCTTCCGGTGGTTCCACCGAAGGCCGGGCGGAGCTCACTGCCGTCACGGCGTGACCGCGGGTTACCCAGGTGCCGGGCACCCGGCACGCCACTCCCGCGGAACCGGCCCGCGGCACACCGGAATAGGACAGGTGTCCGACAGAATCCAGCAGTACGGGGGACAGCGGCCCGATCCGGCAGCCGGCTCCCCGGCACCGCGTCCATGCTGAGCCCGTGACTCAGTATGACGAGCAGAACCCCGCGTACCGGACCGTCCGAGTGACCGCGCTGGAGAGCCCCGTCGCGGCCATGGCGGACCTGGAGGCGTGGGAGGCGCGAGAGACGTACCCGGAGATCCGCTCGGCCGGCGCGCCGGTGTTCGGGATCGCGCGGGAACGCGAGCAGGGCGGCTGGGAACTCCGCCCCTACTTCTGCGACACGGCACCCCAGGGTTCGCGCGACGGCCTCGGCGCGCACTTCCGCCTGACGGCCCGGGACGCGGAACAGGCCGGTGACGAGGCCGCGCGGGACGAGTGCCTGCGGGCCGCCGAACGGCTGGACTGGGAGCCGCTCGACGAGATGACCGTCCTGGGCGTCCGCTACCGCGTCGTCCGGGCGGAGCGGTTCATCCGCATGGGCCCGGACGGCCCCGAACCGCCGCGGCCCTCCGACCCGGACCCGGCCGCGCCCGGCGAGTCCGGCGAGATCCCGGACCCGTCCGCCGGCTTCGTGATCGACACGACCACCGCCACCGGCATGTCCGAGGGCATCCTCAAGACCGAACTGCTGGGCATGGTCCGCGCGGCCGGCACCGTACCGCCGGACATCCGCGCCGACTCGCTGCGCGCCGCGCGGACGCACCCCGGAGGCGTGCTCCTCCCCCCGACCTTCATGATCGCCGAGGACTCGGACGGCCACTGGCGGCCCGAATCGGACGGCACCTCGACCACTCCGCAGGCCGCCCGCGACGGGCTGGCCACCCACTGGCGCGGCCCGTTCTTCCCGCAGCTGCGGAAGCTGACCCCGGAACTGCGCGCAGAGTACGCGGCCGCCGCCGGCCGCATCTCCTCCGGCCGCCTGGACGAA
The DNA here is from genome assembly GCF_018070345.1 of Streptomyces sp. F63. Classification (GTDB taxonomy): domain Bacteria; phylum Actinomycetota; class Actinomycetes; order Streptomycetales; family Streptomycetaceae; genus Streptomyces. Next base: position 313,735 of record NZ_JAGPXX010000003.1, read on the forward strand.
GTGACGGTGGCAGGCGTGCGCTACCGGGTGGCCCGGGTCGAACGCCTGGTGCGCGTCGGCCCGGACGGCCCCGAGAGCCCCCGCCCCTCCGACCCGGACCCGGAACCGCCAATCAAGATCCACGTCCAGCAGCTCAAGGAACAGGGCCTGTGGGAGGAGGACGACGAGGACTGACGGCAGGGAGGACTGACCGGCCCCGCAGCGGCCGTGACATCCGCCGGGGTGGGGGGACATCCCCACCCCGGTTCACGGGACCGCCGAATGGCGGTTTCGCCGTACCGGATTGTGCCTCAGCGACTACGCGGTCAACCTCCGCACCGTCCGCACCCCGGCCCGCGCCCGGCTGTTGGGGCGGGCCCCACACCACCCGCGGGTCCGGCACCGCCTCCCCGGGCCCGGGAGGCGACATCGCCCTCGCCCGCTCCCACGAGATGCTGATCCAACTCCACGGCGTGCCCGCCGCCCGGCTCCTCCCGGGCGGTGACCGCCTCTGCCCGGGGAGCGGGCCCCGTCCAAGCACCCGGGGGCGAACGGCAGCCGCCACTCGCTTCGATCCCTTGACGTCAGGGCGAGATCAACACATCCGTCCCGGCCACCCGTGCCCGCGCGGCCCGACGGGCGTCACCGCAGTTGGTCGAGGAACGCGTTCCAGGCGGTCGGGCTGAAGCGGATCACGGGGCCGCCGGGGCGCTTGCTGTCGCGGACGGGGACGGTGCCGGGGATGTTCCCGGCGACCTCCACGCACTCGTTGTTGCCGCCGCTGTAGGTGCTGCTGTGCCACATCGCGCCTGACAGATCCGGCGTGCTGCGGACTGCGCTCTTCATGGTCTGTGCTCCCTGGCCCGGCGTTGGATGACGGCACGGGACTCCACCGGGGACAGCGCCGTCGTGCGCACGGCGTCGAACAGCTCCCGGTACCGGGCGACTTCTGCCTCCCGTCCGAACCACATCGAGCCGGTCGGATTGTCGGCCAGCACCACGTCGAGCGCCCCGTCCTCGGGAAAGCCCAGTACTACATACGGGCCGAACATACTCGCATGCGCGCCACGGGAGAACGGCAGGATCTGGACCGTCACATTGGGACGCTCGGAGCCGGCCAGGAGATGCCGCAACTGCGCCCTCATGACCTCGGGACCGCCGACTTGCTGGACGAGAACGGCCTCCGAGAGAACAGCCCAGAACCGCAGAGGAGAGTTGCCGGTCAAGCGTTCCTGACGGGCGAGACGCACACGGACGAACTTCTCGATCTCGTCCGCAGTCTGCCACTGCCGCGACGCCACGGTGACGGCCCGGATGTAGTCGGGTGTCTGGAGCAGGCCCGGTACGAGCTGGGCCTGGAAGGTGCGGAGGTCGCGGCCGTGACGGTCCGGGCCGGGCAGCGCGTACGGGTCCGGGACGGGTGGCGCACCGTCCGCGCCGTTCGCGGCGAACCGTACGCCTCCGGCGGGCTCGCCGTGGTGCTCGCGCTCGACGAGGGCCCGTCCCTGCGGCTGCCCGCGGCGGAACCGGTGACCGTACGGGACGGCGGCGACGCTCCGTCGCCCTCCCGGCCCTAGCGGGGAGGGGCCCGGGGTCCCCGGGCTGGGGTCCCCGGGCCCGGGTGACCCTCAAAAGCCCGGCATTTTCGGGTGGTGCCGGCTGCGCCGTTCTCCGCACGTGGGGGAGGATCATGTCCACCCGTCGTCGTTCCCGTGGCACCGCCACCGCACGGCGCGGCGGCACCGCACGGCGCGGCGCGGCACCGCACGGCACCGCACGGCACGGTACGGAACCGGAACCGGCACACCCCAACGGGCCCTCGGGGCCCCGGACCCAGGAGAGCGAGCCCATGAGCGCGAGATTCCAGGAACTCGACTGGCGTCCGACGCCCATGGGGGAGATCAGCCTGCGCCGCCGCCGCCATCCCGCCTCGGACGCCGATGTGTACGAGGTCAAGCTCAACGACGAGTGGCTGATGTCGAGTATGTTCACGGCGGGGGAGACCGCCCTCGCCGACCTCGGCCTGGCGTCGTGCGCGGGCGGCGAACTGGACGTCGTCGTCGGCGGCCTCGGTCTCGGGTACACCGCCGACGCGGCGCTGAAGGACGAGCGCGTCCGCTCGCTGCTGGTCGTGGAGGCCCTGGACGCGGTCGTCGAGTGGCACCGCGAAGGGCTGGTGCCGCTGGGTGAGCGCCTGACCTCGGACCCGCGCTGCCGTCTCGTCCAGGGTGACTTCTTCGCGGGGGCGGCCGGCGCGGACGGCTTCGATCCCGAGGCGCCCGGCCGCCGTTTCCACGCCGTGCTCCTGGACATCGACCACTCGCCGGAGCATGTGCTGCACCCGGCCCACGCGGACTTCTACCGGCCCGGGGGTCTGCGCGCACTTGCGGCGCATTTGCACCCCGGCGGGGTCTTCGCGCTCTGGTCGAACGACCGGCCGAGTGAGGACTTCCGCTCCGCGCTCGCGCGGGTGTTCCCGGAGACCGAGGCGCGGATCGTCACCTTCGACAACCCCCTCCAGGGCAACACGGCCTCCTGCACGATCTATATCGCGCGGCTCCGCTGAACCCTGGCGCCGCTGGACCAGCCAGGTGCCCTTGCACACATCTTCGGCCGGCAGCTCCCGGGCAGCGATCCACAACAGCGTGGAACCCGCGGCGGCCGCCCGGACCCGCACCGCCCGGGCGGTGTCCGTCCGGGTACGAATGCCCGCGGGTCATGCCGCGCTATGGTCCGTTGAGCCACTCCAGCCGCTGGCCGTGCGGTCCTGTTAGTGCAAGCGGCTCCTCGTCCATTGCCAGGACGAACATCAGCCGGTCCTGCGGAACAGGGTGGTGCAGGCGCTGCTGGACCGAGGGCAGCGCCCCAACGGCCTCGTTGGAGATCCAATGCGCGTGTTCGCCACGCACCGTCTCGGCGAATGCCTCGCGTTCCGGGGCGGACAAGTAGTTCAGCACGGCGCTGTGGAACACCACAGGCGTGGCCCCCGCAGGCGCCCGCGCCAGCAGCTCCCGGACCGCTTCGTTGAGATCGCCGCGGATCAGCAGCGGCGGCTCCGCCGCGGCCACCTCGACGGCGCCTTGGAGTGTGCGCAGCCGGCGGGTCTGCCCCGGCCAGATGAGACACTCCAGCCAACGCACGTCCTCGCGATCGCGCACGTCCAATGGATGCAGATCGATGCCGGCCCGCCAGACGACCTCGGGCGGCACCGCGGGGAGTGGCACCTCTCCTCGTGTTTCGCAGGTGAGCGTGACGGGACTCGTGTCGGACCCGATGCGGGTCCGCCCGTCGTAGACGTAGCGGTATCGATCCGGGTACAGGCAGAGCCCGGCGGAGGCTCCCACCTCGATCAGCGCGAGCGGCTGGGGAAGCCCGGCGAGCACGGGCAGCAGGGAGGCGCATCTACCGGGTTCGTTCGTCTGTGTGCGCCGTTCCAGAATCGTCGCGCGTACCCGTGGCCAGTGACCGATGGTCCAGGTCCTGAAGGCCGAATAGCCGGTGACTGGTCCACCGAGGAATCTCACGGATGCCAGCAGGAGGTTGGGCTGGCGCTTGGGTTGCGGGAGCAGATCGATGAGGGCCGGCAGCTCGGGGTCGGCAGCGATCCCTTCCGCCAGTTCCACGTAGGTCGTTGAGTGGCCCCCGGCTTCCTGCGCGGCGAAATCGCGGTACCGCTGTCGGGTGTTCATCGATACGCCAGCATAGGGCGGACCCGGAACCCAGGGCGCGCCACCTGGTTACCGGGTGATTGCTGTACGGCGGCGCCGGCGGCTCTCCGGCCGGCCCGGCGGCGAGTGGGCAGCACCCGGGGCAACGCCGAGTCCGGTTTCATCCGCAGCGGACGACGCGGTAGCCGGTAGCCGGTAGCCGCGGCCGGGGGTCCGTGGGCCGGCCCCTTCACCGGACGTCCGACGACGCCAGGACGATGAAGGACTCCAACGCGTCCTTGGCCCGGCCCCCTTGGGCGCTGAGTTCCGCCTTGGACCCGGCCCGGGGGATCTCCGAGGTCAGCTCGTAGGCGTGGCGGGCCGCCTCCACCACCGTGGCCGCGCTGGCTGTGAGCTGGACGCGGAACAGCGCGTGCAGGGCCGTGCCGCGCAGGCGGTGGGCCTCCAGGCGGGCCTCGAAGTGCGCCGGGCCGTCGGGGTCCTCGTCCCGGCGGTGCCACCGGTCGTACTGTCCGCGCCGGAAGTCGGCCACGGCCCCGGCGAAGTCGCTGTAGACCTGCATGCGTTCGGCCCGCAGCTGCTGCGCGGCGGCGAAGTCCTGGGCGCGGCGGTCGGCGGTGCGCTGGAAGAAGTGCGTCACGGCGGAACCGAGCAGGGTTCCGATCACGGCGATGAGAGTCGGGAGAGTGGCGTCCACGCGGAGCAGGACACCACAGACCCGCCTGCCGCGGGCCCGGTTCCGGACGAGTGGCGCGGGCCGGCACAGCGCCGTCCCGCACCGGGGCCGCGGCCTGCCCGTCGCTCCGCCTGCCCGCCTGCCCGCCTGCCGGCCTGCCGGCAGGGCGGCCGGGCGGCAGGGGCTTCCGTGTCCGCCGTTCCGTACGGGGGCGGCGAGGCTCAGACCATGGCCGCGGGGGCCACGGGCGACTCGGGAGTGGCGGGCTGGTACGGGATGCGCGGTACCGCCGGACCGGTGTCCGTGCCGGTGTCCTCGGCGGTGCCGGGCCCGGTCTCCACGCCGCTCCGGGCCCGGAAGGGGCACTGCCAGTCGGCCGGCTTCCGGCTGCCGGAGTAGCGCCGGGCCTCGGACAGCTGCTCGTACTCCTGGAGATTGGGGTTGATGTCGCCCTGCAGCTTGATGTCCTGCTTGCGGATCTTGTCGGCCAGCCGGTCCCACATCCCCGCGGCCTTGATCCGCTGGAACTGCACATGGGAGTTGAAGGCCAGCATGGGGAACGGCGGGCGCCGGCCGAGCCGGACGTGGTTGGGGTGCAGCCCGATCACGAAGAAGGGGTGCCCAGCGACGCTGAACGCGAACTCACCGGACTGGGCGTCGGAGGAGTAGCCCGGGGCCCAGCGGTAGGTTTCCGCGTCCTGCTCGTGGAGTTCCTGGAGCTGCTGCCAGAGGTGCTGCTCGAATCCGGCCTCGTCCAGGTCGCGCGGGCCCTCGAAGGTGGCGATGAAACTGGTGAAGGAGCGGGAGCCCCAGTCGGCGGACCCCACGAACGCTTCGAGGTCGAGGGCCAGGAGGCGGGCGGACTCGCCGCCGCCGAACCGCTCGTAGTGACGGTGTGTGATGCCGCCCTGACGCCAGGCGGACCGCCCGGCCAGACAAGAAAACCTGTCGCCCAGCAGAAACTTCTCAACCTCTGCACGCGCAGAAACGTTCACGGTTCGCCCTCCTTCCGCCACATCCCACGCGGAGGGCGATCAATTCCGGCATTCAGGTCCAAGGCGTCCGCCCGGCACACACATCAAAAACCGTGCGATCGCGCAGGTCAAGAGCGTGTTGGGGCGGAGAGAGACGGGTCCCTCCCCCGCGGTTGACGGAGACGCCACGGCCATTGTGACGGCGCGAAGCCGATCAGCGAAATCCGCTGGCCGGGAGCGCCCTCCGAAGGGCTTCCGGCGGGCCGCTCCGCGGGGCCGGACGCGACCCGGTGTGGTCGGCCGCGTGCGGGGCGCGGACACGGAGAGTGAAGAAGTGTGCCCCCCCCGGAGAACGGCGAGGGGAACGGCGACTGCTGCCCCGCGCAACGCCGCCGGCGCGGGAACTCGCGGTTCGGAGGCGGAAGAGCCCTGGAAGGGGACGGGAACGGCCGGGAAGGAAAATGTCAGGTGCGTGACACTGCTGCCGGGTACCGTGCGCGTATGGATCACGCGACCGGCGGCACCCGGACCGATCGCCGTGCCCTCGCAGCGGCGGCCGTGACGGTGGTGCTGTGGGCGTCGGCCTTTGTCTCCATCCGCGCATCGGCAGAGCATTACGCTCCGGGCGCGCTCGCCCTGGGGCGGTTGCTGATCGCCTCGCTGGCGCTCGGCTGTGTCTTTCTGATCAAACGCGGCACGCTGCCCGACCGCAGGGCCTGGCCGGGGATCGCGGCGTCCGGCGTGCTGTGGTTCGGCGTCTACATGGTCGCGCTGAACTGGGGCGAGCAGATGGTGGACGCGGGGACGGCGTCCCTGCTGGTCAACATCGGCCCCGTGCTGATCGCCCTGTTCAGCGGCTGGCTCCTGAAGGAAGGGTTCCCGCCGCTGCTGCTGGCCGGAATGGCCGTCTCGTTCGCGGGGGCCGCGCTGGTCGGCCTGTCGATGTCCGGAGGCGGGCCGTCGTCCCTGACAGGTGTGCTGCTCTGCCTGGCCGCCGCCCTCACCTACGCCGCCGGGGTGGTCGCCCAGAAGCCGGCGCTGCGCTGGGCGAGCCCGATGCAGGTGACCACCTTCGGATGCTTCACCGGCGCCGCCGTGTGCCTGCCGTTCGGCGGCCAGTTGCTGGCGGAGCTGCCCGAGGCCCCGCTGACGGCGACGCTCAACCTGGTCTACCTCGGCCTCTTCCCCACCGCGCTGGCCTTCAGCACCTGGGCGTACGCGCTGGCCCGGACGACGGCCGGGAAGCTGGGCGCCACGACCTACGCCGTCCCCGCGGCCGTCGTGCTGATGTCCTGGATCACGCTGGAGGAAGTGCCCGGCTGGCTCACCCTGCTGGGCGGCGCCGTCTGCCTGGCCGGTGTGGCCGTCTCCCGGCTTCCGTCCCGGCGGCCGGCGGCGCCTGCTGCCCCGGCTGCTCCCGCGCAGCCACCCGGGCCCGTCGCGGAGACCGCCGCGGCGGACGGGACCCCGGGCGCCCGCGGATGAGGCGCCGGCGGAGGAGCACGGAGGGAGCGGCGCGACGAGCGCCCGGCGCGGGCGGACATGCCACAGTGATCCGAGCCCTGTCCCCGTCCACGGACGCGTATCACGGGAGGAACCGGCATGAGCCGCTCCGCTGACGAGCAGCACCGCAAGGCCACCGAATTCCGGGCCCTGCACACCGGACCGCGGCCCTTCGTCGTCCCCAACCCCTGGGACGCGGGCACCGCCCGCCTGCTGGCCGGGATGGGCTTCGCGGCCCTCGCCACCACGGGTGCCGGCTTCGCCTACACCCTCGGCCGGCCGGACGGCGCGAACGCGGTCGGCCGGGACGAGATCCTCGCCAACGCCCGCTCCATCGCCGCCGCGACGCCGCTGCCGGTCACCGCCGACCTGGAGAGCGGCTTCGGCCGGACACCCGGTGAGGTCGCCGAGACCATCCGGCTGGCCGCGGCCGCCGGCCTGGTCGGCGGCTCCGTCGAGGACTCGACCGGGCGGCCCGACGACCCGGTCCGCCCGATCGGGGAAGCGGTGGAGCGCGTGGCCGCGGCCGTCGCCGCCGCCCGCGAGCTGGACTTCCCCTTCACCGTGACGGCACGCGCGGAGAACTTCTTCCAGGGCCGGCCGGACCTGGACGACACCATCCGCCGCCTGCGGGCCTACGAGGAGGCCGGCGCCGACGTCCTGTACGCCCCGGCCCTCCCGGACGCCGACGCCGTGCGAGCGGTGTGCTCCGCCGTGGGCAAGCCCGTGAACGTCCTGATGGGCGGGCCCCTGCGGCTGTCCGTCACCGAGCTCGGACAGCTCGGCGCCCGCCGGATCAGCGTCGGCTCGTCGATGGCCCGGGCCGCGCTCGGCGCGCTGCTCCGGGCCGGGAACGAGATCAGGGAGCGGGGCACCTTCACCTTCGGGGCCGGCGCCCCGCCCTACGCCGAGCTGAACGCCCTGCTGGGTCCGGGCGGCGATCCCGCGCCGTGAGCGACTCCACCGCCGGTGCCGCGCCGGCCGCCGCCGGCCGGGGGGAGACCGCCGTCGCCGCCGCGGTGAACCGTTCGACCGGCGCCGCGTGACGGCAGCGGGACCGCGGGGGAGGGCAGGCCGGTCCCCGGTCCCCGCGGCGGGAACACGCCCCGCGGCGCGCAGCGCCGGTCAGCCGGTGCGCCGGTGGCGGGGCGCTGCGAGCCGTTCACGCGTGGCCCGCGCTACGCGCCCGCGGCGGCCCGCCTCCTGGTCCAGGACGCCCGCCCGGACGCCCGCCCTACGCACCCCCGGACGGCTCGGCGGAGGGCCCGGCAGGAGGCCGGTCCGGCGACGACGCGTACCGCGTGCGCAGCTCGCGGCTGATCCCGAACGCCGCCGCCGTGACCGGTACGGCGAGCAGCACGCCGACGATCCCGGCCACGGCGGCGCCCGCGGTGAGCGCCACGAGGACGACGGCGGGATGCATCCGCACGGTCCGGCTCTGGACCATCGGCTGGAAGATGTTCCCCTCCAGTGTCTGCACCACGAGCACCACTCCCAGCGCCCACAGCGCGATGGCGAGACCCCGGTCGGCGAGAGCGACCAGCACGGCCACCGTCCCGGAGGTGAAGGCACCGAGATAGGGGACGTAGGAACCGATGAAGACGATGGCGCCGAGCCCGAGGGCCCCCGGCACGCGCAGGACCAGCAGCCCCGCGGTGATGCAGACCGCGTCGATGAGCGCCACCACGGTGGTGCCCCGCATGAACCCCTCGACGCCCTCGAAGGCCCTGCGGGCCATCGCCTCGACGAGGTCGGCGCTGCCGTGCGGGACGAGCGAGCGCAGAGCGCCGGCGGCCCGGTCGGAGTCGCGCAGGAAGAAGAAGAACAGCAGCAGCGCGAGCACCGCCATGCCGAGCGCCTGGACGACCCAGCTGACCCCGGTGACGACACCGGAGGCGGCCGTCCCGCCGAATCGGCCCAGCATGTCCACGGCGTTGGCCGCGAGGTCCTCCAGCGAGGTCCCGGACGCGCCGAACTGATCGGCCAGGTCCAGCACCGCCCTGCGCAGGGAGGCGACGATCTGGTCCCAGGTGTCGACCAGCGCGATCGTGACGACGTACCCGGCACCGCCGACCGCGCCGAGGACGGCGGCGCACGTGAGCCCCGCGGCCACGGAGCGGTTGACCTTCGCCTTCACGAGCCGCCGGTGCAGGGGGAGCAGCAGCGCGGTGCCGAGCACGGCGAGCAGCACGGGGACGACCGCCGGCCGGAACACCTCGATCAGCCGGATCGCGATGTAGACGACCCCGGAGACCAGCAGGATCACGGCGCACCAGGCGGCGAGCCGGCGGACGGGTGTCGGTAGCAACTGCACGCCGCCCAGCGTACGCACCGGCCGCACCGCTCCGGGTGAGCGGCCCGCTCGGGCGGCACCGCACCGGCTCCGGGCCCCCGGCCGCCCAGGAGCTGACGGGGCGTCGGGCGTCCGGGCGTCCGGGCGTCCGGGCTGCGGAGCCCGTGGCCGGTCGCGAGTCGTCCGCTCCTCCGGCGGGCTCGGAGCGGAGTGCCGAAGACCCTTGTGCCTTTGGAGGCGATCGCACCAGGGCTTGTCGAGGACAAGGGCTTATGGAGGCGGCATCCGGGTAGCCGAGCGGATCGGCGGGAAGCGGCCGCGCCGTCGCCTCCGCGGCTCCGGAACCGGACGCCGCGGCCCGGAACCTCCGGGTACGGGCCCGCGCCGCGCCCTGCGGCAGGCGCGTTGCCGCACGGCGCGGTGTCCGGCGTGTCCGGCGGGCGGCCGGGGGCGCCGGGAGACGATGAACGTTCCCCGGGCGAGGACGGGACGGGCCGGGCCGGAATGGAGGGATCAGTGGACCAGCGGGTCACAGCCGCGCAGCGGGGGGTTCGGGCACCGGGCCGCGGACGCGGGGCCGCCCATGCCGGCCGCGAGGGGGAGGCACCGGATGGGGCGGTGCCGGAGCGGGCGGTGCCGGATGGGGCGGTGCCGGAGCGGGCGGTGCCGGACGGAGCCGTGCCGCACCGGGTCGTGCCGGACGGGGCCGTGCCGGACGGGGCCGTGCCGGACGGGGCCGTGCCGGACGGGGCCGTGCCGGACGGGGCCGTGCCGGACGGGGCCGTGGCGGACACCCGGCGGCGGATCCCCCGCACCGACGCGGTGCTGCGGGACCCCCGTCTGCTGGCGGCCGCGGACCGGCTCGGTCCGGCACCGGTGAAGGCGGCCGTCCACCGGGCCCAGGCCCGGGCCCGGGACGGGCGGGTGCCGCCGGAGCAGGTGGCCGATACGGCGGTCGCCCTGCTCCCGCGCACGGCGAGCGGTCTGCGGCCGGTGATCAACGCCACCGGAGTGCTGCTGCACACCAACCTCGGCCGGGCACCGCTGTCACCGGCCGCCCGGCGGGCGGTGCGGGAGGCCGCCGGGCCGACGGATGTCGAGCTGGACCTGGCGACCGGGGTGCGGGCCCGCCGGGGCCGCACCGCCCTGGCGGCCCTCCTCGCGGAGGTGCCGGCGGCCGCCGCCGCGCACGTCGTCAACAACGGCGCCGCCGCGCTGGTCCTGGCGGCCACCGCGCTGGCCGCGGGGCGGGAGATCGTCATCAGCCGGGGCGAGATGGTGGAGATCGGGGACGGCTTCCGCCTGCCGGATCTCCTGGTCTCCACCGGAGCCCGGCTGCGCGAGGTGGGGACCACCAACCGCACCACCGCGGCCGACTACGCCGCTGCCGTGGGCCCGGAGACGGCGTTCATCCTCAAGGTGCACCCCTCCAATTTCCGGATCACCGGCTTCACCCGCGTCCCGGGCACCGCCGAAATCGCCCGGCTGGGCGTCCCGGTCGTCGTCGACACCGGTTCGGGACTGCTGGCCCCCCATCCGCTGCTGCCCGGGGAGCCCGATGCCGCGACGGAGCTGCGGGCGGGGGCCTCGCTCGTCACCGCGAGCGGCGACAAGCTGCTGGGCGGACCCCAGTGCGGACTGCTCCTCGGCACGGAGGACCTGGTCCGTGCCGCGTCCCGGCATCCGCTCGCCCGCGCCCTGCGGGTCGACAAGCTCACCCTGGCCGCCCTGGAGGCGACGCTGACCGGGCCCGGCACACCGACCGGGGAGGCGCTGGCCGCCGATCCGTCCGCCCTGATGCGCCGCGCCGAGCGGCTGGCCGCCGCGCTGGGCGCCGAGGGCCTGGACGTACGGGCCGTCGAGAGCGCCGCGACGGTCGGCGGCGGCGGTGCTCCCGGTGTGACGCTGCCCGGCGCCGCCCTGTCGCTGCCGGAACGGTACGCGGCCGCGCTGCGCACCGGGCCCGTCCCCGTGGTGGGCCGCCTGGAGGCGGGGCGGTGCCTGCTCGACCTGCGGGCGGTGCCGGAGGAGGACGACGAACGGCTGGCCGGGGCGGTCCGGTCGGCCATGGCGGCGGGGAGGCGGGCGGAATGCGGGTAGTGGCCACCGCGGGACACGTCGACCACGGAAAGTCGGCCCTGGTGCGGGCGCTGACGGGGATGGAGCCCGACCGGTTCGAGGAGGAGCGGCGCCGGGGGCTGACCCTGGACCTCGGGTTCGTGTGGACCCGGCTGGATCCGCCCGGCCCGCCCGTCACCGGCGGTTCCGGGGACCCCGTCGGCCCGCGCGGCCCGCGCGGCCCCGCCGGGGAGCACATCGCCTTCGTGGACGTGCCGGGGCACGAGCGGTTCGTCGCCACCATGCTGGCCGGCGTCGGCCCCGTGCCCGCCGTGCTGTTCGTGGTGGCCGCCGACCAGGGCTGGCAGCCGCAGTCGCAGGAGCACCTGGAGATCCTGGACGCGCTCGGGGTGCGGCACGCCGTGCTCGCCGTGACGCGCAGCGACCTGGCGGATCCCGAGGCCGTGCGGGCGGACGCCACGGAACGCCTGGCCGCCACCTCCCTGGGCGCGGTGCCCTCCGTCGCGGTGAGCGCGGTCACCGGCAGGGGGCTGGACCGGCTCCGCGCCGAACTGGCCCGGTTGGCCGACGCGTTGCCCGACCCGCCCGCCGACGCGGACGTCCGGCTGTGGCTGGACCGCGCCTTCACCGTGCGCGGCCGCGGCACGGTCGTCACCGGCACCCTGGGCGCGGGCACGATCAGGACCGGAGACCGGCTGGTGACGGGGGACGGCACGACGGCCGTGCGGGTGCGCGGGCTGCAGTGCCTGCAGAGGGACCGCTCCGAGGCCGGCGGCGTGGCCCGGGTGGCGGTGAACGTCCACGGCGCACCCAAGGACGTACTCGGCCGCGGCCAGGTGCTGCTGACACCGGACCGCTGGCTGCCCGTCACCCTGACCGACGTGCGGATCGGCGGAACGCCGGCCGGGGAACTGCCGCGGACGGCCACCCTGCACATCGGCACCGCCGCGGTCCCCGTGACCGTGCGGCCGCTCGGCGCGGACACCGCCCGCCTCACCCCGGCCCGGCCGCTGCCCCTGCGGGTCGGTGACCGGGCCGTTCTGCGCGACCCGGGTGGGCGGCGCGCGCCCTGCGGCGTGACGGTCCTGGACGTGCGGCCGCCGCGGCTGGGACGGCGCGGCGCCGCCCGGGCCAGGGCCGCCGAACTGGCGGCCATGAGCGGCCGCCCGGACGCCGCGGCGGAGCTGCGGCGGCGCCGGCTCGTCCGCCGCTCCGAACTGGCGGCCATGGGCGTGCCCGCCGCGGCCCCGCCCGTGGCCGGGGACTGGCTGGCCGAACCGGCGCACTGGGCGGCCCTGCGGGACCGGCTGGCCGCCGAGGTCGAACGGCATGCGGAACGGCACCCGCTGGATCCCGGCCTGCCCGCCGAGGCGGCCCGGCACCTGCTCGGCCTGCCCGACCGGGCCCTCGTCGACGCGCTGGCCGGGAGCCCCGGCGACGGGCGGCTGCGGAGCGTTCAGGGGCGGCTGTACGGGCCCGCGAGCGAGGGGCCCGTCCTTCCACCGCCCCTCCGGGAGGCCGTCGAGGCCCTGCGCCGGGAACTGGAGGTGTCACCGTTCGGCGCCCCGGAGGCCGGCCGGCAGGCCGAACTGGGGCTGGACCGCAAGGCGGTGGCCGCCGCGGTGGCGGCGGGCGCGCTGCTGCGGGTCGGCGACGGCATCCTGCTGCTGCCCGGAGCCGACGACCGGGCCGCCGGGATCCTGCGCGGACTGCCGCAGCCGTTCACCCTGAGCGAGGCCCGCAAGGCCCTCGGCACGACGCGCCGCGTGGCCGTGCCGCTGCTGGAGTACCTGGACGCCCGGGGCCACACCGAACGGGTGGACGACCGGCACCGGCGCTGCCGGACCGGCGCGGGGAGCGATGCCCGGACCGGCGCGGGGAGCGATGCGGGGACCGGTGCGCGGGCGGATGGGGGGACCGGTACGCGGACCGGCGCGGGGAGTGATGCGCGGACCGGCGCGGGGACCGGTGCGCGGAGAGACGCCCGGACCGGTGCGGGGAGCGGAGGCGGACGGGAATCGAACCCGCCTGCCCGAGATCCTCGGACACCTCGGTTTTGAAGACCGGGAGGGCCACCAGGCACCCACACGCCTCCACCGCCCGCACAGGCTACCGGACGGCCCGCGGGCGCCGGCCACCGCAACCCCGCCGCCCGGCAGCCGACTTCGACCATCCCCGGACCGCGCCCTCCCCCGGCCCGCTTCCCCGGGCTCCGGGGCCGCGTCCTCTCCGGGCCGCGCCCTTCCCGGGGCCCGCTTCGCCGGGCTCCGGCAGGCCTGGTCTCCGGGCTCCGGCAGTCCCGGTCCCCGGGCTCCGGGACCGCGCCCTCCCCGGGCCGCGCCCTTCCCGGGGCCCGCTTCCCCGGGCTCGGGCACTCCTGGCCCCCGGGCTCCGGCACCTCGGGCGCCTGCCCCGGGCACCCGGCCCGGACACCCGCACCGACCCGTAATCCCACCGACCCGTAATCCCACCGACCCGGCACCCCACCGGAAGGACCAGACATGACCCTCGCGAGCGACACCCCCGTACGGCTCACACAGCTCGCCCACGGCGGAGGCTGCGCCTGCAAGATCCCGCCCGGTGAACTGGAGGACGTGCTCGGCGGCCTGACCGGGCCGGCGCCGGAGGCGGCGGGCGCTCCGCTCCTCGTCGGGCTCGCCACCGGCGACGACGCGGCCGTCGTGTCGCTGCCCGCGCCGGGCGGCGCCCCGGCCCGGGCGGTGGTCACCACCGCCGACTTCTTCACCCCCGTCGTCGACGACCCCTACGATTGGGGCCGCATCGCCGCGGCCAACGCCCTGTCGGACGTGTACGCGATGGGCGGCAGCCCGGTCGTCGCCGTCAACCTCCTGGCGTGGCCGCGCGACGTGCTCCCGTTCGACCTCGCGCGCGAAGTCCTCCGCGGCGGCCTGGACATCGCCGCCGAGGCGGGCTGCCACGTGGGCGGCGGACACAGCGTGGACGACCCGGAACCCAAGTACGGCATGGCCGTCACCGGCGTGGCGGACCCGGAACGGCTGCTGCGCAACGACGCCGGCCGGCCCGGCCTGCCGCTGTCGCTCACCAAGCCGCTCGGCCTCGGCGTCCTGAACAACCGGCACAAGGCCACCGGCGAGCGGTTCGAGCAGGCCGTGGCCACGATGACGGCCCTCAACCGGGACGCCTCGGCCGCGGCCCTGGCGGCCGGGGCGCGCTGCGCCACCGATGTCACCGGTTTCGGCCTTCTGGGCCATCTGCACAAGCTGGCCCGGGCCTCGGAGGTGACCGCCGTGATCGACACCGCGGCCGTCCCGTATCTGGACGGGGCCCGGGAAGCCGTGCGGGACGGCTATGTCAGCGGCGGCACCCGGCGCAACCTGGACTGGGTGGCACCGTTCACCGACTTCGGGGACACCGGAGACGGGACGCGCCTGCTGCTGGCCGACGCGCAGACCTCGGGCGGGCTGCTGGTGGCGGGCGAGGTGCCCGGCGCCCCCGTGGTGGGAGAACTGGTGCCGAGGGGCGCGCACTCCGTCGTGCTGCGCTGAGCGCGCGCCCCCTCAGGGGCGTCCTCTCCCGCGCGCCCCCACGCGCCTGCCCTCCAGAGGCGTCCGGAGACGCCCCCTCGCGGTCAGGGCTCGGTGCCGGTGTGCTCGTCGATACCGGCCCGGGCCCGGTAGTCCCGCACCAGGTCCCGGGCGGCCGGGCCGCGGGGGCGGTGGCCGGCCCGGATGTCCACGGCGAACGCCTTGGCCTCCTGGATGTGGGTGTTGGGGTCGAGGGACAGGTGCAGCAGCTCGTTGGCCGCGTCTCCCGTGGAGTAGCCGTTCGGGCCCCAGTGGTAGGGCAGCCCGACCTGGTGCAGCCGCCGTCCCTGCACCGTCAGCGGAGCCACGCGGTCGGTGACCAGGACCCGTGCCTCGATCACGCCGCGCGCGCTGACGATCGTGGCCCACCCGGTGTGCTCCAGGCCGCGTTCCGCCGCCAGTTCGGGCGACACCTCGCAGAAGAACTCGGGCTGCAGCTCCGCCAGATACGGCAGCCAGCGGGACATGCCGCCCGCGGTGTGGTGCTCGGTGAGCCGGTAGGTGGTGGCGACGAAGGGGAACACCTCCGAGCCGGGTTCCCGGCCGCTGGGCTGGTAGCGGTTGTCGGGGTGCGGCTGCAGCAAGTGCCGTGCCGGGTTGCGCTGCCGCCCGTACAGCAGGTTCGGGAACGGCGAGTCCTGCGGCTCGTAGTGCGTGGGCAGCGGGCCGTCGGTGAGGCCGGAGGGCACGTACAGCCACGCCTTGCCGTCGGCCTGCATGATGAAGGCGTCGGTGCCCGTCAGGGCCTCCGGGCCGGTGGCGCCCTCCGGCGGCTGGTGATCGGGGGCCTTGTCGGGCTTGAAGTCGGGGACGTCGTGGCCGGACCAGGAACCCTCGGCCTCGTCCCACCACACCAGGGCCTTGCGTTCGCTCCACGGCCGGCCGTCCGGGTCGGCCGAGGCGCGGTTGTAGAGGATGCGGCGGTTGGCGGGCCAGGCCCAGCCCCATTCGCCGGCCACCCAGTTCTGCTCCCCGCCCGGTTTGCGGCGGGCCGCCTGGTTGACGCCGTCGGCGTACACCCCGCAGTAGATCCAGCAGCCGCAGGCGGTGGAGCCGTCGTCCTTGAGCTGTTCGTAGGAGGCCAGCGGGTTCCCGTCGGCGTCGCGGCCGTTGATCTCGGCGAGCACGGCCTCGGCCTCGGGTTCGGCGTGCCGCCCCTTGGTGGGGTAGTCCCAGGTCAGGTCCAGCAGCGGCCGGTCCATCGGATCGGTGGAGGCGGCCAGCTTCTGCCGGATGAGGCGTCCGAGGTGGTAGGTGAACCACAGGTCGCTGCGGGCCTCGCCGGGCGGCTCGACGGCCTGGTGGTGCCATTGCAGCAGGCGCTGGGTGTTGGTGAAGGTGCCGTCCTTCTCGGTGTGCGCGGCGGCCGGCAGGAAGAACACCTCGGTGCCGATGTCCTCGGTGCGCATTTCCCCCGTCTCGATCTCGGGGCCGTCCTTCCACCAGGTGGCCGACTCGATGAGGGAGAAGTCCCGTACGACAAGCCAGTCCAGCGCGGCCATGCCGAGGCGCTGGATCTTGGCGTTGCCGGACCCCACGGCGGGGTTCTCGCCCATCAGGAAGTAGCCCTTGCAGGTCCCTTCGATCTGGGCCATGGCCGTCTCGTAGGTGGAGTGGGAGCCCGTCAGCCGCGGCAGGTAGTCGAAGCAGAAGTCGTTGTCCCCGGTGGCGGCCTCGCCCCAGTACGCCTTGAGCAGGCTGACCAGGTAGGAGCGCATGTTGCCCCAGTAGCCCTTCCGGGCCGCGTCGGCCTGCACGAAGGTGTCCAGGTCCTGCTGCGCGTGGGCGTGGGGCATCGGGATGTAGCCGGGCAGCAGGTTGAACAGGGTGGGGATGTCCGTCGAGCCCTGGATGGACGCGTGCCCGCGCAGGGCCAGGATGCCGCCGCCCGGCCGGCCGATGTTGCCGAGCAGGCTCTGCAGGACGGCGGCCGCGCGGATGTACTGCACGCCCACCGTGTGCTGGGTCCAGCCGACCGCGTAGGCGAAGGCGGTGGTCCGCTCGCGCCCGGAGTTCTCCGTCACCAGCTCGCACACCCGGCGGAAGACGTCCTGCGGCACACCGCAGATCTGCTCGACCATCTCGGGGGTGTAGCGGGCGTAGTGCCGCTTGAGCACCTGGAAGACGCAGCGCGGATCGGTCAGCGTCTCGTCCCGTTCGGGCTCGCCCGCGCCGATGTCCGCCCCGCCGGACCCGTGGGCCTCGCCGCGGGCCGCGCCGGTCACCGAACTGTCGCTACCGGTGCGCTTCTCGTACATCTGGTCACGCTTGCCCGAGGCGGCCTGGACCTCCATGCCCGCGTACTGCCAGCTCTCGTTGTCGTAGCTGCGGCTGTCGGGGTCGAGGCCGGAGAAGACGCCGTCGAGGTCCTCGGTGTCGCGGAAGTCCTCCCGCAGGATGACCGGCCCGTTGGTGTAGGCCACGACATAGTCGCGGAAGTAGCTCTCCGTCCGCAGGACATGGTTGATGATCCCGCCGAGGAAGGCGATGTCCGAGCCCGCGCGCAGGGGCACGTGCAGATCTGCCAGCGCGCTGGTGCGGGTGAACCGCGGATCGACGTGGATCACCTTCGCGCCCCGGGCCTTCGCCTCCATCACCCACTGGAACCCGACCGGATGGCACTCGGCCATGTTCGAGCCCTGGATGACGATGCAGTCCGAGTTCTGCAGGTCCTGCTGGAAGGTGGTCGCGCCGCCGCGGCCGAACGAGGTCCCCAGACTGGGGACGGTGGAGGAGTGTCAAACGCGCGCCTGGTTCTCGATCTGCACGGCTCCCAGGGCGGTGAACAACTTCTTGATCAGGTAGTTCTCTTCGTTGTCGAGCGTGGCCCCGCCCAGGCTGGCGATGCCCAGCGTGCGGCGGGTCCGGGCCCCGTCGGCCTCCCACTGCCATCCGCTGCGGCGCGCCTCGATGACCCGGTCGGCGATCATGTCCATCGCCGTGTCGAGGTCCAGGCGCTCCCACTCGGTGCCGTGCGGGCGCCGGTAGAGGACGCCGTGCTCACGGGCGCCCCCGGTGGTGAGCTGAAGGCTGGCCGCGCCCTTGGGACACAGCCGGCCGCGCGAGATGGGGGAGTCGGGGTCGCCCTCGATCTGGGTGACCCGATCGTCCTCGACGTAGACGTTCTGGCCGCAGCCCACGGCGCAGTACGGGCAGACCGACTTCACCACCCGGTCGGCGGACGCCACCCGGGAGGTGAGCCGCGCGCTGGTCGCGCTCTTGGCGGCGGCTCCGCGGCCCAGGGGATCCGTCCCCCTGAGCTGGCGGTACACCGGCCAGGAGTCGATCCAGGTGCGTACGCCCATGACGCTCTGCCCCTTCCGTCCCTTCCGTGGTGCTCGCTGTGGGGCTGTGTGCCCGCTTCCCGCCGGTTCACACCCGCCCCCGCCGCACGAGTTCGCCATTCCGGTGGCCGAGGAGCCCCGGCCGCCGCTCCCGCCCGCGGCGGAACGCCCGCGCTTCGGGCCGGCGGGGCGGGGTACTCGTCGCCGGCACGGTCCGCGTCCCCCGGCACGGGAGTGAGGAGACCCATGAGAACGCTGAGCAAGAGGGGTGTACCGACCGCGGCGGCCACGTCGTTTCTCGCCGCGAAGGCGTCCGCGAAGACGTCCGCCAGGGCGGGGAAGGCGGGGAAGACCGCTACGGCCCGGCCCCTGCGGGCCCTTCGCGCGCTGGGCGGCGAAAGCGTCGTCGACGTCCTGACCCGTCAGCACCGCCGGATCCGGCTCGGTTTCCTGCGCGCGGCCCTGCCGGGGCCGGGCCGCCGCCGGAACTTCGACCGGCTGATGCGGCTGCTCGCCGTGCACGAGGCGGCCGAGGAGGCGCACGTCCACCCCGCGGCGCGCAAGGCGCTCCGGCACGGCCGCGACCTGGCCGCCCGCAGGCGCCGCGAGGAGAAGGAAGCCAAGCGGCTGCTGGTGGAGCTGCGGCGGACCGGCCCGCACGGCCGCGGGTATCTGCGCCGGCTGAACGAGGCCCGGCGCGCGGTCGGCCGGCACGCCGCACGCGAGGAACGGGAGGAACTGGCCGCGCTGGGGCGAGTCCTGAGTCCGGCCCGGCTGCGCATGCTGGGCGCGGAGGTGAAGCTCGCCCAGGTGTACGCGCCGACCCGGCCGCACCGCTGGGTCAACAACGAGCTCACGAACAAGCTGGCGGCACCGGTCCTCGGGCCGCTGGACCGCGCCCTCGACGCGGCTCGCCGCCGCAACGGAGCCCGGCCCGGCTGACCCGGCTGACCCGGCTGCCGGACCCGGCCCCGCTCTCCGGGGCCGGGTCCGCGGCCGCCGCCGCGTCGGATGCAGCGCGCCGGAGGGGCGGCGGGCCGGCGATCGCCCGGCAGGCGCCCGGGGCGCCGGTGACGGCCGACGACGGCCGGGCCTATTCCTGCGCGGGATCGCTGTGATGTTCCTCTTCCTCCCGCGCCGTCTGCCGCTCCACCTCCTCGCCGTGCCGGGAGGACGCCTGGGCCCGTTCCGCCACGGCGAGCTCCACCCCGGCCACGGACAAGTAGGCGACGGACACGGAGAAGGAGGCCATCGGCCAGGCCGCGACCCCGCCGACGAAGCGGGCGCAGGCCCAGGCGAGCAGCGTCGCCGTGCCCACCGACAGCAGGCTCAGGGAGACCCCCATGGCCGTGACCGTGCTGGGCTCCGGCTCCAGCGGCTTGCGGAACCGGCCGGACGCCAGTGCCTGCAGAAGGCTGAAGGCCGCGGCGGCACCCAGCGCGAAGGAGATCAGGTGGACGACACCCGCGACCCTGGCCTCGGCGTTGAGCATGGCCATGGCCACGGTGATGGACACCGAGTAGCCGTAGGCCTGTCCGTTGTTGCGCAGGGACGCACGCACTCCGTGTGCCAGGCGCCCCACCGCGCCGCTCACAGGCCCTGCTTCACAGGATTCACCGCGTTCTCGCCTTCTTTCCCCTCACGGTGCCCCGGCGGGTGAGCCGGGGGCACCAGGCGCCCGGAGCGCCGCGTCCGGCCGGTCACCGGCGCCGGGCGCCGCCGGTGTATCGGCCGTTTCCTCCACAGAGCGCACGCCTTCCCGGCCGGGGCGTCCGGGAACCCCGGCGTCATCCGGTCGCAGCCACACGCAGGCCCGGAGCCCCGTGGGCCGCGGGGGCCCATGCGGCGGGCCGGCCCGCCCCCGGGCCACGGCGGCGCGCCGCCGTCATCCGTCCCCGGCCCGGCTCCGCGCTCTGCCGGAGGCCGCCACGGTGAGCAGCGGGGCGATCGCCAGGACGAGGGCCAGCCCGGTCAGCATCCCGTAGAGGGGCGGCCCGGGCCGGGAGATGCCGGATGTGATCAGCAGCGCGGTGGCGGCTGCCGGGGGGTGCGGGGCGTCGAGGACGTGCAGCAGGAACAGGGTCAGTCCCACCGCGAGGGCCTGTGCGGCGATCTGCGCGGTGGTGTCGCCCCGCCGGGCGACGATCGACGGGTGGTGCCACAGGCCGAACGCGGCCAGGAGGGCCAGTCCGATGCCGACCGCCGAGGCGTGGCCGAGGACGGCGGCCCGCAACCGCCTGCCCACGGTGTCCGGGTGGTCCAGCAGCAGATACGCGGTCGGTCCCACGGTGGTCGTCAGCGCCACCCAGCCGATGAGCCGTCCGCAGGCGCCGACCCCGGCCAGCAGCACGGCGGAGAGCAGGAGGAGCCGGGCACCGGAGAGGAACCGGCTCCGCAGGGGGGCTTCGCGGTCCCGCCCGGGCTCCCGGACGACCGTGCCCTCCGACCGCGCCGTCACGGGTGCCCGCCCGCACGGCGGGCCTGCACCCATGCGTGGCCTGTCGCCGCGGGTTCCCCCGTCCGGGCGCGGCCCCGTTCATCCCGCCGCGCCCCGCCCCCGCGCCCGCCGGCCGCCCCGGGCCGCGGGATCCGCCCCGGCCCGGGTGGTGTGCCGGAGCCTGCCCGGGCAGCTGCGGCGGACGTCCTCCCGCGGCCGGGGGGCGGCGGTTCCGCGGCCGTCACTCGGCGCCGTAGGCGACGGTCGACAGCAGGGCGTTCGCCGGCTGGCGGCTGTCGAGACGGGTGTGCTGGACGACCACGGGCACATCGCTCACCAGCACCGACGCGTAGTCCGAGCCGACGGGTACCGCGCCGTCCCCGGCGAAGTCGTTGAACCGCTGGTGCACCGTGCGCCGGGCGGGCACGGTCACGCGGAACGGCCCGGCGGGCTCGCGGTCCGGGAAGAAGCAGGTGATCTCCACCTGGGCGTCCGTGTCGCCGGTGTTGAGGATGCACGCGGTCTCGTGGCTGGCCATCTCCTCCGGCCCGGTGCTGGAGCCGGGGATGAACCCTTCGGCGATCACCCAGGTGCGCTGTCCGAGGTGTTCCACAGTGCGTACCTCTCCTCGTGGGGAACGGAGTCGTCTCGGCCGGCGGCGGGGCCGGCGGACCGCGGGAGCACGAAGCAGCGCGCCGGGCCGGCGGGCTCGCGGAAGCCGCCGCGCCGTTCCTGCCGGCCTACGGGGTCACCCGGAACGAGCCTTCCGAAACGCACCGTCACGCGTCGTGGACGGAAGGCCCCCGCGGCTCGCCCGGCTCACCCGGCCGCGGAGGGAGCCGGCCCGTGCTGTGGTCCCGCTCATCCGGCCGGTGGAGCAAACTCGCCGTTTACGCATCCCTCCGCACGGTCACTCGCTGAAGACGGCACAGGCGGAGACGGGCCCGGGACAGCCGGAGGCGGAGGGCCGAGGGAGCGCGTGATGACACAGGTTGCCGACCATGTACCGCACCGCCGGCGGGAGCGGTGCGCGGAACGGGTCCACGGCTGTCCGGGCGGCGCCGAGGCGGCCGTTCACGGCCCCGGGCGGGCGCGCAGTGCCGCGAAGGGCGCCCGCCCGAAGCCCGCCGGGGCCGGCGGGGCCGGCGGGGCCGGCGGGGCCGGCGGGGCCGCCGGACGCCTGCCGGGGCGGCGCTCATGACGGACTCCGCGGCTGCCGGAGGAGCCGGCGGGGCACTGGAGGAGTGCCGCATCGACGCGGTCGACGTCCACGCCTTCGAGGTGCCGACCGACGGTCCCGGCGGGAAGGAGCAGGACGGGACGCTGGAGTGGGACTCCACCACCCTGGTCCTGGTCCGGGTGCACGCCGGCGGCCGGACCGGCCTCGGCTACACCTACGGTGACGTGTCCGTCGCCTCGTTCGTCACCTCGAAGCTCGCCCCGGTGCTGCGGGGGCAGGACGTCACCGCACCGCCGGCGCTGTGGCACAGCATGGGCGCCCGGATCCGCAACGCCGGCCGCCCCGGCGTCGGAGCCATGGCGGTCTCCGCCGTCGACGTGGCGCTGTGGGACCTCAAGGCCAGACTGCTGGGGCTGCCGCTGGTCCACCTGCTGCCCGCCCACCACGACCGGGTACCGGTGTACGGCAGCGGCGGATTCACCAACTACCCGCTCGGCCGGCTCACCGAGCAGCTCGCCGGCTGGGTGGACCGGGGCATCCCCCGGGTGAAGCTCAAGACCTCCCGGGAGCCCGGACGGGACCCGGAGCGGCTGACCGCCGTCCGCGGGGCCATCGGCGACGGGCCGGAGCTCCTCACCGACGCCAACGGGGCGCTCACCGGCAAGGAGGCCCTGTACTGGGCGCACCGGTTCCACGACGCGTGGGACGTGCGCTGGCTGGAGGAGCCCGTCAGCTCGGCCGACTTCGCGGGGCTGCGGCTGCTGCGCGACCGGGGCCCGGGGCGCCTGGAGATCGCGGCGGGCGAATACGCCTTCACCCCGCGCGACTTCGTCAACCTCCTGGAGCCCCCGGCCGTGGACTGCCTCCAGGCCGATGTGACCCGCTGCGGCGGCATCACCGGCGTACTGGAGATCGCCGGCCTGTCGGCGGCCCGGCACATCGACCTGTCCGCCCACTGCGCCCCGGCGCTCTCCGCGCACGCCTTCTGCGCCGTGCGCCGGCTGCGGCACCTGGAGTACTTCCACGACCACGTCCGCGTGGAGGACCTGCTGTTCGACGGCACCCTGCCGCCCGACGGCGGCGCCATGCGGCCCGACACCGGCCGGCCGGGGCTGGGCCTGGACGTCAAGTGGGCCGACGCCGAGCCCTACCGCGTCCACGGAACACGACCGGAGTGACCGGCCCGACCAGCCCGACCAGGCGTTCTTGAGGAGAGTGGAAACCCGCATGGCCAAGGCAGCACGCCGCAGGACACGCGACATCCCGGCCAAGACGCACCCGGGGATCGCGAGCCCGCCGCGGGCCCGCGAGACCCTCGACGTGGGCCGGCTGGAGCGGGCGCTGCGCAAGGCGGTCGACGGCGAGGTCCGCTTCGACACCGCCTCGCTCGGCCTGTACGCCCAGGACGCGTCGAACTACCGGCAGGTGCCGATCGGGGTCGTCGTCCCCCGCACGCTGGACGACGTGGAGGCGGTCCACAAGGTCTGCCACCGCTTCGGCGCGCCCGTCCTCAGCCGCGGCGGCGGAACGAGCCTGTCCGGCGAGACGGTCAACGAGGCCGTGGTCATCGACCACTCCAAGTACCTCACCACCATCGGCGAGGTGGACCCCGAGCGCCGCATCGTCACCTGCGAACCGGGCGTCATCAACGAACAGCTCAACCGCCACCTCGGCCGGCACGACCTGGTCTTCGGCCCCGACCCCTCCTCCCACTCCCGCTGCGTGATCGGCGGCAACATCGGCAACAACTCCTGCGGAATCCACTCGGTGCAGTCGCAGCTCTACGGCCCCGGGCCGCGCACCAGCGACAACGTGCACGCCCTGGAGGTCGTCACCTACGACGGCGCCCGCTTCTGGACGGGCGTGGACGAGGAGCGGCACCTCGACGAGATCATCGCCGCGGGAGGCCGCAAGGGCGAGATCTACGCCGCGCTGCGCGACCTGCGCGACCGGTACGCCGACGCCATCCGGGCCGGCTTCCGCTCCGAGCGGGAGGTGCCGCGCCGGGTGTCCGGCTACAACCTCGACGAACTCCTGCCCGAACGCGGCTTCAACGTCGCCCGCGCCCTGGTCGGCACCGAGAGCACCTGCGTCACGGTGCTGCGCTCACAGCTCTTGCTCACCCCCGCCCTGCTCCAGCGCACCACCGTCGTCGTCGAGTACGACGACCTCGCCGACGCCGCCGAGCACTGCCAGGAGATCATCGAGCGGTGGAAGCCGATCGGCCTGGAGGCGCTGGACGACCAGCTCATCCGGGACCAGCAGCTGCAGCACATGAATGCCGAGGACATCGGGGACCTGCCCCGGGCTGACAGCGGCGGCGCCTGGCTCCTCGTCCAGTTCGGCGCCGACACCACCGAGGAGTCCGTGGCCCGCGCCCACGGCTTCGTCCGCTGGCTCACCGGGGACAAGGACTACGCGCCGGACCGCGTCCGCGTCGCCCGGAGCACGCAGGAGGGCGGCAGCAGCGAACACGTGTGGGCGATCCGGGAGAGCGGCCTCGGCTCGACCGCCTTCCCGCCCGGCGGCAAGGACCACTGGCCCGGCTGGGAGGACTCCGCGGTACCGCCCGAACGGACCGGGGAGTACGTGCGCGGCCTCCGCGAGATCATGGCCCGGCACGGCCTCGACGGCGCCATGTACGGCCACCTCGGCCAGGGGTGCATCCACTCCCGGATCAGCTTCGACCTGCGCACCGCCGACGGGCTGGCCACCTACCGGGCGTTCCTGGAGGAGGCCGCCGACCTGTGCGTCGGCATGGGCGGCTCGGTCTCCGGCGAGCACGGCGACGGACAGCAGCGCGGCGAACTGCTGGAGAAGCAGTACGGTCCCGAACTCGTCGAGGCCATGCGGGAGTTCAAGGCGATCTGGGACCCGCGGTGGAAGATGAGCCCGGGCAAGGTCGTCGACCCGTACCGCATGGACGAGAACCTCAAGCTGGGCACCGGCTACAACCCGCCCCGCGAGCGCACCAAGTTCGCCTACGCGGAGGACGGCGGCGACTTCGCCCACGCCACGCTGCGCTGCGTCGGCATCGGCAAGTGCCGGGTGCCGGATGCGCAGACGACGATGTGCCCCAGCTACCAGGTCACCCGCGAGGAGAAGCACACCACCCGCGGCCGGGCCCGCCTGCTGTACGAGATGCTCGAAGGGGACGTCGTCACCGACGGCTGGCAGTCCAAGGAGGTCTACGACGCCCTCGACCTCTGCCTGTCCTGCAAGGGCTGCACCAACGACTGCCCCGTCAACGTCGACATGCCCACCTACAAGGCCGAGTTCCTGCACCACCACTTCAAGTCGGCCCGCCGGTGGCGCCCGCGCCACGCCTACGCCTTCGGATTCATCGACCAGACGGCCCGGATCGCCTCCCGCGTTCCGGAACTCGCCAACGTCGCCACGCAGACCCCGGGCCTGTCCCGCCTCGCCAAGCTGGCGGCGGGCATCGACCGCCGCCGCCCGCTGCCCCGCTTCGCGCCCATGACGCTCCAGGAGTGGTTCGCCCGGCGCGGCGGCACCGCCAACCCCGGCGGCCGCCCCGTCGTGCTGTTCCCGGACACCTTCAACAACCACTTCCACACCGGCGTCGGGGTGGCCTGCGTGGAGGCGATCGAGGCGGCGGGCTGGCGGGTCGTCATGCCCGAGGGGCACATCTGCTGCGGACGGCCGCTGTACGACTACGGCTTCCTCGACGCCGCCGAGCGCTACCTGAACCGGGTGCTGGACCGGCTCCGCCCCCATCTGCGGGACGGTACGCCCGTCGTCGGCATGGAACCGAGCTGCCTGGCCGTCTTCAAGGACGAGCTGCCGAAGCTGCTGCCGCACGACGACGACGCCCGGCGGCTCACCCGCAACGCCTACCACTTCCCGGAGTTCTTCCGCACCTTCGGCATCGACCCGCCGCGGCTCGACGGCTCGGCCCTGCTGTGGGGCCACTGCCACCACCGCGCCACCGGCGGGGTCACCCCCGAGCAGGAACTGCTGGAGCAGATGGGCCTGGACGTACAGAACGTGCAGGGCGGCTGCTGCGGCCTCGCCGGCTCCTGGGGCTTCGAGTCCGGCAAGTACCGGATCTCCCTGGACTGCGGTGAACAGGCGCTGCTGCCCGCCGTCCGCGAGGCGGAGGAGGACCGCCTCGTCGTGGCCGACGGCTTCTCCTGCAAGACCCAGATCGAGGACGCCGGCACCGGGCGGCGGGCGCTGCACGTGGCCGAGGTGATGAAGCTGGCCCGGGAGAAGGGCGCCGGAGCGGTGTCCCGGCTGCCCGAGCGCGGCGCCGGACCGAGGCCGGCTCCGCCGCTGCGGAAGCGGGCGCTGCGGGTGACGGCCGCCGCCCTCGCCGCCGGCGCCGCCGCGGCCGGAGCCCGCGCGGCGGCAGCCCGTTTCGCGGCGGGAGCCGGTTTCGCGGCCGGAGGCCGGGGCACCGGCGACCGCGGAAAGGTTTGACAAGCCGACGGCCGGTAACCCCTGACCGGCCGCGTTTTCGATGATGGGAGGGCATGTGATCGAGCTGGGCTGGCTGTCGTTCCTCGCCGAGCCGTGGTTCGTGCTGCCGTTCTACGCGATCGGGCTCATCGGCGCCGTCTGGGTGACCTGGGACGCGTACCACACCAACACCCCGCTGAAGCCCGCGATGCGGTGGGCCTGGCCCGTCATCGTGTTCTTCTTCGGCCCGGTCGGCCTCGCGCTGTACCTGCTGACGGCCCGCGCGCCCGGCATCGGGCAGGTGGACGGCGAGGAGGAGAAGCAGGAGCGGCACAACGCGTACGTGATGCACGACTGGTTCCGCCGCACCACCGGCTCGGTGATCCACTGCGTCGGCGGGGACGGCGTCGGCATCGTCACCGCCATGATCATGGCCCGGGTCTTCGACCTGGGCTTCTGGGAAGAGTGGTGGTTCGAGTACCTGGTCGGCTACCTGATGGGCACGCTCATCTTCCAGTACAAGGCGATGTCCATGCACGCGAGCAGCTGGCCGCGGGCGATCTACATGGCCTTCCGCGGGGAGTGGTACTCGATGCTGTCGGTCATGGCGGGCATGGGCCTGGTCATGGGGCTCG
Organism: Streptomyces sp. F63; assembly: GCF_018070345.1. Lineage (GTDB taxonomy): Bacteria > Actinomycetota > Actinomycetes > Streptomycetales > Streptomycetaceae > Streptomyces. Next base: position 340,431 of record NZ_JAGPXX010000003.1, read on the forward strand.
TCACCCCGCTGGCCGTCACCGAGCAGCCGGACCCGGACACCTACGCCTTCTGGGGCTTCGCCGCCCTCGGGCTGTTCGTCGGGTTCCTTCTCACCTATCCGATGAACTGGCTGGAGATCAAGGTCGGTTACAAGCACGGCATGGGGAGGCAGCACTGATGGGGCTCCGGAAGATCGGTATCGTCGCCGCCATGTGGGTGCTCGGCCTGGCGAGCCTGGCCGGTTTCGCCTGGGCGGTGCAGTGGCTGGACGACCAGCCCGTACACGTACCGGCGGCCGCCGGCGCGCCGCCGGCGGTGGCACCCGACCGCCCGACGGCGGCGCTCACCGCGGGAACCGCCCGCGCGGCCGCCGCCGCCCGCCACGGCCTCGCCACCGGCGAGCGCAGCGAGGCCACCCACGCGCTCGACGCGGCGCTGCGGGCCGCCGAGGTCGGCCACGCCTCGGCCCACGGCCCGGTCGGCAACGGCTTCACCGCCGCCGTGAAGCATCTGAAGGGAGCCCGCCAGGATCTGCACAACGGGCTGCCCGACGCGGCCCGCGGCAAGCTGGACCGCGCCGTGCGGGAACTCACCGAGGTCGTCGCCCCCGCCGGACGGCAGCGGCCTTCCGCGCCGCCCCGCGCGGTGTGGCCGGACTACCGGGACGCGACCCTGCTCGGCCCCGAGGGCGGCATGATCGGGCGGATCCGCAGCATCGAGGGCGGCCCCGGTGGCGCCCCGGTCGCCGTCCTGGAGGTCGGCGGCTCCCAGGACGTGCTGGGCTTCCTCGACTTCGGCGGACGCACGGTACGCGTCCCCGCCGACCAGGTCCTGTGGGGCCCCACCCGCTACATCGGCAACACGATGGCCGCGCTCCCCGCCCGCGACCCGGGCCGGCTCCCGGGCGCCACGGGCTGAACCCGGGCCGGTCTCCGCAGCCCTTCCGGCAGGGGCGCCGCCTCGCCGGTATCTTCCGTCGCCGGCGCCCTGCCGGCCACTTCTCCCCGGCTCCCCGGCCCGGCTTGCACGAGCCGACTTGCACGAGGCTCGCGCCACCGCCTGGGCACAGCGGTCGATCGCCGCGCGCGGTACGGGCGGGCGACGGAGACAGGCGCTGCGGAAGGCCGTGCACTCTCCCGCACCGCCTGCCTTCGCTGCTGGACGGCGCCCGGACACGGTGGCGCGCTCGGCGGGCATTCCGCGCGAGCACAGGCGCCGGTCCGGTCACGTTCGGTCAGTTCAAGTCAGTTCAGGTCAGTTCAGGGACGCTTCCCCGGCTCGACCGCACGGACCTCGAAGACATCACCGCACACGCGGAAGGACTCCGCCGGTGTCCGCAGCGCCCAGGTCGACCCCGGCGGGTACGCCTGGACCCGCGCGGCGGGCTTCCAGCAGGGCTCGTCCGTCACCCCCTCGGCGACGGTGTGCAGAACCGCGTGGGCACTGCCGCCGGGCTCCAGCCGCACGGCAGGGGCGTTCGGACCCCGGCGTTCGGCGGGTTCGCCGATCCTGTCGCCGGCGGAGTCGATCAGGGTGACGCCGGGGTGGCCGCGGAGCGAACAGGGCTCCGGACCCGTGTTGGTGAAGACCAGCGGGGCGTAGCGGTTGCCCGCCCCCGCGGAGACGCGGCCGAGGGACAGGTCGAGGCGGTCACGGGTACAGCGGCCGGGCGGCGCGGAGGCCGACACACTGGCGTCGTCCGCGGCCGAAGTCGGCGCCGTACGCCCGGCGTTATCGGCGGGCGAAGGGGCAGGCGTGGACCGCCCGGCGCCGGTGCCGGCACCGGCGCCCCCGCAGGCCGCGGCCGTCAGGACGACGCCCACGAGCGCGGCGCCCGTCCGCGCCGCCCGCGGGCGGCGCGAACGCCCCGGAGCCGGTGCCGCGCGGGGGCCGCCCCGCCGGACCGTGCCGGTCACCACAGCTGCCCGGGCTGACGGGGGAACGGCGGGTACGCATAGCCGGGCCCCCAGAACGGCTGGTAGCCGTAGTGCCGGTAGAGGTGGTCGTAGAACTCGCCGCTGTCCACGAGTTCAGGGTCGTACGCGGGCGCCCCGGCCACCTGCTCGCGGGTCCGGTCGATGCGCACCCGGTCCTCGGAGACGTCGGCGACGGCATCGACCGGGACGTAGCTCTCCTTCTCGCCGATGCCGAGGAAACCTCCGTGTTCCAGGAGAAGGAAGCGGACTCTGTGCTCCTCTTCGTCGACGAGCAGGTCGCCGACCTTGCCGAGGTCGTTGCCCGAGCGGTCGGTGACCTTCCGGCCCCGGATGTCCTCGCCGGGGTCGGTGATCGTCTGGGGGGAGTCCGAGATCCTGGTCAGTACGGGGACGTCGCCGGATTCCATGGGGCCTCCTCACGCATCACAGGGGTGCCTGCGAACCCGGACCGGGCGGCCCGGGCGCCTTCTCCTCCCGGGTTCCCCCCGTCGCCGGGACGCATCCACCATTTCCTGACCCGTCCTCATGTATCGAAAGCCTCACGGCGGGTGCAGCAGCGCATGGAGCCGGGTACCCCGCCCGGAACAGTCCGCAAGCGCCCGCACACGAGTACCAGGAAGGGGAGGGCGGCATGCACCGAACGAGAAGAGGGCGGGGACGCCGGGCCCGGACGGCGGGGGTGGTCGCCGCCGCGTTTCTGGCGTTGACGACCGGGTGCACCGAGGAGGACGTGCCCCCGGACGCCGCCTCCGCGGCCGAGGAGGTGCAGGAGGAACTCCGCGAGATCCGCGACGGCATCGTGGCCACCGCCGACGTGGACGTCCGCGGGACCGAGATCGACGACGAGGGGCGCGCGGTCGCGGAACTCGCCGTGGCGAACAGCGGTGACGAGGCCGCCTCGTACGCGATCCAGGTCAACTTCCATGACGGGAACGGCGATCTGGCCGACGTCGTCCTGGTGACCGTGTCCTCCGTGGCGCCGGGCGACACGGCGCGGGCAACGGCGCGGAGCCATCTCGACCTGCCCGAGCGCACCACCGCCGAGGCGGTCATGGCCGTGCGCCACTGAACAGCGCCCGTCACCGCCCGTACGGATCCACGCGGCATCCACCCGGTGGGAGCCCGCCGCCCGGGACCGCCGCCCGGCGACGACCGCCTCCGGAACCGCCGAAGGCGGCGAGCGGCGGACCTCCGCCCCCGCACCACCCTCGCCCCGCAGCCGACGCCGACAGGATCCCGGGACGGGCGGCGAGACCCAGGACCAGCGCCCGGTGGGCGCGGGAGCACCCGCTCTCCTAGGCTCTGAGCCATCCACCGGCTCCCGGGGTCCCGCACGATCAGGAGGCATCACATTGCCGGCTGACGCCATGGCCACGGCGCACCTCCGCATCGCCCGCCCGTCGCGCGACCTGGAATCCGCGGAACGGTTCTGGGTCTCCGGCCTCGGTCTCGACGTCCTGTACCGGCACGCGGCGGACGGCACGCCCGGCGTGCACTCACTCCTCATGGTCGGCCGGCCCGGCGCCGCCTGGCACCTGGAACTCGTCCACGACCCCGCCGCCCCCATGGAGCCGCGGCCGACCCCCGAAGACCTGCTGGTCGTCTATCTCGGCGGACCGGTGCCCGACTCCCTGGTGGAACGGCTCGAAACGCACGGCGGGCAGCGGGTACCGGCTCACAATCCGTACTGGGACACCTGGGGCCTCACCTTCCAGGACCCGGACGGCTATCTGCTGGTGCTGTCCACCCGGACCTGGTCCAACGCGTAGAGGTTCACCGGGACTCCCCGGACCGGCCGTTGATCACCGGACGAGCCCCGGACCGCCCGTGACCCCGGGTTCCTCCGTCCGCCCTTCCACGGACGCCGGCATGCGGCTGCCTAATCCAGGCGGCGTACGCCTGCACATACGCGAAGACCCCGGCTTCAGCGCTTTCGCCGGGGACGGGGTCTTCGGGCCCCTTTGTGCCGGGTGCCGGCGGGAGTGCCCACCAAGCCGCGACACCATCGCTGAGAATCTCCACGCTTCTGATCTGGCCGTTGATGGTGCGGGGTCCGGTGCGCAGGGCGCGCGCGGACCGGCCCCTTGGGCGACGGAGGCGGGCGCGGGGGTGCCCGTCCCGGCACCGATGCAGCCCGTGTCGGCCTCCGTGAGCTGGACCATCGGATCAGCTCATCACAGGCGGCGCCCCACCTTCGCCGCTTGCCGCTCGTACCCCTTGGTCTCCCACCATTCCTCCAGGAGACTGCGGACCAAGGAGACCAGCATTTCCAGTCGACCGGGATCGGGCGCAGGAGAAGTGAGAACGTCCACGAAGGACTTGTCGCCCCACGGCAGCGCAACTTCCCATTGTTCTTCCCGAAGATTCGGCTGCTCGATGCCGAGCCGGTACGTCATCGTCACGCTGCGGTCCCGGTGGTGATCGATCCGCATGCCACGGACGTTGAATCTCGTGCTTCCCCGGGTGAACGAGCGAGCGAGTTCTCGTTCCGCCGGGGCCCGCTCCAGCATGAGCCTCTCCCTTCGCTTCATCCAAGGGGCGCGATTGAAGGCGTTGTCCGGGCCGGCGCCCGTCTCAGGCAACCGGTCCGCGGCGCGCGCGGCAGGTTCTACAACAGGTGGTCGGCCTTGCCGGCCTTGATGTCGGTGATGAGGGTGCGCAGGGCTTCGAGGGAGTCGGTGAGGTAACGCTCCTCCTGGCCGTTGACGGCTATGTAGCCGTTGCCGTCGTCGTCGGTGCCGAGACGGAAGCAGTTGTTGCCTTCGGCACAGTAGGGGGCTTCCCAGGTGATGGCGGGCATGAGGGCTCCTTAGAGCTCGCGGGTGACGGTGTGGATGAGCTCCCGGGATGCTTCGGGGCTCAGAGAGCGCGCGTCCATCCAGTCGAGGTGGGCGCGGAACTTGGCGAGCTGCGCGTCGGCGTGGAGGAACTCGGGGCCGTGCGTGGAGTCCAACTGCACCGTGTCGAGCTGCGGCACGGGGCCTTCGGCGTACAGGATGGCGTGCCCCGCTCCGGGGAAGCCGTCGCAGCTGACGGGGATGATCCGCAGGGTGATGTTGTCGCGCTCCGACATGGCCTGTAGATGATCGAGTTGGGTTCGGGTGACTCCGCGCCCACCGAACCGCATGCGAAGCGCCGCCTCGTGTACGTATCCGACGTACGGCAGCGAGATCGGCTCCTGCAGAACCTGCTGCCGGTCCATCCGGTGCTTCACGCGCAGCTCGACCTCAAGAGGAGACATACGCGGCAGCCCGGAGTTAAACACGGCGCGGGCGTACTCCTCGGTGTGCAGGAGGCCGGGCAGATGGACGATCTGCCCGGTGAGTAGACGCTTGGCGTGCCACTCGAGTTCGGCGATGTCGAGCAGTCCGGAGGGCAAGGTACCGCGGTACTGCTCCCACCAGCCCGGTTCCGTCTCGTTGGCCATGGCCGCCAAGGCGTCGACGTAACTCTGGTCGGAGCAGTCGTAGTTGCTGGCCAGTGTCCGCACGCGCTCCGGGCTTGTGATCCGGGTGCCCGCTTCCATGTTGGAGATCTTCGCGCGGTCCAGGCCCAGGAGGCCGGCCGCGTACTGGGTGCTCGCACCTGCCGCGACGCGGAGTTTGCGCAGTTCAGCGCCAAGCCGCTGTTGGCGTTCCGTGGGTGCGCTTCGCATCGACATGCTGTCCTCTCTGCCCGGCTCCGTCAGTCTGCCGCGCTTCTCACCCTTGGTCCAAACTCGATCGTGGCACTTTGCCAATGAAGTGGTGGCACCGCGCCACCATGCCCGCTAGCGTTGGGTCACGCGCAAGTCACACACCGCAATGCCGGAAGCGCACCGCGCGAGCATGCCCGCCTGCCCTGGGACGGGTGTGCCCGCGACCAGGGCGGCAGGCCACCGGCGACCCCAAACCGCGTGCCAAACACTGGAGTTCGCCATGCCCGAGATCCCCCTCGTACCCGCCCACTGGCGCTTCCCCGCCCACCCCACCTTCGTACGGCACGCCCGGCAAGCCGTCGCCGCCTCGCTGCCACGGACTCTCCGACCCCACCTCGGCGACGACCTCGGCCTGTTGACCTCAGAGCTGGTCACCAACGCCATCCGCCACGGCGCCTGCCGGGAGGAAGAGGAGCTGATCGAACTCGTCCTGTGGCCGGCCGACGGCCACTACTGGCTGGCCGTCTCCGACCCGGGCACGGGCAAGCCCACCATGACCCACCCGGACGCGAACTCCGAAAGCGGCCGTGGCCTCCTCCTCGTAGACAGCCTCGCCACCGCCTGGACCGTCCGCCCCCGCCCCACACGCGGAACATCCGTCATCGCGGGACTCTCATACCGCAGGGGCGGTTGACCCGGGGGAGCGGCCGGCCGGGAGAGGGCCGGAAAACCGGGGGGCCCGGGCCGTCTCGCCGCGCGGTAGCGCGGACGGCGCTACGCTGCTGCCCCGTGCAGGAGACGCGCCTCGACACAGCTCGGATCCGGGCGGCTCGCCGGGTCATCGACCCGGTCTTTCTCGACACTCCGCTGTACCGCTGCGAGGCACTGGAGCCCGGCCTCGGGTGCGCGGTGAGCATCAAGCTCGAAACGGCGAACCCGGTCCGCAGCTTCAAGGCGCGCGGCACCGAGGTCGTGGCGAGCCGGCTCGCCGGCCATGGCTCGCGAGCCGTGGTGTGCGCCAGCGCGGGCAACCTCGGCCAGGCCCTCGCCTGGTCCGCCCGCGGCCGGGGGATCGACGTCACCGTCGTGGCATCCCGCTTCGCGACAGCGGCCAAGCTCGACCGCATCCGCGCTCTGGAGGCCGGACTGGAACTGGTGGACGGCGACCACGAGATGGCGCGCGAGCGGGCGGCGGCCATCGCGCGCCACGACGGCATCCGCCTGCTCGAAGACAGCCTGGACATCGAGACCTGCGAGGGTGCGGCGACGATCGGTCTGGAACTGACGGACACCGCACCGTCATTCGACGCCGTACTGATCGCTCTCGGCGGCGGGGCGCTGGCCACCGGTGTGGGGCATGTGGTGAAGGCCTTGGCGCCCGAAGTCGAGGTGATCTGCGTCCAGCCGCAGGGCGCACCGGCGATGACGCACTCGTGGCGCAGGCGGCGCGTCGTCACCACCGACTCGACCAACACCATCGCTGACGGCGTCGCCGGCCGACGTCCCATCCCGGCCGTCCTGGACGACCTCCTCCTGGTCGCCGACGACGCCGTCCTGGTCCAGGAGGCGTCGATCATCACCGGTATGCGGATGCTCATGGAACACGCGGGCCTCGTCGCCGAACCGTCGGCCGCGCTCGGCATCGCGGCGATCCTCGAAGACCGCGGCCGCTTCGCCGGCCGGCATGTGGCCACCATCGTGTGCGGCAGCAACGTCGACGTGGACGCCTATCACCGCTGGGTCGGCGCCGCTTCCGTCCGCAAATCCTGACATGTGCCCCGATCCGGGTTCATGGACAGGGGCGGGCCGCAAGGTGGGCAGCCTCTCGGCGTCATGGCGTCATGGCGTCATCGGAGGCTGTGGCGGTCGAGGCGGTGGATGAGCCCGGGGCGGCGCTGGTAGTCCTCGTGCAAGCACGTCAGGCGCTTGCGGAAGTCCGCGTCACGACCGGTGTGGGCACAGGCGTCGCGCAGCTCCGTGAGAAGGGTGACGGCCGTGTCGTAGGCGGTGGGCTTCTTCGTGGCGATGTGGGCCTCGACTTGCTGCCAGAGGGATTCGGCATCGTCAGCGAGGGCGGTCAGGCGCTGGGCGCGGGCTTCGGCCCGCCGACGCTCGGCACGTTGCCGGCGCTCGGTACGGCGGGCGTGGGCGGCGTCCAGGAGCTGGGCGGCGGATCGGCGCCCCGGGTCGGTGGCGGGGGCCGGGGTACCGCGTAGGCGGTGCAGAAGGTCGGTCCGGAGCCGGGGTTCGGGGCCCAGGGCGAGCCGCAGCAGCAGGGCATCCTTCTGCTTTTCCGGGAGGGCGCTGATCAGCGGGGCGAGTTCCTTCTTCGTGAGTCTGGCGGGCTTCGCGGGTGCGGCAGGACTGGCCTGGGCCGCCACCGCGAGCAGATCTGCGTCCACGCGCAGGAAGTCCGCGAGCGCGCGTTGCGGGGCGGTCAGCTCCCCGAGCCCGGCTGGGACGGGCGGTTCGGGGCAGGCCTGGTACTCCTCCTCGTCGTCGTCCTCGAGTTCCCAGGCGGCGAGGGCGGACAGCCAGGCCACGTAGAGGGGGCGCAGATCGCCGGCGGCGAGTTCCTCGCGTACGCCGATGACGGCGGCGAGTGAGTCCTCGGCCCCCTCGACCCAGTCGCCGCCCTCGTCCTCGCCGGTCATCTCGATCAGGAGGTGGGTGCGAGTGGTCCAGGCCTCGATGTGGTGGTCCAGGCAGTACGGCTGTGCGGTGCGCAAGGGGAGAGACTGCCTGGGCAGGCGGAGCACGAGGCGGTGGGTGCCCCAGTTGCTGACGTACAGGTGGGCGTCGAAGTAGCGCTCGACCATGCGGCGCGGACTGCCGCTCAGGTCGCCCCAGTTGTAGGTGTTGGTGAAGCTGGTCGCGGTGATGCGAGCCCGGGTGGAGATGGCCCGCAGCTGCCTCTGCTCTTCCCGGCTGAGCGGGCGGTCGAGGGCCTGGAACTCGTAGTACTGGTACTCGCTCACGCGCGTGACCCTATCGCCGTGCCGGCGGGTGTGGGCGGGGCCGGAGCAGGCGCAGCCGTCCGGCCGGTGTGCTGGAGGGCCGCAGGCTGCGCCGCGCGCCGCTCGCCCGGAGGATATGGCGCATCCCGTTGACAGCGTGGCCCTACTTGGAGGAGGGCCCCGTGCTTCGACCGACCCGGCCCCGGCCGCCGACCACGAAGGGCCTCCGTGAGTCGCGCGAGACCGGGTCCATGCCGGGCTGCGGACGGGCCCGTCACCGTACACAGCGTCGCGCTCACCTGCCCCGGCACGCGTGGCTCCAACGTCCCGGGCCCCCTTCCTCTGCCCTGACCAGCCGCTTTGCGCCTCGTTGAGCGTGAGAGAGCCGGACCGACCGAGTGAGCGTCACCCATTGGAGACTGCCCTCTTGGGTCGGCTTGCGTTCGCTTCGTTTGTTGCGAATAATGCGACTACGACAGTGGAGGGACCTATGGGTACTGCCACAGGCAGGAAGATCGAACCGGGTGTGGTCGATGCGCGTGACGCGCGGCGGGCTCTGCGGCGCATCAACGACTACCTGTCGCGTACGGCTCACAGTGACGAAGACATCCAGGTTCACCTGGAAACGGGCGCAACCGGCGAAGGCCTTGTGCTGCCGCGACCGGTGGCGGAGATGTTCGCGTCGATGCTGGCTGCTCTCGCCAACGGGCAGGGCGTGCAAGTCATGCCTGTCGATGCGGTGCTGACGACGCAGCAGGCTGCCGACATGCTGAACGTATCCCGTCCGTACTTGATCGGTCTCCTGGAATCGGGGGAGATTCCCTACAAGCTCGTGGGACGGCACCGTCGCATTCGTTTCGCGGACCTGCGCCAGTACCTGCGGGAAGACGATGTCAAGCGCAAGGAGGCAGCCGACGAGCTGATGGATCTGGACCAGGAGCTGGGACTGCTCTGACATGGCTTTTGTCGTGATCTACGACGCGTGTGTCCTGTATCCGAACACACTGCGCGATCTCTTAATCCGTGTCGCTTTGAGCGGTTTCGTGCGAGCCAGATGGACCGACGTGATCCTCGACGAGGTCGATCGGAGCATCGCAGAGGACTACGGCATCGCTCCAGGGAAGCTGCAGCGTCGGAGAGCTCTCATGAACGAGGCCATCCGTGACTGTCTGGTCACAGGATTTGAGCCCCTTATCGAGGGACTCAAGCTCCCGGACCCGGCCGACCGCCATGTATTGGCTGCGGCCATCCAAGCCGGCGCCCAGGTCATCGTGACCAATAACCGCAAGGACTTCCCGCCGGACTACCTCAGTAACTGGGGTATTGAACGGAAGAATGCCGATGAGTTCGTCATGGACCTCATGGGGCTGGACGATCGTGTCGTGTACGCCTGTGTCCAGGAGATTGCTACTTCCCGGCGTCGTCCGCCGCAGACGTTTGAGGACGTATTGGGTCAACTGGAGAGATCGGGTCTCACCGAGTCCGTGGCTGCTCTACGCCTCGGACCGGGAGCTGTGAGCTAGCGGCGAAGCGCTCGACCGTCGTGTTGACGGGTGGCAGGCGCGGCCCTCGCCGTCCTGACGTCCGCCTACAGTTTGCGCGTGACCTCCGTACCGCCAGGAAGCCGACAGTGGGGCAAGAAGGCGGAGGCGTCCAATGAACCCGAGAGCCCCGGAAGGCCCGGTGCTCTCGGCCTGCCTGGGAGACCACTCTGTGAGCGTCCGAAACCCGGTTCTGACTTGGGCGAAAGACATCCCCGGCTACAACAGCATTGCCACGCGATCACTGTCATCGGGCTGCTTTCGGCGGCGCACGGCTGCACACAAGCGAAGACCCCGCACTCAGCGTCTTGGCTGGTGGCGGGGTCTTTAGGCGCTTCCTGGGAAGTGCCCCCGGCAGGATTCGAACCTGCGCACACGGCTCCGGAGGCCGTTGCTCTATCCCCTGAGCTACGGGGGCGTGTCGTTCGCGTTCGCGGCGACGGGTAGAACCCTACCAGCTCCAGAGGGGTGCCCATGAACGGCATTTCGCGGGGTGGGGGAGGGGGTGACGAAGGGCTGCCGCCCCTTGGTTCCGGTGTCCTCCAGTGGTCCCGGCGGGGTTCCCGGAGCGGTGTGCGCCCGGGGCTGCAGGCGGGGCTCGTCCCCGCGCCCAGGTGTTCCGGCCTTGCGGTGCTCCGGCTCGTGACCGAGGACTCGTCTCGCGCCGTCCCGCGCCCCGGACCGAACCCCTCCGGGCCCCCTAGCGCATCCGTCTCGCTCACCGCATCCAGTCGGCCGAAGGTCCCCCGCAGGTGGTGGAAGTGGGGAAAAGCCGGACGCGAAGGGAGCTCGCGACCTACTCTCGAGTTGTGCCTGGCTCGTTCGCCCGGGTCCTTGTGGTCGACGACAACAAGGTGATCCGGCAGCTGATCAGGGTCAACCTCGAACTTGAAGGGTTCGAGGTCGTGACCGCGGCCGATGGTGCCGAGTGTCTGGACGTCATTCACGACGTGCGTCCGGACGTCGTCACCCTGGATGTAGTGATGCCCCGCCTCGACGGGTTGCGTACGGCCACCCGGCTGTACGAGGACCCGCGGACCCGGCATCTGCCCGTCGCCATCATCAGTGCCTGCACACAGCAGGAGGTCGACGACGGACAGGCCGCCGGGGTCGACGCGTTTCTCGCCAAGCCCTTCGAACCGGCCGATCTCGTCCGGCTCGTCCGGCGGCTGGCGTGCGGAGGGAAGCGGTCCCCCGGGGAGCCGCCGGCCGGTGAGCTCTCCGGCGGGGACAGCGCGCCCTCCGCCCGTCCGGCGGGCTGACGGGCGGGCGCGGCGCTGCACGGTGCTGCGCATCACAGCAGCTGCGCCCCGCCCGTCCCCGCTCTCCTCCCCGTCCGGCCTGTGAAACGGTTCGCGGAACCACCCCGCACCTCCCCTACGCTGGATGCGTGACCCCCACCCAGCTCTCCCAGACCGTGCTGCGCACCGTGCGCCATGCCGTCGCGGACGGCGAGCTGCGCGTGCCCGTGCCCGAGCGGGTGGTGGTCAAGCCGGCCTCCCGTCCCGGTCACGGCGACTACGCCACCGGGGTCGCCCTCCAGCTCGCCCGGCCCGCCGGGCTCCCGGCCCTCGGCGTGGCCGGAATCCTGCGGTCCCGGCTGGCCGCCGTGCCCGGTATCGAACTCGTCGAGGTCTCCGGTCCCGGTTTCCTCAACATCACCCTGGCGGACGGCTCCGGCGCCGCCCTTGTGCGTGACGTCCTCCGCTGCGGTACCGACTACGGGCGCGGCGGCGCCCTGGCCGGCGAGTCCATCGAGCTGGTCTTCCCCGGCGAGACCCGCGCCGCCGTCACCGCCGACGCTCTCCGCCGTCTCCTTCGCTCCCAGGGCGCCGCCCTGGTCACCGGCCGCTGCACCGGCCCGGCCGATCCCGACTGGGCCGGCCTCGGGGTGATCTCGGACACCGTCAGCGCCAGTCCAGGTGCCACCCGTCCCGCGACCCCCGGCGCCCCTGCGGGGGCCGCCCCGGTCCGTCTTCCCGTGCGCCCCGTGCCCGTCGGGGCCTCCGCCGCCGAGCTGCTCCGCACCCTCGGGGCGGAAGCCGCCCGCTGGGGCCTTCTCCGGCCCGCCGCCCACGACCACCCCCGCCTCACCGGGGACGAGCACGACCCCCTGCTCGTGCAGCGCGAGTCGAACCCCCTCTTCCGGATCCGTTACGCCCATGCTCGCGCCCGGGCGCTCGTACGCAACGCCGCCGATCTCGGGGTCGAGACCATTCCTGGTGACCTGGGCGCTCCGGGGGACTCCGGCGAGCCCCCCGCGCGCGACCTGCTCGCCGCCCTCCGCGCCTACCCCGCCGTCCTGGACGCCGCCGCGCGCCACCGCGCCCCCGACCGCATAGCGCGTCACCTCGAACAGCTCGCCGACGCCTTCTTCCGCTTCCACGACGGCTGCCCCGTCCTCCCGCGCGGCGACGAGAAACCCGGGGCCGCCCACCGGGCCCGGACCGCCCTCGCCGAGGCGGCCGGGACGGTGCTCGCCGGCGGCCTGCTCCTGCTCGGCATCGACGCGCCCGCCCACCTCTGACGGACCCCGGGACGTCCCCGGGCCACTTGGCAGACGTGGGCGGCGGTGGCCGATGCGGCAAACGCGGCGGATACGGCGCACGCGGACGCCGTCCCGGCCATCCGGGCGGCACCGGACACGTCCGGCCGCCCGGCCGTGGCCCGGTGGGCACGGACATCCGTCCACGCCTCCGCCGCCGCCTGACACGGCGACGACCGGGACGGCCGACGCTGACGACGGCCGCACCGGCCACCGGGCCCCGGCCCGGCCCCGCCCCGGCAATGGCGCCGGTGCCCGGCCCCGGGCCCGCAACGGACCACACCCGCAACGGACCACACCCGCACACCGCACCCACAGACCACACCCCAGCCCGAACCGCCGGACCGTCCCACAGACCACACCCGCAACCCCGACCACCCGCAGACACCACTCACCCCCAGCGTCACCACCCAGGAGAGCCCAGAGCGCCATGAGCCGTTCCGCACACCCCGCCGGGCCCCGGCACGCCGATGTCCTGCCCGAGGGCCACTACACCGCCCCGCCCGCCGACCTCAACGCCCTCGACCCGCGCGTCTGGTCGCGCACGGTCACCCGTGACGACGACGGCGTCGCCACTCTCGGCGGCATCCCCGTCACCCGTCTCGCCGAGGAGTTCGGCACCCCCGCCTACTTCCTCGACGAGGACGACTTCCGCGCCCGCTGCCGCGCCTGGCACGACGCCTTCGGCGGCGAGGCCGACGTCTTCTACGCCGGCAAGGCGTTCCTCTCCCGCGCGGTCGTCCGCTGGCTGCACGAGGAGGGCCTCAACCTCGACGTCTGCTCCGGCGGCGAGCTGACCACCGCCCTCGCCGGCGGCATGCCCGCCGAGCGCATCGCGATGCATGGCAACAACAAGACCTCCGACGAGATCGAGCGCGCGATCACCGCGGGCGTCGGCCGCATCGTCCTCGACTCCTTCCAGGAGATCGTGCGGGTCGCGCACATCGCCGAGCGCCTCGGCCGCCGTCAGCGCGTGCAGATCCGCGTCACCGTCGGTGTCGAGGCCCACACCCACGAGTTCATCGCCACCGCGCACGAGGACCAGAAGTTCGGCATCGCCCTCGCCGACGGCCAGGCCGCCGAGGCCGTGCGCCGTGTCCTCAAGCTCGACAGCCTCGAACTGGCCGGGATCCACTCCCACATCGGCTCGCAGATCTTTGACATGGCCGGCTTCGAGGTCTCCGCCCGCCGCGTCGTCCAGCTCCTCGCCGAGGTGCGCGACGAGCACGGCGTCGAGCTGCCCGAGATCGACCTCGGCGGCGGCCTCGGCATCGCCTACACCTCCGAGGACGACCCCCGCGAACCGCACGAGATCGCCAAGTCGCTGAGCGACATCGTGACCCGCGAGTGCGCCGCCGCCGGTCTCGCCGTGCCCCGGATCTCCGTGGAGCCCGGCCGCGCCATCGTCGGCCCGACGACCTTCACCCTCTACGAGGTCGGCACCCTCAAGGAGCTCCCCGGCCTGCGCACCTACGTCAGCGTGGACGGCGGCATGTCCGACAACATCCGCACCGCGCTCTACGACGCCGAGTACTCCGTCGCCCTGGCCTCCCGTGTCTCCACCGCCGGGCCGATGCTCTCCCGGGTCGTCGGCAAGCACTGCGAGTCGGGCGACATCGTCGTGAAGGACGCCTTCCTCCCCGCCGACCTGGCCCCCGGCGACCTGCTCGCCGTCCCCGCCACCGGCGCCTACTGCCGCTCCATGGCGAGCAACTACAACCACGCGCTGCGGCCGCCCGTGGTCGCGGTCAAGGACGGCAAGGCGCGCGTCATCATGCGGCGCGAGACGGAGGAGGACCTGCTCCGGCTGGACCTGGACTGACGGGACGCGGAGCCCGACCGCGCGGAGAGGGCGGGCGGGGCACCGGGCACCGGGTGACTTTCGCCACCCTCCGTCCCGTCCCCTTCCGCCGCCCGGCCCGGCGCGGTACGCCTGCCGTCGTACGGCGGCACGCCTGCCGTCGTACCGCGGCACGCGGAGATGCGGGCTCCGCGCGTCGCGCTCCTTGGTGCCTCCGCGCTCCCCGGTGCCTCCGCGCGCCCCACTCCTCCGGCGCACTCCGGCACCCGCCCGCCCCCGCCGTCCGGCAGTCTCGGAATCCGGACAAACCCCGGAGCGACCCACCCGGTGAGTGAGACTGGTGGAAAAGCCAAGATAATCGGGACCCGGTGACGGTCCCGGGAGCCCCCGGGCGCGGTCCCGGGAGTCCCTGGGGCGCGGTCCGCGGGGATGTCGTGGAGAGACGAGGTCGGATGATGCGTACGCGTCCGCTGAAGGTGGCGCTGCTGGGCTGTGGAGTGGTCGGCTCCGAGGTGGCGCGCATCATGACGACGCACGCGGACGATCTCACGGCGCGCATCGGGGCCCCCGTCGAGCTGGCCGGCATCGCCGTGCGCCGCCCGGACCGGGTCCGCGAGGGCGTGCCCGCCGAGCTGGTCACCACCGATGCCACCGCCCTCGTCAAACGCGGCGACATCGACATCGTGGTGGAGGTCATCGGCGGCATCGAGCCCGCCCGCACCCTGATCACCACGGCGTTCGAGCACGGCGCGAGCGTCGTCTCCGCCAACAAGGCGCTGCTCGCCGAGGACGGCGCCGCCCTGCACGCCGTCGCCCAGCGGCACGGCGCCGACCTGTACTACGAGGCGGCCGTCGCCGGCGCCATCCCCCTGGTCCGCCCGCTGCGCGAGTCCCTGGTCGGCGACAAGGTCAACCGGGTCCTCGGCATCGTCAACGGCACCACCAACTTCATCCTCGACCGCATGGAGACCGGCGGCACCGGCTACTCCGAGGCGCTCGACGAGGCGACCGCCCTGGGCTACGCCGAGGCCGATCCCACCGCCGACGTCGAGGGTTTCGACGCCGCTGCGAAGGCCGCGATCCTCGCCGGCATCGCCTTCCACACCCGGGTCCGCCTGGACGACGTGCACCGCGAGGGCATCACGGAGGTCACCGCCGCCGACATCGCCTCCGCCCGCCGCATGGGCCGCACCGTCAAGCTGCTGGCGATCTGCGAGCGCGCCGAGGACGGCCGCTCCGTCACCGCCCGCGTCCACCCGGCGATGATCCCGCTCAGCCACCCGCTCGCCTCCGTCCGCGAGGCGTACAACGCGGTCTTCGTCGAGGCGGAGGCCGCCGGGCAGCTGATGTTCTACGGGCCGGGCGCCGGCGGCGCGCCCACCGCCTCCGCGGTCCTCGGCGACCTCGTCGCGGTGTGCCGCAACAAGCTCAACGGCGCGACCGGGCCCGGCGAGTCCGCGTACTCGCGGCTCGCGGTGAGCCCGATGGGCGAGGTGGTCACGCGCTACCACATCAACCTCGATGTCGCCGACAAGCCGGGCGTCCTGGCCCAGGTCGCCGCGGAGTTCAATGAGCACGGCGTGTCCATCGAGACCGTCCACCAGCAGGTCAAGGACGGCGAGGCGTCCCTCGTGGTGGTCACCCACCGGGCGAGCGACGCGGCGCTCTCGGCGACGGTCGGCGCCCTGCGGGCGCTGGACACCGTGCGCGGTGTCGCCGGGATCATGCGGGTCGAAGGTGAGTGAGGAAGAAACCATGGCTGCTGCAAGCACAGGTCCCCGCCGGGGCGCCACCCACCAGTGGCGGGGGGTGATCGAGGAGTACCGCGACCGCCTGCCGGTGACCGCGGACACCCCGGTCGTCACCCTCCGCGAGGGCGGCACGCCGCTCGTCCCCGCGCAGGTGCTCTCCGAGCGCACGGGCTGCGAGGTCCATCTCAAGGTCGAGGGCGCCAACCCCACCGGTTCCTTCAAGGACCGCGGGATGACGATGGCCATCACCCGGGCCAAGGAGGAGGGCGCGCAGGCCGTCATCTGCGCCTCCACCGGCAACACCTCCGCCTCGGCCGCCGCCTACGCGGTGCGGGCCGGGATGGTCTGCGCGGTGCTGGTGCCGCAGGGCAAGATCGCGCTGGGCAAGATGGGCCAGGCCCTGGTGCACGGCGCGAAGATCCTCCAGGTGGACGGGAACTTCGACGACTGTCTGGCGCTGGCCCGCGGCCTCTCCGACAAGTACCCGGTGTCGCTGGTCAATTCGGTCAACCCGGTCCGCATCGAGGGACAGAAGACCGCCGCCTTCGAGATCGTGGACATGCTGGGCGACGCGCCCGACATCCACGTCCTCCCGGTCGGCAACGCGGGCAACATCACCGCCTACTGGCGCGGTTACAGCGAGTACGCGGCCGATGGCATGGCGGACCGGCGCCCGCGGATGTGGGGCTACCAGGCCTCCGGTTCCGCGCCGATCGTGCGCGGCGAGCCGGTCAAGGACCCGCACACCATCGCGACGGCCATCCGCATCGGCAACCCGGCCTCGTGGGAGTTCGCCGAGCGGGCCCGGGACGAGTCGGGTGGCCTCATCGATGAGGTGACGGACCGTCAAATCCTCGCTGCCTACCGGCTGCTGGCTTCCCAGGAGGGCGTCTTCGTCGAGCCCGCCTCGGCCGCGAGCGTCGCCGGCCTGCTGAAGGCCGCCGAGCAGGGCAGGGTCGACCCCGGCCAGCGCATCGTGTGCACCGTCACCGGCAACGGCCTCAAGGACCCGGACTGGGCCGTGGCCGGCGCCCCGCAGCCGGTGACCGTCCCCGTGGACGCCGACGTGGCCGCCGAGCGGCTCGGCCTGGCCTGATCCGGCCCGGGGAGCCCTGATCCGGCCCGGGGAGCCCTGATCCGGTCCGGGGAGCCCTGATCCGGTCCGGGGAGCCCTGATCCGGCCCGGGGAGCCCTGATCCGGTCCGGGGAGCCCTGATCCGGTCCGGGCGCGGAGGCCGTCCTCCGGCGCGGACGCGCACCAACAGCCCGTCCGCGCCGGGCCGGAACGGGTCCCGCACCGCGTGGCTGAGGCCCGCACCGCCCCGCCGCAGCGACCGGCCCTCACCGGTCGGGGCCACCCCCGCGGCCCGCGGGGCGGCCCCAAGCCCCCGCAAAAGGCCGCATGGGGCCCCGAACCGGACGGAAAGGCCTGGTCCGCCCCGCTCCGGCCGCAACCGACGCAGACCGTATCCGGAAGCACGGAACGGGGACGACACGCATCGTGCGCCTCCTGTGCGCCCTATGTCGCGACAGAACCTTCCTTCGATAGGCTGGAGGAGAACCCCGCCCCTCCACCGCTTGCCGGATGCATATGCACGGCACCGGCGGGGCACGCAGAGTACTGGCAGAGCAAGCGCCGGCAGGCCGCCACCGGCCACGGGCGAAGTCCCTGGCAGCAGCATCCGCAGCCCGTCCCCGGCGGGTTCCCCGGGGGAAAACCCGTTGTCCCGATCCAAGGAGAGTCACCGAGCGATGGCCGGTCCCGCCTTCCGAGCCGCCGCCGTCCGGGTGCGCACCCCCGCGACCAGCGCCAATCTCGGCCCCGGCTTCGACGCCTTCGGCCTCGGCCTCGGGCTGTACGACGACGTCGTCGTCCGCGTCGCCGAGTCGGGGCTGCACATCGACATCGCCGGCGAGGGCGCGGAAACGCTCCCGCGGGACGAGAGCCACCTCCTCGTACGCTCCCTGCGCACCGCCTTCGACCTGCTCGGCGGGCAGCCGCGCGGCCTGGAAGTGGTCTGCGCCAACCGCATCCCGCACGGCCGCGGCCTGGGCTCCTCCTCCGCCGCCATCTGCGCCGGAATCGTCGCCGCACGCGCCGTGACCATAGGCGGGGCCGAGAAACTCGACGACACCGCGCTGCTGGAACTGGCCACCGAGATCGAGGGCCACCCCGACAACGTCGCCGCCTGCCTGCTCGGCGGCTTCACCCTCGCCTGGACCGACGGCGGATCCGCCCGCGCCATCCGGATGGACCCGGCGCCGGGCGTCGTCCCCGTGGTCTTCGTTCCCTCCACCCCCGTGCTCACCGAGACCGCCCGCGGGCTGCTGCCGCGCATGGTGCCGCACGTCGACGCCGCCGCCAACGCCGGCCGGGCGGCCCTGCTGGTGGAGGCGCTGACCCGGCGTCCCGAACTGCTGCTCGCCGCCACGGAGGACCGGCTCCACCAGGAGTACCGGGCCCCCGCGATGCCGGAGAGCGCGGCCCTGGTCGCCCGGCTCCGCCAGGACGGCGTCCCCGCCGTCATCTCCGGCGCCGGCCCGACGGTGCTGGCCCTCGCCGAGGAGAGCACGGCCGACAAGGTCGCGCGGCTCGCCGGGGAGGGATGGGCGGCCAACCGGCTGTCCCTGGACGGCTCGGGCACCTGCGTCCTGCCGCTCACGGGGCAGGACGGAATGCCGGGGGGCGCGCCGCGGAATTCCGCCGGGTGACGTCCAACGATTGCCGGTCTTCGAGAGGGGGAATGTTTGTTGGGTCCGGTAGTGTTAACCTCAAGTCAGCACTTGGCACCCGAGCGGTGCGGTGCTTTGTGTCCCCCTCGGGGACACCATTCTTCCGGGAGCCTCCTCAACTGCCTGTGCAGCCTGCCTGAGCAGATGTGAGCACGCTCCGGAATCGGCGTGGCGGACATCCGGACAGTCTCCCCGCCGGGCCAATCCATGATTCTCCGCCGTTTTTGGCGGGACCACCGCACCGGCCGGTCCGGGACACGCAAGGACCGCAGCCGGACAGCACAACCGGTCGCCGAGCCAGACAGGCCGACGCCCGCTCCAGGGAAGGACCCTTCGTGAGCGACACCACCGATCTGATGGGCGTGACTGCCGACGAGAACGTCGGCGCAGCCTCCGCGCCCGCCACGGACGCTCCTGCCGCGCCTGCCACCGGTGCTGCCACTGGCACCCCGAGGCGGCGCCGCTCCGGCACCGGCCTTGAGGGCATGGTCCTGGCCGAGCTGCAGCAGGTTGCCTCCGCGCTCGGCATCAAGGGCACCGCGCGGATGCGCAAGAGCCAACTGATCGACGTCATCAAGGAGAAGCAGGCGGGCGGCACCGCCCCCGCCAAGGACTCCGCGGACCAGGCCGCGTCCTCCGCCGACGCCGCCCCCGCCAAGCCGCGCCGCCGCGCCACCTCCAAGGCCCGTACGGGTGAGGAAGCCGCCGGGGCCGAGGCCGCGGACCGCGCCGAGGGCAGGACCGGTCCTCAGCAGCAGATCGACATCCCCGGCCAGCCGGCCAGTGACGAGCCGCCGCAGGGCGGCGAGCGCCGCCGGCGCCGCGCGACCGCGCAGGCCGGCAGCCCCGAGGAGACCGCCGCCGACACCTCCGCCGGAGCCCAGGAGGGCGACCGGGGCCGCGCCGAGACCCGCACCGCCCCCCAGGGCGGGGAGCGGCAGGACGGCGCCGGAGCCGAGGGCCGCGGCGGCAAGGGCGACCGCGACCGCCAGGGCGGCCAAAGCGGCGACCGTCAGGGCGGCCAGAAGGGCGACCGCCGCGAGCGCGGCGACAACCGCGGCGAGCGCGGCAACAACCGCCGCAACAAGAACGACGACGGCGGCGGCCAGGGCGGCAACCGCCAGCGCGACCAGCGCGGCGGGCAGCAGCAGCGCGACGACGACGGCGACGACTTCGAGGGCGGCCGCCGCGGCCGCCGCGGCCGCTACCGCGACCGCCGGGGCCGCCGCGGGCGCGAGGACTTCGGCGGCGAGCCGCAGGTCTCCGAGGACGACGTCCTGATCCCCGTCGCGGGCATCCTCGACATCCTCGACAACTACGCGTTCATCCGGACCTCCGGCTACCTGCCGGGCCCGAACGACGTCTACGTCTCCCTCGCCCAGGTCCGCAAGAACGGCCTGCGCAAGGGCGACCACGTCACCGGCGCGGTGCGCCAGCCCCGCGAGGGCGAGCGCCGCGAGAAGTTCAACGCCCTGGTGCGGCTGGACTCGGTGAACGGCATGGCGCCCGAGACGGGCCGCGGCCGCCCGGAGTTCGGCAAGCTCACCCCGCTCTACCCGCAGGACCGGCTCCGTCTGGAGACCGAGCCCAACCTGATGACGACCCGGATCATCGACCTGGTCGCGCCGATCGGCAAGGGCCAGCGCGGTCTGATCGTGGCCCCGCCGAAGACCGGCAAGACCATGATCATGCAGGCGATCGCCAACGCGATCACCCGCAACAACCCCGAGTGCCACCTGATGGTCGTCCTCGTCGACGAGCGTCCGGAAGAGGTCACCGACATGCAGCGGTCGGTGAAGGGCGAGGTCATCTCCTCGACCTTCGACCGCCCCGCCGAGGACCACACCACCGTCGCCGAGCTGGCCATCGAGCGGGCCAAGCGCCTGGTCGAGCTGGGTCACGACGTGGTCGTCCTGCTGGACTCGATCACCCGCCTCGGCCGCGCGTACAACCTCGCGGCCCCCGCCTCCGGCCGGATCCTCTCCGGTGGTGTCGACTCCACCGCGCTCTACCCGCCGAAGCGCTTCTTCGGCGCCGCGCGGAACATCGAGGACGGCGGCTCGCTGACCATCCTGGCCACCGCGCTGGTCGACACCGGCTCGCGGATGGACGAGGTGATCTTCGAGGAGTTCAAGGGCACCGGCAACCTGGAGCTCAAGCTCGACCGCAGGCTCTCCGACAAGCGGATCTTCCCCGCGGTGGACGTCGACGCGTCCGGTACCCGCAAGGAGGAGATCCTGCTCGGCAGCGACGAGCTCGCGATCACCTGGAAGCTCCGCCGGGTACTGCACGCCCTGGACTCCCAGCAGGCCATCGAGCTGCTCCTGGACAAGCTCAAGGAGACCAAGAGCAACGCGGAGTTCCTGCTCCAGATCCAGAAGACGACCCCGGCCCCGGGCAACGGCAACGACTGACCCGGCCGCCGCGGCGTCCACGGCGACCGGCAGGGGGCTCCTTCCGCCACGGCGGGGGGAGCCCCCTGCCGCGTAGGGGCGGGCGGGCCGCGGGTGCGGTGCGGGTGCGGTGCGGGCGCGGGCGCGCCCGGGGAGCGCGCACGGAACCGGCCCCGGCCCCGCCCGGGCCCGCCGGGCGATCCGGCGCCCCTCCGCTCGTCCCCACCCGGGCAACCGGCCCAGGTCTGACCGCCCCGTAACGGGGTAACCGGACAACGACGACGTGGGGAGCACATGGCCGACGAAGCGACGAACGGGCAGAGCGGGTCATCCGGCGCCGGCGACCGGGGCGCGACCCGCCGCCGGACGCTGAGGATCACCGCCTGGGTGCTCTCCGGAGCCGTGCTGCTGGGCGGCGCCGGCCTCGGCTACGTCTGGGCGAAGCTGAACGGCAATCTCCGGGGCATCGACATCGACGCCGCCCTCGGCACCGACCGGCCGGAGGACATCGACAACGGCTCGACGGACATCCTCGTGCTGGGCTCCGACTCCCGCAAGGGCGCCAACAAGAAGTACGGCAGCGCCGGTGAGAGCGGCTCCCGCTCCGACACGGCGATGATCGTTCACATTCACGAGGGTCGCCGCGAGGCCACCGTCGTCAGCATTCCCCGGGACACCCTGGTGCGGCGCCCCGCCTGCGACCGCAAGGACGGCGAGGGCTCGCACCCGCCCGCCCGGCGGGCGATGTTCAACGAGTCCTACAAGATCGGCGGGCCGGCCTGCGCCGTCAAGACCGCCGAGGCCATGTCCGGCATCCGTATGGACCACTACATGGAGATCGACTTCACCGGCTTCAAGAAGCTGGTCGACGAACTCGGCGGGGTGGAACTCACCACCGAGGAGCGGATCGAGGACGAGAAGAGCCGGCTCGACCTGCCCCCCGGCACCCACGTCCTGGACGGCGAGCAGGCCCTCGGCCTGGTCCGCACCCGGCACGGCATCGGCAACGGCAGCGACCTCGGCCGGATACACCTCCAGCAGGCCTTCCTCAAGGCCCTGCTCGACCAGATCGGCGAGGTCGGCCTCTTCAGCGACCCCGGCAGGCTCTACGGCGTCGCCGACACCGCCACCAAGGCCCTCACCACCGACACCGGCCTGTCCGGGGTGAAGAAGCTGCTGGACTTCTCCCGGAGCATGCGGGAGATCGGCTCCGAGGACCTGGACATGATCACCCTGCCCGTGGAGTACGACCGCCGGGACGGCAACCGCGTGGTGCCGATCAAGGACAAGACCCGCACCGTCTGGGACGCCCTGCGCCGGGACCGCCCCGTCCCGGACTCCGCCACCGAGGGATCCGCGGGCGAGCAGGCGCGGAAGGACTCCGGCGAGGTGCTCGGCGGCTCCTGACCGGACGGCCCCGGCCGGCCCGGCCGCGGCGGCCGGGCCGGGAATAGAACGCCCTCGCCCCCGGTTTTGGGAGATGCGCCCGGTCCTGGCAGACTGGTGCGTCGGCCCCGGTTCACGTACGGGCGGTTACCCCACCTCGTCCGCCATCGGACAGGCGGGGCCCGGACGACCCGGTGCCCTCCCGAACCTAGGAGCATCCCTTGAAGCGCGACATCCACCCCGAGTACGTCGAGACCCAGGTGAGCTGCACCTGCGGAGCCTCGTTCACCACGCGCAGCACCGTCACCGAGGGCACCATCCGTGCCGACGTGTGCTCCGAGTGCCACCCGTTCTACACGGGCAAGCAGAAGATCCTCGACACGGGTGGCCGCGTGGCCCGCTTCGAGGCCCGCTTCGGCAAGAACGCCGGGTCCGCCAAGAAGTAGCGACCCCACGGCGCCGGACTCCGGCCGCCCCTCCAGCCAGGGGCGGCCGGACCGGCGCTTTGTCGTCCACCGGGCCCGCACGGCCATCCGCTACCCCGCGGGCGTCCCGCCCGCCCCACCCCACTTTCCGAGGAAACGAATCCCGATGTTCGAGGCGGTCGAAGAACTGATCGGCGAGCACGCCGATCTCGAGAAACGGCTCGCCGACCCCACGGTCCACGCCGACCAGCGCGAGGCGACCCGGCTGGGCAAGCGCTACGCCGAGCTGACGCCGGTCATCACCGCGTACCGCTCCTGGAAGAGCACCGGCGACGACATCGAGGCGGCGCGCGAACTGGCGCTGGACGACCCCGACTTCGCGGACGAGGTCAAGGAACTGGAGATCCGGCGCGAGGAACTCACCGAGCGGCTGCGGCTGCTGCTCGTCCCCCGCGACCCCAGCGACGACAAGGACGTGATCCTGGAGGTCAAGGCGGGCGAGGGCGGCGAGGAGTCGGCCCTGTTCGCCGGCGACCTGCTGCGGATGTATCTGCGCTACGCCGAGCGCGCCGGCTGGAAGACGGAGATCCTGGAGGCCAACGAGTCCGACCTCGGCGGCTACAAGGACGTCCAGGTCGCGGTGAAGACCAAGGGCGGGAACGGCGCCACCGAGCCCGGCCAGGGCGTCTGGGCGCGGCTGAAGTACGAGGGCGGGGTGCACCGCGTGCAGCGGGTCCCGGCCACCGAGTCGCAGGGCCGTATCCACACCTCCGCCGCCGGTGTGCTCGTCACGCCCGAGGCCGAGGAGGTCGAGGTGGAGATCGGCCCCAACGACCTGCGGATCGACGTCTACCGCTCCTCCGGCCCCGGCGGCCAGTCCGTCAACACCACCGACTCCGCCGTGCGCATCACCCACCTGCCCACCGGCATCGTCGTCTCCTGCCAGAACGAGAAGAGCCAGCTCCAGAACAAGGAGCAGGCGCTGCGCATCCTCCGTTCCCGGCTGCTGGCCGCCGCGCAGGAGGAGGCGGAGCGGGAGGCGTCGGACGCCCGGCGCAGCCAGGTCCGCACCGTCGACCGCTCCGAGCGGATCCGTACCTACAACTACCCGGAGAACCGCATCTCCGACCACCGCGTCGGCTTCAAGGCGTACAACCTGGACCAGGTGCTCGACGGCGACCTGGACCCGGTCATCCAGGCCTGCGTGGACGCCGACTCGGCGGCCAAACTGGCCGCCGCCCAGTAGACCCGGTAGTCCGCCCACCCGCAGGACTCACCGAAGCCCGCACCGCCGGACCGGCTGGAGGAACAGCGTGCCGCCCTCATCCGGGGGACGACCCCCGTACCCGCCCGCTGCCGGCGGGCGCCCCGCGCGCCCCCGGCCGCTGCTGCTCGCCGAGGTGGCCCAGGCCACCCAGCGGCTGGCCGACGCCGGTGTGCCCTCACCGCGCTTCGACGCCGAGGAACTCGCCGCCTATGTGCACGGCGTCAAGCGGAGCGAGCTGCACACCGTCGCCGACGCCGACTTCGACGCCCGCTACTGGGAGGCCGTCGCCCGCCGCGAGGCCCGCGAACCGCTCCAGCACATCACCGGCCGCGCCTTCTTCCGCTATCTGGAACTCCAGGTCGGGCCGGGGGTGTTCGTACCCCGCCCGGAGACCGAGTCGGTCGTCGGCTGGGCCATAGACGCCGTCCGGGCCATGGACGTGGCCGAACCCCTGATCGTCGATCTCTGCTCCGGTTCCGGCGCCATCGCGCTGGCCCTCGCGCAGGAGGTGCCGCGCTCCCGGGTGCACGCCGTGGAGCTGGACGAGGGCGCGCTCCGCTGGGCCCGCAAGAACGTCGAGGGGTCCAGGGTGACCCTGCACCAGGGGAACGCCTTCGACGCCCTCCCCGAGCTCGACGGCCAGGTGGACCTCGTCGTCTCCAACCCGCCGTACATCCCGCTCACCGAGTGGGAGTACGTGGCCCCCGAGGCGCGTGACCACGACCCCGAAATGGCGTTGTTCTCCGGCGAGGACGGCCTCGACACCATCCGCGGCATCGAGCGCACCGCGCACCGGCTGCTCCGCCCCGGTGGCGTCGTCGTCGTCGAACACGCCGACACCCAGGGCGGCCAGGTGCCGTGGATCTTCACCGAGGAGCGGGGCTGGGCCGACGCGGCCGACCACCCCGACCTCAACAACCGGCCGCGGTTCGCCACGGCCCGCCGGGCCATGCCATGAGCGCCACGGCGACCGTTTCCGGCACGAGCGACGGCGACACCGGCCGCACCCATCACACTGACCCCAGCGAGCGGACAGCGCTCCGGCCGAGGGAGGCCCGTTAATGGCACGGCGATACGACTGCACCGACGCGACCGACCGCAAGACCGGCCTGCGCGAGGCCGCGTCCGCCGTCCGCCGCGGTGAGCTCGTCGTCCTCCCCACCGACACCGTCTACGGGATCGGCGCGGACGCGTTCAGCCCCGAGGCCGTCGGCGATCTCCTGGAGGCCAAGGGCCGGGGCCGCAACATGCCCTCGCCCGTGCTCGTCGGCTCCCCGAACACCCTGCACGGCCTGGTCACCGACTTCTCCGAGCTCGCCTGGGAGCTCGTCGACGCCTTCTGGCCGGGCGCGCTCACCCTCGTCGCCCGGCACCAGCCCTCGCTCCAGTGGAACCTGGGGGACACCCGCGGCACCGTCGCCATCCGCATGCCGCTGCACCCGGTCGCGATCGAGCTGCTGACCGAGGTCGGCCCGATGGCCGTCTCCAGCGCCAACCTGACCGGCCACCCCTCGCCGCAGACCTGCGACGCCGCGGAGGAGATGCTCGGCGACTCCGTCTCCGTCTACCTGGACGGCGGCCCGACCCCGGCGGCCGTGGCCTCCTCCATCGTGGACGTCACCGGCAAGGTGCCGGTGCTGCTGCGCGAGGGCGCGCTCTCCGCGGACCAGCTCCGCGAGGTGGTACCCGACCTCGAGGTGGCGAATTGACGGCGCCCCACGGATGGGGCATAGCGGACGGCCCCCCGGGCCGCGCGGGCGGTCTCCCGGGGCCACGGCCGGGTGCCTTCTCCGGACCCGACGGAGGGGGTGACCCCGGCGTCTTCCGCATCCTCCACGTCAGCACCGGCAACGTCTGCCGCTCGCCCATCACCGAGCGGCTGACCCGGTATGCCCTCGCCCACCGGCTCGGCGGCCCCTGCGGCATCGTCGTGGAGAGCGCCGGCACCTGGGGCCACGAGGGCGCCCCCATGGAGGCACACGCGGCCACCGTCCTCACCGACCTCGGCGCGGATCCCAGCGGTTTCACCGGCCGGGAGCTCCTCGACGAGCACGTCATCCGCGCCGACCTCGTCCTCACCGCGACCCGTGACCACCGGGCCCAGGTGATCTCCATGGGGCACTCGGCGGGCCTGCGCACCTTCACGCTCAAGGAGTTCACCCGGCTGGTCCGGGCCATAGACCCGGCGACCCTCCCCGACCCCGCGCCCGACGGCGCCGTCGTCGACCGGGCCCGTGTCCTGGTGCGCGCCGCGGCGGCGCTGCGCGGCTGGCTGCTGGCGCCCAGCGCCGAGGCCGACGAGGTGCACGACCCGTACGGCGCGCCGATCACCTTCTTCCGCTCCATCGGCGAGGAGATCCAGCAGGCCCTCGACCCGATGCTCACCGCCCTCACGGGCGTCCCCGCGCCCCGGCCGTAGCCCGCCGTCCGCTGCCACGGCCGACGGCACCACCACGGCATCCTCTCCTCCGGGACACCGCGGCACCGGGCGATGGGGTGACGCGCGTAGAGCCCGTCCGCTCGTGTTCTCGTGCGCCCCCTTCCGTGCGCCCCCTTCCGTGCCGGGGTGGCCGGGAGCACACCGGTCCGTCCCCGCCCGGGGGCCCCGGGCCGCGCCCGGCCGGCGTGCCCGCGCCCCCGGCGGGCAGGCGTACGGCCGGGAACCATTCGTGACCGGCGTACGTCTCACCGGGGACGGCGCTCCCGGGGCCGGGTCCCCGGCGCGGGGCCGCCAGGCCCTCCGGTGCACCGGCGCGGTGCCCGTCCTTGTGAAGAGGCCGTGAGAAACGCGCAGTACAGGGCCTCGTACCGGAGGCTTGTGCACGCGGCCGCCGTACGGCGGCATAGGCTGTGGGGCCTAGATGGCCGGCGAGACCCCTGGGGCAGTTCGTGCGTGAATACCTGCTGACGCTCTGCGTCACCGCCGCGGTCACCTACCTGCTGACCGGGCCGGTGCGGAAGTTCGCGATCGCGGCCGGTGCGATGCCGGAGATCCGCGAGCGCGACGTCCACCGCGAGCCGACGCCGCGGCTGGGCGGGATCGCCATGTTCGGCGGTCTCTGCGCGGGACTGCTGGTGGCCTCGCAGATGTCGAACATCGGCGAGATGTTCGAGCTCTCCAGTGAGCCGCGGGCGCTGCTGGCCGGCGCCGCCCTGATCTGGCTGCTGGGTGTGCTCGACGACAAGTGGGGCGTGGACGCGCTGATCAAGCTGGGCGGCCAGATGATCGCCGCCGGCGTGATGGTCTGGCAGGGTCTCACCATCCTGTGGATCCCGGTGCCGGGCGTCGGCTCGGTGGCCCTCACGCCCATGCAGGGCACGCTGCTGACCGTGGCGCTCGTCGTCATCACCATCAACGCGGTGAACTTCGTGGACGGCCTCGACGGTCTGGCCTCCGGCATGGTGTGCATCGCCGCCGCGGCGTTCTTCATGTACGCGTACCGCATGTGGTACGGCTACGGCGTCGAGGCCGCCGCCCCCGCGACGCTCTTCGCCGTCATCCTCATGGGCATGGCCCTGGGCTTCCTGCCGCACAACATGCACCCCGCACGGATCTTCATGGGCGACTCCGGATCGATGCTGATCGGCCTGGTGCTGGCGGCCGGCGCCATCTCCATCACCGGCCAGGTGGACCCCGACCTGCTCCAGGCGGCCACCGGCTCCGAGAAGGAGGCCGTCAAGTCGACGGTGCCCGTCTACATCCCCGTGGTGCTGCTGCCGCTGAGCATCATCGCGGTGCCGGTGGCCGACCTGGTGCTGGCCGTCGTGCGGCGCACCTGGAACGGCCAGTCGCCGTTCGCGGCCGACCGGGGCCACCTCCACCACCGGCTGCTGGAGATCGGCCACTCGCACAGCCGCGCCGTCCTGATCATGTACTTCTGGTCGGCCCTGATCGGCTTCTCCGCGGTCGCCTACTCGGTCAACTCCGCCAGTGTGTGGGTGGTGCTGGCCCTGGCCATGCTCAGCGCCGTGGGCCTCTTCATCCTGCTGCTGCCCCGCTTCACCCCCCGGGTGCCGCGCTGGGCGCAGGCCGTCGTGCCGCCCCGCTACCGCAGCGGGGGCCGCCGGCCGGAGCCGGGGGAGACGGCCGGGCCGGCGCCGTCCCCGGCGGCCGATGCGGCGGGCACGGAGGGGGCCGGTGCGGAGGAGGCCGGTGCGGAGGAGGCCGGTACGGAGCGGACCGGTGCCGGACGGTCGGGTACGGTGGCGCGGGCCAACGGCGCGACGGCCGTCGGCGCCCGTGGCGGTCACCGCGTGCCGCAGCGCAGCAAGGCCGGCAGCCGGGGCTGAATCCGGCGTTCCGGAGATGTCCGGCGGCGGCGGGCGCCGCCGGCACCGGCTTTGCCCGGCCGTGAGATTTTTCCCGGCGGGGGATCCATTCGGGTGCACCCCGATGACCTGCGGGTTAGCCCGTCCGTGTGACAGTCGGCACACCAAGTGAGTAAAGACCTCATCAAATAGTTTGTGATACCGTTCACGAGACCCGGGAACAGGGTCGGTGAGCCCAGCGCGACGGGCCGCCGGCCGGGAGGTGGCACCTCAACCGGGTCTTACGCTCGTCCTCGACGACCTCTCGACCCCCACTCCACGGAGCTGCCCGCCATGCAGTCGAACGACGCCCGAATGCTCCTGCAGACGGCAGGGCCCACCGCTGCCGCCGGTGTGATCGCCGTCGCCGCGGCCGCGGCGTTCGCCGGTGGCAAGGGCGCCCTCGGCGCGGTCTTCGGCACGGCCGTGGTGATCCTCTTCATGGGGATCGGCCTCACCGTGCTCCAGAACACGGGGCGCAAGTACCCGCAGCTGTTCCAGGCCATGGGCCTGATGCTCTACACCACCCAGCTGCTTCTGCTCTTCGTCTTCGTGGCCGCCTTCAAGAACACCACGCTGTTCGACCACAAGTCCTTCGCGGCCTCGCTGGTGGCGGCCACCCTCGTCTGGGTGGCGGCGCAGGCCCGCGCACACACGAAGGCCAAGATCCTCTACGTCGATCCCGAGCAGACCGGGCAGAGCGAGCCCGGCGCCCGGGGGTCGGCCGCATGACGACCGGGGGCGCGTCAAGAACGCGTAAGCGGGCCTGCTATCGTCCGGTTCCAACTGCGGCACAGCGCGAGCGGCCGGCCGGGCTCCCGGATTCCACGGGACGGAGCCGGCGGCCCCCGCGGCTGACGCCCCGTCGGCCACACGGCTCCGCGCCGGCCGGCCGCCCCCAAACCCGTAACACCAGTCCAGTGCCGAACCGCGGCTCCGTGCCGCGCCGACACAACGAGGTTGCCGTACCTATGCGCCACGCTGAAGGAGCTCGCGGTGAGTGCTGACCCGACAACGGTGCTCGCGTTCGAGACCGATTGCCACATCTTCTCCGGGTGCGGCTTCCCGGCCCCCAGCCTGTGGTCGTTCATCTTCGAGCCGATCGTCGGAGACAGGCACTCCGACTTCTACTTCAACAAGCCGATGCTGCTGGCGCTGCTCAGCACCATTGTGGTCGTCGGCTTCTTCTGGATGGCGTTCGCGAAGCCGAAGGTCGTGCCCGGCAAGCTTCAGATGATCGGTGAGGCGGGCCTGGACTTCGTCCGCAACGGCATCGTCTACCAGACGATGGGCAAGAAGGACGGCGAGAAGTACGTCCCGCTCATGGTCTCGCTGTTCTTCTTCGTATGGATCATGAACCTCTGGTCCATCATCCCGCTGGCCCAGTTCCCGGTGACCTCGATCATCGCGTACCCGGCCGCCCTGGCGGCGATCGTCTACATCCTCTGGGTCTCGCTGACCTTCAAGAAGCACGGCTTCGTCGGCTTCTTCAAGAACGTCACCGGCTACGACAAGTCGCTGGGCGCCGTGCTGCCGCTGGCGATGACCATCGAGTTCTTCTCGAACCTGCTGGTCCGCCCCTTCACCCACGCGGTGCGGCTCTTCGCCAACATGTTCGCCGGTCACACCCTGCTGGTGCTCTTCACCATCGCCAGCTGGTACCTGCTGAACGGGATCGGCATCGCCTACGCCGGCGTCTCGTTCGTCATGGTCCTCGTGATGACCGTCTTCGAGCTCTTCATCCAGGCCGTTCAGGCATACGTCTTCGTCCTGCTGGCCTGCACCTACGTTCAGGGCGCTCTCGCCGAGCACCACTGAGCGTTCCCAGAACCCCCAGACGTCCGGTGGCCAACCCCCACCGGTCCGTGAAAGAGAAGGAAGAACTGGCATGTCCCAGACCCTTGCTGCCGTCGAAGGTTCCCTCAGCTCCGTCGGCTACGGCCTGGCGGCCATCGGCCCCGGCGTCGGCGTCGGCATCATCTTCGGTAACGGCACCCAGGCCCTCGCCCGCCAGCCCGAGGCGGCCGGTCTCATCCGCGCCAACCAGATCCTCGGCTTCGCGTTCTGTGAGGCGCTGGCCCTCATCGGCCTCGTCATGCCGTTCGTTTACTAAGAACGAACTGCGACGACACCCATTCGACGAAAGGCAATGATGTGAACGTTCTGGTTCACCTGGCGGCGGAGGAGCCTCAGAATCCTCTGATCCCGCCGATCCCAGAGCTCGTCATCGGCCTGATCGCGTTCGCCATCGTCTTCGGCTTCCTCGCCAAGAAGCTCCTCCCGACCATCAACAAGGTCCTGGAAGAGCGCCGCGAGGCCATCGAAGGCGGCATCGAGAAGGCCGAGGCGGCCCAGACCGAGGCGCAGGACGTGCTGGAGCAGTACAAGGCCCAGCTCGCCGAGGCCCGGCACGAGGCGGCGCGGCTGCGCCAGGAGGCCCAGGAGCAGGGCGCCGCGCTCATCGCCGAGATGCGCGCGGAAGGGCAGGGGCAGCGTGAGGAGATCATCGCCGCCGGCCACGCCCAGATCGAGGCCGACCGCAAGCAGGCCGCGCAGTCGCTGCGCCAGGACGTGGGCACGCTCGCCACGACCCTGGCCGGCAAGCTCGTCGGGGAGTCCCTGGAGGACCACGCCCGGCAGAGCCGCGTCATCGACCGCTTCCTCGACGAGCTGGAGAGCAAGGCGGCGACGAAGGCCGAGGCCGGCCGATGAACGGAGCGAGCCGCGAGGCACTGGCTGCCGCACGCGAGCGTCTCGACGCGCTCACGGACAACACGTCCGTGGACGCGGCGAAGCTCGCCGAGGAGCTGGCCGCCGTCACGGGCCTGCTCGACCGCGAGGTGTCGCTGCGCCGGGTCCTCACCGACCCGGCGCAGGCCGGCGAGGCCAAGGCCGAGCTGGCCGGGCGCCTGCTGGCGGGCCAGGTCGGCGGCGAGACCGCCGACCTCGTCACCGGCATGGTCCGCTCCCGCTGGTCGCGCTCGCGCGACCTGGTGGACGCGATCGAGGAGCTGGCGAGCACCGCCGAGCTCATCGCCGCGCAGCGGTCCGGCGTGCTGGACGACGTGGAGGACGAGCTGTTCCGGTTCGGCCGGATCGTCGCCTCCAGCCCCGAGCTGCGCGCCGCGCTCGCCGAGCGGGGCACCGAGCCCCGGGCCAAGGCCGAGCTGCTCCGCCGGCTGCTGGGAGGCCGGGCCAACCCGGTCACCGAGCGGCTCGTGGTGCGACTCGTGACCCATCCGCGGGGACGTAGCCTGGACGGTGGGCTGGACGCGCTGTCCAAGCTGGCCGCGGACCGCCGTGACCGGCTGGTCGCGGTCGTCACCTCGGCGGTGCCGCTCAGCGACGAGCAGAAGCGGCGCCTCGGCGACGGGCTGGCCCGGCTGTACGGCCGGCAGATGCATCTGAACCTCGATGTGGACCCCGCGGTCCTCGGCGGGATCCAGGTGCGCATCGGCGACGAGGTCATCAACGGCACCATCGCCGACCGCCTCGACGAGGTGTCCCGGCGGATGGCCGGCTGAGCCGGACGCTGAGACAGCCACCAACTCAACAAGCATGGCAGCGGCCCGGGTTGGGCCGTGCAGAGTCCTCTGGGGGCACAACCCCAGACCCCCAAAGACTTCGGGCCCAACAAGGAGAGCAGGGAACCCAGATGGCGGAGCTCACGATCCGGCCGGAGGAGATCCGGGACGCGCTGGAGAACTTTGTCCAGGCGTACAAGCCGGACGCGGCCTCGCGCGAGGAGGTCGGTACGGTAAGCGTTGCCGGCGACGGCATCGCGAAGGTCGAGGGTCTGCCCTCGGCCATGGCGAACGAGCTGCTCAGGTTCGAGGACGGCACCCTCGGTCTCGCCCTCAACCTGGAAGAGCGCGAGATCGGCGCGATCGTGCTCGGCGAGTTCAGCGGCATCGAAGAGGGCCAGCCGGTGCAGCGCACCGGTGAGGTGCTCTCCGTCGCGGTCGGCGAGGGCTACCTCGGCCGCGTCGTCGACCCGCTGGGCAACCCGATCGACGGCCTCGGCGAGATCGAGACCGAGGGCCGCCGCGCCCTCGAGCTGCAGGCCCCCGGCGTCATGATGCGGAAATCGGTCCACGAGCCGATGGAGACCGGCCTCAAGGCCGTCGACGCCATGACCCCGATCGGCCGCGGCCAGCGTCAGCTGATCATCGGCGACCGCCAGACCGGCAAGACCGCGCTGGCCGTCGACACGATCATCAACCAGCGCGACAACTGGCGCTCGGGCGACCCGGACAAGCAGGTCCGCTGCATCTACGTCGCCGTCGGCCAGAAGGGCTCCACCATCGCGTCCGTGCGCGGCGCGCTGGAGGAGGCCGGTGCCCTGGAGTACACGACGATCGTCGCGGCCCCGGCGTCCGACCCGGCCGGCTTCAAGTACCTCGCCCCGTACACCGGCTCGGCCATCGGGCAGCACTGGATGTACCAGGGCAAGCACGTCCTGATCGTCTTCGACGACCTGTCCAAGCAGGCCGACGCCTACCGCGCCGTCTCCCTGCTGCTGCGCCGCCCGCCGGGCCGTGAGGCCTACCCGGGTGACGTCTTCTACCTGCACTCCCGGCTGCTGGAGCGCTGCGCCAAGCTCTCCGACGACATGGGCAAGGGCTCGATGACGGGCCTCCCGATCGTCGAGACCAAGGCGAACGACGTCTCGGCGTTCATCCCGACCAACGTCATCTCCATCACCGACGGCCAGTGCTTCCTGGAGTCCGACCTGTTCAACGCGGGCCAGCGGCCGGCGCTGAACGTCGGTATCTCGGTCTCCCGTGTCGGTGGCTCCGCCCAGCACAAGGCCATGAAGCAGGTCTCCGGCCGGCTTCGCGTGGACCTTGCCCAGTTCCGCGAGCTGGAGGCGTTCGCCGCCTTCGGTTCCGACCTGGACGCGGCCTCCAAGGCCTCGCTGGAGCGCGGCAAGCGCATGGTGGAGCTGCTGAAGCAGGGCCAGTACGCGCCGTTCTCCACGGAGAACCAGGTCGTCTCCATCTGGGCCGGCACCACCGGCAAGATGGACGACGTGCCGGTCGAGGACATCCGCCGCTTCGAGAGCGAGCTGCTGGACTACCTGCACCGCGAGCACAAGGGCCTGATGACGAGCATCCGCGAGGGCGGCAAGATGTCGGACGACACCCTGCAGGCGCTCGCCGACGCCATCGCCTCCTTCAAGCGGCAGTTCGAGACCTCGGACGGCAAGCTGCTGGGTGAGGGCTGAGCATGGGCGCCCAGATCCGGGTCTACAAGCGCCGTATCAAGTCGGTCACCGCGACGAAGAAGATCACCAAGGCGATGGAGATGATCGCGGCCTCGCGCATCATCAAGGCCCAGCGCCAGGTGGAGGCCTCTTCGCCGTACGCGCGGGAGCTCACCCGCGCGGTGGCGGCGGTGGCCACCGGCTCCAACACCCAGCACCCGCTGACCACCGAGGCCGAGCGTCCCGTCCGGGCCGCGGTCCTGCTCGTCACGAGCGACCGCGGACTGGCCGGCGGCTACTCCTCCAACGCCATCAAGGCGGCGGAGGCGCTCCGGGAGAAGCTCGTCGCGGAGGGCAAGGAGGTCGTCCAGTACGTCGTCGGCCGTAAGGGCGTGGCCTACTACACGTTCCGGGAGCGGAAGCTCGCGGACTCGTGGACCGGCTTCACCGACAGCCCGTCGTACGCGGACGCCAAGGCCGTCGCGGCCCCGCTGATCGAGGCGGCCGTCCAGGACACCGCCGAGGGCGGCGTGGACGAACTGCACATCGTCTTCACGGAGTTCGTGTCGATGATGACGCAGTCGCCGGTCGAGAAGCGGCTCCTTCCGCTCAGCCTCGCCGAGGCGGGCGCGGCGGAGCAGGGGACGAAGGCGGAGATCCTTCCGCTGTTCGACTTCGAGCCGTCCGCCGAGGAGGTCCTCGACGCCCTGCTGCCGCGGTACGTCGAGAGCCGCATCTTCAACGCCCTGCTGCAGTCGGCCGCCTCCGAGCACGCCGCCCGCCGCCGTGCGATGAAGTCGGCCACCGACAACGCCGAAGAGCTCATCAAGTCGCTGACGCGGCTTGCGAACGCGGCCCGCCAGGCCGACATCACCCAGGAAATCAGCGAGATCGTCGGTGGCGCTGGCGCCCTGGCCGACGCGAACGCGGGGAGTGACTGACAACTATGACCACCACTGTTGAGCCGACCGCTCCGGTCGGCGTGGCCGCCGGCCGCGTCGCACGGGTCATCGGCCCGGTCGTCGACGTGGAGTTCCCCGTCGACGCGATGCCGGAGATCTACAACGCCCTGACCGTCGAGGTCGCGGACCCGGCCGAGGAAGGCGCCACCAAGACGCTGACCCTCGAAGTCGCCCAGCACCTGGGTGAGGGCCTGATCCGCGCCATCTCCATGCAGCCCACGGACGGCCTCGTCCGCCGGGCCCCCGTGACGGACACCGGCCAGGGCATCACCGTCCCGGTCGGCGACGTCACCAAGGGCCGGGTGTTCAACACCCTCGGCGAGATCCTGAACGAGCCGGAGGCCGAGTCCGAGGTCACCGAGCGCTGGCCCATCCACCGCAAGGCCCCCGACTTCGACCAGCTCGAGTCCAAGACCGAGATGTTCGAGACCGGCCTGAAGGTCGTCGACCTGCTGACCCCGTACGTCAAGGGCGGCAAGATCGGTCTGTTCGGCGGCGCCGGCGTCGGCAAGACCGTGCTCATCCAGGAAATGATCATGCGTGTGGCCAAGCTGCACGAGGGCGTTTCCGTGTTCGCCGGTGTCGGCGAGCGCACCCGTGAGGGCAACGACCTGATCGAGGAGATGGCCGAGTCCGGCGTGCTCCCGCAGACCGCCCTCGTCTTCGGCCAGATGGACGAGCCCCCGGGCACCCGTCTCCGGGTCGCGCTGGCCGGTCTGACCATGGCGGAGTACTTCCGCGATGTGCAGAAGCAGGACGTGCTGTTCTTCATCGACAACATCTTCCGCTTCACCCAGGCCGGTTCCGAGGTCTCCACGCTGCTCGGCCGGATGCCCTCCGCGGTGGGCTACCAGCCGAACCTCGCGGACGAGATGGGCCTCCTCCAGGAGCGCATCACCTCGACCCGCGGCCACTCGATCACCTCGATGCAGGCGATCTACGTGCCCGCGGACGACCTGACCGACCCGGCCCCGGCGACGACCTTCGCGCACCTCGACGCGACGACGGTCCTCTCCCGGCCGATCTCGGAGAAGGGCATCTACCCGGCGGTGGACCCGCTGGACTCGACGTCCCGCATCCTGGACCCGCGGTACATCTCGCAGGAGCACTACGACTGCGCCTCCCGCGTCAAGGGGATCCTGCAGAAGTACAAGGACCTCCAGGACATCATCGCCATTCTCGGTATCGACGAGCTCGGCGAGGAGGACAAGCTGGTCGTCCACCGTGCCCGCCGCATCGAGCGCTTCCTGTCGCAGAACACCCACGCGGCGAAGCAGTTCACCGGTCTCGACGGATCGGACGTGCCGCTGGACGAGTCGATCGCCGCGTTCAACGCGATCGCCGACGGCGAGTACGACCACTTCCCCGAGCAGGCGTTCTTCATGTGCGGTGGCCTGGACGACCTGAAGGCCAAGGCCAAGGAGCTGGGCGTCTCCTGACCCCCGTCCGGCGTCCGGGGGCGGGCCCGTCCCGCCCCCGGATCCACGCCCGTTATTCTGTGAAGCCCGGACATCCCCACCCCCAGACTTTCTGGACACCTGTCACGGCAGGTGGAGACCCGAGGAGCCACGTTGGCTGCTGAGCTGCACGTCGAGCTGGTCGCCGCGGACCGCAGTGTCTGGTCCGGCGAGGCCACCCTGGTCGTCGCACGCACCACATCGGGTGACATCGGCGTCATGCCCGGCCACCAGCCGCTGCTCGGTGTGCTGGAGACCGGCCCGGTGACCATCCGTACGACCGACGGAGGCACGGTGCTCGCCGCCGTCCACGGCGGTTTCATCTCCTTCGCCGACAACAAGCTGTCGCTGCTCGCGGAGATCGCGGAGCTGGCCGAGGAGATCGACGTCGCCCGGGCCGAGCGGGCCCTGGAACGAGCCAAGTCGGAAGCCGACGCCGCCGCCGAGCGGCGCGCCGAGATCCGGCTCGTCGCGGCCGCCAGCAAGCGCTGAGACGGTCACGACACGCACGATGAGCACAGCCGCGGACCGCTCCGGGAACCTCCGGGGCAGTCCGCGGCTGTTGCGGTACATGACGTCATACTGGTCGGGTACGTGAGGCGAGGAGGTCGGTGGAGATGGTCCTCGCTCTTGTGCTGAGCGGCTCGGTCGTCGCGCTGGTGCTGTTGGGGCTCTTCGTCTTCGGTCTGCGGCGCAGACTGATCCAGCGGTCCGGCGGCACCTTCGACTGCAGCCTGCGCTGGGACGTGGCCCTGGGGGAGCCCGAGCCGAGCGGCAAGGGGTGGATCTACGGAGTCGCCCGCTACAGCGGTGACCGGATCGAGTGGTTCCGGGTGTTCTCCTACGCGCCCCGGCCACGCCGGGTGCTGGAGCGCTCCGCGATCGAGGTGCTGGCGCGCCGCACCCCGCAGGGCGAGGAGGAGCTGGCCCTGCTCTCCGATTCCGTCGTCCTCGCCTGCTCGCACCGCGGCACCCGGCTGGAACTGGCGATGAGCGAGGACGCCCTGACCGGCTTCCTCGCCTGGCTCGAAGCCGCCCCCCCGGGCCAACGAGTCAATGTGGCCTGATCAAAGGTGCTCGTTGGTTGGGGGTGCCCCCGGGCGGAGCCCGGGGGAGGGTCAATGTGGCCTGATCAAAGGTGCTCGTTGGTTGGGGGTGCCCCCGGGCGGAGCCCGGGCGACGGTGAACGTGGCATGAGAGCGGGGCTCCCGGGCCGACTGGTCCGGGAGCCCCGCTCCGTTCGCGCGGGAGAACCGGGGAGACGGTGGGCGGCGGCGTCTCCCCGGTCGCCGGGGTGCGGGGCGGTCCGGCCCCGCGTCCGCGTACCTACCGCAGGCCGCGGTCGATGGCGGTGATCAGCTCGCCGTCGGCGGTGTCGCCGCTGGTCTCCCAGAAGAACGCCCCGCCGAGACCGCGCTGTTTGGCGTAGGCCATCTTTCCGGCGATGGTTCCGGGGGTGTCGTAGCTCCACCACTGGTTGCCGCAGTGGGCGTAGGCGGTACCCGCGACGGTGCCGGTGACCGGGCACGCCGTCTTGAGCACCTTGTAGTCCTCGATGCCGGATTCGTAGGTGGCCGGCGCCGGGCCGCTCGCGGTGCCACCCGGCTCGCTCTGCGTGACGCCCGTCCAGCCGCGGCCGTAGAAGCCGATGCCGAGCAGCAGTTTTCCGGCGGGGACGCCCTGCTCCGTGAGTTTCCGGACGGCCGCGTCGGCGGTGAAGCCCGCCGCGGGGATGCCCGGGTAGGAGGTGAGCGGGGAGTGCGGGGCGGTCGGGCCGTCACCGTCCCAGGCGCCGAAGAAGTCGTACGTCATCACGTTGTACCAGTCGGAGTGGGGCGCGGCGGCGGCGTAGTCGGTGGCGTCGAGCTTGCCTCCCGGGGAGGCGTCGGCGGTGATGGCGGCGGTCACCAGGTCGTTTCCGAACTCGGCGCGCATGGCCCGCATCATCGCCGCGAAGGCCTGCGGGCCGCTGCTGTCGCACCGCAGCCCGCAGGCGTTGGGGTACTCCCAGTCCAGGTCGATGCCGTCGAAGACGTCCGCCCAGCGGGGGTCCTCGACGAGCTGGCGGCAGGAGCGGGCGAAGCGCTGCGGATCGGCGGCCGCCTCGGTGAAGCCGCCGGACCAGGTCCAGCCGCCGAAGGACCACAGCACCTTGAGGTGCGGGTAGCGCTGCTTGAGCTTGCGCAGCTGGTTGAAGTTGCCGCGCAGCGGCTGGTCCCAGGTGTCGGCGCGGCCGTCGACGCTCTGCTCGGCGGTGTACGCGCGGTCGTGATCGGCGTAGGCGTCACCGATGACGCATCGTCCGCCGGTGACGTTGCCGAAGGCGTAGTTGATGTGGGTCAGCTTCGCGGCGGTACCGGAGGTGACCAGGTCCTTGAGGTGGTGGTTCCGGCCGTAGCCGGCCCAGTTGGTGAAGTAGCCCAGCTTGACGGGGGATGCCGCGGCAGCGGGGCCGGTGGCGGCGACCCGGCTCCGGTCCGGGGCCGTCCGGGCCGTCTGGGCCGCCTGGGCCGCGGGAACGAGGGCGGTGAGGGAGAGCAGGAGGGCGATGAGGGCCGCGGCGGCCCGGCGGGGTCCGCGGGGGCGTCGGGGGATGAGGGGGGAGGTTCCTGGGCGCAAGGCTGCTCCTCAGTCGATCCGTAGGGGGGTGGAACCTGCGGCCGCCCGACGGCACGCCCCTCCGCCCGCGCCGGGCGGGAGGGATGTGGCCTTCGCATTGCTGAGGAGACTAGAAAGGTCTGTACCTCTGGTCAAGAGGTCTGGACCAGTCGCCCGCCGTTTCCGGGAAAGGTGCCCGCCGCCCGCGTACCGGGAGCGCGCGGCATTCCCCGGCTTCCGGATGTCACGGTCCCCCTACGCCCAACTCCTTTGCCAGCATGGCTGCTTGGACGCGGCTTCGCAGGTCCAGCTTGCCCAGCAGCCGGCTCACATGGGTCTTCACCGTGGCCTCCGCCATCCGCAGCCGCCGGGCGATGTCCGCGTTGGACAGGCCCTCGCCGAGACAGCCCAGCACCTCCCGCTCGCGCGGTGTCAGGCTCCGCAACACCTCGGGATCGTCCGCTCCGCTTCGGCGGTCCGGGCGGGACGAGGCGAACTCGGCGATCAGGCGGCGGGTCACGGCGGGGGCGATCAGCCCCTCGCCACGGGCCACGGTCCGTACCGCCGTCACCAGCTCCGCCGCCTCGCTGTCCTTGAGCAGGAAGCCGGCCGCGCCCGCGCGCAGGGCGCCGAAGACGTACTCGTCCAGGTCGAAGGTGGTCAGGACGAGGACGTCCGCCAGCCCCTCGGCGGTGATCGTCCCGGTCGCCGAGACGCCGTCCAGTCGTGGCATCCGGATGTCCATGAGCACCACGTCCGGGCGGAGTTCCCGGGCCAGGCGCACGGCTTCCTCGCCGTCCGCGGCCTCGCCGGCGACCTCGATGCCGGGGGAGGAGCGCAGGATGAGCACCAGCCCTCCCCGGACGGCGGACTGGTCCTCGGCCACCAGCACCCGGACGGGCCGCCCGGCGGGCTCCGGCATCACGGCATCACGCTCCCCGCACATCGGCGGGCAGTGCCGCCCGCACCTGCCATGTCCGCGCCCGGCCGGGGCCCGTCCCGGTGCGCTCCTCCGTGTCCGGGGCCGCGCCCGTGCCCGCGGGCCCGTCGACGGGACCGGCCTCGAAGGTGCCGCCCAGCAGGGCCACCCGCTCCTCCATGCCCACCAGGCCCGCGCCGGCGCCGGGCGCGAGCGGCCGGCCGCCGCCGGCGCAGGGGCTGCGGACCTCCACGGTCAGCGGACCGCCGTCCTCCAGCGCCAGCGTCACGGTCACGGTGCCGGGCGAGGCGTGCTTGAGCGTGTTCGTCAGCGACTCCTGCACGATCCGGTACGCCGCCATCTCGACGGGGGCCGGCAGCCGCGGCCCGGGTGTGCGGGTGTCCTCCAGGACGAACTCCAGTCCGGTCCCGGCCCCGTTCGCACGGGTCTGCTCCAGCAGGGCACCGAGGCCGTCGAGCCGTGGGGCGGCGAGCAGTCCGGCGTCCTCGCCCTCCCCGGTGCGCAGCAGGCCGATCAGCCCGCGCATCTCCGCCAGGCCCTGCACGCTGTTCTCGCGGATGACCCGGAGGGATTCCCCGGCGGACTCGCGGTCGCCCAGGGACAGCGCGGCGGTGGAGTGGAGGGCGATCGCGGAGAGGCGATTGGCCACCAGGTCGTGCAACTCCCGTGCCATGCGGCCGCGTTCGGCGGCCACTGCCTCCCGGCGGTCCATCTCGGAGAGCAGCGCCGTCTGTTCGGCGCGGAGCCGCTCCGCCCTGGCGGTCTCCCGGTGCTCGCGCACCGTGAGACCGCTCCAGGCCGGGACGACGGTGATGAGCGCGCAGACCACGC
Organism: Streptomyces sp. F63; assembly: GCF_018070345.1. Classification (GTDB taxonomy): domain Bacteria; phylum Actinomycetota; class Actinomycetes; order Streptomycetales; family Streptomycetaceae; genus Streptomyces. The sequence goes on from NZ_JAGPXX010000003.1 coordinate 381,086, forward strand.
CGACGAGCAGTGACTCCGGTTCCGGGCGGGCGGCCAGCGCCGAGAGGGTCACGCCCACCGTGGCCACCGTGCTCAGGGCGGGCACACGGCGGGCCATGGCGGGGCGCCCGTACAGCACACTGGCGTAGACGACATCGGTGAACATCAGGACGGTCGCCAGCAGGGAGCCGATCAGCTGGTCGGCGACGAGCGCGCCGACCGCGACCAGCAGGGTCCACGGCCGGCCGGTGCGGCGCAGCAGCACGGCACCGCACATCACGGCCAGCGGAGCGAGTGGCAGAAGACCGGGGTCGGCGCCGTGCGGGACCGTGGTGCGCAGGTCGAAGTGCCACAGCAGGAGCCCGCCGAGAAGGCCGCCTGCGGCCATCAGAGCGTCATCGCGGCGCGGGAGGGGGACGGCGGACGGCATGAACCCATCACAGCATGGGGCCGGGTGCGGGATGCGGGGGCCGCGGGGCCGCGGGACGCCCCCGGGCCCGCGAGGCTCGGTGGTGCCTCGCGGGGCTCGGTGACGCTTCCTCAGCGGTGCCTCAGAGGGCGCGACCGGGTGGCGGACTGGAAGAGGCCGGTGAGCAGCAGCGCTCCGCCCACGGCCATCAGCACCACTCCCACCTTGGTCAGGGTGAACACCGGGATCTCCACGTCTCCGGTGAACAGCCACAGGGCGAGTCCCACGGTGAACGTGACGGCGCCCTCGGCCAGGTTCTTCGTGGATGAAGCCATCGTCGACCGCTCTCCTCCGGTTTGACCGCCCGTGACGTCCGCCGTCCGGTGCCTGTTCCCAGACTAGGAGCGGTGCGGGCGGGGATCGTCCGCCCGCCGGAGGAGCCCGGCTACATCGTTCGATGCAGCCGGGGCCGGGGCCGGGGCCGGGGCCGGGGCCGGTGCGGGCGGGCCGGACGGTGGCGGAAGCACGGGTCCGCCCGGTGCCCGGGCCGGGGTGACGGGGCCGGCGGTCCGGCGCCGGCCGCGGAGAGCGGCTGCCTCAGCGCTCCCCGCCCGGCACCCACAGCACGTCCCCGACCTCCTTGTTGGCCACCCGGGCCAGGATGAACAGCAGATCGGAGAGGCGGTTGAGGTAGGTCGCCGTCAGGGCGTTCATGATCTCGCCGTGCACTTCGAGCGCGGCCCAGGTGGAGCGCTCGGCCCGCCGCACCACCGTGGTCGCCTGGTGGAGCAGCGCGGCCCCGGGGGTGCCTCCGGGCAGGATGAAGCTGCGCAGCTTGTCGAGCTGCTCCAGGAAGCGGTCGCAGTCCGCCTCCAGCTTGTCGACGTAGCCCTGCTCCACGCGCAGTGGCGGGTGCTCGGGGTTCTCGGCCACCGGGGTCGCGAGGTCGGCGCCCACGTCGAAGAGGTCGTTCTGGACCCGGACCAGGACCCGCACGACCTCCTCCGGCAGCGAGCCCAGGGCGATGGCGGTGCCGATCACGGCATTGGCCTCGTTGGTGTCGGCGTACGCGGCGATCCGCAGATCGGTCTTCGCGGTGCGGCTCATGTCGCCCAGGGCGGTGGTGCCGGTGTCGCCGGTACGGGTGTAGATACGGGTGAGGTTGACCATGGCCCGAGCCTAATGCCGTTGCCGTACCCGGGTCGCCGGGCGGGAGGGCGGTCACGGACGGCCTGCGGGGCGGCGCGGGCCGAGGTGTGAAGTCCGTCATGTGAGACGTGATGCGCGTCTCTTGGCCTTTCGAGGGGGCTCCGGAGGCCGCTAGGGTCCGGCGTGGGAGATGTCGCGGCTCCCGCCGGCCGGCGTGCCGGCACGGACCGGCACAGCGTGGGGAGGCGGGGTCAGTGGCAGGACATCCCGCCGTCGCCGCGCCCGCGGACGGGTGGCGGACCGGTCGCGGTGCGCACGGCTCTCGCGGTCCGGCGGTCCGCCGGCTCCGCCGGGGCGGGCTTCCCGCGGCCCGTGGCCGGTGTGCGAGGTCACACCCCGCCGCAGGCATGTACGGCGGCCGGTGCGGGAAGCCGGTACGGAAACTCCGTCATCCCGCCGCGCCCGCGCCGCGGGGTCGGCGGCGGTGACCCCGGCGGCGGAAACTCCGCAGTGCTACTACACCTTTCGCGGTGGCAGCGCACTCTCGGATCCCCCACTCGGGTGAAATCCGTATCGGTTCGCTTACAGATGGCAACTATGCTGCCTGAGAGGTAGTCAGTTCTGTAGATCTTGACCGGGCCATTCCGACCAGGCCACCGCAGCACTTACCGGGAGCGCATATGCATATCAGGGGCGACCATGCCGAGCTGGTCGTCGGCGGCCGCCTCGACGTGCGCAGCGCGGCGGACGCCCGCGCGGCCCTGCATACGGCGGTGGATTCCGGCCACGGCGATCTGATGCTCGACCTCAGTGAACTCGACTCCTGGGACGCCACCGGGCTCGGCGTGATCATGGGAGTCCACCGCCGGGCCGGCCGGGCCGGACGACGGCTCGTCCTGCGCGGGGTGCCGCCGCAGCTGCAGCGGGTCCTCGTCGCCACCCGGCTGCACCGCATTCTCGCCATCGAGGGCGGCCTCGCCGCCGAGGCCCTGCCCCGGGTCTGAGCGCCCACCCCGGTCCGGGTCCCGGCCCCCCGGAGGGCCCGGTTCCGTGATCGCCCCGGTCGCACCCGGCGCCGCACCGTCCCCTCTCGTCCGCGCCGCCGCCCGTCCCGCGCGCCGGATTCCCGCTCCGTGAACCCCCGCACCGCCGCCGTGCCGGAGCAGCCCCGCGCACAGCGCCGTGACCAGTGCGACTGCCGGTCAACCTCACAAACACATGACGTTCGCGTTCGCAGGCCGTTCCCCTGTTTCCCGGACCGCGTACGACCGTCTAAAGTGCGGGACGCGCGGCATCCCACACTCCGCGACGCCCCCCGGACCACGCGACGGCTGGGGGCACCCCCCGGCCGCCGCCGGGGGAGTGACCGGCCGGGAGAGCATCGGCACGCGACGTATCTGGGGGCTTCACCATGGACCCGAACCACCGTGGGCCGGACGAGCACGGCCACCACGACGACCCTCCGGGCGCACGGCACCACGCCGACGGCACGCCCGCGCTCCCCGAACTCCGGGAGCGCGACGCGGCGTTGCTCGTCCCGATCAAGGGCGCCCGCTCCGAGCTGGTCGCCGGCTCCGCGCCCGCGCCCGTCCGCACCACCACCCTGGTGGCCGGCGAGTATCTGCTGACGGTCAACCCGCTCGACGGCAGCGAGGTCGAGGCCTGCCCGCCGGCCGCACGGCCCGCCGCCCCCGCCCTCCGCACCCAGGCGGAACGCGCCCGCCGCGAGCGCACCGCCCCGCCGCCCGTCCCCGCACATCCGGCCGTGCCCGCCACGTCCGCCGCTCCGCTGCTGGAGCGCGCCGAGGAGCGGATACGGCTCCGCGGCCTCCTGGCCCGCGGCCGGTCCGTCCGCGTCACCGGCCCCTCCGGCTCCGGCCGCACCGCCCTGCTGGACGCCGTGGCCGAGGAGTGCGCCGACCTGGCCCCGCACGGCGTGGTCCGGCTCTCCGGCCACCGCCGCACCTCCTGCGACCTGCTGTACGACCTCTTCGGTACGGTCTACGACGCCCCCGGGCACCGGCCCGGGCGCGAGGAACTGCTCGGCCACGTCCGCCGCGTCGGCGCCGTCGTCGTGCTGGACGACCTCGAATTCGGCGGCTCCGCGCTCGGCGAACTCCTCGACGCCACCCCCGAGTGCGCCTTCCTCTTCTCCGCCACTCCCGACGTGGCCGCCCCGCCCGCGGACACCCATGTGGAAGAGGTGCACCTCTCCGGCCTCAGCCGTGGCGCCTGCACCGAACTCCTCCAGCACGTCGTGGACCGCCCGCTGACCGACGACGAGGCGGCCTGGGCCGGGGACCTGTGGTTCGAGTCCGAGGGCCTGCCGCTCCGCTTCGTCCAGGCCGGTGCCCTGCTGAGACAGCGGGACGCCCTGCGCGCCGACCCGGACGCCTTCGCGGGCCAGGACGCCCCCGGCGACACCGGCCCGGCGAACGCACCGCGCACCGCGGCCCCCGAGGACCGGCCGCCCGCCGTGGACACCCTCAGCGGCCCGGAGGGCACGGAGGCGGTGGCCGGCACCCCCGTACTGCTGCCCACCCTCGCCGAGGCCGCCGCCCCCGCCGCCCTGCTCGCCTCCCGGCTGAGCGAGTCCGCCCGCGAGACGCTGCGGCTGGCCCTCGCCCTCAGCGGCGACTGCCCCCACCACGCCCATCTCCCGGCCCTCACCGGCGACAGCCATGCCGACGCCGCGCTCGGCGAACTCCTCGCCTGCGGCCTCGTCACCCCGGCCGGCGGGCACCACCGCCTCGCGGCAGGCGTCGCCACCCAGCTGGAGTCGGCCGGTTACGGCGAGGGGGCCGCGGACCGTGCCCACCTCGCCGGCCGGCACTACGCCTGGTGGGCCGGCCACCCGTCCGTCGTCCCCGAGCGGGCCGCCGCGGAGGCCGAGGCCGTGCTCGCGGTGATGGCCGTCCTCGTCTCCGGCGAGGAGCCCGGCCATCCCAGCACCGCCGTCCGGCTGGCCCGCACCGTCGCCCCCGTGCTGGCCGCCGCGCTGAACTGGAGCGCCTGGGAGCGCGCCCTGCGGCACGGGCAGGAGGCCGCCAGGATCTCCGGAGAGGTCGCCGAAGAGGCGTACTTCCACCATGAGTTGGGCGTCCTCGCGCTCTGCACCGGCAAGCTCGACCGGGCCCGCGCCGAGCTGGAGGCGTCCATCGCGCTGCGCGGCGTCCTCGCGGACCGGCGCGGCGCCGTCGCGGGCCGCCGGGCCCTCGCCCTCGTCGAGGACAAGGCGGGCGGCTTCGACCACGCGGCGGGCGGTGCGATACCGGGCGAGGGGCTCCCCGCGCACGCCGGGCAGGCCGAGGAACCCACCACCCCGCCGACCGCCGTCACCACCGCCTTCGGTGCCTTCGCCGGCGGCCGGGCGGACACCGGCGCCACGGCGGTGACGCCCGCGCCGGTGGGCGTGGCCACGGGCATGAGCGCGGCGGCCGGGACCGGATCCGCGACCGCGGCCGGCCCCGGGCCCGGCCGCGGCAAGCCCACCGGCCGCGGAACGGGCCGGATGCCGGCCGTCCTCCAGGGTGCCCGGCGCAATATCGCCGCCGTCAGCGCCGGAGCCCTGCTCACCGCGGTGCTGGGCACCGTGGTGACCCTCGGCGCCACTTCCGGGGGCGAGGAGGGCCCGCCGGACCGGGTCATCTCCGAGCAGTCCGCCAACGAGGACGAGGGCGGTGGCGGCCTGCCCGCCGAGGCGCCGGTGAAGGACTCCACCCGGAGTCCCCGGCCCGTGGAGAGCGGCCGGGCCGGACCGGACCCGTCGGCCCCCGAGAGCCCCGCCCCGAGCGCTTCCGGCGAGAGCGGCTCCACGGGGAGCGGCAGTCCCAGCGCCTCCCGGTCGACGGGCTCCGGCGGCTCCTCCGGCGGTTCGGGCGGCTCCTCGGGCGGCTCGGGGACCACGACCCCCACCAAGAAGCCGTCCCCGACGCCGTCGACGGAAGAGAGCACCCCCGAGGAGCCGCCGGAGGAGAGTCCGGAGGAGTCGCCGGCGAGCCCGGGACCCAGCACGAGCGGCGGCACCACCAACACGGCCGGCGAGCCCGCCCCCGTCTCCCCGGTCGGCAGCGGCACGGCCTCGGCGTCGCAGTCCGCGTCGGCGTCGACACCGCCGTCGGCCGACGGGAGCGGCTCCGGCGAGGAGCTTCCCGTCATCTGAGCCGGTCGGGCCGGGCAGGGCGGTTCCGGCTGGCCGGCCGGGCTGTGCCCGGTCGTGCGGGTTGAGTCCGGTTGCGGGGTCGCGCCGGCGCCCGGGCCGAGTGCGCGGGGCGGGCCCGTTGTGCCGGGGGCGGGGCGAGTTCACCGTGCTCCGGTCGTGTGGGGCGGACCGGCCGTGCGGCGGACCCGGCCGGACGTGTCCGGATGAGCGGATGGACCTGTCCAAGCCGTCGGTGGCGGCTGAATCGGCGGCGGGTCCGGGCCCCGGTACGGGCTCCGGCCGGTTACGCCCGTTCCGCTCGGCTCCGGCGCGGCCACCGCCCCGCGGAACGGGGCGGTTCTCCGCCGGTGCGGCGCGGGGCGGGCGGTCTCCGCGCTTCACGTCCCGAGCGGAGCGCGGTTTCCCGGCTGCGGGAGCCGCGGAGCGGCGGGCTCAGAAGAGCCGGAGCTTGTCGTCCTCGATGCCGCGCAGGGCGTCGTAGTCGAGTACGGTGCAGCCGATGCCGCGGTCGGTGGCGAGCACCCGGGCCTGGGGCTTGATCTCCTGCGCCGCGAAGATGCCCCGCACCGGTGCCAGATGCGGATCGCGGTTGAGGAGCTCCAGATACCGGGTGAGCTGTTCGACACCGTCTATCTCGCCGCGCCGCTTGATCTCCACCGCGACGGTCGCGCCCTCGGCGTCCCGGCAGAGGATGTCCACCGGTCCGATGGCAGTGGGGTATTCACGCCGAATCAGCGCATAGCCTTCGCCCAGTGTCTCGATCCTGTCGGCGAGGAGTTCCTGGAGGTGCGCCTCTACGCCATCCTTGATCAGACCCGGGTCAACCCCCAGCTCATGGGACGAGTCGTGGAGGATCTCCTCCATGGTGATGATGAGCTTCTCGCCCGCCTTGTTCACCACCGTCCACACGTCGTCGTCACCCTCCTTGAGGGTGCAGGGCGGAGACATCCAGTTGAGAGGTTTGTAGGCCCGGTCGTCGGCGTGGACGGAGACACTGCCGTCCGCCTTGACCAGGATCAGCCGGGGCGCGGAGGGCAGACGGGCGGTGAGCCGGCCCGCGTAGTCCACGGAGCAGCGGGCGATGACGAGACGCATGGCCGCACGCTACTCGACCGCCCCGCCTCCACGCGATTCGCCCTGGATGGGCCCGTTCGGTAGCTGGCTGGTTGTCACCATTCTCCTGGTGCGGCCGCTGGGAGCGGCATACCGTGGATGCGGGAAGTCGTCGCCCGGGCACGCTCTGTCGCGGCTCCCCTTCGCCGTCCGAGGACCCCTCCGGGGGTGCGAGAGGAGAACCCCATGTCGCTGGACGTCTCACCGGCCCTGCTCGAACAGGCCGAGCGAGGCGAGGTCGATGAAGCGGAGTTCGTCGACTGCGTCCGGAACTCCCTGCCGTACGCATGGGAGATGATCAGCTCTCTGGTGGCCCAGCTCCAGGTCGACGGCGGGGAGTTCGCCGACAACCAGGTGCCGCCGCCGGACGAACAGGCCCGCGGCCAGCTGCTCCGAGCGCTGGCGAGCGATGCGATACGCGGGGCTCTGCAGCGGCACTTCGGGGTCCGGCTGGCATTCCAGAACTGCCACCGGGTGGCCGTCTTCCCGCCGGCCGGAGCCTCCGACGAGAGGCTCGCGCGCTTCACCTCCGTGCGCGGCCAGATCCTGAACCAGTCGCAGGAGCTGCGCGACTGCTGAGCACCTCCGCCCGCCCCGCGCCGCGTCCGGTACACCCCGGCCGCGGCGCGGCGCGGCGCCGCGGTACGGAGGCGCGGGCCCGGCACCCGCGCGCGGTTCAGCCGAGCAGGGGCAGTACCTCGCCCCCCAGCCGGCGGACGTTCTCCTCGGTGGCCGCGAGATCCCCCGACCCCTCCACCAGCAGGGCGAACCGGCTGATGCCGGTGCGCTCCGCGGTGGCCGCCAGCCGGTCCGCGCAGAGCCGCGGGGGGCCCACCGGGTGCAGTGCGCAGAGGAGTTCGGTGTACGTGCGCGGATCGCGCATGCGGCGCTCCCGGCCGTCCACCGTGACATGCGCCTCCAGACCCTGCCGCAGCCAGCCGGGCATCGCCTTCAGCAGCGCCTCGGCGGCGTGATCGCGCGAGTCCCCGATCTGCGCCACCCCGGCCGAGACATGACCGGCCGCCGCGATCTCCTCGGGAGGGCGGCCCGCCGCGCGGGCGCAGTCGCGCCAGAAGGCGACCATGGCCGCCTTCTCCTCGTCGCCGCAGTGCATGCCCAGGAGCATCGGCAGACCGCGCTCGGCGGCGAGCCGCACACTCGCCCGCGAGGTGCAGGCGACGACCACCGGAGGGCCCTCGGCCGGTTCCAGCAGATCGCGGGGGCGCGGCACCACCGGCACCTCCCGGAAGCTGAACCGCTCGCCGTCGGCCGCGACCCGCGGTTCGCGCAGCCAGCGCAGCAGCAGGTCCAGCGACTCGGGGAAGCCGCGCTCGTAGGCGGGGAGGCCCGCGCCGAACACCTCCAGGTCCACCCAGGGGCCGCCCCGGCCGACGCCGAGGGTGAACCTCCCGCCGGAGAGCAGGTGGAGCAGCGCCGTCTGCTCGCCGAGCACCACCGGGTGCGTGGTCGGCAGCACGCTGACGGCGGTGCCGACCCCGATCCGCCGGGTGCGGCCGAGCAGCAGCGCGGCGAGCGTCACCGCCGACGGGCACACCCCGTACGGCACGAAGTGGTGCTCGGCGAGCCATACCGCGTCCAGCCCCGCCCGCTCCGTCTCCTCCGCCGTGCGCACGGCCCGGCGTAACGCCTCGTCCGCTCCCTGGCCGGGGAACTGCGCGGCCAGTACGAAAACTCCTACCTGCATCGCCTTCTGCCTCCTCGCGGACGGCGTGCCACCCCCCTATTGGCAACAACGCCCGACACGTGCCAAGGGCACGGTCTCCCGTGAAGTTCTGCCGATTATCTGGGTTATTGGGGATTCCGAGGATTTCGGGCGATCGGAGGCGGTGATGCGGTTTCCTGCGGATCCGGTACCGGGGCGGGCCCGGCGCGTAGGCTGTGCGGAAGACCATCCACCCTTCGGATACCCCGCGAGGTGCAGCCCGTGTCCCCCCGTCGTAACCGCCCCCGGGGCGGCGGCAGCAATCCCCCACCGTACGGCGGCGGCCGCCGCGAGGGGCAGGAAGAGCCGCCGTTCGGCACCGGCTGGGGGAGAACGGAGAGCTGGCGCGGGGAGGAGTGGGTGGTGCGGCCGGTCGGCTCCGCCACCGCGGCCAAGCGCTACCGCTGTCCCGGCTGCGACCAGGAGATCCCGGCCGGGCAGCCGCATGTGGTGGCCTGGGCGCAGCTCGGCCCGGTCGACGACCGGCGGCACTGGCACCGGGCGTGCTGGAACGCCCGGGACCGCCGCACCACCCGGGTACAGCGGTCCCGTAACGCACCCCGGTACTGATCCGCACCGGACCGCCGGTACCGGTCCGCGCGTGCCGCGCGGTCCGCGCGTGCCGGACGGGGCCCGCCGGCCTCACGGGCCCGGGTGCCGCCCGGCCCGGTCAGACGTCCCGCTTCTCCAGCGCGGCGTAGGCGCCGGCGAGCGCGACCGCGGTGACGACGGCCAGCAGCAGGAGCTGGCTCAGACCGTCGCCGGAGTCGTTGACCCGGTGCAGCGCGGCGAGGGAGTTGATGGCGTTGTACTCCAGGATCTTCTCCGCCACCGGCCGCATGCTCTCGGAGAACAAGAGGAACGCCGGAAGGATCGCCGGAAGCAGCACGACGCCGAGCATGGCCGTGATGGCCCCCGCCGAGTGCCGCAGCAGGGTGCCGACCGCGAGGGCGAGCAGGCCGAGCAGCGACACGTAGAGCCCCGCGAGGACGGTCGCCCCCGCCCACTGCCCGCCGTCGGCCGAGGCCACCTCCGGCCCGCTGTGCATGGCCCCGCCCATCAGCGCGGTGAGCGTGCAGACCGCCGTGGTGACCGTCCACGAGACCGCCAGGAAGACCAGCGCCTTGGCGGTCAGGACCCGGGAACGCCGGGGTGCGGCGGTGAGGGTGGTGCGGATCAGACCGGTGCCGTACTCGGACGTGATCACCAGCACGCCGAGCGTGACGACGCAGATCTGGCCGAGCATCAGCCCGAACAGGCCGTTGACGATGGGCGCTTGGCTGACGTAGTCGCCGTCGTCGGTGAAGACGTTGACCAGGAAGCCGATCCCGAGGACGAGGAAGGCCAGCACGGCCAGGGTCCAGACGGTGGAGCGGACGGAGCGGATCTTGGTCCACTCGGCGGCGACGGCGTGCCCGAGGTGGGTGTCGCGCACCGGGATCGGTGAGGCGTACCCGCCCGGGGCGGACAGAGCACCCCGGCCGCCGTGCTGCCCCTGCTGCGGAGGGGCGGCGTACGGCTGCGCGGGCTGAGCCTGCGGCTGGTGCGGCTGGTGCGGCTGGTGCGGCTGGTGCCGGTGCTCCGGCGGTACGGGGACGGGCGCCGGGGGCTGCCCGTACGGTCCCGGCCCGGCCGGGGGCAGCGGGTCCGCCGGTGCCTGCCCGGAGGGCTGCCCGGCCTGCGGCTGCACCGGTGGCGGCGGTGCCTGCTGCGGAAACGGCTGCCCCTGCGCGGGAGCCTGCTGTCCGTCGGCGGGCCGCGGTTGCGCCGGTGACGGCGGCTCCGGCGGTTGTCCGTGCGGCTGCGCCCGGGCCTGGGGCTCTGCCTGGGCCTGCGCCCGGGCCTGCGCCTGCGCCTGGGCCTGGGCCTGCGCCTGGGGCTGTGCCACCGGCTGTGCGGCTTCCGGAGCCTGTGCGGGTGCCGTCGCCACCGGCTGCCCTTCCCGGGGCCCCGCACCCGGGTCCTGCGATGGCCCGCCGTCGGCCTCCGCCGGCCGCTCCTCGGGGCGCGGGCCCGGGGAGAGCTGAACGGTGTCCCGCTGTCCGGGAGCGGGAGGCGGCGCGGCCGCCGGGCCCTGTGCGGTCTCCGTCCCGGCTGCCGCCCGCTCGGCGGCGGGCCGCTCGGCCGGCGACGGGCCCACCGGGAACTGCTGTGCCGGTGCGCCGTCCGGCGGGGACGCGGGCGGCCGCTCCTGCGGCGGGGTGGCCGGGCTTCCGGGCTGCGGCTGCGAAGGGGTCGTCATCGGGCTTCCTCGGTGTCACGCTTCATCGGGTCGGGACCGGGGGCGGCGCCGCTCGGCGCGGCGGACGGCGGCGGCGCGGCGTACGGGTTCGGCTGCGGCGCGCCCGCGGGGAACGGTCCGGGTGCGGCCGCCCCGCCCGGCGGGAATCCGCCCGGCGGCGGCGTGTGGCCCGGCGTGTGGCCCGCATAGCCCTCGTGACCCTGCGGTGCGTAGCCGGCCTGTGGCGCGAGACCGCCCTGCGGGCCGTAACCGCCCTGCGGGCCGTAACCGGTCTGCGGCGCGTAACCCGGAGCCGCCGGGCCCGGCACGGCGGTCCGCAGACCGGCCCGCTGGTCGGGCGCCGAGCGGTAGTCGACCGCCCCCTGCGTCATCTGCATATAGGCCTCCTCCAGCGAAGCCTGGTGCGGTGAGAGCTCCCAGAGGCGGACATCCGCCTCATGCGCCAGATCGCTGATCCGCGGCAGCGGCAGGCCCGACACCCGCAGCGCGCCGTCCTGCTCGGACAGGACGTGGCCGCCGGCCCCGCTCAGCGCGGCCGTCAGCTTCTCCCGCTGCTCCGGGGCGTCCACGGGCGTCCGTACCCGGGCGAAACCGGCCGAGTGGTGCGAGATGAAGTCCCTGACGCTCATGTCGGCGAGCAGCTGGCCGCGGCCGATCACGATCAAGTGGTCGGCGGTCAGGGCCATTTCGCTCATCAGATGGCTGGAGACGAAGACCGTGCGGCCCTCCGCCGCGAGGCCCTTCATCAGATTGCGCACCCAGAGGATGCCCTCCGGGTCCAGGCCGTTGACCGGCTCGTCGAAGAGCAGCACCTGCGGATCGCCGAGCAGGGCCGCGGCGATACCGAGCCGCTGCCCCATGCCGAGCGAGAAACCCTTGGACCGCCGCCGGGCCACGTCCTGCAGGCCCACCACGCCCAGCACCTCGTCGACCCGGCGGGCCGGGATGCCGGACAGCTGGGCGAGGGAGAGCAGATGGTTCCTGGCGCTGCGCCCGCCGTGCACGGCCTTCGCGTCGAGCAGCGCCCCCACCTGACGGGGGGCGTTGGGCAGTCTCCGGAACGGATGCCCGCCGATCGTCACATGCCCGGCGGTCGGCGCGTCCAGGCCCAGGATCATGCGCATGGTCGTCGATTTCCCGGAGCCGTTGGGCCCGAGGAACCCGGTGACGGCTCCCGGCCGCACCTGGAACGACAAGTTGTACACGGCCGTTTTGGCGCCGTAGCGCTTCGTCAGGCCGACTGCCTCGATCATTCTCCGCCCCTCGCCGGATGGGTCGGGGGCCGCGGATCCGGTGGTCCGATGGTCTGTCCGGGATGTGGGGTGCCCCCTGAGGTCCCACGAGACTACCGGCGAACCGGCCGCGCACCACCGCCGATCACGCTCCGGTCCGGCAACACCACCGCGCCCCCCGCCACTTCGGGTGGCGGGGGGCGCGGTACGGGCTCGGGGATCCGGTCGGCCCTGCCGCCGGCCGCAGGGGCCGGGACCGGGTCAGCCGCGCTGCTGGGCCGGGACGCCGGCGGTCTCGTCGTCCGGGGCGCCGGCCGCGGCGACGGCCGCGCCGGTGAGCGTGGCCAGCATCTCGCGGACGTTGGTCAGCTGGGCGTTGATGCTGTCGCGGCGGTTGGTGAGCGCCGCCAGCTCGCGCTCCGACTCGCTGCGGATCCGGTCGGCCTTGGCATTGGCGTCGGCCACGATGTCCTCGGCCTGGCGCTGCGCGGTCTCCACCGTCTGGCGGGCGCGCCGCTCGGCGTCGGTGCGCAGCTTCTCCGCCTCCAGGCGCAGCTGCTCGGCCCGGTGCTCGATCTCCGCGAGCCGCTTCTCGGCCTTGGCCTGGCGGGAGGCGAGGTCGCGCTCGGACTGCTCGCGGCGCTTGGCGAGGTTGGTCTCGAAGTCCGCGGCGGCCTGGGCGGCCTTGGCCCGGGTCTCCTCGAAGAGGGCGTCGGCCTCCTCCCGCTTCGCCTGGGCGTCCTTCTGCGCGTCGGCGCGCAGCGTGGCCGCCTCACCCTTCGCGCGGTCGACGATCCGGGCGCCCTCGTCCTCGGCCTTCTGCTTGCGGTCGGTGGCGTAGCTCTCGGCGTCGTTGCGGACCTGCTGGGCGGCGGACTCGGCCAGCTCGCGGTGCTGGTCGGCGGCCCGGCGGGCCTCGTCCCGCAGATCCTTGGCCTCCTCCTCGGCGAGGCGGAGGATCTTCTCGACCCGGGCGCCGAGACCGGCGTACGACGGCTCGGAGTCGTTGACCTGGGCCTGGGCGTTCTGCGTTTCGAGGTGCAGTTCCTCGATCCGCTTCTCCAGGGCGGAGATGCGCGACAGTGCGCTGTCGCGGTCGGCGACGAGCTTGGTGATGCGGTCGTCCACCTGGCCGCGGTCGTATCCACGCCGCACGAGCTCGAAGCCGAAGGGGGAGGAAGTGTCGCTCATGGGGTTCCTGTCGAAAGAGACTGAAAGAGACCGGTGAGGTGATAGACCGAATCCTAGGCGCCCATACGGCGTGTCATCGAGTCATTGACGGTTTGGTGTGGAGAATGACCCCTCTTTTGAGTGGCTAGCTGTCGGAACCCTTGCCACCCGAACGGGCGGCCCCCGCTGCCGCGGCCGTTTTGACCCCGTTCGCGCCCCCGGCCGCACCGGGCGTCTCGAAGGACTCCAGGGCCTCCAGCACGTCCTGGACCCGTGAGATCTCGGCGTTGATGTCCTCGCGCCGGCGGACCAGCACATCCAGCTCGCGCTGTCCCTCGTCGACCGTCCGCTTCGCCTCGGCCGCCGCCTCCGCGCGCATCGCCTCGGCCTCGCGTTCGACCTCCGCCTTCTTCTGCGCCGCCTCCTTGAGGAGCGCCTCCGCCTTCTTCACCGCCGCGATCCGGACCTTGCCGGCCTCGCTGCCGGCCTCCGAGAGCAGCTTCTCCGCCTTCTTCTCGGCCTCCGCGACCTGCTCGGACGCCGCCGTGACCAGCTTGTCGACCCGCTCGCCGGCCGACTTGACGGCCTCCGCCGCCTCCCGGCGCGCCCGCTCGTGCAGCTCCTCCATCTCGGCCTCGACCCGGGACCGCAGCTCCTCGGCCCGCTCCCGGATCGCGGTGGCGTCCCGCCGGGCCTCGCCCAGCATGGTGTCGGAGTCGGTACGGGCCCGCTCCACCAGGCCGTTGCCCTCGTGCGTGGCCTCGGCGACGATCCGCTCGGCCTCCCGGCGGGCGGCACCGACCATGGTGTCCGCCTGCTCCTCGGCCGCCGTCGCCGCGCGCAGCGCCTCCTCCCGGGCCTTGGCCACCAGCTGGTCGGCCTGCTCGGCCGCGTCCGTCCGGCGCTGGGCGGCGGCCTTCCGCGCCTCGTCCAGCTCCCGGTCGGCCTCCGCCCGCGTCTCGCGGCTCAGCCGCTCGGCCGCCGCCTCCGCGTCCGTCTTGGCCCGCGCGGCCTCGGCGCGGGTGCGCGCGGCGTGCTGCTGGGCCGCGGTGACGGTCTCGGCGGCCTCCCGGCGCAGCCGGTCCGCCTCCTCGCCGGCCTCGGCCAGCAGCCGGTCCGCTTGCACGGCGGCGTCCGAACGCCGCTTGTTGGCCTCCTCGCGCGAGGTGGCGCGGAGCCGCTCCGCCTCCTCGATGGCCTCCGAGACCGTGCGGTCGGCCATCGACTTGGCGGCCTCCGTCTCGTCGCGGGCCTCCTGCCGGAGCCGGGTGGCGTCCTCCGAGGCGCGCTCCCGCTCGGCGTAGGCGTCCGCGCGGACCCGGTCCGCCTCGCCCTGCGCCTCCTCGCGGGTGCGCTGCGCCGCGTGCTCGGCCGCCGACCGCAGCCCGGCGATCTCCTGCTCGGCCTGCTCGTGCAGCCCGGCCACCGACTCCCGCACCTGCTGGGCGGTCTGCTCGGCGGCACCGACCAGTTCGGCGGCCCGCCGCTCGGCCTCCTCCAGCAGCCGCGCGGCCTCCGACTGGGCCTCCTCCACCCGCTTGCGGGCGGAGGCCAGCAGCTCCTCGGACTGCTCCCGGGCCCTTCGGCGCTCCTGGTCCGCCTCCTCGCGGGCGTCCCCGAGCAGCGTCTCCGCCTCCCGGCGGCGGCGGGCGGCCTCCTCCTGGGCGGCGCTCAGCGCCTCGGCGGCCTCGGCGCCGGTGCGCTCGGCGGCGGCGGCCGCCTCCGCGCGGATGCGGTCGGCCGTCTCCTGGGCCTGCGCCCGCAGCTCCTCGGCCTCCGCCATGGCGTCCGTCCGCAGCCGTACGGCGACGGACTCGCCCTCGGCGCGCGCCGCGGACGCGTCCGCGGCGGCCTCCGAGCGCAGCCGCTCCGCGTCCCGCTCGGCCTGCTGCTGCAGGGTGCGCAGCCGCTCGGCGGCCTCGGTGCGCAGCCGGTCGGTCTCCTCGACGGCCTCCCGGCGCAGCCGCTCCGCCTCCGTACGGGCCTCGCGCAGCGCCTCCTCGGCGGCGGTGACCCGCTCCTCGGCCTCGGTGTGCAGCCGGGTCAGCTCCTCGGCCGCCTCGGCGCGCCGGTCGCGGGCGGCCTGCTCGGCCTCCTCACGGAGCTGGGTGGCCTCCTCGACCGCCTGGTCGGCCGTCTTCCGGGCCTGGGCGAGGGCCTCCGAGCGCAGTTCCTCCGCCTCGCCCCGGGCCCGCTCCAGGGCGTCCTCCGCCTGCCGGCGCAGCGTCGTGGCGCGCTCGATGGCCTCGGTGCGGACCCGCTCGCTCTCCGAACTGGCGTTGTTCCGCAGCTCCTCGGCGTCCGCCTTGGCCTTGGCCAGCAGTTCCTCGGCCTGGTTCGCGGCCTCCTCGATCTGCTGGACGGCCTCGCGGCGGGCCTCGCCCCGCAGCCGCTCGGCCTCCGCGACGGCGTCGGCCCGCAGCTGCTCGGCCTCGCCGCGCAACCGCCGCGCCTCCTCCTGGAGTTCGACGGTCTTGGCGCGGTACTCCTTGGTGTCGTCCTTGGCCGCGCCCTTGACCTGCTCGGCGGCGTCGGCGGCCTCGCTGCTCAGCCGGGACGCCTCGGCCTCGGCCTCCCGGCGGATGCGCTCGGCCTCCTCGGCCGCGGCGCGGGTGGTGGCCTTGGCGTCCTCCTCGGCCTTGGTCAGCAGTTCCTCGGCGCTGCGGGCGGCCTTCGCCAGCTGCGCGGCGGAGTCCTCGGCCACCTTGGAGCGGGCGGCCTCCTCGGCCTCCGCCCGCATCCGCTCCGCCTCGGCCCGCGCGTCGGCCCGCAGTTGCTCGGCCTCCGCCTTGATGCTCTCGGCTTCCTTCGTCGCCTCGGTGACGAGCCGGGCGATCTCCGCCTTGGCGGTGCGCATCCGCTGCTCGTTGGCGGACTCGGCGCTGCTGAGCTTCTTGCCGGCCTCCGCCTCCGCCTGTTCGCGCAGCCGGTCGGCCTCGGCGCGCGCCGTGCGCAGCGCCTCCTCCGCCTCCTTCATGCGCTGCTCGGCGGTCCGGGTCAGCTCCGCGGCCTGGCGGCGGGCCTGCTCGGACTCGCCGACCGTGGACGTGCGGAGCTGCTCGGCGTGCTCGGTGGCCTCCTGCGCCTGGTTGGAGGCGGCGGTCAGCAGCCGCTCGGCGTCGGTGCGGGCCCGGCGCAGGATCTGCTCGGCCTCGGAGCGGGCCGACTCGGCCTGGCTCCCGAGCCGTTCGCGGGCCTGCTCGCTGAGGCGGTGCGCCTCGGCGCGGGCGGCGGCGAGGGACTGCTCGGCCTCGGCGCGGGACTCCTCCAGCAGCCGGCGGGCCTGGGCCTCGGTGCGGGCGCGGAGCTGCTCGGCCCAGGCGACGTTCTCGTTGACGTGCGCCTCGACGGTCTGCCGCCGCTCCGCCAGCTCCTCGTCGAGCCGGCGGCGGCGCTCCACCGCCTCGCTGTGCAGCTCGGCCTCCAGCCGGGCCTGCCGCTCGGCGACCTCCTGCAGCAGCCGCTGGGTCTGGGCGCGGGCCTCGCGCAGCTCCCGCTCGGCGTCGGTGCGGAGCTGGTCGGCCTGGATCTGGGCGTTGCGGAGCAACTGCTCGGCCTGGTAGCCGAGGTCGCCGTGGTCGTAGGCGGGCCGCGACATGATGGTGCGGCGCGCCTCGTGCAGCTTGGCGCGCAACACCTCGACCTGGTAGCCGAGGTCGTCGGCGTGCTGGACGGCCTTCTCCCGCTCGGTCTTCAGCCGCTCCATCTCGGCTTCGAACTTCGAGAGGTGGTCGTCAGCCTCGTAGCGGTCGTAGCCCCGCACTGCGCGGTCCATCCGTCCCCTGGTCGCGTCGACACCGGCGCTGCCCTGCCCATTCCAGGCGCCGGCCCGTTCTTCGATCGGCACAGCCCTTCCGAGGAAAGTACGTTCCGAAACAAGGATGCCTTCAATCGGAGAAGGGTTCCTCGAACCGAACAGTGCCTTCCGGGGAATGGTGTCAGATCGTCGGCGGGGAAGGGGGCACAGCCGTGGAACCTGCGCCGGCCTCACAACCCCGGCCGAACGGCCACTCTACCGGCCGGGGCGAGGTGAGGTCAGTGGCTGTGGGCGTCCTCGCTTCCCTCCGCGCCCTTGGCGGTGACGAGTTCGGTCAGCACGCCGCCGCAGTCCTTGGGGTGGAGGAAGGTGATCCGCGAGCCCATGGACCCGGTGCGCGGCTCGTCGTAGAGGACGCGCACCCCCTTGTCCCGGATCGCGGCGGCGTCGCCGTCGACGTCGGCCGTGCCGAAGGCGATGTGGTGCACGCCCTCGCCGTTCTTCTGCAGCCACTTCGCGACGGTGGAGTCCTCCCGGGTGGGCTCCAGGAGCTGCAGGTAGGAGGCGCCGCCGTCCGAGGTCTCGTTGATCTTCAGCATGGCCTCCCGCACCCCCTGTTCCTCGTTGACCTCCGAGTGGAAGACCTCGAAGCCATAGGTGGCACGGTAGAACTCCACCGTCTTGTCGAGGTCGAAGCAGGCGATTCCGATGTGGTCGATGCGCGTCAGCATGGAACCAGTGCACCCCTCTCACAGGCGACTACGCAACGTGCGCGCGATCACACCCGCCGACCGGTGACCCGGGGGCATACCGCTCAGTACATTGACGGAAACCCTCGTTAACCCTTCCGGGGCCCTGCCGCACCCCCCGGAAGGCTTGATCCCGTCCGAAGGGACCGCACCATGACTGCCACGACCGGTACCACTTCTGTGATCGTCGCAGGGGCCCGTACGCCCATGGGGCGTCTGCTCGGCTCCCTGCGCAGCTTCTCCGGCGCCGACCTCGGCGGGGTGGCCATCAAGGCCGCCCTGGACCGGGCCGGCATCGGCGGCGACCAGGTGCAGTACGTGATCATGGGCCAGGTGCTCCAGGCGGGCGCCGGGCAGATCCCCGCCCGGCAGGCGGCCGTGAAGGCCGGCATCCCGATGAACGTGCCCGCGCTGACCGTCAACAAGGTCTGCCTGTCCGGCCTGGACGCCATCGCGCTGGCCGACCAGCTCATCCGCGCCGGTGAATTCGACGTGATCGTGGCCGGCGGCCAGGAGTCCATGACCAACGCCCCGCACCTGCTGCCGAAGTCCCGCGAGGGCTACAAGTACGGCGCGGTGCAGATGATCGACGCCATGGCGCACGACGGGCTGACCGACTCCTTCGAGAACGTCGCCATGGGCGAGTCCACCGAGAAGCACAACACCCGGCTGGGCATCGGCCGCGCCGAGCAGGACGAGATCGCCGCGGCCTCCCACCAGCGCGCCGCGGCCGCGCAGAAGAACGGCCTGTTCGAGGCGGAGATCACCCCGGTCGAGATCCCGCAGCGCAAGGGCGACCCGGTGATCTTCTCGCAGGACGAGGGCATCCGCGGCGAGACCACGGCCGAGTCGCTGGGCAGGCTGCGGCCCGCCTTCGCCAAGGACGGCACCATCACCGCCGGCAGCGCCTCGCAGATCTCCGACGGCGCGGCCGCCGTGGTCGTCATGAGCAAGGCGAAGGCCGAGGAGCTGGGCCTGGAGTGGATCGCCGAGATCGGCGCCCACGGCAACGTGGCCGGCCCGGACAACTCCCTGCAGTCCCAGCCGTCCAACGCGATCAAGCACGCGCTGGACAAGGAGGGCCTGACGGTCGGCGATCTGGACCTGATCGAGATCAACGAGGCGTTCGCCGCGGTCGCCGTGCAGTCCATGAAGGACCTCGGGGTGACCTCGGAGAAGGTCAACGTCAACGGCGGCGCCATCGCCCTCGGCCACCCGATCGGCATGTCCGGTGCCCGCCTGGTGCTGCACCTGGCGCTGGAGCTCAAGCGGCGCGGCGGCGGCACCGGCGCGGCGGCGCTGTGCGGCGGCGGCGGCCAGGGCGACGCCCTGATCGTCCGCGTCCCGGGCAAGTGACCCGCGGCCCCCGGAGCATTCCGCGGGGCCCCAAGAGATCGAGAGAGACGGAGCACTGACCGATGGCCGACGTCCCCACCCTGGTCGAGCAGGCGCGGCAGGGCCGCCCGCGTGCCGTGGCCCGGCTGATCTCACTGGTGGAGGGGGCGTCGCCGCAGCTCCGCGAGGTCATGGCCGCCCTCGCGCCGCTGACCGGCAACGCGTACGTGGTCGGGCTGACCGGCTCGCCCGGGGTGGGCAAGTCCACGTCCACCTCGGCGCTCGTCACCGCGTACCGCAAGGCCGGGAAGCGGGTCGGGGTGCTCGCGGTCGACCCCTCCTCCCCGTTCTCCGGCGGCGCGCTGCTGGGCGACCGGGTGCGGATGGGCGACCATGCCTCCGACCCGGGCGTCTACATCCGCTCGATGGCCACCCGCGGCCACCTCGGCGGACTGGCCTGGGCCGCCCCGCAGGCGATCCGGGTGCTCGACGCGGCCGGCTGCGACGTGGTCCTGGTGGAGACCGTCGGCGTCGGCCAGTCCGAGGTCGAGATCGCCTCGCAGGCCGATACGAGCGTGGTGCTGCTGGCCCCGGGCATGGGGGACGGCATCCAGGCGGCCAAGGCCGGGATCCTGGAGATCGGCGACGTGTACGTGGTGAACAAGGCCGACCGGGACGGGGCCGACGCCACCGCCCGGGAGCTCAACCACATGCTCGGCCTGGGCGAGGCCCGCTCTCCGGGGGACTGGCGGCCCCCGATCGTCAAGACCGTCGCGGCGCGGGGCGAGGGCGTCGACGAGGTCGTCGAGGCGCTGGAGAAGCACCGGGCCTGGATGGAGGAGCGCGGCGCGCTCGCCGAGCGGCGCCGGGCGCGCGCGGCCCGCGAGGTGGAGACGATCGCGGTGACCGCCCTGCGGGAGCGGATCGGCGACCTCCGCGGCGACCGGCGGCTCGGCGCGCTGGCCGAGCGGATCGTGGACGGGACGCTGGACCCGTACACGGCCGCCGACGAACTGGTCGCCGGAGTCACCGAGAGCTGACGGGCCCCGGGCCCCCGGGGCCGGGGGCCCGGCGCCGGCTCAGCTGCCGGAGGGGCTGTCGTCTCCGTGCTCGTCGTCCCGGTGGTCGCCCTCGTGGTCCTCGTCCCGGTCCCCGTGGCCGTCGTGACCGTCACGGTCGTCGCCGGAGTCCCGGGCGTCCGCCGCGGCGCCGGTGGCCTTGCCGCTGCCGGCGTCCACGCGGACCTCGCGCTCCGCGCCGTCCTTGCCGCGGATCTCGACCTCCCACGCGCCGGCGCGGCCGGTGCCCCCGTCGTGGTCCCGCCCCTCGAACTCGACCGAGGTCACCGTGCCGGGCGTCTGCTCCAGGGCCGCCCCGGCGGCACCGCCGAGGTCCGTGGCGGCCTGCCGGAGAGCGTCCGTCTCCCGGTGGTCGCCGCCGTCGTCCCCGTCCTCCTCCCGCTCCTCGGAGGTGCCCGTGACCTTGCCGCTGCCGGCGTCCACCCGGACCTCGTACCAGGTGCCGTTCCGGCCCAGGACCTCGATCTCCCAGACCGGCCGGTCGTCCTCGTCGTCCAGCTCGGCGGAGGCGGCGGTGCCGGGGCGCTCCTGCAGCGCCGCGCGGACGGCCGCGGCCACGCCGGTCTCCGCCGTCCCGGTCCGCTCGGAGCCGTCGCCGCCGGACCGTCCCGAGTCCTCCGCGCCCCCGGAGCCGGCCGGTGCGCCCGAGCGCGGCGGTGTGTTCCCGGCCGCCCCGTCGTCCCCGGCGGCGGCCACGGCCGCAGCCGTTCCGCCGCCCGCCAGGACGGTGGCGGCGACGGCCGCGATGACGATGTTCCGCTTCATGAGTGCCTCCCGTGTCGGTGTGGTGCCCACCGTGCCGGGTCGATGCTGAAGCCCCGCTGAAGCCGCCTGAAGAAGTCTTCAGGCGGGGTGCGCGAGACTGGGAGCGTGCGCCTGCTGATCGTGGAGGACGAGAAACGGCTGGCTCTGTCGCTGGCCAGGGGGCTGACGGCGGAGGGCTTCGCCGTGGACGTCGTCCACGACGGCCGCGAGGGGCTGCACCGGGCGCTGGAGGGAGTCCACGACCTGGTGGTGCTCGACATCATGCTGCCGGGGATGAACGGCTACCGGGTGTGCGCCGCGCTGCGCGCCGCCGGCTCCGGCGTGCCGATCCTGATGCTGACCGCCAAGGACGGCGAGTACGACGAGGCGGAGGGCCTCGACACGGGCGCCGACGACTATCTGACCAAGCCGTTCTCCTACGTCGTCCTGGTGGCCCGGGTGCGGGCGCTGCTGCGGCGGCGCGGGCGCACCGCGGCCCCGGTGCTGACCGCGGGTCCGCTGACCGTGGACACCGGGGCCCGCCGGGTGCGGCAGGGGGAGACGGAGATCGCCCTGACCGCGAAGGAGTTCGCCGTGCTGGAGCAGCTCGCGGTGCGGGCGGGGGAGGTCGTCTCCAAGAGCGAGATCCTGGAGCACGTCTGGGACTTCGCCTACGAGGGCGACCCCAACATCGTCGAGGTGTACATCAGCACCCTGCGGCGCAAGCTCGGCGCCTCCCGTATCGCCACCGTGCGCGGGGCCGGCTACCGGCTGGTGACCGGTGATGTTTAGGAGCGTGCGGGCGAAGGCCGCGCTGGGCGCCACGCTCGTCGTCGCCGTCGCCCTCGTCTCCGCGGGGGCCGCCGTCCTGTGGGTGCTGCGGGACAACCTGCTCGGGCGGGCCGAGCTGGAGGCGCGGCTGGCGGCCCGGGAGATCGCCTCCCAGGTGGCCGCGGGACGGGCGTACGGCAGCCTGGAACTGCCGGACCGCGGGCAGCCGGTGCAGGTGGTCGACGAGGACGGCCGGCTGCGCGCGGCCAGCGAGGGCCTGGAGGCCGTCACCGGCACCGGCAGCGCCCGGGTCACACCCGAACCCGGGCCGTCCCCCACCGGCGACGACGACCACGACGACGATGACGACGATCCCGGGAGCGGGAGGGTGTCGGAGCGCACCGGGACCGGATCCGGCACCGCCACCGTGGACGGCGAGACGGCGGCCTACCGCTTCGCCTCGGTGGAGGCCACCACCCCGCGCGGCGAGACCGTGACCGTCCACGCGGGCGTGCCGCTCGCCACCGAACAGGCGGCGGTCGGCACCGTCCGCACGGCGATGCTGGCCGGGCTGCCGGCGCTGCTGGCCGTCGTGGCCGCGGCGACCTGGCTGACGACCCGGCGGGCGCTGCGCCCCGTGGAGGGCATCCGGCGCGAGATGGCCGCGATCACGGCCTCGGCCGATCTGTCCCGCCGGGTGCCGGTGGCCGGCTCCGGGGACGAGGTCGAGCGGCTGGCGCGGACCACCAACGAAACGCTGGGGGCCCTGGAGTCCGCCGTGGAGCGGCAGCGGAAGTTCGTCGCGGACGCCTCGCACGAGCTGCGCAGCCCGATCGCCAGTCTGCGCACCCAGCTGGAGGTGGGGGAGGCGCACCCGGAGCTGCTGGACGTAGCCGGCGCCGTCGCGGACACCGTACGGCTCCAGGCGCTCGCCGCGGACCTGCTGCTGCTGGCACGGCTGGACGCGGGGGAGCGGCCGCCGGAGACGGCGGTGGACCTCGGGGCGCTGCTGCGGGAGGAGACGGCGCAGCGCCGGGACGGCCTTCCGGTGCGGGTGACGGTGGAGTCGGAGTGCGAGGTCACCGGTTCGCGCGGCCGGCTGGCGCAGGTGCTGGGCAATCTGCTGGACAACGCACAGCGCCACGCCCGCCGCGAGGTCGCCGTCTCACTGCGGCGTGACGGCGCCTGGGCGGTGCTGGAGGTGTCGGACGACGGGCCGGGGGTTCCCGCGGACCAGCGCGAGCGGATCTTCGAGCGGTTCGTGCGCCTCGACGAGGCGCGCAGCCGCGACGACGGCGGGGCCGGGCTGGGCCTCGCCATCGCGCGCGACATCGCGGTGCGCCACGGCGGCACGCTGGTGGCGGCCGGCGGCGCGGTGTTCCGGCTGCGGCTGCCGCTCGCCGGACGTTCGTGAGCGGCGGCCGCCCCGGGCGGAGGGCCCGGGCGGAGGGCCGGCGGCCGGTCAGCCGACGCGCTGCTCGCGGAGGTGCTCCGCGACGGGCGTGAGGGTCTCCCGGAGCGCCGCGAGGTCGGCGGGCGGCATCAGATCGATGAAGTGCCGCCGGACGGAGGCGACATGGTGCGGTGCCACCTCGCGCATGACCTGGGCTCCGTGGTCGGTCAGGACGGCGTAGAGGCCCCGCCGGTCGGATTCGCAGTTCTCCCGCCGGACGAGGCCCGCGGTCTCCATGCGGGTGATCTGGTGGGACAGCCTGCTCTTCGACTGGAGGGTGGCGCCGGCGAGATCGCTCATTCGCATCCGCGATTCCTCGGACTCGGAGAGGTTCACCAGGATCTCGTAGTCGTTGATGGTCAGTCCGAACGGCTGCAGATCCTTCTCCAGTTGGTGCATCAGCAGTTTGCTGACGTCCAGGTGGGTACGCCAGGCACGCTGTTCCTCATCGCTGAGCCAGCGGGTGGCCGTCTCGGTCTCCATATGAATATTCTACCTATTAAAGTTGAAATACGGACCAATGGCGACTGCTTCGCACCGCCCGCGAATGTTCCCCCATGCAAAAAACGCCGACGCGGGCAGGCGTTCGAAACGTTACACTCCGGAGACTACCGTTCACAGTCCGAAGCGACGCTGAAGGCCCCCCAAACCACCAGGAAGCTGGGGAAGTTGGGGCGTGGGGGAGGAGCCGGGGCCCGGGCCGCCGGACGGGCCGCCGGGCACGCCCGGCTCGCCCGGCACGGCCCCGGTGGCCAGCTCGTCCATCAACTGCTCGGTGGACTGCAGCAGCACCTGCCCCGCGCCCGTGAACTCGAACTGGTGCTCCTCCCCGGAGGCCCCGCCGAGCCCCGTGAGGGCCCGTACGCCGCCCAGCACCCCGCGCAGATAGCCGTGGTCGTAGTGGTGGCAGGGGGAGGGGCAGTCCGCCCAGCCGACGAGTGCCTGCGGATCGACCCGGACGGGCGGCTCGACGAACACCACCGGGCCGTTCGAGGCGGCCACGAACTTCCCCGTCCCGATCAGGGTGAGAAAGCCCGGGATGATCGACTGCTTGAGCGACAGCCCCGGCTCGAAGGCCAGCAGGTTGCCCGACCGGACGGTGAGGTTGCCGTCCTCCAGGTCGTAGGAGTTGACGTCGAAGGCCCGGTCGGCGAGGAGCATCTTGCCCCGGCCCTCGGCCACCACCCAGTCCGCCGCGTGCAGCGGGGAGTGGAAGCTGCCGGCGACCAGCCGGTCGAGGCGGCCGTGGCCGACGCCGTCGAAGCTGATCTCGCCGTAGTAGGCGATCATCTTGCCCTTCTGCAGGAACCACTGGCCGTGCAGGTCCACGCAGAAGGTGTACGCGTTGACGTTGTCGTCGGCCGGCAGGGTCTGCGGGTCGAAGACGGCCGGACCGGTCACAGCTTCTCCTCGGATGCCTGGACGAACACCGCGCCGGTGCCCGACAGTTCGAGCTGGAAGGCCTCTCCCGAGCCGCGGCCGACCATGTCGCGCCAGCCCAGCGCCGTGGAGAGCTTGTTGCGCACGTCCCCGTGGTGGGCGACGTACGCCTGCGGGTCGACGTGCACCGGGCGGCCCGGGGCGATGGGCAGTTCGATGACACCGCCGTGGGCCATCACGGCCACCGAGCCGTGCCCGCTCAGGGTGGTGGTGAACAGCCCCTGGCCGGTGACCTGGCCGCGCACCATGCCCATCACCCCGCCCTGCGAGCCGAGGAAGACCGGCTTCTGCTGGAGCGTGCCGTCGAAGGCCAGCAGCCGGTCCGCCTCCACATGCAGGGTGTCACCGGACAGCTCGATCACCTGGATGTGGTGGCCGCCGTGCCCGAACATCACGGTGCCGTCGCCCTCGACCGTCATCAGCGGCGCCGCCTCGCCCGCCACCCGGCGGCCGATCATCGACATCACCCCGCCCTGGCCGCCCGCGATGCTGGGGGTGAAGGCGACCTCCCCGGTGTAGGCGAGCATCGCGCCGCGCTGGCTGAACAGCGTCTGACCGGGCGTGATCCGCGCCTCGACCATCTTCGAGTTGATCTCCCGGAACGGCATCAGAGCTGCCCCCCGACCGTGTTGCGCTCGCTGGGCTGCACATAGACCAGCCCCTCGCCCTCGAAGCGGATCTGGAACGACTCCCCGGAGCCCTCGCCCAGCACGGTGCGGAAGTTCACCCCGGACTGGAACTCCTGCCGCAGCTTGCCGGTGTGGGCCACGTAGGCCCCCGGGTCCACCCGCAGCGGATACGCCGGCGACACCCGCAGCACCACGGCCGGGCCGTCGGACATGATGGCCGCCCGGCCCGTGCCCTCGACCACCGTGGTGAACAGACCGTTGCCCTGGGCGGCCCCGCGCAGCCCCGTGAACGTCGTGCCGGTGCGGAGCCCCGCGTCGGCCGCGAGCAGATTGCTGGCCTCCACATGGAGCGTGTCACCGTGCAGCGGGACGAGCGTGATCTCGGTGGCCCGGTCGGCGAACCAGCAGGTCCCCTGCCCCCGCACCTCCATCAGCTCCATCTGCTCACCGGTGAGCCGGCGGGTGACCATGCCGCGCAGGCCCTCGCCGCCCCCGCTCAGCTTCTTGAAGTCCATACGGCCGTCATAGGCCACCATCGCGCCGTTCTTCGCCTTCACGGCCTCTCCGGCCAGGTCGACGGCGAGCACTTTGCTGCCTTGCAGTCGGAATTGCGCCACAGACCCGACCGTATCCGCCCCGGAGGAGTACCGACAGGGGATCTCCCGTACGAGACCGGGGCGACCGGTCGCAGAAAAGGTCACACCGGTCCACCCGGGCGCCCGTCCGCCGGGAGCGGCTGTCAGAATGGACCGGCTTGTGCGGGCGTTCACAAGCCGGGTCGCCGCGGGAGTGCTCCCGGCCCCCGGAACCCGGTACCCCGGACCGCGCCCCCAGCCCGTCAGCCCCCGTACCGCCCGGAAAGAGGTTCCCGCCCGTGGACATCAAGACCGCTTCCGCCGTCCGCCGACTCCGCCTGGTCTCCGCCGTGGAGGCGGTGTCCTTCCTCCTCCTGCTGGTCTGCTCGGTGCTCAAGCGCACCACCGACTTCAACGCGGTGCCGGTGATGGGTGCGATCCACGGCGTGCTGGTCGTCCTCTTCCTGCTCTTCCTGGCCGACGCGTGGAACCGCACCAAGTGGCCGGTGAAGCAGCCGCTGGTCTACTTCGTGCTCTCGCTGATCCCGGTCGGCGGCTTCTACGCCGAGCGGATGCTGCGCCGCGAGGAGGAGGCCGGGGTCATCGCCGCCCGGGCCCGCCGCGAGGGCGTCGTCAACGCCTGATCGCGGAGGCGGCCTCGCCCGCGTGCGCCGCGGGGCGGCCGGGACCCTCAGCCGGCCGCCAGGGCGATCCCGAGGGGCGTGCGCTCGTACAGCACCTGGTGGCCGTAGCGGTGCGAGGTCAGCAGCCCCGCGTCGCGCAGCGCCGCGAGATGCGCCGATACGGAGGAGGGGGCCAGGCCGAGCCGGCGGGCGAGGCCCGTGGTGCTCGCCGGCTCCTCCAGCGCCGTGAGGACGGCCGCGCGGCCCCGGCCGAGCAGCCGGGACAGCACCTCCGGCGGCTGCTCCCCGGAGGATTCCCACAGCCCGCCGAGGCCCCGTGCCGGGTAGACCAGCGCGCGGTCCCAGGGCACTCCGCCGCCCGCGGCGGGGCCCGGCCGGCAGAACACGCTCGGGACCAGCAGCAGCCCGCGGCCCTCCGCGCCCTCCGCGCCCTCCGGCCTCTCCGGCGCCCCGGCCGCCTCCGTGCCTTCCGGTGCCTCCGCTGCGCCGGTCCCGGTCGACCTGCCGGCCCCGGTCGTGCCGGGCCCCGCCGGTCCGGTGTGCGCGATCGTCAGCGTGCCGTCCGCCCAGGACACGTCCGGGTGCAGTTCGGCGAAGAGTCCTTCCGGCCCGCAGCCGGCCAGCCGCCGTGCGTGGAAGGCGGCGTCGGCCTCCAGCAGGGCGTGCAGCGCGGGCCAGTCGGGCTCGATCAGCGCCCGCCAGGCCAGCTCCAGCAGATCCGCCAGTTCCTTGACGGCCCGGCCCGGGTCCTCCAGCATCCGCCGGCCGCGCAGGCTGGCGGCCGCGCCCGGGGTCCCGGCCAGCGTGCGCTCCAGCTCCCCCCGGGCCACCGCCGGATCGGTCGCCCGGACCCGGGCCAGTTCGTCCTCGATCCGGGTGTACGGGTCGGCGGGGCGCGGGGCGAGGAAGCGCGGGCCGCAGCCGTGGGCCGGCGCCAGCAGCGACAGCGGCGCCAGGTTCAGCCCCGAGGCCGCCACCTGGATTCTGCGCAGCCAGGGCAGCCGGGTCCCGGGCGGGCCGGGGCGGTCCAGGGCGCGCACGGCGCTCCGCGTCTCCCACAGGGGGGAGACCGCGAACCGGGTGTGCGGCACGTCATCGGGCGCGCATCGCAGATGGAACGGCATGGGGTCCGCCCTCTCCGCCGGGTTTTCGTTCCTGTCCGAAAGCATGTCGGGGATGATCTACCCCGGGGGCGGCGGCACATACCCGGCCGGTCGTCCGGCACCGCCGGGTTGACCGGTATGCGGAACGGGGCTGACCCCCATATGACCGGCCGCTAAGGTCGAGGCGTGCCGAAGCCGCTCAGCCTGTCGTTCGACCCGATCGCCCGAGCCGACGAACTCTGGAAGCAGCGATGGGGATCCGTGCCGTCCATGGCCGCCATCACCTCGATCATGCGCGCCCAGCAGATCCTGCTCGGGCAGGTCGACGCGGTCGTCAAGCCGTACGGCCTCACCTTCGCCCGCTACGAGGCCCTGGTGCTGCTCACCTTCAGCAAGGCCGGGGAGCTGCCGATGTCCAAGATCGGCGAGCGGCTGATGGTCCACCCCACCTCCGTGACCAACACCGTCGACCGGCTGGTCCGGTCCGGGCTCGTCGCCCGGCGGCCGAACCCCAACGACGGCCGCGGCACCCTGGCGACCATCACCGACAAGGGGCGTGAGGTCGTGGAGTCCGCCACCCGCGACCTGATGGCGATGGACTTCGGGCTGGGCGTGTACGACGCCGAGGAGTGCGCCGAGATCTTCGCGCTGCTCCGCCCGCTGCGCGTCGCGGCCGGCGACTTCGAGGAGGGCTGAGGCGGGCCGGGGCACGGCACGGGAGGCAGGCCCGGGGTCCCCGGGGTCCCCGGGGCGGCGGCGGGTCCGCGGCGGGCTCCGGTTACGCTCGACGGCATGAAGAAGAGCGTGCTGACCCGGTACCGGGTCATGGCCTACGTCACCGCCGTGATGCTGCTGGTCCTCAGCACCAGCATGGTGTTCAAGTACGGCTTCGACCGCGGTGAGGACCTCACCTTCGTGGTCTCCCAGACGCACGGCCTGCTGTACATCATCTATCTGATCTTCGCCTTCGACCTGGGCTCCAAGGCCAAGTGGAGCTTCGGCAAGCTGCTCTGGGTGCTGCTGTCCGGCACCATCCCGCTCGCCGCCTTCTTCGTGGAGCGGAAGATCACCCGTGAGGTGGAACCGCTCGTCGCGGACGGCGGACCGGTGGTCGCGAAGGCCTGAGCGGCCCGGCACCGCGGGGCCGGGGAAAGCCGTGCCCCGCGGACTGCCATCGACAGATAGTAGGACGTCCAAGTAAATTACCCGTATGGACTCCGACGCCCTCGAAGAAGGCCGCCGCCGCTGGCAGGCCCGTTACGACGCGGCCCGCAAGCGGGACGCAGACTTCACCACGCTCTCGGGCGACCCGGTCGCCCCCGTGTACGGCCCGCCCCCGGGCAGCACCGTGCCCGGTTTCGAGCGGATCGGCTGGCCCGGGGAGTACCCCTTCACCCGCGGTCTGTACCCCACCGGCTACCGGGGCCGCACCTGGACCATCCGCCAGTTCGCCGGCTTCGGCAACGCCGAGCAGACCAACGAGCGCTACAAGATGATCCTGGAGGCGGGCGGCGGCGGCCTCTCGGTCGCCTTCGACATGCCGACCCTCATGGGCCGCGACTCCGACGAGCCCAAGTCGCTCGGCGAGGTCGGCCACTGCGGCGTCGCCATCGACTCCGCCGCCGACATGGAGGTCCTCTTCCGGGACATCCCGCTCGGCGACGTCACCACCTCCATGACGATCAGTGGGCCCGCCGTCCCCGTCTTCTGCATGTACCTCGTCGCCGCCGAGCGGCAGGGGGTCGATCCCGGTGTCCTCAACGGCACGCTGCAGACGGACATCTTCAAGGAGTACATCGCGCAGAAGGAGTGGCTCTTCCAGCCCGAGCCGCATCTGCGCCTCATCGGCGACCTGATGGAGCACTGCGCGCGCAACATCCCCGCGTACAAGCCGCTCTCCGTCTCCGGCTACCACATCCGCGAGGCCGGCTCCACGGCGGCGCAGGAACTCGCCTACACCCTCGCCGACGGCTTCGGCTACGTCGAACTGGGCCTCTCCCGCGGCCTCGACGTGGACGACTTCGCGCCCGGCCTCTCCTTCTTCTTCGACGCGCACGTCGACTTCTTCGAGGAGATCGCCAAGTTCCGCGCCGCGCGCCGGATCTGGGCCCGCTGGATGCGCGACGTCTACGGGGCGAAGACCGAGAAGGCGCAGTGGCTGCGCTTCCACACCCAGACCGCCGGGGTCTCCCTCACCGCCCAGCAGCCGTACAACAACGTGGTGCGGACCGCGGTCGAGGCGCTCGCCGCCGTCCTCGGCGGCACCAACTCCCTGCACACCAACGCCCTGGACGAGACCCTGGCGCTCCCCTCGGAGCAGGCCGCCGAGATCGCGCTCCGCACCCAGCAGGTGCTGATGGAGGAGACCGGCGTCGCCAACGTCGCGGATCCGCTCGGCGGCTCCTGGTACGTCGAGGCGCTGACCGACCGGATCGAGGCCGACGCCGAGAAGATCTTCGAGCAGATCAAGGAGCGGGGCCGGCGCGCGGTGCCGAACGGCGAGCATCCGATCGGTCCGGTCACCTCCGGCATCCTGCGCGGCATCGAGGACGGCTGGTTCACCGGCGAGATCGCCGAAGCGGCCTTCGCGTACCAGCGGGCCCTGGAGAAGGGGGACAAGAAGGTCGTCGGCGTCAACTGCCACACCGGTTCCGTCACCGGAGACCTGGAGATCCTGCGGGTCAGCCACGAGGTCGAGCGGGAGCAGGTCCGCGTGCTGGCGGAGCGCAAGGCGGCCCGTGACGACGCCGCGGTCCGGACCGCCCTGGACGCCATGCTCGCGGTGGCCCGGGACGGCGGCAACATGATCGAGCCCATGCTGGACGCCGTACGGGCCGAGGCCACGCTCGGCGAGATCTGCGGCGTGCTGCGCGAGGAGTGGGGCGTCTACACGGAGCCGGCCGGCTTCTGACGCCCGTACGCGCCGCCCCGCCCCCCGTCCTCCGTCCACCGGGCACTCCGTGGCGGCGGGAAGGCGCTCCTGGGGGGCGCTTCCCGGAGGGCGGGGTCCACGGGGCCCGGCCCTCCCGCTTCCCGTGCCCGGCTCTGCCCGCGTCCGGCCGCCGGCGACGCCGCGGTTCCATCCCGGCAGGCGCGGTCCGGGCGCCCCGGGCCCGGCGCGCCCGGCGGCGGCCGTGTCTCCCGGCCGTCAGGTCCCGGGCGGGACGGGCCGCGGCGGGCTGACGGCCCCGGCTGTCAGCCCGCCGAGCAGCAGGGCCGTGAAGTCGCGCACCCAGCCGGGATCCACGGGCTCGCTGCTCACCAGCGTCCGGTGCACCACCGCCCCGGCGATCACGTCGAAGATCAGGTCCACCGTGCGCCCGGCCGCCGCGGCCCCCTCCAGGCCGGGGGTGTCCGGGGGCAGCTCGCCGCGCCGCTGCGCCCGTTCCCGGCCGAGCAGCACGAGCCGCTTCTGCCGGTCCACGATCGCGGAGCGGATCCGGTCCCGCAGGGCGGGGTCGTGCGTCGACTCGGCGACCACCGCCATCAGCGAGGCCCTGGCCTCCGGCCGCTCCAGCAGCCGGGCGAAGCGCAGCACCACGCCCTCGACGTCGGCGCGCAGGCTGCCCCGGTCGGGGAGGTCCAGTTCGTCCAGGAGTTCGGCGACGGCGTCCACCACGAGTTCGTTCTTGCCGGACCAGCGGCGGTAGAGCGTGGTCTTGGCCACACCGGCGCGGGCCGCGACATCCCCCAGCGACAGCTTCGACCAGCCGAGTTCCACCAGCGCAGCCCGGGTCGCGGCCAGGATCGCGCGGTCCGCCCCGGCGTCGCGGGGGCGGCCGGTGCGGGGGGTGCTGCGGCGGGTGGGGGCGGGCATGGTCCCGACTGTAGCGCCGGGCCGGGTTCCCACCCCGCCCCCACTTACGCTACGGTTGGTATCGAAAGTGAGACCCGAGCACGACAACCACGAACCGCAGCACCCACGGCACCACCCCGCGCGGCCCGACCGGCACCGCGCGGACCCGCTGACGAAGGACCCGGCACCGGGTGGGGACCCGGCGCCGCAGCGGCCCTCCCCGCGCACCGCGGTGGCCGCGCCGGCCGTACCCCGCGATCCGGCGGCCGTACGGACGGCCCGAACCGCGAGCGCCGACCCGGCGCTTTTCCGATCAGCGCCCGGAGAGGGGAGGATGTACCCATGCAGCCACGGAACATGTCCATGAGTGGAGTGGTCGACCTCGCCGCCGTGAAGGCCGCCGGGGAGGCCAGGCAGAAGGCGGAGCAGGCGCGCGCCGAAGCGGCCCGCGGGGGCCGGACGGCTGCCGCGCCTCCGGTCGCCGTGATCGATGTCAACGAGGCGGATTTCGAGCGGGAGGTGCTCCAGCGGTCGGCCCAGGTGCCGGTCGTCATCGACTTCTGGGCCGAGTGGTGCGGGCCCTGCCGGCAGCTCAGCCCGGTGCTGGAGCGGATGGCGGCGGAGTACGACGGCCGCTTCATCCTGGCCAAGATCGACGTCGAGGCCAACCAGATGCTCTTCCAGCAGTTCGGCGTCCAGGGCATTCCGGCCGTCTTCGCCGTCGTCGGGGGCCAGGCGCTGCCGCTGTTCCAGGGAGCGGCCCCCGAGGCGCAGATCCGGCAGGTGCTGGACCAGCTGATCCAGGTGGCCGAGGAGCGCTTCGGCATCGTCGGCGGGCCCCTCGGGGCGGCCGGGGAGGGCGGGGCGGAAGCGGAGCAGGCGGTTCCCGAGCAGCCCGC
This sequence comes from Streptomyces sp. F63, assembly GCF_018070345.1. GTDB lineage: Bacteria > Actinomycetota > Actinomycetes > Streptomycetales > Streptomycetaceae > Streptomyces. The sequence continues at coordinate 413,239 of NZ_JAGPXX010000003.1, forward strand.
GGGGCCGTACGACGCGGCGCTCGCGGCGGCCCACCAGGCGCTGGACGCGGGGGACCTCGGCGGCGCCGTCCAGGCGTACCGGAACGTCCTGAGCGACGACCCCGGCCACCCGGAGGCGAAGCTGGGCCTGGCCCAGGCGGAACTGCTCCAGCGGGTGGAGGGGATGGACGCGCAGGCGGTGCGGAAGGCCGCCGCCGACGACCCGGCCGCCGCGGACGCCCAGATCGCCGCCGCCGACCTGGACCTGGTCGGCGGGCATGTCGAGGACGCCTTCGGGCGGCTGGTCGAGACGGTGCGGCGCACCGTCGGTGACGAACGGGAGCGGGCCAGGGTGCGCCTGCTGGAGCTCTTCGAGGTCATCGGCGCGGACGACCCGCGCGTGACCAGGGCCAGGACCGCGCTGGCGCGCGTGCTCTTCTAGGCGTTTCCCGCCGCGGGCGCGGGGCGCTCCGGCCCCGGGCGGCGGAGCGGAGCATCCGCGCAGGCGGGGGCGGTGACAGCGGTACGGCCGGACGGCGGCCGCCGGCGGGAACGGACCCGCGGGCGGCCGCCGTCCGCCGTCTCCCCGTCTTCTTTCGGGTCTTCTGCCGGCCGCCCAGCCGGCGCCGGGCCGGTACGCCTCGCGGCGGGGGCCACGGAGCCGGCTCCGCGTTGCCGGTTGTCCGGATCCCCACACCTCGGAAGCGGCACTTTGCCAAAACTTGGCAATCGCCTCCGCTGTTACTGCCAGTAAGAGAAGGGCGATTGTTCGCACCGTTCTGTCCGGGTATTCCGGATGTGCCGCGACGAATTGCCGCGACCGACAGTGCCCGATCCGGGCGGTCGGAACCGCTCCTCGTCATCCGTTCATTACTCGCAAGTAATGAACCCCTTGTGTGACAGACGGATATGCACCACGATCGGCCACGCTCGGTCCCATCCCGCGGTGCCGCATCCAGCCGGCGCCATCGGGTCGGGTCCCCACCGGGCAGGCCGGCGTGGGTGATGCCGGCCTTGGGCAGGGGGGTACCCGCCGCTGAGCGGGTCCTGCCCAGGAGGTTGCGCGAGAGCGTGGCCAGTGGTTGTCGCTCGGGGGTGATCGCCGGTTTTCGGACACGTTTCCGTCTCCGAGTACGGCGCTCTCCTTCCCGAGGACGTAGCACTTCTCCCATCCCAGGCCAGGGGCTCCCCCGGCCGGAGATGTACGTCCGAGAAGGAGGAAAACATGGAGTCCCAGGTGCGTGGCGGGACCAGATGGAAGCGGTTCGCGGTGGTGATGGTGCCCAGCGTGGCGGCCACCGCCGCGGTGGGTATCGCCATGGCGCAGGGTGCGCTGGCGGCGTCCTTCAGCGTTTCGGGGCAGTCCTTCAAGGTGACGGCTGATCACCTCGAGGGTGACGGCTTCGTCCAGTACGGTGCGGTCGACACGGGCAAGACCCTGGAGGGCAAGGACACCGCTCACCCGGTGGCGGTCTCCGCGTTCGATCACGCGAAGATCACCAACATGTGCCAGTCGGTGGTCACCCCCGGCATCCCGGGTCTCGGCTCGGTGTCGCTGAAGCTGACGGCCGGCAACAAGGGCACGGCGGTCGAGGCCGACAAGCTCTACATCGACGTCGCCGATCTGAACGCCGACGCGACGTTCAAGAACATCAACATCGGTGTCGCCGCCGGAGCCAGCACCAAGGGCCCCGGCATGAAGGGCGGCAAGGAGCAGTCGAACCCCTACGGGTTCGCCCAGGAGGCCGACAAGGCCATCCTGACCGATGTGAAGCAGACGGCCTGGGCGACCAGCGCCGGAACCTTCAAGCTGAGCGGCCTCTCGATGAAGCTGCACAGGGGCGTCAAGGAGTGCTACTAAGCACTCGCCCGGGCGGACGGGGGCTTCGTCCCCCGTCCGCCCGCTTCCTCACTTTTTGCGTAATGCCCGTACCAGGGAGCTGTTTTCCATGAGCGCCGAGTCACCGGGTCCGAGCGGCCGATTCCACTACTGGAGGCTTCGTTTCCGCGCCTGGCGTGGCAGCCGGCCCTTCTGGGCGGGCCTGCTGACACTGCTGGGCGGACTGCCGATCGCCTATTTCCCGTACGCGAATCTCACCGTCGGGCAGTTGACGATCCGCATGGCGACCACGGCGGGCGCGGGCTCGCTGGTCATCGGGGTTCTCCTGGTCGTCCTGGGCCTGACGATGTGGTACCAGTCCGTCGCCAAGACCTTCGCCGGCGTCGCGGCGATCATGCTCGCACTGGTCTCGCTGGTGGTCTCCAACTTCGGAGGCTTCCTCCTCGGTTTCCTGCCCGCCCTCCTCGGCGGTGGCCTGGCCATCGCCTGGGCGCCCGGCAAGCCGCCCGAGGAGGAGCCCGCGCCCCGGAGGGTGCCGGACAGCGAGGACGGTGCCTCCGTGCCGGAACCGGCCGTGGCCGGTGTCTGGGCGGACGAAGAATCCGAGAAGGGGAGGCACCGTGCGGGCTGACGAGGCTCGGCTCGACGGCGAGAGCCGCCGTCGTGCAGGAGAGGGGCCGCGTCACGCGGCCCCGAGAAAGTCGATGCTCACCCGTTTGCACATGCCTGCGGGCCGGGCGATAGCCCTGGCGGCCATGCCGACCGCCGTGCTCGTGGGCATGGGACTCAGCACCCCGCTGGCCCAGGCCGACCCGCAGCCCAAGTTCAAGCCGGGCAAGTGCGTGTCCCAGCCCGACGAGCCGGACGAGGACGGCAAGGCCGCCGAGGACGAGAAGACGGACGACCAGGCCGCGGGCGAGAAGGACGGGGCCGGCGAGCCGGATGCCTCCGAGCCCTCCCCCGAGCCGTCGTCGGGCAGCACTCCGCGGCCGGAACCGTCCCCGAGCGCGGAGTCCGGCGGGTCCGGGACGGAGGAGTCCTCCGGGACCTCGGAGTCCCCGGCCGAGACGTCACCGGAGCCGGAGCCGTCCCCGTCGGAGTCCGAGACGCGGAACCCGCTCGACCCGCTGGGCCTCGGTGAGAAGATCACCGATCTGTTCACCGGCGGGGAGGAGACCGCGGAGCCCTCGGCCACCGCCTCGCCCAGCGCCACCGCGGAGGAGAAGCCCTCCGAGGACGCCGAGGAGCCCGCGGACTCGGTGCGCGACAGCGCCGGCCAGGCCGTCGACGAGGTGGCGGGCGCCGCCGGATCGGCCGCCGAGACGGCCGAGGAGAAGGCCGGAGAGGTCAAGGAAGCGGCGGAGAAGGCGGCGGGGGACGCCAAGGACGCGACGGCCGCCCCGTCCCCCTCGGCGACCGCGGAGGACGGCCTGCAGCCGTTCCCCTGCCCCGAGTACGACGCCCAGGCCCTGGCCGACGCGGAGGTCGACCCGACCCCCGCCCTGCTGCCCGACGAGCCGTGGATCCTGGAGAGCAGCAAGCTCTCCCTGCACGGCCTCGACTACAAGGGCATCGTCAAGGTCAGGACCTGGAGCGGCAAGGTCAAGGAAGTCCTGAAGTTCACCGCCAGCGGCGTGGACATCCGGGACCTCCACCAGATGGTCCAGGCCCCCGGCGGCAGCACCACCCATGTGAAGGCCGCGAAGGGCAGCAACTCCACGATCCGGGGCGGCACGGTGACGATGTACACGGAGGAGCTCAAGGGCAACCTCCTGGGCATCATCCCCATCACCTTCAGTCCCAAGAGCCCTCCGCCGCTGAACCTCCCCGAGGTCTTCTTCACCGGCGTGACGGTCACCCAGGCCGGCCAGTTCGGCGGAGACCTGACGGTCCCCGGCATGAACATGTACGACGGAGGCTGAGACGGAAGGCGATACCGCACCCCGGGCACGGTTACCCCGCTCCCGGAGCCGCGAGACGACAGGTGGGCCGCCCCGGACGGGGCGGCCCACGCTGCGTCGGGCGTCGTGGTGCCGGGGACACGGGGGCGGCCGGCGCGGCGCCGGCCGCCCGGCCCGTCCGGTCCGGGCCTCAGCCCTGGGCGCCCAGATGGTGGACCCGGACCATGTTGGTGGTGCCGGGCACGCCGGGCGGGGAGCCCGCCGTAATGATCATGATGTCGCCCTCGTTGTAGCGGTGCAGCTTGAGCAGCTCCGCGTCGACCAGCTCCACCATCGCGTCGGTGTTGTCGACGTGCGGGACGACATAGGTCTCCACGCCCCAGCTCAGCGCCAGCTGGCAGCGGGTCGCCGGATCGGTGGTGAAGGCCAGGATGGGCTGGCTCGCCCGGTAGCGCGACAGCCGGCGGGCGGTGTCGCCCGACTTGGTGAACGCCACCAGGGACTTGGCGCCGAGGAAGTCGGCGATCTCGCAGGCGGCGCGGGCCACCGAACCGCCCTGGGTGCGCGGCTTCTTGCCCGGCACCAGCGGCTGGAGGCCGCGGGCGATCCACTCCTGCTCGGCCTCCTCGACGATGCGGGACATCGTCTTGACCGTCTCGATCGGGTACTTGCCGACCGAGGACTCCGCCGACAGCATCACCGCGTCGGCGCCGTCGAGGATCGCGTTGGCCACGTCGGAGGCCTCGGCGCGGGTCGGCCGCGAGGAGTTGATCATCGACTCCATCATCTGGGTCGCCACGATCACCGGCTTGGCGTTGCGGCGGCACATCTCCACCAGCCGCTTCTGCACCATCGGGACCTTCTCCAGCGGGTACTCGACGGCCAGGTCGCCACGGGCGACCATCACGCCGTCGAAGGCCATCACGACCTCCTGCATATTGGCGACGGCCTGCGGCTTCTCCACCTTGGCGATGACGGGGACCCGGCGGCCGACCTCGTCCATCACCCGGTGCACGTCGCGCACGTCCGCCGCGTCCCGGACGAAGGAGAGCGCGACCATGTCACAGCCGAGCCGCAGGGCGAACCGGAGGTCCTCGACGTCCTTCTCCGACAGCGCCGGAACGTTCACCGCCACACCCGGCAGGTTGATGCCCTTGTGGTCGGAGACGACGCCGCCCTCGATGACGATGGTCCGCACGCGCGGCCCGTCCACCTCCGTCACCTGCAGCGCGACCGCGCCGTCGTTGATGAGGATGGACTCGCCCTTGGCGACGTCCGCCGGCAGGCCCTTGTAGGTGGTGCCGCAGATGGACTTGTCGCCCAGGACGTCCTCGGTGGTGATGGTGAACTCGTCCCCGCGGACGAGTTCGACCGGGCCCTCGGCGAAGGTCTCCAGCCGGATCTTCGGCCCCTGGAGGTCGGCGAGCACGCCCACCGCCCGGCCGGTCTCCTCCGACGCCTTGCGGACGCGGTGATACCGCTCCTCGTGCTCCGGGTGGGTCCCGTGGCTCATGTTGAACCGGGCCACGTTCATGCCGGCCTCGATCAGCGACTTCAGCTGCTCGTAGGAGTCGACGGCTGGGCCCAGGGTGCAGACGATTTTGGAACGGCGCATGGGGGCCATCCTATCGGGTTTGTTTCGGAGCGGAATATTCCTGGCGGATCCTGTTCTGATCCCGTCCGGGTGCTGTCCCCGGTCCCCGGCGGGACCCGGCCCGGACGGCGGCCGGTGTCCGGTGCGCGGTTCAGTCGCGTACCGCGCCGACCAGTGCGTATGCCTGCGTCGCGATCTCCAGTTCCTCGTCGGTGGGGATCACGGCGACGGCGGTCCGGCTGCCGTCGGCCGAGATCAGCCGGGCGGACGACCCGCGCAGGGCGTTGCGCACCGGGTCGATCCCGATGCCCAGAGCCTCCAGCCCCCGCATGGCCGCCTCCCGTACGGCAGCCGAATTCTCCCCGACGCCCGCCGTGAACGCGATGACGTCCACCCGGCCCAGCACGGCGGTGTACGCGCCGACGTACTTCCGCAGCCGGTGGACGTAGATCTCGAACGCCAGCCCGGCCGCCCGGTCCCCCTCGGCCATCCTGCGGCCGATCTCCCGCATGTCGTTGTCCCCGCACAGCCCGAGCAGCCCGCTCCGCTTGTTCAGCAGGACGTCCAGCTCGTCCGTGGACATCCCCGCCACTCGCGACAGATGGAGGACCACGGCCGGGTCCAGATCCCCCGAGCGGGTGCCCATGACCAGCCCTTCCAGCGGGGTCAGGCCCATGGACGTCTCCACGCACACCCCGCCCGCGACGGCGGACGCGCTGGCGCCGTTTCCCAGGTGCAGCACGATCACGTTGACCTCGGCGGGCCGCCGGCCCAGCAGCGCGGCGGCGGCCCGCGAGACATAGGCGTGCGAGGTGCCGTGGAAGCCGTAGCGGCGCACCCCGTACGCGTCGGCGGTGGCCGTGTCGATCGCGTAGCGGGCCACGTGTTCCGGCATCGTCGAGTGGAACGCGGTGTCGAACACCGCGACCTGCGGCAGGTCCGGGCGGAGCCCCCGGGCCACCTTGATGCCCTGGAGGTTCGCCGGGTTGTGCAGCGGGGCGAGCGGGACCAGCTCCTCGATCCCCGCCACGACCTCGTCGGTGATCAGCACCGGCTCCGTGAACCGGGTGCCGCCGTGCACCACGCGGTGGCCGATGGCGGCGAGACGGGGGGAGCCCAGGCCCAGCCCGCACTCGTCCAGTTCGGCCGCGACCTGCCGCAGGGCGGCCGCGTGGTCGGCGACCGGGCCCTCACCGATCCGCTCCACCAGCCCGGAGGCGAGCCGCGCGGCGGAGGAGCCCTCCGCCGCCCCGCCGGCCATGTCCAGGAGCTGGTACTTCACCGAGGACGAACCGGAGTTGATGACGAGGACCCGGGAGCCCGCCGGGTGGTCCGCGGCGGCGGTGCTGCGGGACGGGCCCGTGGAATCCGTGCTCACTCGGGCCGCGCCTTCCGGGTCCTCGGCGCCTGTGGCGCCCGTGGTGCTTGTGGCGCCTGCGGTGCCTGCGGTGCCGGTGGTGTCTCGGACGTCCGCGGTGCCGCCTCCGGCCCCTGGCCCTCCTCCGGCTGCCGCGTTCCGGCGCCCCGGGGGCTCTCGTCCCGGTGGGCGTGCTCGGCCTGGTGGGTGATCTCCGCCGATCCGGTCCGCGGCGGCGGGGCGGGGGCGGGCCCCAGGGCCTGGTGCGTCCGCCGTGCCTCCAGGGCGGGAGGCCCCTGCGGCCCCGGCGGCACCGGCTGCGCGCCCCGCCCGCTCACGGCGCTCCGCTCCTGCGCCTGTGCCTGGATGGCGGTGATGGCCACCGTGGTGACGATGTCCGGCACCAGGGCGCCGCGCGACAGGTCGTTCACCGGCTTGCGCAGCCCCTGCAGGACCGGGCCGACCGCGACCGCGCCCGCCGAGCGCTGGACCGCCTTGTAGGTGTTGTTGCCGGTGTTGAGGTCGGGGAAGATCAGCACCGTGGCCCGTCCCGCCACCTCCGACTCCGGCAGTTTCGCGGCCGCCACGGTGGCGTCCACGGCGGCGTCGTACTGGATCGGCCCCTCGACCAGCAGGTCGGGCCGCCGCTCCCGCACCAGTTCGGTGGCCTTGCGCACCTTGTCGACATCGGCGCCGTGGCCGGAGGTCCCGGTGGAGTACGAGAGCATCGCGATGCGCGGCTCCACGCCGAACTTGGCCGCCGTGCCGGCCGACTGGATGGCGATGTCGGCGAGTTGCTCGGCGTCCGGGTCCGGGTTCACCGCGCAGTCGCCGTAGACGAGCACCCGGTCGGCCAGGCACATGAAGAAGACCGAGCTGACGATGTGCGCGCCCGGCGCCGTCTTGATGATCTCGAAGCCGGGGCGCAGGGTCGCGGCGGTGGAGTGCGCGGCGCCGGAGACCATGCCGTCGGCCAGCCCCTCCTGGACCATCAGGGTGCCGAAGTACGAGACGTCGGCGACCACGTCGTACGCCAGCTCGTAGCCGACGCCCTTGTGCGCGCGGAGCTTCGCGTACAGCGCGGCGAAACGCTCGCGCAGCGGGGAGGTGCGCGGGTCGATCAGCTGGGCGTCCGCGAGGTCCACGGTCAGCTCGGAGGCGCGCCGGCGGATCGTCTCCGGGTCGCCGAGCAGCGTCAGATCGCAGATGTCGCGGCGCAGCAGGACGTCCGCCGCGCGCAGCACCCGCTCCTCGGTGCCCTCGGGGAGGACGACGCGGCGGCGGTACGCCCGGGAGCGTTCGATCAGCTCGTGCTCGAACATCATCGGCGTGACGCGGCTGGAGCGGGCCAGCGAGATCCGGGAGGTCAGGTCCGCCGTGTCGACATGCCGGTCGAACAGGCCGAGGGCGGTCTCCGTCTTCCGCGGTGACCAGGCGTTCAACTTGCCCTCCAGCGCGAAGAGTTCCCCGGCCGTGGGGAAGCTCTTGCCCGGGACGGAGATCACCGGCGTGCCCGGGGCCAGGCGTTCGGCGAGCGCCATGATGTCCGGCCCCGGCCGCTCGTCGAGGGTGAGCAGGACCCCCGCGATGGGCGGCGAGCCGGCCGCGTGGGCGGCGAGGGCGCCGATGATGAGGTCCGCCCGGTCCCCGGGGGTCACCACGAGGGCGCCCTCGGTCAGCGCGGCGAGGAAGGTCGGCATCATGGCGCCGCCGAAGACGAAGTCCCGGGCGTCCCGGGCCAGTCCGGCCGCGTCGCCGAGCAGCACCTCCGCGCCCAGGGACTGCACGATCTGCTGCACGGTCGGGGCGGAGAGCGAGCTGTCCTCCGGCAGGACGTAGCAGGGAACGGGCAGCTTGGCGGTCAGCCCGGCCGCGATCTCCTGCCGCTCCGCGGGATCCACCCGGTTGGCGATCATGGCGACGACGTCGCAGCCGAGGGAGTCGAAGGCGGCGTACGCGTTGTGCACCTCGGCCCGTACGGACTCGGCCGGCTGCTTCTGCCCGCCCACGACCGCGATGAGCGCGGCGCCGAACTCGTTGGCGAGCCGGGCGTTGAGATTGAGCTCCGCGGGCACGCCGGTCTCGGCGTAGTCGGTGCCCAGGACGAGCACGAACTCGTAGTCCCGCGCCATGGCGTGGAACCGGTCCACCAGACGCGACACCAGTTCGTCGGTGCCGCGCTCCGCCTGGAGGGCGGCGGCCGCCTCGTAGCTCATCCCGTAGACCGTTCCGGCGTCCTGGACCAGCCGGTAGCGCGCGCGGAGCAGTTCGAAGAGCCGGTCCGGTCCGTCGTGCACCAGCGGGCGGAAGACGCCCACACGGTCGACATGGCGGGTCAGGAGCTCCATCACCCCCAGCTCGACGACCTGGCGGCCGTCGCCCCGGTCGATTCCGGTGACGTACACGCTGCGCGTCACGCGTGCTCTCCGTTCCTCGCTCGTCCCGGCCGGTCCCGCCGGGCTCACGCCTCGTTCTCGCTCGCGGCTGCCCGTACCGCTGGTGCCCCATGCGTCCGGGCCGCCGCCCCCCGTGCGGACGCGGACCGGGCACGGGGAAGCCTCACCGGCCCGCGGGGTGAACAACCCCCGCGTGGCGAGCGCTCGTCTTGACACTATCCGTACCGCTCGGTAAGGCGCTCATCCGGACGGCTGGAAGCGCCGCCGGTACGCCGGGCGTGGAACAATCGGATGGACACATCGGTATCTCCCCCCACGCCCGGCCCGGAAATCCACCACAGGAGACACAGCACCATGCGCATCGGAGTCCTCACCGCAGGCGGCGACTGCCCCGGACTGAACGCTGTGATCCGGTCCGTCGTGCACCGCGCCGTGGTCGGCCACGGCGACGAGGTCATCGGCTTCGAGGACGGGTTCAAGGGACTGCTGGAGCGGCGCTACCGCAAGCTCGACCTGGACGCCGTCAGCGGCATCCTCTCCCGCGGCGGCACCATCCTCGGCTCCGCCCGGCTGGAGCGCGGCCGGCTCGACGAGGCCTGCGACCACGCCGAGGAACTCTGCGGTGAACTGGGGCTGGACGCGCTCATCCCGATCGGCGGCGAGGGCACCCTCACCGCGGCCCGGATGCTCTCCGACGCGGGCATGCCGGTCGTGGGCGTGCCCAAGACCATCGACAACGACATCTCCGCCACCGACCGCACCTTCGGCTTCGACACGGCCGTCGGTGTCGCGACCGAGGCCCTGGACCGGCTGAAGACCACCGCCGAGTCACATCAGCGGATCATGGTCGTCGAGGTGATGGGCCGGCACGCCGGCTGGATCGCCCTGGAGTCCGGCATGGCGGGCGGCGCCCACGGTATCTGCCTGCCGGAACGGCCGTTCGAGCTCGACAACCTGTGCGAGATGATCGAGGAACGCTTCGCCCGCGGCAAGAAGTTCGCCGTCGTCTGCGTCGCCGAGGGAGCCCACCCCGCCGAGGGCACCATGCCCTACGAGAAGGGCAAGATCGACCAGTACGGGCACGAGCGCTTCGCCGGGATCGGCAACCGCCTCGCCGCCGAACTGGAGCGCCGGATCGGCAAGGAGGCCCGCCCCGTCATCCTCGGCCACGTCCAGCGCGGCGGCACCCCCACCGCGTTCGACCGGGTCCTGGCCACCCGCTTCGGCTGGCACGCCGTGGAGGCCGCGCACCGGCGGGAGTTCGGCATGATGACCGCGCTGCGCGGCAACGACATCCGCCTGGTGTCGCTGGCGGACGCGGTGTCGGAGCTCAAGACGGTGCCGGAGGACCGCATGCGCGAGGCGGAGTCGGTCTACTAGACCGGCCCCGCACCGCGCGGGCAGTGTGTACGGCCCGGCCGGCACGAGCGAAGCGCGGGCCCGCTGCCTGGCGCGGTGGGGCTGGAGACTCCCGACAGAAGCCGTTGCCGGAGATCAACTTCCCAGGATTGCCTCCCGGGCCGCGCGTGCCCAGATGGCCTGTTGGGCTGCGGTGAAGCCCAGGCGGTTCCAGTGGAAGAGGATGTGCCGGGTCACAAGGGAGCGCAGGCCGAGCTGAAGGTTGTCGGCGTGTGCCGCCTCCGCGAGGGCTCGGCCGCCGCGCTGCATGCCGGTGATCCACCCCGCCAGGGGGGTCAGAGGACCGTTGGCGATTGCGGGACGGGCGTCGGTCAGGAGCAGTCGCTGTAGCGGGGCCGCCATGCTGCTGACCTGTTCTGGGGATACGCCTGCGGGCAGCGGTCGTCTGGCTTCGACCCGGCCCCACACGTCTCCCTGTTCGCCCCACTCCAGTCCGGCAGCACGCAGGAACAGGGGGGCGACAAGGAAGGAGGTCTCCTTGCCCCCGGGGAGGCCCTCGATGCCGTCGGCAGCGTGCTGCTGGTAGTCGAGTACGCCGACGCTGTCGGCGTGGAAGAGGCTGTGCGTCAGTCTGATCCCTTCCGGCCCGCCGAAGGCGACGCTCTCCGGCTCGTACAGGGCGGGTCGCCATCGCCTGATCTCGCCGAGGGCCAGGGTGTTGTCGAGGGCTTCGGTGATCCGCGCGATGGCGTCCGCGGTCCGCCCATCCGGTCCCGGGTGGATGCGTAGACGCCAGCACGGGTGCTTCCGCACGAACCACCACTCCCCGATGGCGCCGCTGGACAGGGCCGGCAGGAGATGCGCGCGGAAGGAGCGTTCCGCGGTGGGGTAGTCGGCGAACTCGATGTTCACCTGGTGCCAGCCTGAGGGCTGGGGGCCGAGTGCGGCCCGGCCTGCGGCGCGGTAGCGCCCGACCGCGTCGGCCAGCCGGGCCGGGGATGTCCGCGTCCGGGCAGCTGCCAGCTCGATCGGTGAACCGGTGAGGACGGACAGGACGGCGTCTTCCAGGGAATCGGTGTCTCGGTGGTCCATGGCGTTGTCTCCTCCTCAGCACAGGAGCAGGCAGGCGTCCCAGTCGGTGGCGGGTCCGGAGCCGGGTTCGGCGCTCTGGAAGGCCAGCGTCGATCCCGCCGTTCCTTGGAGGAAGCCGGGGTCTTCCGATGGGCTGAGGGTGAGGAAGCGTTCGCGGAGTGCGGGGAGCCGGTCGGTGAAGGCGGTGGGGGTTTCCGCGTCCTCGGCGACACGTTGGACGGTGCGCAGGAGTCCGCCGGCTCCGTGGCACAGGCCGCGGTCGGTGAGCTGGTCGAGCTGTCCGGAATCGGTCAGGCAGTGCAGCAGGGCGCGTTCGGCGATCCGCTTGCGGTTCTCGTCCTCGAGGGCGATCGCGGCGAGCTGCTGGGCGCGGGCGAGTCCGGGCGTGCCGTAGCACCAGGACGGGGCCGCCGGGCGCATGGGCGCCGGGCCCGTCCGGGAGATCCAGCGTGGCCAGCGGCTTCCGCGGTGGTCGCTGTGGCGGATGCGGTCGAGCCAGTGGCAGATGCGGTTCATGGCGGTGTCGTGGCCGTCGACGGTGACGCCGCTGCGCTTGGCCAGGGCGAGAAGGGCGAGGGGGCCCGTGATGCCGTGGGCGAGACCGGCGTTGGCGTGCCCGCCCGGTGTGGCCGCCTTCAGGCTGGAGGGGGCGTGTCCGACCCACCAGCCGGGCAGCGGCTGCTTCCTGGGCCCGGCCACGGGTTCGGTGAGCCGCACTAGGTACTTCAGGACGGCCTTGAGTTCGTCGCCTGCCGGTCGGCGGCGCAGCAGGAGGGCGCCGAGTCCGGTCAGGCCGCGTAGCAGGTCGTACTCGGCGAAGGTGGCGTACCGGCCTTGGTCGATGCGCGTGTGTGCGGCGGCCAGGCGATGGCGGGTGTGCGCGGCCACGATGTCGTCGAGGGTGTGCAGGGCTCCCGTGTACCGGTCGCTGTCGGCCGCGGTCAGGTGCAGTACGTAGGCCATGGCGGGGGCGCCGAGGAACAGGCTCGCCTCATTCCCGTCGATCAACGGGCGGACGTCGGCGAGCCGTTGGTGTACGGCCTTCCACGGGATGAGACCGCGCCGGGCCCGTTCGACATGGAGCAGGGTGATGCCGAGGGAGCCGCGCGCAAGGGATTGCCGGGTGGCCAGGCCGGTGTCGGCGACGGGCGGGGCGGTGGTCACCGCAGGGCTCCTTCGGTACGGGCGGTCCAGGACAGTGCGGCGGCGCGCGCGAGGCGGCGACAGGTGGCTTCGCCGTCGGGGTTGATGCCTGCGGTGCGGTTGTGGTGCATGTGTAGCAGGGATGGCAGAACGGCGACCGGTTCGGGGCCGTGCGCGCTGAGGGCTTGGCGGTAGGCGGCCAGGGCACCTCGCCGCAGGTTCCACGTCCTGGCGACCTGGTCGCCGTCGGGCAGGGCCTGCAGGGCGGCGTAGCCGTGACCTGGGGTGGTGAGGCGAACGGCTGCGGCGAGTACGTCGCGGGCGGCAGCCCGGTCCTCGTTCCTCAGGAGGTTCGTCGTCAGCCATGCCCGGCCCTCGGCCGATGAGCCGAGGAAGGCGTCGGCGATGTCCACGAAGCCGGCGGCGGTGACGGCCGGCCTGAGGTCATCGGGGAGGGGCAGGGCCAGCTGCGCGAGGGCGGCGGCGGAGTCGGTGGCGAAGACTCGTTCGGCGGCCCGCAGGATGAGCCCGGTGCCGTAGCGTCCGGTCTCCGGCTCGTCGGTGTCCCACTGCACGCGCTGGAGCAGGCCCTCGGCCCGGAGTTCTGCCGCCCATGCGGCGACGCGCTGCGCGGCGTCACCGAAGGCGCGCGGGTTCGGCAGGCGGATCCGCAGGCGCAGGTGACTGTCGGGATCGGCGTAGCGGGTGAACCACCAGTCCGGTCCCTCGGTGCCCCAGTGGCTCAGCAGCCTCGGCAGGTGGGTGGTCAGCACCTCCGGCGCGCGGTCGGCGTTGCCGTACAGCTTCAGGTACGCCCATGCGCAGGCGCCCGGCAGCCGGCCGGAGTGGCGGCCGACCACGGTCGCGGTCCGGCGGACGGGCGCGGGGGTGGGCTGCTGGTCGGCGGCGAAGGGGATGGTGATCTCGTGTGCGCGTCCCAGCCAACCGAACGCGCCCTCTGGGGGCGCCTCGTGCAGCGCCACGGTTTCGTTCCGGTCCAGTTCGGCGCGGAGGAATTGGACGTGGGCCGGTACGTCGAGGTCCAGGCGCAGCCGCTGGTCGTCGCTGCCGATGTAGACGGTACGCGGGACGCCGTAGCGGATGCGCCAGTCGGTGAAGCGGAAGACCCAGTTGCCGCCGTCGCGGAGGTCTCGGGTGCGCAGTCGCCAGCAGGCGGCGGACAGGATGGTGCGTCCGACGCGCACTTCGGGCAGGAAGGGCAGTTGTGCCGCCGCGCCCCAGGCGAAGGGCAGGAGGACCGCGGTGTGCGCGCGGTGCAGTTCGCACACGAAGCGGACCAGCGGGTGGGTGGCGTGGCTGAGTTCCACCGCGTTCATCACGGACGGTTCGACCGGTCGGCCGGTGGACAGCGACACCAGGTACAGACGCTGGGCGTCGGCGATGACGCCGAGGTCGTCCACGTCGAGCGTGGTGTGCGGGTTGTGCTCCCCCACGGAGAGCACGTCCGGCACGACGGCCGGGGCTCGTGCGACGTTGAACGTCGGCAGCCGCAGCGGTGGGCTGGAGACCTGGGCGCGGGCCGCGCCGGTGGTGAGCGTCGGCAGGGAGGCATACGCGGCGGTCATTCGCGCCTGGTCGGGCCGTTCCAGCATGGTCAGGAAGCGGCCGGTGGTGGTGCCGGCGGCCAGGGACAGCCCGGCCGTGGTGAGGGTGAACCGGCCGCGTTCCAGGTCTGTGAGGGTGGGCGACAGCACGGTGAAGCACAGTTCGGCGTGCGCGGGAACCCGGGCGGGCTCGCCGAGGGGCAGCGCCCGGATGTCCTGCTCGCTGAGGACGATCTCGCGCTGGTCGTTGAGGGCTGCGTGCTGGGCGAGCGCGAGGAGATGCTCGTCGCGGCGGCTGGTGCCCAGGACCGGACGCTTGAGGACCGTGCCGCGATAGCCGACGGGGAATCCGAAGCCGGTATCCGGGTCTGTGAGGTCCCGTAAGGGGACGGTGGCGCCCATGCCGTAGCGCTCCAGGAAACGGGCCCGGTAGTCGTTCCAGGCCGGGGAGCCGTTCGGGTACGGCGTGATCCGGGACATGACGTCCAGGGCGTGACCGGCCTCGCGGGTCACGATCTCCGGGAGGACGATGTCGCAGTCGGGCCGGAGGTTGACGACCAGGCCGCGGTCCGTGGTGCCGGCCAGGGCGTTCATCCGCGCGGTGGCCTGTGCTCGCATGATGCGTTGCCCGCCTGGTGAGCCGCTGTCGTGACGGGTGAGGAGCGTGTGGATCTGCCGCAGCTTCCCGGCCGTGTCAGGGGCGGCTGCAGTGGTTTCGAGCTGGCCGATCAGGTGGCCGAGTGCGTCGTCGCAGGTCATAGGGGCATGCAGGCAGCTCAGAAGCACGCGATGGGCGACGAGGTCGCGGAGCATGTCCGCGATGACCGTGGGCGGGGTACTGGGGTAGTCACCGCACAGCTTGGCCGCGAGGTCACCGACCGTGATGGGAGTCCGGGCCAGGGCCAGCACGGCTTCGACAACCGGGGTGCGCCGCAGCCGCGTGTCGGTGGGGCCGGCGGTGCCCGGCTGGTGCCGAACGGTCACTCGGGCGCCGCGCACGGTGCAGGCGGAGTTGGCGATGACGTGCAGGTGCCACAGCACGTCCGGGTCGCGTTCGAGGGTGGTGATGACATCACTCAGCCACACCGCGTCGGCACGTACGAAGACGCGGTGGGCTGTGCCCCAGCGCACTCGTGCCGTGCGGCCGATGCGCAGAGGGGCCGGCCCGGCGAACAGCCCGAAGGGGGTGGCGCGGTGCTGCATCCGCAGCAGGTAACGGAGCAGGGAGATGGTGGTGCGCCGGACCAGGCGCGGGCGTCGGCGCTGTCCGCCGAGTACCTGGCGGATGGAATCGGCGAAGCGGGGTGCGGCGACTTCGATCGCGGCGGCCACGCCGTCCTCCGCCCAGACCCGAGCGCCCCACTCCCGCCACCGGTGCACATCGGCGGCGGTGTCGCTGTGCAAGTCCGGACAGGGAGGCAGGGTCGCCGCCGGCGGGAAGACGGATGCCCTGATCATGCCCGCATCAACAGCGTGATACATCGCTGTGTCTCCTTCTCGTGACGATCGCGCGGGAGTCCGGGCCGGCCGGAGGCTCGGCCCGGACTCCCGCGGCATGTCAGCCGCCGATGCAGGTGCTGTTGGAGCAGGCGGACTGGCAGGTGGATCCGCAGTTGTCGCTGGTGTCGTTCAGCAGCGAACCGAGGACAGGGGCGGAAGCCACGGTCTCGATGCGGAGATCGAAGTCCGAGTCTCCAACGGTCCCGAAATCCGTAGCGGCCTTCAGGGCGATTCCGGTGTTCTGCGGTGCCATCACGTTCTCCTCACTGCAAGAGCTGGGTGGATGTGCCATACGTCCTGGTCGAAGGCGTGCGCGTCACGGCCAGGAGATCGTGACCCGCGTGTGCGGCCGGTCGATGACGCGGCCTGCGGGGAGCTGGTCGTCCGGCGTTCCGGCCGGGTGGATCTCGACGTGCGCGGGGTGTCCGCGGTGGCTGCGGTCCCAGGTCCGGATCTCCTCGACCAGGCGCTCGGCGACCGCCTTGCCCTGCGGCCCGTGGCCGACCGCACCCAGTTCGAACCGGTCCGGGTGGTCGGTACGGCGCACGGTCCGGTAGGCGAAGCTGTCGCCCTCCACGAGGGTCGGCACGCCGAGCGGCGAGGCGGAGGCGACCAGACCGCGCTGCCGGGCGGCGGGCTTCGCCGCCATCAGGGGCAGGTTGTCCAGGGCGGTCATCAGCCAGAGGTCCAGGTGCTCGTTGGACTCCTCGCCTGCGAGCGTCACTCCGGACCACGCCTCGGCGCGCGGTGCGTGCAGCGCGGCACGCAAGGCCTCGGGATCGGGCTCCGGGTGGCCGTCCAGGCGCAGGGCGACCTCCTCGCCCTGGGGGTCGTGAAGGACGGCCAGGCGTACCCGGTTCTCGCCGGCACCCTGCATCGGGACGAAGCCGCACAGCTCCAACCCGTCGCTGACCAAGTGCTCACCGTCGCGGACGAGGGCCACCGTGCGGGTCATGCCACGCATCCGCAGCGGCACCACGAGCCGTCCGCCCTGCTGGAGTTGGTGGACCCACGCGGGCGGGACATCCGCGGCCTGAACAGTGACGACGATACGGTCGTACGGTGCGTGGCCGGGTGCGCCGAGCTCGCCGTCGCCGGTGACCACAGTGACGTTGCGGTGGCCGGTCGCCGTGAGGAAGTCCTCCGCCCGCCGGGTGACATCCCGGTCGATGTCCATCGTGACGACGTGGCCCCGCTCACCCACCAACTCGGCGAGATAGGCCGCGTTCACCCCGCCCGACCCAATCTCCAGGACGCGCATCCCCGGCTGGATGCCGGCCTGCTCGATCTGCAGGGCCTGGATGCGCGGAGCCGACACCGAGCTGATGTCCACCCCCTCCGCGTCGGTCTTCGTCACCGCCGCGTACTCGGCGTCGTATGCCTTGGCCATGGCCAGCCCGGGAGTGGCCAGGTGCCGGGGGACCGAGCGGAACGCAGCCAGCACACGAGGGTCGCGGGCAGCACCCAACTCGATCAGCCGCTGCACCATGGCGTCACGCAGTTGCCGCTCGGACGCAGGGCTGTTGCCGCGGTTCCCGGTTGTCGTGCCGAAGGCGTCGTCCACGAGCGTTCTCCTTGTCGGCGGTGTGCCGAGAGGGGTTGGGGGGCAGGGCGTTACAGAGGGGCCGATGACGGGCGCCGTCCTGGTGTCGACGCCCTCGCGGGTCGAGGTGTTCAGCTACGTCCCCGGGGCGGCATCGATGCTGTCCATGGTCAGCACCGTGTCGATCGGCAGGCTGCCAACGGCCGGCGCCTCGGATTCGTCCGCCACACCGGCCACCACACGTCTCCTCTCCGTACCGCAGCGCGGGACGGCTGCCTCCGTTGTCCGGGTTCGCGAACGAACGTAGAGCGAGCTCCACCCAAGTCCCAAGAAGATTGCGCGAGTTTGCAGCAAGTCGATTGACGGCACCTGATGTGTCCCCGACCATCGTCGCGTCGAGCAAACCCGCGCAAGACTGCAGACGGGAGAACGACCATGAAGCTACGGTTCCTCGGGAAGAACTCCACGACCGGCGACTGTCCGACCCTGTACGCCACGGACCGCGACACCTACCTCGTCCAGGGCTGGAGGATTTACGCGAACGACCTGCTGATGCGACTCGATGTCCCCGAGGGGCAGACGGCGGTGGAGGTGCCCACGGAGCTGTTCGAGCACCTCACGGAGGACGGCCTGCCGACCGGGGAGATCAGGCGCGTCGAGGACCCGGTCATGATCCTGACCCCGGACGGTACGTTCGTTGTCCAGGGCCGCGAGGTGACCGACCCCGAGGCCCTCGCCCAGATGGAGATTCCCGACTACGAG
Organism: Streptomyces sp. F63; assembly: GCF_018070345.1. Taxonomy (GTDB): domain Bacteria; phylum Actinomycetota; class Actinomycetes; order Streptomycetales; family Streptomycetaceae; genus Streptomyces. Next base: position 431,270 of record NZ_JAGPXX010000003.1, read on the forward strand.
ACCGTCGTCGAGGTCCCCAAGACCGCCATCACCGCCCTACTGGAGGAACCGCGTGGAGCTGATCTCCAGCGCCGAGCGCAACCAGCTCTTTGAGAGCTTCGCGCAGGACGCATTCCACCTGGAGCTGAGGGACGACTACTCCGTCCCCGGGGAGGAGAGCCCGTTCACAAGCTGGCTGCGCGGTGAGGCCGTCGACCACTCCTACATGGAACCGTGGACCCAGCTCATGCGGCGCGTCACCGGAGAAGGAAAGACAGTCCGACGCGTCCGTGTGGTCACCGAGCCGCACAGCCCCTACATCCAGTGGGAGCACGCCACCACCACCCTCAACGAGGACGCGGGCGAGGAGATCCGCTGGCTGCCCCGGCACCGCCTCCCCGACGACATCACCTTCCCCCTGGGCGGCAACGACTGGTGGCTGTACGACAACCGCCTCCTGGCCGTGGGCCACTTCGACTCCGACGGCAGAGTGCTCGGTTCGGAGATCGTCGAAGACCCGGACACCGTGGCCGAGTGTGTGCGCCTGCGGGATCTCCTGTGGGCCGCCGCCGTCCCACACCCCGAGTACAAGCCCTGACCTTTCCGTGAGCACGCAAGTAGAAGAGATACTGCAAGCGCTGGGTGCCCGGCTGCGCGGCTTCCGCAAGGACGCCGGATTCACCAGCGGCCGGGCCTTCGCCCGTGCCGCCGCGTGGCAGGAATCGAAGGTCTCCCGCATCGAGAACGGAAAGCAGCGCCCCAGCGAGGACGACGTCCGCGTCTGGTGCGAGATCACCGGCCAGGACAACCAACTCGGCGACCTGACCGCCACCGTCCGCCATGTCGATGAACTGTGGCTCGACATGCGGCGGCTCCTCCGGGCCGGCGCGGAGCAGCGACAGCGGCAAGCCCTTCCGGTCTACGGCAAGACCAAGGTGTTCCGCATATGGCACCCCACAGTCGTCTGGGGGACCCTGCAGACATCCGAATACGCCTCCGCGGTCTTCGAACAGGTCGTCAGCTACTACGAGATCCCCAACGACGCCGAAGAGGCCGTGGCGAAGCGGCTTGAGCGGCAGCAGTACCTGTACCGGGGCGACCGCATCTTCAACGTCTTGCTCGGCGAACAGGCCCTCTACACCAACTTCGGGGGCCCGGACGTGATGAAGGGGCAGCTCGACCGGCTCCTGGCCGTGATGAGACTTCCCCGGCTCAGCCTCGGCATCGTGCCCCGCTCCGCGCCGGCCTCCATATGGCCGGGAAACTCGTTCTCGATGTTCGATGCCCGGCTTGTCCTCGTCGAGACCTACTCTGCGGAACTCTCCGTCACGCAGCCCCGAGAGATCGAGCTGTACACCAAGGCGTTCGCACTACTGAAGCAGTCAGCGGTCTACGGCACCGGGGTCCGGGACCTCATTCTCACAGCCATCCAGCACTTCGATCAGATGCCGAGCGACTAGGAGAGCCAACCATGTGGCCCATGACCCCGAACTGGCGTACCAGCTCCTATACGAAGTCGGATACTTGCGTCGAAGTGGCCGACAACGTCCCGGACAAAATACTGGTCCGGGACACCAAGGACCGTGACCGCGCAACCATGAGCGTTCAGCCGGCCTCCTGGGGCGAATTCGTGGAATTCATCGGACAGGACATCCGGGTAACCGACTGAGAAACCGAGGTCGGCCTTCCACGTGGCAGGTTCCGCCGCAGGCCGGCGCAGTCCTGCAGGTCTTCCGAGTTGCCGGGGCTCGCGGCCGGCTGGACACAGGTGCCGTGGGCTCGGTCCGTGTTCGGAACGTTCCAGGGTCTGTCGGGAACGCGGAGGACGCGAGGCCGGAGGGCACGGCCGTCCGGGCGCGCGGGTGCCGTGTTGGTGTCCTTCCGGGCCCGGCGGCCGTACGGAGAGGGGCAGTCCGGATTGCCCCGGCGGACGGTGAACACCCGCCCGGCGGCCTCCGTATGGGAGGGAACACCCGTCCCCAGGAGGAGGCACCGTGCGCAGCAACCGTCGGGCCGAACGGCCCAGAGTGTCGATGCGCACGGCGGCCATCGCCCTAGCGATCGTCGCCGTACTGGCACTCATACCCGTACTGATCAATCTGCAGACCAGCAGCAGCCAAGCCAACGAGGAGTCGAGTCCGGTAGCAGGAGCGCCCCAGGTGGGGGCCGGAGCCGACGGCTCCGTCCCCGCCGAGGGGCAGGCACAGGGGCAGGCGCAGACCGGGGCCAGTGCGGGGAACATCGGGACCGTCACCGAGGTCGACAAGAAGTTCCTGTCGTCCGTGCGGCAGGCCGGGCTGTGGGAGATCCCCGCCGGGCGGCTGGCCCAGACCAACGCCTCCAGCGAGGCGGTCAAGCGCGCCGGGCTCCACCTCATCGACGGCCACTCCAAGCTGGACCAGCTCGTCCGCGAGGACGCCAAGCTGCTCGGGGTGCAGATCCCCGACCAGGCCACGGCCGAGCAGCAGGAGTGGGTCCGGCAGATGAAGGCCGCCAAGGGCGCCGAGTTCGACAAGCTCTTCGCCAATCTGCTGCGGGCCTCGCACGGCAAGATCTTCGCCGTCATCGGTGAGGTCCGCGGCTCGACGCAGAACGACCTGATTCGCCGTCACGCGCGGCAGGCCAACCAGACGGTCCTGGACCACCTGGAGGTCCTGGAGGACACCGGCCTCGTGGACGCCGAGACCTTCGCCGAGGTCGAGGCCGCCGTGACGAAGTAGCGGGCCGGTCCCGCGCGTTGTGCCGGGTCGTGGCGGCCCGCCACGGGACACGGCTCCGCGCTTCCGGCCCCGGCGTTCCGCGCCCCCGCCCCCCGGGCGCGTCCTCGCGCCACGGCCCCGCGCTCCGGGCGGCACGGCAGGCGCTGCCGTGCCGCCCGGCCGCGTTGGCGGCGGCGGCCCGCCCCTCGGGGGCTCGGCGCTGGTCACGCGGGGCTCAGCCAGCGGTAGTACAGTTCCGGCCGGCCCACCTGCCCGTACTGCGGCCGCCGTTCGGCCCGCCCGGTGTCCACCAGGTGCTCCAGGTAGCGGCGGGCCGTGATCCGGGAGATCCCCACCGCCTCACCGGCCGCCTGGGCCGTGATACCGCTCCGGTCCGCGCCGCGCAGCGCCCGGGTCACCGACTCCAGGGTCGGGCCGCTGAGCCCCTTCGGCAGCGCCGTCGGCGACGGGGCGCGCAGCGCGGCCAGTGCGCGGTCCACCTCCTCCTGCCCGCTGGCCTCGCCCGCGGCCGCCCTGAACTCGGCGTAGCGCACGAGCCGTTCGCGGAGCGTCGCGAAGGCGAAGGGCTTCAGCACGTGCTGGACGACGCCGAGCGACACGCCCTCCCGGACCACCGCGAGATCGCGCGCCGAGGTCACCGCGATGACGTCCGCCGTCCGGCCCGCGGCGCGCAGTGAGCGCAGCAGCCCCAGCCCGTGGCCGTCCGGCAGGTACAGATCGAGCAGCAGCAGGTCCACCGGGTCCCGCTCCAGGTGCCGCCGGGCCGCCACCCCGGAGTGCACGGTGCCGGCCACCGCGAAACCGGGCACCCGCTCGACGTACAGCGCGTGCGCGTCCGCGGCGACCGGGTCGTCCTCGACGACCAGCACCCGGATCGGCGCACGTCCGTTCACCGTGCCGCCCCCGTTCACCGTGCCGCCCCCGCCACGGCGGCCAGCGGCAGCCGCACGGTGAACTCCGCGCCCGGGCCGCCTCCGTCCGCGCCGCTCCCGCCCTCGCCGCCGCGGCCCTCCGTCCGCGCCGCCTCGATCGTTCCGCCGTTGCGGCGCACCGCCTGCCGGACCAGGGCCAGCCCCAGTCCGCGCCCCGGTCCGCACGCCGCGCCACCACCGTGCCGTGCCGTCTTCGTCGTCCAGCCGCGTTCGAACATGCCGTCCAGTGCCTCCGGGCTGATGCCGGGGCCGGTGTCGCGCACCCGCAGCAGCAGTTCGCCGTCCGCGGCCCGCGCCGTCACCGTCACCCGCGGGCGCCGCTCCCGGCCGTCCGCCGCGGTGTTCTCCCCGCCGGCCGCCTCCACCGCGTTGTCTATCAAGTTGCCGAGGATCGTCACCAGGTCGCGGGGCGGCAGCTCCGCCGGCAGCACACCGTCGTCGATCCGGCTCTCCTGGGTCAGCGACAGCTCCACGCCCCGCTCGCTCGCCTGCGCCGCCTTGCCGAGCAGCAGGGCCGCCAGCACCGGTTCGCCCACGGCCGCCACCACCCGGTCCGTCAGCGCCTGCGCCAGCTCCAGCTCCTCCGTCGCGAACCGCACCGCCTCGTCCGCGCGGCCCAGTTCGATCAGCGACACCACGGCGTGCAGCCGGTTCGCGGCCTCGTGCGCCTGCGACCGCAGCGCCTCCGCGAAGCCGCGCACGGAGTCCAGCTCCCCGGAGAGCGCCTGGAGCTCGGTGTGGTCCCGCAGGGTGACGACCGTGCCGCGCCGCTCACCGCCCGAGACCGGCGAGGTGTTCACCACCACGATCCGCTCGGCCGTGGGATGCACCTCGTCCACCCGGGGCTCCGAGGCCAGCAGCGCCCCGGTGAGCGACCGGGGCAGCCCGAGCTCGGTGACGCGGCGGCCCACGGCGTCCGGGCCCAGCCCCAGCAGTTCCCGACCCCCGTCGTTGACCAGCGCGATCCGTCGCCGTCCGTCGAGCATCAGCAGTCCCTCGCGCACCGCGTGCAGCGCCGCCTGGTGGTAGTCGTGCATCCGGCTCAGCTCCGCGGCGTTCATCCCGTGCGTATGGCGGCGCAGCCGGGCGTTGACGACGTAGGTGCCGAGGCCGCCGAGCAGCAGCGCCCCCAGGGCCACCCCCACGGGCACGGCCATCTGCCGGCGCATCTCGGCGCTGATCCGCTCCACCGTGATCCCGGCGCTCACCAGGCCCACCACCCGGCCGCCGTCCCGTATCGGTGTCACCACCCGCACCGACGGCCCGAGGGTGCCGGTGTACGTCTCGGAGAAGGTGCGGCCCGCGAGCGCGGGCCCGGTGTGGCCGAGGAACTCCCCGCCGATCCGCTCCGGGTCGGGGTGCGTCCAGCGGATGCCGTCCGGATCCATGATCGTGACGAAGGCGACCCCGGTGTCGCGGCGCACGGTCTCCGCGTACGGCTGGAGCACCGCCGTGGGGTCCGCACCGCGGATCGCCTCCGGCACGGACGGTGACACGGCGATCGTCCGCGCCGCCGTCATCGCCCGCAGCCGCGCCGTCTCCTCGGTCTGCCGCAGGTCCGTGACATACGTGAACACCGCGTAGCCGGCCACCACGACGGTGACCAGCACGACCTGCATGGCGAAGAGCTGGCCGGCCAGGCTGCGGGGACGGGGAACGCGCATGCGCCCAGTCTGCCCGGCGGGTCCCGGAGACCGGCAGGGGTGTGCGCTCCCCGCCGCCGCCGTGCCGCGGCCGCCCGCCGCCGGGCGGACCGGCGTCCTCCGCGAACTCAATGAACGCAACCGTGACCCGGCGCACCCGCTGGTGGATAGTCGCCGAGGACGCGGGGAACGCCGGGACCGGGCGGGAGCGCGGGACGGGCGGGACGGACACCGCAAGCGGCGCGACCAGCCGGAGAGCTCGACGCAGGAGGACGACCGTGGCCGCAGCAGCACCGCCCGGGGGCACCCGGGTGAAGCGGGACAGAACCCATTATCTCTACCTCGCCGTCATCGCCGCGGTGCTCGCCGGCATCCTCCTCGGCTTCGCGGCGCCGGGCGTGGCCGCGGGGCTGAAGCCGCTCGGGACCGGCTTCGTCGGACTGATCAAGATGATGATCTCGCCGATCATCTTCTGCACGATCGTGCTCGGCGTCGGATCCGTCCGCAAGGCCGCGAAGGTCGGTGCCGTCGGCGGGCTCGCCCTCGGCTATTTCATGATCATGTCGACCGTGGCGCTGGCCATCGGTCTGGTCGTCGGCAATCTGCTTCCCGGCGTCAGCCTCGATCTGACCGAGTCCGCGCGCAGCGCCGGCGAGGCCCAGGCGGCCGGCGCCGGTGAGTCCACCACCGACTTCCTGCTCGGCGTCATCCCCACCACCATGGTCTCGGCCTTCACCGAGGGCGAGGTGCTGCAGACGCTGCTCGTCGCGCTCCTCGTCGGCTTCGCGCTGCAGGCCATGGGCAGTGCGGGCGAGCCGCTGCTCCGCGGGGTCGGGCACCTCCAGCGGCTGGTCTTCCGCGTACTGGCGATGATCATGTGGGTGGCGCCGGTCGGGGCCTTCGGCGCCATCGCGGCGGTGGTGGGGGAGACGGGCGCGGACGCGCTGAAGTCCCTCGCCGTCATCATGATCGGCTTCTACATCACCTGCGGGGTCTTCGTCTTCCTCGTCCTCGGCGCGCTGCTGCGGATCGTCGCGGGCGTGAACATCCTGACCCTGCTCCGGTACCTCGGCCGCGAGTTCCTGCTCATCCTCTCGACCTCCTCCTCGGAGTCCGCGCTGCCGCGGCTCATCGCCAAGATGGAGCACCTGGGCGTCAGCAGGCCGGTCGTCGGCATCACCGTGCCGACCGGCTATTCCTTCAACCTCGACGGCACCGCGATCTATCTGACGATGGCCTCGCTCTTCGTCGCCGAGGCGATGGGGGACCCGCTCTCCCTCGGCCGGCAGATCTCCCTGCTCGTCTTCATGATCATCGCCTCCAAGGGGGCGGCCGGTGTCACCGGCGCGGGTCTGGCCACCCTGGCCGGCGGCCTCCAGTCCCACCGGCCGGAACTGGTCGACGGCGTCGGCCTCATCGTCGGCATCGACCGCTTCATGAGCGAGGCCCGCGCCCTGACCAACTTCGCGGGCAACGCCGTCGCGACGGTCCTGGTCGGCACCTGGACGAAGGAGATCGACAGGGCCCGGGCCGGGCAGGTCCTCGCCGGACACCTCCCGTTCGACGAGCGGACGTTCGTCGACGACCACGGCCACGGCCACGGCCACGAGCAGGACCGGCTCGACGACCAGGACCGGCACGACGAGCAGGACCGGCACGACGAGCACGGCCAGGACGGCCGACGGCCGGACGGCGCCCCCGGCGCTCCGGACCCCTCCTCCCACCCGGGACCCGACCACCCCGGCGGGGCGAAGGAGACGGTGGGCGTCTGACGGGCCGGCGCCCGGGTCCGCCGCGAAGCGGCCCGCGGTGTCCCTCCACGGACCCGGGCGCACCCCCTCCGAGACCATCTCCCCGACGCCCCTCCGGCTGTTTCCCCTGGCGGCCGGAGGGGCGTCACCCTGTCCGCGGCCGCCTCCGCCTCCGCCTCCGCGGCCGCCTCCGCGTCCGCGGCCGTGGCCGGTGCCGGGTCAGACCGGCCGCAGCCAGACCGTCGCCAGCGGCGGCAGCGTGACCCGGACGCTGACACGCCGGCCGTGCCAGGGGGACGCCTCCGGCTTGAGGGGATCCGGGTTGCCGACGCCGCTGCCGCCGTAGCGGGCGTCGTCCGTGTTGAGGACCTCCTGCCAGCCGGCGGGCTCGCTCGGCACCCCGAGCCGGTAGTCCCGGCGCACCACGGGCGAGAAGTTGCTGACGCACAGCAGCGGCGCCCCGTCCGCGGCCAGCCGGAGGAACGCGAAGACGTTGTCCTCCGCCGCGTCGCCCTCGATCCAGCTGAAACCGGACGGGTCGGTGTCCCGCTCCCAGAGCGCGGGCTCGGCGGCGTAGACGTGGTTGAGATCGCGGACCAGGTCCCGTACGCCCCGGTGGTCACCGGCCGCCGGATAGGTGTCGTCCATCAGCCACCACTCCGGCCCGTGTACCTCCGACCACTCCGCGCCCTGTGCGAACTCCTGCCCCATGAACAGCAGTTGCTTGCCGGGATGGGCCCACATGAAGCCCAGGTACGCCCGGTGGCCGGCGCGCCGCTGCCACCAGTCGCCGGGCATCTTGCCGACGAGGGCGCCCTTGCCGTGCACCACCTCGTCGTGGGAGATGGGCAGGACGTAGTTCTCGCTGTACGCGTACACCATCGAGAAGGTCATCTCGTGGTGGTGGTACTTGCGGTGCACCGGCTCCCGCGCCATGTAGCCCAGCGAGTCGTGCATCCAGCCCATGTTCCACTTCAGGCCGAAGCCCAGACCGCCGAGGCCGTTCGGGCCGGTGACGTGGGTCGGCCGGGTGACGCCGTCCCAGGCCGTGGACTCCTCCGCGACGGTGACGACGCCGGGGCAGCGCCGGTAGACGGTCGCGTTCATCTCCTGCAGGAACGCCACGGCGTCGAGGTTCTCCCGCCCGCCGTGCTGGTTGGGGACCCACTCGCCGCCCTCCCGCGAGTAGTCCAGGTACAGCATGGACGCCACCGCGTCGACCCGCAGACCGTCGATGTGGAACTCCTCGCACCAGTACACGGCGTTGGCGACCAGGAAGTTGCGGACTTCCGTCCGCCCGTAGTCGAAGGTCAGCGTGCCCCAGTCGGGATGCTCGGCGCGCCGCGGGTCGGCCGGCTCGTACAGCGGCGTGCCGTCGAAGCGGGCGAGCGCCCACGCGTCCTTGGGGAAGTGCGCGGGCACCCAGTCGACGATGACCCCGATGCCCTCCCGGTGCAGGGCGTCCACGAGATACCGGAAGTCGTCCGGGGTGCCCAGCCGGGCGGTCGGGGCGTAGTAGGACGTGACCTGATACCCCCAGGAGCCGCCGAAGGGATGCTCGGCCACCGGCATCAGCTCGACGTGGGTGAACCCCAGCTCCCTGACGTACGCGGGCAGTTGCTCCGCCAGCTGCCGGTAGCTCAGCCCCGGCCGCCAGGACGCCGGATGCACCTCGTAGACGGAGAACGGCGACTGGTGGACGCGGCGCCCGGCGCGGCGGCGCATCCACTCCCCGTCCTGCCACCGGTACGCGGAGGCGGTGACGATCGAGGCGGTGGCGGGCGGGCACTCGGTGCGCCGGGCCATCGGGTCGGCGCGCAGACTGTGCGCGCCGTCGGGCCCGGCGATGTCGAACTTGTAGAGGGCGCCCTCGCCGACCCCGGGCACGAACAGCTCCCACACGCCGCTGCCGCCGAGCGAGCGCATCGGGTAGCAGGTGCCGTTCCAGCAGGTGAAGTCGCCGGTGACGCGTACACCGCGGGCGTTCGGCGCCCAGACGGTGAACCGGGTGCCCGCGACGCCGCCGTGCGTCATCGGCCGCGCGCCGAGGGCCTCCCACAGCCGTTCGTGACGCCCCTCGTGGACGAGGTGCAGATCGAACTCGCCGAGGGCGGGCAGAAAGCGGTACGGATCGTGCTGTTCCAGCACCTCGGGGGCGTCGCCCTCGCCGTAGGTGATCAGCAGCCGGTAGTCCTCCGGGACGGTGTCGAGCGGAAGGACACCCGCGAAGAGGCCGTCGCCCTCGGAGTGCAGACCGGCCCGGAGGCCGGCGCCCGGACCGCTGTTGACCGCGACGGTGACGGCGCGGGCGTACGGCCGCAGCGCGCGGAAGAGGACACCGCCGCCGTCCGGCAGCGGATGGGCGCCCAGGAGGGCGTGCGGGTCGTGGTGTGCGCCGTCGAGGAGACGCTGCCGGTCACCGGGGGCGAGCGGCGCGGGCGGGGCGGCACCGGGGGCGGCGGCCCCGGCGGGGCCGGCCGGCCGGCCCCGCCGGGG
>NZ_JAGPXX010000030.1 GCF_018070345.1 Streptomyces sp. F63
TACTTCGGGCACCACACGATGTGGAGCCCGAGGTCATACACGCCGCCGGAGAATCGGCGAACCTTCCTGGTCACGGTCACGCGATCACTATACACACGTCGCAGGTCTAGTGCGACAGAAAGGTGGGATCAGGTGAACAGTGCAGATCCGTGCGCACAGTTGAGGTCAGAGCAGGGCTCAGAAGCCATTCCCCACCCCGCTAAAGCGGGGCGTCCCCTGGCTAGGTCCTGATGGGACGCATCATGGACGGGCGTGCGGATCACGGTGACAGGTACGACCGTACCCTCACCCGAAGTGATGGCGGGGTGTTCCGCGCTGTTGACGCTTGCCCGCCGGGATGTGCCGGCCGCTCAGGCCCGGCGGTGGACCAGGCGGCCCGCGATGACCGTGGCCAGGCAGCGGGCGGGCTCCCCGCCGGGAGCGTCCGGGCCGGGGGCGTCCGGGCCGGAGATGCCGGGGCGGGGAGTGTCCGGGCGGGAGGTGCCGCCGGGGCCCGGGGTGCCCGCGCCGGGCACGCCCGCGCCGGGCACGCCCGCGCCGCCGGGTCCCGGCACCGCGAAGACCGCGAAGTCCGCGCGGGCCCCCGGGGCGAGGGGCAGCGGCTGCGCCGGGGCGCCCGGCGGGTGCACGCGGAGGCCGGAGCGGGTCACGGCGGTGCGGACCGGCGGGCGGGTGAAGGGGCCGGTCAGCGAGGTGGTGCCGGCCGCCAGCAGCCGCTGGAGGCCCCGCCGGGCGCTCGCGCCCCAGCCGCTGTCGGTCAGGCCCAGGGCCGTGAGCGCTTCGCCGGTGAGCGGCTCGGTGCCCAGCCGGTCCGCCTCGCGCGGGTCCGGGTGGTAGGCCGCCTCCAGCCAGGCGCGGGCGTCCGGTGCATGGCGGCCCGGGGTGATCTCACCGGCCCACTCCCGGACCCGGGCCCGGGCGCCGTACTGCGCGAGCAGTTCCTCGTACGGGCCGACGGCCGCGATCCGGTCGCCGTCCACGGCCACCGCGTCCCCCGCGGCCGGATCACCGCCCGGGAGGCGCCGTACCGCCCGCCCGCGGTGGATCGTCAGCACCCGCCGTCTCCGTCCCTTCGTCCCTGCCTCCCGGCCCGCCCGGGGGCGGCGGCCGTCCACGGGCACCGCCCGCCGGTCCGGCCCCTCAGCCCGCCCAGCCCCTCCGCCCGTGCCCGGGTCACGGCGCGGGCGACGGCCGGAAGCGGGAATCCGGGGCCCGGGCCCCGGGTGCGGCCGCTCAGCTCGCGTCGACGAGCTTCAGCTCCGGGTGGGCCGTGCCGCCCTCGATCGCCGTGGAGGACAGGTGCGAGACGACGTGGTCGTCGACCGGGTCGTGCGCCGGGTCCTCGTGCACCACCAGGTGCTCGTACGTCGTCGAGCGCTGCGCCGGGACCCGGCCCGCGGCGCGGATCAGATGGAGCAGCTCCAGCCGGTCGGAGCGGTGCTTGGCTCCGGCCGAGGAGACGACGTTCTCCTCCAGCATCACCGAGCCGAGGTCGTCGGCCCCGTAGTGCAGCGAGAGCTGGCCGACCTCCTTGCCGGTGGTGAGCCAGGAGCCCTGGATGTGGGCGACGTTGTCGAGGAACAGCCGAGCGACGGCGATGATCCGCAGGTACTCGAAGAGCGTCGCCTGCGTCCGCCCCTTCAGATGGTTGTTCTCCGGCTGGTAGGTGTACGGGATGAAGGCGCGGAAGCCGCCGGTGCGGTCCTGCACCTCCCGGATCATCCGCAGGTGCTCGATGCGCTCGGCGTTGGTCTCGCCGGTGCCCATCAGCATGGTGGAGGTCGACTCGACGCCCAGCCGGTGCGCGGTCTCCATGATCTCCAGCCAGCGCTCGCCGGACTCCTTCAGCGGCGCGATGGCCTTGCGCGGCCGCGCGGGCAGCAGCTCGGCGCCCGCGCCCGCGAAGGAGTCGAGACCGGCGGCGTGGATGCGGCGGATCGCCTCCTCCGGCGTGACGCCCGAGATGCGGGCCATGTGCTCGACCTCGGAGGCACCGAGGGAGTGGATGACGAGCTGCGGGAACGCCTTCTTGATCGCCGAGAAGTGCTGCTCGTAGTACTCCACGCCGTAGTCCGGGTGGTGGCCGCCCTGGAACATGATCTGGGTGCCGCCCAGCTCGACGGTCTCGGCGCAGCGGCGCAGGATGTCGTCGAGGTCGCGGGTCCAGCCCTTGGCGGTGTCCTTGGGGGCCGCGTAGAAGGCGCAGAACTTGCACGCCGTCACACAGACGTTGGTGTAGTTGATGTTGCGCTCGATGATGTACGTCGCGATGTGCTCGGTGCCGGCGTAGCGGCGGCGGCGTACGGCGTCGGCCGCGGCGCCCAGGGCGTGCAGCGGGGCGTGCCGGTAGAGGTCGAGCGCTTCTTCCGGGGTGATCCGGCCGCCCTCGGCGGCACGGGCGAGTACGGCTGCGCGGTTCGTACCGGCGAGCTCGGAGTTCTCGGGCACCGGGGCGTCCCTTCCGGACGGTTCTGACGGACCGATCCAGCCTACGTCAGCCGCCCGGCGCATCCGGAGGGCCCGTCCGGGGGCCTGCCTCCCCGGCGCTCCTGCCGTGATCCGCGTGATCCGCGTGATCCGCGTGCTCGGCGTGCTCGGCGTGCTCGGCGTGCTCGGCGTGCTCGGCGTGCTCGGCGGCCTCCTCGTCGCCGAGGAGCCGTACCCGGACGTCCGCCGGGTACCCGGTCGCCGGTCCGGTGCGGCGGGCGAACTCGGCGATGCCGGCGAGCTGGCGCGGGCCGAGGCTGAAGTCGAGGGTGGTGAAGTACCGTTCCAGCACCTCCGCGCCGAATGCCTCCCAGCGCGCCGCCTGTTCGGCGACCTTGCCGACCTCCTCCAGCGACAGGTCGCGGGAGGCGAGGAACGCCTCGTGCACCCGGCGCACCACCTCCGGCTCCCTGGCCAGATAGTCGCGCCGCACCGCCCAGACGGCGAAGACGAACGGCAGCCCCGTCCACTCCTTCCACAGGTGCCCGAGGTCGTGGACCTGCAGCCCGTACCGGGGGGCGTCGTGCAGATACGCGCGGAGCGCCGGGTCGCCGATGAGCACCCCGGCCTGCGCCTCGCGCATCATCAGGCCCAGGTCGGGAGGGCAGCTGTAGTAGTCGGGCCGGATGCCGTAGCGCTCGGCCAGCAGCAGCTGGGCGAGGCGTACGGAGGTGCGGGAGGTGGAGCCGAGCGCGACGCGCTCCCCGTCCAGCTGCTCCAGCGGGACCTGGGACACGATGTGGCAGGACATCACCGGCCCGTCGCAGCCGACGGCGATGTCGGGCAGCGCGACCAGTTCGTCGGCATGGCGCAGGAACTCCACGAGCGTGATGGGGCCCATGTCGAGCTCGCCGCGGACCAGCTGCTCGCTGAGCTTCTCCGGGGTGTCCTTGCGCAGGTCGAGGTCGAGAAGGGTGCCCGTGCGGGCGAGGCCCCAGTAGAGGGGCACGCAGTTCAGGAACTGGATGTGGCCCACCCGGGGCCGGTGGCGGTGGTCGCCGCCGGCGGGGGCGGGGGCGGCGGCTCCGGCGGCGGCCCGGTCGGAACGGTCTTCTCGGTCGGAATGGTCCACTCCATGAGGCTAACTCCGGCTCCGGGCGGGCCCGGGAGCGGGTCCTTGCGGGGGCGGTGCGGGGGCGGTGCGGGGTTCGTCGAGGGCGTGCGGGGCGCTTGTCGGTGCGCTGCGCCGTGCACCCGGCGGCGGCCCCGCGCGCGCGTCCCGCGAGGGGCCCGCCGGGTAACGGCCCCGGAACGGTCCGGTACCGGCCAACCGGCGGGTACCGGACGGGGGCTCGTGCAGGCCAGGGCACGGAAAACGGCTCCCGAACACACCCCACGAACGAGTGATCTTCGCCTCTTTCCTGCCGCGGAGAGCCCGTGCTAGGCTCGCCGCAAGTTGCAGTTTGGTTTCCCTTGCAGTACAGAGCCTGCGGATCATGTGACTCCGCGGGCTTTTGTTTTCAGACTTCTTGCAGGTTCTGGAGCAGGGCAACCCTTTGGCCCAAGGAGGGCTTTATGGCTACCGGAACCGTCAAGTGGTTCAACGCCGAGAAGGGCTTCGGCTTCATCGCCCAGGACGGCGGCGGCCCCGATGTCTTCGTCCACTACTCCGCGATCAACGCGTCTGGCTTCCGCTCCCTGGAGGAGAACCAGACCGTGAACTTCGACGTCACCCAGGGCCCGAAGGGCCCGCAGGCGGAGAACGTCACCCCGGTCTGATCCCGCGCGGGTCCCCGGGGTCGGCCGGTCGCGGCCGACGCGCAGTACCCAAGGAGCCCCGCTCCCCCGCTTCGGCGGAGGAGCGGGGCTTCTGCCCGTCCGGGGATACGCCGCCGGCCGCCCGGGATACGCCTCTGTCCGTCCGGGGCCACGGGGAGGAACCGCCGGGCCCCGGGTGCCGGCTCCCGAGCGGGCGGCACCCGGGGGTCTCCCGCCCGGAGCGGGCTCAGGAACGCCGGTACAGCTCCTCGACGTCCTCGGCGAAGTCGCGCAGGATCACCCGGCGCTTCAGCTTCATCGACGGGGTCAGCTGGCCGCCGTCCTCGGTGAAGTCCACCGGAAGCACCCGGAAGCGGCGGATCGACTCGGCCCGGGAGACGGAGGCGTTGGCGTCGTCCACGGCCCGCTGGATGTCGGCGAGGAGTTCCGCGTCCCGCACCAGCTCACCGAGGGGCACGTCCTGCTTCTTGCGCATCCGCCGCCAGTGCAGCAGCCCGTCCGGCTCCAGGGTGATCAGGGCGGTGATGTACGGGCGGTCGTCACCGACGACCAGGCACTGGCCGACCAGCGGATGGGCCCGCAGCCGGTCCTCCAGGGGGGCCGGGGCGACGTTCTTGCCGGCCGCGGTGACGATGATCTCCTTCTTCCGGCCGGTGATGCTGAGATAGCCGTCCTCGTCGAGGGCCCCGAGGTCGCCCGTGGCGAACCAGCCCCCGGCGTCGGTCTCGGCACCCCGGACGGCCTCGCCCCGGGCCGCGTCCCAGTAGCCGCTGAAGACCTGGCCGCCGCGGAGCAGCACCTCGCCGTCCTCGGCGATCCGGACGGCCGCGCCGGGCAGCGGCCGGCCGACCGTGCCGAGCCGCGGCTTGAGGGGCGGGGTGACGGTGGCGGCGGCCGTGGTCTCGGTGAGCCCGTAGCCCTCGAACACCTCGATGCCCGCGCCCGCGTAGAAGGCGGCGAGCCGGCGGCCCAGCGGGGAGCCGCCGCAAATGGCGTAGCGCACCTTGCCGCCGAGGGCGGCCCGGATCCGCCGGTAGACCAGCGGGTCGTACAGCGCGCGGGCGGCCCGCAGGCCGGGGCCCGGGCCCGGGCCGGTGCCGTGCTGCTCGGCCTCCCGCGCCTCCCCGTACCGCCGGGCGATCCTCGCGGCCCGGTCGAAGGAGGAGGCCCGGCCCATCTTCTCCGCGGTGGCGCGACCGGTGTTGTAGACCTTCTCCAGGACGTACGGGATGGCGAGGAGGAAGGTCGGCCTGAAACCGGCCAGCGCGGTCAGCAGTTCCTCGGTCTGGATGCTGGGCTGGTGCCCGAGGCGGACCCGGGCGCGGAGGCAGCCGATCGCCACCATCCGGCCGAAGACGTGGGACAGCGGCAGGAAGAGCAGGGTGGAGGCGGGGTCCTTGCTCACCGACGTGAAGACCGGGTGGAGCAGTTCGACGGCGTTGTCGACCTCGGCGAAGAAGTTGCCGTGGGTGAGCACGCAGCCCTTGGGGCGCCCGGTGGTGCCGGAGGTGTAGATGAGGGTGGCGACGGTGTCCGGGCCGAGCCCGCCCCGGCGGGCGGCCACCTCGGCGTCGGGGATGTCCTTGCCCGCCGTCACCAGGAGGGAGACGGCGTCGGTGTCGAACTGCCAGAGGTGCTTCAGCCCCGGCAGCTCGGGGCGTATGCCGCTGATCAGCCGGGTCTGGCCGACGTCCTCGACGGCGCAGGCGACGGCGCCCGAGTCCTGGATGATCCAGCGGGCCTGCTCGGCCGAGGAGGTCGGGTAGATGGGGACGGTGACGAGCCCGGCCGCCCAGGCGGCGAAGTCCATCAGCGTCCACTCGTAGCTCGTGCGGGCCATGATGGCCAGCCGCTCGCCGGGCGCGAGGCCATGGGCGATCAGGCCCTTGGCAACGGCCAGCACCTCCTGGGCGAAGGCGGCGGCGCTGACGTCGCCCCAGCTTCCGTCGTCGCGGACCCGGCTGAGGACGATCTCGCCGGGGGCCTCGACGGCGTTGTGGAACGGGATGTCGGCCAGCGAGCCCTGTTCGACGGGCGCCACGAGCGCGGGCACGGCGACCTCGCGGACGGCGCCGTCCGCCACGGTCAGCGACGGCTCCGGCGTCTCCGGCGGCACCGCGCCGCGACGGGGGCGAAGGCGGGGGGAAGGGGACACGGGCGGCTCCTCTTGTCTCGGCCGCCCCGGGCGGGCGGCGCCGGACGGGTGGTCCGGACGCCCGGGGGCCGGGGCGGCGGCCCGGCTCCGTGGGGGGGCGGAGCGGACGGCGGGATCAGTGGGGGCGTGCGGAGTGTGCGGACGTGGGGACGTGCGGTCGTGCGGTCGTGCGGTCGTGCGGTCGTGCCGGGTTCGGTGCGGGAGGCCGTGTGGGGGTTCCGTGTGGGGGGTGGCTCACGCGCGCGAGAGGCGGGAGTCGGTGTCGGTGTCGGTGTGGGCGGGGCTCGGTGCGGGGCCCGGTGCGGGGGCCCGGTGCGGGGGCCCGGTGCGGGGGCCCGGTGCGGGGGCCCGGTGCGGGGGCCCGGTGCGGGGTCCGGTGTGGGGGTCCGGTGTGGGGGTCCGGTGTGGGTCCGTGGCGCGGTGGGGTGGCCCGGGCCGGTGCGGGCCCGGACCCGGCCGGCGGAACCGGTCGGTGCCGGGGCACCGGCGCGGCCGAGTGCCGTGGTCCGGGCGGCGCGGGTGCGGAACCGCCCGCCGGCTCACGGCCGTTCGAGGATCGCCGTCACCCCCTGGCCGCCGGCCGCGCAGATGGAGATCAGGCCGCGCCCCGGCGCGTCGCGCTCGGCGAGCAGCTTGGCCAGGGTGGCGACGATGCGCGCACCCGTCGCGGCGAACGGGTGTCCGGTGGCCAGCGAGGAGCCGGCGACGTTGAGCCGGTCCCGGTCGGCCTCGGGCAGGCCCTGTTTGCGCCAGGCCGCCAGGGTGGCCAGCACCTGCGAGGCGAATGCCTCGTGGATCTCCAGCAGGTGGAAGTCGTCGAGCCCGAGTCCGGTGCGCTCCAGCATGCGCGGCACGGCGTACGCCGGCGCCATCAGCAGGCCGTCCTCGCCGTCCACGTAGTCGACGGCGGCCGTCTCGTAGGCCGTGAGGTAGGCCAGTGGTTCGAGGCCGCGTTCGGCCGCCCACTCCTCGCTCGCGAGGAGGACGGTCGCGGCACCGTCGGTGAGCGGGGTGGAGTTGCCCGCCGTCATGGTGGCGCCGCCGTCCGCCACGCCGAACACGGGCTTCAGGCGCGCCAGTTTCTCCGGACTCGAGTCGGGGCGCAGGTTCTGGTCCCGCTCCAGGCCGCGGAAGGGGACCACCAGATCGTCGAGGAAGCCGCGGTCGTAGGCGGCGGCGAGGCGGCGGTGGCTGGTGGCGGCCAGTTCGTCCTGTTCCTCGCGGCCGATGCCCCACTCCCTGGCGGTGCGGGCCGCGTGCTCGCCCATCGACAGTCCGGTGCGGGGTTCGGCGTTGCGCGGGATCTCGGGGACGAGGTGGCGGGGCCGGACGCCGGCCAGGCGCCTGAGCCGTCCGCCGAGGGAGCGGGCGCGCCGGGTGGCCAGCAGCAGTCTGCGCAGTTCGTCGTTGACGCCGAGCGGGGCGTCGCTGGCCGAGTCCACGCCGCCGGCGACGGCCGAGTCGATCTGCCCCAGCGCGATCTTGTTGGCGGCGGCGATGACGGCCTGGAGTCCGGTGCCGCACGCCTGCTGGACGTCGTACGCGGGGGTGCGCGGGTCGAGATCGCTGCCGAGGAGGGTCTCGCGGGCGAGGTTGAAGTCCCGGCTGTGCTTGAGGACGGCGCCCGCGGCGAACTCCCCCAGCCGCGCGCCTTCGAGGCCGAAGCGCTCGACCAGTCCGCCGAGGGCGACGGTCAGCATCCGCTGGTTGGAGGCGGTGGCGTACGGGCCGTCGGCCCGCGCGAAGGGGATCCTGCTGCCGCCGAGGACGGCGACGCGCCGCACCTCGGAGGCGAGGAGGGGATTGCGGGTGCTCATCTCGACCAGCTCCTGACCCGGCAGTAACCTTACTGCGAAGTAAATTTACGCCACGGTGAGGAGTTGGCCAATGGCCGATCGCTATCTTCGTTTCACCCGGACCGCTCCCGGCCGGTTCCTCACCCGCCGGCTGGGCCTGCCCCGGCCCGCGGAACTGCACCGCTGGTCTCCCGAACGGCCCTCCCTGGACGGGCCGTTGCTCCATCTGACGGTGGCCGCGCCCTGCCCCGGCCTCACCGGGGCGCTGGCACGGACCGGACTGCCGGTGCGAACGGAGCACCGCGGCGGCGGGGACGGCACCGGGGGCCGGACCGGCGCCCCGTACGCCGCGGTCGTCGTCGACGCCACCGGCGTGGACGGCCCGGAGGCGCTGCACGGGGTGCACGCCGCGCTCCACCCCGTGGTGCGCTCGGTCTCCGCCGGGGGCCGGATCGTCCTCCTCGGCACCGCGCCGGACCCGGCGGACCACCACCGGGCCGCCGCGCAGCAGGCCCTCGACGGCTTCGTCCGGTCCCTGGGCAAGGAGATCGGCAGGGGCTGCACGGTGAACCTGCTGCGGCTGGACCCCGGTGCGGAGGGGGCGGCCGCGCTGGGCGCGGCGGCAGCGGCGGCGGAGTCGACGCTGCGCTTCCTGCTGTCGCCCAAGTCGGCGTATGTGAGCGGGCAGCCGATCACGGTCCGCGGTGACGCCGTCGGCGCGGGCGCGGCGGACGAGGAGGGCGCGGCCGCCGAACCACCGGGCACCACCGGGGAACCCGCGGCGGGGGCCGGCGCCGCGGCGGACCGGTCCCGGCCGCTGGCCGGCCGGACCGCGCTCGTCACCGGCTGCGCGCGGGGCATCGGCGCGTCGGTCGCCGGGACCCTCGCCCGGGACGGCGCGCGCGTCGTCTGCCTCGACATCCCCTCCGCGGAGGCCGAGTTGACCGCCCTCGCCGGCCGTCTCGGCGGCACGGCGCTGCCCCTGGACATCACGGCGCCCGACGCCGCCGAGCGCATCGCCGCGGCGGTGCCCGGCGGACTCGACATCCTCGTCCACAACGCGGGCATCACCCGGGACCGCCGGCTCGCCAACATGGCGGCCGACCGCTGGGACCAGGTGATCGACGTGAACCTGGGCAGCGTGCTGCGGGTCACCGACCGCCTGCTGAAGGCCGGTGTCCTGCGCCGGGGCACCGGCCGGATCGTCGCCACCGCCTCGATCGCCGGTATCGCCGGCAACGCCGGGCAGACCAACTACGCGGCGAGCAAGGCCGGGATCATCGGCTTCACCCGCTCGCTGGCGCCGCGGGCCGCGGCCGAGTACGGGGTGACGGTCAACGCCGTCGCCCCCGGCTTCATCGAGACGAAGATGACGGCCGCGGTGCCGCTGCTGATCCGGGAGGCGGGGCGGCGGATGAACTCCCTCGCGCAGGGCGGCCTGCCGGTCGACGTCGCCGAGACGACGGCGTGGCTGGCCCAGCCGGCCTCCGGCGGGGTCAACGGGCAGACGGTACGGGTCTGCGGGCAGAGCCTGCTCGGGGCGTGACGCCTCCGGCACGGGCCGGCCGGCGGACGGGGCGGCCGCGGGCCGGCCCGGAGCGGCGGTGCCGCACGGGGTGCCGGGCCCGAGTTCCGGGTCACCCCCGTGCTGCGCGTCATGCACCGCCGCCTCTGACCGCGCGGAGCAGGCCCCGCCGGCCTCCGGGGCGGAGGCGCGCCGTGCTCCGCCCGGCGAACGGGCCGATGCGGAACAGCACGGGGTGCCCGGGCCCGGGTTCCGGGTCGCCCCCGCGCGGAGTGCGCCCCGGGGCCGTCCGCGGCACCGCGCACGGCAACCCGCCCGGCGCCGCCCCCGGCACCCCGTACGGAAACCCGCCCCGAGCCACTCCCGGCGCCCCGCACGGGATGCTGCCCGGGGCCGGTCCGGAGGCCTCGTGCGGTCGAGGTGCCGCGGCGCCGCTGTCTCTTCTCCCGTGCTGCACACGGGCGTTGACCCTCCCACCCGCCCGAGACCCCGTACCGGCAGCGAACCGGCAACGCGCCGGGTCCTCGGAAAGCGGCCCGGACCGGACCGAGCCAGGCCAGGCCAGGCCAGGCCAGACCAGACGAGCCGGACCCACCGCACACGATTTTTCACGGAGACCCCCATGACCACCCCGGCCACTCCCACCACCCAGCGCCTGACCCGCTCCCCGCGCCTCATGCCCGCCCTCGGCCGGGGGGTGCTGACCGGGATCGGCAAGCGCCCCTCCCCCGGCGCACCGCTGCCCGGCACCCGGCTGCTGCTGCCGGCCGTCCGGATCGACGCCGGCCGCGTGGCCCGCTACGCCCGCGTCTGCGGCTTCCGGGAGACCGACCCCCTGCCGATCACCTATCCGCACATCCTGGGCTTCCCCCTCGCCGCCCGGCTCATGGGCGACCGGGCGTTCCCGCTGCCCCTTCTCGGCCTGGTGCACACCGGCATCGAGATCACGCAGTACCGGGCGCTGCGCCCGCACGACCGCCCCGAGCTGACCGTGGGCATCCCCCGGCTGCTGCCCCACCGCCGCGGCACGGAGGCGGAGGTCGTCACCGAGGCCCGGATCGACGGCGAACCGGTCTGGACGGACCGCAGCACCTACCTGGCCCGCCACCGCACCCCGGACGACGACGGGCGCCCCGCGGGGACCGGCGGCCCGGAGACCGGCACCGCGGAGACCGGCCCGGCCCGCGCCCCGGAGCCCGCCGGGGCGGGCGCTTCCGGCGGTGCCGGCGCGGAAGGGCTCCCCGCCGCAGCCGTGTGGGAGCTCCCCGCCGGGCTCGGCCGCCGTCATGCCGCCGTCTCCGGCGACTACAACCCGATCCACCTCCACCCGCTCACCGCCCGCCCGCTGGGCTTCCCCCGGGCCATCGCGCACGGCATGTGGACCTTCGCCCGCTGTGTGGCGGAGGCGGGCCTGCCGGGCGGGGAACCGGTCACGGTGCGGGCGGAGTTCAGGGCCCCGGTCCTGCTCCCGTCGACCGTCGTCCTCGGCAGGCGCGGCCCCGCGTTCGAGCTGCGCGGCGGCCGGGACGGCTCCCGTCTCCACCTCACGGGGACGGTCACGCCCCCCGGCGGGGCCCCGTCCTGATCCGGCCGGGACCGCCCGGCTCAGGACCTCCGGGCGGTGGTCCGTCCGCGCGGGTGCCAGGGGCGGCCCTCCATCAGGTTGGCGAGGCCCGCCCAGGCGAAGTTCATCAGCAGCGCCGCCGTCTCCTTCGCCGACGGCCGGTCCGCGCCGTCCCCGGGGTCGTTGGCCCATCCGGCCAGCGATTCGGCGGCCCCGACCAGAGCGTGCGCCAGTCCGGCCACCTCACGGTCGGCCAGGTCCGGAACGCAGTCGTCCTCCTGCGCGGCGGCGGCGATCAGCTGTGTCACGAAGGTGACGATCTCCTCCCGCATCGCGGCGAACTCGCTCACGAACGGTTCTCCGTGCGTTCGGGCCTGGTTGTGCAGTACGGCCCAGCCGTCCGGGCGTTCGGCGGTGTGGGCGAAGAAGCCGCGCAGCCCGCTCCAGAGTTGCCGGTCCGGCGGTGTGTCGCGCGGTTCGACGGCCGCCCGCACGGCGGTGACCAGGGCGGCCGCCTCGCGCCGGATGCAGGCGCTGAAGAGTTCTTCCTTCGAGTTCAGATACAGATAGACGAGGGGCTTGGAGACACCGGCCAGTTCCGCGATCTCGTCCATCGAGGCGGCCCGGTAACCGCGCCGGGCGAAGATCGTCACGGCCGCGTCGAGCATCTGCTGCTCCCGCACGGCCCGCGGCATCCGCTTGCCCTTGGTGCCCGCCACTGTCCCGCCCCTCCGCCTTGCCTACCGAGAGGTAAGTTTACGGCCCGCCCGTCCGCCGCATATGCCAAACGCCTTTCCCGCCCGGCCGGGCGGTAACCGGCTCCGGCGGCTCGCGGAGACGCCCGCGGACGGGCCCGGCCGGCGCGGCCGGGCCGAGCCCGCCGGGCCGCGCCGGACCGCCGCCGCTACCGGACGAAGGCGTCCCTGCGGGCCGTGCCGTCCCAGCCGCCGGACGGCCGGCGCAGTCCGTACAGTGCGGCGACCGTGGGGGCGACGTCGATGGTCCGGGCCGGGGCGTCGCTGACGGCGCCGCGCCGGACCAGCGGGGAACCACCGGTGACGAAGAAGGGGATGGGCAGGGTGGCCGGATGGCCGTGGTTGCCGGGGATGGGGTTGGAGACCGGCAGCGGGTCGGAGAAGCGGTAGCCGGGGCGGACGTACGCGACGAGATCACCGGCCTCGGGGCCCAGCCGCAGTTCCGCGGGGGTGTGCACGGACAGCACGCCCTCCTCGGCCAGGACGATCTCCCGCATCCGGGCCACGGCCCGCGCCCGGTCGGCGTCCGGCCCGGTCCAGTAGAGGAGGTCCGCGCCGCCGTTCTGGGCGATGACGCAGCGGTCCTCCAGCAGCGGGTCCTTCGCCAGCAGGGGGGCGAGGCCGACCATGGCGAACGGCAGTGACCAGTCCATGGAGTGGTCGGCGAGGACGAGGAGGACGGAGTTCTCCCAGCGGCCGGTGTCCTTGAGGTGCGCGACCACGCGGCCGATCTGGTAGTCGGTGCTGATCAGGGCGGCCCTGCGGGCGAGGTCGAGGGTGCCGCCGGTGAGGTCGCTGTGCCCGACCCGGTCCACGTCACCGAAGTTGACGAACATCAGGTCGGGGTCGGCGCTGTCGATCATCGAGATCACCGCGTCGGCCGTGAAGCCGTCCGGCGCGTGCTCCGTGATCGGCAGCATCGGCTCCGGCTTCCAGTGGAAGTCGGCCCGGGTGCCGAAGATCCCGTGCAGATAGCGCTTGGACAGGACGGAGCCGCTGGTGCGGCCGGTGGCGCGGAGCAGCTCGAAGAGGGTGACGGCCCGCAGGTCGGTGGGCCGGTCCAAGTCGCGCACCGCCTGCTCGGCGCGGTCGTACACCGCGTTCGCGGGCACACCGGAACGGTCGGGGCGCACGCCCGTCATCATCATGACGTGGTTGGGGATGGTCTCCATGACCGGCAGCGACTGGGCGGCCGGGTAGCTGGTGCCGGTGTCGCGCAGCTCGGACAGCCGGGGCATGAACAGCGGCCGGATCTCGTCCGGCCGGCAGCCGTCGACGACGAGGACGTACGTGCGCAGCCGGCCGGCGGCGCGGGCGGCGGAGGCACCGAGGCCGCCGACGATGACGCCGCCGGCGCCGCCGGCGACCGTGGCGAGGAACGAGCGGCGGGACCAGCGGGACCGGTCGGTGGGGGGCATGGGGGCTCCGGGTGGTGCCGGGCCCGCGGCCGGCGGCGGACGGCGCACGGCGGGCGGGCGAGGGGGACGTGGACGGCCCCCCGGTTCCGTGGGCGAACGGCACCGGCCGGAGCGGGCCCGTCCCCGCGGTGGCGGGGCGGACGGCCCGCAACGGAGCGGCGGCGGCGCGGGGGTGGTGCGACTGCCGCCGCGAGGGCGTGCGCCGCATTCCAGGGCACGCGGGTGTCCATACGGCAACTCGCCGGTAACTTCTCGGTCCCAACCGGGCGCTGTGTCGTATCCGACAGTCACGGGTGGGGCCGCCGGCCGCCCGGATGCCCCGATTGCCCTTCTTGCGGGCCGAGTTGACGGCAGTCCCCGCTCGGCGCCGGGGCCGCCGCGGCCGGTGGACCCGTCAGCCGCCGCGACGGGACGGGCGGAGGAGCAACGGGGACGGGCGAGGCGCGAGGGGGGCGGAGAGGCGAAGAAGGGAGAGAAGAAGGGAGAAAGGGGGAGAAAGCAGCGAACGAGGACAGGAGGAGGGAGCGAGGGACGGCGGCCCCGGGGCCGGGCTCAGCCCCGGGCGCGGGCGGCGTCGTCGGCGCTGTCCTCCCGGCTCTGGTCGGCGGCCAGCCGCTGCTTCGCCCGTTCCACCTTCCCGGCGACCTGCTCGGACATCGCCAGGCGCTGCTTGCGGAGCAGCACCCAGCTCAGCGGCGCGGAGAACAGCAGCCCCAGCAGGATCACCCAGAACACCTGGGAGTCCCCCACCCCCGCCGGCACCACACCGAGGTAGCTGAGACCCCAGGCCGCCAGGAAACAGCAGGCGAACAGGGCGAAGCGCGCGACGGTGTAGCGGATCACCGCGTTCTGCCGGTCACTGTCCCTGCTTCCACTGCTGCTGCTCGTGCTGCTGCTCACGGGAGGAACCTTCTTCTCGGCGGCGACCGAAAGGGCCGGTATGGCGGGTATGGCTGTCTCCAGTGAAGCACAGCGCTCCCGCCGTCAATCCAGCGGCAGCCACATGGTGATGTCGTCCCGGTAGTCGCCCTCCGCGACTCTGATCGCGTCGGGCACCCGGCCGACCTCCTTGTAGCCGCAGGCGGCGTAGAAGCGGTCGGCGCCGGTGCCGCCCCGGCAGGTGAGCCGGATGCCGCGGATTCCCTCGGTGCCGCGCGCGGCGTCCGCGACGGCGGCCATCAACTCCCGCCCCGTTCCCCGGCCCTGGAGCGAGGGGTGCACCATGACGGTGTACACCCACAGCCAGTGGCGCATCAGCCGGTGGGTGTTGAGGGTGAGGAAGGCGGTCGCCCGCGGGCGGCCCCGCTCGTCGGTGCCGACGAGCAGACGGCTGCGCCCCTCGGCCATCGCCGTCAGCTGCTTGAGCAGCTCCGGCCGGATCTCCTCGGCGGTCACCGGCGGTACGAAGCCCACGGCACCCCCGGCGTTGGAGACGTCCGCCCACAGCGCGAGGACCCCGTCCCGCAGGTCGGGCGTCAGCGGGGGATCCACGGTAAACGTAAGCGGCACAGGGCGATGTTAGGACTTACGGACGGCCTGCCGCGCGCGCCTTCCACTCCGTGGACACTCCGCCGCGGTCCCCGCGGCACGCTCCCGCCGCGGCCGGCCGGCGGCCGTCAGCCGCCCAGCACCCCGGACGCGATCCGCAGGTCCGCGACCAGCCCCGCGCGCACCTCCGCGCGGTCGTCCTCGGCGCGCAGCACGGCGGACGGATGGATGGTCGCCACCAGGGGGCCCTCCCAGGCCGCCGCGCCGGCTTCACCGCCACCGCCACCGTCCCCGCCACCCGCGCTCCAGCTCAGCAGCCGGCCGCGTTCCCTCGTCACCCGGAACGAGGAGCCGAGCAGCGCCTTGCCGGCCGTCGCCCCGAGGGCGACGATCACCTCCGGGTCCAGCAGCTCCAGTTCGGCCGCGAGCCAGGGGCGGCAGGCGCCCATCTCCCGCAGGGTCGGCGGCTTGTGGATGCGCCGCTTGCCGCGCTCGACCCGGCGCTCGAACTTGAAGTGCTTGACCGCGTTCGTGACGTACGCCTGCCCCGGGTCGATGCCCGCCTCGGCCAGGGCCTCGTCCAGCACCCGGCCCGCCGGGCCGACGAAGGGCTCCCCGCGCCGGTCCTCCTGGTCCCCGGGCTGCTCCCCGAGGAGGACGATCCGGGCGGAGGCGTCGCCGCGCCCGAACACGGCCCGCGTCGCCTCCCGGTGCAGCGGGCAACCGCGGCAGCCGGCGACGGCCTCGCGGAGCGCCGCCAGATCCGCGCCGCGCGGCACGAACGGCGCCGCGTCGTACCGCGCCTCGGGGCCGCCGCCACCGCCGGCCTTCGTGCCGTCCCCGCTCCGGCCCGCGCTTCCGCCCCTCCGGGTCTTCTCGGTGCCTGCCATACGGCGCGGGTACCCGGCCGCCCCGCGGCCAGTCCGGACCTGCGGCGGGCTGCAGGGCGGAACGGAGAACGGGACGGTGAGACGGAACGGAGAACCGGGACGGAGAACCGGGACGGTTCAGACCCGCATGGCCTGCGGCGTCTCGCGACGCTCCGGGTCCGGGCCCGGGTACTCCTTGATGATCTCGTAGCGGGTGTTCCGCTCGACGGGCCGGAAGCCGGCGTCGCGGATCAGCTCCAGCAGGTCCTCGCGGGTCAGCTTGTCGGGCGTGCCGTAGTTGTCCGCGTCGTGTGTGATCTTGTACTCGACGACCGAGCCGTCCATGTCGTCCGCCCCGTGCTGGAGCGCGAGCTGTGCCGTCTGCACGCCGTGCATCACCCAGAAGACCTTGACGTGCGGCACGTTGTCGAACAGCAGCCGGGAGACCGCGAAGGTCTTCAGCGCCTCGGCGCCGGTGGCCATGGTGGTCCGGGCCTGGAGCCGGTTGCGGATCTTGCCGTCCTTCATGTCCACGAAATCGTGCTGGTAGCGGAGCGGGATGAAGACCTGGAAGCCGCCGGTCTCGTCCTGCAGCTCCCGCAGCCGCAGCACGTGGTCCACGCGGTGGCGCGGCTCCTCGATGTGCCCGTACAGCATGGTGGACGGCGTCTTGAGGCCCTTCTCATGGGCGAGGCGGTGGATGCGCGACCAGTCCTCCCAGTGGGTGCGGTGGTCGACGATGTGCTGCCGCACCTCCCAGTCGAAGATCTCCGCGCCGCCGCCGGTCAGCGACTCCAGGCCGGCGTCGATCAGCTCGTCGAGGATCTCCGAGGCGGACAGGCCCGAGATCGTCTCGAAGTGGTGGATCTCCGTGGCGGTGAACGCCTTCAGCGAGACGTCCGGCAGCGCCTTCTTCAGCTCCCGCAGCGAGCGCGGGTAGTAGCGCCAGGGCAGCGTCGGGTGGAGACCGTTGACGATGTGCAGCTCGGTGAGGTTCTCGCTCTCCATCGCCGTGGCGAGGCGGACGGCCTCCTCGATGCGCATCGTGTACGCGTCCTTCTCGCCCGGCTTCCGCTGGAAGGAGCAGTAGGCGCAGGACGCGGTGCACACGTTCGTCATGTTGAGGTGCCGGTTGACGTTGAAGTGCACGACGTCGCCGTTCTTGCGCGTGCGCACCTCGTGGGCCAGGCCGCCCAGCCAGGCCAGGTCGTCGCTCGCGTAGAGGGCGATGCCGTCCTCCCGGGTCAGCCGCTCCCCGGCGAGAACCTTCTGCTCCAGCTCCCGCTTGAGGCCCTCGTCCTGAGCAGATGCAGCCATGCGGCAGCCTCCCATTACCTCGTCAATCGGACTCCGCCGAGCCTACGCCTTCCGGGCCGGCGCTCATTCCCCGGGCAGTTCCCCGACCCGGTTCTCCCACTTGGTGGAGAGCACGATCGTGGTGCGGGTGCGGGAGACGCCCTTGATCGCGGAGAGGCGGCGGATGATCGACTCCAGTCCGTCCACGTCGGTGGCGCGCACCTTCAGCATGTAGGAGTCGTCACCGGCGATGAACCAGCAGTCCTCGATCTCGCTGAGATCGCGCAGCCGGTGCGCCATGTCCTCGTGGTCCGTGGCGTCGGAGAGGGAGAGGCCGATGAGCGCCGTGACACCGAGGCCCAGGGAGGCGGAGTCGACGGTCGCCCGGTAGCCGGTGATGATGCCCGCCCCCTCCAGCCGGTTGATCCGGTCGGTGACACTCGGCCCGGAGAGCCCCACCAGCCGCCCCAGCTCCGCGTACGAGGCCCTGCCGTTCTCCCGCAGGGCCTGGATGAGCTGCCTGTCCACCGCGTCCATGAGGTTGAAGCCTTCCGATGCTCAGCACTGTCGCGCGATGCGCGAAGATCGTGGATGGGGAGTGACGAATCCAAGAATCGCAGGGCGCGCGGCCTGCGATACACCCGGCCCATCGGGGACGGGCCTTCGGATGCGGGTTTCACTCAGCCGCGCCGCCCGTCCGGGGCCCGGGAGAGTCCGCGGCCGCGCCGCCGAGCGCCCCGTCCCACCGGCGGTACAGCTTGTGGGGCACGCCCGCCGCGTCCAGTACCCGGCCCGCGACGAAGTCGACCAGGTCCTGGATGTCCGTCGCGCCCGCGTAGAAGGCCGGTGAGGCGGGGAGCACCACCGCTCCCGCCTCGTCCAGCGCCACGAGGTGGCGCAGCGTCGGCCCGCTCAGCGGCGTCTCCCGTACGGCCATCACCAGCGGGCGGCGCTCCTTGAGGGTGACGCTCGCCACCCGCTGCAGCAGGTCCTTCGACAGCCCCAGCGCGATGCCGGCCACGGAGGCCGTGCTCGCCGGGACGACGAGCATCCCCCGTGCCGGGTACGAGCCCGAGGACGGTCCCGCCGCGAGGTCCCCGGCCGGCCAGTACCGCACCGCGTCCAGGTCCGGCAGGCCGGCCTCGAAGCGGTCCGGGGTGCCGTCCGCGCCCCGGGCCAGCCAGCGGTGCAGGTCCTGCCGCCAGTGCGCGTCCCGGAAGGAGATGCCCGTCTCGTCCAGCAGCGTGAGCCGGGACGCCCGGCTGACCACCAGGTCCACCGTCTCGCCGGCGTGCAGCAGCGCCCGGAGCACCGCGGCGGCGTAGGGCGTGCCCGAGGCCCCGGAGACCCCGACGACCCAGGGTCGGCGCCCGGCGCGGGCCGGGGGCGCGCCCCTCGTCTCGTACGGTTCTTCGTGCGGCGGCTCCACGGTTCGAGCCTATCGGGAGCCCCCGGCCGGAACAGGACAAGGTACCCCGGCCGTTCTTCTGGGCAGAAGTACACGGAGTGTGAGGGGGCGCGATGACCTACGGAAGCCACGGATCCGCCTGGCCGCCACCGGGGCGGCCCGCCCGGCGGCCCGGGCGCAGCGGCGGCGAGAAGGCGAAGGCCGCGGCCGGGCTGATGGCCGTCTGGGTGGCGCTGCTGTGGCTGCTGGAGTTCGTCGACGTGGCCACCGGCAACTCCCTCGACACCTACGGCGTCTCCCCGCGCGAGGTGGGCGAGCTGCGCGACGTGGTGCCGGCGGCCTTCCTGCACTTCGGCTTCGACCATGTCGCGGCGAACACCCTTCCGCTGGCCCTGTTCGGCTTCCTCGCCGCGCTGCGCGGCATCGGCCGCTTCCTGGCGGTCGTCGGCGTGATCGTGGTGACCGGCGGGCTCGGGGTCTGGCTGACGGCCCCCGCCGGGTCCGTCACCGCCGGGGCCTCGATCGTCGTCTTCGGCCTCTTCGGCTATCTGGTGGTGCGGGGCTTCATCGACAAGGTGGTGACGGACGTCATCGTCGGCCTCGTGATCGCCGTGCTGTACGGCTCGATCATCTGGGGCGTGCTGCCCACCGCCGGTTCCGTCAGCTGGCAGGGGCATCTCTTCGGGCTGATCGGCGGGGTGCTCGCGGCGGTGGTGTTCCGCCGCCGGGCCGGCGCCGGCGGACGCCGGGAGACCGTCATCGGCTGACCGCCGCGGGGCGGCCTCCCGCCCCGGCGCCCGGCCCGGCCCGCCCCGGCGCCCGGCCCGCGGCCCGGCGTCCGGTGCGCCGCGGTGCGCCCGGCGGCTCAGACGCTCAGCCCGCGCGCCACCAGGTCGAACAGGGTGAACACGAACAGCACCACGCCGATCACGCCATTGACCGTGAAGAACGCCCGGTTCAGCCGGGACAGGTCGTGCGGCCGCACGATCGCGTGCTCGTAGACGAACGCCACCGCCACGATCGCCAGACCCACCCAGAAGAACGCGCCCGCGCCGGTCACCGCCCCGTACCAGGCGAGCAGGCCCGTGGTGACGACATGCGCCCCCCGCGCGCCGTGCAGCGCGGCCGGGACGCCGAACCGGGCGGGCACGGAGCGCACGCCCTCGGCGCGGTCCGCCGCGACGTCCTGGCTGCCGAAGATCAGGTCGAAGCCGCCGATCCACACGCCGACGGCGAGCCCGAGGACCACCGCGTCCCAGGACCAGGCCCCCGTCACCGCGATCCACGCGCCGACCGGGCCGATCGCCTGGGCCAGCCCCAGAATGGCGTGCGGGAAGTCCGTGAACCGCTTGCCGTACGGATAGACCACCATCGGCACGACGGCGAGCGGCGCCAGCGCCAGGCAGAGCGGGTTGAGGAGCGCCGCCGCGGCCAGGAAGACGGCGAGGGCGATCAGCGCGCCCGTCCAGGCGGAGCGCACCGACATCGCGCCGGTCACCAGCTCCCGCCCCGCCGTGCGCGGATTGCGGGCGTCTATCTCCCGGTCGATGATCCGGTTGGCGGCCATGGCGAAGGTCCGCAGCCCCACCATCGCCACGGTGACGAGGAACAGCTCCCACCAGTGGACCGTCCCGTCGTCCAGGAACATCGCGGTGAGCGAGGCGATGTACGCGAAGGGCAGCGCGAACACCGAGTGCTCGATCATCACCAGCCGCAGGAAGGCCCGGACCCCGCCCTTCCCGGCGCCCTTCCCGGCGGGCGGCGCGGGGACGGACCCCGGCCGCGGCACGGGCTCCCGCCCGGGCACGGAGCGGCCGGAGGCCGCCGGACCGGCGCTCACAGCCCGTACTCCGCCCAGCGCCGGCTGACCAGCTCGGCGGTCTCCGGGTCCGGCAGCACCATGCGCGGCCAGCCGCCGTCCCGCGTGTAGCCCTCCTCCGGCAGCTTCGCGGTGGCGTCGATGCCGGCCTTGCCGCCCCAGAACTGCTGGTAGGAGGCGTGGTCGAGATGGTCCACCGGGCCCTCGGCCACCGTGAGGTCACGGGAGTAGTCGGTGTTGCCCAGCGCCCGCCAGGCCACCTCGTGCAGATCGTGCACATCGCAGTCGGAGTCGACCACGATGATCAGCTTGGTGAGCGACATCATGTGCGCGCCCCAGATGGCGTGCATCACCTTCTGCGCGTGCTTCGGGTACTTCTTGTCGATCGAGACGATCGCGCAGTTGTGGAAACCGCCGGCCTCGGGGAGGTGGTAGTCCACGATGTCCGGCACGATGATCTTGAGCAGCGGCAGGAAGAACCGCTCGGTGGCCCGGCCCAGCGGACCGTCCTCCGTCGGCGGCCGGCCGACCACGATCGACTGCAGCAGCGGCCGCTTCCGCATCGTCACGCAGTCGATGGTCAGTGCGGGGAACGGTTCCTGCGGGGTGTAGAAGCCGGTGTGGTCGCCGAACGGCCCCTCCGGCAGCATCCGCCCCGGCTCCAGCCAGCCCTCCAGCACCACCTCGGCCCGGGCCGGCACCTGCAGCGGCACCGTCTTGCAGTCGGCCATCTCGACCCGCTTGCCCTGCACGAAACCGGCGAAGAGGTACTCGTCGATGTCGCCGGGGAGCGGGGCCGTGGAGGCGTACGTCACCGCCGGCGGGCAGCCGAACGCGATGGCGACGGGCAGCCGCTCACCGCGCCGGGCGGCCGTCTGGTAGTGGTTGCGGCTGTCCTTGTGGATCTGCCAGTGCATGCCGATGGTGCGCCGGTCGTGCCGCTGCAGCCGGTAGAGGCCGAGATTCCGGATCCCGGTCTCCGGGTCCTTCGTGTGGGTGAGGCCGAGGTTGAAGAAGGAACCGCCGTCCTCGGGCCAGGTGAACAGCGCGGGCAGCCGGTCGAGGTCGACCTCGTCGCCGGTGAGGACGGTCTCCTGGACGGGCGCGTCCTTGACCTTCTTCGGCGGCACGTGTGCCATGCCGGCGAGCTTCCCGAACGCCTCCCGCATCCCCACGAAACCGTGCGGCAGCTCGGGCCTGAGCAGCCCGCCGATCCTGTCGCCGATGTCCGCGTAGGAGGTCAGGCCGAGGGCCTTGAGCAGCCGGCGGTCGGTGCCGAAGACGTTCATCGCCAGCGGCATCGAGGAGCCCTTGACGTTCTCGAAGAGCAGCGCGGGACCGCCGGCCTTGTTGACCCGGTCGGTGATCTCCCCCACTTCCAGATAGGGGTCCACCTCGGCCTTGACGCGCTTGAGGTCACCGTCGCGCTCCAGCGCCCGCAGCAGCGCGCGCAGATCGTCGTAAGCCATGCGGACCAGTATCCGTCACCCCGTACGCTGGACTTGTCACCGGGGCTGTCCCGGATCCGCCACCGTACTTCAGGGGGCCTGCTCCGACATGTTGAGGTATCTGCCGTTTCTCCTGGTCCTGGGGTTGTGGATCTACGCGTTCATCGACTGCCTCAACACACCCGAGGACCAGGTCCGCAAGCTGCCCAAGCCGGTGTGGGTGCTCATCGTGGTGCTCTTCGGCTATGTGCTCTTCGGCTCCCTCGCCTGGCTGCTGGCCGGACGCCCGCGGCGGACCGCCGGGGGCGGCGGCTGGGGCGGACGGGGCGTACGCGGCGGCGGGCAGTGGATCGCCCCCGACGACAACCCCGACTTCCTCCGCTCCCTCGACGACGAGCACAAGGACCGCAAGAGGGACGGCAACGGCCCGGACGACGGCCCGAAGGGCTGACCGGCCCGGGACGGGCCCGCGCGCCCGGATTCTGCGGCACGACGTGAAGGCGCCCCCGGTGGCCGGGGGCGCCTTCACGTGTTCTCGCTGTCGCTGTCGCTGTCGCTGTCGCTGTCGCCGCGGAGGGTCCTCCGCTCACACCCCGGCGTAGGAGTGCTTGCCGGTGACGAAGATGTTGACGCCGTAGTAGTTGAAGAGGAAGCAGGCGAAGGCGATCAGCGCGATGTACGCGGCCTTCCGGCCCTTCCAGCCGGCCGTGGCGCGGGCGTGCAGATAGCCGGCGTAGGCGACCCAGGTGATGAACGACCAGACCTCCTTGGGGTCCCAGCCCCAGTAGCGGCCCCAGGCCGCCTCGGCCCAGATGGCACCCGCGATGATCGTGAAGGTCCAGAGCGGGAAGACCAGCGCGTTGACGCGGTACGCGAACTTGTCGAGGGTGGCGGCCGCCGGGAGCCGGCTCAGCACCGAGTCGGCGAAGGCGCCGGGCCGCTTGCCCCCCGGCGCCGCCAGCTTCGCCTCGTAGCGGTCGCGGAAGAGGAAGAGCACCGTGCCGACGGCGCCGAGGTAGAACACCCCGCCGGAGATGATCGCGCAGGAGACGTGGATCCACAGCCAGTACGAGTCGAGGGCCGGGACGAGCTGGTCGCTCTCCGTGTAGAGCACGGAGACGGCGAGGCCGAGGTCGAGCAGCACCGTGGTGACCAGCGGCAGCCCCAGCCAGCGCACCGGCTTCTTCGCGAGCAGCAGAGCGAGGTAGGAGCCGACCACGACCATCGAGAAGGCCGTGGAGAACTCGTACATGTTGCCCCAGGGGGCGCGCTCCACGGACAGGGCGCGGGTCAGCACCCCGCCGGCGTGCAGCAGGAAGGCCAGGGTGGTGAGCGAGACGGCGATCCGGCCGTAGAGGTCGCCGCCCTCGTCGCCACCCGCCGCGCCCGGCCCGTCGGGTACGTCCCGGCCGCCGGCCGGACCGCGGGTGACGACCTGCGGACGCTCCAGGACGGTGGTGCCGCCCCGGCCGGTGACCTGCACGGCGGGCGCGGGCGCGGACGCGGGCGCGGGCGCGGCCCGCCCCTCGGGCTTCTCGGTCAGCGCGGCCGCCGTGCGGCCGACCTTGCTGCGGCTGCCCAGCACCCACTCCGCCATGTGGGCGCCGAAAGCCAGGGTGTAGACGGCCATCGCGGAGTAGATCAGCACATTGCTGATGCTGGCCAAATTCTCGTTGGCTGCGGCTGCCAGGTTCACGCGCGCTCTCCTTCGGAGGGGCCGGCGGGATCGGGATTCTCACGGTCGTCGCCGGCTGGTTCTCCGGCGGCAGTCTCTTCTGCGGTGCCCGCGGCGGGGGTGCCCTCGGGCACGGTGTCCTCGTCGGCGGTGTCCTCGTCAGCGGTGTCGTCGTCGGCGGTGTCGTCGTCGGCGGTGTCCTCTGCGGCTGTCCCCCGGGCCGCGTCCCCGGCGGCGTACCGCGCCGCGGCTTCGTCCTGCGCGCCCTCCGGCGCACCGTCCGAGCCGTCCGCGCCGTCCGCCGTGTCATCCGGCTCGGGTGCCGGCGGGGCCGTCTCCCGGAGGGCCACGGCCAGTTCGGCGAGCTCCTCCGGGAGCCGGGG
The DNA here is from genome assembly GCF_018070345.1 of Streptomyces sp. F63. Taxonomy (GTDB): domain Bacteria; phylum Actinomycetota; class Actinomycetes; order Streptomycetales; family Streptomycetaceae; genus Streptomyces. Next base: position 23,806 of record NZ_JAGPXX010000030.1, read on the forward strand.
TGACTCGCTGCGGCCCAGGGCGGCCATCTCCACGACCGTGCCGCTGCCGTCGGCGGCGGGCCGCGCGCGGACCCAGATCCGGCGCCGCTGGATGAACAGCGAGGCCGCGAGTCCGAGCAGCGCGGCGACGGCACCGCCGAGGGCCCAGCCCTTGCCGGGCTGGCTGGAGATCTGGAAGCTGGCCCACTCCTCGACGCCGTCAAAGCTCAGCGAACCCTGCCCGTCCGGCAGTTGCACGGTCTCGCCGGGCCGCAGGAACTTCCGGAAGAGGTCGCCGTTCTCCTTGAACTGCTTCATCTTCCGGGTGTCGAGCTGGTACACGTTCTGCGGGATGCCCGAGTCGACGCCGAGGCTGCCCATGAAGGCGTTGATCGACAGCACCGGGTAGTCCAGCGCCGGGAAGGTGGAGTGCGGGCCCCGCACCTCGTCCAGCGCGAAGGTCGGCAGGAAGCGGCCCTGGAAGCCGAGCTGGGTCTTCTTCCCGTCCTTGTCCCGCGCGTCGGGCACCTTGACGACGCCCACGGAGGTGTTGTTGGTGTCCTGCGGCAGGAACGGCACCGGCCCCTGGTACGCCACGTCGCCCTGGCCGTCCTTGACGGTGACGACGGGCGCGTAGCCGTAGCCGATCAGATAGACCTTGGTGCCGTCGACCTCCAGCGGATGGTTGACCTCGATGCTCGCCTTCCGCTCCGCGCCGTCCGCGCCGTTCCAGTGGGTGACGTCGGCGCGGAACGTGCGCGGGGTGCCCTTCTGCGGGCCGCCGCGCTCGAAGGTGGCCTCGAAGTCGTCCAGCCGGAAGCCGAAGGGCGTGAGCTGGTCGGTGTCGTAGAGGCTGGCGGCGCGGAAGTCGTCGTACTGGGGAAGGGTGTTGGTGAAGCCGTCGCCCTTGACGATCAGCTTGCCGCCCTCGGCCTTCCACAGGCTGCCCGCCGCGAAGGCCAGGAGCAGCACGATGAGCGCGATGTGGAAGACGAGGTTCCCCGCCTCCCGCAGATAGCCCTTCTCGGCGGCGGCCGTGTCCCCGCCGAGCCGCGCCCGGAAACGGCGCCGGCGCAGCGTGCGGTGGGCGGCGCCGAGCACCTCCTCCGGCGTGGCGGCGGTCCGCCAGGTCGTGTACGCGGGGAGCCGGGCGAGGCGGCTCGGGCCGGCCGGGGGGCGGCCGCGGAGCTGGCCGGCGAACTGCCAGGTGCGCGGCACGATGCAGCCGATGAGGGAGACGAACAGCAGGATGTAGATCGCGGAGAACCACACCGAGCTGTAGACGTGGAACAGGCCCAGCTTGTCGTAGACCGCTGCCAGCGTCTCGTTGTCGGCCCTGAACTGCTCGACCGCCATGGGGTCGATACCGGTCTGCGGGATCAGGGAGCCGGGGATCGCGCCCAGCGACAGCAGGAGGAGCAGCAGCAGCGCCACCCGCATCGAGGTGAGCTGCCGCCAGAACCAGCGGGCCCAGCCGATGACGCCCAGGCCGGGCAGCGGGGCGCTCTCGTCGGGGGCGGTGGACAGCTGGGAGCCGGCCGCGCCGAGGCCGGGCTCGGCCCCGGCCCGGCCGTCGGGGTCGGACCGGCCGTCGGGGTCGGACCGGGCATCGGCGTTGGCGGCGGCGTTCTTCGTCGTCTCGGCCATGGTTCAGATTCCCGGGGTGAAGGTGGAGGACCAGACCTGGAGGCCGCCGATCAGCCGGTCCCAGATGCCCGTGACGAGCAGCAGGCCGACGAGGACCAGCATCAGGCCGCCCGCCCGCATCACCCACACATAGTGCCGTTTGACCCAGGAGAAGGCGCCGAGCGCGCGCCGGAACGCGACCGCGGCGAGCAGGAACGGCACCCCCAGCCCCAGGCAGTAGGCGACGGTGAGCAGGGCGCCGCGGGCGGCGCTGGCCTCGTTGAAGGCGAGGGTGTTGACGGCGGCGAGGGTCGGGCCGATGCACGGCGTCCAGCCGATGCCGAAGAGCACGCCCAGCAGCGGCGCCCCGGCCAGACCCATCGCGGGTCTGCGGTGGAAGCGGAACTCGCGCTGGGCGAAACCGCCCATCACACCCATGAAGGCGAGGCCCAGCACGATGGTGAGGGCGCCGAGGACCTTGGTGATCGTCTCCCGGTACTCCTCCAGCGTGAAGCCGAAGTTCCCGAAGAGGGTGCCGTAGGAGACGAAGACGGCGGTGAAGCCGAGGATGAACAGCGAGGCGCCGGCCGCCATCCGCCCTTTGCGGGCGTCGGCCAGATCGCTGCCGCTGACACCGGTGACGTAGCTGAGGTAGCCCGGCACCAGGGGCAGCACGCAGGGAGAGAAGAAGGAGACGAGTCCGGCGAGCACGGCGATCGGCAGGGCGAGCAGCAGCGCCCCGCTGAGCACGGTCTGGTTGAACGTCTCGGCGGCGAGAAGCGTCGTCACGGGATCACTTCTCCGCGATCAGTGGTTCGATCATCTCGCGCAGCTCGTCCTCGTCCAGCGGCTTGAGGGCGCGGGCGGCGATCTTCCCCTCCCGGTCGATGACGAGGGTGGAGGGGATGGCCTTGGGGTTGAGGCTGCCCTTGGGGAAGCGGAGCATGAGCTTGCCGACCGGGTCGTAGAGACTCGGATACGGCACCTCGAACTCCTTCTCGAACCTTCTCGCCGGGGTGATGTTCGGGTCTCGGGTGTTGATGCCGAGGAACCGCACGCCGCGGTCCTTCGTGTCGTTCGCGACCTTCACCAGATGCGGCATCTCGGCCCGGCACGGGGGGCACCAGGAGCCCCAGACGTTGACGACCACGACATCGCCCTTGTGGTCGGCGAGCGCGGCCCGCCCGCCGTCCACCGTCTCACCGGACAGATCGGGCGCCTTCTGCCGCTCGCCCTTCGCCGCGCGGTCGATACCGCCCTCCCCCGCGACGAAACCGGTGTTGCCCGAGCCCCCGGTCGTCTCTCCGCCCCCGCAGGCCGTCAGCAGCAGCGTTCCGGCCGCGGCGGCGGCTGCGAGGAGGGCGGTGCGGCGGCGCGGCGTGCGGGCGCGGGGGGCGTGGCAGGCACTCATGTGAAAAGTTTCGCATGACCGATTCGCCGATCTTCCGCGCCCCCCTGCGCACTCCCGGAAGCCCCGGAAACCGGCCGTGCGCAGGGCCCTGGGGGACTCCTCCTCAGGCGCCGAAGCCCTTGGCGCCCTTGACGGGTTTGGCACCCGCGAGGAGATGCGCCGGGACGAGGTCGCGGGCCGGCTCGGTGTAGCCGACCGACACGATCCGGTCACCCTGGAAGGTGAAGCTGGTGAGGCTCGCCAGGGTGCACTGCCGCTTGCGCGGGTCGTGCCAGAGCCGCCGCTTCTCGACGAAGCTGCGCACCGTCCAGATCGGCAGCTGGTGGCTGACGGCCAGCGCCTCGTGCCCCCGCGCGGCGTCCCGGGCCGCGTGCAGGGCCGCCATCATCCGCACGACCTGCTCGACGTACGGCTCGCCCCACGACGGCCGGAACGGGTTGGTCAGATGCCGCCAGTTCGCGGGCCGGCGCAGCGCGCCGTCCCCGACACCGAACGTCTTGCCCTCGAAGACGTTGGCCGCCTCGATCAGCCGTTCGTCGGTGGCGACGCTCAGCGAGTGCGCCCTGGCGACGGGGCCGGCGGTCTCCTGCGCCCGCTCCAGCGGGGAGGCGACGACATGGGTGAGATCGCGGCCCGCGAGGTGCTCGGCGACCCGTTCGGCCATCGTCCGGCCGAGTTCGGAGAGGTGGTAGCCGGCCCGGCGCCCGTAGAGCACACCGTCCGGGTTGTGCACCTCGCCGTGGCGCATCAGGTGGACGACGGTGATCTCGCCGCCGCCCGCCGGGCCGCCGCCGCTGCTGCCGCTGCCGCCGCTGCCGCTGCCCGCCCTGCCGCTTCCGGCTGTCATACCGTTCCTCTCCTCCCCTTCCGCGTTCCCGTCCCGCTCGCGCCCCGCGCCCGGACCGGCCATCAGGCGCCTCCCTCCGGGGCCGCCGCCGCGGCGGCCCGGGCGGCGGCCGGCAGCGCGGCCGCGATCCGCTCGACCGCGGCACCGTCGTGCGCCGTGGAGACGAACCACGACTCGAAAGCCGACGGCGGGAGGTACACCCCGTGCGCCAGCATCGCGTGGAAGAAGGCGGTGAACCGGTGGACGGCCTGCGTCTTCGCCGTCGCGTAGTCCGTCACGGCCCCGTCGGTGAAGAAGACGGAGAACATGCTGCCGGCGGTCTGCAGCCGGTGCGCGACGCCCTCCTTGGCCAGCGCCTCCGTGACCAGCCCCCGCACCTCGGCGGAGACCGCGTCGAGCGTCTCGTACGCGGCGTCGTCCAGCAGCCGCAGCTGCGCGACGCCGGCGGCGGTGGCGACCGGATTGCCGGAGAGGGTGCCCGCCTGGTAGACGGGGCCCGCCGGGGCGAGCGCCGCCATGACGTCGGCCCGGCCGCCGAAGGCCGCCGCCGGAAAGCCGCCGCCCATGACCTTGCCGAAGGTCATCAGGTCCGGCCGCACCCCGTCGAGGCCGTACCAGCCGGCCTTCGAGACGCGGAAGCCGGTCATGACCTCGTCGGAGATGTACAGCGCGCCGTTCTCCCGGCAGAGGTCGGCCAGCCCCTGGTTGAAGCCGGGCCGCGGCGGGACGACGCCCATGTTGCCGGGGGACGCCTCCGTGATCACGCAGGCGATCTGCTCCGGATTGGCGGCGAACGCGGCCCGCACGGCCTCCAGGTCGTTGTACGGCAGCACGATCGTGTCGCCCGCCTGCGCGCCCGTCACCCCGGGGGTGTCCGGCAGCCCGAAGGTCGCCACCCCGGAGCCGGCCGAGGCCAGCAGGGCGTCCACGTGCCCGTGGTAGCAGCCGGCGAACTTGACGACCTTGGCGCGGCCGGTGAAGCCGCGGGCCAGCCGGATCGCCGACATGGTCGCCTCGGTCCCGGAGGACACCAGCCGCACCCGCTCCACGGGCGCCACCCGGGCCACGATCTCCTCGGCGAGCTCGACCTCGCCCGCCCCGGGCGTGCCGAACGACGTACCGCGCGCGACCGCCGCCCGCACCGCTTCCTGGACCTCCGGGTGTGCGTGACCCAGGATCATCGGACCCCACGAGCACACCAGATCGACGTATTCGCGGCCGTCGGCGTCGGTGAGGTACGGACCGGTACCAGACACCATGAACCGGGGCGTTCCGCCCACGGCGCCGAAGGCGCGGACCGGGGAGTTCACACCACCGGGCGTCACGGCGGCCGCGCGGTCGAAGAGCGCCTGCGAGACCGGAGCTTCATACGGAAAAGACACTTTGATCCTGACCTGCGGGTACGTAGATGGGGCGGCGGCGGCCGCGCCCGGCTGGCAACGGTGCGCGACTTTGCTCCGACACTGAGACGAGACCTTCAGCCGTCCGTACGTCTGCGAGACTGGGGCATGCAGGAGTAAGTCACACAAGCCATGGTCTCAGAGGCCCACAGGATCGTGAGCAGCCGGGCGTTTCGTCCGCCGGTCGCTGGGGAGGTCTCTGAGACGATGATCGGGTTGCGCGGCCGTGCGCCGCGACTTATCGGGTGGAGACTATGCATCGCGGTGGCGGACTGGGCGAGGGGACCGACGACCTGGACCCCGAGCGCGCCCGCGCCTCCCGTGCGGCCCGCCGGGGCAGGGGCAGGCACCGGGGCGAGCGCGATCCCGAGCAGGCGAGGGAAAGCAGGAGTGGCCGCGTGGGGGTGACCTACAAGTATTTCGGGGCACCCGACGGAGCGACCGCCGCCCGCGTCCCGGTCTCCATGCGCCCGGAGGAACTCGGCGGTGACGAGCTCGGCATGGGCGGCATGTTCACCAAGATCAAGCCGGAGACGATGGCCGCGATGGTCCTCACCGGCATCGAGGGCGTCCCGCTGCACAAGGTTCCCCCGCTGGAACTGGTCGTCCTCCACCCCGACTACGCCGTCGTCAAGCTCCCCGTGACGGCCGTCGACCCGCTGCGCGGGGTCGGCGAGGAGGCGGTGGGCGCGGCGGCCTTCATCTGGTCCACGGTCCCCGACCGCGGCGGCCCGCGCGACGCCTTCACCGTCTACCAACTGCTGCACGAGTGGCAGGACTTCTCCGAGCGCCTCCACCACGCGGGCCACCAGCCGTACTGCCTGGTGTGGCCCTAGGGCCGCATCGGGCAACGTTCGCCCCGCCGCGACGGCCGGCACTCCCCCAAGCTCTCCGAGCAGGGGGCACCCCCACCCCAAGCTCTCCGAGCAGGGGGCACCCCCACCCCAAGCTCTCCGAGCAGGGGGCACCCCCACCCCAAGCTCTCCGAGCGGGGGACCCCCACGCGCCGCACCGGCCGAAAGACCCCGGACGATCCGGTACGAGGGCTCCCGGCCGGGCACGCCGGGAGCACGCACCGGACGCCGCTCCTCACCGGGCACACGCTGCCCGATGCGGCACTGGCCGGGGTTTCGCCGGGCCCGGGCGGGACTTCCGGGCTCCGCCCCGTCCTGTGCCGAGTGGGACCGCCGGGGCACCGGGCCGCCGTGAGGGCCCACTAGCATCGGCCGCCATGGACTGGCTGGAGCGGATCGCGAAGCTGAGGCAGTGGACGAGGAGCGGTACCCGCGCTCCGCACAAGCCGCTACTGCTCCTGTACGCCCTCGGCCGGTTCCGGGACGATGCCGACGGCGGCCTGCGGTACACCGCGGTGGAGCAGGACCTGCAGCGCCTGCTGACCGAATACGGCCCACCGAACAAGACCACACCCGCCTACCCCTTCCACCACCTGGTCAGCGACGGCATCTGGGAAGTCCGCACCGATCGCGGGCCGGGCAGCCCCGGCAGCGGGATACGGGACCTCCGCGAGACGGGCGCCACCGGGCGGCTCGCGCCGGACTTGCGAGCGGCGCTGCGGCGTGACCCGGACCTGCTCGGCAGAATCACCCGGCTCCTGCTGGACCGGCACTTCCCGCCCTCCCTGCACGGAGAGCTGTGCGAGGCCGTCGGCCTGGAACCGGAGCCGGCGGAGGCCGGGCGGCTCTCGGCGGTCCGCAGGCAGCGGGACCCGCGGATGCGGGAACTGGTGCTGACCGCCTACGAGTACCGCTGCGCCTTCTGCGGCTACGACGGCAGGATCGGTGCGGTGCCGGTCGGGCTGGAGGCCGCCCACGTGCGCTGGTGGGCGTTCGGCGGACCGGACGAGACCGAGAACGGGCTGTGCCTGTGCGCGCTGCACCACAAGCTCTTCGACAAGGGCGTCCTCGGCGTGGGAGACGACCAACGCGTCCTGGTCTCCCAGCGCTTCGCCGGCCACAGCCCCGCCGCCCGCGAGCAGGTCACAGCCCTCGCGGGCCGGCCACTCATCGGCCCGCAGCCCGGCACGCGCCCCGTCGCCGCGGCCCACCGCGACTGGCACACCCGGCAGGTCTTCCTCGGCGAACCACGCCCCGCCACGGCCGCCTGACCGCGGTGGCGGAACCACGGTTGAACAACAAGAGTTTTGTCAAAGTGCTCCCCATGGCCACCACGCCAGAGCCCGCTCCCGCGACCCCGGGACCAACCAGGCCCGCTTCGACTACGCCGCCTCCCGCGTCAACATCATCCCGCCCACCGAAGCCATCGCCCGCCACGCGAGCAAGCTGCTCGCCGCAGCAGGGCTGCACGGCCACAAACACGCTCTGGACGCGATCGCCGCCGCCACTGCCCTCGCCGCACCCGCCCCGGTGACCGTCCTGACGCCGGACCCCGAAGATCTCGTCAGGCTGTGCGACCCCGGCGTCCGCGCAGCCAAAGGTTGACGACGGCATCGGCGCGGACCGCGCGCATGCTCTCCACCCGTCTCCACCGTGACCGGGAACTCGGCGATGCAGGGTCGCACCGGGCCCCGCCGGTCTGCGACGGATCAGCCTCGGTGGATCAGCGCCCGTTGATCAGCGCCCGGTGGATCAGCGCTCGGCGAAGTGGCTGGGCCTGCCGTCGCGGTGGACCAGGCGCCCCGCCCGTTCGGCCCGCGCGCGGGGCATGAGGGTCCAGGTGCCGTCGGCGCGGCGCAGGGCCGCGGAGTGCCACGGGGTGGTCCAGGCGTCGGGTGCGTCGAGGAGGCGGATGCCGAACTTCGGGGCGCCGGCCGGCTGGGGGTGGATGGACAGGCGCACGGCCCGGGGGTGGCACTCGGCGATGAGTCCGCCCCAGGCCCGGCTGCGCTGGATGACGCCGTAGGCGCGCCGGCGGCAGGCGCGCTGGAGGGCGGAGCGGGTGCCCGCGTGGTCGGCGGTGTCCTCGACGAGGAAGCGGGTGATGCCGCGGTAGAGCGCCAGGGCCTGGTCGTCCGTGCGCATCTCGGCGCGCAGGGCGTCGACGGTGGGCGCGTAGCGGTCGTGGACGTGGGCGCGCCGGGCGTCGTACGAGAGGTCGCCGAGAACGTCCCGCAGGTCGAAGACGGACAGTCTGTCCAGGCCGAGCCGGCCGATGAGGGCGCGGAGTTCGTCGGCGTAGGCGTCGATGCGCTCGTCGGGGACGCCGATGAGGTCGCCGAAGACATGGCCGTCGGAGCAGATGACCATGCGGGCGCCGGGTGGGTAGACCCGCTCGATGTCCCTGCACAGGGTGTGGAGGAATGCGAGGGAGAGGCGCTCACCCGTGTCGGGGAGGTCGCCCAGGACCTTGGCCGGGTTGGGCGACTTGCAGGGGAAGCCGGGAAGGGTGAAGACGACGGGGGCGCCCTCCCGGACGAAGCCGGCGATCCGGCTGAGCTGGTGCGGGAACATCCCGGCGGATACGGGGGCCGGGTCGGTCGTGCGGCGGTGCGGCAGCAGCAGGTTCAGGATCGCGGTGCTGGTGATGCCCGTGGTGTCGGTGGTTCTGGTGGTGCCAACGGTGTCGGTGGTGCCAACGGTGCCCGTAGTGCCGACAGTGCCGGTGGTACCAACAGTGCCCGTAGTGCCGACGGTGTCGGCAGTGGCGGTCGTGTCGGCGGGGTGAACGGTGCCGGGGGTGCGGCTGGTGCCGGTGCCGGTGCGGGTGTCGGGTGCGGTCGTCAACGGCATGGGGTTCCTCCGGGAGGCGTGCGGGCATGGCGCCGTGGCGGTCGGGCCGGGCGCCGTTTTCCGTGCGGGACGGTCGGTTGAGGGGAGACGGGCCGGTGCGGCCGGTACCGGTGACGGGCGGCCGGTACCGCTCCGGGCGGCTCGGCCCGCCCCGGGTCAGAGGCGCCGGTCGTAGGCGGCCGGGAGGTGGTTGGTGCCGCGCCCGAGGACGGCCGGGATCCACTCGATGTCCTCGTCCGCGATGGCGAGGCGCAGGCCGGGCAGGCGGGCGAGCAGGGTGCCCAGGGCGATCCGCAGTTCGGTGCGGGCGAGGGCGGCGCCGGGGCAGAAGTGGATGCCGTGGCCGAAGGCGAGATGCGGGTTGGGGCTGCGGCCGAGGTCGAGGGTGTCCGGTTCCTCGAAGCGGCGCGGGTCGCGGTTGGCCGCGCACAGCGAGACGATCACCGAGTCGCCGACCGGGACCGGGGTGCCGTGCAGGTCGCTGTCGCGGTCGAAGAACCGCCAGGTGGTCAGTTCGAAGGCGCTGTCGTAGCGGAGGAGTTCCTCGACCGCGCGGGGCAGCAGGTCCGGCTCGTCGCGCAGGCGCGCGAGCTGATCCGGGTTGCGGAACAGGGCGATCAGGGCGGTGGTGATCTGGTTGGTGACCGGTTCCTGCCCCGCGACCAGGAGCTGGAAGATCATCGAGTCCAGCTCCTCCTGCGAGAGTTCGCCGCCGTCGCGGGCCGCGACGAGACGGCTGAGGAGGTCGTCGTCCTCCCGGCGCCCGCCGTCCTCCCGGTGTTCCCCGCGTTCCCCGACGTCCCGCTTGTGGGCGACGACTTCGGCGATATAGCTCTGCAAGCCGTGCAGGCGCGCCTCGTACAGCGGGCGCCCGGGATCGGTCGGGCCGACCGGCTGGACGACCTTGCCCCAGTCGCGGTCGAAGCGGGCCGCCAGCTCCCGCGGAAGGCCGATGACCTCGGCGAGCACCCGGAACGGGAAGTGCGCGGCGAAACCGGCGACGAGGTCGGCCGGGCCGGTCTCCGGCAGCGCGTCCACGAGCGAGTCGGCCAGTTCCCGGATGCGGGGGCTCAGGCTCTCGACGCGGCGCGGCGCGAAGGCGTCCGTGACGAAGCGCCGCATGCGGGTGTGGTCCGGCGGGTCCTGATGGAGGAGGTGCACCTGGAGCCGGGAGTGCTGCGGCTCCGGCATGATCGAGGCCCGGGCCCGCCAGCGGTCGTTGCCCCGGTCGTGGTTCTTGCCCAGGCGGTCGTCGCCCAGGGCCGCGTGGGCGGCGTCATAGCCGGTGACGAGCCAGGCCCGCACGCCGCTGGGGAAGAGCACGCGGTGGACGGGGCCGGCCTCCCGCATCCGCTCGTAGAGCGGGTAGGGGTCGGCCTTGTAGGGGCAGCCCGTCAGCGGTACGGGGTCGGGCAGGGCCCCGGTGGCCGTCCCGGTGTGCTCGATGGTCATGAACGCGGCTCCTCTGCGGGCGGGTTGGGACTGAGCGGACTCACTGGCCCGGACGGGCTCACTGGTCCGGGGGCGCCGGGCGGGCTCACTGGTCCGGGCGGGCTCACTGGTTGGTCCGGGGGCGCCGGGCAGGCTCTCCGGGCTGTGGGTGCGCGGGCTGCGCGGCCGGACGGGCTGGTGCCGCCGGGCCGCGGGGCGCGCGTGGTGCGGCCCACCGTGCCCGGTGGTCCCGCGTCACCCGGCCGGCGGAGTGGCCGGACGGCGGGTGTCCGGGCCGGGCCCGGTGCGGAACCCGGTCTCGGCCGGCGCACGGGGCGCCGTGGCCGGGCCGCAGGGTCTCCGGTGGTTCCGCGCATACGGGTGGCTCCCGGGTCAGGGCCGGGCGGCGGGCGCCGGTTCGGTGGTGGTCTCCGCCGGGTCCGGGTCCGGGGCCGTGCGCCGGCGGGGCAGGGCGAGGAGCGGTACGGCGAGGCAGGCGGCGGTGGCGGCCAGGGCCAGTGGCCCCTGCGTACGGCCCGCGGCTCCCCAGGCGGCGGTGGCCAGGGCCGGGCCGAGGGCGAAGCCGAGGCTGCGGGCGAGCTGCACCGTCGATCCGACGGTCGCGACCCGGCCCGGCGGCGCGGCTCCCATGACCAGGGCCTGGGTGGGGCCGCCGTTGAGGCCCATGCCGGCGCCGGCCAGCGCCAGCCGCCAGGCGACCTCCGCCGGTGACCAGCCGTCGCCGAGCGGGATCAGCAGGAGCAGGCCGCTGGTGGTGAGCGCGGCCCCGGCAGCGGCGACCGGCCGGGCGCCGTACCGGTCGGCCAGGCGTCCGCCGAGCCGGCCGGCCAGCCCCATGGCGAGGGGGAAGGCGAGGACGGTGAGGCCGGTGGCCGTGGCACTGATCCCGCCCTCGCGCCGCAGACTCAGGGCGACGGTGTAGTGCATGGCCGCGAAACCGGCCGCGAGGGCCAGCACCGCCCCGTGCGCCCGCCACAGGCCCGCGGCCCGCAGCACGCCGGTCACCGGACGGCCACCGGGGCCGCGCAGCCACCACCGGAGCGGCGGGACGGCGGCGGCCAGCAGGAACAGCCACGAAGCCCCGCCCGTCGACAGGGTCAGGGCCAGCAGCACGGCCGCCACCCCGGCGGCCACCAGCAGCGCGTCCGCCGCCGAACGGCGGTCCGGCGCCCGCAGTCCGCCGTCCCGGGGCATCACCGTCCGGGCGACGGCCAGGGCGAGCAGGCAGAAGGGAGTGGTGACGAGGAAGACCCAGCGCCAGCCGAGATGGTCCAGCAGCAGGCCGCCCACCGCGGGTCCGGTCACCGCGCCCAGCGGCCCGAGGGTCGCGGGCACGCTCATCGCCCGTGCCCGCGCCTCCGGCGGGGCGGAGCGCAGCGCGAGCACCGGCATCAGCACGAACAGCACCGCCGCGAAGGTGCCCTGGGCGACACGGGCGGCGATCAGCCAGGCCGCCCAGGGCGCGGCGGCGGCGAGGACGCTGCACAGGGCGAAGCCGGTGGTGGCGGTGAGCACGGCCGAGCGCGCTCCCACACCGTCCAGCCACCGCCCGACGGGCAGCAGCAGGGCGACGACGGGGAGTTGGTAGCCCAGGGCCGCCCACTGGGCGGTCGCCGCGGACACGTGGAGGCCGCCGACGATGTCCGCCTGGGCCACGTTGACGATGTTCATGTCGAGCATCGCCACGAACGACAGCAGCCCCGCCACGACGACCAGCAGCGGGCGCTCCCCGCCGGGGGAGCCACCGGAGCCACCGGAGCCACTGGGGCCACTGGGGCCGCCGGGGCCGCGGGGGCCCGGGTCCTGTCCCTGTCCCGGCTCCGAACCGGAACGCTGGTGTGTCACCCTGCCGCCCCTCTGCCGTTTCTGCCGTTCTCGCGGACGGCTGCCGGTCGGCAGCCTCATTCCACAAGTCGGAGGGAAACCGGGGGAAGTTCCCGGCCATCGCCCGTCGGTTTCCGGCCGGGCGGGGCTCCGCCCGCCCTGCGGCGGCCCGGTGCGGCCACCACCGGCCCGGCAGGCGCCGACGGCACGCGGGCATCGGCGGCACGCGCCACGGCGGCACCACAGCCGGTGGCAACCAGGCCACAGCACCACCACGCGGCGCCCCGGGCCCGCCCACAACGGTGCACTGTGGGGGTGCCCGGGGCAGTCGGGGCAGTCGGGGAGGGCAGCCGGGCGGTCAGGGCACTCGGAGCGATCGGGGTGCTCGGGATACTCGGAGCGATCGGGACGCTCGGGGTGATCGGAAGGCTCGGGGTGATCGGGACGGTCACCCGCCGGCGAGGGTCTCCGCCGGCCGGGCCGGTTCCGCGCCGGCGGGGGTCCGGTGGTCGAAGGCGATCAGCGGGTCCCCGGTGAGGGGGTGGTCGGTCACGGCTGCCCGTACGCCGAACACCTCCGCCAGCAGGGCCGGGGTGAGCACCTCGCGTGGCGGCCCGGAGGCGACGACGGACCCGGCGTGCAGGACGTGCAGCCGGTCGCAGACCGAGGCGGCGGCGTTGAGGTCGTGCAGCGACACCAGCGTCGTGCGGCGCCGGTCGCGCAGCACGGCGAGCAGTTCCACCTGGTGGCGGACGTCGAGGTGGTTGGTCGGCTCGTCCAGCACCAGCACGTCCGGGTTCTGCGCGAACGCACGGGCCAGCAGCACCCGTTGGCGTTCGCCGCCGGAGAGGGCCGTGAACCGCTGCCCGGCGTGGCCGGCCATGCCGACGTCCGCGAGCGCCCGCTCGACGAGGTCCCGGTCGGTGGCGTCCTCCCCGGCGAAGGCCCGCTTGTAGGGCGTGCGGCCCATGGCGACGACCTCCCGCACGGTCAGTTCGAAGTCGCCGCCCCGCTCCTGCGGGAGCGCCGCCACATGCCGCGCCGACCGCAGCGGCGACAGCTCCCGCAGATCCGTGCCGGCGAGCAGCACCCGGCCGGCGGCGGGCCGGAGATGCCGGTAGACCGTCCGCAGCAGTGTGGATTTGCCGCTGCCGTTCGGCCCGACCAGTCCGGTGATCTCCCCCTCGGCCGCGACCAGCCGGGCGCCCGCGACCACCGTCCGGCCGGCGTAGGCGACATGCAGGTCCTCGATGTCGATCCTCAACTGCCGCTCCCCAGGCGCCGGTCCAGCAGATACAGCAGGGCCGGGGCTCCGATGAGCGAGGTCACCACACCGACCGGCAGCTCCTGGGTCTCCATGGCCGTGCGGCAGACGATGTCGACGGCCACCAGCAGCACCGCCCCGGACAGCGCGGAGACCGGCAGCAGGCGCCGGTGGTCGCCGCCGACGACGAGGCGGCAGACGTGCGGCACCATCAGCGCGACGAAGGCGATCGCGCCGGAGACCGCCACCAGCACCCCCGTCAGCAGGCTGGTGGCCGTGAACAGCTCCCGGCGCAGCCGGGTCACGTCGATGCCGAGCCCGGCCGCCGTCTCGTCGCCCATCAGCAGGGCGTTCAGGCCCCGGGCGCGGGCCTGGATCCACAGCCACCCGGCCGGTACGGCGACTGCGCGAAGGCACGGGCCAGCAGGTCCCAGTTCGCGCCGCTGAGGCTGCCCATGAGCCAGAACAGCACGCTGTGCGTCTGCTGCTCGTCCCCCGCCTGGAGGACGAGATAGCTGGTGAACCCGGACAGGAACTGGCCGATGGCCACCCCGGCCAGCACCAGCCGCAGCGGCGCGAACCCCCCGCCGCGCCGGGCGACGGTCCACACCAGGGCGAAGGTGGCGAGCGCCCCGGCGAAGGCCGCGCCGGACAGCCCCAGTCCCAGCGCGCCGCCGGCGCCGAGGCCGAGCACGATCGCGGAGACCGCGCCGAGGGAGGCACCGCTGGAGACGCCCAGGAGATACGGGTCGGCCAGCGGGTTGCGCACCAGCGCCTGCACCGCCGTGCCGATGAGACCGAGTCCGGCGCCGACGAGCGCGGCGAGCAGGGCGCGCGGCAGACGGAGCTGCCAGATGATCAGGTCGCTGGTGCCCGGCCGCGGTGCCTCCCCGGACAGCCGCCGCCCCACGACGCCCCACACCTCGCCGGGCGGGATGGACGTGGAGCCCCGGGCCACCGCGGCCGTCAGCGCGGCGAGGAGCGCGGCGCCCAGGGCGAGCGCCAGCGGTCCGATGGGCAGGGCGCGGACTTCCGCGGGGGCGCTGCGGCGGCGCTCCAGCAGAGAGGTCACAGGCCGCCGGCCTTGCCGGGGTGGAGTGTCCTGGCGATCTCCTCGACGGTGTCGGCGTTCCGTACTCCGGCGATGGTGGTCCGCTCGGAGCCGATGCGCAGGAACTTGCCCTCCTTGACGGCCTTCAGGCCCTTGGTCGCGGCGTCGGACGTCAGCCACTTCTCCGCCTCGTCGAACGCCTTCTCGTTGGCCGCCGCGCTGCCCCGGTTGCGGACCCCGAGCTGGATCCAGTCGGGGTTGCGGGCGATCACGTCCTCCCAGCCGACCTGCTTGCGGTCGCCGTCGCAGTCGGCGAAGACGTTGCGGGCCCCGGCCAGGGTGATCACCGCGTGGGCGATCTGGCGGTTGCAGACGACGGTGGGCTGCTTGGTGCCGGCGTCGTAGTCGAAGAAGAAGTACGTCGGCCGCTCCTTCTCCGGGATGCCGCCGACCGCCTTCCGGACGGCGCCGACCTTCTTCTCCATCCCGGCGACGAGTTCCTCGGCCTTCGGGCTCGTGCCGGTGACGCGGCCGAGGGAGGTGATGTCGGCCTCGACCGCCGACAGGTCGGTCACCGCGGTCTTGCTCCGCCCCGCGCAGGCCGTCGACTTGAGATACATGTGCTGGATCCCGGCGGCCGTGAACTCCTCCTCGGTCGGGCCGTCGCCCATCCCGCCGCCCATCCTCATCGCCCCGAAGGTGTCGAGGTACAGGTCGGCGCCGGAACCGAGGAGCTTCTCCTTGGGGATGACGGTCCGGCCGAGTACCTTCACCTTCGCCGCCTCTTCGCCGAGGGCACCGGGCAGGGCTCCCCTGCCGGGCGGGAAACCGGTTCCGATGACCTTGTCCCCGGCGCCGAGCCGGAGCAGCAGTTCCAGAGCGGCGGCGTTGCTGGTGACGATCTTCTCCGGGGCGGTGGAGAAGGTGGTCTCGGCGCCCGTGCAGTCGGTGACGGAGACGGGGTGACCGTCCGAGGCGGCCGCCTTCCCGGCGTCGCCGCCGGCGCCGCCGCCGGTGGCCGGTTCCCCGCCGCCGCAGCCCGTCGCCAGCAGGCCGCCGAGTATGACGGCCGCCGTACCGCCCCACACACGAGAACGCATCGAAGTCTCCAGGTTCCTCTCGGTACGCGGGCGAGCCTCCGCCGCCCGTCCCAGAAGTCGGGCGGGACACCCCGTCGGTTCCCGCCGTCCGCCGAGCCGCGGGCCGCGGTGGGGCGAACGGCCGGTGGGACACGCCGTACGGGCTGCCGGCGCCGCGTGCCCCCGTCCGGCACCGGCAGCCCCGCGGGATCAGGCCGCCTGCAGGGCCGGCCGGTCCGCCTCGTCCAGCAGTTCGACCAGGGCCGCCCGGGCGCGCGCCACGCGGGAGCGGACCGTGCCGACCGGGCAGTCGCTCACCTCGGCGGCCTCCGCGTACGGCAGGCCGGCCAGCTGGGTGAGGACGAACGCCTCCCGGCGTTCGTCCGGCAGCGAGGCCAGCAGGTCGAGCAGTGCGACCCCGTCGTCGAAGCCGGGCAGATCGCGCGGCTGCGCGTTCTCGACGGCCAGTTGCCAGTCCGGTACGTCGGACAGGCGCGGCCGGGCCGAGGCGTACCGGTAGCTGTCGATCACCGCGCGGCGGGCGATGGACAGCAGCCACGCGCGGGCCGAGGAGCGGCCTTCGAACCGGTGCAGGCTGCCGAGCGCGCGCAGGAACGTGTCCTGCGCCAGATCGTCGACCGCCTGGGGATCGGCGCACAGGTGCGCGACGTACCGCTGGACGTCGCGGTGCAGAGCGCGCACGAAGTGCTCGACCGCTTCGGCGTCACCGCTCCGGGCGGCCAGCGCCCATGCGGTTATCGACTCGTCGGGCGCCGGCGTCTTCTCGCCGGTGCCGCCGGAGGCGGGCAGGACAGAAGTGATCACGTGGTGTCCTCGTCATCCGTGGTCCGGACCGGTGGGCACGCAAACGCGGCGCCGGTCCGGTGAGCGGGGTGGGGGCCGGCCGCGCGACGCCCGCAGGCGCGTACGGCCGGTGCCCGGGGCCGCGCGGAGGGCGGCCCCGGGGTGCCGGCTGTCGTCAGACGACAGCGGTCCGCCCGGGCGGGCCGCGGGACGTGATCGCGTGGACGAGGAGCAGGCGCGGCGTCCGCTCCGAGGAGCGCCGGCGTGCCCGGACACGCGGACGGTCCGGGGCCGGGGGCAGGACGAGCAGCAGCAGCCGCAGCGGCGCGGCCAGCCGTCCGGCCGCGGTCCGCAGGATGCGGAACGCCGCCTTCTCGCCGTACGCCAGCCACAGCCCGCACAGCACAGCGGCCAGCAGGTGGGCGGCGAACATGCCCAGCGAGGACGATCCGTCCGCGGAGTGGCCGGTGTGACCGGGGGTCAGGGCCTCCGCGGTCCGCAGGAGCAGCGAGTCCGGCTCCGCGGGCCCCGGCACCACCGGCCCCGGGGTCGCGAGCCCGCCGCACTGCGCCACGGCGTGGTCCACGGCGTGCTCCATGCCGTGCTCCGCGGTACGGCCCGTGGTGGGGCCCGTGGTGGGGCCGGCGCCGCCCGTGGCCGCGGAGGGCGCCGCCCCGCTCGCCGGCTGCGCGAGGGAGAAGGCCGTGTGCAGCGCCGTCTGAGCGGCGACCACGACCGTCACGATCAGCGGCAGACCTCGCTCACGGCCCGCCAGGCCCCAGCCCGCGGCGCCGGTCGCGGCCAGGCCGGCGGCCAGCGTCCACGCGGGGACACCGCTGCCGGACATCATGACGTGGCCCAGGGCGGCGAGCAGCACGCAGACGGCCGCGAACACCGCGGTCCGTATCGCGCGGGAACACCACCCTGCCGTCACGGCGTCTCATCCTCACATCCGGGCCCCCGCCGTCATGCGCGGGTACGCAATCCACCCGCGCCTGCTCTCATGTGACGGTATGTGATCCAGGTCATACCGGAGGGCCGGCAGCGGCCGTTCCGCTCGCCCGGCTCCTCGGGAGACGGGGGCGTGCGGCCGGGATGCCGGCCGGTCGGGAGTACCGGCCCGGGTCAGGGGTCCGGCGCGGTCGGGAGCCCCGCCGCGGTCACGAACCCGGCCGGTTCACCACCGCGACGGTGCGGACGGCCCCGCTGTGCTCGAAGTGCAGGGTGAACGGCACCCGGTCGCCGGTCCGCCGGTCCGCGTCGCCCCGCAGGGCCGCGTCCAGGCCGTCCAGGGACACGGAGATCCCGCGGCCCGCGGGGACGACGGCCGTCTCCGCGGCGCCGCCGTGGTTCCCGTGCTCGCCGGCGGCACCGACGGAGCCGAGGGCGATGGCCCCGCGCGCGGCGGTGGACGTCACACGGACCAGCCGGTCGTCCGAGCCGCCCGGGTTGGCGATGTCGAAGAACGCGTCCGTGTCGCCGATGCCCTCGTACGGCAGGATGACCCGCCCGTTCGAGACGGCGATCCGGGGAGGGCCGCCCGCCTTCCCGGCGCCGGTCCAGGTCGTCAGAGCGGCCAGGGCGACGCTGCACGCGGCGACGGGCACGAGCGCGGAGAACAGGGAGTCGGTGAGCCGGCGGCGGGTGGGCCGCCAGGCGGACGGCTCGGTCACGGGGTGGGCCTCCGGGCGAACGAGGACGGGCGGGCGGCCGGGGACCGGCTCGCGGACGACGACCGGCCGGTGGGCGAGAGCCTCCGGCCGCGCAGCCGCAGGCTGTTGCCGACCACCAGCAGTGAACTGGCCGACATCGCGGCCGCGGCGAGCATCGGGGTGAGCAGGCCGGCCATGGCGAGCGGCACGGTCACGGCGTTGTAGCCGAAGGCCCACACCAGATTGGCGCGGATCGTGCCCAGCGTGCGCCGGGCCAGCAGCACCGCGTCCACCAGCGTCTCGATGCCGCCGCCGACGAGGGTCACGTCGGCGGCTCCGATGGCCACGTCGGTGCCGCTGCCCATGGCGATCCCGAGGTCGGCCGCGGCCAGCGCGGCGGCGTCGTTCACGCCGTCGCCGAGGACGGCGACCCGGTACCCGTTCCCCTGCAGCTCCCGGACGAGAGCGGCCTTGTCCTCGGGAGTGCGGCGGGCGTGCACCTCCTCGATGCCCAGCTCCGAGGCGACGGCCCGGGCGGGCGCCTCCCGGTCGCCGGTGGCGAGCACCGGGCGGATACCGAGCCGCCGCAGCCGTTCGACGGCCCGATAGCCGCCGGGCCGCACGACGTCCCCGACCTCGACCAGCGCCTCCGCCCGCCCGTCCACGCGCACCAGCACGGGCGTGCGCGCCGCGGCCTCGGCGGCCGGCAGGGCCTCCGCCAGGGCGGCGGGCAGTTCACCGTCCGGTGCCAGCACCTCCACCAGGCGCCCCTCGACGAGACCCCGGACTCCCCGCCCCGGCAGCGCCCGGAACTCCTTCACCTCCGGCAACGGCCGCTCCGGCAGCGCCCGCCGGGCATGAGCCGTGATCGCCCGCCCCAGCGGATGCTCCGATCCCCGCTCGACCGCGCCGGCCAGCCGCACCACCGCCTCCCCGCCCGGCCCGTCCGGTACGGCCGTGACCCGGGTTACGGTCATGTGCCCGGTGGTGAGCGTGCCGGTCTTGTCGAGCACGACGGTGTCGAGGTGCCGGAGCCCCTCCAGTGCCTGCGGACCGCCGACGAGCACGCCCATCCGGGCGCCGCGGCCGGTGGCCGCCATCAGCGCGGTGGGCGTCGCCAGGCCCAGGGCGCACGGGCAGGCCACGACCAGGACGGCCACACACGCGGTGAGGGCCGCCTGCGGATCGGCCCCGGCGCCGAGCCAGAACCCGAGCGTCGTGACGGCCAGCGCCAGCACGGCGGGAAAGAAGACACCCGCGACCGCGTCCGCCAGCCGCTGCGCCTTCGCCTTCCCGGCCTGCGCCTCCGTCACCAGCCGGGTGATCCGGGCGAGCCGGGTGTCCGCCCCGACCGCCGTGGCCCGCACGAGCAGCAGCCCGCCCGCGTTGACGGCACCGCCGACGACCGCCGAGCCCGGCCCGACCTCGACCGGTTGGCTCTCCCCGGTGACCAGGGAGAGGTCCACGGCCGAACGTCCCTCCACCACACTCCCGTCGGTGGCGACCCGCTCCCCGGGACGGACGACGAAGACCTCACCGGCCCGCAACTCCTCAAGGGGGACGAGCCGCTCCCCGCCACCGGCCCCGCGGACGACCACCTCCTTGGCCGCCAGGCCGGCCAGCGACCGCAGCGCCGCCCCCGTCCCGCGCCGGGCCCGCGCCTCCAGGAACCGTCCCGCGAGCACGAACAGCGGTACGCCGACGGCCGCTTCGAGGTAGATGTGCGCGACGCCGTCCGCGGCGGAGGGGAGCAGGCTGAACGGCATCCGCATGCCGGGACCGTCCGCGCCGCCGAGGAACAGCGCGTACGCCGACCAGGAGAAGGAGGCCACCACCCCCAGCGACACCAGGGTGTCCATGGTGGCCGCCGCGTGCCGCAGCCCCCGGACCGCCCGGCTGTGGAACGGCAGGGCGCCCCACACGGCGACGGGGGCGGCCAGCGCGAAACACAGCCACTGCCAGTTGCGGAACTGCCACGCGGGCACCATCGACAGCACGAGCACGGGCGTCGCGAGGACCGCCGTGACGAGCAGACGGTCGCGCTCCCGCCGGGCCTCCGCGGCGTCCCCGTCCGTTCCGTCCTCCGCGTCGGTCCCCCCGCGCCGCCGCTCCTCCGGCGGCTCCGGCAGGGCGGCCGTGTAGCCGGCCTTCTCGACGGTCGCGACGAGTTCCCCGGGGGTGATCCGCGGTGGATGACTCACCCGGGCCCGGCCGGTGGCGAGGTTGACGCTCGCCGTCACCCCGTCCAGCCTGCCGAGTTTCCTCTCGACGCGCTGCACGCAGGCGGCGCAGGTCATGCCGCCCACCGTGAGATCGGTCGTCACGTGGGCGGCCACCGGACCGGCGCTCATCCGTGGCCTCCCCCGTGGCCGTCGTCCGGGCCCCCGGCGGGCCCGGTGCTCCCGGTGCTCCCGGTGCTCCCGCCCGTGCTCGTGCCCGGCGGGTGCATACCGGGCGCGACGGGGCCGGAGGCCGCCCCGACGGCGTGGGACGCAGCGCCGATCAGGGCGAGGAGCAGCAGGAAGCCGCACAGCGCGGGAGGGGGCAGCAGGTTCCTCGGCGCCGGGCCCGCGCCGGAGGGGTTGCGTCGCGACTCGTCCATCACCGGTCTCCAGATCGCGTCGTACGGCGCCTGCCGGATCGGGCCGTACCGCTTCAGGAGTCGGAGCGGGCGGGGGCGGAGTTCCGGCACACCGAGGTGTCATACGTCACACGACCGCACCCCCGCGCCCCCGCGTCCCCGCACCCCCGCGCCCCCGCGCCCCCGCGTCAGGGCGTGCTGCCCGCCGCGGCCGAGGCGTCCGTACCGGCACCGCCCTCCGCGGGCGCCGCCGGGGTCTTCCCTCCGCCGCGCCGCAGCCGCATCGCGACCGGCTCGGCGTAACGGGCGGTCAGCGGGCCGATGATGACGAGCAGCAGGACGTACGCCGTCGCCAGGGCCCCGAGCTGTGGCTCGACACCGGCGCCGATGGCGAGTCCCGCGATGACGATGGAGAACTCGCCGCGGGCCACCAGCGCGCCCCCGGCCCGCCAGCGGCCCTTCTCGCCGATCCTCGCCCGCTTCGCGGCCCAGTAACCCGTGGCGATCTTGGTGCCGGTGGTGGCGACCGCCAGGATCAGCGCCGGGACGAGCACCGGCGGAATGGTCTGCGGATCGGTGTGCAGCCCGAAGAAGACGAAGAAGACGGCGGCGAAGAGGTCCCGGAGCGGGACGAGCACCGTGTGCGCTCCCTCCGCGACCTCGCCGGAGAGCGCGATGCCGACCAGGAACGCGCCGACCGCCGCCGAAACCTGCAGTTGCTGGGCGATCCCCGCCACCAGCAGCGTCAGTCCCAGCACCACCAGCAGCAGCTTCTCCGGGTCGTCGCTGGAGACGAAGCGCGAGATGACCCGCCCGTAGC
This sequence comes from Streptomyces sp. F63, assembly GCF_018070345.1. Lineage (GTDB taxonomy): Bacteria > Actinomycetota > Actinomycetes > Streptomycetales > Streptomycetaceae > Streptomyces. The sequence continues at coordinate 45,303 of NZ_JAGPXX010000030.1, forward strand.
GGACCGCGGCGAAGAGGACGAGGCCCGCGACCCCCAGGGCGATACCGAGGGTCACACTGCCGGCCGCGATGCTCAGCCCCGACAGCAGCGCCGTGAGCAGCGGCAGGTAGACCGCCATGGCCAGGTCCTCGAAGACGAGGACGCTGAGGATGACCGGCGTCTCCCGGTTGCCGACCCGCCCGAGGTCGCCGAGAACCTTGGCGATGACCCCCGAGGAGGAGATCCAGGTGACACCGGCCAGTACCACGGCGGCGACCGGGCCCCATCCCATCAGCAGCGCCGCGGCCGCGCCCGGCAGCGCGTTGAGGACGAAGTCGGCGATTCCCGCCGGGTACTGCTTGCGGAGATTGCCCACCAGGTCGGCGGCGGTGTACTCCAGGCCGAGCATCAGCAGCAGCAGGACGACGCCGATCTCCGACGCCTGGGCGACGAACTCCTCGCTGGCGCCCAGCGGCAGCAGCCCGCCCTGGCCGAAGGCGAGACCGGCGAGCAGGTAGAGCGGGATCGGCGAGAAGCCGTAGCGGCCGGCGAACCGGCCCAGCAGCCCCAGTACCAGGATGAGGCCGCCGAGTTCGATCAGGAATATGGCTCCGTGCATGCGCTCATTCCCGTTCGAGGATCGCGGCGGCCGCGTCCACGCCCTCGCGCGTCCCGATGACGATGAGCGTGTCGCCTCCGGCCAGGCGGAAGTCGGGGGTCGGGGAGGGGATCGCCTCGGAGCGGCGCAGTACGGCGACGATGGAGACGCCCGTCTCCGTGCGGAGGCAGGTGTCGCCCAGGACGCGTCCGTTCCAGTGCGAGGATCCGCCGAGCGGAATGCGTTCGGCGACCAGGCCGAGGTCCGTGGTGTAGAGCAGGCTCGGGCTGTGGTCCTGGGGGGCCAGCGCGTCCGCGATGAGGGCCGCTTCCGATCCGGTGAGGCGGAGCGACAGCGCGCAGGCATCGGGGTCGTCGGAGCGGTAGGCGTTGAAGCTGCGGGTGCCGTCGCGGTGGGCGACCACGGAGAGATGGCGCTGTTCGCGCGTGGTCAGGTCGTATTGGACACCAATGCCGGGCAGTGGTGTCGAGCTCATGCGTGGTGCCGGCACGATGACCCCCTCTTTCCGGCCCCACCGGGCCGACGTGGCTGGAGACGGCGCGGCCGCTTCGGCGGGCCGCTCTCCCGGAACCCTGTCATACGTCCCCGCGGCGCCCGGCGGGCGGCACCCGGCCGGACGGCGGTACGGGACGGTGCGCGGCGGTGCGCGGCGCCGGGACCGGAGACGCCGGGACCAGAGGCACGGTGCGGCGGCTCCGGTCCCGGCAGTCGTGCTCCGGAGGGTCCCCGGGGGCGTCCTCACGGAGGCGTTCTCCGGAGGCGCTGCCCGGAGACGTTCGCCGGAGCTGCCCTCCGGCGCGGTCCGGGCCGTCTCTCAGTCGTCCTTCTCGACCTTCAGGACACAGCCGGTCTTGGGGTCGATCAGCACGTCGTGGGTGACCTTGCCGCGCTTGACCTCCACCTCCCAGACGCTCTTCTTCTTCCTGTCCTTGGGGTGGAGCCTCTCCTCCTCCACCTCGGCGGCCGTGACCCTCCCGGGGACGGTGCGCTCCGCGATGGCGATGGCCTCGCGGATCTCCACCGGCCGCGCGTGGCCGTGCTTGCCGTGGTGGCCGTGCTTGCCGTGGTGCGCGTGGCTGTGGTGCTTCCGGCCGTGCTGCTTGTGGCAGCGGCCGTGGCCGGAGTGGTGGCCGTGGTGGTGGCCGTGGCCGGCGTGGTGACCGTGACCGCGGTACTGGTCGTGGGCCGAGGCCGTCGCCGGGACTCCGGCGACCAGGGCGACCGCGGCGACCACACCGGTGACCGCGGCGCCCAGCCGCTGGGCGACCGTGCGCGAGCGGCGGAGGGCAGGGTCGGTTACGGGCATGAAACGTGCTCCTCGATGTCGGGATCCGATCCGTCCGGCGGTGCCGGACGACCGCACCTTTCCCCCTCATCCACCGATATCCGCTGTTATCACCTGCTCGTCCCCCGATCAGACCTTCCGCTGATCCGATCAGCAGCGGCATATCCTTCGGGCGGACGATCAACGATCACAGCCAGGCTCGTAACGGAGGCACCATGAGCACGCGTACCGCAGTCGTCACCGGCGCCAGCAGCGGAATCGGCGCGGCGACCGCCCGCAGACTGGCCGAGGCCGGCTACCGGGTGCTGCTCACCGCGCGCCGTTCGGACCGCGTCGAGGCGCTCGCGGCCGAACTCACCGCAGCCGGGCTGGAGGCGGCCGCCCACCCGCTCGACGTCACCGACCGCGCGGCCGTGGACGCCTTCGCCGCCTCCCTGGACCGCTGCGACGTGCTGGTCAACAACGCCGGCGGTGCGCTGGGCCTCGACCCGGTGGCCACCGGCGACCCGGCCGACTGGCGGGCCATGTACGAGGTGAACGTCCTCGGCGTCCTCCACGTCACCCAGGCGCTGCTGCCCGCCCTGACCGCCTCCGGCGACGGCACGGTCGTCGTGCTCACCTCCACCGCCGGGCACGGCACGTACGAGGGCGGCGGCGGCTACGTGGCCGCCAAGCACGGCGCGCACGCCCTGGCCGAAACCCTCCGGCTGGAGTTGTGCGGCCGGCCGGTCCGGGTCATCGAGGTGGCCCCCGGCATGGTGCGCACCGACGAGTTCGCGCTGACCCGCTTCCGCGGTGACGAGGAGCGGGCGGCGGCCGTCTATGCGGGCGTGGCGGAGCCGCTCACCGCCGAGGACGTGGCCGACACCGTGGCGTGGGCGGTCACCCGCCCCCCGCACGTCAACATCGACCTGCTCGTCGTCCGACCGCGCGCCCAGGCGTCCAACACCAAGGTCCACCGCGAGAGCTGAGCCGGACGGGGCCGCCCGGCGCGGCCCCCGTCCTCACCCCTTCACGCAGACGACCTGCCGGAGCTTGGCCACGACCTCGACCAGATCGCGCTGCTGGTCGATGACCTGCTCGATCGGCTTGTACGCGGCCGGGATCTCGTCCACGACGCCGGAGTCCTTGCGGCACTCCACCCCTCTGGTCTGCTCCGCCAGATCCCGGGCGGTGTACCGCCGCTTGGCCGCGTTGCGGCTCATCCGCCGGCCCGCGCCGTGGGAGGCGGAGTTGAAGGACGCCTCGCTGCCCAGCCCGCGCACGATGTACGAGCCGGTGCCCATCGAGCCCGGGATGATGCCGTAGTCGCCGCCGCCCGCGCGGATCGCCCCCTTCCGGGTGACGAGCAGGTCCATGCCGTCGTACCGCTCCTCGGCCACGTAGTTGTGGTGGCAGGAGATGACCGGCTCGAAGACGGGCCGCGCCTTCTTGAACTCCTTGCGCACCACGTCCTGGAAGATCCCCATCATGATCGCGCGGTTGTGCTGGGCGTACTCCTGCGCCCAGAAGAGGTCGTTGCGGTACGCCGCCATCTGCGGGGTGTCCGCGACGAACACGGCGAGGTCCCGGTCGACGAGGTCCTGGTTGTGCGGCAGTCCCCGCGCGATGCCGATGTGGTGCTCGGCCAGTTCCTTGCCGATGTTGCGCGAGCCGGAGTGGAGCATCAGCCAGACCCTGTCCGACTCGTCCAGGCAGAACTCGATGAAGTGGTTGCCCGACCCGAGCGAACCCATCTGCTTCGCCGCCCGGTCCCGGCGGAACCGCACCGCCTCGGCCACCCCGTCGAACCGGGACCAGAAGTCGCCCCAGCCCGCCGTCGGGAAGCCGTGCAGCCGCCCGGGGTCGACGGGTTCGTCGTGCATGCCCCGCCCCACCGGTATGGCCTGCTCGATCCTCGACCGCAGCCGGGAGAGGTCGCCGGGCAGATCGCCCGCGGTCAGCGAGGTCTTCACCGCCGACATCCCGCAGCCGATGTCCACCCCGACCGCGGCCGGGCAGACGGCGCCCCGCATCGCGATCACCGAGCCGACCGTCGCGCCCTTGCCGTAGTGCACATCGGGCATGACGGCCAGGCCCTCGATCCAGGGCAGCGTGGCGACGTTCCGCAGCTGGCGCATCGCGCCGTCCTCGACCGTCGCCGGGTCGGCCCACATCCGGATCGGCACCCGCGCACCGGGCAGCTCGGTGTATCCCACGGCATCCTCGTTTCCCCCGCCGGCCGGGGTCTCCCCCTGGCCGGGACTGATCCCCCGCTGGTCGAAGCGCACGGCACAAATCCCCGCATCCCCCCGGATAACCGGCATCGGCCCGGCAGAGGCGGCGGCGCGTGCGGTACACATTGTCTCCATCGGCCGCCGACCGGCGGCAACCACTTTTCCCGAAGGGAGCCGGGCACCGTGCAGCGATGGGCGTACGGAACGAGCGCCGTGACAGCCGCGCTGCTGGTGGGGCTGACGGGGTGCACCGGCTCCTCCGGCGACGACAGCGGGGGCGGTTCCGAGCAGGACGGTCCCGCCACCGCCTCCTCCGCCAAGCCCGGCAAGTACCGCACCCTCCCCGAGGCCTGCGGCGCCGTCGAACGCGGCACCCTGCGCGCTCTCCTCCCCGGCCTCGACCGCCTGGAGAGCCGCAAGCGCGAGGAGGCCTACGACGGCCAGCCGGCCCTCACCTACGACACCGACCGCCGCACCGGCTGCCGGTGGACCACCGGACTGCCCGACGGCACCCGCAGCCTGGTCATCGACTTCGAGCGGGTCGTCTCCTACGACCCGGCCCTCAGCGACGACGACCGCGCGCAGCAGCTCTACGACAAGAAGGCCGCCGAGGCCGGCATCCCGGCTCCCCTCGACAGGAAGCCGGAGGACGGCAAGCCCTCCGCCGCCGCCTCCGAGTCCGCGGCCGAGGACGCCGACCCGGCGCGGACCACCGGCCCGGCCGGGAGCGGGGAGGACGACGGCAAGAACGGCAAGAACGGGGGAGACACGGGCTCCGGCGAAACCGGGGGGAGCGGCACAGCCGGGCGGACAGCCGGAAAGGGGGAGGAATCCCCCGCATCGCCCAGCCCCTCCGCGTCCGGCGACGCCGCCACCGCCCCCCGCGCGCTCGACGGACTGGGTGATGTCGCTTACATCGACGACCATCTCGGCACCGCCGATTCCGGTGCCCACCGCGACATCACGATCGTCTTCCGGGCCTCGAACGTCCTGGTGACCATCGCGTACGACCAGTGGTCGACGCACCGTTCGGACATTCCCGGCAGCAAGGAGCTCCAGACCAGGGCGCAGCGACTGGCCCGTGAGCTGTCGGACACCTTCGACGCGTGACCGCCGCCCGCCCCGCCGTCCTCCCTTACGGTGGTGCGGCGTACGGGTGGCACCACCGCCCCTGGATGACAGATGAGCGAAGGAACCATGCACCGATCAGCCACGCGACTTCTCGCCGCCGCAGCCGTCATACCCATGATGTTCGTCGCCGGCTGCTCCTCGGACTCCGGTGGCCAGGCCGACGACAAGACGTCAGCGCCACCGGCGGAGACGAGCGCCTCGCCGACCACGGCCCCCGCGAGATACGCGGAACTGCCCAAGGCCTGCGCGGCCCTCGGCAAGGACACGATCGAGGACCTCGTCCCCGAAGCCGACAGCAAGTCCGGCACGGCCGGCAAGTCCAGCGACGTCAACGCGCGCAGCACCTGCTCCTGGTACGGCCTCGACGGCTTCCAGTACCGCTGGCTGGACGTCTCCCTGCAGCGCTTCGAGTCCGACCCGACGCTCGGCAGCGCCGAGTCGCGCGCCCGGGAGTACTTCACCAAGCAGGTCGACGAGGCCAAGTCCGTCAAGGGCGGCAAGGATGTGAAGAACGCGACACCGGCCGGCATCGGCGACCAGGCGGCCACCGTCCGCTACGACATCACCAAGGACGGCGACGGCTTCAAGAACCAGACCGTCGTCACCCGGGCCGAGAACGTCGTCATCACCCTCAACTACAACGGCGCCGGCTACGAGGACGCCAAGCCCCCCAAGGCCGACGAGCTGCTCAAGGACGCCGAGAAGGCCGCCAAGGAAGCCGTCAAGGCCGTCACCGACGCCAACAAGTGAGGGGCCGTGTGAGGGCGGGGGCGTGCCCCCGATGAGATTCCGCACGTAACCGGCGGATACCGCCCGGGGGCCCGGGCCCGCGACGGGTCCGGGCTCCTCGTACTCGTACACATGTGCCAGGCTGTGCGCGCCAGTTCTCGAAGCCGGAAGGGGAGCGCGGGTGGCCGCCATGCAGCTGACACGCACACACCGCATCTTGATCGGGGTGGTCGTCGCCGGCGCCGTGCTGATCGCGGCGATCGGCTTCGCCGGTTCGTACGCGGCGGTCCGCGACCTCGCCGAGCAGAAGGGCTTCGGCGCCTTCTCCACCGTCTTCCCCATCGGGATCGACGCGGGGATCGTCGTCCTCCTCGCCCTGGACCTGCTGCTGACCTGGATCCGGATCCCCTTCCCCCTGCTGCGCCAGACCGCCTGGCTGCTGACCGCCGCCACCATCGCCTTCAACGGCGCCGCGGCCTGGCCCGACCCGCTGGGCGTGGGCATGCACGCCGTCATCCCCGTCCTGTTCGTCGTCTCCGTCGAGGCCGCCCGGCACGCCATCGGCCGCATCGCCGACATCACCGCCGACAAGCACATGGAGGGCGTCCGCCTCTCCCGCTGGCTGCTGGCCTTCCCCTCCACCTTCCGGCTCTGGCGCCGGATGAAGCTGTGGGAGCTGCGCTCCTACGACGAGGTCATCCGCCTCGAACAGGACCGCCTCGTCTACCAGGCCCGCCTCCGCGCCCGCTATGGCCGCGCCTGGCGCCGCAAGGCACCCGTCGAGTCGATGATGCCGCTCCGGCTGGCCCGCTACGGCGTCCCGCTCGCCGAGACCGCGCCCGACGGACTCGCCGCCGCCGGTATCGACCCCGCCGCCCCGGCCGGCCGGGCCGCGGTGCGGCCCTCACCGCGCCGCCCCGAACTCACCGCCGGGGAGCAGCACTCCGGGGCCGGCTCCGGGACGGTCCCCGAGGGCAGTGCGGCCGCCGCCGAGGCCGCTTCCGGCGCCGCCACCTCGCACGGCCCGTCCGCGGCCGGGCCGGCACCCGGCGGCGAGCGCCCGGCGGAACACGCCTCCGCCCCGGAATCCGCGGGACCCGCCGGATACGGACCCGCCGACCACACCGCCGCCGGCCCCGGGTACACCGGAACCCCCGAGTACACCGCCGCCTCCGGCGGCACCCGCGCCACCGCGTACGGTTCCGGCGCCGGCCCCCTCGCCTCCGCGGAGCCGGCCTCCCCCCGCGTCACCGTGCCCGTCGCCCCCGGCCGCGAGCGGCCGCTGGGCAGCCCCCAGCCCTACGTGCCGGCGCAGAGCGGCCCGTTCCGGGACGAACCGGACCCGGCCGCGGAGGAGGAGACGGCCACCGCCCCGGGACTGCCCGACGACATGTCCCGCGAGGAGGCGTACTTCGGCGCGTTCCGCCGGTACGTCGCCGAGCGCGGTGACTTCCCCAACGCCCGCCAGTTCGGCCTGTACCTCATGGACCTCTACGGCATCCGCGGCCGCACCGGCGGCCCGCTCAGCGAGAGCTCGCTCCGCGGCTACCTCCGCGAGTTCCGCCACCGCTACACGGCCGAGATGGACACCGAGCACATCGCCTGACGCGCCCCCGCCGGGAAGCCCGCGCGCCGGGCCCCGCACCCGGCACGCCGACGGCGCGGCGCCACGGCCCGGAGCCGTACCGCCGTACCGCCGCGCCGCCCGTCGCCCGCCGCCCGGTCACAGCACTGGACCGGCACTAGACCGCCAGCAGCCTCCGCACCCGGTCCGCGCCGACCGCCAGCAGGAGCGTCGGCAGCCGCGGCCCCGTGTCACGGCCGACCAGCAGCTTGTACAGCAGGGCGAAGAACGCCCGCTGCGCCGCCTTCAGCTCGGGGGTCGGCTTCGCGTCCGCCGGGAAGCCCGCCTGGAGCTTCGGCACCCCGTAGACCAGGGTCGTCAGCCCGTCGAGCGACCAGTGCTCGTCCAGACCGTCCAGCAGCAGCCGCAGCGACTCGCGCTCCGTGTCACCGAGCGAGGCCAGCAGCTCCGTGTCCGGCTCCTCCCTGACCCGGGTGCGCTGCTCGACCGGCACCTGTGTCCGGATCCAGTTCTCGGCGCGGTCCAGCCGGGGCCGGGCCTCGTCCAGCGAGGTGATCGGGTTCTCCGGGTCCAGGTCGCGCAGGATCCGCAACGTCTGCTCGCCGTGCCCGGTGGTGATGTCCACCACCGAGGCGAGCGTCCGGTACGGCAGCGGGCGCGGGGTGCGCGGGAGCTCACCGGCGGCCGTGCGGGTGGCCCGGCCGTACGCGGCGGCGTCCGCCGGCTGCGCCGAGCCGTCGGCGATCTTCCGCTCCAGGGCGTCCCACTCGTCGTAGAGCCGCTGGATCTCCTGGTCGAAGGCGATCTTGAAGGACTGGTTCGGCTTCCGCCGCGCGTACAGCCAGCGCAGCAGCGGCGCCTCCATGATCCGCAGGGCGTCCTCGGGCGTCGGCACACCGCCCTTCGAACTCGACATCTTCGCCATGCCGCTGATGCCGACGAAGGCGTACATCGGCCCGATCGGCTGCTCGCCGCCGAAGACCTCCTTCACCAGCTGCCCGCCGACGACGTACGACGAGCCGGGTGAGGAGTGGTCCACCCCGGACGGCTCGAACACCACGCCCTCGTAGGCCCAGCGCATCGGCCAGTCGACCTTCCACACCAGCTTGCCGCGGTTGTGCTCGGAGAGCCGCACCGTCTCGGCGTGCCCGCAGCGGCAGACGTAGGCCAGATCGGTGGTCTCGTCGTCGTAGCCGGTGACGGTCGTGAAGTCCGTCTCGCAGACCGAGCAGTACGGCTTGTACGGGAAGTAGCCCGCACCGGCGCCCGAGCCGTCGTCCTCGCCCGCGGCGCCCGACCCCTCGGCGGCAGCCTCCGCCGCGGCGGCGTCGGCCTCGTCGAGCTTCCTGCCCTTCTGCTGCCGGGCCTGGGTCTCCTGCGCCCCGGCCCCGGCCGCCTTCTCCCCGCCCGCCGTCTCCGTACCCGCCCTGTCCGCGCCCGTCTTCCCCTTGGTGCGGTAGCGGTCGAGGACGGCGTCGATGCGTCCCCGCTCGCGCATGGCGAAGAGGATCTGGTCGCGGTACGCGCCCGTGGTGTACTGCAGCGTCTGGCTGATCGGGTGCACCTCGATGCCGAGCTGCTCCATCGCCGCCACCATGGGCGCCTTGAAGTGCTCGGCCCAGTTGGCGTACTCGCTGCCGGGCGGCGCGGGCACACTGGTCAGCGGCTTGCCGATGTGCTCCGACCAGGACGGGTCGATACCGGCGGGCACCTTGCGAAAGCGGTCGTAGTCGTCCCAGGACAGGATGTGGACGCAGTCGTATCCGCGCCGCTTGATCTCGTCGGCGACGAGGTGCGGCGTCATCACCTCGCGCAGATTGCCGAGATGGATCGGACCGGACGGGCTCAGCCCCGAGGCGCAGACGATCGGTTTGCCGGGGGCACGGCGCTCCGCCTCGGCGATGACCTCGTCCGCGAAACGGGAGACCCAGTCGGTCTCGTTGCTCTGAGCCACGATCGGCACGTCCTCTTCCTTCTTCGCTTTCCTGCGCTCGGAAACCTGACGGTGAGCCCGGCGGTGAGCCGGCGCCGCCATTGTCCCAGACCCGTTAATGCCTCGGGTGCCACGGGAGCGCCGTGGGATACTGACGGCCGACGCCGCCGGTCCGCCAAGCGGCCGGCACGGCCCCGCACCCCACCGCGAAAGAAGGCGCTAGCTCCTCATGGCCCCGGTCCCTTCCCTTTCCGCAACCGTCCGCCGGCGTCTCACCGAGGCCCTCGCCGCCGCCCTGCCGGAGGCGGGCGCCGCCGACCCGCTGCTGCGACGGAGCGACCGGGCTGATTTCCAGGCCAACGGCATGCTGGCGCTGGCCAAGAAGCTGAAGGGCAACCCCCGCGAGCTGGCGGGGCAGGTCGTCGACCGCATCCCCACCGCGGACGACGCCGACCCCGACCCGGTCGTCCGCGCCATCGAGGTCTCCGGCCCCGGCTTCCTCAACATCACCGTCGCCGACTCGGCCATCACCTCGACGCTGGCCCTGCGCGCGGCGGACGACCGGCTCGGCGTGCCGCAGGCGGAGCGCCCCGGCACCACGGTCATCGACTACTCCCAGCCCAACGTCGCCAAGGAGATGCACGTCGGCCACCTCCGCTCCACGGTGATCGGTGACGCCGTCGTGCGGATCCTGGAGCACCGGGGCGAGACGGTGATCCGGCGGCACCACATCGGCGACTGGGGCACCCAGTTCGGCATGCTCATCCAGTACCTGATCGAGCATCCGCACGAGCTGGACCACGCCTCCGACGCGGCGGACGCGACCGCCGAGGGCGAGGCGGCGATGTCCCGGCTCAACCGGCTCTACAAGGCGTCGCGCGCGCTGTTCGACTCCGACGAGGAGTTCAAGGACCGGGCCCGCCGCCGGGTGGTCGACCTCCAGGCCGGAGACGAGGAGACCCTCGCCCTCTGGCACAAGATCGTCGACGAGTCGAAGATCTACTTCCGGGGCGTCTACACCAAGCTCGACGTGGAGATCCGCGACGAGGACGTCGTCGGTGAGAGCGCCTACAACGACGATCTGCACGCGGTCTGCGAGGAGCTGGAGTCCTCCGGGGTCGCCGTGCGCTCCGAGGGCGCCCTCTGCGTCTTCTTCGACGACGTGAAGGGACCGGACGGCAAGCCGGTGCCGCTGATCGTCCGGAAGTCCAACGGCGGCTTCGGCTACGCGGCCACCGACCTCGCCGCCATCCGCGACCGCGTCGGCAGCCTCAAGGCCGACACCCTGCTGTACGTCGTGGACGCCCGGCAGGCACTGCACTTCAAGATGGTGTTCGACACCGCACGCCGCGCCGGCTGGCTGCCGGAGGGCGCCGCGCGGCAGCTCCCCTTCGGCACGGTCCTCGGCAAGGACGGCAAGCCCTTCAAGACCCGCGAAGGTGAGACCGTACGCCTCGTCGACCTGCTGGACGAGGCGGTGGACCGGGCCGCGGCCGTCGTCGCCGAGAAGGCCCCGGAGCTGACGGCGGCCGAGGTCGCCGAGCGCGCCGCGCAGGTCGGCATCGGCGCGGTGAAGTACGCGGACCTCTCCACCTCGCTGACCCGCGACTACATCTTCGACCTGGACCGGATGGTGTCCCTCAACGGCGACACCAGCGTCTACCTCCAATACGCCTACGCCCGGATCCAGTCCATCCTCCGCAAGGCGGGCACGGCCGTCCCGAAGGCCCGCCCCGAGCTGCCGCTGTCCCCGGCCGAGCGGGCACTGGGGCTCCACCTGGACGAGTTCGCCGAGACGCTGGCGTCGGTCGCCGAGACGTACGAACCGCACAAGCTGGCCGCGTACCTCTACCAGCTGGCCTCCGCGTTCACGACGTTCTACGACCAGTGCCCGGTGCTGAAGAAGGACAACTCCCCCGAGCTGGTGGAGAACCGCCTCTTCTTCTGCGACCTGACCGCCCGCACCCTGCGGCAGGGCATGGCCCTGCTGGGCATCCGCACCCCCGAGCGGCTCTGACGGCGCCTCCGGCGGCCGGCCCCGCCACGCGGCGTCCCCGCGTAACCCGCGGCGCGAGCACGGACCAGGAAAGACCTCGCCGCGGTGCGACCGTCCGGAACCGCACCGCGGCGAGGTCTCCGCGTCCCAGCTGCCGGGCACGGCGGTACCAGCACCCCGGCGGGGTACACGCCCGGTGGCGGCCCCCTCACGTTCGCAGCCGGACACGCAGGCCGGGCACACCGCGTACCCGCGTGCGCACCCGGCCCCGAGTGGATCACGGCGGTACGCTCGCCCCGGCAGCCCATACCGCACCCCACGGCACAAACCCCCCGAGGCCCGCCGATACCCGCCCACCCCTCCGAACGAAACGAGTGAGCGAGAGCCCATGTCCCACCCCCTCCTCGACCTCGCCCCGCTCTCCGCCGAGCACTTCGCCGCCATCGAACGGCAGGTCGCCTCCGTGATGGGCACCGACGCCGACGTGATCGTCATGCAGGGTGAGGCGCTGCTGCCGCTGGAGGGCTGCATCAGAAGCGCCACCCGCCCCGGATCCACCGCGCTCAACATCATCACGGGCCCGTACGGCCAGACGTTCGGCGGCTGGCTGCGCGACAGCGGCGCCACAGTCGTCGACATCGAAGTGCCGTACGACACCTCCGTCTCCGCCGAGACCGTTCGGAGGGCTCTGGAAGAGCACCCGGAAACCGAACTCGTGTCCCTGGTGCACGCGGAGGCCGCGACCGGCAACACCAACACCGTCGCCCCGGTCGGCGCGGTGGTCCGCGAACACGGCGCGCTCCTGATGCTCGACGCGGTGGCCTCCGTCGCCGCCGAGCCGCTGCACACCGACGCCTGGGGTGTCGACCTGTGCGTGATCGGCGCGCAGAAGGCGATGGGCGGACCGGCCGGGGTCTCGGCCGTGTCGGTGAGCGAGCGGGCCTGGGAGCGGATCCGCGCCAACCCGGGCGCGCCGCGCCGCTCGTACCTCTCCCTCCTGGACTGGAAGGAGCGCTGGATCAACCCCGGCCGCATCGCCCTGCCGCACGCACCGGCGCAGTTGGAAATGCTGGCCCTGGAGGCGTGCGTCCGGCGCATCGAGGAGACCGGCGGGCTCGACGCGTCCATCGCACGCCACCGTGCCACGGCCGCCGCCCTCCGCGCCGGGATCGAGGCCCTGACCGACCAGGGGAGCGAGGGCCTGCGCCCGTATGTGACCGATGCCCGCGACGCCGCCCCCGTCGCCACCACCCTGCGGGCCCCCGACTCCCTCGACGCCCGCGAACTCGTCGCCGCCGCACTGGCCACCGCCCCCTCCGGCTCCCCCGCCCCGCCGCTGGCCGCGGGCGGCGGCGCCCTGGGCCACGAGATGGTCCGGGTCAACCACTACGGTCCCGACGCCACCCCGGGCACCGTCGTCCGCGTCCTCTCAGCCCTGGCCGAGGCCCTGAACGCGGCAGGCGTCCGCGCCGACTTGGACGCTGCCTCCACGGCCGCAGAGGCGGCGTGGTCGGCCCCGGAGGAGTAACACCGGCGGCAGAGCCGGGAGAGGCCCGACAGCCGACGGGCCGGAAGAACACGGACCGAGCCGGCCGACGGCATCCGCCGCCCTCTCCGGGGGCAACCGTGTGGCGCGAGGCGAGCGGAGACCACTTCGTGCAGCTCGGCTCGGGGTGAGCGACAGTATGTTGTGCCCACACCTGTGTCGCTCCATGGGAGCTGCGGTGAAAGCTGTGGTGGGAGCTCCCGAAGAGTGCGCCGCAGTCACCCGCGGGGTATGAGCGGCCTGACCGCGGCGCCGAGTGCGGGGTCAGGCGGTGCGGCACAGAGCGTGGTCGATGAGGTTGCGCAGTGCGTCTTCCTGACGGGCCGCGACCTGCGGGTCCGCGGAGCGGCTGTGGGCGGAGACGGTGATGGCGCGTCGGCCGTCCGTGGTTGCCGCCGCCCGGATGACGTATCCGAAGCCGCTTCCTCCGTGCCCGAGGTAACCACCGCCGCAGGACAGGGGGGTGAAGAACAAGCCGAGGCCGTCCCTTGTGCCTGCCGGGTGGCCGCTGTCCTGCGGCACCGGGACTGTGGTCCGCATGACGGCGAGTTCGGCGGGCTTCAGTAGCCGCCCGTTGACCAGGGCGGTGAAGAAGCGGTTGAGGTCGCGCGCCGTGCCGGTCATCGAGCCGTCCGCCCCGCTGTCGAAGGGACGGTAGGGGACCGCGGTGTCGACCATCGGGCCGTCCACGGTGAACTGCTGATAGTTGGCCGTATGTGGATGCGGGAGGAAGGGCTTCGTGCCCGGGGTGCCGGTGCGCCGCAGACCGAGGGGACGCAGAACGCGGTCGTGGACCTGCTGTTCCCACGTACGGCCGGTGATCTTCTCGATGATCATTCCGGCGAGTACGTAGTTCGTGTTGGAATACGCCCAGCGGGTGCCGGCCGGGAAGTCCGGCTTGTGGCGCATGGCCAGGGCGACCAGCTGTTCGGGCTGGTAGACACGCCACCGGTTGGCGAAGTAGGTCCGGACGCCGGGGTCGGGGAACACGTCGTCGATGTAGTCGGACAGGCCGCTGGTGTGCTGCAGCAGGTCGCGGACGGTGATGGTCCGGCCGTCGTTCCCGTTTCCGGACACGACTCCGGGCAGCAGTTGCTCCACCGTCTGGTCAAGGGAGATCCGCTTCTCGCCCACCAGTTGCAGCACGACGGTGGCGACGAACGTCTTGGTGGTACTGCCCAGACGCAGGAAGCCGTCGTTCGGGACCGGGCGATGAGTGACCAGGTCGCCAACCCCGGAGCGGGCCGTGGTTGTCCCGCGCGGGGTCTCCAGGCGGACCGCTACTCCGGTGACCCCCGTATCCCGCAGCGCGTCGGCGTCACGCTGCACGGACCAAGCCGCGCCGGAGCGGCGTGGTGCGGCCGAAGCCGCAACGGACGGCAGAGACGACACGGCCAGCGCGAGCACCGCAACTGATAACCACACACGACGAAAGATCATGACCTGAGGTTAGGAACACCAAGGGTCGCCGGCCATCCGGGATACGTCCCCTTGTGAACGGGGGACAGCCGGGTGGACAAGCGCGCGAGGTGTCCGGCGCCACCACTGAGCTTCTCCATCTGACCGCGCCGGCGGGTTGGCCGGGTGGGCGGCGCGGCGGGGACGGGTACGTCGTGGGCTCTGCCCGGAGCCCGGCTGTCCGGTGCCTGGGTGGTTGGGGTTACGGCGCCGGGTGGGCGGCGCGGTGGTGGTGGCGGGTGCGTCGCGGGCCGACGGGGGGCTCGGGCGGGGGTTACGGCATCCGTGGTGGGGGTGGGCCGGGGGTCGGTCGTCCATCCGGTGCCGTGCGCGCCCGGGGTCGTCCTGGAAAAGCGATGGAGTGGCTGGTGCCGGTGGGTGGTTGCGGGGGCACACGCGCGCCTGAGTTGTCCGGCTCACCCACCGTCGTGGCGGGCTGTCGGGGGTGACGGTGGTGGCGGGTGACGGCGCGGCGGGCTCGGTTCTCTGCTCTCACCGGTGCCGGTCGGTGGGTGCTGAATCAGTTCGTCGGCGCTCCCGGTGGCACTGACCCGGAGTATGTCAGCGACGTGGTTGCGCGATAGGGGGCCGGTTCCGGTCTTGGGCAGGGGTATCGGCCCCTCCGCATGGGGGCGGAGGGGCTATGCCGTGGCCGGAGCCCGCTCGGGCTAGGTGGTGGGTGTGCGGGGTGGGTTGGTGTAGGTGTGACCGGTCGGTGCCCTCCAGCGGACCTCGCCGGTGTCACTGTTGCGTTCCGCCTGCCATCGGGTGCGGTGTTTGAGGAGGTGGTGACGTCGGCACAGGGGCATGAGGTTGTCGGGTTCGGTCGCCCCGCCCGCAGTCGGATTCTCGTGGTTGAACGGCTCGATGTGGTCGAGGTCGCAGCGGTGGGCGGGCATCTGGCAGGACGGGAAGGTGCAGGTCATGTCCCGGGCGATGACGTGGCGTTCGGTTTCCGCGGTGGGACGGTAGGTGGCCGGGTCGGTCTTGACCAGCAGTCCGGTGGCCGGGTGGGTGATCAGCCGCCGCCAGAGGGTGCCCGGGGCGAAGGCCACCTCGCGGGCCTGCCCGGCGCTGATCGGCCCGTAACCCTTCAGCTGTGCCGGTTCCTCATCCGCTCCGATCAACGTCTCCAGCGACACCGTCACCTGCACCACCGCCGCCGACCGGCCACCCGGGGCCGCGCCTCCGGCGGGGATGTCCGTCCCGGCCGGGCGGTTGACCACCAGGTCATACAGGGCGTCCACCCGCTTCTGGTTCAGCGTGCGCCCGTCATCGGCGAAGGTGGCAGCGTGGGCGTCCACGGCCGCATCCAACTGTGCGGCCTGGGGGGTGGGGAGGAAGGCGGTCCAGGTGGCCATACCGTCCTCCGTGGCCCGGTGCCAGATGGTGCGGTCCTCCCTGCGCCGGCGATGCCGCACCTCCGCCCCCTGCGGGTCGGCCTTGAGCACCGCCCGGTTCAGGGCGCGCCGGGTCTGGCCGACGGACTGGGCGGGCATCTTCGGCGCCACCAGGGCCTCCACCACACCCGCGGCTTCGGGGTCGAGGGTGCCGGTGACCTCGGTCACCGCCTTCGCCTGCAAGTAGCAGATCTCCCCACGCTCCAACAGGCTTACGGTGGTGGGGAAGCGCTCCTCCAGGGCGGTGGCGACCGCCAGGCGATCCGCGGCCGTGTTCCCCGACAGCCTCAACGCACAGGCGACATCCTCACAGGCGAAGTTCCAGTCGTAATCCACCCACCCGATCGCATTCGGTGTCGCTTCCAAGGCCTCGGCCTCGATATCGGCCAGCAGACGAACCTGCTGCGCCTGAATCCACGCGGTGTGCCGCTCCCACGCCTTCAGGGCATCGATCCGCCCAGTGGTGGAAAGCTGCTCGCGCTCCAGCAGAGCGAGCATCGCCGCTGTCTGCGGGCCCGGGATGGCCGACGCCAGATGCGCCGCCCACTCATCCGCCGTCACCGGCTCCCCCGGCAGACCGCTGGTTTCGGTCGTGGTCGTGTCGTCGTGGTCGAGCAGCGTGGCCCGCATGATCCCCCCGTCCGGATTGACACGCACGAACTCCCGCACTCACGCAGCGAGTTCACACCCCCCATTTTCCGTCACGTACGGTGATGGATCCAGGTCCAGAGCCCGGAACCACCCGAACGAGTGATCGAAAGCGGACCCGGGGACTCCACCCATGCCCCACACCAACACCCGCGACGCCACCCATGACCACGGGACCGCCCCACGGTCCGCCGCGGCGGCGGAGCAGCCAAGAATCCTAGCGCGCGTGCTCCCCGGCTACCGCGCCCGCCCGCCGGCACGAGGTCATCGCCGATACCCACCCGCAACCGGCAAACCGCCGGAAGAACCCCGTCGGTCCCGCCCCCGGACCGAACCCACTGAGA
This sequence comes from Streptomyces sp. F63, assembly GCF_018070345.1. Lineage (GTDB taxonomy): Bacteria > Actinomycetota > Actinomycetes > Streptomycetales > Streptomycetaceae > Streptomyces. The sequence continues at coordinate 62,172 of NZ_JAGPXX010000030.1, forward strand.
CCGTGTCCTACGTGGTGAGGCGGACGAGCCGCTTGTAGCAGCAGAGGGCGGCGGCGAGACCGAGAAAGGCCAGGTAGTTACGGGGATCGCGTTCGTAGCGAGGGCTCAGACGGCGGCAGCCAAAGACTGCCGGAGACTGGCGCGGAATCACTCTTTACTAGTCGCCTGAACTGATCGAACATGAACTGCCTGAATTCTGGGCCTTCCGGATCTGTTACGGAGAGGTGCGCTTACTCGGATCCGGATTTCGACCGTTCGCAGTGGGTGCTGCGTGAGCCGCCGCCAGCTGACTCACCCTCATGGCCCATTATTCCGTAAGACCTAACGCGCCCTGCGGTCCGCGCACCACCTCAGCTTGCGTCTTCATGGTGAAGAGATCCTGAGTCACCGGCTGTGGATACCTTCGAAGATTTCCTGCAGGCTGTTGATTGAGAGATAATCCCCGAGTGGCTGCCCACTTCCGTCGTAACGCCTGGTCAGCCAACCGTAGTGGAACAGCCTGGAGATGTTGCGCCGGGTCTTCCCTTGATTACGCCTTTGGCATTTGGTCGACTCGATTCCGCCTCGGGCGATCCCAGGATGTGGGAGCAGTCCCAGGGGCTGTCCGGCAAGCTCAGCGAGCGGTGTGGTCCGGGTGGTGCTTGGTTCGGCGGGTTTCCTTCATCTCCGCCTCGTAGAGGTGCTCCCGGCCATCGGCCAGCTCGTTGCGCAGGCGTTCCTCGATCTGCTGGAACGGCCGGTAGTAGGTCTGGTTGTAGGCCTCGATGATCTGGAAGGTCCAGTGGTCGGGGATCACGTTGCGGCCCAGGATTTCGCGCTCGACGAGGTCGGCCTGCTCGGCGTGGCCGGCCTCGCGGAGCAGGCGCACCGCCTCGTCCAGCTCCAGGTCCGCGCCGCCCGTCAGCTGGTGGAACGCGTACAGCATGCCGCGGGCCCGTTCGGTCGTCTCCAGGGCCTTCGACAGCGCCCCCAGCGCCTCGACGGTTGTATCGCTCACTCCGTCGGGGCGCTGGTGCTGCTTGTCGGGCGTCTCGGGGTCGTAGGTGTCGTCAGTCACGCGCATCCACGTTCCCCGTCAGGCGCCGCCGTCACGCGGGCAGCGGCCTCATCCCTCCTGCGGGCGGGCGGGCGGACGTGCCGGGCGGGAGCGGCGAGCGCCCGGCAGTTGCCTGTCGGATAGCGCCACTGGAAGCTGTCGAGTGCCCGTGCCCTGGCTTCGACGACGGCCATCCGGGCCTCGCGTTCGACCGAGTCGGTGTGGGCGGTCTGGCTCGTCATCTGTCCGGGCCACTTGCGGTAGAGCAGTCCGTAGTCGCGGATGAACCAGCCCCGGCTGACGGCGTTCAGGGCGAGCAGGAGTCCGGTGTCCTCGGAGGCCGGGAGAGCCATCCATCCGCCGAGGGCGAGCAGCAGATCACGGCGTATGCAGAGTGACGCCGGGTGGACCTGGGCGCGGTAGTCGTGGGCCTTCCAGTGTTCCAGGACGGCTCCGCGCTCGATTGGGCCTCCTTCGGGGTCACTGTCGAAGCCGGCTGTGGAGCCGTCGGGCAGGAGGTCCAGGACGCGGGAGGTGACCCAGCCGATCTCCGGGTCTCCTTCGAGCACCGTGAGGTCGCGTGCCAGGGCGCCCGGCATCAGCTGGTCGTCGGCGTCCAGGATCTTCACGTACTCGCCGTCGGCGTGCGCGAGAGCGATGGTGCGGGCGATCCCCGGTCCGCCGGGCCTGCCCTGGCGGAACGTCACCTGCGGGTCGTCGCGCACGTGCGGAGCGACCTGGTCCGTGGTCCCGGCCCTGCGGCAGCCGACATCACGGCAGGAGTCACGGCAGCCGGACACCACCGTCACCCCCGACAGCCCGCCACGACGGTGGGTGAGCCGGACAACTCAGGCGCGCGTGTGCCCCCGCAACCACCCACCGGCACCAGCCACTCCATCGCCTTTCCAGGACGACCCCGGGCGCGCACGGCACCGAATGGACGACCGACCCCCGGCCCACCCCCACCACGGATGCCGTAACCCCCGCCCGAGAACCCCCCGCCGGCCCGCGACGCACCCGCCACCACCACCGCGCCGCCCACCCGGCGCCGTAACCCCAACCACCCAGGCACCGGACAGCCCGCGACGCACCCCGCCTCGACCACTCCGCCCCGCCGCCAACTGCGGGTGGCGGGGCCCTGGGCCGGGCAAAGCGGCCGACCGCCGTGCTCCCGGAACTCCCGGAACTCCCGGAACTCCCGGAACTCGCGGAACTCGCGGAACTCGCGGAACTCGCGGAACTCGCGGAACTCGCGGAACTCCCGAGAAGGCTGCGAGCCTTCCGGGCTACTCCTTCCGGCCGGTCGCGGCGACGGTGACCCCGAGACCGATCATCGCGAACCCGCCCGCTCCACCGATCAGGGCGAGTCGCCGCGGCGAGCCGGCGAACCAGCTTCGCGCAGCGGCCGCGGCCAGCCCCCACACGCTGTCGCAGCTCACCGCGATGACGTTGAAGACCAGTCCGAGCAGCATCATCTGGAGGGCGGCGTGCCCCTGGCCGCGGTCGATGAACTGGGGCAGCACAGCGGCGAAGAACACGATGGTCTTGGGATTGGCCACGCCAACCGCGAATCCCTCCCACACCGTGCGCCGCAGACCACCGAGCCGCCGTCCCCCTTCCGGTCCCGGTCCCGGTCCCGGTCCGTCGACGGTGGCGGATGACGGCGGTGTCTCGGCCCCGTGGCCCGCCCCCCGCTGCCGCACCGCCCTGATGCCGAGGTACACCAGATACGCGGCACCCGCGAGCTTCAACACCGTGAAGACCAGAACCGACCGTTCCACCACAGCCCCGACCCCGAGGGCCACGGCCACGACGAGGACGCAGGAACCGAGCGTGTTGCCCGCGACCGTGGCCAGCGCGGCGCGGCGTCCCTGTGCCAGAGCCCGTCCGATCACGAAGAGCACGCTGGGGCCGGGGATCACGATCAGCAGGAAGGACATGGCCGCGAACGCCAGGAGCCGGTCGGTGGACACCATGCTGCTCACACAACACCAGAACCGCTCGTGCGTCCATGCCGCTTTCCGCCGGTTCTCCGCCGCGGATCCCCTCCCCGCCACGCCGCCGGACGCCCAGGCAGGCCGGCAGACAGGCAGGCAGGCAGGAAGACGGACAGGCAGGCAGACAAGCAGCCGTACAGACCTCCGGCCCCGTCCTCACCCGGCGCACCGAGCGGGGACGGGGCCGGAGGTCCGGCACGGAGTCGCAGTCACGCAGTCACTGCGACAGCGTCACGGAGTCACAGAGCCGTCGTCACCCCCCAGCCGCCCGGCTCCCCCAGCCGCCCGGCTCCCCGGACGCCCACGGCCCTCCCCGCTCACTCCCCCCGGGACAGCCGCTGCGCGGCTTCGACCGCCCAGTACGTGAGGATCATGTTCGCCCCGGCGCGCTTGGCTCCCGTCAGGGTCTCCATGATGGTGCGGTCGCGCTCGATCCAGCCGTTGGCGGCCGCGGCCTCGATCATGGCGTACTCGCCCGACACCTGGTAGGCCGCCACCGGCACGTCCACCGCGTCCGCGACCCGGCGCAGCACGTCCAGATAGGGCAGTGCGGGCTTGACCATCACGATGTCGGCGCCCTCCGCCAGGTCCAGCGCCAGTTCGCGCAGGGATTCCCGCGCGTTGGCCGGGTCCTGCTGGTACGTCTTCCGGTCGCCCCGCAGCGAGGAGTCGACGGCCTCGCGGAAAGGGCCGTAGAAGGCCGACGCGTACTTGGCCGTGTAGGCGAGGATGGAGACGTCCTGGTGTCCGGCCCCGTCCAGCGCCTCCCGGACGACCTTGACCTGACCGTCCATCATGCCGCTCGGGCCGACCACGTGCACTCCGGCCTCCGCCTGCACGCGCGCCATCTCGGCATAGCGCTCCAGCGTCGCGTCGTTGTCGACCCGGCCCGCCGCGTCCAGGACCCCGCAGTGGCCGTGGTCGGTGAACTCGTCGAGGCACAGGTCCGACATGATGACGAGGTCGTCGCCGACCTCCTCCTTCACGTCCCGGATGGCGATCTGGAGGATGCCCTCCGGGTCGGTCCCCGCCGTGCCGCAGGCGTCCTTCTCCTGCGGCACCCCGAAGAGCATGATCCCGCCGAGCCCCGCCCCGGCGGCCTCGGCGGCCGCCTTCCGCAGGCTGTCCCGGGTGTGCTGGACAACGCCCGGCATGGAGGACACCGGCACGGGCTCGGCGATCCCCTCCCGCACGAAGGCGGGGAGGATCAACTCGGCCGGATGCAGCCGGTGTTCGGCGACCATGCGGCGCATCGCCGGGCTGGTCCGGAGCCGGCGCGGACGGACTCCCAGGTGCTCCAGCCCGACCGTGCCCGCTCCCTGCTGGTGGTCGTTGCTCATGAAGTGGCGCGCCTCCTGCGCGATCCGGGCCTGCGCTCGCTCGGACGGGTGACGGGGTCGCCCGCCTCGATGGCGGCGGCCCGGCGCTTGGCGCCGAAGTCGGCGAGCGCCTCGGCGAGCCGGGTGACGGACGGCTCGGGCGACAGGACGTCGACCCGCAGTCCGTGCTCCTCCGCCGTCTTGGCGGTCGCCGGGCCGATGCAGGCGATGACGGTGACGTTGTGCGGCTTGCCGGCGATGCCCACGAGGTTCCGCACCGTGCTGGAGGAGGTGAAGAGCACGGCGTCGAAGCCGCCGCTCTTGATGGCCTCCCGGGTCTCGGCCGGCGGCGGCGAGGCGCGCACGGTCCGGTAGGCCGTGACGTCGTCCACCTCCCAGCCCAGCTCGATCAGCCCGGCGACCAGGGTCTCGGTGGCGATGTCGGCACGCGGCAGGAAGACCCGGTCGATCGGGTCGAACACCGGGTCGTACGGCGGCCAGTCCTCCAGCAGCCCGGCGGCCGACTGCTCTCCGCTCGGCACCAGGTCGGGCTTCACACCGAACTCGACCAGGGACCTGGCCGTCTGCTCGCCCACCGCCGCGACCTTGATCCCGGCGAAGGCGCGGGCGTCGAGCCCGTACTCCTCGAACTTCTCCCGGACCGCCTTGACGGCGTTGACCGACGTGAAGGCGATCCACTCGTAGCGGCCGGTGACCAGGCCCTTGACGGCCCGCTCCATCTGCTGCGGGGTGCGCGGCGGTTCGACGGCGATGGTCGGCACCTCGCTGGGCACCGCGCCGTAGGAGCGGAGCTGGTCGGAGAGGGACGCGGCCTGCTCCTTGGTCCGCGGCACCAGGACCTTCCAGCCGAAGAGCGGCTTGGACTCGAACCAGGAGAGCTGGTCCCGGCGGGCGTCGCAGCTGTGCTCGCCGACCACGGCTATGACCGGCTGCGCGCCGTCCGCCGAGGGCAGCACCTTGGCGGCCTTGAGCACCTGCCCGATGGTGCCGAGCGTGGCGGTCCAGGTGCGCTGGCGGGTGGTCGTACCGGCGATGGTGACGGCCATGGGGGTGTCGGGCTTCCGCCCGCCCGAGACCAGTTCGGCGGCCGCGGCCGCGACGGTCTCCAGGGTGGTGGAGACGACCGCGGTGGCGTCGCTGGAGCCGATCTCGGTCCAGCACCGCTCGGAGGCCGTGGCGGCGTCGACGAACCGGACGTCGGCGCCCCGCGCGGACCGCAGCGGCAGACCGGCGTACGCGGGGACGCCCACGGCCGTCGCCACTCCGGGCACGACCTCGAAGACGATGCCCTCCGCGGAGCAGGCGAGCATCTCCTCGGCTGCGTCGCCGTCGAGACCGGGGTCGCCGCAGAGCGCACGCACCACCCGCTTGCCGCTCCGTGCGGCCTCCATGACAAGATTGACGGCATCCTCCAAGGCGTACACCGCCGAAGAGTTTGACGTGCCGTCATGCGCCCGCAGCTGCGGGACGTCCACTCCTGCGCGCGCGTGGGCGGTCACCACGTCGAGCACCTGCGGGTCGGCGACCAGCACGTCCGCGTGGGTGAGCGCCTCCACGGCGCGCAGCGTCAGCAGTCCCGGGTCTCCGGGCCCGGCACCGAGGAAGGTGACGTGACCGAGGGGCGACTGGTGCGCGGAACGGAGATTTACGGCGGTGGGGCTCACAGTGCTCGCTCCCCCATAAGACCGGCCGCACCCTTGGCGAGCATCTCGGCGGCGAGTTCGCGGCCGAGGGCCGCGGCGTCGTCGAGCGACGAGGGTACGGAACCGGTGGTGGACAGCTGCACCAGCGTGGAGCCGTCGGTCGTGCCGACGACGCCGCGCAGGCGCATTTCGGTGACAGTCTGCCCGTCGCCCAACAGGTCGGCCAGCGCCCCGACGGGTGCGCTGCAGCCGGCCTCCAGGGCGGCGAGCAGGGAACGCTCGGCGGTCACGGCGGCCCGCGAGTGCGGGTCGTCGAGTTCGGCGAGCCGGGCCGCGAGACCGGCGCCGTACACCTGGTGCACGGCGGCGCACTCGACGGCCAGCGCCCCCTGGCCGGGGGCGGGCAGGACGGCGTCGGCGGGCAGCTTCTGCGTCGCCTCCCCGATCCGGCCGACCCGGTTGAGGCCGGCGGTGGCGAGGACGACCGCGTCGAGCTCGCCGGAGCGCACGTATCCGATGCGGGTGTCGACGTTGCCCCGGATCGGCACGGTCTCGACCGCGCCCCCGAGTGCGGCGGCCCAGCTGTTGAGCTGCGCCATGCGGCGCGGCGAGCCGGTGCCGATCCGCGCGGCCGGGCGGCCGTCGCGGCCGAGTGCGGCCAGTTCCTCGAAGGTGAGTCCGTCGCGCGCCACGAGGGCGTCGCGCGGGTCCTCGCGGACCGGTACGGCGGCCACGACGAGGCCGTCGGGCTGTGTGGTCGGCAGGTCCTTCAGGGAGTGGACCGCCAGGTCGATCTCCCCGGCGAGCAGGGCGTCGCGCAGGGCGGAGACGAAGACGCCGGTGCCGCCGATCTGTGCGAGGTGCTCACGGGAGACGTCGCCGTAGGTGGTGATCTCGACCAGCTCGACCGGGCGGCCGGTGAGGTCGCTGACGGCGTCCGCCACCATCCCGGACTGGGCCATGGCGAGCTTGCTGCGCCGGGTGCCGAGCCGGAGCGGTCCGCTGCCGGCGAGGCCGCCGGTACCGGCGTCCGCCGTGCTCGTGGTGGTGGTGCCGGTCGTGGTCCTGCTGGTGGTGGCCCTGCTGGTGCCGGTGGTGCTCATGGTGCCCTTGTCGGTCATGCCCGCTCCCGTTCGGAGTCGCCGCTGTCGGCCCGGCTGACGGCGGCGACCGCCTTGGGGTCGAGGTCGAAGAGTTCACGCAGTGCCTCGGCGTACCCGGCGCCGCCGGGCTCGCCCGCGAGCTGCTTGACCCGCACGGTGGGCGCGTGCAGGAGCTTGTCGACGACACGGCGCACGGTCTGGGTGATCTCGGCGCGCTCCTTGTCGTCCAGGCCGGGCAGCCGGCCGTTGAGCCGGGCCATCTCGCTCCGGACCACATCGGCGGCCATGGTGCGCAGGGCCACCACGGTGGGGGTGATGTGGGCGGCCCGCTGCGCGGCGCCGAAGGCCGCGACCTCCTCGGACACGATGGCCCGCACCCGGTCGACGTCGGCGGCCATCGGCGCGTCGGCGGAGGCCTCGGCGAGGGTCTCGATGTCCACGAGCCGTACGCCCCGGACGCGGTGCGCGGCGGGGTCGATGTCGCGGGGCATCGCCAGGTCCAGCAGCCGCAGCCCGGGACCGTCCTGCGCGGCCTGCCCGTTCCGCGCGGCGAGGGCGTCCCGGAGATCGTCGGCGGTCAGGACGAGGCCGGTGGCGCCGGTGCAGGAGACGACGACGTCGGCCCGCGCCAGCTCACCCGGGACGCTCTCCATGGGGACGGCACGCGCGGCCGGTCCGGCGGCGGCCCCGGCCGCGGGGGCCGTCCGCTGCTCGGCCAGCCCGGCCGCGAGCCGCTCGGCCCGCTCCAGGGTGCGGTTGGCGACCGCGATCTCGCGGACGCCCGCGCGCGCGAGCGTCGTGGCCGCCAGGGAGGACATCGAGCCGGCGCCGATGACCAGCGCCCGCTTGCCCGCGGCCCAGTCGGTGACCTCGGCGGCCCCTTCCGCGGTGGCGAGCTCGGCGAGGCCGAAGGTGACGAGCGACTGCCCGGCCCGGTCGATCCCCGTCTCGCTGTGGGCCCGCTTGCCAACCCGCAGAGCCTGCTGGAAGAGGTCGTTGAGCAGCCGTCCGGCGGTGTGCAGCTCCTGGCCGAGGGCGAGCGCGTCCTTGATCTGGCCGAGGATCTGGCCCTCGCCGACGACCATCGAGTCCAGTCCGCAGGCCACCGAGAAGAGGTGGTGAACGGCCCGGTCCTCGTAGTGGACGTAGAGATACGGGGTGAGCTCGTCCAGTCCGACACCGCTGTGCACGGCGAGCTGGGTGGACAGCTCGGCGACCCCGGCGTGGAACTTGTCCACGTCGGCGTAGAGCTCTATGCGGTTGCAGGTGGAGAGCAGCGCGGCTTCCGCGGCCGGCTCGGCGGTGAGCGCGTCCTGCAGCAGCTTGCCGCGCGCCTCGGGAGCCAGGGCGGCCCGCTCCAGCACGCTGACCGGCGCGCTGCGGTGGCTCAGACCGACGACCAGGAGACTCATGCCGGCATCACGGCGGGAACGTCCCCGTCGGGTCCCTTTCCGCCACCGGTTCCTCCGCGCACGGCGGGTGCCGGGGGCGCGGGTGCGGCCATGGCCTCCTCGCCGGCCTTGCGCTGCTCGTGGAAGGCGAGGATCTGCAGCTCTATGGAGAGGTCGACCTTGCGCACGTCCACCCCGTCGGGGACGGAGAGGACGGTGGGCGCGAAGTTGAGGATCGAGGTGACGCCGGCCGCGACGAGCCGGTCGCAGACCTGCTGGGCGGCGCCGGCGGGGGTCGCGATGACGCCGATCGAGACGCCGTTGTCCTCGATGATCGCCTCGAGTTCGTCGGTGTGCTTCACCGGCAGTCCGGCCACGGGCTTGCCCGCCATGGACGGGTCGGCGTCGATGAGCGCGGCGACGCGGAACCCGCGGGAGGCGAAGCCACCGTAGTTGGCGAGTGCGGCGCCCAGGTTGCCGATACCGACGATCACGACCGGCCAGTCCTGCGTCAGGCCCAGTTCGCGCGAGATCTGGTAGACGAGGTACTCGACGTCGTAGCCCACGCCCCGGGTGCCGTAGGAGCCGAGGTAGGAGAAGTCCTTGCGCAGCTTCGCCGAGTTGACCCCGGCCGCGGCCGCGAGCTCCTCCGATGAGACCGTGGGAACCGAGCGCTCGGACAGAGCCGTCAGAGCACGCAGGTACAGCGGAAGACGGGCGACGGTGGCCTCGGGAATCCCTCGGCTTCGAGTCGCCGGTCGGTGCGTTCGGCCAGTTGCCACGGTGCTCCTGCGGGTAGAGCGAGGCTGTGGGCGGCCACGCCTCCGCGGACCGCCCCGTCTCTTGCAGGCTATGTCTTTGTGAACGTGTGCACAAAGATGGTGTCCGTTTTGTCCGCGCAAAGTGATCGGGCTCACGCGATGGAATCGCGCCACCCGGGAACCGGACGCGGCCCTCACCGCGCCTTCACCTCGCGTCACCCACGGGGGCACCGGCTCACCACTCCTCGCCACTCCGCCCCCGAGCGCACCGGAACGGGCCCCGATGCTAGTGGAGTGCCGGGCCCGTTCCCACCCGTCGCACGGCACCGAAAACCCGGGCCCGGCACGGCTCCACCGGCGGCGGGACGGGGCGGCGGCGGTGCCGAAGCGGGCGGGACGGGAGGCCGGCGGGCCACCGGGCCGCGCGGCGCCGCGCCCGCCCGGCACAATGCAGTCCATGAGCCCACTGCTGCGCCGTTCCCACCGCGACCCGGCCGACCGCGTCGTCACCCTGATCGGCAAGCCAGGTTGCCATCTGTGCGACGACGCCCGTGACGTGATCAGCACCGTCTGCGGGGAAGTCGGAGCCACCTGGGAGGAGAAGGACATCACCCGGGACGAGGAGTTGTACCGCCTGTACTGGGAGCAGATCCCGGTGGTGCTGGTGGACGGCGCCCAGCACGACTTCTGGCGGGTGAACCCGGACCGGCTGCGGAAGGCCCTGCGCGGCTGAGGCGGTCCGGACGCCCGGCCGGCGGCCCGCGGCCCGGAGCACCGCTGCCGGACCCACTCTCCGGGCCTGTCGCACCCCCGCCGGCGGATGTTCACGCGGCGCAATTCTCCCGACTCCGGGAGGGCATGATCAGTGGCTATGCTCGTCGGCATGGCCTCTCTGGGATGGCTCCCCCGCCGCAAGCGCTCCGTCACGGCCCGCAGCGTGCTGGCCGGCGAGGCGGCCGCGGAGGCCGCCCGCAAGACGTCACAGGTGGCCGAGGGCGCCGAGGCCGCCGCGGAGGCCGAGCCGGAGTTCCCCGTCGTCGGTGACGTCCGCGCGGCGGCGTTCTTCGATCTGGACAACACCGTCATGCAGGGCGCGGCGCTGTTCCACTTCGGCCGCGGCCTCTACAAGCGGCAGTTCTTCAGCAAGCGGGAACTCGCCCGGTTCGCCTGGCAGCAGACGTGGTTCCGGCTGGCGGGTGTCGAGGACCCGGCCCACATGGAGGACGCCCGCGAGAGCGCGCTGTCCATCGTCCGCGGGCACCACGTCTCCGAACTCATGGAGATGGGCGAGGAGATCTACGACGAGTACATGGCCGGCCGGATCTGGCCCGGCACCCGGGCACTGGCCCAGGCCCATCTCGACGCGGGCCAGAAGGTGTGGCTGGTCACCGCCGCCCCGGTGGAGGCCGCCACGATCATCGCCCGCAGGCTGGGGCTCACCGGCGCGCTGGGCACGGTCGCCGAGTCCGTCGACGGCGTCTACACCGGCCGGCTGGTGGGCGAGCCGCTGCACGGCCCGGCCAAGGCGGAGGCGGTACGGGCGCTGGCGCTCGCGGAGTGCCTGGACCTGGCGCGCTGCGCCGCGTACAGCGACTCGCACAACGACATCCCGATGCTCTCGATCGTCGGGTATCCGTACGCGATCAATCCGGACACCAAGCTGAAGCGGCACGCCCGGGAGCACGACTGGCGGCTGCGGGACTACCGCACGGCCCGCAAGGCCGCCAAGGTCGGCATCCCGGCGGCCGCCGGCGTGGGAGCCCTCGCGGGCGGGGCCGCGGCCGCCGCCGCACTGCACCGACGCCGGCGGTAGCGGCGCCCCGCCCGGCCCCGCCGGAGCCGCGCCCGCTCGCGCCGGAACCGAACCGGAATCCGCGCATCACCATATCCCGCACCGGAATCGGACAGAAGGTGCAGAAAAACAGTCAGACTCCGCGCCTCGTTCGATATTTGATCGATCAGCATTCCATAACGCACGGGAACTAATCGGCGATTTGAGCAACTAGGCGTAGCACTGCCTACACGAAGCGTTATTCTCCTCAGACGCAATACCGGTTCCCACGATCCCCTGCACCGGGTGAACGGTTCCGCACTGCACGTGATGGAAGCTCTGCCTCTGGGAGTCCCGTGTACCCACATGTCGGGGTTGACGCCTCGGGCCTGGCCACACTCCGCGCCGCGGTCCTCGACCAGCTGCGCGACCTCGTCCCCTCCGCCTGCGCCGCGCCGGCTCTCGCCGTCCCCGCCTTCGCCCTGCCGTCCATCGCGGCCGGTGTTCCCGCCGCCGTCAACAGAAGAGTCCCCCTCGCCTCCGGCGCGGCGGGGGCCGGAGGCGGCCGCGCCTCCACCGCCCGGCGCCCCGCGGCCGACGGCGACAGCCGCCGCATGATGGACCTGGTCGAGCGGGCGCAGGACGGGGAGGCCGAAGCCTTCGGCCGCCTCTACGACCAGTACGCCGACACGGTGTACCGCTACATCTACTACCGCGTCGGCAGCAGGGCCACCGCCGAGGACCTCACCAGCGAGACGTTCCTCCGCGCGCTGCGCCGCATCTCCACCTTCACCTGGCAGGGCCGGGACTTCGGCGCCTGGCTGGTGACCATCGCCCGCAACCTCGTCGCCGACCACTTCAAGTCCAGCCGCTTCCGGCTGGAGATCACCACCGGCGAGATGCTCGACGCCAACGAGGTGGAACGCAGCCCGGAGGACTCCGTCCTGGAGTCCCTGTCCAACGCCACGCTCCTGGACGCCGTCCGCCGGCTCAACCCCCAGCAGCAGGAGTGCGTGACTCTCCGCTTCCTCCAGGGCATGTCGGTCGCGGAGACGGCGCGGGCGATGGGCAAGAACGAAGGCGCCATCAAAACCCTGCAATATCGCGCGGTGCGCACCCTCGCGCGCCTGCTGCCCGAGGACGCCCGCTGACCGGTCCGGCCCGGCATGCCCCGCCCGCCGGTTCCGCCGGACGGAGCAGCCCACGCCACCCGGCGTGGAACGGCCGCCGTTCCCGCGTAACCCCATCGCGGAGCCGCTCGTTGTGCGGAATGCAGACTCCCAGCGGTTGCGCCACGCTTGCTACACATCACTCTTTCGAGTGGTCGCGCTCAAGTCCGGCAACCGCCCCCATCGGCCCGGGAGTCGCAGCTGATGAGGAGAGGAGGTGCCGCCTGTGATCGGATCCGTATCGGCGCACCGGCGGGCGAACGCCTTCGCCGAAGCCCTGGACGAGCAGCGGCCCGAACCACCGGCGGACGACCCCGGGCTGGGGAGACTGCTGGCCCTGGCCACCGGGCTCGGTGAACTGCCGGCGCCCCGGCTGGACCCGGAGGTCAGAACGGTCCAACGGGCCCGGCTGGTCGCCGCCATGGAGACCATGTTCGCCGACGGGACCGCGGGCTCCGGGAGCGAGGAGAGCGACGCCGCGCCCGCGCCGGTGCCCGGCCAGCGCTCCGGCGCGCACGCCCGCCACCGGAAGAGACTCGGCAGGATGCGCCCGCGTTCACGCTGGTCCAAGGGGCTGGCGGCCGGCGGGCTGACGGTGGGCGTCGCGGCCGGGGCGTTCGGCGGAGTGGCCGCCGCCAGCTCCGACGCGCTGCCCGGCGATTCGCTCTACGGCCTCAAGCGCGGTATGGAGGACCTGAAGCGCGGCATGGCCGAGGACGACCGCGAAACGGGCAAGCTCTACCTCGACCAGGCCTCCACCCGGCTGCGCGAGGCCGACCGGCTGATGGAGCGCGGCCGCGCGGGAGATCTGGACGAGGAGTCCCTCGGCGAGATCCGCCGTGCCCTCGCGGGCATGCGGCACGACGCCGCAGAGGGCCACCGCCTGCTCAGCTCCGTCTACGAGCGGAACGGCTCACTGGCCCCCATCGAGGTGCTGGACTCCTTCACCCGCGCGCACGGCGAGGGCTGGCGCTCCCTCCGCAGCCGTCTGCCACAGCAGCTCGGGGACGTACGCGACGACGTCACGGCCGTCATGGAAGCCATAGAGCGCGAGGTGGACCCGCTGAAGTCCCTGCTCCCCGGCCCTCCGGACACCGGTGATTCCGAGGTCCGGGGCCCCTTCGGCCGTTCCTCGGGCCCGGCCGGTCCGGAGAGCGGACCCCGGGAGTCGGCAGCACCCCGCACCGGCCCGTCCGAGAGCGGCACGGGCGGAAGCGAACCCTCGCTCTCCGGCCCGGGTTCCGGCTCCGGCCCCGCGGAGCAGTGGGAGGACGGGCTCATCGGCGGCACGGAAGATCTGCTCGACCCGCCCGAGACCGGCGCTCCGTCCGCCTCCGGCGACGGCGGGGAGAACACCCCGCAGGAACCGGACATCACCATCCCGCCCCTGTTCCCGGGCCTGTTCCCGGATTTCGGCCTCGACGAGGACGCCGCGGGCTAGTGCTGTGACCGGGAAGGTCACAGCACGAGCGGCTTCCCCACGGACGGCACCGCCATGCCGCCCCCGGGCCCCTTCCGGCACCCGCCGGAAGGGGCCCGGGGCGTACTACGGCGGACCGGCCGGCGCGGGGGCGGCCGGCGCGGAGGGCGGCCGGCGTGGGGGCGGCCGGCGCGGGGGCGGCCGGCGCGGGGGCGGCCGGCTAGAAGAAGACCGAGCGGCGCTCGACCAGCAGCTTGTACAGGGTGTGCTGAATGGTCTCCCGCACCTGGTCGGTGAGGTTGAACATCAGCATCGGGTCCTCGACGGCCTCGGGCGCGTAACCGTCCGTCGGAATCGGCTCGCCGAACTGGATCGTCCACTTCGTCGGCAGCGGCACGGCGCCCAGAGGGCCGAGCCAGGGGAAGGTGGGCGTGATCGGGAAATACGGCAGACCCAGCAGCCGGGCGACCGTCCGGGCATTGCCGACCATCGGATAGATCTCCTCCGCACCGACGATCGAACACGGCACGATCGGGACCCCCGCCCGCAGCGCCGTGGAAACGAAGCCGCCCCGTCCGAACCGCTGAAGTTTATAGCGCTCCGAGAAGGGCTTGCCGATGCCTTTGAAGCCTTCGGGCATCACCCCGACCACCTCGCCGCGTTCCAGCAGCCGCTCGGCGTCCTCGGCGCAGGCGAGCGTGTGACCGGCCTTGCGCGCCAGCTCGTTGACGACCGGCAGCATGAAGACCAGATCGGCCGCGAGCAACCGCAGGTTCCGGCCCGCCGGGTGGTTGTCGTGGACGGCGACCTGGAGCATCAGACCGTCGAGCGGCAGCGTCCCGGAGTGGTTGCAGACGACGAGCGCCCCTCCCTCGGAGGGGATGTTCTCGATGCCCCGCACCTCGACCCGGAAGTACTTGTCGTACAGCGGCCGCAGGGCCGACATCAGAACGTGCTCGGTGAGGTCCTCGTCGTACCCGAACTCGTCCACCTCGTACTCACCGGTGACGCGGCGGCGGAGGAACGCCAGGCCCTGCGCGAGGCGGCGTTCCCAACCGTCGGCTCCGCGGCCCCGGGACGGTGACTCCTCCGGCGGGCCCTCGGCTCCGCCGTCCCCCTCCCCGTGTCCGTCACCGCCGTCACCGGCTCCGTTCCCACCGGGAACGGCACTCAGCGGCGCCTCGCCCGCCTCCGGGCCGCCGGCGTCGGTGGCCCTTCTCCGCCCGGTGCGGCGTCGCGCCGAACGCTCACCCGCCCCTCGGGGCCGGTCCTCACCGAACGGGATGACCTTGGCGTCCGCCATGCTGGCTGTGCTCCTCAGGTGGCGTGGGATCGATGGTGGCCGTCACCGCCCGCGGCATCCGCCGGCTGGTCCAGCAGCGCCTCGGCGACACGGTCGACGGCATGGGCCAGCCGCTCCGGCGGCAGGAGGCCGGGCGTCCGGCTGTGCACGAAGTCGGCGAAGGTCTCGGCCGTCGAGTACGCGGGCTCGAAGCCGAGGGTCTGCCGCATCTCGGTGGTGCGCACGACCCGTCCGTGGGTGAGCAGCCGGACCTGCTCGGGCGAGAAGTCCGTCATGCCGACGACCCGCAGGGCCGAACGCACCCAGGCGAGGGCCGGCAGCAGCAGCGGCAGGGTCGGCCTGCCCAGCCTGCGGGCGGCCTGCGACAGCAGCAGCACACCGTCGCCCGCGATGTTGAACGTACCGCTGTTGAGGGTGCCCCGCCGGGGCTCGGAGGACGCGATCCGCAGCACCTCCATCACATCGTCCTCGTGGACGAACTGGAGCCGCGGGTCGTATCCGAGGACGGTCGGCAGCACCGGGAGGGAGAAGTACTCGGCGAGGGGGGTGTCGGCGTGCGGCCCGAGGATGTTGGCGAAGCGCAGCACGCACACCGCCACATCGGGACGCCGCCGGGCGAAGCCGCGGACATACCCCTCGACCTCGACGGTGTCCTTGGCGAAGCCTCCGCTGGGCAGCGACTTGGGCGGAGTGGACTCGTCGAAGACGGCGGGGTCGCGCGGCGCCGAACCGTACACATTGGTGCTGGACTTCACCACGAGCCGCTGCACGGACGGCGCCTTCTGGCAGGCGCCGAGCAGCTGCATCGTGCCGATGACGTTGGTCTCCTTGAGCACGGCCCGGCCCCGGGGGTTCCTGCCGGAGCCGACTCCGAAAGTGGGGGCCGGCGTGCCGGTGACGTCCAGGTGGACGACCGTGTCGACGGCATACTCGGCGAGCACCCTCGCGATGGTGGGCTGCCGGATGTCGGCCTGTACGAACTCGGCCCCGCCCAAGTGGCGTTCGGGCTGCACGGAGTCCACGGCGATCACCCGGGCGACGTCGGGCTCCCGCTGGACGCGCCGTACGAAGCGGCCCGCGAGTTGCCTGCCGGCACCGGTGACGAGCACGACCCTGCCCAATATCCGCGCCTTCCTTCCGACCGTGGTCAGGCTGTGAGGATTCTGTCGGTCACCGTATCCCCTGGTTGTCGCCCTGTGATGTCCCCCGGCACGGGAAGGGTCCATTTCCGGAACAGGGCGTCCCGTCCGGATCTCACGGGCCACCCCCGTGAAACAGCAGAGCCGCCCTCCCGCCGTCGGGGCGGAAGGGCGGCTGACGTCCGCGTCGCCTGCTTCTTACTTCTTGTTGCGACGCTGGACGCGGGTGCGCTTGAGCAGCTTGCGGTGCTTCTTCTTGGCCATCCGCTTGCGCCGCTTCTTGATAACAGAGCCCACGACTACCCTCGCTTACTTCGCATCACTCGGTGCGGGGCGTCCGAGCCCACACTACCTACGTCGGCCCAGCCTACCCGCCGCCGCGTGATGGACGTAATCCGAGGGTCACCGTCAGGCGGTCTCCACCCCCACATAGGACTCGCGGAGATATTCGTGGACCGCCTGCTCCGGGACGCGGAAGGACCTCCCCACCCGGATGGCAGGCAGATGACCGCTGTGCACCAGGCGGTACACGGTCATCTTCGACACTCGCATCACCGCGGCGACTTCCGCCACGGTCAGGAACACGACCTCATTGAGAGGCCTTTCGCCACCAGCCATAGAGACACCTGAACCTTCCGCACCTGACGGCCACCGGCTTCCCCTCCGGTGACTCCTTGTCGCTGCGCGCTCACTCCCAGAGTAGGGGCGGGTGATACGAGTGGGGAAGAGGAGCAGCGTTCACTCTCCTACTGGGACAGACACGCCCGATTGAGTACATAGCGCGTCAGCGGCCGGTAGTAAGCGGACCGCACGGCGTCATCAAGTGGAACGGCGACCGACACCCTTCCCTCGGCCTCCCCCACGAACGGCGCGGGGTCGTCCGCATCGGCCGGCCCCATGGCCTCAATGCCCAGTTGACCTGCGCCGCAGATCCAGCCGTGGTCGCCGATCACGAGCGCGGGCAGCGGCCCGGAAGAGTCGGCGGCCGCAGCGAGAACCATGCGAACCGGGAGCGGCGAGTGGCTGTGCGCACCCGCCGCGGCCCCTGGTCCGGGCCGGCCGGTTTCGCGGACGAGGGCGACCCCGCGTACGTAGTCGATACGGTGGATGCGTAGACCGAACCGGGTCGTTATGTCGATACATCTCCCCTGCGCCGGGCTGAGGACAGGGCATCCCGCCGCCGAGAGGGCAGCCGCCAAAGAGGCGTAGAAATCCAGGAGCCGGTGCGGGTGACCGGTTCCGAACAGCACCGGGAGACGGGCCCCGGCGGCGGCGGCGAGCCGGTCCGCGAAGGCGTCCAGGGCCGCGAGCGTGCGGTCGGGATCGATCGTCTCGGGGCCGACCGTATGGGAGGGATTCCCGGAGACTCCACACCGGTCGGCCATCAGCCGCAGCAACTCCCACTCCTCCCAGGCCCGTTCGGGTTCGAGCCCGAGCAGCAGCCGGGGGTCGCGGGCCGCGAAGAGACGGTAACTGCGCAGGCTCCGCTCGCGTGAGGTGGCCACGACGCCCGCCAGCCGGACCGCCGCCAGATGGGCGCGCAGCTCACCACGGCTGGGCACGGCGGAACGCGGCACGCCCGGAGGCGGCACGCCGGCATTCGGCTCCGGAGAACTCGGCACCCGCCCCATGCTGTCGCACGCGCCCCGGTCCCGTCGGCGTATCGGGAAGACCTCCCACGACCGGCCCAGCAAGCGGGTGTTACGACAGGCACGCCGGGGCTGCGGCTACGGGCACGGCGGGCCTGCGGTCACGGCAGCAGCCCGTGTGCCGGGAACACCGCGCGGCGTGTGGCGAGCACCGCCTGGTCCAGGCGGTCCGCCGGGTCGTAGCCGCCGTCCTCGAAGTCGCGCCACCACGGCTCCCGTCCGTCGGTCATCCGCCGCGGCGCCGACTGCCGGGTCCTGGCGTAGACCTCCTGCCGCCAGTCCTCGGGCGTCTCCGCCCTGGGATCGATCGGGCGGCCGGCCGCGATCGCCACCAGGTGTGTCCAGGACCGCGGTACGACATCGGCGACGGCATACCCACCGCCGCCCAGGGCGACCCAGCGGCCCTCCGCGTGCTCGTGCGCCAAGCCGTGGCAAGCCGCCTGCACGGCGCGCTGCGCGTCGAGGCTGACGGCGAGGTGGGCGAGGGGATCCTCGATGTGCGTGTCCGCGCCGTGCTGGGTCACCAGCACCTGCGGGCGGAAGGCCGACAGCAGCTCGGGGACCACCGCGTGGAAGGCCCGCAACCAACCGTCGTCGGTGGTCCCGGCGGGCAGCGCCACGTTCACCGCGCTGCCCTCGGCTCCCTCCCCGCCCGTCTCCTCCGGCCAGCCGGTCTGCGGGAACAGGGTGCGCGGGTGCTCGTGGAGGGAGATGGTCAGCACCCGGGGGTCATTCCAGAACGCCGCCTGTACGCCGTCTCCGTGGTGCACGTCCACATCGACGTACGCGACACGCTCCGCACCGAGTTCCAGCAGCCGCGCGATGGCCAGCGCCGCGTCGTTGTAGATGCAGAAGCCGGCAGCGGCGCCCGGCATGGCGTGGTGCAGTCCCCCGGCGAAGTTGACCGCGTGCTGGACGTCCCCGCGCCACACGGCCTCGGCCGCGCCCACCGACTGCCCGGCGATCAATGCCGAGGTCTCGTGCATTCCGCTGAAGGCCGGGTCGTCCTCGGTGCCGAGACCGTAGGAACCGTCCGCGGAGGCGGGATCGGCCGAGGCCCGGCGCACCGCCTCCACATAGTCACCGCGGTGGACCAGCCGCAGCGTCGACTCCCCCGCTGCCGGGGCCGAGACGACCCGCAGTTCGCGGTCGAGCCCGAAAGCCTCGACCAGACGCATGGTCAGCGCGAGCCGCACCGGATCCATCGGATGGTCGGGACCGAAGTCATAGTGGGTGACCGCCTCGTCCCACATCAGCTGCGCACGACCGCTCATACCGACCACCGTATCGGTCCCGTTGAGAGCCGAACCAAACGGGCGCGTGGCACGAACGAGGGGTGGCGGCCCGGATGGCTCAGACGGCCCTGTCCGCCGCGTCCCGGTCACGGCCATCACCGTGGCCGTGACCGTGACCGTGGCCGAGCAGGGCCGGCAGCTCGGCCGGCGACGAGAACAGGGCGGTGGCTTCCGCCAGTTCGGCTGCGGGGGTCAACGCGGTGAAACCGTAGACGTCCATGCCCGCGGCCACGGCGGCCCGGACTCCGAGCGGGCTGTCCTCGACCACCGCGCAGCGCTCCGGCGGTACCCCCATCTCGGCGGACGCGTGCAGGAAGAGATCCGGCGCCGGCTTGCCGCGCCCCACGTCCTGGGAACTGAAGATGCGCTCCTCGCCGAAATGGTCGTACAGGCCGGTGGTGCGGAGAGTGACACGAATGCGCTCGTGGCTGCCGGACGAGGCCACGCAGTACGGAACACCCGCGGCCGCCAGCCCCGCCAGCACCCCGGCCACGCCGGCGACAGGCTGGAGCCGGCGCCGGAACTCCTCGAAAACCCGGCGGTGGAAGATCTCGTCGAAGTCGTCCGGCAGCCGGCGCCCGGAGCGCTCGAGGACGAGGTCATGGACGCGGTGCATGGCGGAGCCCATGTAGTCGCGCAGGGAGTCCTCGTAGGTGGTGGGGTGCCCGAGCTCGGTCAGACAGGCGGCGAGCGCCCGGTTCGAGATCGGCTCGCTGTCCACCAGCACACCGTCGTTGTCGAATATGACCAGGTCGTAGCGCATGGATTCACTGTAGGCCGGCAGGGAAAGCCCGGGCCGAGAGTCCGCAAACGCGAGAAAGCCCTGTTGGGAACCGGAGTTCCCGACAGGGCTTTCACAAGAATTGTTCGGCGGCGTCCTACTCTCCCACAGGGTCCCCCCTGCAGTACCATCGGCGCTGAAAGGCTTAGCTTCCG
>NZ_JAGPXX010000031.1 GCF_018070345.1 Streptomyces sp. F63
GTGTATAAGAGACCGGGGTTCACGCGCGGCCTCGGGGCGGGGGGGTGCCGTTGCCGGGCGGGCCCGGCTGATGGGGGATGTGGGGGCCGCCGTGCGGCGCCTGCGCGGGGATGTGGCCGTTGCCGTTGCCGTAGTCGCCGCTGCCGTGGGCGCCGATGCCGTGGCCCGCCGGGCCGTGGGCCCGCTCGTCGTAGGGCTGCCCGCCGTAGGACTGCGCCTCGTGGGGCTGTCCCGGGTGCGGGCCCTGCGGGAGGCCGCCGGCGGTCTGCTCCGCTGCCGTCTCCTCGGCGGCCCGTGCCTCCGCGTCCGCTGCCGCGGCTTCCGCGTCGGCCGCCGTCTGTGCCGCCGCCTCCGCCGACTCCGCGCGGGAGGCGACGACTTCGCGGACCGCGTCGAGCACACCCCGGTAGCCGGTGCAGCGGCACAGGTTGCCGCAGAGCGCCTGGCGGGTCTCCAGTTCGGTCGGGGCGTGGTTGCCCTCCAGCAGGTCGTGGACGGTCATCGCCAGGCCCGGTACGCAGAATCCGCACTGCACGGCGCCGCCCGCGACGAGCGCCCGCTGGACGTCGGAGGGGGTGCCCTCCGCGGCCAGCCCTTCGACGGTGCGCACCTCCGAGCCGGCGGTGGTCGCGGCCGGCACCAGGCAGGAGGCGACGAGCCGGCCGTCGACCTGGACGGAGCAGGCCCCGCACTCGCCCTGGGAGCAGCCGTCCTTGGCTCCCGCCAGGCCCAGCCGCTCCCGGAGGACGTACAGCAGGGATTCACCGATCCAGGCGTCGGCGACGGGGCGGTCGATGCCGTTGACCCTCAGGACGTAGGACGCGTAGGGGTGTTCGCTGTGCGCGTCGAGGATGATCTCGGGGGGCGTGTCCGGCCCGTCCGGCTCCTCCGCGCCGGCCTCCCCGGGCCCGGCCGGGCCGTCCGGCGCGGTGTCGCTGCCGCCGCCGTCTCGGGAGCCGTCGCCGTCGCCGGCGCCGTCGCCGGAGGGGTGCCCGGCTGTGGTCCGCTGCCCGGGGGCGTGCTCACCGGTCCGGGGCGGCTCGCCGGTCTCGCCGCGGACCCGGTCGGCGCCGTCCCCCCCGGCCGGGGTGCCGTCGGCGGCGCCGGGCCGCCAGTCGCCGGAAGGGGCGGACCGGGCCTCCTCCCCGGGGCCGGCGGGTGCGGTGGTGCCGGGGGCGGCGCCGGTGTCCGTGCGGACGCCGCGGCCGTCGCTGTCGTCGCGGCTGTCGCTGTCGTCGCCGTACGGCACCGGGCCGCCCGCCGGGGCGGCCTCCCGCGCGCCGTGCGCGGTCCACTGCTCGGGCGGAGCGGAACCGGAGCCGTCTCCGGGGTCACCGGCCGTGCCGGGTGCGGGAGTTCCCCAGGCGCCGCCGGTGTCCCGAGCCGGGCCGGGGGCGTTCGCGGGGGCCGGCCGTTCCCACGCGTCGGACCAGGTGTCGCCCGGCGCGGGGACGTTGGCCGGCTGGTCCTGCCGGTGCGCGGGCGGCTGCTGCCCGCCCGGTGCGTACCCCCACTGCTGCGGGCCGGTGTCCCCGGCCGGCGGACCGCCGGCGCCGGGCCCGCCCTGCTCGCCGGCGGCTCCGCCGTGCTGGTCCCAGCCGTCGCCCGCGGCGGCTCCGGTGGCGCTCCACGGTCCGGGCGCGGGGGCCGCGGCACCGCCGACCAGATACTCCCCCGACTCGTCGGGGGCGTCGTCCGCCGCCGGGGGCACGCTCCATGCGCCGGTGTGCTGTTCGCCGCCGTGCCCGGTGCTCTCCTCGGGCGGCCAGCCGGTCTCCCGGCCCTGCTCGTGGCCGCCGTGCCCGTGGCCCTGCTGCTGCTGCGGCGGCTGCTGCGGCTGCTGCTGCCACGGGTACTGCGGTCCGGCACCCGGATCGGTGTACGGCATCGTCCACTGGCCGCCCTCCGGGGGCTCGCCGTACGCGGCCTCCACGGGCGGGGGCGCGTAGCCCTGGCCGGGCGCGGCCAGCGGCTCGCGGCCCGCCGACGGGTCGAGCAGCCCCTCCGGGAGCTGGACGAAGGCCGTGGCCTCGGAGTCGAACTCGCCGCTCTGCGCGGTCGGCCGCCAGCCTCCCGCCGGCCGCTCCTCCTCGTCGGAGTACGGCCCCTGCGGGTGCTGAGGCTGGTCGTTGGTCATGCGAGCGCCCTCCCCAGAGCTCGGCGGGCCAGTGCGGCCACCGTACGCCGCAGGTGCAGAACGGCCGGCGGCAGGGCGGGCGGCTCGGAGCCGTCCTCGCCCGGTGCCGGGTCCGGGATGCAGGCGCCGGCGACGTACTCGCCGAAGGCCGCGCACGCTTCGGGCGCCAGACCGCGCTCGCCGTCCCAGTCGATGAGCCCGGCGACCCAGCGTTCGGCCTCCAGCGGCCGCAGCGGCATCGGCGCGACGGCGCCGACGGCGCAGCGGACACTCCGCCGGGCCGGGTCGAGGACGAGGGCGACGGACGCGGTGGCCCTGCCGGGACCGGTGCGGCCGGTGGCCTTGAGGAACGTCTGCGGTGCGTGCAGCAGCGGTACCCGCACCCAGCCGACGAGTTCACCGGGGCGCAGCATCTCCATTCCCGCGAGCAGATGGCTGACCGGGATCTCGCGGCGGCCGTGCTCCGGACCCGCGATGACCAGGGTGGCCTCCAGGGCCGCCAGCACGGGCAGGGAGTCGCCGGTGGGCGCGGCGGTGACGATGTTGCCGCCGAGGGTGCCCGCGTTGCGGATCTGCGGCGGGCCGGCGGCGCGTGCGGCGGCGGCGAGGGCGGGGATGAGGGCGGCGAAGTCGGGGCGGCCCATGCGGGCGTGGGTGAGTCCGGCACCGAGCAGGGCGTGGCCGTCCTGGTACTGCCAGCCGCGGGTCTCGTTGATCCGGCCGAGGCCGACCAGCGCCGCGGGGCGCAGCAGTCCGGAGTTGACCGAGGCCATGAGGTCCGTGCCGCCCGCGACGGGCACGGCGGCCGGCATGGCGGAGAGCGCCGCCACGGCCTCGTCGAGCGAGGACGGCAGCGTTACCGTGCGCGCCGCCCGCGGTGCGTGCGTGGTCAACCCAGCTGCCCCTTCCCGGTGTCCCGCCTGTTCCGCCGTACGGTACGTGCTCACAGCCCGGACGTGGCAACTCTGGCACATCTTCGCGGTCCCGCTGCGCGGGGGGCGGCGAAGGGCCGGTCCCCACCTCTGGCGGGTGCCGGCCCGCGTGCAGGAGCTGTCACCCGCGTGAGTGGCTCAGCACTCACGCGGAACTTTACGGTGCCGACGCCTTGATCGGATCAACGCTTCCGCAGCGTTCCGCTCGCGTTCGTGTTCCGTCCGCGGCTCACACGATCGGGCAGGCCGGTCGACCGGATGTCCGGGAGGGGCCGCCGGTTCCGGTGCGGGGAGAGGAGGGGCAGGCCGGTCGACCGGACTCCGGGCCCTGCCGGGCCGCCCGCGGGTGCGCGCGGCCCGGCGGGCGTGCACGGGGCACGTCCGCCGGGCCGTGGAGGACGGGGGCGCGGCGGGACGGCTACTTGCCGTCGCCCTTGCCGCCCTTGCCCTTGTCGCCGCCCGCGCCCATGGACTCGTAGATCTCCTTGCACATGGGGCAGACCGGGTACTTCTTCGGATCGCGGCCGGGAACCCAGACCTTGCCGCAGAGCGCCACGACGGGGGTGCCGTCGAGCGCGCTCGCCATGATCTTGTCCTTCTGGACGTAATGGGCGAAGCGCTCGTGGTCGCCGTCGCCGTTCGACACCTGGGGTGTCGGTTCTACGAGGGTGCCGGTCCCTGTCCCGCGCTCGGGCTCAAGAGTGCTCATGGGTCCCCAGGGTACTGGGACGGGCCGGAGAGCCCCATGCCCGACGCCCGGTGAAAACCGGTGTGGGACCGGGACGCGGCGGGCGTCAGTTGAGGGTCGGGTCGTCCGGGTAGGTGGCGACCATCGCCAGCCCGCTGCGCTGCCGGCGCAGCACCGACCGCCACAGCCGCTCGGGCGCGGGCGAGGAGACGTCGCCGGGTTCGGACTCCACGACGTACCAGGCGCCCTCCGCCAGTTCCTCCTCCAGCTGGCCCGGTCCCCAGCCGGCGTACCCGGCGAAGATCCGGAGGCTGCCCACGGCCGCGGCCAGCAGTTCGGGCGGGGTCTCCAGGTCGACGAGGCCGATCGCGCCGTGCACCCGCCGCCAGCCCAGCGGCCCCCCGCCGGCCGCCGATCCGCCCTCGCCCGGCACGACGGCCACGCCGAGCGCGGAGTCGAGCGAGACGGGACCGCCCTGGAAGACGACTCCGGGCTCACCGGCCAGCCCCGCCCAGTTCTCCAGAATGTCGACGACATCGACCGGTGTCGGCCGGTTGAGGACCACGCCGAGCGAGCCCTCCTCGTCGTGGTCGAGGAGCAGCACCACCGCGCGGTCGAAGTTGGGGTCGGCCAGCGCCGGTGTCGCGACCAGCAGCCGCCCGGTGAGCGAGGACACCTCCGTCATGCCCACATGATCCCGCACCGGAGGGCCCCGCGGGGAGTCCACAATGCGACGGGGACGGGGCCCGCGGGGGCGTACGGCGGCAGCGGGGGCGCGCCCCCCGGCCGGGCGTCGCGGGCCCGTTCCCGGCCCGTTTCGTAACCCTGTGACGTGGAAGACGCACCATACGTGTTGTGACAAACCCCTGACCTGCGGACGACCTGGCACTACCCCTCCCGGCCCTACGGCGGGGGGCCTGACGGCGCTTACCATTTGGCTTTGGTCCCAGTCCCACTCCAGGAACGCGAGATCCATGACCGGCATCGACGATGTCCTGCTTGTCCACGGCGGTACCCCGCTGGAGGGCGAGATCCGTGTCCGCGGCGCGAAGAACCTCGTGCCCAAGGCCATGGTCGCCGCACTGCTCGGCAGCGAACCGAGCCGGCTCCGCAACGTCCCGGACATCCGCGACGTCAGAGTGGTCCGGGGGCTGCTTCAGCTGCACGGCGTCACCGTCCGCCCCGGCGAGGCCGGCGAGCTGGTTCTCGACCCGTCCCACGTCGAGAGCGCCAACGTCGCCGACATCGATGCCCACGCGGGCTCGTCACGCATCCCGATCCTCTTCTGCGGCCCGCTGCTGCACCGCCTGGGCCACGCCTTCATCCCCGGCCTGGGCGGCTGCGACATCGGCGGCCGGCCGGTGGACTTCCACTTCCAGGTGCTGCGGCAGTTCGGCGCGACGATCGAGAAGCGCGCGGACGGCCAGTACCTGGAGGCCCCGCAGCGGCTGCGCGGCACCAAGATCCGGCTGCCGTACCCGTCCGTCGGCTCGACGGAGCAGGTGCTGCTGACGGCCGTGCTGGCCGAGGGTGTCACCGAACTGACGAACGCGGCGGTGGAACCGGAGATCGAGGACCTCATCTGCGTCCTGCAGAAGATGGGCGCCATCATCTCCATGGACACGGACCGGACGATCCGGATCACCGGCGTCGACAAGCTCGGCGGCTACAACCACGCGGCGCTCCCGGACCGCCTGGAGGCGGCCTCCTGGGCGAGCGCGGCACTCGCCACCGACGGCAACATCTACGTGCGCGGCGCCCAGCAGCGCTCGATGATGACCTTCCTCAACACCTACCGGAAGGTCGGCGGCGCCTTCGAGATCGACGACGAGGGCATCCGCTTCTGGCACCCGGGCGGACCGCTCAACGCCATCGCGCTGGAGACGGACGTGCATCCCGGCTTCCAGACCGACTGGCAGCAGCCGCTGGTCGTCGCCCTGACCCAGGCGTCCGGGCTCTCCATCGTCCACGAGACGGTCTACGAGTCGCGGCTGGGCTTCACCTCGGCGCTGAACCAGATGGGCGCCCACATCCAGCTCTACCGGGAGTGCCTGGGCGGCTCCGCCTGCCGCTTCGGCCAGCGGAACTTCCTGCACTCCGCGGTCGTCTCCGGCCCGACCAAACTCCAGGGCTCCGACCTGGTCATCCCGGACCTCCGGGGCGGCTTCTCGTATCTCATCGCGGCGCTGGCGGCGCAGGGCACCTCCCGGGTGCACGGCATCGATCTGATCAACCGCGGCTACGAGAACTTCATGGAGAAGCTCAAGGCCCTGGGCGCGGACGTCGAGCTCCCGAACCGCACCGGCAGACGCTGACCACCCGGGCGACCCCCGCATCCTCCCCCCGGAGGCCCGGGGGCCGCCCCCCGGACGGCACAGCATGGAGAAGCTCACGGCGCGGGGCGCGGACGTCGAGTTCCCGGACCGCACCCGGCAGAGACTGACCATCCGGAGACGCCGGAGGGCGGCCGCCCCCTCCCGGGGCGGCCGCCCTCCGCGCTGCCGTCCTTACTTGCCCTTGGCGGCTTCCTTGAGCTTGGAACCGGCGGAGACCTTCACGCTGTAGCCGGCCGGGATCTCGATCGGGTCGCCGGTCTGCGGGTTGCGCGCGGTGCGAGCGGCACGGTGCGTGCGCTCGAAGGTCAGGAAGCCGGGGATGGTGACCTTCTCGTCGCCCTTGGCCACGACCTCGCCGACGGTCTCGGCGAGCGCGGCGAGGACGGCGTCCGCGTCCTTGCGGGTCACCTCGGCGCGCTCGGACAGAGCGGCCACCAGCTCACTGCGGTTCATATGTACTCCCGTGTTCTACGTGCCGATGAGGCGTGAGATCGAAGCCGATGCTGCCAGGGCCCTCGGACAGTCCCCGGACCCGGGTCTGCTGGCAGACCCTCGCGCCCGGTTACGCATCCTGCCCGTACCTGCGGCGGTAAAGCCAATCCGGTGCCCTGCGACGTCACACGAAGAGCGCCGGCGCTCCACCCCGGTGTTGCCCCGCGTTCGGCCCCCGGGCGCGCACGGCAGGGCCGCTTCGGGGTGTTTGCGGCAGTTTTGGCTGCCCGTCACCCTATGCATGCCGTACGAGCCGGTGGCTCCGCGACGCGCCGCCCCCTAGCCCTTCGTGGCACCTGTCACAGTCGTCCCGGACGCTCCCACGGTCCTGGCGGCGTGGCTGACGGCTCCCGCGACCGCGCCGGCGACCCGGTCGTTGAAGACGCTGGGGATGATGTAGTTCGGGTTGAGCTCGTCCTCGGCGACGACGTCGGCGAGGGCGCCCGCGGCGGCGAGCAGCATGTCGGTGTCCACCCGGTGCGACTGGGCGTCCAGGAGTCCGCGGAAGACACCCGGGAAGACCAGCACGTTGTTGATCTGGTTGGGGAAGTCGCTGCGGCCGGTGGCGACCACGGCCGCGGTCCGGCGCGCGACGGCCGGGTCCACTTCCGGGTCGGGGTTGGCGAGCGCGAACACGATCGCACCGTCGGCCATCGCGGCCACGTCCTCGCCGGTCAGCACGTTGGGGGCGGAGACGCCGATGAAGACGTCGGCGCCGCGGACCGCCTCCCGCAGGGTGCCGGTGACGCCCTCCGGGTTGGTGTTGTTGGCGACCCAGCAGAGCGGGGAGTCCGGGTCGACGTCGACCAGGTCCTCGCGGTCCGCGTGGACGACGCCGTGGATGTCGGCGACGACCGCGTGCTTCACGCCGGCGGCGAGGAGCAGCTTGAGGATGGCCGTGCCCGCCGCGCCGGCACCGGACATCACCACCCGGACGTCGCCCATCCGCTTCCCCACCACGCGCAGGGCGTTGGTGAGGGCGGCGAGGACGACGATGGCGGTGCCGTGCTGGTCGTCGTGGAAGACGGGGATGTCCAGGGCCTCACGGAGCCGGGCCTCGATCTCGAAGCAGCGGGGGGCGGAGATGTCCTCCAGATTGATGCCCGCGAAGCCGGGGGCGATGGCCTTGACGACCTCGACGATGGTGTCGGTGTCCTGGGTGTCCAGGCAGAGCGGCCAGGCGTCGATGCCCGCGAACCGCTTGAAGAGGGCCGCCTTGCCCTCCATGACGGGGAGGGCGGCCATCGGGCCGATGTTGCCGAGGCCGAGCACGGCGGAGCCGTCGGTGACGACGGCGATGCTGTTGCGCTTGCTGGTGAGGCGGCGGGCGTCCTCGGGGTTCTCGGCGATGGCCGTGCAGACCCGGGCCACCCCCGGGGTGTAGATCATCGACAGGTCGTCGCGGTTGCGAATGGGGTGCTTCGACGACATCTCGATCTTGCCGCCGAGGTGCATCAGGAACGTGCGGTCGGAGACCTTGCCGAGGGTGACGCCCTCGATCCCGCGGAGCTGTTCGACGATCTCCTGGGCGTGGTCGGTGGAGGTCGCGCCGATGGTGACGTCGATGCGCAGCTTCTCGTGACCGGAGGCCGTGACGTCCAGGCCGATCACCGATCCGCCGTGGGTCTCCACGGCGGTGGTGAGCCGGCCGACGGCGCTCCCGCTGGCGGGAACCTCCAGCCGGACGGTCATCGAGTAGGAGACGCTGGGCGCCGTTGCCATGGCGGACTTCCTCTGCTTTTTCTGGTTTCGCCTGGCGCGCCGGGGGTGGGCGGGACGCCGGAGGGCGCGCTGCCCGATCGTGCCATTTACCGATCGGTAGACGGTAACCGAGGGGCGGAATCGAAATAAGTATTCCACGATGTGGGCGTGGGAGCGCCGCGACCCCTACCGCAGCGCAGCGGGAGCCCCGGCGGGGAACGCCCCCGGGAAGCCCCCCGGAGACGCCCCCTGACAGACACCGCAGGGCGCCTCTCCGGGGAGGAGAGACGCCCTGCGAACGGAGCTGTACGACACCGGCCCGCCATGCTCGCCTCGCGGCAAGTGGTCGCTCGAAGCGACTGAGGTTGGGCCCGGGGGCTTGGATCGAGCCGGTGCCACATCCACGGTAACACTCCCCCCGGCCGGGGCCATTCCCTCCGGCCACGGCTTTTCCCGGGCCGTTCTCCCGGCCGCCGGACGCCACCGGACGTGTCCCGGCGCCCCGTCTCCGAGCCCGCGGCGTCACTCCCGCAGCAGGTCGGGGACCCCGTCCGCGTCCGGGGCGTCCCGCTCGGCGGAGAGCACGGTGAGCCGCTGGGTGGCCCGGGTCAGGGCGACGTACAGCACCCGCAGCCCGGCCGGGGACTCGTCGGCGATGCCGGCCGGCGAGACCACCAGCGCCGCGTCGTACTCCAGCCCCTTCGCCTCCAGACTGCCCAGCGCCACCACCCGGTCCCCCAGACCGGCCAGCCAGACCCGGGCGTCCTCGCGGCGCTCCATGGCGACGACGACGCCGACCGTGCCGTCCACCTCCGCGAGCAGCCGCCTCGCCTCGTCGCGGACGGCGGTGCCCAGGTCGCCCTCCGCCACGGCGAAGCGCGGGACGAGACCGGTGGAGCGGACCGCCTCCGGCGGCTCCATGCCGGGCATCGCCAGCGCCAGCACCTTCGCCGCCACCTCGGCGACCTCGGCCGGGTTGCGGTAGTTGACGGTGAGCGTGAACCGTCGGCGCGGCCGGCTGCCGAGCGCCTCGTCCCGCGCGCCGTCCGCCTCCTCCGGGTCGGACCAGGAACTCTGCGCCGGGTCGCCGACGACCGTCCAGGTGGCGTGCCGGCCGCGGCGGCCGACCATGCGCCACTGCATGGGTGTGAGGTCCTGCGCCTCGTCGACGATGACGTGCGCGTACTCGGTGCGCTCCTCCACGGCCCGGTCGGGGCGGCGGCGGGAGGAGCGGTCGGCGAACGTGGTGACCTCCTCCAGGCCGGTGAGCTGCTCCAGCGGGTCCAGCTCGCGCTTCCTCGGCCGGGACGGGGTCCCCAGCAGCGTCTGCAGTTCGTCCAGGAGGGCCACATCGTGGACCGACAGCGGGCCACGGCCGTCCGGGCCCAGCCGCTTCAGCGAGCGGGCCAGCCGCCGGACCTCTCCCGGCTGGAGGACGCGCCGGGCCCAGCGGCCCAGGCGCCGCTCGTCGGCCATCGCGGCCAGCACGCCGCGCGGGGTGAGCTCGGGCCACCAGGCGTCGAGGAAGGCGTGGAACTCCGGCTCGCCGGAGATGTCCTCGTCGAAGGCCTCGCGCGCCTCGGCCGCCAGTTCCGGGTCGCCGCTGTGCCGGCCGGCCGCGCCGGACCTCGCCCACAGCGCGTCCAGCAGCAGCCGGCGGGCGCGCGGACGGAGCAGGTTCACGGGGGTGGAGGCGCCGAGGACGGTGCGCCGGATCTCCCGCAGCTCCCCCGCGCCGAGCTCGACACGGGCCCCGAAGGCGACGACGCGCAGCCGGTCCGCCGCGGGGGCCGCGGCCCCCGGGCCCGCCGGTTCCGCACCGCCCGGACCGGCGTCCGGGTCGTCGAACGACAACTGGCCGCCGCCCCCGCCGCCTCCCGCGCCCGGGCCGGCGGACGCCCCCGGCCCGGCCGGCTCCAGGGCGCCGCGTGCCGCGCGGCGCAGGACCGTCTGCATCCGCGCGGAGCCCTTGACGCGGGCCACGGCCGGCTCGTCGTGGACCGTGGCCTCGGCCCCGTCGACCAGGGAGCCCAGGGCGCGGATCGCCACCTGCCCCTCCTCCCCCAGGGACGGCAGCACGCCCTCCGTGTAGGAGACCAGCAGCGGGGTGGGGCTGACCACGAGGATGCCACCGGCGTAGCGTCTGCGGTCCTGGTAGAGCAGGTATGCGGCGCGGTGCAGCGCTACGGCCGTCTTGCCGGTGCCGGGTCCGCCGCCCACCTCGGTGACGGAGGCGGCGGGCGCCCGGATGACCTTGTCCTGCTCGGCCTGGATGGAGGAGACGATGTCCCGCATGGTGTGGCTGCGGGCCCGGCCGAGGGCCGCCATCAGCGCGCCGTCGCCCACCACCGCCAGCTCCTCGCCGCCGAGGGTCGCGGTCATCTCCGGGCGGAGCAGGTCGTCCTCGACACCGAGCACCCTGCGTCCCTTGCTGCGGATCACCCGGCGGCGCACCACGCGGCCGGGGTCCACGGGCGTGGCCCGGTAGAAGGGGGCGGCCGCGGGGGCGCGCCAGTCGATGACGAGCGGGGTGTAGTCGGTGTCCAGGACGCCGATCCGGCCGATGTGGAGCGTCTCGGCGATCTCGGCGTACGTCCGGCCGTCCCCGCCGGTGCGCACGGCGCCGTCGGCGGGTTCGACGGAGGTGAAGGCGCCGTCCGGGCCGCGCTCCCCGTCCTTGCCCTCCAGCAGGTCGACGCGGCCGAAGAGGAAGTCCTCGAACTCGCTGTTGAGCCGGTTGAGGTGGAGTCCGGCGCGGAAGACCTGGGCGTCCCGTTCGGCGAGCGCCCCGGGGGTGCCGACCTGGCCGCGGCGGGCGGCGTCGGCCATCAGGAACTCGGCTTCGTGGATCTTCTCTTCCAGCCTTCGGTACACCTGGTCGAGGTGTTCCTGTTCGACACCGGTCTCGCGGTCCCGTACCGAATCGACCGTGGCTTCGTGCGCGGCCACCCGGGCCCCCTTCTGACGTGCTGGGCAGCCGTCAACCGTACGCGAAGGGGGTGCTCCGCGCACCTGCTTCTCCGAGTGGTCCGCGCGGATGCGGACGGGAGGGCGGCGGGGGACGCCGGGGGCCGGGGCGGGAGCGGGAGGGGACCGGCCGGGGAGGCCGGGGGAAGCGGGGTGACGCGGGAGATGCGTGGGGGCGGTGTGGGGGATGGGGTGGGGCGGCGTGGGGGGTGGCGCCGGGGCGGCCGGTCAGTTCTTGATCGTGGCCAGCCGTTCCCCGTCGAAGGTACGGACCTCGAAGTGATCGATCTCGTTCCCGTCCATGGCGGCGGTGCCGTGGACGTAGAGCGGCTCCTTGCCCTTGGGGTCGGGGCTGTCCGGGATGCCGTACCCCCACTTGGGCACCGACCAGGAGCCGACGACCTCCTCGTTGCCGTTCTTGGAGATCACGAAGAGGCTGCACTTCTCCGGGCCCTTGAGGTTCTTCAGTTCCAGCACGACGTCCGTGCCGTAGGGCTTCTGCTCGGTCGCGACCGTGGCCGAGACCTTGCTGACCGGGTCGGTGCCCGAGACCTTGGTGTCCATCGCCTCCCAGGCGGCCTGGGCCGAGGCGACCTGCACCGGCGGCTTGCCGGAACCGCCGTCGGAACCGCCCGCCGTGGCCCAGACCGCGACCGGCGGACCACCGAGGACGAGGGCCGCCGCGGCGGCGAGCAGGTAGCGGCCGCGCCGGCGTGCCTTGCGCCGGTGGGCGTTGACCTCGCCGAGCAGCTTCGGCAGGACCTGCGGACTCGGCTTGGAATGCAGAACGGTGGGGTCGGGGATGGCTGCCGGTGTCTCGGCGAGCTTGGCGAGCAGGGGCTCGATCCCCATGAACTCGTCGAGCTGCGCGGCACAGTAGGTGCACCCGGCCAGGTGCAGCTCGAAGCGCTCGGCCTCCCCCGGGTCCAGAATGCCGAGGGCGTAGGCGCCGACGGCCTCGTGCTCCGAATTGCGCTCGGGCGGCGCTGTCATGCCCTAACTCCTCGTTCTTCGAGTGCGAGCTTCATGGAGCGCAGCGCGTAGAAGACACGGGACCGCACGGTCCCGCTCGGTATGCCGAGGGTCTCTGCTGCCTCGTTCACGGTACGGCCCTTGAAGTAGGTCTCGACAAGTACTTCGCGATGCGCGTCGCTGAGATCGCCCAGAGCGTCGGAGAGCGTCATGAGCCAGAGTGCCTTGTCTATCTCGTCCTCCGCGGGCATGACTTCCAGAGGAGCCGGATCGACCTCCTGCGGACGGGCCTGCCGGCTCCGGTGACCGTCGATGACAATACGCCTGGCCACCGTGACCAGCCAGGGCCGCACCGAACCCGTGGCACGGTTGAGGCGGTGGACATTCTTCCACGCCCGTACCAGCGTCTCCTGGACGACGTCCTCGGCACGGTGGCGGTCGCCCGCCACCAGCCGGAGGACGTACGCGAGCAACGGCCCGGCGTGCTCACGGTAGATGACGCGCATCAGCTCTTCGTCGGGCACCGGCTCGTCGGAGCGGGATCGCTCGGCGCGGTGCCGGGTCCTGGAAGGACGATCATGGGACACGGCCGCATCCTTGCGCACCCGGACCTCCCGGTCGAGAGCTTGTTCAGGGGAAACGCTTACGCCAACTGCTGTGAACTGCCCGTCGGTCGGGCGGGGACCCGCAGCCCTCGTCTGCGACGGGACCCCGCCCAGTCCTCGGACCACCGGCGTGGGGGACCGATCAGTGGTCCGAGGAGCTTCCAATGTCGCCGCTTTCATAGCCGTCCTTGTCGTTCCGCGTCGCACCCCGTCGCCCTGAGCGCGAGCACGGCGATCCCGGCCTTTTCCGGCGGCCTGTGGCGACTTGTGGTGCGCATGTGACGTCTCTCCCCCCGGGAGTTCTCCGCCGAAGCGCTGAGCGGACCTTCCGCTGCGTCCGGCCGCCCCCCGTCCGGCCTGCGCTTCCCCCACAGTTACGGAGGCCGCGGCGGAGCTGCTCAACCCCACGGGAAAAAACTTCCGCGGACGGCCGGCAGGCGGCGGGCACCGCCCGAAGCGCGGGCGTTTCGCGGGAAGATGGTCAACTCTGTCCGGGCGGCGCCGCGTTGAGGGCCGTCGAGCGGCGGCGGTGGCGGGCGACCCGCTCCCGGTTTCCGCAGATCTCGCTGGAGCACCAGCGCCGGCGGCGGCCCCGTGAGGTGTCGAGATAGACCCGGGAGCAGGAGTCGCCCTCGCACTCGCGCAGCCGGCTCCGGGCCACGGGGTCGGTGAGCAGCCGTATCGCGTCGCGCGCGACGTCGGAGAGGAGCGCCGCGCAGCCGGGACCGCCGGCGAGCGCGCGGACGAGGGTGCCGTCGCGGCCGGGTACGGCGCGGATGGCGGAGGGCGCCGGGGCGGCGAAGGCGTTCAGCCGGTCCAGGTCGGGGCCGAGGGCGCGCACCCCGGCCCGGTCCGCCGGGGAGCCGTCCAGCTGGGCGCGGACCAGGCGGCGGAGCAGCTCGCGGAGTTCGCGGAACCGGTCGAGCCAGTCGTGGTCGGCGGCGAGCGCGGTGCCCGGCGGTACCAGTCCGGACCGGATCAGCCAGGCACCCAGCCGCTCCGGACCGTCAAGGCGTTCCACCGGCTCCCCCGGCCCGCGCGGACGCCCGGCGGCCGTGGCCACCAGGTCGAGACAGAGCCGACCGGTGTCGAAACGCGGGTCGCCGGAGGCCGCCGCCGCCATGTTCCTGTCACTCCTTCGGAGCGTGCCGTGCGCGCGCGGGCGCCAGTGGGGGATGGTCCTCCCCCAGGGTGCCCGCCCGGGGCCGCCAGGCACAGGCGTGGGACGGGACCCATCGGCGGACGGACGACAGGCGGGCAAGTCCGCGGGCGCTCCGGATACGGCTGCGGAACCGGTTCCGGGCCGGCCGCACGGAGCCCGTGGCCGCCGGGACACGGCGCCGCGGGGCGGCGAGCGGCGGTGCGGGCGGCGCGGGGCCGCGTCCCTGCCCGCGGCCCCGGGTGTGGCCCGGAGGGTCGGCGGCGGGTGGCTGCTGCCGCGGCAGGGCACGGCCCAGAAGCGGGCAGCCCGTCACCCGGCCGCCCCCGGAGCCTCAACCGGCCGCGTTCTCCCCGTACTTGGTGTCGGACGCGGTGTCCAGCGCCAGCCGGTAGCCCCGCTTGACCACCGTCTGGATCAGTTTGGGCGCCCCCAGCGCCGTGCGGAGCCGGGCCATCGCCGTCTCGACGGCGTGCTCGTCGCGGCCCGCGCCCGGCAGCGCGCGCAGCAGCTCCGCCCGGGAGACGACCCAGCCGGGGCGGCGGGCCAGCGCCCGCAGCAGCGCCATACCGGCGGGCGGCACGGCGCGCAGCTCGCCGTCGACCAGGACGGCGTGCCCCCTGATGTCCAGCCGGCGGCCCGCGACCGGCAGCACCGCGGCGCGGGCCGGGAGCTCCCGGCAGAGCAGCTGCACCAGCGGACCGAGCCGGAAACGTTCCGGGCGGGCCGCCGGAACGCCGTGCTCCAGCAGCGGCATCGCCGTCACCGGTCCCACGCAGGCGGCCAGCACGTCCTGGCGCAGCGCCTCCAGCAGCGGCTCCAGCAGGCCCCGTGCACGGGCACGTTCCAGCAGGCCGGCGGCGGCGGGCGCACTGGTGAACGTCACGGCGTCCAGGGAGCGGGCGACCGCCGCGTCCAGCAGCCGGTCGACGGGGCCGATGTCCTCCGGCGGCAGCCAGCGGTAGACGGGCACCCCGACGACCTCCGCGCCCGCCTCGCGCAGCGCCTCGACGAAGCCGGGCAGCGGCTCGCCGTGCAGCTGCACCGCCAGCCGGCGGTCCGCGACGCCCTCGGCGAGCAACCGGTCCAGGACCTCCGCCATCGACTCCGACGCCGGTGACCACGCCTCGGTCAGCCCGGCGGCACGGATCGCGCCGCGCACCTTGGGCCCGCGGGCGAGCAGTTCCACCCCGCGCAGCCGGGCGGTCAGTTCCTCGCCGAGCCCCCAGCCGTCGGCGGCCTCGATCCAGCCGCGGAAGCCGATGGCCGTGGTGGCGACGACGATGTCCGGTGCGTCGGCGATCAAGTCCTTGGTGGCGGCGAGCAGTTCGGTGTCGTCCGGCAGCGG
Organism: Streptomyces sp. F63; assembly: GCF_018070345.1. Classification (GTDB taxonomy): domain Bacteria; phylum Actinomycetota; class Actinomycetes; order Streptomycetales; family Streptomycetaceae; genus Streptomyces. The sequence continues at coordinate 15,338 of NZ_JAGPXX010000031.1, forward strand.
CACGATGCGGATCGCCGGGGCGTGCAGCACGGCGGCGCCCCGGCGCTCCAGCAGCGCGCCCAGTTCCTCGGCGCGCCGCGCGGCGGTGATGCCGACGGTGAAACCGGCCAGCGGGCCGGGGGCGGGGGCGGGTCCGGAAGCGGCTCCGGGGGCGTCCGGCTCCGGGCCGCCCGGGGCGGCGTCCGGCGGTGCGGGCCTCGGGGTCGGGTCCTGCATGGGATCTGCCTCGCTCAGCTGGGGTTTCTGCTCGGTCCGGTCGGGATGGGCGGGGCTTCCGCCGCCCGGCCCGCCCGCGCGCGGCGGCCGGCCGGGCCGTACTCCCATCGTCCCAAGCCCCGGTGTCCGTGTCGGTTCGGTGCGATGTCCCCGGTGTTACGCGGCGCCGGCGGGGCGCGCGGCCCGGTGCGTCACCGGACCGCGCGCGCCCGGGCTCACACCTCGGCGTAGACGGGCTGCCGCTGCTGCGGCTCCGCCGGTCCGGCCTGCTCCGCGGCGGCCGCCGGCTTGCGGAGGTATACGGCCCACGTCACGGCGGAGCACACCACGTAGTAGCCGAGGAAGAAGACGAAGGCCGTGGTGCCGGACTGGGAGGTGAGGAAGGACTGGCGGAGGGCGAGGTTGATCCCGAGGCCCCCGAACGCGCCGACCGCGCCGATCAGCGACATGGAGGCGCCGGACAGCCGCCGGGCGTAGACGTCCGCCGCCTCGCCGGTGAGGCCCTTCGCCGTGGCCTTGGCCCGGTAGATGCCCGGGATCATCTTGTAGGTGGAGCCGTTGCCGATGCCGGTGAGGACGAACAGGACGATGAAGCCGCCGATGAACAGCGGCAGCGACGCCCTGAAGGACGCGATGACGATCACGCAGGCCGCGGCCGTCATCAACGCGAAGTTCCCCAGCGTGACCCGGGCTCCGCCGAGCCGGTCGGCCAGCCGCCCGCCGACCGGGCGGATCAGCGAGCCGAGAAGCGGGCCGATGAAGGTCAGCGAGGCGGCTTGCAGGGGCGTGCGGCCGAACTGCGCGGTGAGCACCAGCCCGAAGGCGAAGCTGTAGCCGATGAAGGAGCCGAAGGTGCCGATGTAGAGGAAGGACATGATCCAGGTGTGGCGGTCCCTCACGGCTTCCCTGGCCGCTCCGCCGTCGTTCTTCACCGGACCGAGGTTGTCCATGTACAGCGCGCTGCACACGGTGGCCGCGATGATCAGGGGAATGTAGATGCCGAGCAGGAGGCGCGGGCTGGCCGCCCCGGCGATCGCGATGATCAGCAGGCCCAGCAGCTGGACCACGGCGACCCCGATGTTGCCCCCGCCCGCGTTCATCCCCAGCGCCCAGCCCTTGAGGCGCAGCGGATAGAAGCTGTTGATGTTGGACATGGAGGAGGCGAAGTTGGCGCCGCCCACACCCGTCAGTACCGCGACCAGCATGAAGGTCGAGTACGACGTGCCGGGCTCCATGACGAGCAGCAGGGCGGTGGTGGGCAGCAGCAGCATCGCCGCGCTGAAGACCGTCCAGTTGCGGCCGCCGAACCGGGCCACCGCGAAACCGTAGGGCACCCGCAGCGTCGCGCCGACCAGACTGGCGACCGCCACCAGGAAGAACTTCCCGGCCGGGTCGACGCCGTACTCGGGCCCCATGAACAGGGCCAGGACCGAGAACATGCTCCACACCGAGAACCCGATGTGCTCGGACATCACCGAGAAGACCAGGTTCCGTCGGGCGATGTGCCTGCCCTCCGCCTCCCAGAACTGCTCGTTCTCGGGATCCCACCGCTCGATCCAGCGGCCTCCCTTGTGCGCGGTCGTCGCGGCCGTCATCACGCCTCCACAGGTTTCGGGACCGGGCCGGATCGAGCCGGCACCGTGCGTCCGACGCTAGGGACGGCGCGTTTCACGGCCGTGGCGTCAGGTGACCGTCACGCAACCTTGCTCTCACCCGCCGGTCACGCTCCGTGTGAGCGCCCCCGGGGTGCGCCCCGGCCGAGAGGACCGGGCCGTGCCCGTCCGCGGGATTCCGGTCAGCGCGCCATGGCGGCCTCGTCCGCCTCCGGAAGCCACGACCCGGCGGGCCGCAGAAGCCACCCGTGCCGGCCGGCGAGCGTCCCCGCCACCGTCCGCAGCAGATCCAGCCCCGGATGGCGGAGTCCACGGCGCCACACCATCGCGACCGGTGACAGCGGCACGGGGTCGGTGAGCGGCCGCGGCACCGCGCCGGGCATCTCGATGAACTGGGACGTCGCGAGGACAGGCCGGCCCAGCTTGCCCATCACGCGGATGAATTCGTCGCGGCCCTGAATCGGCGGCAGCGGCGGTGCGACGGAGACGCCCCGGCCCGCGAAGAGCCGCGCGGCCAGCTCGGTCCACTCGGCGGTCGCGTCGTTGCCCGCCGCCGCGTAGACGCTCTCCCCCGCCAGCGCGTCGAGCGGCACCTCGGACCGTCCCGCGAGCCGGTGGGCCGCCGGCAGCACCACGGCCATCGGCTCCAGCCGTACGGGCAGGTGGTCCAGGCGGGCGCGGACGGCCGGGTCGAGGCCCGCGATCCGGCCGAAGGACACGTCGAGCCGGCCCGCGAGAAGCTCGGCGGCGGCGCCGGTGAGTCCGGAGTGGCAGCAGGCGTAGAACTCCGGGCCCGCGGCCGGCGCGATCCGGCGGGCCTCCTCCAGTACCAGGTTGCCGGTCGACACCGGCTCCCCGATGTCGACGAGGAGCGGCCGGTCCGCCTCCGCCTCGGAGCAGGCCGCGATCAGATCGTCGTGGGCCTCCAGGACGCGCCGCGCGTACGGCAGCAGACGCTTCCCCGCCGCGGTGAGCTCGACACTGCGCGTGGTGCGGACGAAGAGCTCGGCACCGAGCGCCTGTTCCAGCCGCCGGACGTCGCGGCTGAGCACCTGCTGAGCGACGTAGAGCCGCGCCGCCGCACGGGTGAAGTGCAGTTCGTCCGCGACGGTCGCGAAGGCGCGCAGCAGGCGGGGGTCGATGTTCCGGGGCATCCCGCCAGTCTGACAACGAAGGTGCGTGAATACGAGCGAGAAAGTGTTGGACCCCCGCGGGCTCCGGCGGCCACCGTGACGGAGTGATCCTTTTCCTCGCCGCACGCCCTGTGGTGCCCCGCCGGACGGCCGCCCGGCCCGGCACCCCTCCCACCGCGCCCGCTCACGCCGCCCGCACCGGCGCCCGGGCCGGTGGCCCCGTCCCGGCCGTGCGGAGCACCGCGGAGCGGCGGCGCGGGCCGTTCTCCCCGTACCGGCGCCTCTTCGCCCCGTCCGGTGCCCTCGCCTTCTCGCTCGCCGCCTTCCCGGGGCGCCTGGCCACCTCCATGCTCGGGGTCTCCACGGTCGTCATGCTGGCCCTGGTCCGCGACTCCTACGCCCTGGCCGGTGCCGTCTCGGCCGTCAACATCACCGTCACCGCCGTCACCGGGCCCCTGCTCGGGCGGCTGGTGGACCGGCTCGGACAGACGCGGGTGGCCGTGCCCGCCACCCTGGTCTTCGCCCTGGGCACGGCCGCGATGCTGCTCTGCGTCCGGTACGGCGCCCCGGACTGGGCACTGTTCCTGTGCTGCGCGGGCAATGCGGGCATTCCGAGCGTGGGTTCGATGACCCGGGCCCGGTGGGCAGCCCTGCACGGGGACGACGCCGAGGCCCGGCACACCGCCAACTCCTTCGAACAGGTCGTCGACGAAGTGTGCTTCATGCTCGGTCCGGTACTCGCGATGGTGCTGTGCACGGCGGTGTTCCCCGAGGCCGGGCTGCTGGCCGCCGCCGTGCTCCTGACCGGGGGCATGCTGCTCTTCGCGAGCCGGCGCGACACCGAACCCCCCGTGCGGGCGGGAACGTCCGGCACCTCACGGGGACCGCTGCGGGCGCCCGGCTTCCCGGCCGTCCTCGGCGTCTTCGCGGCGACCGGCGCCCTCTTCGGCTCCATGGAGGTCGCGACGGTGGCGGCCGTACAGACGCTCGGCGGCGGCTCGGCGGCCGCCGCTCTCGTCCTGGCGCTCCAGGCCGCCGGCTCCGGGGTGGCGGGACTGGCGTTCGGCGCGCTCCGGCCGGCGGGCTCCCCGGCCGTGCGGCTGGCCACGGGGGTGGCGGCGATGACGGTCTGCGTTCTGCCGCTGACGGCCGCCGGGAGCCTGCCGCTGCTGGCCGCGCTGCTGTTCGTGGCGGGCATGGCCACCGCGCCGACGATGGTCACCGGGATGTCGCTGATTCAGCGCCTCGTCCCCGGAAACCGGCTCAACGAGGGTATGACCACCGCCTACACCGGCCTGCTGACCGGTATCGCGGCAGGCGCGGCAGCCGGCGGGCAGCTCGTGGAGCGGCTCGGCACACCCGCCGCGTACTGGGCGTCGGCGGCGGCAGGTGCGCTGGCCCTGCTCGCGGCGCTGGCCGGCCTTCCCCGGCTGCGGCGGCTGTGAGCAGGCCCTCGCGACCGGGCGAACGGAGCGGAAGCCGGACGGCGGAGGCCGGACCGGGACCGTCCCCGGGCGGCGGGCCCGGCACCGGCGCCGGGCCGGCCCCCCCCTGCTCGCCGGCCGGGCCGCGGCCACGGAGGATTCGGCGAGCAGGAGGAACGGGGACGCGCTCAGTCCAGGGCCCAGGCCGTGCCCAGGCGGTACGCGGCGCAGAGGCCGACGTCCAGCACATAGGCGGCGGTCCGGCCGCACTGTGCGGTGCCCGTACCGGGGTCCACCGGCTGGCCGTGCCCCATGCCGGTGAGGGAGTAGGTCTCCACCACCGGCTTCCCGGCGGCGTTCTCGTAGACCCGGTGCGGATGGCCGGCGACCGTGTCGCTCGTGTCGGGCTGCTGGTCGGTGCCGTGGACATCGGTCCACTGCTCGACCAGCTCGGCCATGTTCACCGGCTTGACGGTGAAGTCGGCGGTGCCGTGGAAGACCGTCACCGCGGGCCACGGCCCGCCGTACGAACCGGCGGCCGCCCGCACCCGGTCACCCCACTGGCGCGCTGTCCGGTCCGCCCCGACATACATGCAGACGTACGGTGAACCGGCCGCCTGCGCACAGCCGTAGGGCAGCCCGGCGACGATCCCGCCTCCGGCGAACAGATCCGGGTACGCGGCCAGCATCACAGCCGTCATCCCGCCGCCCGCGGAGAGGCCGGTGACGTGGACCCGTGCCCGGTCGGCGCCGGTGTCGGCGACCTGGCGTGACACCATCTGGGCGATGGACGCCGCCTCCCCCTGTCCGCGGGCGATGTCGGTGCTCTGGAACCAGTTGAAACAGCCACTGAGGTTGTTGGCGGCGGTCTGTCCCGGCAGGACCACCGAGAAGCCCCAGCGGTCGGCCAGTTCGAGCCATCCGGAGTCGGTTCCGTAGCCGGCGGCGTTCTGGCCGCAGCCGTGCAGGGCCACGACCACCGGTCGGCCGGAGGGCAGACCTTCCGGCACGTAGCGGTACATGCGCAGCGCACCGGGGTTGGAACCAAAACCGGTCACCTCCTCGACGGCGGCCGCCGCCGTGCCCGGCCCGTCCGGCAGGGCTCCGCCGGAGGCAGGGGCCGGAGCGGTGACATGGCCCGGACCGGAGGGGCCGGCGATGCCCGTGGCATCGGCCCGGGCGGAGGCGTGAGCCGAGGCGGGGTACGGCATCAGCAGGAGTAAGGCAGTGAGCAGGGTCAGGACGGAGGCCGGGAGGGTGGCCCGGCGGGCTGGGTACCGAGGGGTGGGGGTCATGCCGGAGCAACCTAGACGCGCGGGCGGCGCCCCGGAATGTGGCGGTACTCCACAACCTCCCCGCCCCGGCTGTGCCCCGTCCCCGCGCCGGGGGCACGGAACGCTCAACCCGCCCCTGACGGGCGGAGGTTCAGGTGGCGATGTCCGGATAGGGCAGGGATATGTGGTTCATGGCCCTGGCATAGGCCTTCTGGTATTCCAGCGGGCCGTGGTCGCGTTCGAACATGGCGATGAAGAGGGTGAGGGTGAGGAAGGGGTGCGCACCCAGCTCGAAGAGAGCCACATGGTCGTGCTCGCGCAGCGCACGGCGTTCCTCCCCGGTGAAGGAGAGCCAGGTGGTCCGCTCGTCGACGGTGCAGTTGAGGAGCTTGCCCGCCATCTCCCGCTCCCACCAGGACACGGTGGAGACGGGGTTCTCACGGTAGCGCTCGACCAGTGCGGGATCGCGGTCGACGGTGTAGAGGAACTTGTCGAGCAGGTACTTGCTCATGCCGGCGCTCCGTTCGGATACCAGGTGAAGTAGGCCTCCATCGTGTGAAAGAGGTCAAGGGTGTCGACGTGATGGGCCGCGGCCCCCTCACCGGCCACCCCCATCATCAGCATGAAGTCCATGAAGCCGTGGGTGGCGTTGCCGGGCTGGTGGAGACTGTCGAGCGTCACTTCCGACAGGCAGCCCTCGATGTCGCCGCGGGCGATCCACTCGACCGCCTTCCGGTCGAACTCCGGATCCGGGCCGTGCTCCCCGAACTGGCGGGGCCCGCCCAGTTCCAGGGAGAGATGACCGGTGCCGATGATCGCCACCCTCTTGTCCTCGGGCCAGGACTCGACCAGCTCGCGCAGAGCGCGGCCCAGTTGCACGAAGCGTCTCGGCCGCGGCAGGGGTGGCGCGAAGATATTGGTGTAGATCGGGACGATGGGCAGATCCGCCTGCGGGCGCAGCGTGATGATCGGGCACGTGATGCTGTGGTCGATGCGCAGCTCGTTGCTGAACGCCAGGTCGAAATCGGCGTCCAGTCCTTCGCGGAGGATATGGGCGGCCAGTTGCTCATCCCCGCGCAGCGTCATCCGCGGCAGCCCGAACTCCCGCTCCTCGTTGTAGAAGTTGGCGTCAAAGAACGGCGCCTTGCCCACCAGGAACTGCGGCATGTTGTCCAGCCACAGCTGGTGGAAGTGATCGCTCCCCACCATCACCAGGACATCGGGCCGCGCCCTGGTGAGGGTCTCCCGGAAAGCCTCGATCTTGGCGACCCAGGCATCGGCGAACGGCGGCCGGTCGTCGCCGGTGGCCGTGCTGGCCCGGTAATAGAAGGGATGGTGCGTGGAGGCGATGACCGCGGCGACGGTGGCCATGGGCGTACTCCTCTGGGTCCGGGCGGCTCAGCGCGTCCGGTCGGGGGCGGGAGCGGAGTCGGAGGAGGGAGCGGTATAGACCGCGTTGCGGTCGACGGCGCGGTAGACGTCCGTGCCGATGGGGCGACGGCGTTCCTCGGCTATCTGCCCGAGCAGGCCGGCGGTCCTGGCCAGCAGGGCGAAACCGCGGAGCAGTTCCACCGGCAGCCCCAGGTCGGCCAGTGCCGCGCCGCACACCCCGGCCCCGTTGAGCGGGAGCCTGCGGCCGAGTACCTGTTCGTGGATCCGGCCGATGGCTTCGAAGAGCCGCAGATGGGGCCCGCGCAGCCCTTCCTCCTCGGCGATGCGGATCAGCGCCGGGGTGCGCGGATCCCGGACCTTGTGCACCGGGTGCCCGAGGCCGGGGACGTACCGCCCGGCCTCACGGGTCCGGGTGACGGCCGCCAGAGCGAGTGCGTCCCAGCCGGCCTCGTCCTCGGGGAGCGGCCCCTCCTGCCGGTCGAGAATCTCGCGCAGATAGCCACCGCAGTCCTCGGTGACGCCGAGGAAGCGCGAGCCACCGCCCAGCAGCCCGGCCGCGAGCGCTCCCTGCAGCGAATCCGGGGCGGAGAGATAGGTCAGCCGGGCGGCGATCGCCGTGGGGGTGAACCCGTGGTCCGCGAGGGCGACCAGTACCGCTTCGAAAACCCGCGTCTCCGAGGGCGTCGGGCGGCGCAGAGCAACCAGCCAGAAGGCGAGTTCACCGAAGCCCACCGTGCCCATGAGGTCGGCGGAGAGGTCCTCACCGAGAAGGCGGATCTCATCGGCCGTCGACGTGCCGAGGGAGGTCGGGAAGGCGGGGACGCCGTCGGTGCCGGTCATGCGGAGGTCTCCTCGCCGTGAGCCGGTGCGGACAGCCAGCGCCGGATCTCGGCGCCGTGCTCGTCGAGGGACGGGGGCGGCAGCCGGTACTCGGGCGGCGTCTCGGAGAAGGTGATCGGGTTGCGGACAGACGGAACGGCGTTCGGTCCTTCTCCGGCCGTCACGACCGGGTCGAGGCCGACCTCCTGCGCGAACTCCACGCCCCCGGCAATGGTGTTGATCGGCCCGCAGGGGACGCCGGCCGCGATGATGTCGCGGAACCACTCCATCCGGGTGCGGGTGCGGAGCCGCTCCACCAGCAGGGGGCGGAGCTCGGCGCGGTTGGCGGTGCGGTCCTCGTTGCGGCTGAACCGCGGGTCGTCGGCGAGCTCGGGAACCCCGAGCACCTCGGTCAGCCGGCGGAACTGGCCGTTGTTCCCGGCCGTGACGATCAGGTCGCCGTCCGAGCAGGGCAGCGGCTCGTAGGGGAAGAGGCTGGGGTGGCTGTTGCCCATCCGGTGCGGGACGACGCCCCCGGCGACATGGGCGCTGGTCTGGTTGACCAGTCCCGACAGGGCCGAGGACAGCAGACTGACCTCCACGTGCTGGCCACGGCCGGTGTCGCGGCGGGCGTGCAGCGCGGACAGCACTCCGATGGCCGCGTGGAGCCCCGCCATCACGTCGAAGACGGAGATGCCCGCCCGGAAGGGCGGCCCCTCGGGATCACCGGTGAGGCTCATCAGCCCCGAGACGGCCTGGACGATCAGGTCGTAGCCGGGGAGGGCGGCACCCTCCGGGCCGCTGCCGAAGCCGCTGATCGAGGCGTAGACGACGGCCGGGTTTCCGGTGGCGACCGCGTCGTAGTCCAGTCCGAAGCGGGCCAGGCTCCCGGGTTTGAAGTTCTCGATGAACACATCGGCGCGCCGGGCCAGTTCCCGGGCCGCCGCGAGGTCACCGGGGTCCTTGAGGTCGAGTGCGACGGAGCGCTTGTTGCGGTTGATCCCCAGGTAGTACGTCGAGACCCCGTCCCGGACCGGAGGCTGCCAGGACCGGGTGTCGTCGCCGCCGGGCGACTCGACCTTGACCACCTCCGCGCCGAGGTCGGCCAGCAGCATCGTCGCGTAGGGGCCGGCGAGGATCCGCGAGAAGTCGGCCACCAGCAGCCCCGAGAGGGGGCCGCGGCGGGGGGCTGTACCGGGCACGGCTGTTCTCCGATCTTCGGCGGGTCACACTTCCGGTTTCACGGTGTCCGCTGTACGGACATCCGTCCGCGAACGCCCCCCAAGTCTTGGCGTGATCCGTGAGAGCTGTCAAGAGCCCCACACGATCGGGGCCCGTCCGGCACCGGGCCCCTTGACAGGCCCCACCGGCCGATCCACAGTGGCGGCATCGACCCCGCGACCGGCATACGGACATCCGTCCGGAGCCTGGAGCCGACACTGTGGAGGATGAGATGTCCCACTCCGAAGCGCAGGCGCCGCCGGCCGGCCGGCCGGTGGTGTTCCGCGGCGGCACCGTGCTCACCATGGACGACGCCCGCACCGTACTGACCGGCGCGGACGTCCTGGTCGTGGCCGATCGCGTCGCCGCCGTCGGCCGGGGCCTGGACGTCCCCGAGGGCTGCTGGGAGATCGACGCCCGCGGCGGCATCGTCATGCCGGGCCTGATCGACACCCACCGGCACATGTGGCAGACCGCCATGCGCGGCTACGGCGCCGACTGGACGCTGACGCAGTACTTCGTGTGGTACTACCTGGAACACGGCAAGGCCTTCCGCCCGGAGGACGTGTACGCCGGGAACCTGCTCTCCGCCTGGGAAGCCGTCGAGGCGGGAGTCACCACCACGGTCGACTGGTCCCACGGCCTGCAGACCGTGGACCACGCGGAGGCCGCCGTCGACGCCCTCCGGGCGGTCCCCGGCCGGTTCGTCCTCGCCTACGGCAACATCCAGGCGGCGCCGTGGGAGTGGACCGCCGACCCCGCCGTCCGCTCCTTCCTCGACCGGAGCCGCACCGGGGCCGGCGACCTCCTCGGCTTCCAGCTCGCCTTCGACGTCACGGGCGATCCCGCCTTTCCGGAGCAGGCCGCCTTCGAGACCGCCCGCGAGCTGGGACTGCCGGTCACCACCCACGCGGGGGTCTGGGGTGCCACCGACGACGCGGGCATCCGCCTCATGCACGAGAACGGCTTCATGACCCCGGAGACGGTCTACGTCCACGCGGCGACGCTCACCACCGACGCCTACCACCGGATCGCCGCCACCGGCGGCTCCGTGTCGGTCTCCACCGAATCCGAGCAGAGCGCCGGACAGGGTTACCCGCCCACCTGGCAGGTCCGACGGCACGGCATTCCCGTGTCGCTGTCGATGGACACCAGCGTCTGGTGGAGCGGCGACCTCTTCACCGCCATGCGCACCACACTCGGCGCCGACCGGTCACGGGAACATCTGGAGGCCCATACGCGCGGCGACACGGTGACCCACGTCCACCTGCGGGCCGAGCAGGTCGTCGACTGGGCGACCCGGGGAGGCGCCCGTGCCCTGGGGCGGGACGACCTGGGGCGGCTGACCCCGGGGGCGAAGGCCGATGTCGTCCTGCTCCGGAACGACGCCTCCCCGGTGTCGTTCCCGCTGCTCAACCCCTATGGGCACGTGGTCTTCCAGGCGCAGCGCGGCGATGTGCACACCGTGCTGGTCGACGGCCGGGTGGTGAAACACGCGCACCGGCTGGTGGACGCCGATCTGCCGGCCGTGCGGCGCACCACCGAGGCGACCGTGGAGCACCTGCGCTCGGCACTGGGCGAGGAAGCATGGGCCGCAGGTATGGACCCGGAACTGCCCGACGGCGACGAGGTGCTGGACAACCCCTACCAGTACACCGCCTACAAGTCGGAGTCGACGCACGGGGCCCGGGGCACCGTCTTCGGCGAGCCGGACTCCGGCGGCTGAGGAGCCGGTGGCCGCTCCCGGGTGGCCGAACCGTCCCGCCGAGGCCGTAGGCTCCCCCGGGACGGGCGGTCGCCGAGCCGGGGCACCGCGGGCCACACGATCACGGGAGGCACGGAGATGGCTGGACGAGGGGCGGGGCCGGACTTCGTCGAATCCCTGGCCCGCGGGCTGGACGTGCTGGCCGCCTTCGACACCGACCACCGCAGCATGTCCCTCACCGAGGTGGCCGCCGCGGCCGGGCTCGCCCGGCCCACCGCGCGCCGGCTTCTGCTGACCCTGGAGGAGCTCGGCTTCGTCCGGTCCTCCGGCAGCGCCTTCCAGCTGACACCCAAGGTGCTCACGCTGGGCATGGCCTATGTGGGGGCCCTCGGCCTCTGGGACATCGCACGGCCGCACATGGAGGCACTGGTCGCCCGTACCGGGGAGTCCTCCTCCATGGCGCAGCTGGACGGCTCCGACATCGTCTATGTGGCCCGGGTCTCCGTGCCCAAGATCATCGCCCTGCGGGTGGAGATCGGCACCAGGTTCCCAGCCCCCCGGACTTCCCAGGGCAAAGTCCTGCTCGCCGCTCTCTCCCCCGCCGAGCTGGCGGCGGCGCTGGCGTTGCCCAGCCGCTCCGGACTGCCCGGGAGCGACCGGGCCACCCCGGAAGAACTGCACCGGGAACTCACCGAGGTGCGCGCCCGCGGCTGGGCCCTGGCCGACGAGGAACTGGCCCCGGGCGTCCGCTCGGTGGCCGTCCCCGTGCGGGACGGCACCGGCACCGTCCGGGCCGCCATGAACGTCACCGTGCACGCCGCGGAGACCTCGACCGAGACGCTGCTGCGGGAGCATCTTCCGCTGCTGCTGCGCACCGCCGGGGACATCAGTGCCGAGTGGGCGCTGTGGCAGTCGCGCCCGCACCGGGAACTGGACCACCGCGCCGAGACGGCCTCAGCCTCGGGCGGCTGAGACCGCATACCGGAAACGCGGGGGGCCCGGGCGTACGGGCCGGGTCCGGGGACGCCGAAGGCCCCGCTGGGTCAGCGGGGCCTTCGGCGCATGGGATGGTGGAGATGGCGGGAATCGAACCCGCGTCCAACGGTGCGGAAACAGGGCTTCTCCGAGCGCAGTTCGCTGCGATTTTCTCGGCCCCGGAGATCACGCGAACAAGTCTCCGACGGGCTCAGCCACTGTTTGATTTCCCACCGGCCCCCGTGGCCGGGGCCGGTGGTTTAGATCCCTAGCTGATGCCAGGTTCCGGGACGGGATCAAGCCCGGGCTGACACTCCGCAGAGTCGCTGTCTGTTAGATCAGGCAGCGAGGGCGAAGGAATCGCGCTTGGTGTTGGCGATTATTTTTTGCGACATATGGTTTACGAGATCATTGCCGCTTCCTCGGCTCGCTTCCCCTGCCTCGACATCCGCTGTCGAAACCGATCATCCCCATGTTGATTTGACAAGCACACCCGGTGTGGCACACCCGGTGGCGCTGTGGTCCATCGTACGTCAACAACCGACGCGGGAGCCAGATCATTCCCGCCGGCCCCCCGCCATGTGTGATCCGCACCACCCCCGGCCGTCGCGGCCGCGCGGACCGCCTGCGGCTAGGCCCGCTGGCGCCGCCGCACCGCCGAGATCGCCCGTTCCGTCTCGCGCCGGTCCTGCTTCTCCCGCAGCGTCTGCCGCTTGTCGTACTCCTTCTTGCCCTTGGCCAGCGCGATCTCGACCTTGGCCCGGCCCTCCTTGAAGTACAGCTGCAGCGGGACGATGGTGTGCCCGCTCTCCTGCGACTTGCGCTCCAGCTTGTCGATCTCCTCCCGGTGGAGCAGCAGCTTCCGCTTCCGCCGGGCCGCATGGTTGGTCCAGGTGCCCTGGGCGTACTCGGGGATGTGCACGTTGTGCAGCCAGGCCTCGCCGCCGTCCAGCTGGACGAAGCCGTCCACCAGGGAGGCCCTGCCCTGCCGCAGGGATTTGACCTCGGTGCCGGTCAGCACCAGACCGCACTCGTAGGTGTCCAGGATGGTGTAGTCGTGCCGCGCCTTCTTGTTCTGCGCGATCAGTTTGCGGCCCGACTCCCTGGCCTTCTCTTTAGCCTTGTTGGTTTTTGCCATAGCGCGGCCATTCTCGCACTACGAACCACCCGCGAGGCCAGTCAATACCGTCCTGGCCCGCCCCTCCACGCCCTCCCGGGCCACCAGGTCCGGGGTGATTCCCTCGCCGTCCACAGTCCGCCCGGAGGGAGTGCGGTAGTGACCGACGGTGAGCTCGGCGACCGAACCGTCCGGCAGTTCCTCGGGCATCTGGACGGAACCCTTGCCGAAGGTCTCCGTACCGACGACGACCGCCCGGCCCCGGTCCTGCAGCGCGCCGGCCAGCAACTCGGCGGAGCTCATGGTGCCGCCGTCCACCAGGACGACCAGCGGCAGCCCCTCGGCGGCGCCGCCCTCCTCCGCGTGCAGGGCCCGCTGCTCGCCGTGCACGTCGTAGGTGGCGACCAGGCCGCCGTCGAGGAAGGCGGAGGCCGCGGTCACCGCCTCGGCGACCAGACCGCCGGGGTTGCCCCGCAGGTCGAGCAGCACACCGGCGCCGTCCCGGGCCTTCCGCACCGCGCGGACGACCTCCTCGCCGGACCCCTTGGTGAACGAGCCGACCTCGATCAGGGTCGTACCGTCCGCCGCGGTCCGCGAGGTGACGCTCTCGGTGGCCAGCCTGCGCCGGACCAGGGTCTCCCGCCAGCGGCGGTCGCCGCGCTGCAGGTCCAGCTCGACGGTGCTGCCCGCCTCGGCGCCCCGGTCGTCGCCGCGGAGCAGGGAGACGACCTCGGTGACGGGCTGCCCGCCGGTCTTCTCACCGTCGACGGCGCGGAGCCGGTCCCCGGGTCTGATGCCGGCACGGTCGGCGGGGCTGCCGGGCAGGGCCCGCGCCACCTCGATCCGTCCGCCGGCATCGTGCCGGACCCAGATGCCGACCCCGACGTACCAGCCGTCGAGGCTCTGCCGCAGCCCCTCGTACTCCCCGGCGCTGTAGACGGCGGACCAGCGGTCGCCGCTGCGGCTGACGACTTCCTCGGCGGCATCGGTCCCGGACTCGCCCGCGGCCATGGCGGCGGCCGCCGCCTCGGCGAGGGCGGTCTCGCCGGATCCGTCACCGGCCGTGTCCGCCACCGCATCCGTCCGCGCCGAGGGCCGCTCCCGGGGGCCCTCGTCGAGCCAGCCGCCGGAGACGCCGCCGGTGACGAGGACACTGCCGAGGACCAATGTCAGGGCCACCCCGCGGCGAAGGCGGCGGGGTGGGACGAACATCGACGAGCCCGACATGCCGGTGAGTCTAAGCGACACCGAAGCGCCGTACGGGGAGTTGGCCGTACGGCGCCTTGGACGAACATCACACCTTGAGGTACTTGCGCAGAGCGAAGAAAGCAGCGATCGCGGGCATGAGGAGACCGATCGCCAGCACCAAGGGCAGTTTGGCGAGGACCACGTCCCAGCCGATGAAGTTGATGAGGTCGATCCGCTCCGCCAGCCAGTTGTTGACGAGGAAGAACTTCCCGAACACCAGCAGGACGCAGGCGAAGACGGCGCCGATGAGGCCGGCGATGGCGGCCTCCATGATGAACGGCATCTGGATGTAGAAGCTCGACGCCCCGACCAGCCGCATGATGCCGGTCTCCCGACGGCGGCTGAACGCCGAGACCCGCACCGTGTTGACGATCAGCATCAGGGCCACGATCAGCATCAGGGCCATCACGACGAGTGCCGCGATGTTCATGCCGTTCAGCAGATTGAAGAGGTTGTCGAGCACATCCCGTTGGTCCTCGACCGCCTGCACACCGGGGCGGGCCGAGAAGGCGCTCTTGATGACCTGGTACTTCTCCGGGTCCTTCAGCTTGACCCGGTACGACTCCTGCATCTGGTCCGGGGTGAGCGAGGAGGCCAGCGGGGAGTCGCCGAACTGCTCCTTGTAGTGCTTGTACGCCTCGTCGCTCGACTCGTGGTGGACGGTGTCGACGACCGGCATCCTCTGCAGCTCGGCCTCGATCTCCTTCTTCTGGTCCGCCGTGACCGCGCCCTTGGCGCAGTTGGGGTCGCTCTCCGCGTCGTTCTTGTTGCAGAGGAAGATCGAGACGTTGACCTTGTCGTACCAGTAGCCCTTCATGGTGTCGACCTGGTCGCGCATCAGCAGGGAGGCGCCGAACAGGCCGAGCGAGAGGGCGACGGAGACGATGACGGCGAAGGTCATCGTGAGATT
Source organism: Streptomyces sp. F63 (assembly GCF_018070345.1). Classification (GTDB taxonomy): domain Bacteria; phylum Actinomycetota; class Actinomycetes; order Streptomycetales; family Streptomycetaceae; genus Streptomyces. The sequence continues at coordinate 30,385 of NZ_JAGPXX010000031.1, forward strand.
GCGGCGGAGACCGACGCTGATCTCCGACAGGACGAACTGGGCGCGCATGATGTCCTTTCAGGGTGTGGCCCGCGGCTACGGTGTGGTCACTCAGTGCGCGTAGCCGTAGACACCGCGCGACTGGTCGCGCACCAGCCGGCCCTTCTCCAGCTCGATGACGCGCTTGCGCATCTGGTCGACGATCTGCTGGTCGTGGGTCGCCATCACCACGGTCGTACCGGTCCGGTTGATCCGGTCCAGCAGCTTCATGATGCCGACCGAGGTCTGCGGGTCCAGGTTGCCCGTCGGCTCGTCCGCGATCAGCAGCATCGGGCGGTTGACGAACGCCCGGGCGATCGCCACCCGCTGCTGCTCACCGCCGGACAGCTCCCCCGGCATCCGGTCGTCCTTGCCGCCCAGCCCGACCAGGTCGAGCACCTCGGGGACCGTCTTGCGGATCTGCGCCCGCGGCTTGCCGATCACTTCGAGGGCGAAGGCGACGTTCTCCCCGACCGTCTTGTTGGGAAGCAGCCGGAAGTCCTGGAAGACGGTGCCCAGCTGGCGCCGCATCTGCGGGACCTTCCAGTTGGAGAGCCGCGCCAGGTCCTTGCCCAGGACGTGCACCGACCCGCTGCTCGCCCGCTCCTCGCGGAGCAGCAGCCGCAGGAAGGTGGACTTGCCCGAGCCTGAGGAGCCCACGAGGAAGACGAACTCGCCCTTCTCGACCTCCAGCGAGACATCCCGCAGCGCGGGCCTCGTCTGCTTGGGGTAGGACTTGGATACGTTGTCGAATCGGATCACGGGTGCACCACGGTCGACCTTGTAGAGAGGGGACGCGGGACGCCGTACAGCCCAGCTGTGGCGCCCGCCGGTGAGCGTGACCATACGCGAACCCGGCGGAGTCGTGCAGTCGTCGCCCTCGTATGAGCGCTGATTCACGGCACCTTCGGGAATAAACCAGGCCATAGCGGCCGTGCCGCGCCCCGGGCGCCCTGCTGATCCGCTCCGGGTCTCCTCCCGGTGCGCCGGATCGCCGGGAAGCTGGCACAGTGGTATGGGAAACGGAACCGCTCCCCCGGATGGGGAACGGACGCACTCCCCCGGGCGTTGGCCCCAGGTGAGGAGGAGATCGCATGACATGCGACCGACTGGTGTGCGCCAATTGCGCGGGCCCGGTGTGCGAGGGGCGCTGCGCCGTCTGCCGCGCCAGCAGAGAGCGGCTCCAGCACCAGAACGGCCCTCTGGCGAGCCTCTCCCCGGCCGCACTGATCGCGCTGGTGGCCACACTCGTCGCCGTGGCCCTGCTGGCGCACCAGACCGCGTAGACGGCGGCGCATCACACGCCGCTCCGGCTGTCGACCCGGGCGGCCTTCCGCGGCCCGCCGCGCGGCCCTGAACGCCTCGGGCACGGACGACCACGAGGGCCCCCGAACGCGACTGCGGTCCGGGCCCCCCGACTGTGCTCACACGCCCTGTGGCGGGCGTGTGCCGTACTCGGCGACCGGGCGGACCGGTCAGGCAGCGGCGCCACCGCGGCCGGCCACGATCTGCGGCAGGAAGCGGAAGCCGATGCCACCGGCGATCATCGTCGCCGCACCGATCAGCAGGAACGCGGTCTCGGAGGCGCCGGTCTCGGCCAGCTCCTCCTTGGCCTCACTCTGCTCGACCGGCTGCGCACCGATGTTGTTGGTGTCGGTGCCCGCGTCGATACCGGTGTCGATGTTGCCGCCGGTGTCGGGGCCGGGGTTGTTGCCGCCACCGGTGCCACCGGTGTCGCCGGAACCGCCCGTGTCACCGGAACCGCCGGTGTCACCGCCGCCGGTGCCGCCACCGTTGCCGGAACCGCCGTTGTCACCGGAACCGCCGTTGTCACCGGAACCGCCGGTGTCACCGCCGCCGGTGCCCCCACCGTTGCCGGAACCGCCGTTGTCACCGGAACCGCCGTTGTCACCGCCGCCGTCACCGCCGCCGATACCACCACCGATACCGCCGCCGATGCCACCACCGTCGGCACCGCCGTCACCACCGCCGATAGCACCACCGTCGGCACCACCGTCGGCACCGCCGTCACCACCGCCGATACCGCCGCCGATGCCACCACCGTCGGCACCACCGTCGGCACCGCCGTCACCACCGCCGATAGCACCACCGTCGGCACCACCATCGGCACCGCCGTCACCACCGCCGATAGCACCACCGTCGGCACCGCCGTCCGTGCCACCGTTGCCGGCGCCGCCGTCCTCCTCGCCACACTCTGAGGGGAGGACGTCGCAGGGGTCGGGCTCGTCGGCCTGGATGCCGACCTCGATGTTCCCCTCCTCCACGGAGGCCTTGGTGCTGAGCCCGCCGATCTCGACGTCGACGCCGACGGCCTGTGCGGCGCCCGCGGCGGTCAGGGAGGCTCCGGCAGCGATCACCGCGCCGGCGGTTATGCGCGCAACGCGCAACCGCGTCTTCTTCGTCATCTAGCTGCTACCCCCAGTAGCTGATCTCGTCAGTGGAGCAGCCATGCATGGGCTGTTGGTCGTAGTGGGTAGGAGCGACGCGGGACTCTCGTTCCGCCCGCCCCCCCTTAGCGCCCGCGCCCAGACATGGGCATGCCGAGCGTCACCCTTCCCAAGATTCACAGCAGCGTCAAGCGCGTTGGGCGCGCTATGTCCGTTGCGTGACCACTTGGACCGCGGGCACGCACAGGACTGTGACGAAAACGGCAACTGCCGCCCTTGCGGCGGCAGTTGCCGTTCACTGCATTCCTCGAACGGGGCCGGGGACGATGCCGGCGGGCGGGCTACTTCTCCCGCTGCTTGCGCCAGCGGATACCGGACTCGATGAAGCCGTCGATGTCGCCGTCGAGGACGGCCTGCGGGTTGCCCACCTCGAACTCCGTGCGCAGATCCTTGACCATCTGGTACGGGTGCAGCACGTAGGAACGCATCTGGTTGCCCCAGGAGCCCGAGCCCTCGCCCTTGAGGGCGTCCATCTTGGCCTGTTCCTCCTGGCGGCGGCGCTCCAGCAGCTTCGCCTGGAGGACGTTCATGGCGCTGGCCTTGTTCTGGATCTGCGAGCGCTCGTTCTGGCAGGAGACGACGATGCCGGTCGGGATGTGGGTCAGCCGGACCGCGGAGTCGGTGGTGTTGACTCCCTGGCCGCCGGGCCCGGAGGAGCGGTAGACGTCGACGCGGAGGTCGGACTCGTCGATGTCGATGTGGTCGGTCTGCTCGACCACGGGGAGCACCTCGACCCCCGCGAAGGAGGTCTGGCGGCGGCCCTGGTTGTCGAACGGGGAGATGCGCACCAGGCGGTGCGTGCCCTGCTCGACCGAGAGGGTGCCGTAGGCGTACGGGGCCTGGACGGCGAAGGTCGTCGACTTGATCCCGGCCTCTTCGGCGTAGGACGTCTCGTAGACCTCGGTCTTGTATCCGTGCCGCTCGGCCCAGCGCAGGTACATGCGCTGCAGTTGCTCGGCGAAGTCCGCGGCGTCCACGCCGCCGGCCTCGGCGCGGATGTTCACCAGCGCCTCGCGGGCGTCGTACTCGCCGGACAGGAGGGTGCGGACCTCCATCTCCTCGACGGCCTTCCGGACCGAGCGGAGCTCGCTCTCGGCCTCCTCGCGGGTGTCGGCGTCGTCCTCGGACTCGGCCAGCTCGAAGAGGACCGAGAGGTCGTCGATCCGGCCGCGCAACTCCTCGGCCCGGCGGAGCTGTCCCTGCAGGTAGGACAGCTTGCTGGTGACCTTCTGCGCGTTCTCGACGTCGTCCCAGAGGTCCGGGGCCGCCGCCTGCTCCTCCAGCTCGGCGATATCGGCCCTCATCCGGTCGAGGTCCAGGACGGCCTCGATCGACTCCATGGTCGAGGAGAGGGACTTCAGCTCTTCGGATACATCGACGACTGCCACGCCCCCCAGCCTAACGGCTTCCGGCCGGAGACCGCGCAGAGGCGGGTGCGGGGCGCCCGCGGGGGCTCAGGGGGCTCCGGTCGCCGGGGCCGCTCCGGCGGGTGCGGCGGGTCCGCCGCCCGCGGGGGCCCGGGGAGCCGAGTGTTCCGTACCGCCGGTCCGGGGGCCGTCGCCGGTGACGGCGCCGTCGGCGGAGGCCGCCAGCCAGCCGCCGAGACCGGCCACCGCCACCAGGCCCGCCACGACCACCCCCAGCCGGATCCGGCGGCGGCGCAGCGCCTCGGCCCGGCGGCGGGCCGAACCGGGCCGGGGCTCGCCCGTCCGGCGGGGTACCCGGGCGGTGCCGTGCGCGCCGCCGGCGAGTTCGTCGGCGCTGGGAACGCGCATGCTGGTGTGGGTGTCGCGTCCCGAGTCGGGCGCGGAGCCGTGGACCAGGGGCACGGCTCCGCGGCGGGGCTGCTCCGGGACGGAGCGGAAGGGCTCGGTCCCCTCCTCGGCGGCGGGGTCGTCCGCGGACTGTTCGGAGTCCGGCTCGTCCACGTCGAGCGGCGGGAGCCCGGCCAGGCCGGGCAGGAGTTCCCGGAGCCGGCCGGCCAGCTCCGCGGCGCGCAGCCGGGAGGCGGGCGACTTGGCCAGGCACTGGACGAGCAGTTGCCAGAGCTCGTCGGGGATGCCGGGGAGCGGGGCCACGGTCTCGGTGACATGGCGGCGCAGCACCGCGCCGGGGTGGCCGCCGCCGAAGGGGGTGAAACCGGCCAGCAGTTCGTACAGAACGGTCGCCAGGGCGTAGATGTCGACAGAGGCGCGGGGCGGCAGTCCCTCGACGATCTCCGGGGCCAGGTAGTCGGGGGTGCCGATGATGTTCCGCGCCACGCCGGCCTGCCCGGAGCGGCCGCCCTGACCGGGGCGGGGGCCCGGGCCGGCTCCGGCGGTGGAGCGCAGGGCGCGGGTCCGGGCGGGGGAGTCGACGAGCCGGGCGACGCCGAAGTCGGTCAGCAGTGCGGGGTGGGCGCCGCCCGGTCCGAGCCGGCCCTCCATGTCGAGGAGGATGTTCTCCGGCTTGACGTCGCGGTGCGCGATGCCCGCGGCGTGCGCGGCGGCAAGGGCGTCGGCCACGTCGGCGGCGATGGCGACGGCGGCCTCCGGGGCCAGCCGGCGCTCCCGTTCGAGGCGGGTGCGCAGATCGGTGCCGCGTACCAGATCCATGACGAGGGCGAGGTCGTTGCCGTCCACGACGAGGTCCCGGACGCCGACGATCCGGGGGTGGTCGAGGCCGAGCAGCGCGGTGCGCTCCTGGACGAAGCGTTCGACGAGGTCCTCGTCCGAGGCGAGGTCCTCGCGCAGGAGTTTGACGGCGACCGGGCCCTCCGGCCCCTCGCCCAGCCACACCGTCCCGGCGGACCCCCGCCCGAGGATCTGATGGACGGTGTACCGGCTACCGATCTTGCGTGCCAAGACTGCTCCGACATGTCACGCCCTCCGCGCGGAGGGCAGGCGTGGGCCACCAAGCTACGCGGCCACCGAGGTGTCCGTTGCCCAGGATGGGGCCAACCATCACTTCTGCGCGGTAAATCGGCAGCTGTAAGTCGACAAGTCTCCACGGTGGTGGAGTGGTTCCGGGCCGGCCGGTGTCACTGGCCGCCGCCCGTGCCGGGGTCGGGAACCTCGATGTCGGACGTGTCGGGGAGTTGTTCGGACGCCTGGCCGAGCTGCGAGAACCAGTCGACGACCTCGCCGATGCCGTCGGTCGTCGCCTGCCAGAAGCTCTTGCCCTCCGCGATCCAGCTCTGGACCGGGGTGAACTCCCAGACGAGCCACGCCGCCAGGACGAAGACCACGATGGTGAAGAGGCAGCCCTTCAGGCAGCCGAGCCCGGGGATCCGCATCGGGTTGGCACTGCGGGGGCGCGGCTCCCGGCGCGGCGCGGGGGCCGGCGGGGGCGGCGGGGCGTAGCGCCGGGGCTGCGGCTCCTGCCGGCGGCGGGGCTCCCGGCGCGGCTGCGGCTGGGGCTGCGGGGGCGGCGCGTAGGGCGCCGGCTGCTGCTGGTGCGGGGCCGGGCGGCGCTGCGGGCGGCGGCGGAGGGGGTCGTCCTCCGGGTCGAGGTACTGGACCTGGGTCTGCTCGTTGCGGTCGCGGGCCGCGCGCATCTGCGTCTGCCAGGGGTGCTCGCCGTCCTGGCCGTCACCCTGGACCGGCGGCCCCGGCGGCACCGGGGGCATGGCGCGGGTGGCGCCGGCGTGGTCCGGGCCGCCGGGCCCGCCCCCGGAGGGCAGGAAAGCCGTCTGCGCGTTGGGGTCGTAGGCGCTCGCGCCGGTCGGCAGCACCTGGGTCGGGTCGGCGTCCCCGCCGCCGGCCGCTCCCGCGCCGTGGCCGGCGGTGCCGGGAACGGGCGCGGGCGCCGGGTCGGGCGCCAGCAGCGCGGCGACACCGAGGGCCGCCTCGGCCTGGGCCGGGGTGGCGTGCACGCCGACGCCCGCGGCGACCGTGCGGAGGCCGCGGGCGAGGTTGACGGCGCTGGGCCGCTGGTCCGGGCTCTTCCGCAGGCAGTGCTCGATGACCGTCCAGAGCGGTTCGGGGACGGTGGTGGGGCGGCGCGGCTCCTCGCTGAGGTGCTTCTGCAGCACCTCCAGGGCCGTCTCTCCGCCGAACGGCGGGCGGCCGGTGACGAGTTCGTAGAGGAGGATGCCGCAGCCGTAGATGTCGACGGCGGACGTCTGCGGGCGGCCCTCGGCGGACTCCGGTGCGACGTAGGCGGGGGTGCCGACGAATTCGTGGGTCCGGGTCAGGCCGGGCGAGTCGGCGAGCCGGGCGATGCCGAAGTCGGTGAGCATCGGGTGCATCTCGCCGCTCGGGCCGGTGGCCAGCAGGACGTTCGCGGGCTTGAGGTCGCGGTGGACGATGCCGTCGGCGTGGCTGGCGGCGAGCGCGTCGGCGACCTGCGCGGTCAGCAGGGCCGTGGCGACCGGCGTGAACGGGCCGTTCTGGCGCAGATAGCGGAAGAGGTCCGGGCCCTCGATCAGGTCCATGACGAGGGCGAGCAGATCGCCCTCGACCACGAGGTCACGGGTGCGGACGATATTGGGGTGGGTGAGCCGGAGCAGGACCGACCGCTCACGCAGGAACCGCATCACGACATCGGGGTCGTGCGCCAGCTCTTCCTTGAGGACCTTGATCGCGACGGCCTCGCCGGGATGCCCGGCCACGGCCGCCTCCGCGCCCGCCGTCTCACGCTGCCGGGCCCGCCAGACGGTGCCGGTGGCCCCGCGGCCGAGCGGCTCTTCGAGCAGATACTTACTGCCTACCGGCCGCACGTCATGCGCTCCCTACGTCCAGGTACCTGGCCTCGTTCCGCGGAGGGGACTCCACGGGGCCGTTCCGCCCACTCTAGTGCCGGGATACGGGCCGGCGGCGGGTCGTACGGCTCTTCTCCGGCCCCCCGCCGCCGGAGGCGGCGCGGCCCTCCGTGAGGACGCGGCTGCCGGGCCGATGGTTGCCCGGCGGGCCGGTGCGCCCGGCTCCTGCGGGCCGTGCCGGCCGCGCGGGCCGTCCCGGGCGGGCCGTCCCGGGCGGGCGGAGCCCGTGCTTCCGGGCGCGCCGGGCGGAAGCCGACCGGAACAGGGCGCAAGCCGCCCTTCCGGCGACAGAGGATGCCGTCACCTGCTCTCCGCTCGGCGCTTTTTGGCCGGACAGCGACCATTCAAGATCGAATGACGGCGGGCGCCGGGCGGGACGCCGTCGGCAGGTGCGAGGATGCACCCACGCACGGAGGAGCGGGGAGCGGGGGCTCCGCGCCCTGTGGTGACCTGTACGTGCCGAGCGCCCGTGCACGGGCGGGGGACGGACCGGGTCCCCGCCGCGTCCGGGCGGAAGGGACCGCTGACGGCGATGCAGATCCGCTTGACCGTCCTCGGGCCGCTCAGCGGCCATGCCCCGCGTTCCTGCGACGTGCTCGTCACGGCCCCCGCCGGAACGGCCCTCTCCGCGGTGGCCGGCGGCCTGGCGGCTGCCGTGGCCGCCGGCCACGAGCCCGCGCGCGGCGCGGAGCCAGGCCTCCCGGGCGGCTCCGGCACCCGCGCGGCCGGCGCGGCGCCGGGCTCGGCCTCCGTCGTGCTGTACGCGGGCTCCGAGCGGCTCGACGGCCGCCACCGCGTCCTCGGTGAACCCCCGCTCGTCGACGGCGCGGTGCTGTCCCTGCACGCCCCGGCCCCTCCCGGCGCCCACCCCGGCATCGCCCAGGAGACGGCCGCCCGCGGTGCCGCCCGGCTCCACGTCGTCGCCGGGCCGGACGCGGGCGGGGTCCATCTGCTGCACGGCGGGCAGATCAGGATCGGCCGCTCCGCCGACGCCGACGTGCCGCTCGACGACCCCGACGTCTCCCGGCTGCACTGCGCGGTGACGGTCGCCGAGGACGGCCGGGTGACCGTCGCAGATCTCGGTTCGACCAACGGGACCGCGGTGGACGGCGCGCCGGTGGACGGCCGGCCCCGGCCACTGCCGCCGGGCGCCCTGCTCCGGGTCGGCGAGTCGGCGCTGCGCGTCGAATCCGCCGCGGACCCCGGGCAGGAGACCCCGGCGGCACCGGCGGGACCGGGCGCGGCGCGGCGGCCGGCGGTGCTGCCCGGTTCCCTTCCGGTGACACCGGACGGCGAGGGGCGGCTGCGGGTCGACCCGCCCGGCGCCCCGGCCGCCGGCGGGCGGACGCCTGCCGCGGTCCCCGCCCCCGCCCCGGCTGCCGGAGCGGCGGACCCGGGCGGCACCCGGGACCCGGGCGGCCCGCGCGGGGACGGGGAGCAGGAGCGCGGCGGCCCGTACGGCCGGGCCGGTGACCACGCCCCGCGGGAACCGTACGCCGCGGCAGAACGGGAGCACGCCGAACACGGGCGCGGTGAGCCCGGATACGGCGAATCCGGGTACAGCGGCGCCGGAGACGACGGCCGGGGTCCGTCCGGCCGGGCACCGCTGCTGCCCGGCCAGCGGAACCCGGGCCGGAGCCCGGCTCCGTCCGTGCCCGGCGAGCGGCCCGACGGCCCCCGGGAGCACACGGTGGCCGGGCACGGCGACAGCCCCCTTCCGTACGGGCGCCCCGCGGGTGAGACCCGGACCGCCGAGGGCAGCGGCGCCTTCCGCGCCCCCGCCGGGGCACCGGCGGGGGCGCACGGCGGCGGCCGGCCCGGTACACGGCCCGGGGAGCACGGGGCTCCGGACCGCCGCGCGGGGCGCCGCGGCCGCGGCATAGGAGCCTGGGCCCGCCGCCTGGCCGGCGGACGCGCCGAGGACGGTGTCGCGGCGGCGGACCGGCCGGCGGACGCCCCCGGCCCGTCCCCCGCCGCGGCCGCCGCGCCGCACCGGCGCTGGCCCGACCCGTCCGAGATCCTGCTCACCGCCCTGGGCCCCGGCCCGCGGCTGTGGGAGCGCGGCTCCGGCCACCCCGACGCGCTGGTGGTCCGGCTCGGCACGGCCGACCGCGCGGGGGTGTTCTCGTTCCCCGTCACCGTCGGACTGCGGCAGGCCGGTTCGCTGGGCCTGGCCGGTCCGCGCGCCCGGCTGGCCGGGCTGGCGCGGTCCGTCGTCGCGCAGCTGGCGGCGCTGCACTCCCCCGCCACCCTGGAACTCGTCCTGATCAGCGCCGACCCGGCGCGGGACGTCCGGGAGCGGATGGCCGCCTGGGCCTGGCTCGGCTGGCTGCCCCAGCTGCGTCCGGCGCACGGCCAGGACTGCCGGCTGCTGCTCGCCTACGACCAGGAGCAGGCCGCGGCCCGGATCGCGGAGCTGGCCCGCCAGGTGGAGGAGGAGCCGCGCGCCGGGACGGGCGGTCACGGCAGTGGCGGAGCGACCGCACGGGAGGACGGCTCGTACACCGTGGTGGTCCTGGACGGCGATCCCGGTTCCCCCGAGCTACGGGATGCCACGGCCCGGCTGGCGCTGGCCGGTCCGGCCGCCGGCGTCCATCTCGTCTGTGCGGTGGAGACCCCCGCGGCCTCGCCCGCGGCTCCGCTGCTGGCCAACTTCGAGACGGCACGCTCGGTCTCCCCCGCCTTCGGGGAGTGCGGCTCGGTGGCGATGCTCAGTGGCGAGGTGGCCACAGCGCTCCGGCTGATACACCTCCCGGCCGACCGGCGCGGGGCGCACGGGGCGGCCGGTCCCGCCGCACCCGCCGCGGACACCGCCGGGGCCCCCCACGGCGTCTGCGGGGAGCAGGGTCCGCACGGCACCCCGGCGGGGACGACCGGATCCGGCGGTCCGCGTCCGGCCGGTCCGGCGGACACCCATGGCCTGTCCTCCCGCCCGGCGCCGGTGCGGCACGCCGCGGGCGGGCGCCGGCCCGGGGTGCCGGACAACGGCACGGCCGCGATCGCCGACGCCGTGTCCGCCGCCTGGGCCGAGCGGTTCGCCCGGTCGTTGGCGCCGCTGCGGCTGCCGGACGCCGGGTCGGGTGCGAGCGGCCCGGGCGGATCGCGCCGGGTGGCGGTGAAGCTCCCCCGCGCGGCGCGGCTGCTGGACGAGCTGGGGCTGGCTCGTGCGACCCCCGCCTCCCTGACGGCCCGCTGGGCCGCCGCGGCCGACCCCGGGACGCCGCCGGGCGGCCGGCTCTGCGCGGTGCTCGGCGCGGGACCGCACGGCCCGCTCACCGTGGACGTGGCCGCGGAGGGCCCGCACCTGCTGGTCGAGGGCGGTGCGGGCAGCGGCAAGACGGAGCTGCTGCGGTCGCTGGCCGCCTCGCTGGCCGCGGCCGACCGGCCGGACCGGCTGGCGATGGCCCTGGTGGACGGTGGCGGACTGCGTTCCCCGCAGCCGGAGGCGCGCGGCGAGGGGTTGCGCGCCTGCACGGACCTCCCCCATGTGACGACGTATGTGACCGGAGTCGACCCGGTGCGGATGCGGGCCTTCGCGCAGGCGCTCAGCTCGGAGCTGAAACGGCGGGCCGAACTGCTGGACGGGCTGGACTTCACCGCGTGGCACACCCGGTGGGCGGGCCACGCGGAGCGACCGGTGCGGCGTACCGCGGAGCGCCGGGGCGGCGACCGGCGGAGCGGTGATCTGGAGCCGGAGGCCGGCGGCACGCTGAAGCTGCGGATCCGCGGCGGGGGCCGTCCCGGGGAGGGCGGCGCCCCGGCAGCGGGCGGCACCCCGGCAGCGGGGCTCACCCCGCCCGCCGCGTCCGGGAGTTCCTCCGGTGGCACGGTCCCGGCTCCGGCCCGGAGTGCGCGGGGCGGGGCGGCCGCCGGGGCGGAGCCGCAGGTCCGGGCGGTGGCCGGTCCGGAGGCGCTGCCCCGGCTGGTGGTGCTCGTCGACGACTTCGACGCCCTGCTCTCCCCCGCGCTCGGCAGCACCGGCCGCCCGGCGGCCGGCTCCGTGGTGCGGGCGCTGGAGGCGGTGGCCCGGGAGGGTGCCCGGCTGGGGGTTCATCTGATCGCGGCGACCGGCCATCCGGAGCGCACGGCCGGCACCGCCGCGGCGGAGGCGGCCGGGATGCGGGTCTCCCTGGAGGTGCTGCCCGCCGTGACCGACGGGCCGGAGAAGGCGGAGGCGACGGCGGGGCGCGGCCGTCTGGCCGGCCGGGACGGCGCGGTCGTCTGGTTCCAGGCGGGCCGGGTCACCGGCCGCATCCCGCGGACGGCCACCCAGCGGCCGACGGTGGTGCCGCTCGACTGGGCGCGCATGGGCGATCCCCCGGCGCGCCGCCCGCTCCGCGAACTGGGCAACGGGCCGACCGACTTGGCGCTGCTGGCCAGTGCCCTGCAGCGGGCGGCCGAGTCCGCCGACGCGGCTCCGGCCCCGCCGCTGGTCTGAACGGGACCGGACCCGCCGCGGCGCCCGCGCGCCGCGGACGGGCGCGGGCGTCCGTTGCCCGGGCACGACCTCCCGCCGCCCGGCGCCCGTTCACCACCCCGGAAGAGGCCGGGTACCCCGTGACGGCTCTTCCGAACAGGCTTTCCGGGCCGCGTTCCCACTCCTGGGCGAGCCGGCCTGACTGCCCATCACAGCCCGGTCACGATCAGCCCGTTGATCTCCGCTCCGGTATTGCGACCGCTCTCCCCGGGGGCATAGGACTGTCGCACAGTACGTACGGGACGAGCCCCGTGCGGTCGCCCGGCGGACCCGGGTGCCCGCACACGGGCCGGCCCCCTCACGGGGGTTCACGGGTGGGGCCCTGGCGGGACCCAGGAGAGGTCGGGCACGATGCGCACAACTCTCACCACCGCGAACAGAGCGGCACGCGGAGCACGCTCCGCCGGCAGGAACACCACACGCACCACACGGGCCGTACTGGCCGCCGTCACCGCGAGCGCGCTCGCGCTCACCGCCGCGGGCTGCGGCGGCGGCGAAGGCGACGGGAAGGACGGCGAGAGCGGGGGTGACGGCAAGAGCGCCGTCACCGTCGACCTGCCGAAGCTCACCGGTGAGAAGCTCCAGGTCGCCGCCGTCTGGACGGGGACGGAGCAGAAGAACTTCAAGGCGGTGCTGGACGAGTTCGAGAAGCGGACCGGTGCCGAGGTCTCGTTCGTCCCGACCGGCGACTCCATCTCCACCTTCCTCGGTACCAAGATCGAGGGAGGACAGCCGCCGGACATCGCGCTGCTCCCGCAGGTCGGCGCGCTCAAGCAGTTCGCGGCCCAGGGCAAGCTGAAGCCGGCCGGCGAGGAGGCCCAGGAGCAGCTGGAGAAGAACTTCTCCCAGGGCTGGCGGGATCTCGGCGCCCACGAGGGCAAGCAGTACGGCGTCTACTTCAAGGCCGCCAACAAGTCCCTGGTCTGGTACAACACCGCGGCCTTCGAGAACGCGGGCGTGGAGGAGCCGGGGAGCTGGGACGAGTTCCTCGACACCGCCCGTACCATCTCCGACTCCGGGGTGGCGCCGGTCTCCGTCGGCGGCGCGGACGGCTGGACGCTCACCGACTGGTTCGAGAACGTGTATCTCTCCCAGGCCGGTCCGGAGAAGTACGACCAGCTCGCCGAACACGAGATCAAGTGGACCGACCCCTCCGTGAAGGAGGCGCTGGAGACCCTCGGTGAGCTGTTCGGCGACAAGACGCTCATCGCGGGCGGCCCGAACGGCGCGCTGCAGACCGAGTTCCCGAAGTCCGTCACCCAGACCTTCGCGGGCGGTGACGCCCCGGACGCCGCCATGGTCTACGAGGGCGACTTCGTGGCCGTCAACATCACCTCCGACACCAAGGCGGAGATCGGCACCGACGCCAAGGTGTTCCCGTTCCCGGCCGTGGGCGAGGACTCGCCGGTGGTCAGCGCCGGGGACGTCGCCGTCGCGCTCAAGGACGGCAAGGGCCCGCAGGCCCTGCTGACCTTCCTCGCCTCGACGGACGCCGCGGAGATCTGGGCGAAGGCCGGCGGCTTCATCTCGCCCAACAAGGAACTGGACCTCAAGGTCTACCCGGACGACGTCCAGCGCGACATCGCCAAGGCCCTGATCGACGCCGGGGACGACTTCCGCTTCGACATGTCCGACCAGGCGCCGGCCTCCTTCGGCGGCACCAAGGGCGAGGGCGAGTGGAAGGCCCTCCAGGACTTCCTCAAGAACCCCGACGACGTGGCGGGGGCCCAGAAGCGGCTCGAAGCGGAAGCCGCCAAGGCCTACAAGGACTGACGGGCGGCCGCCACCGATGACGACAGCGACCGCGGGGGGCGCGGCCACACCCGGCGCCCCGCCCCCCGTCACCAAGAAAGGCGTCACCGGCACCCGGGTGTGGATCGCGGCGTGCTTCCTGCTGCCCGCGCTGGTGCTGCTGGGCGCGCTCGTGGTCTACCCGATCGGGTACTCCGTGGTGCGGAGCTTCTTCGACACGGACGGCACCGCCTTCGTCGGCCTGGACAACTACGGCGAGCTGTTCTCCGACCCCGGCACCCGCACCGCGCTCAAGAACAACCTGGTCTGGGTGATCGTCGCCCCGGCCGTCTCCACGGCACTCGGCCTGATCTACGCCGTGCTGACGGAGCGGGTCCGCTGGGGCACCGCCTTCAAGATGATCGTCTTCATGCCGATGGCGATCTCCATGCTGGCGGCGGGCATCATCTTCACCCTCGTCTACCAGCAGGACCCGGAGCGCGGCGTCGCCAACGCCGTGTGGACGGGCATCCACGACACCTTCTCCGAATCCTCGGCCTATCCGGGCGCGCGGCCGCGCCCGAACACGGGGATCGGGAAGACGGCGGGCGGCTCCTTCACCACCGAGGAGACCGTACGGGCCGGGGACCCGGCCGGCCTGCCGCTCGTCGGCATCCCGCCGGCCGAGATGCCGGAGGACGCGGCCCAGGCCGTCGCCGCGAAGCCGGAGGGGGACAAGGTCACCGGCACCGTCTGGCTCGACTTCACCCCCGGCGGGGGCGGCGAGGCCGGGGTGATCGACCGGGGCGAGAAGGCCCTGGCCGGGGTGAAGGTCGAGGCGGTCCGGGACGGTGAGGTCGTCGCGAGCGCCGAGTCCGGCGAGGACGGGAGGTACAGCCTGCCCGCGAAGGCCGCCGGCGCCCAGCTGCGGCTGCCCGGCTCGAACTTCGCGGCGGCGTACAACGGCGTCAACTGGCTGGGCCCGAACCTCGTCACCCCCGCCATCATCGGCAGCTACATCTGGATGTGGGCCGGTTTCGCCATGGTCCTCATCGGGGCGGGGCTGGCGAGCGTCCCGCGCGAGCTGATGGAGGCGGCGCGGGTGGACGGGGCCAACGAGTGGCAGGTCTTCCGCAAGGTGACGGTGCCGCTGCTGGCACCGGTCCTGGCGGTGGTGACCGTCACCCTGATGATCAACGTCCTGAAGATCTTCGACCTCGTCTACATCCTCGCGCCCGGCGCGACGCAGAGCGACGCCAACGTGCTGGCCCTCCAGCTGTACCTGCTGTCCTTCGGCACCGATGCCGAACAGGGCGTCGGCAGCGCGATCGCCGTGGTCCTGCTGCTGCTGGTGGTGCCGGTGATGGCGTTCAACATCCGCCGCATGCGAAGGGAGCGACGCCCGTGAGCGCCTCGACGGATCCGGGCCCCGGGGGCACGGCGGAACGGAAGGGTCCGGGCGGCCCGGACGACCCGGGCGGCCCCGGTGGCCGGAGCGGCCCGGCGGTGGCGAAGACGGCGGACGTGCCCGGCCCGCGCGGGCCCGCGGGTGCGTCCGGCCCGTCCGCCCCGTCCACCGGCTCCGGCCCGAGCAGGCCCTCGTTCGGCTCACGCCTGGTGGCCCGCACCGGCGGCGGGCTCGTGCAGGCCGTCCTGCTGCTGATCGCCCTGTTCTGGCTGACGCCGACGATCGGCCTGCTGGTCTCCTCCCTCCGCGAGACCTCGGACATCGCCACCAGCGGCTGGTGGACGGTCTTCACCGAGCCCGCGCAGCTCACCGTGGACAACTACGCCAACCTGCTCGGGAACGAGGACATCACCACCTCGCTGTGGACGACCGTGGCGATCACGGTGCCGTCCACGGTGCTCGTCATCGTCATCGGCGCCCTGGCGGGCTACGCCTTCGCCTGGCTGGACTTCCCGGGCCGGGACTGGGTGTTCATGGTGGTCGTGGGGCTGCTGGTGGTACCGGTGCAGGTGGCGCTGATCCCGGTGTCGAAGCTCTTCAACACCCTGGGGATCTTCCAGACGCTGGCGGGCGTGGTCTTCTTCCACGTCGCCTTCGGCCTGCCGTTCGCCGTCTTCCTGCTGCGCAACTTCTTCGCGGAGATCCCGCGCGAACTGCTGGAGGCGGCCCGGCTGGACGGAGCGGGCGAGATCCGGCTGTTCACCCGGGTCGTGCTGCCGCTGGGCGGCCCGGCGATCGCCTCGCTGGGCATCTTCCAGTTCCTCTGGGTCTGGAACGACATGCTGGTGGCGCTGATCTTCGCGGACCCCGGCTCACCGCCGGTCACCGTGGCGCTCCAGCAGCAGGTGCGCCAGTTCGGCAACAACATCGACGTCCTGGCGTCGGGAGCCTTCGTCTCGATGGTGATCCCACTGGCGGTCTTCTTCGCCTTCCAACGCCAGTTCGTCAACGGGGTGATGGCAGGAGCCGTCAAGTAACGGCGGCCGAGCGGACCGGAAACGAACCACACGCTCCGTACGCCGCAGCGGAGTGCGGCGGGGCCTCCGGGCTCCGCCGCACCCCGTGGCCGTGCTCC
This sequence comes from Streptomyces sp. F63, assembly GCF_018070345.1. Lineage (GTDB taxonomy): Bacteria > Actinomycetota > Actinomycetes > Streptomycetales > Streptomycetaceae > Streptomyces. Next base: position 46,363 of record NZ_JAGPXX010000031.1, read on the forward strand.
CGCCGGCCGGCGCAAGGGCGCGTCGGCGGATGCCGTCACGCCCCGACGGCCCGGGGAGTCCGGGGAGTCCGGGGGACGGCGTCGCGCCTCCGGTGGCGATCGACGCCGGCAGCGGGCAGACCGTGCAGACCCGCGCCACGACGCCGGGCCCCGGGAACGCCGCCCGGGTCAGGCCGGGCGGCGTTCCAGGACCTCGCCGGTCCTCGCGTCCACCACGTTGACGGTCACCGACTCGTCGGTCACGCCGAGGACCCCGATCGTCCAGACCGGATCGCCGTTACGGCGCTCCAGTTCCATGGCGGTGGCGACCTCGCCCTTCTTCGTGTCGGCCACTTCGCGGGCCGCCTCGTCCGGCAACAGCACCGTCTCCTCCAGCAGCCGTTTCAGTTCCTGCCGCTCGGAGCCCGCCAGGGCCGGACCGGGACGCTTCCCCAGCACCTCACCGCGGGTGGCCCCGAGCCGGACCGTCTGCAGTCGTCCGTCCCGCTCCGCGATCCGGCTCTCCCACACGGGCGCATCCGACTCGGGTTCCCTGAGGTGCAGGGCGACCAGCTCGCCTCCGGTCACCTCGGCCGCGGACAGGCGAACGGCACGCCCCTGATCGATCTCGACCATCTCGAACCGTTCGGCGGGCTCGTTCAGCGGATCGTCGCGGCCGCAACCGACCAGCAGCGACACCACGGCAACCGGCACGCACAGAACTGCGGCGAGCCGCCTCCACACCCCGTCCCGGCACCTGACTCCCATCGTTTCCATGCAGGCTGACTATCCGCCTCGCGCGGAACCAGTCACGCACAGGGGGAGAATTCACTGCGGTGCATCCTCGCGGCACCGGCTGATCGCGGTATCTCTGCGCCGGTGAACCGCTCGGCGCCGGCGGGACGCCCCCGGCCCGGGCCTGCTCCGCACCGGCGGCGAGCGCCGGCCCCGACCTGCGCCGTGCCTCCCGCTCGCCGCGCCGACGCCGCGACCGGTCCGCGCGGCCTCTCCGGTGGGGTCCCGGCCTCCGTTGCGACCGGGCGGCGAGGAGCGGCACCCGGCCCGGGCGTCGCCGCCGGCAGCCACCGGGCGCGCCCCAACACCGACCCTTTACCGGAATATTATCTTTGTTCCTATGGACGACGGTATGCCGCAGCCGGTGCCCGCCGGGCAGATCAGTGTGATCGTGATCGGCTACAACGACGCGGCGCACATCAGGAGTGCGGTGCGCTCCGCCCTCGGCCAGGGCCCCGCCGTCCGGGAGGTGGTCGCCGTCGACGACGCCTCCGCCGACGGCACCGGCGCCGTGCTCGACCGGATGGCGGCCCGCGAGCCCCGGCTGCGCGTGCTGCACCGGGCCGTCAACAGCGGTGGCTGCGGCAGTCCCCGCAACAACGGGCTCCGGCAGGCCACCGCCCCGTACGTGATGTTCCTCGACAGCGACGACGTGCTGCCGCCGGGCGCCGCCGACGCCCTCCTCGCGGCAGCCCGCCGGCACGCGGCGCCGGTCGTCGCGGGCGCCTGCCTCCGGCGGGAACTGCCGCAGCGGCGCGACACGCGCTGGCAGCGCGCGCTCTATCTCGCGGAGGCCGTCCACGACGCGCCGGAGCTGCAGCCGCGCCTCGTCCGCGACACCCTCTGCGTCAACAAGCTGTACGACCGGGCCTTCCTCACCGAACACGGCATCACCTTCCCCGAAGGACCGTTCCGCTACGAGGACTTCGTCTTCACCGCCCGGGTGCTGGCCGCCCGCCCCCGCGTCGCCGTCATTCCCGGCACCGTCTACATCTGGCACGTCCGCCGCGCCGCCGCCCGGCCGTCGATCTCGCTGGACCGGGACCGGGTGGACGGCTGGCGGGCCCGGCTGACGGCGCACCGGCTGGCCGTGGACACCCTGGAACGTGCCGGGCAGCGGCGGCTCGCGCACGCCGCCCGGGTGAAGTTCCTCAACCACGACCTGCGGATGTACCTGCGGGAGCTCGGCCGGCGCGACGAGGACCACCGCCTGGCCTGGTGGGACCTCGCCCGGGAACACCTGGAGTCGTTCGGCGAGGAGGACCTGCTCGCGGCCCGCCCGCCCGCACGGTGGAGTGCCCGGGTGATCGCGGCCTCCGGCCACCCCCGCGATGTGGAGCGGCTGGCCGGGCTCGCCGTCCACCCGCCCCGGCTGCTGCCCCCGTACGCGCGCGTCGACGGCCGGCCGGTGTGGGCGGTCGATCTGCCGGCCGTTCCCCTCGACCAGGTGGACGAGACGCCCCTGTACCGGCTGCCGATCACCGTCGACGCGGTGCTCCGCGTACACGACCGCGGTGCCGCCCGGGGCAGCGGACACGGCAGGGACGACGGAGGCGGAAACGGCGACCGGACCGGTCCGGGGAGCGCAGGCGGCAGCGAGGCCGCAGGGGCGACGGGCCCCGCCCGGTCCCGGCTGCGGCTCGCCCTCCGCGTCCACGAGATGTACGGACGGCTGGCGGCCGCCGGGGGCCCGGCCGTCATCGATGTCGAGTTGCGCCACCACGACGACGGCAGGCTGGGGCAGTCCCGGAACGCCGTCCTCTCCCGGGCCGACACCGCCGCACCGTCCTGGACCGCCGAGGTCCTGCTCGATCTCGACGCCCTGGGCACCGCCGGCCGGCCCTCCGCCGCGGGGCCCGGAGGAACGCGGGAGATCTGGGACGTCCGGGTCAGGATCCGCTGCGCCGGCGGCGGTTCGGTCTACACCGGCGTACGGGCCACCGGGCCGCTGCCGCGGCGCGGGGTGGCGGCGGGCCGGCACGGTCTGCTGCTGGTGCACCCGGTCGAGGCGGCGGGGGGCTCGCTCGCGCTGCGGGTGGCGCGCGGGCCGCGCAGCGCGCTCCGGATCGCGGGGCGGGCGCTGCGCCGGGGGCTGGCCGAACGGTCGTGAGCGCGCCGTCGCCGCCGCCCGCCCTTCCTGCCCGCCCCGTCGTCCCGCCCCCGCCGCTCCCCGTTCCCGGTTACGGCTCCGGTTACCGCTCCGGCCACCGCTCCGTCAGCGGTCGATCTCGTCGAACAGGGCTTCCCAGCGGTCGAGCACGGCGGGGAGCGCGAGCTGGGCGACGTGCTCCCGTGCCGCGCGCCCGAGGCGCTCCCGCAGCGCTCCGTCCGTCACCAGGTCGCGCAGCGCGGCGGTGAACGCCTCCTGATCGCCGGGCCGCACCAGCCTGCCCGTGCGGCCGTCGGCGACCAGTTCCCGCACCCCGTCCGAGAGGTCGAAACTCACCGCGGGGACCCCGCAGGCGGCCGCCTCCGCCACGGCCATCGGGCGCCCTTCGCGCTCGCTCGTGAGTGCCAGCACGGACAGTTCCCGGTAGGCGGCGGCGACATCGCGCACACTCCCGCGGAAGACGACCTTCCCCGCGCAGCCGAGCCGGGCGGCCCGCCCGCGCAGTTCGGGTCCCAGCGGCCCGTCGCCGAAGAGGTGCAGCTCCCAGCCGGGCCGGTCCGGGGCGATCTCCGCGAAGGCGTCGATCAGCCGGTCCAGCCGCTTGATCTCCTCCAGCCTGCCGACGGCGCCGATCCGGCGGGTGTCGAGCGGGGCGGGCGTGGGGGGCGGTGTGAAGGGCAGCGGATTGGGCATCACGGCGGCGTTCGGCAGCCGCTGCCGGCGGAAGTCGGCGGCGTCGCCCTCGCTGAGGAAGAGGGCCTTCTCCAGCTTCGGGTAGTGCCGCAGGATCAGCCGGAGGTTCGCCGAGGCGCGTGCCTGCGCGAACGATTCGTGGTATTGGCCGATGCTCTTGAGCTGCGGCCGGTCCACGGCGGACAGCCAGTCCACGGCCCAGGGCGAGCCGATGACGACGTACCCCCGGTCGGCGGTGGCGAACCGGGCGGCCAGCCGGGCCCGGGCCCGGTCGCGTTCCGCGCGGCGCGCCCGGGTCTCCAGCAGACGGTCGGGGGCGAGGCGCTCGGTGAGGCTGCGGGCCGGGCGGAGGGGCGAGGCGGGGACGGAGTAGAGCGTGGTCTGCCGGTAGGCGGGGTCGGGGTGGTAGCGGTACGGCTCCGGGCTCGGCCGGATGCCGATCAGTTCCGTGCGGTGGCCGCGCTCGCCGAGCCCCTGGGCGAGGGTGTGCAGCACGCGCTGGGAGCCCCCCATCGAGTCGACGTCGATGCCCACGAGGAAGACGGTGCGCGCGCGGGCCGCCGCCGCGCCGGCTCCGGCGCGTACGCCCCTGTGTGCGCCCCCGTGTGCGCCGGAGGCCCTGCCCCCGCTCACCGTGCGCCCCCTTCGAAGAACCGGTCGACCACGGCCTTGCTCTCCCGGCCGGTGTCCCGGGAGGCGAACATCTCCCGGAAGCGGGCGTACGCCCCGGCCCATTCCTCGGTCACCCGGTCGAGGTCCCGTACCGCCGCCACCAGTTCCGCGGTGGTCGCCGGCATCGGCCCCGGGGCGATGTCCGGCAGGTCGTAGTACGTGCCACGCGAGCCGCCGCTGTACTCCTCGTAGTCGTCGGTGAAGAGCAGGATCGGCCGGCCCAGGGCGGCGTAGTCGAACATCAGCGAGGAATAGTCCGTCACCAGCGCGTCGGAGGCCAGCAGCAGGTCGTTGACGTCGGTGAAGCCCCGGCCGTCGCGGATCGCGTGTCCCAGCTCCGGCGGCACGGTGAACCGGTCGTAGGCGTGCGGGCGGACCACCACGGTCCACTCCTCCCCCACGCCCTCCGCCAGTTCGGCCAGGTCCACCCGGATCGAGTCGCCGCTGCCGCGCAGCCCGTCCCGGAAGGTCGGCGCGTAGAGCAGCACCCGGCGGCCGTCCGGGATCTGCAGCCGGTGGCGGGCGGCCGCGGCCCGGTCCCGCTGCGCGGGTTCGTTCCAGCGCACCAGGACGTCGTTGCGGGGCAGCCCGCAGCGCAACAGCTCACCCGTGTAGTGGTTGGCCCGGACGAAGGTGCGCTCGAACTCCTCGCTGGGCGCGATCAGCACGTCCCAGCGCGCCACCATCTCCCGGTGCCTCCGGCGCCGTTCCTCACCGCCCAGCCGCAGTTCGGGGGTGTCGAAGCCCATGTGCTTGAGGGCCTGGCCGTGCCAGGTCTGCAGATAGCGGGTCTCCGGGCGCTTGGCGTAGACGGAGGGGATGCCGTGCGAGTCCACCCAGTACCCGGCCCGGGCGAGCGTACGGACGTACGCCCAGCTGCCGCGCCGGACGAGCGGCACCCCGGGTGGGAAGGACGAGCGGTCCCCCGCGTACGACCACACGCTCCGGTACGGCAGCCCGCGCCGCACCAGCTCCTCGTGGATGTAGCGGGGACTGTCGGTGTAGCCGGCGCCCTCCATCGCCTCGAAGAGCACGAGGCGCCGGTCGACGGGCAGCCGCCACAGCTCGCGCTCCACCATGGCCTTCAGCCGGGGACTCGCCAGCCGCCGCCGCAGCCGCCGCACCCTGCGATGGACGGGACCCAGCCGGGGCGCCAGCCCGGCCGCGAGGCGCAGGGCGCCGGCACGCCGCCAGCGGAACTCCAGCCGCCCGGCTCCCCGCTCCTCGCAGGCGACGCGCAGTTCGTGGCCGCAGAGCGGTCCGGCCCGGGGCAGCGCCGTCCGCAGGGGCCGCAGATCGAGTGGGGCCAGCAGCGGATCCCGGCGGGTGAGCCCGTGCCGGGTGAGGACGATCACCGGGTGGCGGCGGCCGGCGAAGCCCTTGGCCCGGAGGGGCACGCGGCGCGGGTCGAGGAGGAGTTCGGCGGTGTACTCCGCGCCGGTGACGCCGGTGACGCCGGTGCCGGTGCCGGTGCCGGCCGTTCCCGGCTCCCCCGGCTCCCCCGGCTTCGTCCGGCGGTAGCGGAAGGGCACCTTCAGGGGGGCGGCCCCGCCCGCGCTCAGCCACAGCTCGGCCGCCAGCCCGTCCTCCCGGCCCGGCGTGCCGGCGGTGTCCGCCAGCAGTCCCGCCGGGTCGTGGGTGCGCAGGCGGACCCGGAGCAGCGGCCCGTCGGGGGCCAGTTCCTCGATCTCGTGCCGTATCCGGCCGCCGGCGAACGGCTGTTCCCCGAGCCGCCACTCGGTGATGTCCAGATCGGCGGCCGCCTCCGTCCCCGCGGCCGGAAGGTGTGCGCCCCAGTACAGCCGTCCGGCCCCGTCCCGTACGGCATGGCGCGGGGCGATGCCCGGCCGCCCCAGCCCCCGGGCGCACTGCCGCACCTCCGCGTACCGGCCCTCGCGGAGGAGCCGCAGGCAGACGCGTTCGTCGCGCGGGAGCGACGCCACCGCCTCCGGCGCGAGGCCGTCCAGGTAGGGGACGGTCTCGGACGCGAAGCGCCCCGTCCACTCCGGGCCGCGGAAGGCCAGATCGCCCAGATGGAGGCGGAAGTCGTGCTGCAGGAACTTCCGGTCCTTGGCGGGGCGCAGGTCGGCGTTGCCGCTCTCCTCCAGAAAGGTGTCGATCATCCGGGCCACGGCGATCCGGTCGGCGACGTTCCGGATGCGGTGGCGGCTGGAGGAGATGGACAGCCGAGCCGGATCGGCCGCCAGGTGCCAGATGTAGACGGGCCAGGGGACGACGGCGAACCGGCGGGCCAGAGTGAAGGCGCGCGCGGAGAAGAGCTGGTCCTCGTAGTGGATGCCCTCGGGGAAGCGCAGCCGGTGGCGGGCGATGAAGCCGGCCGCGTACAGCTTGTTGGTGGAGAGGTGGTCGAAGAAGAACTCCGGTGCCTCCCGGATGCCCTCGACCACCCGTTCGTCCGCGAAGAGGTCCGGATACCAGAGGCCGGTGGTGCCGGACTCCTCGTAGAGGCGGGTCACCTCGCCGGTGACGAAGTCAGCGCCGGTGCGCTCGGCGGTGAGCAGCAGCGACTTGCAGGCGTGCCGGGGCAGTTCGTCATCGCTGTCGAGGAACATCAGCCAGGGCGCCCGGGCCTCCTCGATGCCGCGGTTGCGGGGGGCGCTGCAGCCGCCGCTGTTCGCGGGAAGCCGGCAGACCCGCACCCGGTCCGGGTCGGCGGCGGCCAGACGGAGGGCCGTCTCGTGGGTTCCGTCGGTGCTGTGGTCGTCGACGATCACGACCTCGACGGCGTTCAGCGTCTGGGCGAGGACGGATCGCACGGCGGCCGGAAGACGCTCCGCGTCGTTGTAGACGATCACGACCACCGAGACGTCCGGGGGCCGCCTCCCCTCTCCGGTCGTCATGCTCATCCCTGCCTTCCGGACGGGCCGGACACGGAACGGACGGAACGCATCACCGCCGTCCCATCCTACGGATACCCGGACCGATCCGCGCGGGGACGGACGGGCACGGCCTCCCGTACCGGCCCGGCGCGGCCCGGAAGCGACGCCGCGAGGGCGCGAGGGCGCGACGCCGCGAGGGCGGCCCGGGCCAGGAGCCGGACCGCCCTCGCCGAGCGGAGACGGGGCGCCGCCCGCGCGTCCGGGTCAGCGGTGCGCGTGCAGCAGCGTCCGCATGGTGCGCATCGCGACGGAGAGATTGGCCAGGTCGAAGGCGTCCGAGCCGTGGATCTCGTCGAGCGTGGCCCGGGCGCGGGCCAGGATCGCGCTGTTCTTCCGCTGCCAGGCGCCGAAGCGCTGTTCGGGCGTCGAGGTGCCGTTGCCGGCCGCGAGCACATCGGCCGTGAGCGCCGCGTGCGCCGCGTAGAGGTCCTCGCGGATGGCGGCACGGGCCATCGACTGCCACCGGTCGGAGCGCGGCAGTTCGATGATCCGGTCCATCAGCCGGCTGATCCGCAGCCGGTCCCCGAGGTCGTAGTACACCTCGGCGACGTCCAGCGGTGTCTTGTCGGTGCGGTCCGCGATCGCCACGATGTCGAGCGTCGGGAAGGCCGAGGAGAAGCCCGCCACCCGCTCGGCCAGCTCACCCGGCACCCCCGCGGCGGTCAGGTCGTCCAGGTTGGCCTGGTACCACTCCAGGTCCGCTCCCCTGAGCAGCTTGGGCAGCTGGGACCAGACGGCCTCCACGCGCTCGCCGAAGAAGTCGATCGTCTCGGCGATCTCCAGCGGCTGCGGCCGGTTGTTGAGCAGCCAGCGGGTGCCGCGCTCCACCAGCCGCCGGGAGTGCAGCCGGATCCGGGTCTGGACGGCCGCCGGGACGCGGTTGTCCAGCGCTTCCACCGCGTCCCAGACCATGCCCAGGCCGAAGATCGCGCGGGCGGAGGTCTGCGCTCGGACGACCTCCTCCGTCGAGGCTCCGGTCTCCTCCCGCATCCGGTGCAGGAAGGTGGTGCCGGCGCTGTTGACCGTGTCGTTGACCAGCACGGTCGTCACAATCTCGCGGCGCAGCGCATGCCCCTCGACCTGCTCCGGGAACCGTTCGCGCAGCGCCTGCGGGAAGTAGGCGTGCAGCAGCCGCTGGAGATACGGGTCGTCGGGGAGGCTGGTGCCGATGAGCTCCTCCGCCGCGGTGATCTTGTCGTAGGCGAGCAGCACGGCCAGCTCCGGCTGGGTGAGGCCGCGGCCGTTCGCCAGCCGCTCCTTGATCTGCCGGTCGGCGGGCAGGAACTCCAGCGCCCGGTCGAGGTCGCCGGTGCTCTCCAGCCGGCGGATGGCGCGCTGGTGGGCGTGGAGCAGGCTCGGGGCCTGGGTGACGGCGTTGGCCAGCGCGACGTTCTGGGCGTAGTTGTTGCGCAGCACCAGGGCGCCGACCTCGTCGGTCATCGCGGCGAGCAGCTTGTTGCGCTGCTTGACGGTCATGTCGCCGTCGGCCACCACCGCGTTGAGCAGGATCTTGATGTTCACCTCGTGGTCGGAGGTGTCCACGCCGGCGCTGTTGTCGATCGCGTCGGTGTTGACCCGCCCGCCGGTGCGGTCCGGGCCGCCGTGGACGGTGAACTCGATCCGGCCGAGCTGGGTGGCTCCGAGGTTCCCGCCCTCGCCGATGACCTTGGCCCGCACGTCCCGGCCGTCGACGCGGATGGCGTCGTTGGCCTTGTCGCCGACATCGGCGTGGCTCTCCGAGGACGCCTTGACGTACGTGCCGATGCCGCCGTTCCACAGCAGGTCGACGGGTGCGCTGAGGATGGCCTTCATCAGCTCGGCCGGGGTCATCTTGGTGATCCCGTCCTCGATTCCGAGGGCCTCCCGGATGTGCGCGTTCACGGGGACGGACTTCGCGGAACGCGGGTGAATGCCACCGCCGGGCGAGAGCAGCGAGGTGTCGTAGTCCGCCCAGGAACTGCGCGGCAGGTCGAAGAGGCGGCGGCGCTCGGCGTAGGAGACGGCGGCGTCCGGCGTCGGATCGAGGAAGATGTGCCGGTGGTCGAAGGCCGCGACGAGGCGGATGTGCTCGCTGAGCAGCATGCCGTTGCCGAACACGTCCCCGGACATGTCCCCGACGCCGACGACCGTGAAGTCCTCCGTCTGGGTGTCGTGGCCCAGCTCGCGGAAGTGCCGCTTGACGGACTCCCAGGCGCCGCGGGCGGTGATGCCCATGCCCTTGTGGTCGTAGCCCGCGGAGCCGCCGGAGGCGAAGGCGTCCCCGAGCCAGAAACCGTAGGCGGTGGCCACCTCGTTGGCGATGTCGGAGAAGGACGCGGTGCCCTTGTCCGCGGCGACGACGAGGTAGGTGTCGTCCTCGTCGTGCCGGACGACGTCCTCGGGATGGACGACCTCGCCACCGACGAGATTGTCGGTGATGTCGAGCAGACCCGAGATGAAGGTCTTGTAGCAGGCGATGCCCTCGGCCAGCCAGGCGTCGCGGTCCACGGCCGGATCCGGCAGCCGCTTGCCGACGAAGCCGCCCTTGGCGCCGACCGGCACGATGACGGTGTTCTTCACCATCTGTGCCTTGACCAGGCCGAGGATCTCGGTGCGGAAGTCCTCGCGCCGGTCGGACCAGCGCAGCCCGCCGCGGGCCACCTTGCCGAAGCGCAGATGGACGCCCTCCACGCGGGGCGAGTAGACCCAGATCTCGTACGCGGGACGGGGCGCGGGCAGATCGGGGATGGCCTGCGGGTCGAGCTTGAACGAGACGTAGCCGTGCCAGCCGCGGCCGGAGACCGCCGTGCGGACCCCCCTGCCGCTTCCACCATCCGCATGCCGGCCCCCCCTGCCGCTTCCACCATCCGCATGCTGGAAGTGATTGGTCCGCAGCGTGGCGTTGATGACGGTGAGGAAGGAGCGCAGGATGCGGTCCTCGTCCAGGCTCGCCACCTGGTCCAGGGCGCCTTCCAGTTCCTCCAGCAGCCCGTCGGTCAGCTCCCGGCCGGCCCGCTGCCGCTCCGGGGCCATCCGCGCCTCGAACAGGCTCACGAGCAGCCGGGTGGTGTGGACGTTGTGGCGGAGGGTGTCCTCCATGTACTCCTGGCTGAAGGTCGAGCCGGCCTGCCGCAGGTACTTCGCGTAGGCGCGCAGCACCATGGCCTGCCGCCAGGTCAGCCCGGCGCTCAGCACCAGCGCGTTGAAGCCGTCGTTCTCCGCCTCTCCCCTCCAGACGGCGGCGAACGCCTCCTGGAAGCGGTCGCGGGCGTCGTCACCGAGGTAGTCGCCGTCGACCGCCGGCATGCGCAGCCCGAAGTCGTAGATCCAGGCGGTGGTGCGGTCGGCGCAGCGCAGCTCGTACGGGCGTTCGTCGACGACCTCGACGCCCAGCCGCTGGAGCACCGGCAGCACCGCGGACAGCGAGACCTGCTCGCCGGTGCGGTAGATCTTGAAGCGGCGCTCGCCCGGGGCGGCGCCCACCGGCTCGTACAGGCTGAGCGCGAAGTCCCCCTCGCCCGGCGTGAGTTTCTCCAGGTGCTGCAGGTCCGAGACGGCGCTGCGCGGCGAGTGGTCGGCCTTGTAGCCCTCCGGGAAGGCGTCGCCGTAGCGCCGGGCCAGCTCGGCGGCGTACTCCTCGCCGAGCTCCGCGTGGAGCGCCTCGGAGAAGCCGTCGGTCCAGGAGCGGGCGGCCTCGGCGAGGCGGGCCTCGATCCGCTCGGCGTCGGCGTCCGTCAGGTCCGGCAGTTCCGTGCCCTGCGGTACCCGGATGACGAAGTGCAGCCGGGAGAGAATCGATTCTGTGTTCCAGGCGGTGAAGTCGACGCTGGTGCCGCCCAGCTCCTCCTTGAGGATGTCGATCAGCTTCAGCCGGACGGTGGTGTTGAAGCGGTCCCGCGGCAGGTACACGAGGGCCGAGTAGTAGCGTCCGTACTCCTCCTGGCGCAGGTAGAGGCGGAGCCGACGGCGCTCCTGGAGGTAGAGCACGCTGGTGGCGATGGAGCGCAGCTGGGCGACCGGGGTCTGGAACAGCTCGTCCCGCGGGTAGGTCTCCAGGATCTGCAGCAGGTCGCGGCCGTCGTGGCTGTCGGCGTCGACCCCCGCGCCGGAGAGCACCTCGGCGACCTTGCGGCGGACCACCGGCACCCGGGTGACCGACTCGGTGTAGGCCGCGGAGGAGAACAGACCGAGGAAGCGGCGCTCACCGATGACGTTGCCGCGGCTGTCGAACTTCTTGACCCCGATGTAGTCGAGGTAGGAGGGGCGGTGCACGGTGGCGCGGCTGTTGGCCTTGGTCAGCACCAGCAGCCGGTGCTCGCGGGCCTTGGCCCGGGCGTCGGGCGGCAGCCGGCTGAACGAGGACGAGACCGGCCGGCCCTCACGGTCGCGCCGGTGGTTCGGGTCGGAGCGGAGGATGCCGAGCCCGGTGCCGGGAACCGCGCGGAGCGCGTCCTCCTCGCCGCCGCTCTCGCCGGGCACGGACGTCAGCTCGTACTCGCGGTAGCCGAGGAAGGTGAAGTGGTCGGCGGCCAGCCAGCGGAGCAGTTCCCGGGCCTCCTCCACGTCCTGCGCGGGGACGTCCTCGGCCATCGGCTCGGTGTGCAGGCCGTCGGCGAGGCGCAGCGCGGCGCCGTGCATCTTCTCCCAGTCCTCGACGGTCTCCCGGACGTCGGAGAGGATCCGGCGCAGATCCGCGGTGATCTGCTTGAGGTCGGCGCGGTCCGTCTCACGGTCGATCTCGACGTGGATCCAGGACTCGGAGACCGCGTCGAGCGGCTGCTCGCCGGAAGCCCGGTCGGGCCCCAGGACCTCGATCAGCGTGCCGGTGACGTCGCGGCGGACGGGCACCAGCGGGTGCACGACGACGTGGATGCCGCGGCCCTGGCGGGACAGCTCGTTGGTGACGGAGTCGACGAGGAAGGGCATGTCGTCCGTGACCACCTCGACCACGGAGTGGCTGCACGTCCAGCCGTTCTCCTCGACGGTGGGGGTGTACACCCGGACGTTCGCCTTGCCCTGCGGGCGGTTCTCGGCGAGCCGGAGGTGGGAGAGGGCCGCGCCGAGCACGTCGACGGGGTCCCGGTCGACCAGGTCCTCCGCCGCGGTGTGCCGGTAGTAGCGCTGGAGGTAGGCGCTGAGGGCCTCCTCGTCGAGGATTCCGTCGCGGTGGAAACCGGCCGGGCTGCCCCCGGCCGGGCTCTTCTCGGCGACCCGGGCCGCTCGGGCGAGCAGCTCGGCCTTGGCTTCGTCCAGCTTGTTCTGCATGTCGTTCAGGCTCCTGTCGCGCGCCGTTGCGTGACGTGGGTGAGGGTGGCGGTGTGCCGCGACGCGGGGAACGCGGAGGAACCCGTCGCGTCCGGCCTGATGCCGGGATGAGAGCGGACCGGGCCGTTACCGGCCATGGTCGGCCGTGGGGAACGCTGCCGCGATCCGGCGCCGTGGGCCGGCCCGCGGCGCGCCGGGAGGCGCGACACCGCCGCCGGCCCGCGCCACGGGGCGGGGCCCCGATGGCGACGGCCGGACGAAGGGGCGGCGCTGCCCCCGCGGGATATCGCGCTGATCACGGCCCCAGGCTATCGCTCCGCTCACGGGCTGGGTCATCAGCCGATTATTCAGAACACCGGGGAGAAATTTGACGTTGTGGACAGTGACAGCGGAGTCACCGGAGGCATCCCGGACGGCCGCCCGCTCCCGGCCGGTGGGTTGGACGGCGCACTCCGCGGGCAGGGCCGGGGCCGATGGGCCGGCTCCCCCCGGCGCACGCCGGCGCACAGGGACCCGCCGACCCAACCCGCCCGGGACGTACGCCCGTTCAGGGAGTTCACCCGGCTCGGCGACAGACCCGGGTCCGTGCGGCAGCGGAACCGACCGGTGCCCCGGCAGAACCGGCCGGCTCAGCCGACCAGGTCCTCGGCCGCCTCGACCGCCTCGTCGAGGGTGTCCACCACCGGCACCCCGGCCTGCTCCAGACTGCTCCGGCTGTGCGATCCACCGGTGTAGAGCACGGCCTGCGCCCCGATGTGCCGGGCCGCCACGGCGTCGTCCAGCGCGTCACCGATGACCACCACGCGGTGGGCCGGTATCGCACCGAGCGATGTGAGATGGCTCACCATCTGCTCGGCCTTGCCGACATGGGAGGGCCCCCGGCGGCCGTCCACCCGCGTGAAGTGCTCCTCGATGCCGTGGTTCCGGACGATCGGCACCAGGTGTTCGTGCGGGGCGAGGGAGCACAGTGACTGGGTGTGCCCGTCGGCCCGGCGGCGGATCAGCAGTTCCTCGGCCCCCGGGGTCAGCCCCGCACTGCCTGCCCGGGCCCAGTAGTGCCGGTGGAAGACCTCGTCCATCCGCTCCCACTCGCTGTCGGTGGGCAGCCGCCCGAGCAGCCGTTCGTAGAAGCGGGGGACGGGCACGCAGTACAGCTCCCGGTACCGCTCCAGGGTGATCGGCTCCAGGCCGAACTCCGCGAACGAGGCGTTCGTCGCCTCGATCACGGCGTCGATGTCGTGGAAGAGAGTGCCGTTCCAGTCCCACACGATGTGGGCCGTCCGCTGTCCCATGCCCCGAACGGTAGCGGCGGGCACCGACAACGCGGCCGCCGGGGACCGGTACGGTCCGGGCGGCGGTGCGTTTCCGGCCAACCGGTGGCCACCGCGACGACCGGAGCTTCCGCGCGGGGGTCTCCGGACCGCGATGGCCGGAGGGGGGCGCGGTCAGTCCAGCAGACGCTCGATCTCCTGGGTCGCGTACCAGAGCAGTTCGTGGTCCTCGGCGCCGTCCACGGTGAACCGCGCGTCCTCGTCGCCCCGGTCGGCCGCGCCCAGGGCGGCGGCGGCCGCCGCCACATCCGGCTCGGCGTCCTCCGCGTCGATGTGCACGGCCGCCGCCTTGGCCAGCGGCACGGCCGCCCGGATCCGGACCTCGCCCACGGCGGCGGGGTCCAGGGCACGGTCGGGGTCCGCGCTGACGAGGCCGTCCGGAACGTCCAGGGCCACCACGAGCCTGCGGCGGGGGGCACCGGGGTCGACGGCGAGCAGACGCAGCGAGGACTGCGCGGCCCGGCTCAGCGCGGCGTACTCCAGCTCCTCGATGTCGTCGGAGACGTACCACTCGCGCAGCGCGGGCGTGACGGCGTAGGCGTCCAGCGGGGCGGGGCCCAGTTCGCCCGCGCGCCGGGCCTCGGCGAGTCCGGGCAGGGTCATGGGGACGTAGACGCGCATGGCTGCCGTTCTCTCCTGAAGCGCTGGCTGACGGTGCGGCCAGCATACGGGCGGCGTCCCCCTTCGAGTTGCCGGGTCTGCCCGCCCGAGGCCGTGATCCGGGCGCCGTCCGGCCTCTCCGGAGCCACAAACACCCTGGTCAGCCAGGCGGCATCACTCTGATAGGTGAATCTCCGCCGGTCCGGTTCCGGTGGTTCCGCGCGGTTGCGCATCACTTCCCCCGGTCGTTAGAAGTCTCGGCGGAGCGAAGTTACCGTCCGGTAAGAGCCGGGCGCCGACAGAACGGGGCATCACCATGGACGGGATCGGTACGGCCGGAACGGGACGCCGCCCGACGGGGCCGAGCCGCGGACGGAACGGACCACCGGCCCGGCACGATCCGCGCGGCCCCGCCGGCCCGGGCACCGTCCCGGGCGCGACGGCCCGCCGGCGGCGCGAACGCGAACTACTGCCCCGCTACTGGTTCGCCGACCGGCTGCTCCTCACCCTCAGCGGGCAGCGCCCGGTCCACTGGATGCTGGGCCACACCGCCGGACCGGCGTACGAACAGCTGGTGCGGCTCGCCCCACGGGCACCACTCGCCCCGCAGCGGACGGCCGCGCGGGGCAGCCGCCCGGTCCCCGTCGTCGGCCGCTGCGACGAATACCGGCCGCGGCCCGGAGTCATCGAGGCCTACGCCCGGATCCTCACCGGCGACCGGGTACGGGCCCTGGCCTTCCGCCTGGAACACGGCCGCGACGGCCGCTGGCGTTGCTCCGCCGTCGAACTGGGCCCCACCCCCGGCACTCCGGCCGCACCCGGCGGGGCAGAAGCCTGAGGGCACGGCGAAGAGCCGCTCCGGGCGCCGGGGAAGACCATCCGGGGAACTCCCGTGAAGCCACCGGGGCCGGGCACCTCGCGGTGCCCGGCCCCGGTGTGCCAACCGCCCCGTCGCCGGGGCGGCCACGTCACTTCTTGCGGCGGCGGCCCTTCTGGGCCTTGCGGCGCTCGGCGCGGGTCATCCCGTCCGACTCCGAACGAGCCGGCCCCTCGTTCGTGAAGTCGCCCTCGACGACGCCGCCCTCGCCGTCCACGGTCGGGGCGGAGAAGTGCAGCCGGTCCGGACGCTGCGGTGCCTCCAGGCCCTTGGCGCGGATCTCGGGGCGCGGACCGGCTCCGGACACCGCGGGGACGGGCTGCGGCTCCTTGTCGAGCGAGGGCCGCTCCTGCACCGGCACCTCCTCGACCTGCTGCTCCACCTGGACCTCCAGGTTGAACAGATAGCCGACGGACTCCTCCTTGATGCCGTCCATCATGGCCGAGAACATGTCGAAGCCCTCGCGCTGGTACTCCACCAGCGGGTCCTTCTGGGCCATCGCGCGCAGGCCGATGCCCTCCTGGAGGTAGTCCATCTCGTAGAGGTGCTCACGCCACTTGCGGTCCAGGACCGAGAGCACCACGCGCCGCTCCAGCTCCCGCATGATCTCCGAGCCGAGCTGCTCCTCACGGGCCGCGTACTGCTCGTGGATGTCCTCCTTGATCATCTCCGAGATGAACTCGGCGGTGATCCCGAGCCGGTCGCCGGCCGCGTCCTCCAGGTCCTCGATCGTGACCTTGACCGGGTAGAGCTGCTTGAAGGCGCTCCACAGCCGCTCCAGGTCCCAGTCCTCGGCGAAGCCCTCGACCGTCTCCGCGTGGATGTACGCGTCGATGGTGTCGTCCATGAAGTGCTTGATCTGCTCCTGCAGATCCTCGCCCTCCAGGACCCGGCGGCGCTCGCCGTAGATGACCTCGCGCTGCCGGTTGAGGACCTCGTCGTACTTGAGGACGTTCTTGCGGGTCTCGAAGTTCTGCTGCTCCACCTGGGACTGGGCGGAGGCGATGGCGCGGGTGACCATCTTGTTCTCGATCGGGACGTCGTCGGGGACGTTGGCCATCGCCATGACCCGCTCGACCATCTGCGCCTTGAACAGCCGCATCAGGTCGTCGCCCAGCGAGAGGTAGAAACGGGACTCGCCCGGGTCCCCCTGACGGCCGGAGCGGCCGCGCAGCTGGTTGTCGATACGGCGGGACTCGTGCCGCTCGGTGCCCAGGACGTAGAGCCCTCCGTGGCTCACGACCTCCTCGAACTCCGCCTTGACGGCCGCCTCGGCCTTCTCCATGGCCGCGGGAAGCGCCTGCGCCCACTCCTCGGGGTGCTCCACCGGGTCCAGTCCGCGCTGGCGCAGCTCCGCCTCGGCGAGGTCGTCCGGGTTGCCGCCGAGCTTGATGTCCGTACCGCGGCCGGCCATGTTCGTGGCGACGGTGACGGCCCCCTTGCGGCCCGCCTGGGCGACGATCGAGGCCTCACGCTCATGGTGCTTGGCGTTGAGCACCTCGTGGGGCACGCCACGCTTGCTGAGCTGCTGGGAGAGATACTCGGACTTCTCCACGGAGGTGGTGCCGACGAGGACCGGCTGGCCCTTCTCGTGCCGCTCGACGATGTCCTCGACGACCGCGTCGAACTTGGCGACCTCGGTGCGGTAGATCAGGTCCGACTGATCCATCCGGATCATCGGGCGGTTCGTCGGGATGGGCACCACGCCGAGCTTGTAGATCTGGTGGAACTCGGCCGCCTCGGTCATGGCCGTACCGGTCATGCCGGAGAGCTTGTCGTAGAGGCGGAAGAAGTTCTGGAGGGTGATCGTGGCGAGCGTCTGGTTCTCGTCCTTGATGTCCACCTCCTCCTTGGCCTCGATCGCCTGGTGCATGCCCTCGTTGTAGCGGCGGCCGGCGAGGATCCGGCCGGTGTGCTCGTCGACGATCATGACCTCGCCGTCGATGACGACGTAGTCCTTGTCCCTCTTGAAGAGTTCCTTGGCCTTGATGGCGTTGTTGAGGTAACCGACGAGCGGAGTGTTGACCGACTCGTAGAGGTTGTCGATGCCCAGCCAGTCCTCGACCTTGCTGACCCCGGCCTCGTGAATGCCGACGGTGCGCTTCTTCTCGTCGACCTCGTAGTCGCCGGTCTCCTCGATGCCGCGCTGGGGGTTGGCGGGCTCGCCCTTGGTGAGCCGCTTGGCCAGCTTGGCGAAGTCTCCGTACCACTTGGTGGCCTGGTCGGCGGGGCCGGAGATGATCAGCGGCGTCCGGGCCTCGTCCACGAGGATCGAGTCGACCTCGTCGACGATCGCGAAGTTGTGCCCGCGCTGTACCAGCTCGTCCTTCGACCAGGCCATGTTGTCACGCAGGTAGTCGAAGCCGAACTCGTTGTTGGTGCCGTACGTGATGTCGCAGCCGTACTGCTCGCGGCGCTGCGCCGGCGACATGTTGGCCAGGATGCAGCCGACGGACAGGCCCAGGAACTTGTGGACCCTGCCCATCATCTCGGAGTCGCGCTCGGCGAGGTAGTCGTTGACCGTGATGAGGTGAACGCCCTTACCGGAGAGCGCGTTGAGATAGGCGGGGAGCGTACCGACGAGGGTCTTGCCCTCACCGGTCTTCATCTCCGCGACATAGCCGAGGTGCAGCGCGGCCCCGCCCATCATCTGGACGTCGTAGTGCCGCTGGCCGAGGACACGCTTGGCCGCCTCACGGACCGTCGCGAAGGCCTCCGGGAGCAGGTCGTCCAGGCTCTCGCCGTCGGCGTACCGCTTCTTGTACTCGTCGGTGAGCGCCCGCAGCTCGGCGTCGGAGAGATGGACGAAATCCTCTTCGATGGAGTTGACCTGGCCCGCGATGCGGTGCAGCTTGCGCAGGATCTTGCCTTCGCCTGCACGCATGAGCTTGTTGAAGACGGACACTTGGGGTGGTCTCCTTGCCGGTCGGGCCTGGCACGGTCGGGTGCGAGGGCACGACGAGGTGAGGCCTCGCCGCAACGGCCATCGTAAGTCAGGACGCACCCGCATCGGGAGGTCCGTCGCCACGAAGGCGTGCACTCGCTCCGATGACCCAACGTCCGCACCGCCCGGAAGGTGCCGGGTTCCGGGCCCGTTTCCGGACGGCCGGGGAGGGTCGCCGACGGGTTCCCTCATCGCCGCGGAACCCGCGTACCCCCGGTCCGTGTCAGTGGGTGCCTTTAGGGTGCCCGGCATGACGAGCCTGCCGACGCCCGCCCTGGAACTCTCCGCCGACGAGGCCCGCCGCATCGCGCTGCGCGCGCAGGGCCTGCTCGGCGCCCCGGACCGCCGTGCCGGAGTCCGCGGTGTGCTGCGGAGCCTGGGCGCCGTCCAGCTGGACACCATCTCCGTGCTGGCCCGCTCGCACGAGCTGGTGCCGTACGCACGACTGGGCGCGGTCGGGCGGGAGACCGTCGAGTCGGCGTACTGGACGGGTTCGCACGCCTTCGAGTACTGGTCCCACGCCGCCTGCATCCTGCCGATCGAGGAGTGGCCGCACTTCGCCTTCCGCCGCCGGGCCCGGGCGGCACGCGGCCACCGCTGGCACGTCATGGAGGACTCCGAGCGCTCCTGCGCCGCCGTGCGGGACCGGCTCAGGAATGACGGCCCGCTGACCGCCTCGGAACTGGGCGGCGCCAAGAACGGCGGCGAGTGGTACGACTGGTCGGAGACGAAGATCGCGGTGGAGTGGCTCCTCGACACCGGCGAGGTGGTCTGCGCCCGGCGCCGCGGCTGGAAGCGGGTGTACGACCTCGCCGAGCGCGTCATACCGGACCCCGTCTTCCACGACGACCTCGACGACCGCGAGTGCGTGCGCCGGCTGGTCGCCCAGGCCGGAGCGGCGATGGGCGTGGCCACCCGCGCCGATCTCGCCGACTACCACCGGCTCAGGGCCGAGCAGGTCGACGAGGTCATCGCCGGCTCCGGACTGGTCCCGGTGACGGTCGAGGGCTGGGGCCGGCCCGCCGCGCGGGGTGGTTCCTCCTCGGGCCGGCCGCCGGGTGCGGCCTGGGCGGATCCCGCGGCTCTCAACGCCCCGCCGCGGGGGCGGCACCGCACGACCCTGCTCTCCCCGTTCGACTCGCTGATCTGGGACCGGCCGCGAACGGAGCGGATCTTCGGCTTCACCCACCGGCTGGAGGCATACGTTCCCAGACAGCGGCGGATCCACGGCTACTTCGCGATGCCGCTGCTGTCCGGCGGAAGGCTGCTCGGCCGGGTGGACCCGGCACGCGAGGGCGGCACCCTCGTCGCCCGGCAGCTGTCCCTGCTGAGCGGGCGGGCGGTGCGGCCGATGGCGGAGGCGCTGGCCGAGGCGGCCTCGTGGGTGGGGTGCACCGGCGTCCGCGTGGAGCGGATGGACCCGCCGGAGCTGGCCGGTCCGCTGGAGAAGGCCGTCGCCGAGCTCGTCGGCTGAGGCGCGGGACGAAGGCCGGCCGGTCAGTCCGGGAGGCCACAGCGGCGAGTGTCCCTGTCCCTGCACCCGCGGACCGCGGAACGGGCCGCGAGCCCGGCCGCCGCTCAGCGGATCTCCAGGATCTTCTCCCGCATCGCGTACACCACGGCCTCCATCCGGGAGTGCAGCTGCAGCTTCTCCAGGATGTTGCGCACATGGTTCTTCACGGTGTTCTCGCTGATGAAGAGCTCCTTGGCGATGTCCCGGTTGTTCATACCGGTGGCGACGAGCTTGAGCACCTCCAACTCGCGGTCGGTGAGCCGGGGCGCGGGCACCAGCCGGCGTTCGTCGGTGCGCTGGATCATCGACTTGAACTCGGTGAGCAGCTTGGAGGCCATCGAAGGGCTGATCTGCGACTGCCCGTCCGCGACCGCGCGAATGGCGGTCGCCACCTCGTCCGTGGAGATCTCCTTGAGGAGGTATCCGGTGGCCCCGGCCTTGATCGCCTCGTAGAGATCGGCCTCCTCATCGCTGATCGTCAACATGATGATCTTCGCGCTCGGAGCCACCTCCTTGAGCGACGTACACGCTTCGATGCCGCCCCGCTTCGGCATCCGCACGTCCATGAGCACGATGTCGGGCAGCAGGTCGGCCGCCTTCTCCACCGCCTCCGCGCCGTCCCCTGCCTCGCCGATGACCTCGATGTCCTCCTCCTGTGCGAGGACGATCTCCAGCCCGCGCCGGAAGAGGGCGTGATCGTCCACCACGAGGACCCGGATGGGCTCGGTGCGCGACCCGTTCGCGTCCGCACCGGTCTCGACGGCGCCCTCGCCGTCTCGGCCGGTCACGGGCCCGAAGCTGTCCGCCATGGTTCCTCCCCCCGAGGGCCTGGCCCTCGATCGCGTGCCGGGTCAACCCACCCCGGCGAACGGCGGGTTGACCGCCTCGCCATGATTCCATGCCCGGGTGGTGGAACGGTGCCTCCGCGGTCGCACGGTGGAGCCCCCGGGGGCGCACGGACGCTCCCGGGGGCATGGCCGCTCATCGCGCCATCGCGGGCCCTGGTCACCCGCCCAGCGCGCCACCGGCACCGCCGGGCGGTTCGGACACCATGGAATCCGCCTCCAGGTGGATCACGCCGTAGTCGTAGGCGTGACGGCGGTAGACCACACTGGGCTGCTTGGTCTCGGAGTCGACGAACAGGTAGAAGTCGTGCCCGACCAGCTCCATCTCGTAGAGCGCCTGGTCCAGGCTCATCGGAGCGGCGGTGTGGGTCTTCTCCCGGACCACCAGCGGCCCGTCGCCCTGGACCTCCAGGGGCCCGATCCGCTTGGTGGTCACGGTCTCCTCGGGAGGGGAGGCCACGGCCGCGTCGCCGTTCAGATGCTCGGCGAGCGGCGCGGTGGCCTCGGCGACACTGGTCGGTGTGCGGCCCGGGCCCCGGTGGACACGGCGCTTGTCACCCCGCTTGCGCAGCTGCGCGTCGAGCCGTGCCGTGGCCGCGTCCAGGGCGGCGTACGGATCGGCGGCGGCGGCCTCCGCCCTGATCACCGGTCCGCGGGTCCGCAGAGTGATCTCCACCCGGTCGGACCGGTTCGCCTGCCGCGGGTTGTGCTCCTTGGACACCTCGACGTCGAGGCTGATCACCTTGCCGTCGAGCCGCTGGATCTTGTCCAGCTTCAGCTTCTCGGCCACGTGCTTGCGAAAGCGCTCGGGTACCTCGGTCTTGCGGCCCTTGACGACGATGTCCACGCAGAACTCCGTTCCGGGTCGCCCCGCTCGGGGCGGAGCGCATCCCTCTTGCCCTCGGTCCGGACGGCCGCCCCGGGACGGGGCCCGTCCGGCACTGCGTCTGCCGCACCACCACGACGCGGAGCCGGGTGCCGCGGCTTTCACCTCCTCCTCCCCAGCCGACGAGATCAACACCCCATCGGCTCCCGGGTCGGCGGTCGTGCTCTGACTCGCACCTGTCCTCGCCAGGTCACGCCAAAACCCGCCAGAAGTGGGATAAAACCCGCCACCTCTCACAACCGAACATAACGCGCCCGAACCAGGGATGGCACCCCTTGGCGGCCTCCGTCTCGTCCGGACGCAGCGTTCCCCTCTCGCCCAGGTCACCCTCTCTCACCTGTAACGACGCGCACCCCGTGTCGGTTCCGGCCCGGCGTCCCGGGCCCGGTCCCGGAAGGCACTGGGCGGCGCCGCGACCACCGCCGCACCGATCACCTTCCCACCCGCTGAACGAACCGAACGTGCCGATTCCGCCAGCGACGCGCCCGTGGTCATCAGGTCGTCCACCAGGACCACCGGAGCGGACCGGAGCAGTTCCCCCGCCCGCCCCGCCACCTCGAGGGCACCCGCCAGATTGGCGGCCCGTGCCCGCGCCGGCAGCCCCGACTGGTCGGCCACCGTCCGCCGGTGACGCAGCGCGGGCACCACCCGGACCGCCCGCCCCTCCCCCCGCAGCACCGCGGCAGCCGCGAGGGCGATGCGGCGGGTCGGGTCATGACCCCGGCGCGCGACCGACCGGCGCGCCGACGGCACCGGGACGAGCAGCCACGGCTCCCGACCGCGGACCGGCGACGGGACGGCACCGGCCAGTGCGGCGCCCAGCGGCCCGGCGAGTGACAGGGCGCCCCGCTCCTTGTGCGCCAGCAGCACGGACCGGACCTCGCTCCCGTACGGCGCGGCCGCGCGCACCGGCGGCAGTCCCGCGGGCGACGGCACCGGCCGTACCGGGACCGCGCCCCGTCCGGTCAGCGCCGCGTGGCACCGACCGCACAGTGCCGTGCACGGCCGGCCGCACCCCGCGCAGTCGGCCGGCAGCACCAGTTCCGTGATCTCCCGCCACCACCCCCGCATGGCGATCACTCTGCCCCGCGGCCCGCCGGCCCCGCCACCCCTGTGGACAACCTGCGCGCACCCGGAGCACCCCGGGCCGGGGGCGGGTGCGGGCGGCCGTATCGCTACCCCGGATAGACCGGCTCCGACCCCTTCTCGGTCACCAACTGCCAGTTCGCGCCCATCGGGGGCAGCCTGACGATCCCGTCCTCGGAATCGGCGAGCAGCGGCTTGTCCTCGTCCTCCGATGCCGCCACGGCTGTCACGCCGTTGGCGCCCGGCAGCGGCGGGGTGTTCACCGCCGAGCCGTCCGTCCGCACGTACAGCAACTGCTGCACGCCGGAGGCGCGGCCGACGACCACCAGCCGGCTCACCCCCGCCCAGGACGCCGACTCCACATGCTCCAGAGTCGGCGTCACCGGGCGCAGGTCGTTCACCGACAGCGGCGGCTTGCCGGGGCCGCTGCCCGTCCGTTCGATCCGGCCCAGTTCCAGGGACGTGCGCTCCCCGCGCTCGACGACCAGGGCGATCCGCACACCGTCCGAAGCCACCCGGAGCGATTCGATCCGCCCGTCCCCCAGAGAGGGGACCACGACCTCCCGCGCCTCCTTCGCCCCCCGGGGCAGATACAGCAGCTGCGGGCTGTCCGGGTCCCGGTCCGCGATCCACAGGTTGCCGCCCCCGTCCCAGCTGGGCCGGGACAGGCCGTCCTCCGGCCGCCCGGCCCGGCTGTGCAGCACCACCTCACCGGGCTCGGCACCCGTCTCGATCGGCGCCATGTACAGCGAGCGCCCGTCCTGCGAGACACCGGCCGCCAGCCGTTCACTGCGGGCGACCGCGACCGACCGCAGCGCCACCTGCCCGTCGCCGAAGGGACCGGCGACCAGTGACGGCACCTCACCGCCGGGCGGCAGGCTCGCCAGCCGCCCGCGGGCGTCCAGGAAGTACTGGCGCTCGGACGGCTCCCGCAGCCCCGCCGGGGCGTACGCGTCCGCCTGGCCGCGGTTGACCACGCACAGCCGCGATCCCTTGGGATCAGCCAGATCCACCTGGCTCACCTGGGCCGACGCCAGATCCTGCACGGCGAAGAGCAGTTGCGCGGCCATCTGGTTGCACTGCACCGGGCCCACCCGCGAGCCGCGGTCGTTGAGCCGGACCCGCACCCCGTTGGAGTCGTCCAGGGAGAGCGTCTCGTCGGCCAGTCGCGTTCCCGCGGGGAATTTCGTCTCGACCACCGGGTCGAGCCAGCTGCTGGGCCCCTTGAGCAGCGCCTTGACGGTCGACGTGACCAGATCCTCGCGCTTGCCCACCCGCTTGCGCAGGTAGACGGGGTCCGCGACCAGCACGTCCCCGCCGGTCCCGCTGTCCTCGTGGGAGCCGGGCACCGCGAAGTAGTACTTGTTGACAGGACGGTAGATCCGTTCGAAATCCGAGCGGCCGAGCACCAGTCCCCGCGGCGGCTGGTCGATCCGCCACTCGCCGCCCACCTTCGTCAGCCGCACCCGCGTCTCGTACGGGGCCTCCTCCGGCCGGTAGGCCTGATCCTGGTCCACAGCGGCGATCTGGTCACCGCTCAGCACCGCCACAGCGGAGTCGTCCTGCCGGTCACCGGCCCGGAGATCCATGCGGGGCACCGGGCCGTCGGCGAGCACCGTGGTCACCGAGGACGGCCGCCAGCGGCGGGACGCCTCCTTGGTCAGATACTGCCGCGCCGTGCGGAAATCGGCCTCGTCACTGGTCGTCGCCTCCAGGAAGCCCCGCACGATGTCGGCCGGCAGCTCTCCCTTTCTCGGCGGCACTCCGAACACCCGTACCTGTGCGTCGGCGTCGGCCCGCTGGGACACGTCCACCCGGCGCACCCCTCCGCTGTCCGGCATCGAGGCACAGCCGGCCATCAGAACCCCGCAGAGCGCCAGTGCACCGCCGCGCAGCGGGGCCCCGGGCCTCCTCCGTCCGTACCAACGCTGGTCAGGCCTCACCCGAGCCGTCCTCCTGATCGTCGTCACCCCGGCCCTGCCGCGCGGCGCCGGCACCGGCCCCCCGTGCCGCCGTCGGCTGCCCGCCCTCACCCCGCGCCACCACCCGGGTGCCGCTGCCCGGCAGCGCCGCGGGGTCCGCCACCGCGGGCGCGGGCCGCGGCGAGGGCGGCGCACCGGGGACTGCGGCGCGGGCCGCTCCCGGTTCCGCCGGATCGCTGTCCTGCGCCTGTTCCCGGTTGCGCCGGGAGTCCTCCGGCTCCAGGGGGATGGGAGAGCCGCGGAGGGCGCCGTCGGCCGTGCGCGGCAGCGTCAGCCGGAACTGGGAGCCGCCGCCCGGTTCCCCCCATGCCTGCAGCCAGCCCCCGTGCAGCCGTGCGTCCTCGACGGCGATCGACAGGCCGAGCCCGGTCCCGCCGGTGGTCCGGGCGCGGGCCGGGTCGGCCCGCCAGAAGCGGTTGAAGACCCGGGTCGCCTCGCCCGGCTTGAGCCCGACACCGTAGTCCCGTACGGCCACGGCGACGGCGCCGCCCGCGGCAGCCAGCCGCACCACGACATCGCGCCCCTCGCCGTGTTCCACGGCGTTGACCACGAGGTTGCGCAGCACCCGCTCGATCCGCCGCGGATCCGCCTCGGCGATCACCGGCTGCTCGGCTCCGCGCACGACGATGCGGCTGCCCTTGTTCTCCGCGAGCGGCTCAGCCCCCTCGATCACCTGGTCGACCACGGTGCGCAAATCGATCGGTTCGGCCTCCAGGGCGGCCGCTCCGGCGTCGAACCGGCTGATCTCCAGGAGATCGGCCAGCAGCGACTCGAAGCGGTCCAGCTGTCCGCGGAGCAGTTCCGCGGAGCGTGCGGTCACCGGATCGAAGTCGTCCCGCGCGTCATGGATGACCTCGGCGGCCATCCGTACCGTCGTCAGCGGGGTGCGCAGCTCGTGGGAGACGTCGGAGACGAAACGCCGCTGCATCCGCGAGAGCTCCTCCAGCTGCTGGATCTTGTGCTGGAGGTTCTTCGCCATCTTGTTGAACGATTCGCCGAGCCGCGCGATGTCGTCCTCGCCGGTGACCTTCATCCGCTCCTGAAGCAGACCGGCCGCGAGCCGTTCGGAGATCCCCGCCGCCATCCGCACCGGTGTCACGACCTGCCGCACCACCACCCAGGCGATGGCACCGAGCAGCACGACGACGAACACTCCCGCGGTCGCCAGAGTCGTCTTGACCAGGCTCAGCGACTTCTCCTCCTGGGTGAACGGGAAGAGGTAGTAGAGCTGGTACGGGTTGCCGTTGACGTCGTTGAGCTGCTTGCCGATCGCCAGCGCCGGCTCCCCGGCCCCGGAACTCCGGATGATGCGGGTGTGCTGCATATACGTGCCGGGCTCGGCGTCCAGGGAGTCCCGCAGCGCCTGCGGCACGCTCTGCTCGGGCTGCACATCGCCGGAGGAGCGCGGCGCACGGGTACCGGAGCTGTCGTCCACGAACGGCTGTTCGGTGTCCGAGCTGAGCGCCACCACCGAGTAGACGCCCTGGCCGCCGCTGGCGAGCTGCTGCACCAGATCGGTCAGCCAGACACCGGAGTTCAGCTGGGCCCGGGTGCCCGGGGTGGCGCCGGGCTCGCCCCGCGCGTCCGCGTCGGCCTGGTCCTGGGCCACCTTGAAACCACCGGCCGCCTGCGACTGCGCGGCGCTGGTCTTGGCGTCCTGGAGTCCGTTGCGCACCTGGCCGATCACCACGACGCCGAGCAGCAGCACCACGCCGAGCGACATCAGCAGCGTGCTCGCGACCACCCGAAGCTGGATATTGCGCCGCCACAGCCGGAGGGCCGCCAGCAGCGGCCGCCGCACCCAGCGCAGCACCATGCGCAGCAGTGGGTTGACCGGACCGCCCGGCGCCCCGTCCTGCAACAGCCCGCCGCCCTGCCGGAGGCGGTCGTACAGCGAGATCCTGCCCACCGGATCGACGGGCCGCCCCTCGTTGCGCTCCGGAGCAGCACCGTGCCCGGCCATGTCAGCCTGGTCCCGCCTTGTATCCGACGCCACGGACCGTCACCACGATCTCCGGCCGCTCCGGGTCCTTCTCGACCTTCGAGCGCAGCCGCTGCACATGCACATTGACCAGCCGCGTATCCGCGGCGTGCCGATAGCCCCACACCTGTTCCAGAAGCACCTCCCGGGTGAAGACCTGCCACGGCTTGCGCGCCAGCGCCACCAGCAGATCGAACTCAAGAGGGGTCAGAGCGATCGACTGCCCGTCCCGCTTCACCGAGTGGCCCGCGACATCGATCACGAG
The DNA here is from genome assembly GCF_018070345.1 of Streptomyces sp. F63. Classification (GTDB taxonomy): domain Bacteria; phylum Actinomycetota; class Actinomycetes; order Streptomycetales; family Streptomycetaceae; genus Streptomyces. Next base: position 73,066 of record NZ_JAGPXX010000031.1, read on the forward strand.
ATCACCGATCGCCAGCTGCTCCGGCGCGGGCTCCTCGGAGCGCCGCAGCCGTGCGCGGATCCGCGCCACCAGCTCCTTGGGCTTGAACGGCTTGACGATGTAGTCGTCGGCGCCGGACTCCAGGCCCACCACCACGTCGACGGTGTCGCTCTTCGCCGTCAGCATGACGATCGGCACCCCGGACTCCGCCCGGATCAGCCGGCACACCTCGATGCCGTCCCGGCCGGGCAGCATCAGATCGAGCAGCACCAGGTCGGGCTTCGTCTCGCGGAAGGCGGCCAGAGCCCTGTCACCGTCCGCGACGAACGATGGTTCGAAGCCCTCGCCGCGCAGCACGATGCCGAGCATCTCTGCCAGTGCGGTGTCGTCATCGACGACGAGAACGCGTCCCTTCATACCGACATCATCCCATTAGCTGATCGTGACCTGGCGTGACCTGGAGCACAGGTCCCCGATTGCGTCCCCCGTGACAGGCGATACGACACCGTGCTCGGTGACGATCGCCGTCACCAATTCCGGCGGAGTGACGTCGAAGGCCGGATTGTACGCCTGAGTCCCCAACGGGGCCAGCGATATGCCCACTCCCGCTTCCCGTACGAGGCCGGGGACTTGGGGCGGCACGATCTCCGTCACCTCGTGCCCCGGCCGCTGCTCCACCTCGATCGAGGCGCCGTCCGGGGTCTCCGGGTCCACCGTGGTGCTCGGCGCCACCACGATGAACGGGACATGGTGGTACCGCGCCAGCACCGCCAGCGGATAGCTGCCGACCTTGTTGGCCACCGAGCCGTCCGCCGCGATACGGTCCGCGCCGATCAGCACCGCGTCCACCTCCCCCGAGGAGAAGAGCGAACCGGCCGCGTTGTCCGACAGCAGCGTGTACGCCATGCCGTTCCGCGCCGCCTCCCAGGCGGTCAGCCGGGAACCCTGCAGCAGCGGACGGGTCTCGTCCACCCACAGCCGTCGCAGCTCACCCATGCGGTGCACCTCGCGCGCCACCGCGAGAGCCGTGCCCTCACCTCCGGACACCAGCCTCCCCGTATTGCAGTGGGTGAGCAACCGGTAGCCACCGCCCGGCAGCAGCTCACGCAGCAGGGCCACACCGTGCTCCGCCATCCGCAAGCTCGCCTCGGCGTCCTGCCGGTGCAGTTCCCGCGCCGCGGTGAGCGCCGCGGCGGCCGCCTCCTCCGGCCCGCCGCCACCGGCGGCCGCCTTCCGGTACGCGGCCAGCGCCCGGCGGACCCCGTAACCGAGGTTGACAGCGGTGGGGCGAGCCCCGGAGAGCAGCCCGGCCGCCTCCTCCACGTCATAACCGCGTACGGCGGCCAGCGCGACACCGTACGCGCCCGCGAGCCCCAGCAGCGGGGCACCTCGCACGGCGAGGGTGCGGATGGCCTCCACCAGCGCCGGCACATCGGTGCACACCAGCTCGGTTTCCTCAGCAGGCAGCCGGGTCTGGTCGAGCAGCACCAGTACCGGGCCCTCCGGAGGCTCGTCCCAGCGCAATGAGGGAAGGAGGGCGGGGTCGCCGGCCGCCGTGAGGTCCGCGTTCTGATCAACCATCCGTCCAGTCTGCCGGTGCGGAGGAAAGATCAGAAGGTGCCCTCGGCTCCCGGAAGGAGGGCCCGCCCCACCGTGGGCGGGCCCCGTGGCACGATGGCAGCCAACCAGCCGTCGCCGCGCGCCCGGCCGACAGTCGTCGGCACAGCCGGGACGGCCCGCGGACGGCACCGCGAAGGAGCGACGATGAACGACTCTCCGGGCTGGGCCTCGCCCGGATCGGCCCCCTCCGGCGACCCGGGACGGCAGGACGGAGACCCGGCCGGCCCCGACCGGGACGACACCGGCAGCAGCAGCGCCGGGCGGCCCCCGGTCAACTGGTCCAAGGAACAGCCCCCCGGCGGCCAGTGGGCCGCGCCCGCCGGCTCCGGACCGACCCCGCCGCCGGGAGGCGGCGGCTGGGGAACCGGCTGGGCACCCGCGCCCGCCGCGGCCAAACCGGGCATCATCCCGCTCCGGCCGCTGGGCATCGGTGAGATCCTCGACGGTGCCGTCTCGACGATGCGGGAGCACTGGCGCACGGTCCTGGGCATCTCCCTCGCCGTCGCCGTGATCACCCAGACCGTCTCCACGGTCACCACCGGGATCTGGTTCAACGACCAGGCCGGGCTGGCCGCCCTGGAGAACGACCCCGACCCGACGCCCGACGAGATCCTGGACGCCATCAGCGGCACCCTGACCGGCAGCGCCGTCACCGGGATCGTCAGCATGCTGGGCACCATCATCGCCACCGCCGTGCTGACCATGGTCGTCAGCCAGGCGGTTCTCGGCCGCCCGGTGACGACCGGTGACGCCTGGCGCAGCGCGCGGCCCCAACTCCCGCGCCTCTTCGGCCTGCTCCTGCTGATCCCGCTGATCATCCTGACCATCACCCTCGCGGCGATGGCCCCCGGGCTGATCCTGACCGCGACCGGTCCCACCGCCGCCGGGGCCGCACTCACGCTCGCGGGAGGGGCCGCCGCCCTCGTCGTGGCGATCTGGCTGTGGGTCCGCTTCAGCCTGGCCGCTCCGGCCCTCATGCTGGAACGGCAGGGCGTCGTCACCTCTCTGCGCCGCTCTGCCAAGCTCGTCCGGGGCGCCTGGTGGCGGGTGTTCGGTATCCAACTGCTGACCCTGGTCCTGCTGGTGTTCGTCGCGGCCGTCATCGAGATCCCCACCAGCCTGATCGCCGTGGTCGTCGGTGGCGAGAGCGCCGCCGACTGGATGGCCGGCGAAACCGCGGAGGCGGGCTGGCTCTTCCTCATCGTCCTCGGCATCGGCGCCGTGATCAGCTCGACCATCACCTTCCCCATCAGCGCCGGCGTCACAGCTCTCCTCTACATGGACCAGCGGATCCGTCGGGAAGCCCTCGATCTGGAGCTGGGCCGCGCTGCGGGCCTCCCGGGCTACGGAACGCCGGGCCCCGGAAGCGACCGGGCCGACGGCACCACCCCGGGGAGCTGATGCGGTGATCCCGGCAGCGGACGGTCTCACGGCGGCGCGGTACGCGATCCGCACGGCGGACGACGTCCCGGTGCGGATCCGGCGCCTGCCCGCCCGCGAGGCGGCGGAGGACGAACTCTCGAAGCGGATGTACCAGCAGGACGAACCGGGCCTGCTCCGGCGCGCCCTCGGCCGCTTCTGGGAATGGGTGGACACCCTCTTCACCGCCGCGGCCGGGGTGACCCCCGGCGGCGCGGTGGGCCTGGCCGTCGTCATCGCCGTACTCCTCCTCCTCGTCGTGGCGCTCCGTCTGCGCCTCGGCCCGCTGCACCGCACTCCCGCCGCCGCGGTCACACTCTTCGACGACCGGCCGAGGAGCGCCGCTGAACACCGAACGGCCGCTGAACGGCATGCCGCCGCCCACGAATGGGACCTGGCCGTACGGGAACGGATGAGAGCCCTCGTCCGGTCACTGGAGGAACGCGCCCTGCTCGACCCGCGCCCCGGCCGCACCGCCGACGAGGCCGCCACCGAGGCCGGACGCCCTCTGCCCGCTCACGCGGACCGGCTGCGCGCCGCCGCCCGGGACTTCGACGACATCACCTACGGCGGCCGTCCCGGCACCGCCGAGACCTACGCCGGACTCCGGGATCTGGACGTCGAGCTCCAGCACAGCAGGCCGCGGCCCGCCGCGGCCGGGGCTGGTGGGAGCTCGTGACCCGGGCCGCCGCCGAGACCTCGGCCACCCCCACCGCCCACCAGCTCTGGGCCAGGTCCCGCGGCTTGCTGCTCGCCCTGGCCCTCCTCGTACTCGCGGGAGTCGTCCTCGCCGCCGTGCGCTCCGGTGAACAGCACGGCCGGCTCGACCCGCGCTCCGCCGATCGCTACGGCAGCCGCGCTGTCGCCGAGCTGCTGGCCGACCGCGGGGTATGGATCACCGTGGTCACCACCACCGCAGAGGCCACCGCCGCTGCCGGTCCGGACACCACTCTGCTGATTACCAACCCCGATCTCCTCACCGAGCGCCAGCGGAAAGCCCTGCGGAGCGCCGCCTCGGCACCCCGCGTGCGTACCGTCCTCCTCGCCCCCGGTCCCGCCGCCACCCGAACGCTGGCCCCCGCCGTGGAGGTGGCCGAACCGGCCCAGGTCTCCCCCCGCCCTCCGGACTGTGATCTTCCCGCCGCCCGCCGGGCCGGAGACGCCGAACTCGGCGGTATCCGCTACTCCCCTTCCGCTGAGGCCCCGGACGCGGAAAGCTGCTATCTCAGCGATGGTCTCCCGAGCCTGGTACGGCTCCCTGCCCCCGGCAGCCGCGACACCATCCTGCTCGGTTCGCCCGACATCCTCCTCAACGACCGGCTCGCGCAACGCGGCAACGCCTCCCTGGCCCTCCAGCTCCTCGGCTCCCGGGAGCAGCTGATCTGGTATCTGCCCTCACTGGACGACTCCGCCGCCTCCGACGGCGGAGACCAGGGCCTCCTCCAGCTCCTGCCCTCGGGCTGGCTCTGGGGAGCGGCACAGCTCGGCGTCGCGGCCCTGTTCGCCGCCCTGTGGCGAGCCCGGCGTCTGGGGCCACTCACCCCTGAAAGACTTCCGGTCGCCATCAGGGCCTCGGAGACCACCGAGGGCCGGGCCCGTCTGTACCACCAGGCGCACGCACGGGACCGCGCGGCCGAGGTCCTTCGGTCCGCCACCAGGAGCCGCCTCGCCCCGGCCGTCGGCGTGGCCGGTGCCCTGGCCCACCGGCCCGATGTCCTCTGCCCGGCGCTGGCCGCCCGTCTCCCCGCTACCGGCCCCGATGTCACTGCGCTGCTCTTCGGACCGGTACCACCCGACGACCAGTCGCTGATCCGCCTCACCGACGAACTCGACCGCCTCGAACGGACCGTCACCACAGGCATCCCGGTTCCCCCCGCCGTATCCCCCGACTCAACTCCCGCCAAGGAAAAGGACATCACCTCGTGAGCGCCCCGACCGCCGACAGCGCCCGCGCCTCCCTGGAGGCGTTGAGGACCGAGATCGCCAAAGCCGTGGTCGGCCAGGACCCGGCCATCACTGGCATGGTCGTCGCGCTTCTCTGCCGCGGCCACGTCCTGCTGGAAGGAGTCCCCGGAGTCGCCAAGACCCTGCTCGTACGTGCCCTGGCCGCTTCACTCGAACTCGACATGAAACGTGTCCAGTTCACCCCGGACCTCATGCCGAGCGATGTCACCGGCTCCCTCGTCTATGACGCACGCACAGCCGAGTTCTCCTTCCAGCCCGGTCCCGTCTTCACCCATCTTCTCCTGGCCGACGAGATCAACCGCACTCCGCCCAAGACCCAGGCCTCTCTGCTGGAGGCCATGGAAGAACGCCAAGTCACCGTTGACGGCGTTCCCCGCCCGCTGCCCGAACCGTTCCTGGTGGCAGCGACACAGAACCCCGTGGAGTACGAGGGCACCTATCCACTGCCGGAAGCCCAGCTCGACCGCTTCCTGCTGAAGCTGACCGTCCCCCTGCCCTCCCGCGAAGACGAGACGGCCGTGCTCATGCGTCACGCACAGGGATTCAACCCGGGAGACCTCCAGGCCGCCGGTCTGCGGCCCGTGGCGAACGCCACCGATCTCGCTGCGGCCCGCACCGCCGTCGCCGAAACCTCCGTCTCCCCCGACATCGCCGCCTATGTCGTCGATATCTGCCGTGCCACCCGGGACTCCCCCTCCCTCTCGCTCGGCGTCTCGCCGCGAGGCGCCACCGCTCTTCTGTCGACCTCCCGGGCCTGGGCCTGGCTCACCGGACGCGACTACGTCATCCCCGACGATGTGAAAGCCCTCGCCCTGCCCACACTTCGCCACCGCCTCCAACTACGCCCGGAGGCCGAGATGGAGGGCATCACGCCGGACTCCGTAATCCAGGCAGTCCTCGCCAACGTCCCCGTCCCCCGCTGAACGGCGCGATGAACCATGGCCCTCACCGGACGAACCGCTCTGATCGCCTCCCTCGGCGCCTTGGTCACTGGCCTGCTGACGCCCAGCGCAACCGGGCTGCTCCTCGTGAATCTCCCCCTGCTGCTGGCAATTCTCGGAGACCTCGCACTCGCCGCGCCAGTGCGCACCCTCCGCTTCACTCGATCCGGTGATACGTCAGTTCGACTCGGCGAACAAGCGTCCGTCGACCTCACCATCACCAACCCCCAGGGCCGCCGGTTGCGCGCCCTCGTGCGCGACGCGTGGCCCCCGAGCGTGCTGCCGCCGCACGCCCCCACTGCCGGGACCCGCCACCGGCTGACCGTCCCGGGAGGCGAACAACGACGCGTGACCACCCTGCTGCGGCCCACGCGTCGCGGCGACCGCGCACCCGGCCGAGTCACCGTACGGTCCTACGGTCCGCTCGGGCTGGCGGCCCGGCAGGGCCACCACCACGTGGCCTGGCGCCTCCGCGTCCTGCCACCGTTCCCCAGTCGCCGCCACCTCCCGGCAAAGCTCGCCAGACTCCGCGAGCTGGACGGCCGAACCAGTCTCTTGACACGCGGTGAGGGGACCGAATTCGACAGCCTGCGCGCATACGTTCCCGGTGACGACACGCGCTCCATCGACTGGCGAGCCACGGCCCGCCAGTCGTCCGTCGCCGTCCGCACCTGGCGTCCGGAACGCAACCGCCACATCCTGCTCGTCCTCGACACCGGACGAACCTCGGCAGGCCGGGTGGGCGACATCCCCCGACTCGATGCCGCCATGGACGCCGCGCTACTCCTCACCGCCCTGGCGGGCCGCGCCGGGGACCAGGTCGGACTCCTGGCCTATGACCGGCGGATCCGGGCCTCCGTACAAGGCCGCACGGCGGGCGATCTCCTGCCGGCCGTGGTCGGCGCCCTGGCGCCCCTGGAACCCGAACTCGTCGAGACCGACTCCCACGGCATGGCCGCCGCCGCTCTGCGAACCGCCCCGCGCCATGCGTTGATCGTCCTGCTGACCACTCTGGACGCGGCCCCCATCGAGGAAGGCCTGCTGCCGGTACTGCCCCGACTCACGCACCGCCACACCGTCCTGCTGGCCGCCGTGGCAGATCCCCACGTCCAGCAGATGGTGGAAGCCCGGGGCTCCGCGGAGGCTGTTTACCAGGCTGCGGCCGGCACCCGCGCCCAGGCAGAGCGGACTCGCACGGCGGACCGACTCCGCCGTCACGGCGTTACGGTCGTCGACGCCACCCCCGCGGACCTCGCCCCGGCCCTGGCGGACGCCTACCTTGCGCTCAAAGCGGCTGGCCGTCTCTAAGCCAGTCTTGCTCCCGAGCCTCTGGAACGGTGCTCATCCCTGCTGTTTCTGCCTTCCGTGCCCAAGGATCACGCCGCGAGAGAAGGCCCCATAAACAAAAAAGCCGGGTTTCCCGGCCGCCTACGGCCCGGGAAACCCGGCTTCACAAGAATTGTTCGGCGGCGTCCTACTCTCCCACAGGGTCCCCCCTGCAGTACCATCGGCGCTGAAAGGCTTAGCTTCCGGGTTCGGAATGTAACCGGGCGTTTCCCTCACGCTATAACCACCG
>NZ_JAGPXX010000032.1 GCF_018070345.1 Streptomyces sp. F63
CCCCCGGGGGGGGGGGGGGCGAGGGACCGCCCGGCCGCACCGTCGCGTCACGGGGCCTCCACCGCCGGAGCGCGGCTCCCCGGGCCCCCGCGATGTCGGCGGCCGCGACTACGATGGCCGACCAGACGGGCCCTCGCGCACCGGCCCGGGGCCCGGCACCGGTGCGGCCGGGTCCGGCCCGGGGAGGGGCTTCCACCGACGGCCCGGCGGGGGCCGGGGAAACCGTACGGGAGGGCTGCTGCGTGACGGCGCGACAGGACACCACGGCCGCCCGGGCCCGCCGCCGCACCGGCCCGGCGCGCGCCGCCTCCCCGGCGCCGGAGCACTCCACCGCGCCCGGCCCCGGTGCCGCTCCCGGTGACGATCCGCTGCTCGCCGACCTCATGCCCTGGTCGGTCCCGCCCCTGCGCACCGGGCGCTCCTGGGTGCTCGCCCCGGACCCCGGCACGCTCACGGCGCGCTGGGACCGCCTGCTGCGCGGTGACGGCCCGGCCGAGCGGGAGCGGCTGTTCCGGCCCTCCCGGGCGCGGGGCCTGCGCACGGCCCTTCCCCAGCTCCCCGGCCACGGCGCCGGCACCGGCCCCCTCGCGGAGGAGGCCGGGCCCTGCCCGGAGCCGGTGCGCATCCTCCACGCGCCCTTCGACCGGCAGTGGCTGATCCCCGACCAGCGCCTGCTGGACGCGGCCCGGCCGGAGCTCTGGCGGGTCGCCGACGAGCACCAGCTGTTCGCCGTCGAGCCGGGCCCCGCGCCCCGCTCCGCCGGGTCCGCCCGCGCCGACGGCTCCGGCGGTCCCGGCGCCCCGGCGGAGGAGCCGCTGGTCTTCTCCGCGCTGCTCCCCGAGGGCCGTTCCCCGGCGGGCCGGCCCGGTCGCATCCGGCCGCTGTTCCGCCGCCCCGGCGGCCGGGAGCCGAACCTCGCCCCCGGGCTGACGGAGCTGCTGACGGAGCGGCTCGGCGTCCCGGTGGACGCAGTGGACGTCCTGTCCTGGACGGCGGCCGCGGCCCGGCCCCGGGGCGGGGGCCACTCCGTGCCGCTGCCGCTCTCGGCGGAGGTCTGGCGGGACGGTGTCGCCCTGGGCCGCCGGGTCCTCTGGCTGCACACCTTCGGCGCGCGCTGCGGGGAGACGCCGGACGCCCGCCCGAAGCTCCCGGGCGGCCGGCGCCCGTACGTCCGCGCCGCGCTCCCCACCGGTCCGCACGCCCTGCCCGCCGAACCGCTGTACGACGCGGAGGAGCGGGCGCTGCTGCTCGGGGAGGGCCGGATCGCGCCGGTGCCCCCGGACGCCTGGCGGTTCGAGGCCTCGGGGGTCCCGGTGCTCGCCCAGTGGTACGAGCGGCGCACGGCCCCGGCGGAGCCCGGCACCCTGAACGCGGTCCGCCCGGCGGGCTGGCCGCCGGCCCTGACCTCCGAGCTGCTGGAACTGATCACCGTGCTGGCCCTGCTCGGCGAACTCCGCACGGAGCGGCAGCGGCTGGCGGAGCGGCTGGCCGCGGGCCCGCGTCTCACCGCCGCCGGACTGCGCCGCGGCGGCATCCTGCCGCCGCCCGCCGCCGCCCGCCGTCCCGCCTCCGTACTGGACCGCCCGGAGGAGGGCCCGAACGGTCAGTTCGCCCTGCTCTAGAATCCCGTCCGGCCGCTCCCGCCCGGTCCGCGGCGCACGGCCCCGGCACCCTCACCGCGCCGTCCGGCGCCCCCGCGCGCCCGGGCCGCCGACGGCCCTCGGCCGTCCGGGGAAGGGCCGCCGTCCGGCGAACGGCCGCGGACCGGGGCCGGTCCGCCGCGAAGGGCCGGCCCGGACCCGGCGGCCGGTCCCGTGCGGTGCGGTGCGGCACGGTGCGGTGAGCAAGATCACCTCCTCTGGCGCGGGCGGCGGGGCACAGGGTAGGACCTGGGGGCATGGACAACGCCCAGGACCGCCCCGAGCCACCGCGAAGCGAGCGGCAGCCGCAGCCGCAGCCGCAGCCGCAGCCGCTGGAGGGCATCACCGTCGTCGCCGTCGAGCAGGCCGTCTCCGCGCCGTTCGCCACCCGTCAGCTGGCCGACCTCGGCGCCCGCGTCATCAAGGTGGAGCGGCCCGACGGCGGTGACTTCGCCCGCGGCTACGACACCGCGGCCCGCGGCCTGGCCTCGCACTTCGTCTGGGCCAACCGCGGCAAGGAGTCCCTGGCCCTCGACCTCAAGGACCCGCGCGGCCGGGAGCTGCTGGAGGAACTGGTCCGGGACGCGGACGTCTTCGTGCAGAACCTCGCCCAGGGCGCCGCCGCCCGGCTGGGCCTGGACGCGGCGGCACTGTGCGCGCGCCACCCCCGGCTGGTGGCCGTGGACATCTCCGGCTACGGCCCCGGGGGCCCGTACGCGCACAAGCGTGCCTACGACATGCTCGTCCAGTGCGAGGCGGGACTCGTCTCGGTCACCGGCACCCCGGAACAGCCGGTCAAGGCGGGGATTCCGGCGGCCGACATCGCCGCCGCCATGTACGCCTTCTCCGGCGTGCTGGCCGCCCTGCTGCGGCGCGGCACCACGGGGCGCGGCGGACCGGTGGAGGTGTCGATGTTCGACGCGCTGGCCGAGTGGATGGGGCATCCGCTGCACCACGGGATGCACGGCGGCCCGGCCCCGGCCCGTACCGGCCTGGCACACGCGGTCATCGCCCCGTACGACGCCTATCCGACCGCCGACGGCACACCGGTGCTGCTCTCGGTGCAGAACGACCGGGAATGGCGCCGGCTCGCCGAACAGGTGCTCGGAAGACCGGAGTTGGCGGACGACCCGGCGTACGCCACCAATGTGGCCCGTACGGAGAACCGGGCCCGGACCGACGCGGTGGTCGCCCGGGCGCTCGCCGCGCTGACGGCGCGGGAGGCCGTGGCACTGCTGGAGGGGGCGGGCATCGCCTGCGCCCGGCTCAACGGGGTGGACGAGCTGGCCGGACATCCACAGCTGGCCGCCCGGGACCGGTGGCGGGAGGTGGGTTCGCCCGTGGGCGCCCTGCGGACGCTGCTGCCACCCATCGGGCTGCCGGGCGGGGAGCCACCGCGGCTGGGTCCGGTGCCGGCGCTCGGCGAGCACACCGACGCGCTGCTGGGCGAGCTCGGGCTGCCGGAGGGGCGCGTCACGGCGCTGCGCCGGGAGGGTGTGATCCGCTGAGCCCCCGGGCCGGAGGGTGCGCGGGGCGGGGCCGGATGCGGGACGGACCGGGGGCTGGGCGCGGGCGGGGTCCGGCCGTGGTGGCCGAGGGAGGCCGGCCGTGGTGGCCGGAAGGGCTAGCCGTGGTTGCCGAAGAGGGACCGCCGCAGCCGCCGCAGCGGTGCGAAGAGCGAGACCCGCGACACCCGCGCGCGCCGGCTCGACGGGGCGTGCCGCACGTCCCGCGCGGTGAGTTCCCGCATCAGCAGGGTGGCCTCCTCCGTCTCGCGCTGCGGCACGGCGGGGCCGGCCAGCACGGCGAGATGGCGGTCGAGGCGCGAACTGCTCGCGCTGTTCCCGCAGTTGATGGCAGGCACTCGGGGCCTGCTCCGCGTCGTTATCTGTTCCATGATTCTCCCCACCCAAACGAGGGCACCCGGCCCGGGCAGGTTAACCCTACCGCCCCGGCACGTCACCCGCGCATCCGCGTATCCCGACTCGGCTGTCCGGTAAGGCGGTTGACGTACCCGGATCGCTACCCGCCCTGCGCCGCGGCACTCCGCCGCGGTGTGCCGCGGACGGTGCGCGCCCGGCGTGTCGCGGCACGGGGCGGGCGCGACGGGCGCACCGCTCCGCCGCCCGGGTGCCGGGCGCGCGCCCCGGAAGGAGCGGCCCTCGGCACCGGACGGCGCCCGCCGGCGGGACCCTCCCGAGCGGGGTCCCGCCGGCGGGCCGGTTCAGGTGATCCGGCCGGCCGTCAGGCGAGCGAGCGGAGCACCGGGAGGTAGCCACCCGACTGCCCGGCGGCGGTGGGGTGGTAGGAGTGGTTGATGGGCCAGGTCACGCTGTGGATCCAGGAGCTTCCCGAGCAGATCTCGTGCCCGGCGAAGGTGGGCCGTACGTCGCCGAAGGCGTAGCCGTGGTCGGCGGCACGCTTGGCCGTCACGTCGTTGAGGTTGTCGGACGCGGCGTTGAGCGCGGAGCGCTCCGCCTCGCTCAGCCCGACGATGCAGCTGCCGTTGAGCTGGTAGAGACGCGGGTAGCCGAGCACGACGACGCGGGCCGCGGGGGCCTTGGCCTTGATCGCCGAGTACACCTGGTCGAGCTTGCCGGGAAGCGTGTTGTTCATGTAGGCGCGCGCGTCCGCGACCGCGTCGAGGCAGGTGCTCTTGGAGCTGAGGACGCAGGTGGTCATCACATCGGCGAATCCGGCGTCGTTGCCGCCGACGCTGATGCTGACCAGGCCGGTCGAGGAGTTGAGCGGGCCGAGCTGGTTGTTCAGCACATCACCGGTCTTGGCACCCGAGCAGGCGGTGAAGTGGAACGAGGAGGGCGAGTTGGCGGCGGCCCACAGCGGGCCGAAGGCCTTGCTGCTGCGCTTGCAGTCGCCGCTCGCGCTGTCGTAGCTGCCGGCCCCGAGGCCGGAGGCGTACGAGTCGCCCAGCGCGACGTAGCCGGTGGCGGCCTGTTCGGCGGCGTGGGCGGCGCCGGCGCCGGTCAGGGTGAGTGCGGCGGAGAGAAGGAGTGCGGCCAGGGTGGCCGCACGGCGGAAGAGTCTCACGGAACCTCCGGGGAGCAGGATCTCTGTGGGGAACGGGGTGGTGGGTGGCGCTGTTCTGTCGTGGCCATGCCAAATTTTTGACGAGGGCATGTCAATCCTGCATGTCAGTACGGACCCCGCGACCGGCCGTGGGGGCGGCTGCGTGGCCTGGATATGACATCCCCCTGAAACATCCGGTCTACGCGCGTGCCGGGGTGAAAGTTTCCCCTCGGGGGCGGATCTGACGGCGTGAAGGCACCAATCACGACTTTCCGGTCACCGGCCCCAGCAGCCCCCCGCGGACCGTCCCGCCTTGACGGGCGCGGGCGCGGTCTCTCCGCCGGCCGCAACACCGGTGTCGCCGCGGCCGGCGGCGGCATCCCGGCCTTCCTCGACGAGGACGCGGCCGCCGAACCGGACCGGCCGCGCGGCCCGCAGGAGACACCGGGCGCCCTCGACCTCGTGCTCGACCGGAACCAGCTGCGCGATCCGGCCGCGGCCGGGCTGGAGACCGGCGGACACCACCACACCCGTCCGCAGCCGGACACGCTCACCGCGCCGCGGCTCCGGTCCGGACTGACGCGCCGTCGGGACCTCCTCGCCGGGGAACCGGGACGGTGCCCGGTGACGTTCGCCCCTCCGTACGGCTACTCCAGCAGACGGGGGCGGACCGCTCGTACGGGCGGCGGGGTTCCGGCAGTCGCTCGCGGTGGGCAACGCGCCGGCGGAGCGGCGCCACGGCCCGTACGCCCTGCGGCGGGTCACCGTCCGCCGGACCACCGGCATCGAGGAGTCCGAACGGCTCGTCGAGGGGCGGGCGCTCGGCCGGGTCTTCGCCCGGGACCGGACCCTGACACAGGGATACGCCCTCGTCCGCCGATCACGGCAAGCTCTCCGGAAGGCGACCCGCGCCGGTGACTGACGCGACCACCACCGCCCCGGCCGGGGGGCGCGCCGCCGGGAGCCCCGGCGCCCCGGGCGGGGCCCGGCTGCCCGTACGTCCTGCCGCCCCGTGTGTCCGGCCCCGCGCGGTCCGGCCCCCTGGTCAGTCCGCGCCGTAGGCGGCGCGCAGGGCCTCCTCGGCGGCCGCCAGGGCCGCCGCGCGGTCGAGCCCGAGCCGGCGGACGCGCCGCGCGTACGCCTGCGCCGCGGCGGCGGCCTCGCGTGCCGCGCCCTCGCCCGCGGCGGCCACGAAGGTGCCGTTGCGGCCGCGGGTCTCGATCACCCCGTCGGTCTCCAGCGCGCGGTACGCCTTGGCCACCGTGTTGGCGGCGAGCCCCAGTTGGCCGGCGAGGGCCCGCACCGTCGGCAGCCGGTAGCCGGCCGGGAGCCGCCCCGACCGGGCCTGGTCCGCGACTTGCGAGCGCAGTTGCTCGTACGGTGCGTCGGACGAGCCGGGATCGACGGTGACCTTCAGACTCACAGGTGACTCTCCTCACGGTGCGCCGGTCGGGGCTCCATTGTCGGCCACCGGCACCGGCCGTGCGCGCCGCTCCGCCGGGCCGGGGGCCGGACGGGCGCCGGGGTGGAGCGCGCGGACGGCCGGACGGGGCCGGAAGCGGCGGGCCGGGACGGCCGGAAGGGCCGGGTCAGCCGGACCCGCGGTCCGTGACCGGGAGGGACACGGCGCGGACGGGGCCCGCCGGGTCGTGCGCGACGGGGTCGTCCGGCAGCTGCCAGTGGAGGACGAAGCGGTCGCCCGCCCGGTACGCCTCCAGGCCGGCCCGGCAGTAGGCGACCATGTCGTCCGGCAGCCGGGCCAGCGGGCACCAGCGGAACTCCGAGCACTTCTCCGGCTCCCGGTTGACGGGCTCGCCGCCCGCCCCGTACACGGCCTCGAAGAACCAGCCGATGCGCGGCTCTCCGCCGGGCCCGCGGTGCTGCATGACCAGTGCGGCGCGCAGGTCCTCCGGCGCGAGGTCGAGCCCGGCCTCCTCCCGGGCCTCGCGGATCACCGCCTCGCGTACGTCCTCGCCGTCCTCGGCGTGCCCGGACGGCACGCCGAGGAGGCCGTCGCCGTATCCCGTGCCGGACCGCCGGGCGAGCAGCACTTCGTCACCCCGGCGGAGGACGAGGTGGACGTCGACCACCTCCGTGTGCCGGCGGGCCGGTGCGAGCCGGGCCACCAGGGCGTACCGCTCGTCGTCGACCGGCCGGCCCCACAACGCCGGGTCTCCCGACAGCCGTTCGAGCCGGGTCCGGTCCGCGAGCGGGGCGACGGCCGCCTCCAGTTCGGACACCGGCAGCCCGGCGGGGCTCGCCGTGCCCCACACCCCCTCGATCAGCACCAGCCGGCCGCCGGGACGGAGCAGCCCGGCCCAGTGCCGCAGCACGGCGGCGGGGTCGGGCATCAGCCAGAGCACATGGCGGGCCAGGACGACGTCGTAGCGGCGGGTGCCCACCGGCGGGGCGGCGGCGTCGCCGGTCAGCACCCCGGCGCCGGTGCCGGCGAGCTTGGCGCGGGCCAGCTCCGCCATGCGGAGGGAGCTGTCGACGCCGGTCACCCGGTGTCCCTGCCCGGCGGCGAGCAGTGCCAGGCTGCCGGTGCCGCAGCCCAGGTCGAGGACGTCGGACGGTTCGCCGGGCAGCCAGTCCGCCAGCCGCGCGGACCACGCGGCCCGTACGGCCGGGTCGCGCAGCCCGTGGTCGGGCTCCTCGTCGAACTCCGGGGCGGCGGCGTCCCAGTAGCCGGTATCCGCGGCAGCGGATCCGGCCGCACTCCACGGGGACGGGCGGGCGGGGGGCGGTGGGGGCGCCGGTGTGGACGGCGCGATGCTGTCATCGGTCACGGTGAGATCCTGGCAGCGGCCACTGACACGGCTACCGCCGAGCGGATCACGGGGGGGCGTGGCCCGGACCTGGCCCTGAGGTTCCGGCCCGGAAGCTCCGGCCTGACGGTCCCGGAAGCTCCGGCCTGACGGTTCCGGCCTCGTCACCGACGGGGCGGCCGGGCCGTTCCCGCGTCGTTCCGCCCGGTCACGAGCTCGCGCTCGGGGCATCGGCCGGCGGGGCCGCGCCCGAACGGCGTCCGGCCCGAGGGCACCCTGCCGGGACGGGGAGGCGTCGACGAGCGGTGCCGCCGGAGGGACCGGACGCGCGGCGGCCACGTCAGCGCGGCGGGAGGTACCGGACGCCCAGTGTGCGGTGGCGCAGGCGGCGGGCGGCCAGGCGGGCCTCCGGCCGCTCGGCCCGGAGCAGGGCGAGTTCACGGCCGAGCACCTCGCCGAGGCGGGTGAGGAAACGGCCGGGGTCGTCGGCGGCGTCCCGTCCGGAGTCCGCGCCGGAGTCGGAGTCCGCGCCGGATCCGGAGTCCGCGCCGGAGCCGGCGGCGGGCCCCGGGCCGCCGGGGGGTGCATCCCGCCCGGCCGGGCCGGATTCGGTGACCACGCGGTCCACGATGCCGTGCGCCAGCAGGTCGGCGGAGCGCACGCCC
Organism: Streptomyces sp. F63; assembly: GCF_018070345.1. Classification (GTDB taxonomy): domain Bacteria; phylum Actinomycetota; class Actinomycetes; order Streptomycetales; family Streptomycetaceae; genus Streptomyces. The sequence continues at coordinate 8,101 of NZ_JAGPXX010000032.1, forward strand.
TGCTGGGCCGCAACCTCGTCGGCCCGCTCCGTCGTCCGGTGCAGAATCGCCGAGGCGCCCTCCGGGGGCAGCGGGGAGAGCCAGGCGTGCTCCGCGGCCAGCACCCGGTCGGCCGGCAGCAGGGCCAGCGCTCCACCGCCCGCCCCCTGGCCGAGCAGCAGGCACAGCGTCGGCGCGGGCAGGGTGACCAGATCGGCCAGACTGCGGGCGATCTCGGCGGCCAGACCGCCCTCCTCGGCCTCCCGGGAGAGCGCCGCACCGGCCGTGTCGACGACGGTCAGCAGCGGCAGTCCGAGTTCGGCGGCGATGCGCATGCCGCGCCGGGCCTCGCGCAGCCCGCCCGGCCCGAGCGGGGGCGCCGCGCCGTCGTGCCGGTCGTGGCCGAGGACGACGCACGGGGTGCCGCCGATACGGGCGAGCGCGAGCAGCAGCCCGGGGTCGTGCTCGCCGGCGCCGGTCCCGCTGAGGGGCGTGACCTGCCGGCCGGCCGCCCTGAGCAGGGCCCGCACCCCGGGCCGTCCGGGGCGCCGTGAGCGGCGGATCGACGCGGCGGTGGCGGAGACATCGGCCGCGGACAGGGCGGTGGCGGGGCCGCCGGACCCCGCCGCGGGCTGGTGGCCGGCCCGGCCCCCGGCCCCGTCACCGGCCTTCTGCCCGCCCGGCGCGGCGGCGGTCCCCGCTCCGGCGGCGCCGCCGGGCGTGCCGACGGTCTCCGGTGCCGGACCGGGGGTCTCCGCTCCCGGCCCGTCCGCCGCCGGGCTCTCCGTCCGGGCGGAGCTGGGCGCGCCGTCCGTGTCCGGCGGTGTCCGACGCGGCTCCGGGTCCGCCGCGGACGTCCGTGCCGTACCGCCGGGAGCCGCCCCCGCCCCGCCGTCCGGTCCGCCCGCTCCGCCCGCGGGCGCTCGCGTGCCCGGTGCCTCCGGGCCGGCCGCCGGCCGGGGGTCCGCCGGTGCCGCCGCGGCGCCTCCGCTCACCGTGTCCGGCGGGACGGTGCCGGAGGCGTCGTCGCAGAGGACGTCCAGGGCGTCCGCGACGACCGCGGGCAGGTCCCGGGCGGGCAGCACCGCGTCGACCAGGCCGTGGGCGAGCAGGTTCTCCGCCGTCTGCACGCCCGGCGGGAACTCCTCGCCGTACAGGGCCTCGTGGACGCGCGGCCCGAGGAATCCGATGAGCGCGCCCGGTTCGGCGGCGGTGAGATGCCCGAGCGAACCCCAGGAGGCGAGGACGCCGCCGGTCGTCGGATGGCGCAGGTACACCAGGTACGGCAGGCCGGCCGCCTTGTGCCCGGCGATGGCGGCGGTCACCTTGATCATCTGGACGAACGCGACCGTGCCCTCCTGCATCCGCGTGCCCCCGGAGGCGGGGGCGGCGAGCAGCGGCAGCCGTTCCGCCGTCGCCCGTTCCACCGCGCGGACCAGCCGCTCCCCCGCCGCCACCCCGATCGATCCGGCCAGGAAGCGGAACTCGCAGGCGACCACGGCCGCCCGGCGGCCCCGGATCCGGCCCTCACCGGTGATGACGGACTCGTCCAGTCCGGTGCGCTCGCGCGCCCGTTCGAGGTCGGCGCGGTAGCCGGGGTCCCGGGTCGTGACGGGTACGGGCTCGTCCCAGCTCCGCCAGCTGCCGCCGTCCAGGACGGCCTCGATCAGCTGGAGCACGGGCTCGCGGTCGCTCGGTCCGGTCATGGGGACACCCTGCCACGGCGCCGTGGCCTCCGGTTCACCAGCCGGACGCCGGCCTCCGGTGCGCTCCCGCGTTCCCCGCCGTCACGGCCCGGGACCGGAAGGGCCCCGGCCGGGGCCCTTCCGGTCCCGGGCCGTGAGGCGGCTCCGGGGCGGGCGCCGAGGCGGCGGGGCGGACCGCCGGGCCCGTCCGCCTCCCGGCCGCGGGAGTACGGGGGTGGGGGCGGGTGACCTCCACGGCGGTGTCTCTCACGGGCGGGCGCACCCGGGGGTGCCCAGCCGGGCGCGTCCGACGGGCGGGGCGGTAGCCGGAGCCGCCGGGGGCGCGGCCACGACGGCGCGGACGGCCGCTCCGTCCAGGAGACCGCCGGCGGCCGGCGCGGCGCCGACGCCGGCACCGACGTTTAAGGGGCATTGCTCCGGGAACCGGGCGGTATGGCCATTTCGCAGCGCAAAGACCGCCGCATGAACGGCGCCGCCGTCGCCGCCCGCCGCGTCTTCCCGGACAACTCCGGCCCCGGCCGGGTGCTGTCCGCCGTCGACCGGCTGGAGCGGGCGGAACGGCTCGACCCCGCGATCGACTGGCTGCGGGGGCGGATCCACCGCCTGCCGCTCGGCCCCCTCCGCGACGCACTGCACGGCCGGTGGCTGGGGCACCCGCTCCATCCGGCGCTGGTGCAGGTGCCGATCGGCGCCTGGCTGTCCGCCGCCGTGCTCGACCTGCTGCCCGGCGAGCGGCGCGAGGCCGACGTGCTGGTCCTCGTCGGACTGTCCGGTGCCGGTCCCGCCGCGGTGGCCGGCTGGGTGGACTGGGCCGAACTGCAGAAACCGCAGATGCGGGTGGGGCTCCCGCACTCCGCCGCCAACGCGGTGGGCGTGCTGCTCTACGCCGGTTCGTTCGCCGCCCGCCGGGCGGGCCTGCGCGGTCTGGGGCGCGCGCTGGGCTTCGCCGGGTTCACGGTGGTCGGCGTCGGCGGGGCGCTGGGCGGCCACATGGCGTACCGGCAGGCGTCCGGGGCGAACCACGCCGAGGACGTGCCGCACCGGATGCCGTCCGGCTGGCATCCGGTGGGCGACATGGCGCAGTTCCCGGTGGAGCGGCCGGTACGGCGCCGGGTCGGCGAGGTGGACGTGGTCGTCGTCCGGGAGCCGGGCGGCGCCGTGCACGTCCTGGCCGACCGGTGCACGCACATGGGCGGCCCGCTGTCCGAGGGCGAGGTCGCGGACGGCTGCATCACCTGCCCCTGGCACGGCAGCGTCTTCCGGCTCTCCGACGGCTGGAACGTGCGCGGCCCGGCGACCGCGCCCGAGCACGCGTTCGATACGAGGGTGGTCAACGGCCGGGTCGAGATCCGGCTGCGCGACTGAGGCCCGGTGGCGTCCGGGCCCGACGGCCACCGGGTCCGGGGGCGGAGGAGGAACGCGGCCGTACCGCCGTCACGGGGGTACGGCCGCGTTCGCCGTGCCGGTCCCGGAACCCGCGATGCGTGCGGCCACTCCCCGAACGGCCTTTCCGCGCAGCGGTGTTCCGCGTCCGTGAGCGGCGCCGGCCGCTCCTGCCCGCCCCTCGCCCCTTCGCCTCCCGCTCCTCCCCCGGCCCGGGTCCCGGAATCGCACGGACCACCGTGCTCCCGGACACCCCCGCTCACGACCCCGGCCTCCCGGACACCCCCGCTCACACCCGGCTCCCGCGCCCTTCCGCCCGGCGGTTCCCACGGCGCGCGGCCTCGTCAGCCGGGCACGGGCACGCACGCCGTGCCGCCGCCCTTCCGGACCGCGCCGCAGCGGAACACCTCCTTCGGCGGGGTGGACGCATCGGGGATGCTCTCGACCTTCAGCAGGGAGATCCTCTTCCCGACCGGCTCCCCCTGCCCCACGGCCTCGCTGTTCCCCGCGGTGTCGTACACGGTGCTGCCCGTGACCCCGTAGTAGGGGTTGACGTAGTTCTGGTGCAGCACCTCGGCGTGGACGCCCGCCGGGTTGACCGCCCGCGGGTCCCAGGGCTGCTCGTCCGCCCGGACCCGCGCCACCAGGCTTCCCACCGCCCGGAGGAGCATCCTGGCCGAGTCGTACGCCAGTCCGACCCGTTCACCGACCCGGTCCTCCGTCTCGCCCCGGCCGCGGCACCGCGGCGGGCTGAGCACCCCTTCCTCCCGGACCGAGAGCAGGAAGCGCTTGGCCACCTCGTCGTGCTCCTCCTCGGCCCGGGTCTCCAGTGCCCCGCAGGTGGACAGCGCGGCCTTGGACACGTAGATGAGCGAGACGGTGCCCGGCGCGCTCTTCCGCAGTTCGGGGTTGGCCATGTAGCGGTTGACGGAGTCGTTGGCGACCAGCCGGTGCGGCAGCTCGTTGACGCAGGACCTGCTCAGCGACCCCAGGAACTCGTTGAACTCCGACCACCGCCCGGCGAAGAACAGCATGCCCTGGTAGTCGCACACCGCTCTCAGGCTGCCACCGCTGCGGAAGGGGCGGGGTTTGCCGTCCAGCAGGGGGCCGAGGCTGTCCCCGAGGCCGTCGAGAAGGGTCGAGACGTAGTAGTCGTCCCGCAGGGAGGAGCGTTCCCCGGTGGTGTAATACACGCGAACCTTCCGCACCTTCTCCCGACGCGCGTACGCGGCGATCAACCGGGCCTGGTCGCGGTTGGGCGCGGCCAGCTGGAGATAGAGGTCGGAATAGTCGCCCATGCGGTCCGCGGAGAGGGTGGGGGCGATCGCGGGAAGTCCCGCCCGGTGGAGCCGTTCCAGGGCCTCCGCGGTGCTCCGGCGGCTCTCGACCAGGCCGATGACGCCGACCACGGGGGCGTCGGACCCCTCGCGCGCCAGGTCCGCGATCATGCTCACGGCCGCGTCGGCGTACCGCATCTGGAAACCGGCGTTGGCGACGACGACGCGCACCAGCGGGGTGCTGTAGGCGCTCGGCGTCTGCAGCACCCCCTCGTACTGGGCGACCGCGAGCCCTTCCAGCTCCTCCCGCTCGGCCGCGTACGCCTCCTCGTTCGGCTTGGTGGAGCGGCCGGTGAGCGTCCCGAGATAGACGAGGGTGACGTAGGGGCGGCGCCGGCCGCTGCGCTCCCAGATGTCCCGTGCCTCCCGGTTCTGTTCGAAGATGCGCTCCTGCACCCGGCGGAGGTTCTCCTGTCCCGGCTGGTCGTTGAACTTGAAGCCGCTGTCGTCGCTGTAGCCGACACACTCGCCGCCCATGCTGCGGACCGAGACCTCCCCGGAGAACGGGGCGTGCAGGCAGTCCGGACCGCCCAGCCACCGGCCCGCCCAGACGGCGCCCGGCGCCAGCAGGACCAGGCACACCGCGACGGCGAGGGTGCGGCGCGCGAACCAGGGCGGTCCCGGCACCGTGATCCCGGACGGGACGCCGGCCGCCTCCTGCGCCGCGCCGCCGCCCCGCTCCACCCGGACCAGCAGGAACCAGGCCCGGTCCGCCCGGGCCTGGCGCCTGCGGTCCAGCTCGGCCTCCCACTCGCTCCACTCCTCCTCCGCGGCACCGGAGTCGAGGCCGGCGAGCCCGACGGTGGTGAGCGGACCGGTGCCGGGGGGCTCGGCCGGCCGTTCGGTCGCGTAGACGGCCAGCAGCGGGTCCCAGCGTCCGGTCTCGTTCCGTACGTCGTTGAGGAGACCGAGCAGCATGGCTCCCGCGTCGCCGGGCGGGCCACCGAGGATCAGCGCCACCGGGCAGGCGGTGCGCCGCCAGCCGCGCACCCGCCAGGGCGGCCGGGCGTACGCCCGGCGCAGGTCCTCCAGGAAGGCGTGCACGAGCAGCCGGTTGAGCTGGTCGGGGTCCTCGCCCTGCCGCGCGCCCGCGGTGAGCCGCTCGGCGAAGGCGGGGAACGTGCCCGACTGCGCCGGGGCCAGGTAGTGCTGGCGCATGAACCAGCGGTACTGGCGGCCGATGCCCGGGATGCGCCCGGAGACGGCGGCCCGGAACAGCGCCGCGGGCACCGCCTTCCGCAGAAGCTGCCATACGAGGTGGTAGAGCGCTCCGAACTGCCCGGCGGTCTCGTGCGCGGCGGCGGGCTCCCCCGCCGACCGCCGGCGCTGCCGCAGCCGGCGGACGAGTTCGCCGGGAACCGCGTCGGAGTCCACGCCGGACACGTCCTGTCCGAGCAGCCAGGTGAGCAGCCCGAAGCGGGGGAACCACAGCCGGTCCGCGCCGAAGGTCTGCACGGACAGTGCCGCGCGCAGCTGACGCAGCAGGGGCAGCACGGGGAGCTCACCGGCCGGCCGTCCGGCCTCGGCCCAGGCGTGCGGGACACGCCCCCTGGGGGGCGCGGCCAGCCGGCCGCGGAGCAGCCTCAGCACGGCCGGAGCGCCCTCCCCGCCCAGCCAGACGATCGGCAGCCGGCGGTCCCGGGGCCGCGGCCGCCGGACGAGGAAGGCGACCAGCCGGATCAGACCCGCCGTCCCCCGGGGCGCCACCTCGGTGCCGCCCCGTCCGCCTCTTCCGCCCCGCCCGCCGTCTTCGCCGGGGCCCCGGCGGGCCGTGCCCGGTGTCCCGGCTTCCCACTCCCCGCCCACGGCCCCCACTCCCCCCGTCGCGCAACTCGTGTCGTCCACTACTAGCAAGCGCTGTCACCACCGTGAAGGCGAATGACCGATTCCCCTGCGGATGTGGTCACTTCAGCCCCGCGGGGGCGGGCGGCGGCCGGCCCCGGGGGGCGGCGCTCCGCGGACGGGCCCGCCGCGGACGGGCGCTCCTTAACGACCGCTCAGCCGTTCCTTAACGGCGGCATAAGGATCGCCCCGGCCCCGCCCCGGCGGCGGATTCCGGCCTTCCGCGCGGCTAGCGTGCTGAGCGCCGGGGCGGATTCCGGCCGCCGGTGCCGCACTTCGGGGGGCCGCACCGGAGCGCGCGTGCCCGCCCGGCCCCCCGTGCCGCACCCCAGTTCCACCGCGTAAGGAGATCCCCACGATGCCCGTACGTCGCAAGGCCGCCGGAACCGTCCTCATCGGTGTCGCACCGCTGGCACTGACCGTGCTCGCCGCCGTACCCGCGGCCGCGCACGGCTCGATGACCGACCCGGTCAGCCGGGTGTCCGCCTGCTTGGCCGAGAACCCGGAGAGCCCGGACTCGGCGGCCTGCAAGGCGGCTGTCGCGGCCGGCGGCACCCAGGCGTTCTACGACTGGAACGAGGTCAACATCCCGGACGCCGCCGGGAAGCACAAGGAGATCATCCCGGACGGCAAGCTGTGCAGCGCCGGACGGGACAAGTACAAGGGGCTCGACCTGCCGCGCGCGGACTGGCCGGCCACCGCCCTGTCCGCCGGGAAGCACACCTTCCACTACAAGGCCACGGCTCCGCACCGGGGTTCGTTCGCGCTGTACATCACCAAGGCGGGCTACGACCCGGCGAAGCCGCTGGCGTGGTCGGACCTGGAGGCCGAGCCGTTCGCCGAGGTCACCGACCCGCAACTGGTGAACGGGGAGTACGTGTTCGACGGCACGGTGCCGGCGCGCTCGGGACGCCATCTGGTCTACAGCGTCTGGCAGCGCTCGGACAGCCCCGAGGCGTTCTACACCTGTTCGGACGTCACCTTCGGCGGCAACGCCGCGAGCGGTGCCGGTGCGGGCACGGCCGGTGGCCCGGAGGCGGCCGCCCCGGACGAGGCCCGGATCGAGGCCGCCGCCGGCAAGTCGACCGTCAGCCACGGCGGTCACGGCGGTGACGCGCACCCGGCCGGAGACGCGGACGAACCCGTCACGCGGGCCGCGCCGGCGAACGGAACGGACGCGGACGGCACCGCGGCGGACGCGGACGGCGCGGGCAACGCCCCGACGACGGACGGCGCGGGCGGCCCGGCAGCGGCCGCCGGGCAGGCGGGCACGGGCACGGGCACGGGCACGGGCACGGGCACGGAGGAGCTCGCGCAGACCGGCGGCGACAGGTCCACCGTCCCGCTCGCCGCCGGCGGTTCCGCGGTCGTGGCGCTCGGCGCCGCCGTGCTCCTCGCCTCCGCCCGCCGCCGGGCGGCCCGCCGGCGCGGCTGAGCCGACCGCCCCGGCCCCTCCTGCGGCCCCGGCGGACGCTCCGGTGTGACGGCCCCCGCCCGGCCGGACCGGAGCCGCCGTCACGGGCCTCCGCCGCCCTCTCCCCTGCACCGGGAGGGGGCGGCGGTTCCGTCCGTGCGGTGCACGGCACGCCGGGCGGCACCGTCCGTCAGGCGGCGCGCCGTCCCCGGGCGCCGGGCGGGCCGCCGCGGCCGCGGCGGCGCGGGCCGCGCTCCGGGATGCCGCCCGGGCCGCCGCCCGGATCGTCGGCCGGGCCCTGGGGCGTGCCCCGGTCCAGGGCCGCCGCGGGGCGGGCCGCGGCGGCGCCGAACCGGGCGCGCGCCCGGTCGGTGACGGCCTCGATCCGGCGGGACTTGTCGTCGGCCGGGTCGAACGTCAGCTGGCGCGCGGCGTGTTCCGCCGGTGTCAGGTCCTCCGCGCGCAGCGCGACGGCGCGCACACGGGCGCGCTGCAGACCGAGGGCGGCGTGCAGGGCGTACGCGGCGCCGGTCAGCGCCGGGGTGTGGTGGGTGGGTTCGGCGAGGGTCCGGGTGCGGCTGGTCGTGGAGCGGTCGGCGTAGCGGACGGTGAGCGTGAGGGCCCGTGCGACCCGGCCGTCCGCGCGGAGCCGTGCCCCCAGTTCGTGCGCGAGGGTGAGCAGTGCCCGGCGGCGCCGGTCCGGGTCCAGTTCGTCATGGTCGAAGCGGTGCTCGGCTCCGGTGGAGCGGGCGGGGGCGTTCGGTGTGACGGGGGTCGGATCGATGCCGTGTGCCTGCTCGTACAAGCGGCGCCCGGTGGCCGCGCCCAGAATGCGCTGGAGGGTGGCGGGCGGTGCTGCGGCGATCCGGTCGACGCTGTCCAGCCCGTAGGCGGCCAGGGTGCGCACGGCCGCCGGCCCGGCGCCGTGCAGTCCGGCGACGGGCTTGCGGGCGAGAAAGGCGGTGACCGCCCGCGGTTCGCCGGGGACGGTACGGATCGCGCCGGGCGGACCGTCGTGCGCGGCCATCCGGGCGAGCAGCGGGTTGGCCGCGACGCCGACGGTGCAGTCGACGCCGTACCGGGCGAGCGCCCGTACCCGGACGAGGGCGGCGAGTTCCCCGGCGTCCCGGCCGAAGTAGCGGAGCGCGCCCCGGACGTCGGCGAGCGCGGCGTCGGGCGGCAGGGCCTGGACGACGGGGGTGAACTCGGTGAGCAGTCCGCGCAGCCCCTCGTAGGTCTCCTCGTCCGGCGGTCCGCCGCCGTCGGCGGCCCGGAACCGCAGGAACAGCACATGCGGCCGGGCCGGGTCCGTCCCGCCGGCGTCCTGCCCGGCCGGACGGTTCCCGGCGCCGGCCCCGGCGGTCGCCGCCGCGGCGGGCGCACCGTTCCCGGCCTTCCTTCCCCTGTTCACCGGCCCGCGCTCCCCGGGCTGGAGTGCCACAGCTTGCGGCCGGTGGCAGCACCCTCGCCCGCCGGGCGGAGATCCGCCCACGGGTGCATCTCATAGCCGTTGGCGAGCCGTATGCGGCGGCCGTTCACCGGCCCGGCGGCCCCGTCCGCACCGTCCGCCCCGTCCGCACCGTCCGCCCCGTCCGCACCGCCGTCCGGCCCGCCCCCGTCTCCCGCCGCCGGGCCCGTGTCCCCCGCCGGGCCCGCGTCCCCCGGCGTCCCCGGCCGGGCGCCGCCCGGTGCCGCCAGGCGGGCCCCGACCGCCTCCAGACCGCCGTCCTTCCGGAGCCCGGCGAGTTCGGCGAGGTCCCAGGCACGCCGGCCGACCACGGTGAGGCTGCGGGCGCCGCGCCGCTCCACGGTGCCGCGGACGAGCAGCAGCCAGGAGTGGAAGACGGTGTGCGCGCAGTCGGCGTGGCTGTCCTCGAAGAAGGTGCAGTCGGCCAGCCCCGTGCCGTCGTCGAGGGTGGTGAAGATGATGCGGCGGCCGGAGCGGATGGGCGGGGTCTGGGTGGATGCCTTGGCCCCCGCGACGAGGACGGTCTCGCCGTGCCGGGCGGCGCGCAGCCGCCGGGCCGTGACCACGCCCAGTTCCTCCAGGAAGGCCGTGTGCTCGCTCATGAGGTGCCGGGAGACGTCCATGCCGAGCACGCCGAGCTCCGCGCCGGTGCGTTCGGACGCGTCGAGGTCGGGCAGCCCGGCCGGGGCGGTGACGAACCCCGGGCCGCCCGTGCCCGCGCCGTCGGCGGCGTCGAGCGGGAGCTGGCCCGGATGGGCGGCGGGGTCCTTCTGCCGGCGGTGCAGTTCGGTGAGGTGCAGCAGCAGGTCGCGGCGGTTGCCGCCGAAGGCGTCCAGCGCGCCGACCCGGGCGAGCCGTTCGGCCACGGGCCGTCCCGGCCGGGCCCGGCGCCACAGGTCGGACAGGGAGGCGTACGGCTGTCCGGCGGCGATGCGCTCGGTCTCGGCCTCGCTGATGCCGTGCACGTCGGAGAGGGCGAGCCGGATGCCGTGGACCGCCCGGGCCCCCGCGGGCCTTCCGGCGCTCCCGGCGTCTTCTCCGTGCGGTTCCCCGCGCCGCTTCGGCGGTCGTCCCTCCGCCCTCTCCCCCTCTCCCTCAGACACCAGTTCGATTCGATAGGCGGCCCCCGACCGGTTCACGTCCAGCGGCAGGATCGGCACCCCGCGCCGCCGCGCGTCCGCCAGCAGCAGCCGCTTCGGGTACATCCCGGGGTCGTGCGTGAGCAGGCCCGCGTAGAAGGCCGCCGGATGGTGCGCCTTGAGCCAGGCGGACTGGTACGTCGGCACGGCGAAGGCCACGGCGTGCGCCTTGCAGAAGCCGTACGAACCGAACGCCTCCACGATCTCCCAGGTGCGGGCCACCACCTCCGGCGCGTACCCCCGCGCGGCCGCCTCCCCGGCGAACCAGGCCCGCACCCGCCCCTGCCGCTCCGGGACGGACAGCGCGCGCCGTGCCTCGTCGGCCAGCCCCCGGTCGCAGCCGGTCATCACCGAGAGGATCTGGATGATCTGCTCGTGGAAGACGACGACGCCGTGGGTCTCGCGCAGCGCCGGCTCCAGGTCCGGGTGCGGATAGCGCGGCGCCCGCCGCCCGTGCCGGGCCTCGATGAAGGGCCGGACCATGTCGGCCGCGACGGGGCCGGGCCGGAAGAGCGAGATGTCGACCACCAGGTCGTGGAAGGTGGCGGGCTGCAGCCGGCCGACCAGGTCGCGCTGGCCGGGCGACTCGATCTGGAAGCAGCCGAGGGTCTCGGCGGACCGGATCAGCTCGTACGTGGCCGGGTCGCCCGGCGGCACCCGCTCCGGGTCGTCCAGGTCCAGCCGTTCCCCGGTCGCCCGTTCGACCTCGGTCACCGCGTGCGCCATCGCGGACTGCATCCGCACCCCGAGGACGTCGAGCTTCAGCAGCCCGAGCTCCTCGACGTCGTCCTTGTCGAACTGGGACATCGGGAAGCCGTCCGGGCCGGCGCTCGCCACCACCGGGGTGCGGTCCCGCATCGAGGCGTCCGAGAGCAGCACCCCGCACGGGTGCATGGCGATGCCGCGCGGCAGCCCGTCCAGCGCCTCGACCAGCCCCCACAGCCGCTCGTCCGCGCCGTGCCCGGCCGCCACCTCGCGCAGTTCGGGCAGTTCGCGGAGGGCGGCGCGGGCCTCGCGGGCCCGGATGTGCGGAAAGGCCTTGGCGAGCCGGTCGGTCTCGGCCGGGTCCATGCCGAGCGCCGTCCCGACGTCGCGGACGGCGTGCCGCACCCGGTAGGTCTCGGGCATGGCGACGGTGGCCACCCGGTCGGCGCCGAAGCGGTCGAAGATCGCGCGGTAGACGTCGAGGCGGCGCGCGGACTCGACGTCGATGTCGATGTCGGGCAGCGCGGCCCGGCGCTCCGAGAGGAAGCGCTCCATCAGCAGGCCGTGCTCCACCGGGTCGGCGTGCGCGATGCCGAGCAGATGGTTGACGAGGGAGCCCGCGCCGGAGCCCCGCGCCGTCACCCGGATGCCCAGGGCGCGGGTGTCGGCCACGACCTGGGCAACGGTGAGGAAGTACGAGGCGAAGCCGAGCCGCTCGATGGTGCGCAGCTCGTCCTCCAGCCGCTCCCAGCGCCGCCGGTCGCGGTCGTGGCCGCGCAGCACCATGGCGGCGGCGCAGCGGGAGCGCAGTACGCGGTCGGCGGTGCGCCGGGCGGCGCCCACCAGGCGCGGTTCGGGGAAGTGGACGCTGCCGAGGCCGAGATCGTCCTGGGGGTCGACGAGGCACGCGGCGGCGGTCCGCTCGGTCTCCGCCAGCAGGCGGTGCGCGGCCTCCCGCCGGAAACCGGCGGCCTCCGCGACCCGCAGGGCGGTCTCCGCCATCTCCCGGGGGCCCTTGAGCCAGCCCTCGCCGCTGTCGAGGGAGCCCGGCCGGCGCGGGTCGAGGGGGACGAGCCGGCGGGCGGAGTCCAGGACGTCGGCGACCGGGCCCTGCCCGGGGTCGGTGTAGCGGACGGCGTTGGTCAGCACGGCGGGAACGCCCTGCTCGGCGGCGAAGCCCAGGGTGCGGGCGGCGAGCCGCAGCGAGCCGGGGGCGGTGGCGCCCCGGGCCTCGTCCGGCCGCCGGTGATGCGTGATCTCCAGCCGGAGCGCGTCGCCGTACAACTCCCGCCAGGGGGCGAGCAGCCGGGCGGCGCGGTCGGGGCGGCCGGCGGCGAGGGCTCGGCCGGTCTCGGAGTCCGGGCCGAGCAGGACGGTCAGGCCGCCGGAGGACGCGGCGCGCTCCAGGGCGCTCCGGTCGTCCAGCAGGGGGCCTCCGCTCTCCCCGGTGTGGGCGGCGGAGACCAGACGGCACAGGGCGGCCCAGCCGGTGGCCCCGTCCCGGGCGAGGAAGACCGCGCGGGGGGCGGATTCGTCGATGAACGCCCCGCCGCGCACCGGCGTGCGCCGGCGGACGGTGTCCCGGTTCGCGCCCCGGTCCGGCCCGCCCGGTGCGGCCGGACCGCCTTGCGGCCCGCCCCGCCCCGTACGGCCCGGACGGCCGGCGGGCGGCAGTACGTTTTCGGCCACGGCGAGCCCCGCCCCGAAGACCGGCCGCACCCCCGCCGCGGCGCAGGCGCGGGCGAACCGGACCGCTCCGGCCAGGGTGTCCCGGTCGGTGAGGGCGACGGCGTCCATGCCGCGCTCGGCGGCGCGCTCGGCCAGCCGCTCGGGGTGCGCGGCCCCGTACCGGAGGGAGAAGCCCGAGACGGCGTGCAGATGGGTGAACCCGGACATCCGCACCTCCTGCCGCTCGCACACCCCCTGACCAGCCCTGCTCTCCGTCCCCCGGCACCACCATAAACCAATTTTCGAACACCCGTACGACGGGTGGGCGGTCGGGGTCCGCGGGCGGACCCCGGGTCGCCGAGCCCCGGGAAAACGCCGCCGGCCCCCGGACACCAGGGGTGTCCGGGGGCCGGGGCCCGCCGCGGAGGCGCGGCGGCGACGCGTACGGGACGCGGGGCGCGCGTCAGCCGATCGAGGCGCCGAACGCGGAGAGCGCCTCGGGGACCGGCTGGAAGAAGGTCGTGCCGCCGGAGGAGCAGTCGCCGCTGCCGCCGGAGGTCAGACCCAGCGCCGTGCTGCCCGCGAAGAGCGAGCCGCCGCTGTCACCGGGCTCGGCGCACACGGTGGTCTTGATCAGACCCGACACCGACCCCTCCTGGTAGTTGACGGTCTCGTTGAGGCCGGTGACCTCGCCGCCGTGCACCTGGGTGGTGCTGCCGCTGCGCTGCACCTGCTGGCCCACGGTCGCGTCGCCGGCCCGGGTGATCTGCTGGGTGCTGCCGTTGTAGAGGTTCACCGCACTCGGGTGGTCGGCGCCGGAGGCGTACTTCACCAGGGCGTAGTCGTTGCCCGGGAAGCTGGACTGCTCCATGGTGCCGATCGCGGCGCCGCCGGCGGAGTCGGACCAGGTGCTGCCCTGGCTGCCGCAGTGGCCCGCGGTGATGAAGTACGGCTCGCCGCCCTTGACCACGTTGAAGCCGAGCGAGCAGCGTCCGCCGCCGCTGTGGATGGCGTCGCCGCCCGCCGCGAAGGGCCTGAACTCGCCGGCGACCCGCTCGACGGCCGCACGGCCGCCCAGCCCGTCGACGACCTCGGTGAGCTTCTCCAGCTTCGCACCCTTGACCGTGCTGTCGGCCGTGACGACGACCTTGTTGGTCACCGGGTCGACCGACCAGGAGGTGCCCGGGATGGTGGCCTCGGCCTTCAGGGTGGCGCGGGCCGACTTCAGCTCGGCGAGGGTGTGCTCCACGACTCTCGCCACGGCGCCCCGCTCGCGGACGCCGTCGGCGGCGGCCTCGTCCACGACGTTGACGACGAGCTTCCGCTCCTTCGCGTCGTAGTACGAACCGGCGGCCCCGTCCCCGAGTTCGGAGAGGAGGGTGCCGGCGAGCTTGTCGGCCGAGGCCGCCGACAGAGTGGCGGGGGCGGCCGGTCCGGCGGGGGTCGCGTTGGCACTGTTCAGCGTGAACGCGCCGGCGACGAGAGCCGCGATGCCGGCTCCGGCGATCGCGATGCGGTGCCTGGATATGCGTCGGTGCTTCAAGGAGTGGCCTCCAGTGGGGGGATGGGGCCTGCCGTGGGGAGCGTGGGCCCCGGAGGGAAGATGCCGTACACCGCGGCACGGCCGCGACGCGGAGTCGCGTTCATGCCAACGGGACCCCGAGTATTCCGACGGGTGAACGAGGCACACAAGGTCACCTTCCGGTCCCGCACAGAAAAGGCGGAGCTGCATCACAGCACGCACACTCATCGCTATCCGTGCTCATCAGCGCGCTCAGCGGACATCCCGCTTCACCCAGGGCGACGAAGAACGGCAGATGACCACCCAAAGAGAGGACTACACCTGTCTCGAAACGGTCCCTTGAGTACCGGAATCCGGCACCGGTCACCGCCCAACGGTCACTTTCCGAACGTCTCCTGAGCCACCGGGAGACCCGCGCCTCCACGCGGAACCCCCGCGTCCGGTGAACGGGAGCGCGGGGGACGGGGTTTCCCGGAGCGGGGCCGGGGCCGGGGCCGGGGCCGGCGGGGAGGGCACGCCGCGACGGAGCGCGTGCGGGGCCGGGGCATGCACACCCCGGGTCCCGGGCCCGGCCCCCGGACAACGGAGAGTCCCCGCCCGGTCGACTCGGGCGGGGACTCTCGCGGCCGGCGGGGGTGGTGCGCCGGCCAGGGGCTCAGTAGACGCTCACGCCATAGGCGTTGAGCGCCTCGACCACCGGCTGGAAGAAGGTCGTGCCGCCGGAGGAGCAGTTGCCGCTGCCGCCGGAGGTCAGACCGATCGCCGTGCGGCCGGAGCGCAGCGAGCCGCCGCTGTCACCGGGCTCGGCGCACACGTTGGTCTGGATCATGCCGTAGACGACGTCGCCGCCGCCGTAGTTGACCGTGGCGTTCAGGCCGGTGACCCGGCCGCTGTGGGTACCCGTGGTGCTGCCGTGACGGGTGACCGACATGCCCACGGAGGCGTTGGCCGCACCGGTGATGTCCGTACCGCCGGCGGTGCCCGGGTGGCTGACGGAGCCGTCGTAGCGCACGAGGCCGTAGTCGTTGACCGGGAAGCTGGAGCCGACCGTCGGGCCGATGACGGTGCTGCGGCCGGAGTTGGCCCACCAGGTGCCCGCACCGTCGGTGCAGTGGCCGGCGGTGACCATGTAGTAGGTGCTGCCGGAGCGCACGTTGAAGCCGGCGGAGCAGCGCCAGCCGCTGGCGTAGATGGCGTCGCCGCCCTGGACGTACTTCTGGAAGACGCCTTCCGTGCGCTCGATCTTGAGGGCAGCGGCGTTCTTGCCGGCCTCCTTCTTGATCTTCGCGATCTCGGCCTTGGAGACGGTGCTGTCGACGGTGACGACGACGCTGTTGGTCTCCTTGTCGACGTGCCAGGCGGTGCCCGGGACATCGGCCTCGAGGACGGCCTCGCTCGCGGTCGAGAGCTGGGCTGCGCCGAGCGCGTCGGTGGTGTCGGCACTGGCGGTCGCCGGGACGGTGAGTGCCGCCGCGGCCGCCAGGCCGGAGGCCATGGCGATCAGCCTGGTACGTCTCGCCACCGCGCCGTGGGGGGTCATGCGCTTGATCCTCACTGCTTCCTCCAGAGAAGAATCGAAAGATCCGCTTGGGGTGGGCGGATCGTGAGGCGCAGTCAGGAACACTCCGGATTCCGGATACGACGTGCCCCTGACAAGCACTGAGGGGAGTATTCGGGGGTGGAACATGAGTTCACAAGGGCCCCTTTCGGCCACGCCTCGGCGCAGGCCGACCACCCCGGCGGCGCATCGGCCGCCGGGGTGGCCCGTCCTTCCGGCGGCATTGGGACGCGGCTGCGGCACTCCGGGTTCCCGTTCCGCCCCAAGCGCCCCACAGGGCACAGTCCTTCCAGGTGACGGCAGCGATCACCGGCCCGGGCGGGACGGCCGCCACCACCCGCGACACGGCTCCGCCGCCGCCCCGGCCGCGTGGGGCGCCCTCCGGACACCCGGGGCGCCCCATCGGCCGGTTCAGGCCACGAGAGGCACATCACGGACGGAAAACAGTGTCCGAAAATCGATCCCCGCATGACACCAAGCGGTAGAGAACGCGCCACCACCTGTTCACGGCTCTTCAGCATGATCTAGCGCGGAACCCCGGGCGTTCACGCCCGGGAGGAAGCGCTTCTCAAGGTAGGGGCGACCCGCACCGGCGCACGAGTCTGCACTGTTGACCTCAGCCGGGTCGCTTCTGGTTCTCGATGTACTCCTTGATGATCGCCGGCGGTGCGCCGCCGCAGGAGGCGGCGAGGTAGGACGGGGACCAGAAGTGGTCGCCCCACAGGTACGTGCGGATGTGGCCGGGGAACTCCTGGCGGAGCCTGCGGGCGGAGACGCCCTTGAGGGAGCCGACCAGCCGGGAGATGGCGACCTTGGGCGGGTAGTGCACGAGCAGGTGGACGTGATCGCGTTCGCCGTTGAACTCCACCAGTTCGGTTTCGAAGTCGGCGCACACGGCCCGCATGATCTCTTCGCAGCGCGTAAGGATCTCGTCAGTGAACGGGCCGCGCCGGTACCTGGGTGTGAAGACCAAGTGAGCATGGAGGGTGCAGACGACCGTGCGGCCCCTGCGGATGTCGGGGTTTGGCTCCCAGCGTGGTGACATGGACCAACTGTAGTACGATGCCCGACATGAAGATCGTGACGCAGGTGAAGCTGATGCCGGAGGCCGACCAGGCCGCCGCACTCGGCGCGACCCTGCGCACGGTCAACGACCTGGCGTGCCGGGTCTCCGCGGTGGCGTTCGCCCATGGTGTGCCGCGTGAGTACGAGCTGCGCAGGCACACCTACGCCCACCTCAGGGAACAGGGCCTGGGCGCGCAGGCGGCGCAGCACGTCATCAAGAAGGTCCGCGACGCGTACACGACGCTGCACGCCAACATCCGGGCCGGGAACTACGGCAAGCCGGGTTCGAAGCGGCGCCGGAAGGTGGAGTCCAAGCCGGTCGCGTTCCGGCCCGGGGCTGGGCAGCCGTACGACGACCGGTGTTTGAGCTGGCAGTACGACCAGCAGACGGTGTCGATCTGGACTACCGCAGGCCGTCTCAAGGGCGTGCGGTTCACCTGCTCCGCCGAGGCGTTCAAGGTGCTCCAGCCGTACCGCAAGGGCGAATCCGACCTGATCGAACGTGACGGCGTCTTCTACCTGATCGCCACCTGCGAGGTACCCGAGGCCGAGAGGTACGAGCCGGACGGCTTCATCGGCGTGGACCTCGGTATCGAGAATATCGCCACCGCCTCCACCGGCTACCTCGCGGCCGGGCGGGGGCTCAACCGGTACCGCAAGCGACAGCTTGCCCTGCGGGCCAAGCTCCAGAAGAAGCGCACCAAGAGCGCCAAGCGGCGGCTCAAGGCCCGTGCCCGCAAAGAGGCGCGGCACGCCGCCAACCAGAACCACATCATCTCCAAGACGATCGTGACCGAGGCTGAACGCACCTCGGCCGGGATCTCCCTGGAAGAACTCAAGGGAATCCGGCAGAGGGTACGGCTCCGCAAGCCCCAACGGGTCGCACTCCATTCCTGGGCCTTCGCCCAGCTCGGAGACTTCATCGTCTACAAGGCCAGGCGGGCCGGTGTGCCTCTGGTCTTCGTTGATCCCGCGTACACGTCGCAGACGTGCGCCGAGTGCGGCCACGTCGACAAGCGCAACCGTGTCGACCAGGGGCTTTTCATCTGCCGGGGGTGCGGGGTCGTTGCCCACGCCGACCGGAACTCTTCCCACAACATCGCCACCCGTGGCGAGAGCGTGTGGAATGCGGGGCGTGAGTCACGCGTCCCTGCCACCCCATAACGGGGTGTCCAGACGGAGGAGCCAACCCAGCAGCCAGTTGGGCGCTACCTCCAAGCCCGGTCGTTCACGACCGGGTCAAGTTGACCAGTCGCAGGAGCAGCACTCACAGCAGTCGCAGCAGTCGCCGTCGCACTTGCGGCACCAGCCCTCACGCTTCTTGTGGTGCCGCCAGGGGTCGTCGTAGCTCTTCCGGCAGCAGACCCGGCAGGTGCAGAAGAGGCCCGTCCACACCGCGCAGCCGGCGATCGGCCCCCGCTTGCGGGGCTGCCGCGGCCCCGGCTGCCCCGCACCGCCCGGACCGCCCGGACCACCCGGCCCTCCCGGCCCTCCCGCTCCCCCGTATCCGCCGGAACCGCCGGAACCGCCGGAACCGCCGCCGGCATGGCGGGACGGCCCCCCACGCCCCCCGTGCGCTCCGCCGGAAGGCCCCGGGCCCCCGCCCTCCGGAGCCGCGGCATACGGCTTCCCCCGCGGATCCCCGTACGGAGTCCCGCCGTCCGGGAGATGCGCGCAGGACGCGCCGCCGAAGACCCGGTCGACGGAGCGCGCCGGTTCGTGGGCGAGCAACCGGTGTGCCAGCGCCCCGTCCGTGAACTCGGCCTCCCGCAGCGCCCGCCGTACGCCGCGCACCGCCTCGTCACACTCCCGGCGCGCCCCGGCCGGATCCGTACCCGTGGCCGTCAGCGGGTTCCACACCCCGGCGGCGGCGTCCGCCTCCCGGTCCTCCACCGCGTCGAGCAGATGCGCGAGCCGGCCGAAGAGCCGGCCCGCCTCCGCCAGCGGACCGGCGTTCTCCTTCCGCCCGGCGAGGACGGCCGTGTGGGCGAACGCCGCCGCGGTGGCCGTCTCCGTGGGCTCGGTGACCGTCCGCAGCGGCGTCCCGGGGCCGGCCGCCGCCTCGACCTCCGGCTGCCGTTCCACGGCGCGGAGAAGGACGTCCGCGGGGAAACCGAGCTCCGCCCCCGTCCGCGCGCCGGCCCGGCCCCAGGAGGCGGCCAGCCGGCGCGCCACGGCGGCCGCCGGCCGCCGGGCCAGCAGCCCGTCCCGGTCGGCGATGTGGTCCCGCACCTTGGCCGATGCCAGCACCAGGGAGACGGCGGCGGCCAGCCGCGCCCCCTCGCCGCGGGCGACGGAGGCGGTGCGCAGACCGCGCAGCGGGCACGGTCCCGCGGTGCGCCTCCCCTGCCCCGGCCGCTCCGACTGTGCCTCGGTCAGCACGGACACGAGCAGCCCGTCGTAGTTGGTGACGACCCGGGCGAGCTGCCCGTGGTCGCCGCGGAGCGCGAGGCACAGCCCGCAGAGATGGGCCGTCCACTGCGCGCGCAGTTCCCCCGACAGCCGGTGCGGGCACGGCCTGATGATTCCGAACACGGTTCCCCCGTACTGTTGCCGGCGGGCCCGGTCCGCCGGGCCCGCCGATGCCGCGATGCGATCGCTTCAGGATCATTCTCGTCATCAGGACGCCCGGTTCACCCGAATGGATCCGGTGACCGCTGCGGATCGGGCCGACGGTCCGTCATTGCGCCGGTCGTTAGGAAAAACTGATGGTCTTTTTAGCGTTCTGCACCAGTACCGTCACGAAAAGCGCGTGCGGGGGCTATCCGTTTGGCGCATCATCCGCATCATGGACGACCATAGGAGGGCGGACGGCAGCGACCGCGGGTAGAGAGGAGGCGTCCATGGGATCGGTGCGCAAGGCGAGCGCATGGCTGGGTCTCGTCGATGACAGCGACGAGCGCTACTACGACGACGACTATGCCGAGGACCCCCGGGACGCGGACGCCTGGGTGACCGACCCGCGGGTCCGGGTGGCCGACGAGGCGGCCCAGGACCAGGGCCACCGGATCGCCACGATCACCCCGACCGGCTTCCGTGACGCACGCGCCATCGGTGAGCTGTTCCGGGACGGCATCCCGGTGATCGTGAACCTTACGACCATGGAGCCCTCCGACGCCAAACGGGTGGTCGATTTCGCCGCGGGACTCGTCTTCGGACTGCGCGGCAGCATCGAGCGCGTCGCCACCCGGGTCTTCCTGCTCACGCCGGCCGATTACCGGATCATGCCCGGCGAGACGGCCGGCCGCGCGGCGGACGGCTTCTTCAACCAGAGCTGATCGGGCACCCGGCCGGGACCGGCCGGGCCGGTCACCGGAACGCGTCGATCCCGGTGAGCGCCTTGCCCAGCACCAGCTGGTGCATCTCGACGGTGCCCTCGTAGGTGAGCACCGACTCCAGATTCGTGGCGTGCCGCATCACCGGGTACTCCAGCGAGATCCCGTTGGCCCCCAGGATCGTCCGGGAGGTACGGCAGATCTCGATCGCCTCCCGCACGTTGTTGAGCTTGCCGAAGCTGACCTGCTCCGGGCGGAGCCGCCCGGCGTCCATCCTCCGCCCCAGGTGGTGGGCGAGCAGCACGCCCTTGTGGAGTTCGACGGCCATGTCGGCCAGCTTGGCCTGGGTGAGCTGGAAGCCGCCGATGGGCCGGCCGAACTGCTCACGGGTCCTCGCATAGCCGAGCGCCGATTCGAAGGACGAGCGGGCGGCGCCCATCGCGCCCCACACGATCCCGTACCGGGCGTGGTTGAGGCAGCTGAGCGGGCCCTTCAGCCCGGTGGTCCCCGGAAGCACCGCACCGGCCGGCAGCCGGACCCCGTCCAGGACGAGTTCGCTGGTCACGGAGGCGCGCAGCGACCACTTGTGCGTGATCTCGGGCGCGGAGAAGCCGGGGGTGTCCGTCGGGACGACGAAGCCGCGGACGCCGTCGTCGGTCCGCGCCCAGACGACGGCGACCCCGGCCACCGAGCCGTTGGTGATCCACATCTTGCGGCCGTCGAGCACCCAGTCGCCGCCGGCCTCGCGCTTGGCCCGGGTCCGCATGCCCGCCGGGTCGGAGCCGACGTCCGGTTCGGTGAGCCCGAAACAGCCGATGACCTCGCCCGCCGCCATGCGCGGCAGCCACTCCCGCTTCTGCTCCTCGGATCCGAAGCGGTGGATCGCGTACATCGCCAGCGAACCCTGGACGGACACCAGGGAGCGGATGCCCGAGTCGGCGGCCTCCAGTTCGAGGCAGGCGAGGCCGTACTGGACGGCGCTCGCCCCCGCGCAGCCGTAGCCCTCCAGGGACATGCCGAGCGCCCCCAGGGCCCCGAGCTCCCGGGCGAGTTCGCGGATGACCGGCAGCTCGCCGCGCTCGTACCAGCCCGCGATCTCCGGCAGCACCCGGTCCGCCGCCCACCGGCGCACGGTGTCGCGCACCGCGCGCTCCTCGTCGCTCAGCAGATCGTCGATGCCCAGCGGGTCCTGCGGGTCAAAGGACGGTGCTGCGGCTGCGGCTGCGGACATGTCTCGGCCTCCATACGGCTGCGGTTCCCGGCCCGGCCGGGTGATCGATCGACGCTACGGCGGGGACATCCGCCCTGTCCAGACCCGTTCACGGCACTCCGTGCCACACCGGGGCGGCTCAGCGGACGGCACTCGCCCCGGCCCGGTCCCGGCCGCGCGGCGCCCGCCCGGCGGCCGGGGCGGCACCGCCCGGGGACCCGCCCCGCCCCCCTCCGGCCGCCGTGGCAGCCGCCCGGGAGCTCCGGCCGGCACCGCCGGCCCGGGCGGCTCCGGCCGCCGCGTCGCCGGAGACGGAACCGTCCGCGGAACCGCGCCCGGCACCGTCCGCCCCGCCGCCCGGGTTCTCCCCGTCCGGCCGGGCGCACTCCATCCGGCGGGGCAGCCGCAGCGCCGCGACGGCTCCCAGCAGCAGCAGCGCCGCGCTGACCGCGAGCGTGACGTGCAGCCCCCGGACGAACGCCTCCCGGGCCGCCGTGCGCAGCACGTCCGCCGCCGGGCCGCCGAGTCCGCGCGCCACCTCCCGGGCCTCGCCCAGCGAGTGCCCGGCGGCCTGCTCCGCCGCGGCCGGCACTCCGGGGAGGCGGGTGACCCCGGGCGCGTAGACGGCGTTCATCACGGTGCCGAGCAGGGCGATGCCGATGCCGGCGCCGAGCTGGTAGGAGGTCTCGCCGATGGCCGCGGCGCCCCCGGCCTGCTCGGCGGGCGCCTCGCTGAGCATCGACTCGTACGCGCCGAAGAGCGTGGTCTCCAGACCGAACCCGAGCAGGAGGAATCCGGTGACGAGCAGGGCGGGCCGGTCCTGCTGGCCCATGGCGGTCAGCGAACAGACGGCCGCCGCGGTCAGCAGGAATCCGGTCGCCACCATGGTGCGCGGGCCCAGCCACAGGAGCATCCGGGAGCCCAGCAGTCCGGCGGCCATGGCGGCGCAGGTCAGCGGCACCATCCGCAGCCCGGTCTGCAGCGGGCTGAGACCGAGGACGAGCTGGAGGTACTGGGTGGCGATGAGCTGGAGGCCGACGAGCGCGAGCATCGCCAGCACGATGCAGCCGACGGAGGTGCCGAACGCCGGGCGGGAGAACATCCGCAGATCGATGAGCGGATGCTCGAGCCGCCGCTGCCGGCGGACGAAGAGCACGAGCAGCAGGAGACCCGCCACCAGGGGGACGACGCTGAGCGGATGGAGCGGGTCCTCGCCGCCGCCGATCCGCTTCACCCCGAGGACGGTGCCCGCGAGCCCGAAGGCGGCCATGAGAGCGCCGAGCACGTCCCAGGGGCCCCGGCCGTCGCCGGTGGACTCGGGGAGGATCCAGCGGCCGACCGGCAGGCAGACGGCCATCAGCGGGATGTTGATCAGGAAGACGGAGCCCCACCAGTAGTGCTCCAGCAGCAGCCCCCCGAGCAGCGGGCCGACGGCCGCCCCGACCGCCGCGACCGCGCTCCAGATGCCGATGGCCAGGGCCCGTTCCCGGCGGTCGGGGAAGACCTGGCGCAGGATCGACAGCGTGGCGGGCATGATCATGGCGCCGCCGACGCCGAGCAGGGCGCGGCCGGCGATGAGGACCTGCGGGTCGTCCGCCGTCGCGGCGACGGCCGACGCCAGGCCGAAGATGCCGTACCCCAGCAGCAGCACCCTGCGGCGGCCGATGCGGTCGCCGAGGGTGCCGAAGAGGATCAGCAGCGAGGCGGCGACCAGCGGGTAGGCGTCGACGATCCAGAGCAGTTCCACCGCGCCGGGGCGGAGGTCCTCGGTGACGGCCGGCACGGCGACGTGGAGGACGGTGGCGTCGAGGGCGACCAGCAGCAGGCTGACGCAGAGCACCACGAGCACGGACCAGCGGCTGCCGCCGCCGGCCTGCCGGCGGTGCCGGGGAACGTCCGCCGCCCGTCGTCCGCGGGCCGTGGTCGTTCCGGACATGCGCACCTCCGCGTGTTGCTCTCGCTCCCGGCGGGCTCCGGACGGGCGGCTCCGGCCCGGGCGTGCCCGGCACCGAGAAGTGAGTGAGACGACAGGGTACGCGAGCCCGGAGGGGGACCATGTGTCCGGGCTCACTCCTGTCAATCCGACATGCCGCGCGGAGCGGGCCGCGGGGGCCAGCAAGCGCGGGGCGGGCGGCCCGCGGCCCGGAAGGCCGAATTCCGGGGTGCGGCGGAGGACCGCCGTCCGGAACGGCGGCCACCGCGGGTCCGCCCCGCCGCCCCCGCCCATCGGCGTGCCCGGCCGCCCGGCTCCCCCGGCGTGCCGCGGAACCGCAGGTCATCGCCGTCGGCGGGTCGGCTCCCGGGGCTCCGCCCGCCTCTCCGGGCCTCCCCGGATCCGGGCCCGCGGAAAAGACCGGACCACTTCCAGGTGAACTTTTCGCGCCCCCTGAAAGATCCTCGGATTAACGGCGCCTCATGAATTCTTTGAGGCCGGTAATGCTTTTGAGGGAACGCCATGAATAAACTTCTCAATGAGAGCAAGTCCACATCACATCGTCATCACGAACCCGCCCGTAGCGGCGGTTCGGGCGCTCACCCCCTGTAACGTCCGTTGAGTGCGTACCGACCGAATCCTCGCCCGGCTCGAGCAGGAGCCCGAGCGAGCGAGCAACCGCGATGTCCCGCGGATGAGCCGAACACGCAAGGTGCTGTTCGGCTCGGCCGCCGGATGTTACGCGGCCGTCGTGCTGGCCGTATTCGTGAGTGACCGTCTGATTCTGCTCGACTGGCAGGTCATGCTGTTCCGGCCCTACAAGCAGTGGCCGGAGCTGCACGCCGCACTCGACTACTTCGTCGTGCTCGGGCAGCGTGGACCGACGGCCGTACTGGTCGCGGCCTGGCTCGGCTGGCGCTCCTGGCGGCAGCGGACCCTGCGCCCGCTGCTGGCGCTCGGCGCGGCCCTGCTGCTGCTCAACAGCACGGTCGGCGCGGTGAAGTACGGCCTGGGCCGGCTGGGGCCGCACTACGCCACGACCGTCGGGGCGGACGAGATGTTCGCCGGCGGCGACATATTCCCCTCCGGTCACACCGCCAACGCGGTGGTGACCTGGGGCATCCTGGCCTATCTGGCGACCACGCCGCGGGCACGCCGGGTGCTGTCGGTGGTGGCGGCCGGCTTCGCGCTCGGCGTCGGGGCGACCACCGTCTACCTGGGAACCCACTGGGTGAGCGACGTCCTGCTGGGCTGGATCGCCGGCCTGCTGGTGCTCCTGGCCCTGCCGTGGTGCGAACCGCTGATCGCCGCCGCCAACGCCTGGCTGCTCGACTCCCGCGACCGGCTGAAGGAGGGCCGGGGGCTCGCCCCGCTGCCGTTCCCCGTACCCCCCCTCCCGCCGGCCGCGGTGAGTCCCGGGGCCTCCGCCGCCCGGGCCGCGGCCGGCGCCGGACGCGCCGCCGGGGCCCGTGAACCGGGGCAGCCCGCCCGTGAACCGGTGCCGGCCGCCCATCCCGCCCCGGTGCGCGAGCCGGTGCCGGCCGGCACCGGAGGCCGCCCTCCCGCGGCCGGGCGGAACGCCGAGCAGCCGCGGCCGTACCACGCGGCGCGGCCCCACCTCACCCGCTCGGAACGGACCCCGGTCACTCCGACGGGGAGCCGGCGCCCACAGCCGCCGGCCGAACGCCCGCCGCGGCCCGCGCCCGTGACCCCGGGAGGGCGCCGCGGGCACGCGTCCGGCTGAGGACCCGGCGGGGACGGTACGCATACGCCATCCCCCGTCCCACACCGCGGCGAGGGCCCGGTGCCCGGCCGGGTACCGGGCCCTCGCCCTGCCGTGCCCGCGCACCCGCGGCCCGTCGCGCCGGACCCGTTCCGGGGCGGTTCACCCCTTCCAGCAGCGGACCACCTCGCCGTCCTTCACCGCGAAGTTGATCCGCCCCACCACGTACTCCATGGTGATGATGGCGTCGGGCGGCAGGGTCCGTACGGTGGTCCAGCCGCGCTGCCGGGCTCGCTCCTCCGCTTCCGCCGTGCCGAGGCCCACATAGGCGTCGCAGTCGTCGTCCTCCGGATGGGGGAGGTTCGGTGAGTCGCTCATGGCGGCCACCGTACGCCCCGGCCGCGTGCCCGGGGCCGGCGCGGGGCGGGCCGCAGGCACAGGCCGGGGCCGTCACCGGTCTGTGAGGATGACGCATCGTGAGCGCCGCGGCCGGGCGTCCGCCGCCGCCGCGTTCCGGCGCACCCCCTGCCCGCCCCGGCAAAGTCCCCGGGATTTTTCCGCTCCACAACTTCTCGCGGCTGCCCGGAAATTCGGCGGGTATTCGGCCGCACCGGCCTTCGGACACGTATTCCCTCCGGCTCTCCGCATTGCCGTTTGCGGAGAGCCGGGCGAGGTATGCGCTGGCCGAGGGGAGCCATGGCAGACAAATCCGAGAACAGTGACAAGAGCGCGGCGGACAGCCGCAGCGGCAGCCGAGCGGCTCTGGAGGTCCTGCGCACCGCGGGTGCTCAGCTCGCCGAGCTGACCGGCCTGCGCGCGGAGACGGTGACCCGGTTCGAACGCACCGGTGAGGGCTGGCTGATCGAGATCGAGGTCCTCGAACTCCCGCGGGTGCCCGAGACGATGAGCCTGATGGCGTCCTACGAGGTCAGCACCGACCGGGACGGGCAGCTCACCGGTTACCGGCGCACCCGGCGCTACGAGCGCGGCCGGGCGGACCGCCGCTGACACCACCGCGCACCCCACACCATCGGCACGAAGGGATGTGTATCCCGGTATGACGGTTGTACCGGCACAGCAGCAGGGCGGTTCGGGCGGCGGCAGCAGCGGCCTCTACGACGTCCTGGAACTGATACTCGACCGCGGGCTGGTGATCGACGCCTTCGTACGCGTCTCCCTCGTCGGCATCGAGATTCTCAAGATCGATGTCCGGGTGGTCGTCGCGAGCGTCGACACCTACCTGCGTTTCGCCGAGGCGTGCAACCGTCTCGACCTCGAATCCGGCCCGCGCAAGGACCCGGGCCTGCCGGACCTCGTCGGCGAGATGACCGAGTCCGGCGCCAGGGGCAAGTCCAAGGGCGCCCTGTCCGGCGCCGCCGAGACGCTGTCCGAGGCCTTCCAGCAGGGCCAGGACCGCGCGTCCGGTGACCGCCAGGCCGAGCCGGCCCCGAAGCCCCGCCGCACCGCCCCCCGCAGGAAGGAGGGAACCGAGTGAGCACCTACGTCTACGGCGTCATGGACGGCGACCGCCCGGATCTCCCCGAGGGCCTCACCGGTGTCGGTGAACCGCCGCACCCGGTGCGGGTACTCCGCGCGGGCGGGCTGGCCGCCGTCGTCAGCGACTGTCCCGGGCAACTCCGGCCCAAGCGCCGCGACCTGCTGGCCCACCAGCACGTCCTGGCGGAGGCCGGTGCCGGCGGCGCCGTGCTGCCGCTGCGGTTCGGCAGCCTGTCCCCGGACGACGACGCCGTCCTCGCCGTGCTCGCCGAGCACGCCGGGCACTACCGGGCCCAGCTCGCCGAGCTGGACGGCCGCGTCGAGTACAACGTCAAGGCCGTGCACCGCGAGGAGGACGTGCTCCGGCTGGTGGTCTCCGAGGACCCGGAGATCCGGGCCCTCACGGAGTCCAACCGCGCGTCCGGCGGCGGCTCGCACGAGGACCGGCTGCGCCTGGGCGAGCTGGTCGCGGGCGCCGTGCGGGCCCGGGAGGCCCAGGACGCCAAGGCGGTGGAGGCCGCGCTGGCGCCCGCCGCCGAGCAGCAGAGCCCGGGCCCCGACTCCTCGGGCCGGCTGGTCAACCTGTCCTTCCTGATGGAGCGCGACGGGGCCGCGTCCTTCCTGGAGTCCGTGGAGGAACTCCGCCGGAACCACCCCCACCTGGACATCCAGGTGACCGGTCCGCTGCCTCCGTACAGCTTCGTACGGGCCGTCCCGGCACACGCCTGATGGGACTGCTCGGCGAGCTCCTCCTCCTGCCGCTGGCCCCGGTCCGGGGCACGGGCTGGGTCCTGCGGCAGGTGGTGGCGGAGGCGGAGCGGCAGTACTACGACCCCTCGGCCGTCCAGCGGGAGCTGAGCGCCCTGGCGGAGCAGCTCGACAACGGTCTGATCGACGAGGCCGAGTTCGACCGCCGCGAGGACGAACTGCTGGACCGGCTCGAAGAGGTGCAGCGCCGCCGGGCGGCGCCGGGCGGCGGGCCTCCCCCGCCGCCCCGATGACGAGGAGATGAGCGCATGAACAACCGGCTGGCCATGACGCTGGCCGTCGGCGCGGGCTACCTGCTGGGACGTACGAAGAAGGCGAAACTCGCCCTCGGCGTCGGCGGCATGGTGCTCGGCAAACGGCTCAATCTGAACCCGCAGCAGCTCACCGGGCTGCTCACCGAGCAGCTCCGGAACAACCCGCAGCTCGCCGAGGTGCGGGACCAGCTCCGGAACGATCTGCAGGGCGTGGGCCGGGCCGCGGCGACCGCCGTGGTCACCCGCCGGCTCGACGCCCTCTCCGACCGCCTGCACGACCGCACCCTCGGGGTGCAGGACAAGCTCGGCGCGGTCGGCGGGAAGGTCCCCGGCGGTCCCGGGGAGGACTCCGCCGGGGACCGGGACGAGGACGGCACGGCGCGGGACGAGGACGGCACGGCGCGGAGCACCGGCGAGCCGGACGCGGAGCACGGCACCGGAAAGGACGACGGCGGAAAGGAGGGCGGCGCGGAAAGGACGAGCCGCCCCGCACGCAGGCCCGCGCGCGCCGCGAAGAAGGCCCCGGCCTCCGGCACCGCCGGGCGCGGGGCGAAGAAGACGGCTTCGGCGGCGGGCAAGGCCGGAGGGGCCGCGAAGAAGACCCCGGCCCGGCGGCGTACCGCGGGAGGTGAGGACCGTGGCTGAGCACGGCGGCGGCCCCGTGCCGTCCCTCAAGGAGAACCCGGCCCTCGACCGGCTGAAGCAGGAGGCGTCCGCCTTCGCCGCGGCCCAGGCCCAGCGTCTGCTGGTGTCCGCCGGGGAGAAGCTCGGCGGCGCGACGGCCAGACTCACCGATGTGGCCGAGGGCCGCGCCTCCGGGGGATCCGGCCTGGTCAAGCTGGCCGGCGAGAGCGGCAGGAAGTCCGCCGAGGGCAAGGGCCCCGTGCGCTCCGCGGTGGAGATCGGCGCCTCCGGCCTCAAGGACAAGGTCAAGGAGGCATTCACCACCATGGGCGGCAAGCGCAAGGGCGGTGGTGGCAAGGGCAAGTACGTCACCATCAGCGAGGACATCGACGTCGGGGTCCCGCTGCGCGAGGCGTACAACCAGTGGACCCAGTTCCAGGAGTTCTCGTCCTTCGCCAAGGGCGTGCAGGGCGTGGAGTCCGCCGACGACACCACATCCAACTGGCGAGCGAAGATCTTCTGGTCCTCCCGCAGCTGGAAGGCCAGCACCACCGAGCAGATACCCGACGAGCGGATCGCCTGGACCTCCGAGGGGGCCAAGGGCACCCTCAAGGGCGTGGTGACCTTCCACGCGCTGGACCACGGCCTCAGCCGGATCCTGATGGTCCTCGAGTACTACCCGAAGGGCCTGTTCGAGAAGACCGGGAACATCTGGCGCGCCCAGGGCCGCCGGGCCCGCCTGGACCTCAAGAACTTCCGCCGGTTCGTGATGATGCGCGGCGAGGCGACGGGCGAGTGGCGCGGCGAGATCCGCGACGGGGAAGTCGTCCGCGGCCACGAGGAGGTCCTGGAGGCCGAGGCGGAGGACGAGGAGCTGCCGGACGGAGGCTACGAGGACGAAGAGCCGTCCGGTGGGGGCGGGGCGTCTCCCGAAGACCCCGGCGACTCCGGGGAGCGGGACGGGACCCCCGAGGAGGCCCCCGAGGAGACCTCCGATGACGAGGAACTCCCCGAGGACGCCTACGACGAGGACGAGGACGAGGACGGGACCACCGAGGGCGAGGAGGCCGCGTACGCGGACGACGGCGAGGAGGACGCCGAGTACGCCGAGGACGGCGAGGACGGCGATCCCGGGGAGGACGGCGAGGACGGCGATCCCGGGGAGGACGCCGAGTACGCCGAGGACGAGGAACCCGAGCCCGCCGGCCACCGCCGCTGAGGCCGGCCCCGCCCCGCCCGGCCCGCTCGCCGCCGGACCACCGCGGCAAGGCCCCGCCCCGGGGCCGCACGCCGCACGGGGCATCCACGCGAAGGGCGCCGCCGCCGGACACCGGTCCGGTGGCGGCGCCCTTCTCCGTGCCGGCACGACCGCGACCGGCACGACCGCGACCGCACCCGCCCCCCGGGCGCCCGCGCGCCCGGGGGCCTCAGTGCGCCGCCGGAGCGCGCCCCCAGTGCCGGTGGGCCGCGACCGCCTCGGTGAAGGCGCGGCCGAAGTCATCGCCCGGGGGCCCCGTCACGGGATCGGTGACGACGCCCCGGTCGGCGACCATCCCGCCGCCGTTCCGCGCGAGCTCCACCCCGCCGAGGCCCAGCGCGCCGAGCACGCCCACCCCCGCGCCCAGTCCCCCGACGGGCTTGCCGTGCCGGAAGGCGTCCCGGACGAACCGCACCGCGGCCGGGTCCGCCCCGATCGCCAGGGCGCTGTCCGGACCGCCGGGGACCAGCACCGCGTCGTACAGCACCGAGGCGACGGTGGGCAGGGCGCGGGTGACGGGCCGCGCGTCGCCTTCCGCGGCGCGCACCGTGCCGTCGCGCGCCGCCAGTTCCTCGACGACCGCTCCGCCCGCGTCCTCCAGCATGTCCCGCACCGCGTCCAGCTGGGCGCCGTCCACCCCGTCCGCGACGAGCACCGCGATCCGCCGGGTGGCGATCGTGCCGGGCCCCCGCAGGCTCTCGATGCTGAGCGCCGGGGAGGGCACGGGCTCCGGGGTCCCCGCCGGCTGCTCCGGCAGCGGCACACCGACGCCCTCGGCGACCGCGGACGCCAGTTCGTGGTCCACCAGGGCCAGCTGGTCGACGGTGCGGCCGCGGACCCGCACCGAGTTCACCTTGCCCAGTTCGAAGCGGAACGCCTCGACCATGTGCCGCTTCTCCCAGTCGGCCATCGAGTGCCAGAAGAGGGCCGGCTGGCTGTAGAAGTCCTCGAAGCTGAGACTGCGCTTGCGGATCTTGCGCCCGTCCACCCGTTCCTGGAGATGGCTGTAGGCCCGCGGGTCCGTGGCGTCCGCGATGCCGGGGCAGCCGCCGCCCAGGGAGTTCTTGCCGTAGTTCGCCCCGGTGTGGATGCGTCCCTGGTGGTAGCCGTCGCGCTGGTGGTTGCGCACCGGCACGACGGGCTGGTTGACGGGGATCTGCGCGAAGTTGGGCCCGCCCAGCCGGATCAGCTGGGTGTCCAGGTAGGAGAAGTTGCGCGCCTGGAGCAGCGGGTCGTTGGTGAAGTCGATCCCGGGCACCACGTTGGCCGTGTGGAAGGCCACCTGCTCGGTCTCGGCGAAGAAGTTGTCCGGGTTGCGGTCCAGCACCATCCGGCCGATGGGCCGTACGGGCACCAGTTCCTCGGGGATGATCTTCGTGGCGTCGAGCAGGTCGAAGTCGAAGGCGTGTTCGTCCTCTTCCGGTACGAGCTGGACGCCCAGCTCGTACTCCGGGTAGTGGCCGGCCTCGATCATGTCCCACAGGTCGCGGCGGTTGTAGTCCGGGTCGCGGCCCTGGATCTCCTGGGCCTCGTCCCAGACCAGCGAGTGCACGCCCAGCTTCGGTTTCCAGTGGAACTTCACGAACGTGCCCCGGCCCCGCGCGTCGACGAAGCGGAAGGTGTGCACCCCGAAGCCCTGCATCATGCGGTAGCTGCGCGGGATGGCCCGGTCCGACATCAGCCAGAAGACGGCGTGCAGCGTCTCCGGCTGCAGCGAGACGAAGTCCCAGAAGGTGTCGTGCGCGGAGGCGCCGGTGGGGATGTCGTGGTGCGGCTCCGGCTTCACCGCGTGCACGAAGTCGGGGAACTTGATGCCGTCCTGGATGAAGAAGACCGGGAAGTTGTTCCCCACCAGGTCGTAGTTCCCCTCCGGGGTGTAGAACTTCACGGCGAAGCCCCGCACGTCGCGCACCGTGTCGGCGGACCCCCGCGGCCCCTGGACGGTGGAGAAGCGCACGAAGACCGGAGTGCGCACCGAGGGGTCCTGGAGGAAGGCCGCCTTCGTGAACTCCGCGCAGGAGTGGTACGGCTCGAACCAGCCGTACGCGCCCGCGCCCCGGGCGTGCACCACCCGCTCCGGGATCCGCTCGTGGTCGAAGCGGGTGATCTTCTCCCGGAAATGGAAGTCCTCCAGCAGCGTGGGCCCGCGCTCCCCGGCGGACAGCGAGTCGTCGGTGTGGTCGACGACGACGCCCTGGTCGGTGGTGAGCGGCCCGCCCGCGGGATCGGGGGCCCGGTACGCCTCCCGCTGCCGCTGCTTGGGGTCCCCGGGCCGGTCCTGCTCTGCTGCCATGGCGAAGCTCTCCTTGCGTGTCCGGTGCGCGTCCGCCCCTGCCGTCGGGAATCCGCCGGGTTGCCCCGCTCAGTCCGGTGAAACGCCGAATGACCTGTTCAGCCGAGCGGCTATCGGCGCCAGGCGCTCCCTCAGCCCGGCCGGCTCCCGGATTTCGAAGTCGAAGCCGAGCATGGCCAGGTGGGCCACCATCGCCTCCGGGCCGGGCGCTCCGGTCCGGAGCAGGCAGCGGTGCTCGTCGACCGCCTCCAGCGTGCCGGTCGCGGGTGTGACGCGCGCGGCGGCCTCCTCCAGCGGGGCGTGCAGCAGGACGACGGCCCGGACGGCGTACGCCGCGGTGGAGACACCCCGGGCGACGTAGGCGGCGAGGTCCTCGGCCGGCGGGCGGCGGGGTTCGAACCGCGGGCCGTGCGGCGGCCGGGGGGTGAGCCGGTCCGCCCGGAACGTCCGCCAGTCCCGCCGGTCCACGTCCCAGGCGACGAGGTACCAGCGGCGCTCGGTGAAGACCAGCCGGTGCGGCTCCACGGTCCGCCGGCCCTCCCGGCCCGCGTGGTCGCGGTAGTCGAAGCGCACCCGCTCCCGGTCCCGGCACGCGAAGGCCAGTTCGGTCAGCACGGCGGCCCCGACGGTCGGGCCGCCCCGCCGGCCCGGCACCGGCACGGTGAAGGAGGTGAACGCCTCGACGCGCCGGCGCAGCCGGGCCGGCAGCACCTGCTCCAGCTTGGCGAGCGCCCGGACGGAGGTCTCCTCGATGCCCTCGACACCGCCGCCGGCCGCCGTGCGCAGCACGACCGCCACCGCGACCGCCTCCTCGTCGTCGAGCAGCAACGGCGGCAGCGCGGCCCCCGCGCCCAGCCGGTAGCCGCCGCCGGTGCCGGGGCTCGCGTGCACGGGGTAGCCCAGCTCACGCAGCCGGTCGACGTCCCGCCGGACGGTGCGCGGGGTGACGCCGAGGCGGTCGGCGAGGTCCGCACCGGACCAGTCACGGTGGGCTTGCAGCAGGGAGAGCAGACGGAGGAGGCGCGAGGAGGTGGCCGGCATGCGGGGAAGTCTTCCAGCCGTCGCGGACAACCGCGGTCCGCGACGGCCGGCCCGGCCCGCCGGTTCAGCTCTTTCCGGCCGCCGGCTCCGTGACCCGTACCGACAGGTCGTTGTCCACCGTGCAGTACGGGCCGATCAGCGCCGGGCCGCGTGGTGTGGACAGCGGCCGCGCGGGATAGCCGAAGACCGCCTTCTTGTCCGCGACGTCGTCCAGGATCCGGGCGATCCGCACCGCCCCGGCCCCGGCGGACGGCCGCAGCCACAGGTCCCACGGCTCGTCACCGCCCTGCCAGGGACCGGCGAACTCCGGGTACGGCAGGGTGCAGGAGAAACGGGTGCCGTCGGCGGCCACGGGCACCGTGCGGACCTCGGACGGATCGCGCCGGCAGCGCGCCTCGACGACGGCGCCCGGCCCCGGCACCGCCCCGTACAGCCTTCCCTCCACGGCCAGTCCGCCGTCCCGTACATGGAGGTCGCCCGCCTCCGCGTGCGGTGCCCGCAGCCAGCTGCGGACCGAGAGGTTGCCGTGCTTGGTGGTGTACGGGATGCGGACGGCCACCGAGCCGCGGCCCGGGGCCGGGTGGCGCTCGACGATCGTGCGCAGATCGTTGACGCCGGGTACCAGCCGTACCGGCTCGGCGCCGGGGGCCGCCTCATAGGCGTCCCAGCGCCCCTCCGGCAGCGCCACGGTACTCGGCAGGACGGCACGCAGCCGGCCGTCGCCCGCGGGCACCAGGGGCAGCCGCAGTTCACCGGCCGGGCCGTCGCCGTCCACGCCGCGGCGGCGGAGCAGCAGGGCCGCGTCCCAGGACTCGGCGCGCCCCGGGGCCTCGATGTCGAAGGTGAGACCTCCGGCGGAGTCCGCTATGCAGTCCGCGCGGGGGGCGGCGGGCTCTTCCGGACGCCCCGCACCGTCCGGCGCGGGGAGCGGCCGGGGAATGCCGGGACGGAGGGGAAGATCGGCGGAGGTGGTCATGCGGTGCGGCCCCCTCTCAGTACGGCACCGGCGTGGGCACGGGCGGCGTACGCCCCGCCGAGCAGCGCGCCGCGGGTGCGGTGCAGCGAGCTGCGCAGCCTGCCGCGGGCACCGCTGCCACCGCGGTCCACGAGCTCCTGGAAGAGCGTCTCGTAACGGCAGGCGACCCGGGAGGGGTCGAAACGGGCGGAATCGTTCAGTGCGGCGCGGCCCATCCTGTGCCTTAAGGGGTCGTCGTTGATGAGTTCGAGAAGGGCGGCGGCGATCGCGTCGGTGCTGCCGGTGGGCACGAGCCGCCCGTCGACGCCGTTGTCGATGATCTCGCCGGGACCGTGCGGGCAGTCGGTGGAGACCACCGGGAGTCCGCAGCGCATGGCCTCCACGATGGTCATCCCGAAGGACTCCAGGCTGGAGGTGACCGCGGCGATCGATCCCTTGGTCCACTCGGGGTCCAGCGGGTTGGCGGGCCCCATCAGATAGACATGGTTGTAGAGCCCGAGCTTGTCGATCAGGCGCCGCAGTTTCTCCTTCTCCGCACCGCCGCCGTAGATCCGCAGCCGCCAGTCGGGCCGGACCGCGACCACCTTCCCGAAGGCGCGGATCAGCAGGTCGTACCGCTTGACCCGGGCCAGCCGGCCGGCCGCGACCACCCACTTGCCGGAGCCGTCGGCGGGCGCGACCCGCGGCTCGGGAACGCTGTTCGGCACCGCCTCCACATGGACACCGGGCAGCTTGAGCCGGCGCCGGTACGAGACGGCGTCGGCCTCGGTGACGGTGGTGACCGCGTCGAGCCGGGGGTAGAGCCGCCCCAACTGCGCGCGCAGCGCCGCCGAGTGGCTGTCCAGCGTCAGATGCTCCTGGCCCACGAGGACCGGGCCGCGCCGGGTCTCCCGGGCGATGTGCGCGTTGAGCCCGGGCCGCGTGCCGACGACGACGTCCGCCTCGACGGTGCGCAGGTGCTCGGCGATCCGGCGGTCGGTGAGCCGGCTGTACTGCTTGTAGCGGCCCTCCGCCGCGGGGAACACCTTTGCGGACGCCGCGTGTTCGGGACTGTCCCCCTCGTAGTCCGGGCTGTCCTTGCGGAGGTCCACGAGGTGCCGCAGCCGGACGCGCGGTCCGTGGTCGAAGACCGGCGCGTCGCGGTGGCGGAAGACGGAGACGATCTCCACGTCGTGCTGCTCGGCCAGCGAGCGGGCGAGATTGTAGGTGGTACGGATCGTTCCCCCGATGCCGTACGCGTTGTGAATCAGGAAGGAAATCTGCATGCGTCCCCGTATTCCACGGTTCCTGCGGAGAGCCCGGCTGGTCCCGCGTTCTCCGCCTACCGAATGGTTGGACCCGTCCCGGGCGCCTCGGGTTGGCCTCCATGACGATCCTGTTGCACAAGGGATGCGACATCGGTAGCCGGCGCGGGCAACCATCCGAACCGGGAAAACGTCATCGCGCGTACTGCCGTCACGGTTTGACGGTGTGTCGACCACATGATTCACCCCCTGGAGCGATGCGGTGCCGGGGCCCCGGCGGGCCTCCGGCGGGCGGACGCGGTGCCCGGCATTTCCCGACTGTCCGTGTTCGCGCGGGTGAAACACCCGGTCCCCGTGCCGGAGCACCGGCGCCGGGCCGCACCGGCCCCCGGGCGTCCTTCCCCGCAGGTCCCTCCGGCTCCGGCAGGCCCCGGCCGGCGAGGGACGCCCGGCCTTCGCGGCAGCCCGTCAACCGCTCGCGCCCGTACAGGAGTTCACTTCCTCTCCCCGCCACGGTCCGCGACCGGGCCGGGGCGTGACCCCGGCCGCGCGTCACCCGTTGTCCCCCGTGTGGGCCGGAACGCCCGGCCCCGCCCCGAGACCGAGGAGCCTCCCGTGCCGCGTTTGCTCGACGTCAGCGATGACGTGCGCGCCGAGATCGGCGATGAAGAAGCCGACCGGTTGCTCACCGGCGAGAACGCACCCGGCAGCTACGACTGCACCTCCTGCCGGACCCCCGGGGACACCGGGCAGGAGCGGACCAGCACCGTGCTGTTCGTCGGCGACGAAACCGCCGTACTCGCCTTCGCCCACGCCACGTGCGTCCCGTCCCAGGTGGTGCCGGTCGCGGA
Source organism: Streptomyces sp. F63 (assembly GCF_018070345.1). GTDB lineage: Bacteria > Actinomycetota > Actinomycetes > Streptomycetales > Streptomycetaceae > Streptomyces. The sequence goes on from NZ_JAGPXX010000032.1 coordinate 43,834, forward strand.
GGAGCAGTTGCAGGGCGCCGTGCGCAGCATCACGGGCGGGGAGGGCCGGGAGACGGCGGCCGCTCCGCCGGTGCCGGCCGGCGCCGGCGTACCGGGTCCGCCGGCGGCTCCGGACCTCGGCCCGCCGCGCGGCTCCGCGCCGCGCGACCCGCTGTACGACCCGGCTCCGCACGGTCTCCGGGCCGTGCCGCCCGCCCCCCTCGCCGACGCCCCCGGAGCCGTCGCCCGGCCGGAGCCCCGGCAGGCGGTGATCGGTGTCACCAGCGGACTGGTCCTGGCCGACGGCGCCCTGTGGCCGGGGCTGGTCGTGGAACCCACGGGCCCGATCGCCCGGCCCGGCTCCGACGGCCCCGGGGACGAGTTCCTGCCGATCCTCCTCGACCAGGGCTTCCAGGCCGTGAACCACGTGGAGCAGAAGCCGCCGCTGCTCGCCGGCTGGTCCGTGCTGCTGGCGGAGGGGCGGCTGCACGCGGTCCTCCAGCCGGGCAACGGCGGCCCGCAGGTCGCATGGTGGCAGGCCCACGAACCGCTGACGGTGACCGACGGCTGGCGGACCGCGGCCGCCCGGACCTCGAAGGTCCTGGTCTTCGCCGCCCCCGCGGGCGCGATCGGCCGGCAGTCCCACGAGGACGTGCTGCGCGAGGCCCTGGACCGGGCCGCCGCGGCCGGTGTGCTCGTCGCCGCGGTCCTGCCGCTGGCGGGCACATGACCTCCACCGGCTCCGGGTGCCCGGCCTCCGCCGGGGGCGGGCGCCCCGCACCCTCCGTCCGGGCGGCGGGCGCCGGCCGGGCACACACCGCCGGAAACGGGCTTTTCCCCACGGAACCGCATCCACCGGGCGGCCGGGTCGTTGGCAGGTACGTGCACTCATACGAACCGCCGGCCCGGCTGCCGTACCCCCACCCCATCCCGGGAATGCGCCCGGCGCACGAGCCCTTCCCGGCCGGCCAGCAGTCGCCGACCCCGATCTACGACTCCCTCTACGCCGAGTACCGGCGCCAGTTCCGGGCCCTCCCGGGTGACCGCCTGGGCGAGGAGGACCTCGGCTTCAAACCGTTCGGCATCGGCCTTCGCGAGTCCCAGAACACCTGGGAGCGGGTACGGCCCCCCGAACCGCTGCGGCGGCACCGGAGGGCCGTGCCGCGGGCCCTGCCGCCCGCCCTGCGGGACAATCGCACGCGCCAAGTGCCGTAGCCGGGGAGGTTCACCGGCTCACGACACCCGGCACGGCACCGGCGCCGAGCCGAGCGGCGGGTGAGGCCCCGGGCCTCCGCCCGCCGCTCCCCCGCCTCCGGGATCACTTCTTGCGGCCCCGCTTCTCGCGCACCCGGACCGAGATGTGGATCGGGGTGCCCTCGAAGCCGAACTCCTCGCGCAGCCGCCGCTCCACGAACCGGCGGTAGCCCGCCTCCAGGAAGCCGGAGGCGAAGAGCACGAACCGCGGCGGCCGGACGCCGGCCTGCGTGCCGAAGAGGATCCGCGGCTGCTTGCCGCCCCGGATGGGGTGCGGGTGCGCGGCCACGATCTCGCCGAGGAAGGCGTTGAGCCGGCCCGTCGGCACCCGGGTCTCCCAGCCCTCCAGGGCGGTCTCGATCGCCGGGACGAGCTTCTCCATGTGCCGGCCGGTGCGCGCGGAGACGTTGACCCGCGGGGCCCACTGGACCTGCACCAGGTCCTGCTCGATCTCCCGTTCCAGGTAGTAGCGGCGCTCCTCGTCCAGGGTGTCCCACTTGTTGTACGCGATCACCAGGGCGCGGCCCGCGTCGACGGCCATGCTGATGATGCGGGTGTCCTGGACGCTGATGGATTCGCTGGCGTCGATGAGGACGACCGCGACCTCCGCCTTCTCCAGGGCGGCGGCGGTGCGCAGCGAGGCGTAGTAGTCCGCGCCCTCCTGCAGGTGGACCCGGCGGCGGATGCCCGCGGTGTCCACGAACTTCCAGGTGACGCCGCCCAGTTCGATCAGTTCGTCGACCGGGTCACGGGTGGTGCCGGCCATCTCGTTGACGACCACCCGCTCCTCGCCGGCCACCTTGTTGAGCAGGGAGGACTTGCCGACGTTGGGGCGGCCGATCAGGGCGACCCGGCGCGGCCCGCCGAGTCCGCCGCCGAAGGTCTGCCGCGGCGCCTCCGGCAGCGCCTCCAGCACCGCGTCGAGCAGATCGCCGGTGCCGCGGCCGTGCAGCGAGGAGACCGGGTACGGCTCGCCCAGGCCGAGGTTCCAGAGCGCGGCGGCGTCCGCCTCGCCACTGGGGCCGTCAACCTTGTTGGCGCAGAGCACGACGGGCTTGCCCGCCCGGCGCAGCAGCTTGACCACGGCCTCGTCGGTGTCGGTCGCGCCCACCTTGGAGTCCACGACGAAGACGACCGCGTCGGCGGCGTCGATGGCGAACTCGGCCTGGGCGGCCACGGCGGCGTCGATGCCGAGCACGTCCTGCTCCCAGCCACCGGTGTCGACGACCTTGAAGCGGCGGCCGGCCCACTCGGCCTCGTAGGTGACGCGGTCGCGGGTGACGCCGGGCTTGTCCTCGACGACCGCCTCGCGGCGGCCGATGATCCGGTTCACCAGAGTCGACTTGCCGACGTTGGGGCGGCCGACGACGGCGAGGACGGGGAGCGGGCCGTGGCCGGCCGCGGCGAGATCGCCCTCGACCTCCTCCGGGTCGAAGCCCTCCTCCGCGGCGAGCTCCATGAACTCCGTGTACTCGGCGTCGCCGAGCGCACCGTGCTCGTCGGCGGCGTGGTTCTGGTCGTTCATGAAGTGGGTTCCTCGTTCATCGTTCATCGTCGGCGGGCCCAACGTGGTCCGCCCGTCAGTGTCGTTCAGCGGCCGGTGATACGCCGGGCCTCGGACAGGTGGGCGCCCAGCCGCCGCTGGATGCGCTCGGTCGCCGCGTCCAGGGCGGCGCGGGTGCGCCGGCCCGTGCCGTCCCCCGCGTCGAAGGGGTCGCCGAAGACCACGTCGACCCGGCTGCGCAGCGGCGGCAGGCCGGATATCACCCGGCCGCGCCGGTCGTTGGACCCCAGGACGGCGACCGGGACGATCGGCGCCCCGGAGCGCACCGCGAAGTAGGCCAGCCCGGCGCGCAGGGAGGCGAAGTCGCCCTCGCCGCGGGTGCCCTCGGGAAAGATCCCGAGGACACCGCCGCGTTCCAGCACCCCGAGGGCTCCGCTGATCGCGGCCCGGTCGGCGCCCGAACGGTCCACCTTCAGCTGCCCGATCCCGCGCAGGAACGGGTCCAGCGGACCGATGAACGCCTCCTTCTTGATCAAGAAGTGCACCGGCCGGGGCGCGGTGCCCATCAGCATCGGGCCGTCGATGAGGTGGGAGTGGTTCACCGCGAGGATCACCGGTCCGGCGGCGGGCATCTTCCAGGCGCCCAGGACCCGCGGTTTCCACAGCCCGTACATCAGGCCGACCCCGATGCGGCGGCCGACCGCCGCACCGCTCTCCGAGCCCTTGCCCGCGGCCGCGGCGGCCGTGGCCCCGGCCTGCGCGCGCGCCGTCCTCACGCCGACTGCCCCGCACGGTCCGCGGTGTTCCCGGCGGAGGGGTGCTGGGCAGCGGCGTTCTCGACGAGGGTGACCACGCACTCGATGACCTGCTCCAGCGTCAGTTCGGTGGTGTCCACCTCGTGGGCGTCCTCCGCCTTGGCCAGCGGGGAGACCTTGCGGCCGGAGTCGGCGGCGTCCCGCTTGATCAGTGCTTCCCGCGTGGCGGCGAGGCCGGCGGCCTCCTTGCCCTTGAGCTCCCCGCTGCGGCGGGCGGCGCGGGCCTCCGGCGAAGCGGTCAGGAAGACCTTGAGGTCGGCGTCGGGGAGGACGGTGGTGCCGATGTCCCGGCCCTCGACCACGATGCCGCTCCGGGTGCTCCGGGCGATCTGCCGCTGGAGTTCCGTCAGCCGGGCCCGCACCTCCGGGACGGCGCTCACGGCGCTGACCGCGGCGGTGACCTCCCGGGTGCGGATCGGCCCGGTGGCGTCGGCGCCGTCGACCGTGATGGCCGGGCAGCCCGGGTCGGTGCCGGAGACGATCGTGGGCTTGGCGGCGGCGGTCGCCACGGCCGCGGCGTCGTTCACGTCCACGCCGTTGCTCAGCATCCACCAGGTGATCGCGCGGTACTGCGCTCCGGTGTCCAGGTACCGCAGGCCGAGCTTGGCGGCCACGGCCTTGGACGTGCTGGACTTGCCCGTGCCGGAGGGGCCGTCGATGGCGACGATCACTGCTGCCGGAGCGGTCCGGGCGGCGGTTTCCACGGTGGTGAACACCTTCCTTGTGGGCACGGGCGGGAGCGGACCGGCAGGAGAGGCTGCCGGAGAACCTTCGGACAAGGTTACCGGCCCCCCGGAGCGCCCCGTACAGCCCCGGGCGTCCCGGCGGCCCCAGGGGCCACGGGGCGGGACGGCCCGGGTGGTGCCGCGCGGCTACTGCCGGATCGACCAGCCCTTCTCGCGCAGGGCGGCGGTGAGGCCCGGTGCCGCCGCCGGTTCCACCATGAGCTGGATGAGGCCGGCCTGCTGCCCGGTGGCGTGCTCGATCCGGACGTCCTCGATGTTGACCCCGGCCCGGCCCGCGTCGGCGAAGATCTTCGCCAGCTGCCCGGGCTGGTCGCCGATGAGCACCGTCACGCTCTCGTACGCCGCCGGGGCCGCGCCGTGCTTCCCGGGTACCCGCTCACGGCCGGTGTTCCCCCGCCGAAGCACGTCCTCGATACCCGCCGCGCCGCCGTGCCGCTTCTCCTCGTCGGCCGACTCCAGGGCGCGCAGGGCCCGCACCGTCTCCTCCAGGTCGGAGGCGACCGCGGAGAGGATCTCGGCGACCGGGCCGGGGTTGGCGGACAGGATGTCGGTCCACATGGCCGGGTCGGAGGCGGCGATCCTGGTGACGTCCCGGATGCCCTGGCCGCAGAGCCGCACCGCCGTCTCGTCGGCGTCCTCCAGCCGGGCCGCGACCAGGCTGGACAGCAGTTGCGGGGTGTGCGAGACGAGCGCCACGGCGCGGTCGTGGGCATCGGCGTCCATGACGACGGGCACGGCGCGGCAGAGCGAGACCAGCTCCAGGGCCAGGTTCAGCACCTCGGTGTCGGTCGCGGCGGTGGGCGTGAGAACCCAGGGCCGTCCCTCGAAGAGATCGGCGGTGGCCGCCATCGGGCCGGACCGCTCCCGGCCCGCCATCGGATGGGTGCCCAGGTAGGACGTGAGGTCGCCGCCGAGGGCCTCCAGCTCACGGCGCGGACCGCCCTTGACGCTGGCGACGTCCAGATAGCCGCGGGCCACGCCGCTGCGCTGGGCGCCGGCGACCGCCTCCGCGACCCGGGCGGGCGGTACGGCGACGACCGCCAGGTCCACGGGGCCGCCGGGGGCCTCCTCCGTGCCGGCGCCGAGCGCGGCCGCGGTGTGGGCCCGGGAGGGGTCGTGGTCGGTGAGATGGACCCGTACGCCGCGGCCGGAGAGGGCGAGCGCGGCGGAGGTGCCGATCAGTCCGGTCCCGATGACGAGGGCGGTTCTCACGTGGGTGACGTCCTTGCGGAGTGCGGCTGCGGCGCCGGTACGGGCGGCGGCCGCCCTCCGGCGGCCGCCGGACCGCGCGGGCGGGCCGCGCCGTCCCGGCTCGGGTCCAGCGTAACGATCGCGGGCGGCGGGGCCCGGGCACCGACCGCCCTGCGAGACGGCGGGGCCCGGAACGCGCCGGGCCCCGGCCCCGGCCCCGGCCCCGGTCCCGGTCCCGCACTGGACCGGCGCGGGCCGTGACCGGGGTGCGCCGCAGCGCACCGGGGACGGCCGCCGGTGCCGCAGCAGGCAGCGTTCGCCCGTTGAGACGCGGCGTCCGGTGCGTGCTCCCGGCGTGCCGGCCGGGGGTCTTCGTACCGGATCGCACGGGGGCTTTCGGCCGGTGCGGCGCGTGGGGGCGCCCCCTGCTCGCAGAGCTCGGGGTGGGGGTGCCCCCTGCTCGGAGAGCTCGGGGTGGGGGTGCCCCCTGCTCGGAGAGCTCGGGGTGGGGGTGCCCCCTGCTCGGAGAGCTCGGGGTGGGGGTGCCCCCTGCTCGCAGAGCTTGGGGTGGGGGTGCCCCCTGCTCGCAGAGCTTGGGGTGGGGGTGCCCCCTGCTCGGAGAGCTTGGGGTGGGGGTGCCCCCTGCTCGGAGAGCTTGGGGTGGGGGTGCCCCCTGCTCGGAGAGCTTGGGGTGGGGGTGCCCCCTGCTCGGAGAGCTCGGGGGAGTGCCGGGCGTCGCGACGGGGCGAACGCCGCCTGTTGCGGGACTAGAGCTCCACCTCGCGCATCAGCATGCCGACCTCGGTGTTGGTGAGGCGCCGCAGCCAGCCGGACTTCTGGTCGCCGAGGGCGATCGGGCCGAAGCCGGTGCGGACGAGCCGGTCGACCGGGAAGCCCGCCTCGGCGAGCATCCGGCGGACGATGTGCTTGCGGCCCTCGTGGAGGCTGACCTCCACCAGGTAGTTCTTGCCGGTGTTCTCCACCACCCGGAAGTGGTCGGCGCGGGCGTAGCCGTCCTCCAGCTGGATGCCGTCCTTGAGGCGCTTGCCCAGGTCGCGCGGGATGGGGCCCTGGATCGCGGCGAGGTAGGTCTTCCGCACGCCGTAGCGGGGGTGGGTGAGGCGGTGGGCCAGTTCACCGTGGTTGGTGAGCAGGATGATGCCCTCCGTCTCGGTGTCGAGCCGGCCGACGTGGAAGAGCCGGGTCTCCCGGTTGGTGACGTAGTCGCCGAGGCACTGGCGGCCGTCCGGGTCCTCCATGGTGGACACGACGCCGGCGGGCTTGTTCAGCGCGAAGAAGAGGTACGACTGGGTGGCGACGGTCAGGCCGTCGACCTTGACCTCGTCCTTCTCCGGGTCGACCCGGAGGCCCTGCTCGGTGACGACGCGGCCGTTGACCTCCACGCGCCGCTGGTCGATCAGCTCTTCGCAGGCCCGCCGGGAGCCCATGCCGGCCCGCGCCAGCACTTTCTGCAGCCGCTCGCCCTCCGGCTCGCCGAAGGTCGTCGGCGGCTTGGGCCGGTCCGTGCGGTGCCGGGCGCGGTTGCGCTCCTCGATCTGCGCCTCGTACTCGCGGGGGCGGGCCGGGGGCTGCGGACGGCCGCCGCGGGACGGGCCGCCCGCGCGCGGGCCCGCGCCACGGGCCGGGCCGCCGCCACGGGCTCCCGCCGGGCTCTTCGGGCCGCCCTTGGCCCCGCCGCGGGCCGCCGCGCCCCGGCTGCCGCCGGAGGATCCGGCCGGGCCCCGGCCGGGACGGCCGTCGCGGTCGGTGGTGCGGGCGCCGCGGTCGCGGTCGCGGTCGTCCCGTCCGGCGCGGCCTCGGTTGTCCCGGTCGCGGTCGGCGGGACGCCGGTCGTCGCGGCCCCGCTCGCCGCGGCCCCGGCTGTCGCGGTCGCCGGGACGGCGTTCGTCCCGGCCCCGGCCGCTCTCGCGGCCGCGGTCCCGGTCCCGGTCCCGGTCCCGGTCGAAGCCCACGTCGTAGCGGCGCTCCTCGGGACGGGGGCGGCCGTCGCGCCGCGGCCGCTCGTCGCGGCCTCCCCCGGCCTGCCGCCGGGAGTCCCCTCCCGTGCCCCGGTAGTTCTGCCTACCGGTGTCCCTGCTGTTCCTGCCGCTGCTTCGCATCAAAGTTCCGTCTGAGAGTGGCCGCTGTCGTCTGTGTCCGGAGCGTCCGGATCGAACGACGGCACTCCTTCCTGCGATTCCGGCTCGACCGCCTCCGCCTCCGGGAGGAAGGGGGCGAGCTCCGGCAGTTCGTCCAGGCCGCGCAGGCCCATCCGCTCCAGGAAGTAGTGCGTCGTCCTGTACAGGATCGCACCTGTCTCGGGTTCCGTGCCCCCCTCCTCCACCAGACCCCGCTGGAGGAGGGTGCGCATCACACCGTCACAGTTGACCCCTCGTACGGCGGAGACGCGGGACCTGCTCACCGGCTGCCGGTACGCGACCACGGCCAGTGTCTCCAGAGCGGCCTGGGTGAGCCGTGCCTGCCGGCCGTCCAGGACGAACGACTCGACGGCGTCGGCGTACTCGGGCCGGGTGTAGAAGCGCCAGCCGCCGGCGACCAGGCGCAGCTCGAAGCCGCGGCCCTGCGCCGCGTACTCGTCCGCCAGTTCGCGCAGGGCGTCGGAGACGGCGCGGCGCGGACGCTCCAGCACCTTGGCCAGGTGCTCGACGGTCGCGGGCTCGTCGACGACCATCAGGACCGCCTCCAGGGCGGGTTTGAGGTCGAGTCCGGCGACGTCCCGGGCCCCGGCCGGGAGTCCTTCCTCCGCTCCGGGCCCGTCCGCCGTCAACTCCCGGATGTCATACGCCTCGTCCGCCCCGCCGGTCCCGTGCACCGTGCTCACGCCGTCTCCTTCTGCCCGGCCGCGCCGGTCTTCTCGTCCGCCGGTGTCCCCGGCTCCTGGTCGAACTCGTCCGTGACGAGGGGCCGCTCGCCGTCCCCGTCCCGCGCGCCGGTCCAGCGGACGAGGAGCGAGCCGAGCGCCTCCTCCTGGTCGAGTTCCACCGCGCGTTCCCGGTAGAGCTCCAGCAGCGCGAGGAAGCGGGCGACGACGGTGAGGGTGTCATCGGTGTCCTCGGTCAGCTCCAGGAACGTCGCGGCACCGGCGGCGCGCAGCCGGGCGATCACGATCCCCGCCTGCTCGCGCACGCTGACCAGCGGGGCGTGGATGTGGTCCACGTACACCTGCGGCTTCGCCCGGGGCTGCATGGCCTTGACCGCGAGCCGGGCGAACCCTTCGGCTCCGATGCTGATGACGACATCGGGCAGCAGCTCGGCGTGGTGCGGCTCCAGGCCGACCGTACGCGGGTGCCGGCGGGCCTCGGTGACCAGCCGGTCGCCGAAGATGTCCGCGATCCGCTTGTACGCGCGGTACTGCAGCAGCCGGGCGAAGAGCAGATCGCGGGCCTCCAGCAGCGCGAGGTCGGCCTCGTCCTCGACCTCGGCGGCCGGGAGCAGCCGGGCGGCCTTGAGGTCGAGGAGGGTCGCGGCGACGACCAGGAACTCGGTGGTCTGGTCGAGGTCCCAGTCCGGGCCCATGGCCCGGATGTGCGCCATGAACTCGTCGGTGACCCGGGAGAGGGCGACCTCGGTCACATCCAGCTTGTGCTTGGCGATCAGTTGCAGCAGCAGGTCGAAGGGGCCCTCGAAGTTCGCCAGCCGCACGGTGAACCGGCCGTCGCTCTCAGCACCTTCACCGGCGGCCCCGCCGGTCTCATCGGCGACGCCCGCCTCGTCGGCCGGTGCGGCCGGTGCGGCCTGCGGGCTCAGGGCGGGCCCCGCGGGCCCGGCCGACGCCGGGGACCGGTCCGGCTCCTCGGGCCGGACGGGCTCCCCGGGCGGGACGGGCTCCTCGGGCCGGACGGGCTCCCCGGCCCGGGGAACGCCTGCGGGCATCGTGGGCTCGGCCGGTTCGCCGGGCCGGGAGGACCCCGCGGACGCTGCGGGCCGGGCGGGCTCCGCGGACCGGGCGGGCCCCGCGGCGGCGTTCCCGGCGGCCGGGCCGCCGCCGTCGTCGCCCCGCCCCGGTGCGGCCCGGGCCGGTCCGGGGCCCGCTCCCCCGTCGTCCTGCCCGGCGGGCTCCCGGCGCGCCGGCCGGGCCCGCTCCTCCTCCGGAACAGACGCCGCCGGCGGGCCCGTTCGTGCCGGGGCGTCCGCGGCAGCGGCGGTGGCTTCGGCGGCCGGCCGCCGCGTGTCCCGCGGTCGCGGGCCGTCCGGCGGCGGCGCGGTGCGCGGCGGGGCGTCCGGGAGCGGCGCGGTGCCCCGGAGGGGCTCGGCGTCCAGGGGCGCTGCGGCGGCCGGAGGCGCGTCCCGGGGCGCGCCGGCCGTGCCGGGAGCCGACGCCGGGCGGACGGGCTTGCGCGCTCCCGGCCCGTTGCCCAGCGGGCGGCGGCCCGGGCGGCGGGGCGGCGGGTCTCGGTCGTCGGTCGGCGGCATCGCGGTCCATGGTGCGGAGGGCCGGGCGGGATGCCGCCCGTGGAACCGGCAGGTTACCTCTCAGCTGCCGCGCAGGCGCCGTACGAGGATGCTCGCGTCCCCCCGGGACTCCAGGTCGGCGAGGACGACCGCGACGGCCTCCCGCACGATCCGGCCGCGGTCGACGGCCAGCCCGTGCTCGCCGCGGAGCACCAGACGGGCGTGTTCGAGGTCCATGAGCTCCTCGGCGGAGACATAGACCGTGATCTTCTCGTCGTGACGCTCCCGGCCGCTGGGGCGGCGGCCGGTCCCCCGGGTGCGGCGGCGGGCCGCTCCGCCGGCGGCGGGGGTACGGGACAGCGGCCCCGTCTCCGGCTGCCGGCCGGCGGCCGGCCGTACGGGCGGGACCGGCGGGACGGACGGCGCGGACCGCTCCGCCGCCTCGGCACGGGCCGACGGGGCTCCCCGGCCCCCGTGTTCCGGGGCTGCCTCGGTCCGGGCGGCGTCGCCGCCGGCCGCGCCCTCGCCTCCCTCTCCGGAGGCCGCCGGGGCAGGGACCCGCGGCGTCTCCGCGGAGGGCTCCCCGCCCGCGTGCTCGCGGGCGGAGGCCGGTGAGGATGCCTGGAGCGCGGTCCCCCCGGTGGTGCGGAACAGTTCGTCGGCGCCGGGAAGACTCACTCGGCGTGGCACCGGGCGAGCACCTCCCTGGCGAGCTGACGGTAGGCGGCGGCGCCCACGGAGTTGGAGGCGTAGGTGGTGATCGGTTCACCGGCGACCGTGGTCTCCGGGAAGCGGACCGTGCGGCCGATGACCGTGTGGTAGACGTGGTCGTCGAAGGCCTCCACCACGCGGGCGAGCACTTCACGGCTGTGGACGGTCCGGGAGTCGTACATGGTGGCGAGGATGCCGTCCAGTTCGAGGTCGGGGTTGAGCCGCTCCTGGACCTTCTCGATGGTCTCGGTGAGCAGGGCGACCCCGCGCAGCGCGAAGAACTCGCACTCCAGCGGCACGATCACCTTGTGTGCCGCGGTGAGCGCGTTGACGGTCAGCAGGCCGAGGGACGGCTGGCAGTCGATGACGATGTAGTCGTAGTCGGCCAGCAGCGGCTTCAGGGCGCGCTGGAGCGTCGACTCGCGGGCGACCTCGCTGACGAGCTGGACCTCGGCGGCCGACAGGTCGATGTTGCTCGGCAGCAGGTCCATGTTGGGGACCGCGGTCTTGAGGAGCACCTCGTCCGCCGCCATGCCCCGCTCCATGAGCAGGTTGTAGACGGTGAGGTCGAGCTCCATCGGGTTGACGCCGAGCCCGACGGAGAGCGCGCCCTGCGGGTCGAAGTCGACCAGCAGCACCCGGCGCCCGTACTCGGCCAGCGCGGCGCCCAGGTTGATGGTCGAGGTGGTCTTGCCGACCCCGCCCTTCTGGTTGCACATCGCGATGACCTTGGCGGGGCCGTGGTCGGTGAGCGGGCCCGGGATGGGGAAGTACGGCAGCGGGCGCCCGGTGGGACCGACCCGTTCCCGGCGCTGGCGGGCCGCGTCCGGGGCGAGGGTGGCCGCGTACTCCGGATCGGGCTCGTACTCCGCGTCCGGGTCGTAGAAGTGCCCGTCGGGCAGGTCCTCGTAGTCGGCGAAACGGGCGGGCTCGCCGCCACCCTGGCCGCCGGCCGTGTCGTTCACGTGATGGCCGTCCATGCTCATGTGGGCTGTCGTGCTCTGCTGGGCTGCGAAGGTGTGGACAGCTATGGATCCGGCAGATTCGAGCCCCGAAAGGCTCCGGCCCTGCGCAGCCGCATCCGGCCGGCCACCTCCGGGAGTAAATGTCGACTCATTCACAAGTCGTCTTACCTCCTTGGATGTGACCAGAAAACTTTATCGACAGGTCAGCGTGGCGCTATGCCGACGGTTGGCGACTCTATGGCGTGTCGACGCCTCACAGCAACACAATCCGCCGCACCCGGCACCCTGTGTCGAAGGCGGAACTGCCCGCTGTCAAGGGCGTTTACGCCCCCGGACGGCACATTCCGGCAGGAACGAAACCGGTCGAACACTGACGTTCGAGGCGTGTTGACCCCGTCGCGGGAGAAGCCGGACACACGTCCGGCCGGACCTCACCCTTCGAGGTCCGGCCGGAATCGCATGGTTGACGCGCGGTCATGGGGTAGAGGGGCCACACCCCGGGGAGTTGCCGGACACGTCAGCCGAGCAGGGCCCCGGGGTCGGCCGCGGCCATGCCGTGCGCTTCCGCCACGGGCCCGTAGACGACCTGTCCCTCATGCGTGTTGAGGCCCCTGGCCAGCGCGGGGTCCCGGCGCAGCGCCTCCCGCCAGCCCCGGCCCGCGAGTTCGGTGATGTACGGCAGGGTGACGTTGGTCAGCGCGTGGGTGGACGTGTTCGGCACCGCCCCGGGCATGTTGGCCACGCAGTAGAAGACCGAGTCGTGGACGGTGAAGGCCGGTTCGGCGTGGGTGGTCGGCCGGGAGTCCTCGAAGCAGCCGCCCTGGTCGATGGCGATGTCGACAAGGACACTTCCCGGCTTCATCCGGGAGACCAGCTCGTTGGTCACCAGCTTGGGCGCCCTGGCGCCGGGGATCAGGACGGCACCGATCACGAGGTCGGCGGCGAGCACGGCCCGCTCCAGTTCGAAGGCGTTGGAGGTCACGGTCTGCACGCGGGTCCCGAAGACCTTGTCCGCCTCGCGCAGTTTGTTGACGTCCTTGTCGAGCAGGGTCACGTGGAAGCCCATGCCGATGGCGATCTGGGCGGCGTTCCAGCCGGAGACGCCGGCGCCGATGATCACGGCCCGGCCCGCCGGCACGCCCGGCACCCCACCGGGCAGCACTCCGCGCCCGCCGGCCGAGCGCATCAGGTGATAGGCGCCCACCTGGGGCGCGATCCGGCCGGCGACCTCGGACATCGGGGCCAGCAGCGGCAGCCGGCGGTCGGCGGTCTCCACCGTCTCGTAGGCGATGGCGGTGGTGCCGGACTCCAGGAGCGCCTCGGTGCACTCCCGGGAGGCGGCCAGGTGCAGATAGGTGAAGAGCACCTGGTCCTTGCGGAGCCGGTGGTACTCCTCGGCGACCGGCTCCTTCACCTTGAGCAGCAGGTCGGCGGCGGCCCACACCTCGTCGGCCGTCTGCAGGACGGTGGCGCCGGCGGCCGTGTACTCCTCGTCCGGGATGGAGGAGCCGTGGCCGGCCTCCCGTTCGACGAAGACCTGGTGTCCGTCACGCACCAGTTCGTGCACACCGGCGGGGGTTATCGCCACCCGGTACTCGTTGTTCTTGACCTCGCGGGGGATGCCGACCTTCACGGGGATCACAGTCCTTGGATGAGGGGGTCTTCCAGCAAGCCGGGACATACCGGTACATCCAGGATGCACACACTTCTTTCCGCGGCGCAGCCAGTCTAATGAAGGAGGTTCCCCTGTCTAGCCTTGCAAACCTCAAATTTCTTCTGGATGTGCCACATGTTTCTTAGGCTGGCTCCGGGGTTTCGCTCAACAGCCGTTGCGCCGCGGCCCGCTGGACCCCGGCGGCCACCGGATCGCCGAGCCGGTCCAGGGTGTCCGCCGTCCGCAACTGGATCCCCGCCGCGAGCCGGCGGTCGCCCGCCCGCCGGGCCGCGGCCAGCGCCTCGGCCCCGGTCCGCAGCGACTCCTCGGGCCGGCCCGCCCGCTCCTGCGTCCACGCCAGCTCGCCCAGCGCGCGGGCGTGCCCCGCGTCGTCCCGCAGCCTGCGGCAACCGGCCGCCGCCGCCCGCCAGTCGCGCAGCGACTCCTCCCAGTCACCGGCGCGTCCGTGCACCGTGCCCAGACGCCCGTAGAGCCGCGTCTCCGCTGCCAGGTCCCCGCGGGAGAGCCGCAGGGACAGCGCCCGGCCGTACCAGTCGGCGGCGCGCTGCCAGTCCTCCAGTTCCTCGTACGCGGCGCCGAGCGACTCCAGGGCCCGGCCCGTCAGTGCCCGGTCCCCGGCCTCCCGCGCCGCCTCCAGCGCGGAGCGGTACCGGGCCACGGCGTCGCGGACCCGGCCGGCGGCGGCGTCCAGATCCGCCAGGTTGACGTGGGCGGCGGCCTGCTCGGGGACGAGCCGGTGCCGTTCGGCCGCCTCCAGTGCGAGCTGGTGCAGCGGATAGAGCTCCGGGGCGGCCGCCTCCTCACCCCGGTGCGCGAGCAGCGCCCGGGCCAGGGCCGACAGCAGCCGCCGTGCCTGCGTCGCCGGCTCCCCCTCCTCGACGGCGACGCGCACGGCGGTCCGCAGCACCGGCAGCCGGGTGTCCAGCCACACCCCCGCCGCCGGCCGCGACGGAAAGCGCAGCTCCCGCGGCAGCTTCTCCAGCCAGGCGCGCGCCGCGGGCTCCGCGTCGCGCTCCGCCTCCGCCCGGCAGGACCGCAGCTGCCGCACCAGGCGCTCCAGCATCCGGGCCCGGGCGGTCCCCACCGCGGCGGGCTTCTCCCGCTCCCGCAGCACCGCGTCCACCAGCGGGAAGAGACAGCCCGGCAGCCGGTACGCGGGGCCGCCGGGGAGCCCGGGGGGCTCGTCGACGGGACGGAGCATCCCCCGGGCCGCCAGTTCGGCCAGCAGCGCCCGGGCGACGGACAACGGGCAGCCTGCGAGCGCCGAGGCGATCTGCGCGTCGGCGAATCCGGCCGGGGCCAGGGCCAGCAGCCGGAGCAGCACGGCGGCGGCCGGCGGCAGACCGCCGTACGCGAGCCGGAAGGCGCGGGCCACCGGCCGGATCGACGGGCCGTCCCCGGAGACCGGGGCCGCCGCGCCGGGGTCCGCGCGGGCCGCGCGGTCCGTTCCGGAGGGCAGTCCGCGCATCCCCAGCACGGCGTCCGCGACCGAGGCGGTGGGCCGGCCCGCCAGCCAGCCCCCGGCGAGCAGCAGCGCCGCCGGGCGGCCACCGCACTCCTCGACGAGTGTCTGCGCGGCCTGCGGGTCGACGGTCACCCGGGTGCGGCCCGCGTACCGGGCGAGCAGGGCGACGGCCGCGGTGGTGCCGAGCCCGCCGAGGGTGCAGGGCCGGACGTCGGTGATGCCGGTCAGCGGTCCCTCCGAGACGGCGACCACCAGGCAGCCCGGGGTGTCCGGGATCAGCTCGTGCACCTGTCCGGGGTCGGCCGCGTCGTCCAGCAGCAACAGGCAGCGGCGGCCGGCGAGAGCCGCGCGCACGGCCTCCGTGAGCTCGTCCTCGGCCGCCCCGGCGGGCGCCGAGCCGCCGAGCGCGCCGAGCAGGTCACGGGCGGCGTCCTCCGGGGGGACGGGGCGGCCGTCCGGTTCCGTCAGCCGGAGGCGGTACAGCCCTCCCGGGTAGTCGCCGGCCACCGCCCGGGCCAGCTCCTCGGCCAGCGCCGTCCGGCCGGAACCGGGGCGCCCGGCGACGAGCAGCACCCGGCTGCGGGCGGCCTTCCGGCCGGAGAGGGTGTCGAGGCCGGTCCGTCCGATGTCGGCGCGGAGGGCCTTCAGCTCCCGGTCGCGTCCGATGATCCCGCCGGCCGCCACCCCGGCCGGCCCGTCGGCGCCGACCGCCTGCTCCGTCACCGGCCACGCTCCGTCCGTCCGCTCCATCAGGGGCACACCGAGGGTAGTTCACCGCGGGCGGTGGTCCCGCCGCTCCGGGTCACGGGCGGAAGACACACGGCCGGTGACCGTCCGGGACGCGGCGCCGGCGGAAACGGCCGCCGAGGAGGGCGGGCCCGGAAGGCGGGGAGGCCCAGGAGAACGACGGGAGGTTCGGGAGAGCGGAGAGGCTCGGAGGAGAGGCGTCAGGAGAACGGCCGGGCCGGCCACGGGGCCTCCGCCGGGCGCAGCGTCTCCGGGCCGCCGGCGGCGCGCACCGCCGTCAGCGCGAGCACGCCGACCACCAGGCAGTTGTTGTGCAGCTCGCCCGCCAGCACGCCCCGGACGAGGTCCGCGAGCGGCACCCGGGCGAGCTCCATGTCGGCCTCCTCCTCGGAGACGTCGAAGCGCTCGCCCTCGGCGGCGGAGAGCTCCCGGGCGAGGAAGATCCGCACCGCCTCGTCGCAGCCGCCGGGCGAGGTGTAGACGTCCGTGAGGACCCGCCAGTCCCCGGCCTTGACGTGCGCCTCCTCGTACAGCTCCCGCTGGGCGGCCTGCAGCGGGTTCTCCCCGGGCACGTCGAGGAGGCCGGCCGGGATCTCCCAGAGCTTCTGCCGCACCGGGTGCCGGTACTGCCGCAGCAGCAGCACCCGGTCCTGCTCGTCGAGGGCGAGGACCGCCACCGAGCCGGGGTGCGTCTGGTAGTCGCGGCGGGCGGTGCCGCCGTCCGGCATGACCACCTCGTCCGTGCGGACGCCGGTCTTGTTCCCGGTGAACGGGGTCTCGGTGGCGGTGACCCGCCACTCCTCCGGGGTGTCCCGGATCTCGGGGGTGCCCATGCGCTGTTCCGCGTCCTTCCCTCGTGCCGTCACCGGGGGCCGGACCGTCAACACCGGCCCCCGGCAACCGTATCGCCCGTCGTCAGACGGCGGAGCGGCCGTCCAGCACGGCCTTGACCAGGCCCGCGAACAGCGGGTGCGGGCGGGTCGGGCGGGAGCGCAGCTCCGGGTGCGCCTGGGTGGCCACCAGGTACGGGTGGACCTCGCGCGGGTACTCCACGAACTCGACCAGCTTGTTGTCCGGGGAGGTGCCGGAGAAGACCAGGCCGGCCTTCTTCTCCAGCTCGGTGCGGTAGGTGTTGTTGACCTCGTACCGGTGCCGGTGGCGCTCCTCGACGTACGGCCGGCCGCCGTAGGTCTCGCGGACGATGGAGCCCTCCGCGAGCTTCGCCGGGTACATCCCGAGCCGCATGGTGCCGCCGAGGTCGCCGGCGCCCTCCACGATGGCGAGCTGCTCCTCCATGGTGGAGATGACGGGGTGCGCGGTGGCGGCGTCGAACTCGGTGGAGTTGGCGTCCGGGACGCCGGCGATGTTGCGGGCCGCCTCGATCACGATGCACTGGAGGCCCAGGCAGAGGCCGAGCAGCGGCAGCTTGTGCTCGCGGGCGTAGGTGATGGCGCCGACCTTGCCGTCCACGCCGCGCTCGCCGAAGCCGCCGGGGATGCAGACCGCGTCCACGTCGCCGAGCTGCTCCTTGGCGCCGGCCGGGGTGCGGCAGTCGTCGGAGACGACCCACTTGATCTTCACCCGGGCGTTGTTGGCGAAGCCGCCCGCGCGCAGCGCCTCGGTCACGGAGAGGTAGGCGTCGGGCAGGTCGATGTACTTGCCGACGAGGGCGACCGTCACCTCGTGCGCCGGCCGGTGGACCCGGCCGAGCAGGTCGTCCCACTCGGTCCAGTCCACGTCCCGGAACGGCAGATCGAGCTTGCGGACGACGTAGGCGTCGAGGCCCTCGGTGTGCAGCACCTTGGGGATGTCATAGATGGACGGGGCGTCCTTGCAGGCCACCACGGCGTCCTCGTCGACGTCGCACATCAGCGAGATCTTCCGCTTGATGGAGACGGGGACGTCGCGGTCGGCGCGGAGCACGATGGCGTCCGGCTGGATGCCGATGTTGCGCAGCGCGGCGACGGAGTGCTGGGTCGGCTTGGTCTTCAGCTCGCCGGACGGGCCGATGTACGGCAGCAGGGAGATGTGGACGACGAAGACGTTGTCCCGGCCGACCTCGTGCCGCACCTGGCGGACGGCCTCCAGGAACGGCAGCGACTCGATGTCGCCGACCGTGCCGCCGACCTCGGTGATGACGACGTCCACGTCCTCCGTCGCCATCCGCCGCACCCGGTGCTTGATCTCGTTGGTGATGTGCGGGATGACCTGCACGGTGTCGCCCAGGTACTCGCCGCGCCGCTCCTTGGCGATCACGGTGGAGTAGATCTGGCCGGTGGTGACGTTGGCGGAGCCGTCGAGGTCGACGTCGAGGAAGCGCTCGTAGTGGCCGATGTCCAGGTCGGTCTCGGCGCCGTCGTTGGTGACGAACACCTCGCCGTGCTGGAAGGGGTTCATCGTGCCGGGGTCGACGTTGAGGTACGGGTCGAGCTTCTGCATGGTCACGCGCAGACCGCGGGCCTTGAGCAGCCGGCCGAGGCTGGAGGCGGTGAGTCCCTTGCCGAGCGAGGAGGCGACACCCCCGGTGACGAAGAG
This sequence comes from Streptomyces sp. F63, assembly GCF_018070345.1. Classification (GTDB taxonomy): domain Bacteria; phylum Actinomycetota; class Actinomycetes; order Streptomycetales; family Streptomycetaceae; genus Streptomyces. Next base: position 61,834 of record NZ_JAGPXX010000032.1, read on the forward strand.
GTGCTTGGTCGTCGTGGGCTTAGCGGCGATGGCCAAGAGGGGGCTCCCGTGGTCGCGAAGTGAGGTGCGGATCGGCCCCTTTCGGACGGGGTGCCGGCGCTGCGGTTCCGGGGTGCGGTCTCGTCGGACGCTTCCCACCGGTCCACGGGCCACCAGGGTATCAGCGACCGCCGACGGCCGCTTCCGGCCATCCGCGCAAGCCCTCTCGGCCACTGCGTGCGGTAGCCCACCCGATCGGCTCAGTCACCTTGTCCGGACCGTCACACGGAACCCATACCGGCGTCGTATCCTTCTCGGACACATCAGCGAGCCGGCCGGCATGGCACCACCCACGTCAGTCACCGGAACGAGAGCTCGTCACATGTTCCCTTGACCGCAAGACCCCTTCCCCGGGGCACCAAAGGCCGTTCGACTGGAGATGCACGTGGCCGGGCGCATCGAGGACTACGCACTCATCGGCGATATGCAGACCGCCGCCCTCGTCTGCCGGGACGGGACAGCAGACTGGCTGTGCCTCCCCCGCTTCGACTCCCATGCCATCTTCGCCGGTCTCCTCGGGACGGACGAGCACGGCTTCTGGCGGCTGGGACCGGCCCACGCGCAGGACGCCGAGCCCCCGGCGGCCGACCGCCGGCGCTACCGCGGCGACTCGCTCGTGCTGGAGTCGGAGTGGGACACCCCGCGCGGCACGGTCCGAGTGATCGATTTCATGCCGCCGCGTGACGGCGCCCCGCAGCTGATCCGCATCGTGGAGGGCGTCAGCGGCCGGGTGCGGATGCGGTCCGCGCTGCGCATGCGGTTCTCCTACGGCTGGGTCGTGCCGTGGGTGCACAAGGTGGACGACCGCACGGTCGCGGTCGCCGGTCCCGACTCGGTGTGGCTGGACTCACCCGTGCCCACCTACGGCGAGGACCTCACCACCTACGCGGACTTCACCATCTCGCCGGGCGAGCGGATGGCGTTCACCATCAGCTGGCAGCCCTCGCACAAGGAGCCCCCGCCGCTGCCGGAACCCGAGACGTCCCTGGAGGCGACGGAGGAGTTCTGGCGCGAGTGGGTGGCGCAGTGCACCTACCACGGCCCGTACCGGGACGCGGTGGTCCGCTCGCTGATCACCCTCAAGGCGCTGACGTACGGCCCGACGGGCGGGATCGTCGCCGCGCCCACCACCTCCCTCCCGGAGGACGTCGGGGGCAGCCGCAACTGGGACTACCGCTTCACCTGGCTGCGGGACGCCGCGATCACCCTCTCCTCGCTGCTGCGCACCGGCTACCGGGAGGAGGCCCGCGCCTGGCGCGAGTGGCTGCTGCGCGCGGTCGCCGGCGACCCGGAGAACCTGCAGATCATGTACGGCATCGCGGGCGAGCGCGAGCTGGGCGAGACCGAGCTGACCTGGCTGCCCGGTTACGAGAACTCGCAGCCGGTGCGGGTCGGCAACGGCGCCGCGGGCCAGCTCCAGCTCGACGTCTACGGCGAGGTCACCGAGGCACTGCACCTCGCCCACATGACCGGCCTGGCCCGCAACGACTACGCCAGCCTGCTCCAGATCAAGCTGATCAGCTACCTGGAGGACCACTGGGACGAGCCGGACGAGGGCATCTGGGAGGTCCGCGGCCCGCGCCGGCACTTCGTGCACTCCAAGGTCATGGCGTGGGTCGCCGTCGACCGCACGGTGAAGCTCATCGAGTCGGGCGATGTGGACGGCCCGCTGGACCGCTGGCGCGATCTGCGCGACGAGATCCACCGCACCGTCTGCGAGAAGGGCTACGACAAGGAGCGGAACACCTTCACCCAGTCCTACGGCTCGCGGGAACTGGACGCCTCGCTGCTGCTGATCCCGCAGATGGGCTTCCTGCCGCCGGACGACAAGCGGGTCATAGGCACCATCGAGGCGATCCAGCGGGAGCTGTCGACCTCGGACGGTTTCGTGCTCCGCTACCCCACCGAGGGCGAGGAGGCGGGGGTGGACGGCCTGGAGGGCGACGAGGGCGCCTTCCTGGCCTGCTCGTTCTGGCTGGCCGACGATCTGGCGATGATCGGCCGGGTGGAGGAGGCCCGCAAGCTCTTCGAGAAGCTGCTGGCGCTCCGCAACGACCTGGGCCTGCTCGCGGAGGAGTGGGACCCGCGGCTCCAGCGCCAGGTGGGCAACTTCCCGCAGGCGTTCAGCCACGTTCCGCTGATCGACACCGCGCTGCGGCTGACGGCCTCCGGGGCGTACGGGGCCTTGTGGCTCTCCGGCCCGGGCTCCCCTCCCTGACACGAGGGGAGCCCGGCCCGTCAGAGGGCACCCGTGGCCGGGAGCCCGGCGGTGAGCCCGCCGGGGGGCTTCTTCCCGCGGCTGATCGCGGCGCTCATCCGCTCTGCTGGACGGAGACGTAGTCGACGACCATGGGCACCCCGGGCCGGGTGGCGGCGGTGGGGGTGGCGTGGCCCGCGACACCGTCGGGGAAGGCGCCGCCCATGGCCACGTTGAGCAGGAGGAAGTGGCCGTGGTGGGTGGCGTCGGCCCAGGTGCCCGCGTCCAGGTCGGCCGAGCTCACCGTGTGGTAGTGCTGCCCGTCGACGTACCAGCGCAGATACTCGGTGGGGCCGGTCCGGTCGAGCTCCAGCGCGAAGGTGTGGAAGCCGGACTGGCAGCTCGCGCCGGGGCAGGGGGTGGAGCCGCCGTGGCCGTCGTACTCGTTGCAGGGGCCGCCGGGCGCCGTGCCGCAGTGGAGCACGCCCCACACGGTGTTGCGGCCGTTGACGTTCTCCATGATGTCGAACTCGCCGATGCCCGGCCAGTTCCAGTAGTCGCCGCGGAAGTCCGCGCCCAGGGTCCAGAAGGCCGGCCAGTAGCCGAGCGCCTCCTCACCCGTGACGTCGGGCATCCGGATGCGCGCCTCGATGCGCATCGTGCCGCCCTCGGGGGCCGCGAAGTCGGTCCGCCGGGTCTCGATCCGGGCCGAGGTCCACGTCCCGGAGCCGTCCTTGAGCGGGGTGATCCGCAGATTGCCCCGCCCGTCCTGGCTGACATTGGCCGGATCGCTGGTGTACGTCTGGGTCTCACCGGTACCCCAGTTGGCCGGGCCGCCCGGGTAGGAGGTACCGGTGTCGATGATCCAGTCGGAGTCCGGCGGAAGCGCGCCCGCCGGTCCGTCGAAGTCCGCGCGCCAGACCTCCCGCAGGGCGCCGGCGGGGGTGCCGTTCTCGCCGGCGGATGCGTCCGCCGGAGGTCCGGCCCAGGCCGCGGGCAGGGTCATCGCGGCGCCCGCGACGAGTCCGGCCACGGCCGCGGCGAGCTTGATCTTCTTGCTCATGGTTCGCTCTCCTCGCATGGTGGGGGTCGAGGGGCTTTGTGAGAGCGCTCTCAAGCCATGCGGAAGACAGTGCCGATCTCAGGCGGTAGCGTCAAGCCTCCGAGAGGAAAAGAGGAGTTGAAGGTGGCCGATACCCGTCCCACGCTGGAAGCCGTCGCCGCGCACGCCGGAGTGTCCCGGGCCACCGTCTCGCGGGTGGTCAACGGCAGTACGGGCGTTCGCGCGGCCGTGCGGGACCGGGTGGAGCGGGCGGTCGCGGATCTCGGCTACATTCCCAACAGCGCCGCGCGCTCACTCGTCACCCGGCGCACCGGGGCCGTCGCCGTGATCGTCGCCGAACCGGAGCGGCGGGTGTTCGCCGATCCCTTCTTCGCCCAGCAGCTGCGCGGCATCAGCCGCGAACTGGCCGCGCACGACACCCAGCTGGTGCTGATGCTGGTGGAGCGGCAGGAGGACTACGACCGGATCGGCCGCTACCTCTCCGGCGGACACGTCGACGGCACCCTGATGTTCTCCCTGCACCGCGACGACCCGCTGCCCGCGATGGCCACCGCCTCCGGACTGCCCGCGGTCTTCGGCGGCCGCCCCGGCTGGCCGGGCGCGGAGGACGATCCCGGACTGCTGTACGTGGACACCGACAACCGCGACGGCGCCCGGCAGGCCGTCCGGCATCTGCGCGACCGCGGCCGGCGGCGGATCGCCGTCATCACCGGCCCGCTCGACCAGACGTCGGCCGCCGACCGCCTGGAGGGCTACCGGGACGTCATCGGCGGCCCCGGGGACGTCGCCCGCGGGGACTTCACCGCCGAGGGCGGCGAACGCGCCATGGTGCAGCTCCTCGACGCCTGCCCGGATCTGGACGCCGTCTTCGCCTCCTCCGATCTGATGGCCACCGGCGCCCTGCGCGCCCTGCGCGCCCGCGGCCTGCGGGTGCCGGAGGACGTCGCCGTCGTCGGGTACGACGACATGGAGGCGGCGAGCTGGTCGGATCCACCGCTCACCACCGTCCGGCAGGAGGTGGAGGAGATGGGGCGCCTGATGGCCGGCCTGCTGCTGCGCCGCCTCGGCGTCGCCCCGCCGCGCGGGGACCTGGCGCGCGGGGACCTGGCGCGCGGGGACCTGGCGCGCGGGGACCTGGCGCGCGGGGACCTGGCGCCGGTGATCACCCGGGCGCGGCTGATCGTCCGCGCCTCGGCCTGACCGGGCGGCCGGCGAGTTCGTCGTAGACGCCCAGCACCTGCGCCACCGTGTCCTCCGCCGTGGGGCCGCGTGCGGCGCGCGCCCGTCCCGCCGCCCGCAGCCGCTCGCGCCGCCCGGGGTCCGCGAGCAGCCCGCCGACGGCCTCCGCGAGGGCCCGGGGATCGCCGTACGGGACGAACTCCGCCGCGTCACCGGCGAGCTCCCGCACCGCGCCGGATCCCACCGCGACCAGCGGCACACCCGCCCGCAGAGCCTCCCGGACCAGCGGCAGCGGCGCGTCCCGGCGGCCCGGCAGCAGCAGGACGTCGGCGGCGGCGACGAGTTCCGCCGCGTCGGGCCGGTGGCCGAGCAGCCGCACCGGCAGGTCCTCGAAGTCGATCCGCCGCTGCAGCGCCGCCCGGGCGGGCCCGCCGCCCGCGACGGCGAGCAGCGGCCGCGGTTCCCGGCCGCCCCAGATCCGGGCCGCGTCCAGCAGCACCCGCATCCCCTCCCCGGGACCCAGCCGTCCGGCCGCGAGCAGCAGCGGCCGCCCCCGCGCGACGAGAGCCGCCCGCCGGACAGCGCGCGCGTCGCGGCTCCCGGAGCGGACGGCGCCGCTGCCGCCGCCCCCGTCCGCGGGCGGGCGCGGCGGCGGCAGCGTGACGGACACCAGCCGGGCGTCCCGCGCCCCGCGCCGCCGGGCCCGGTCGACGATCTCGGTGCTCACGCCGAGCACGACCGCGGCCGTCCGTGCCGCTCTGCGCTCCATCAGCCGCACCAGGCCCGCCCGCGCCCCTTCCGCACAGGCCCTGCGGTGCCACGTGACGACCAGCGGCGCGGAACCGCGGCCGAGCGCGAGGGAGACCCGGAACGCCGCGCGCAGCCCGTGCGCGTGAACGACGTCCGCCCCGGCGCACACGGCGCGCAGCACGGCGACCGTCGCGGGGTCCGCCCGGAGCGCGGTGGCGGCGAAGTGCGCTCCGGAGCCGGTGAAGTCGTGGATCCGCTCGGCACAGCGGGGAGCGCAGACGGTGACCCGCACGCCGCGGGCCACCAGCCCGGCCGCCAGCGCGCGCACCTGCTCACCGCTGCCGGAGCGGCTGTGTCCGAGGACGTGGACGACGTGCAGTCCCGGCTCCCGCCGCGGCGGTACTGGTGTGCTGCTCACTTCGGGCTGGACTCCTGCACGTGTGCTGACCGGGTCTGACGGATCGACGGCACCGGTACCGGGGGTGCCCGGGCCGGCCGGCGCGCGGCGGGGTCACGGCGGCCGGGTACGGCCGCTCGCACGGACCGGACGGGCGCGGGGTGCGCACCCGAGGATGCCGGCCCGCCTCCCGGCCCCGGCGGCCACGTCACCCACCGCCGTCCGCAAAGGCGTTCAGTCTCTTCGGCCCCCGGTGACCCGGACCGGCGTCGCCCCGCGCGAGAAGACCGAGACCGGGTCCGGCCGGCGGCCCAGCGCGTCCCAGACCCGCAGCACGGGCCGGTCGAGCCAGGCGGGTCCGTCGCCGATCCGCTCCCCGGCCACCGCGGCCGCGAGCAGCACGGCCGCGGACAGCAGCAGCCCCGTGCGGTCGCTGCCGGCCACGACCGCCAGCCCGAGCCCCGCGCCGAGCGCGTGCGCGCCGGTGTCCCCCAGCATCGTGCGTTCGCCGAGGTCGTCCGCGAGCAGGGCGGCCGCGGCGCCCATCGGCGCCGCGCAGAGCAGCCCCGCCGCTCCCCCGCGCAGCAGCGCCGGGGACCCCAGGGCGAGGACGGCCTTGGCGGCCCTCCCCGGCCGTACGTCCAGCAGATTGACCAGATGCGCGGCTCCGGCGACGACGAAGGCCGCCGGAAGGGCGTCCAGCGGCCGCCGCCGCAGCAGTGCGCCGACGGCGAGCCCGGCCGCGCCGATGCCGAGGAGCTTGACCCCGCCGGTGGTGATCTCCCCGTGCCGCAGCGCGGTCAGATGGGCCCGGAAGCCGCGCCGCGCGTCGTTCCGGCCCGCCAGGTCGTCGTACACGCCGCAGGCGCCGGCCGCGAGGACCGCCAGCGCGGCGGCCCCGCGCACCCGGGCCGGGAGGCCGGGTACGGTCGCCGCCGCCAGCGCGGTCCCCAGGGCCGCCGCCGGCCCGGCGTACAGATCGACCTGCCGCCCGGCGTGGTTGCGCCGCTCCCACAGCGCCGCGCCGCCCGGCGGCCTGCGGCGTATCCCGGCGAAGACGGCCCGGGCCGCCCCCGCCGCGGCGAACAGCACCTGTGTACGCCCGCGTTCCGCGCCGTCCGGCACCGCCATCGTCCGCTCCCCTCACCGCTGAACCGCCCGACACCCTACGCGCCCCGGACGGCCCGGGTGGCCGGGACCGGTGAGCGGCCGCCGCCTCCGGCCCCGGGCGGCCGCCTCAGCCGGGCTGCGCCGGCCCTCCGGCCGCTGCGCGGGCCGCCGCGAGCAGTTCCTCGGCGTGCGCGCGGGCCAGTTCGGAGTCCTCCTGACCGGCGAGCATCCGGGACAGCTCCCGGACCCGGTCCTCGCCCTCCATCGCCTGCACACCGCTGCGGGTCACCGACCCGTCGTGGGTCTTCTCCACCACCAGATGCCGGTCGGCGAAGGCGGCGACCTGCGGCAGATGCGTGACCACCACGACCTGCGCCGACCGCGCCAGCCGGGCCAGCCGCCGGCCGACCTCCACGGCGGCCTTGCCGCCGACGCCCGCGTCCACCTCGTCGAACAGGTAGGTGGGCACCGGCGAGGCGCCGGCGAAGACGACCTCGACGGCGAGCATCACCCGGGACAGCTCACCCCCCGAGGCGCCCTTGGCGATGGGCCGGGCCGGGGCACCCGGGTGCGGGGCGAGCAGCAGTTCCACCTCGTCGGCTCCGGAGGGGCCGAAGGCGACGGCCCGGCCGTCCACCTCGATGCCGTCCGGGTCGTCCGTCTGCCGGATGTCGATGGCCACCCGGGCGTGCGGCATGGCGAGTTCGGCGAGTTCGGCGGTGACCGCCCGGGCGAGGCGGCCCGCGGCCTCGGTGCGCGCGTCGGTGAGGGTCTGGGCCAGCTCGGAGAGCCGGGCCCGCAAGGCGTCGCGTTCCGCCGCCAGTTCGCCGATCCGGTCGTCGTCGCCCTCCAGTTCGGCGAGCCGGGCCGCGCTGTGCTCCGCCCAGGCGAGGACGCCCGCGATGTCCCCGCCGCCCGGCCCGGCCGGATCGCCGTCCTCCGTCCCGTACTTGCGGACGAGGTGGGTGAGGACGGCCCGGCGCTCCTCCACCGCGGCGAGCCGCAGCGGGTCCGCGTCGAGGTCACCGGCGTATCCGGCGAGCTCCCCGGCGACGTCCGACACCAGGATGCCGATCTCGCCGATCCGGTCGGCGAGCGCGGCCAGCGCCGGGTCGTGCGCCCGTACGGCCTCCAGGGCCCGGTGCGCGCCGGCCACCAGGGCCCCGGCGTCGACCGCCTCCAGGTCCTCCGGGTTGCCGGCGAGCGCGCCGTGCGCGGCGGTCGCGGCAGTGGCGAGGGCCTCGGCGTGGCCCAGCCGCTCGGCCTCGGCGGCCAGTTCGGCGTCCTCGCCGGGCCGCGGCTCGGCGGCGGCGATCTCCTCCAGGCCGAAGCGGAGCCGGTCCGCCTCGGCGGCGCGCTCCCGGGCGCGGGTCGTCAGTTCCGCCAGCTCCGCCGCGACGGTCCGCAGCCGCTGGTACGCGACCGTGTACTCGCCGAGCGGTCCCGCCACGGCGTAGCCCGCGTAGCGGTCCAGCGCCTGCCGCTGCCGGGCGGGCCGCAGCAAGCCCTGCTGGTCGGTCTGGCCGTGCACCGCGACCAGGTCCGAGGCGAGCTCGCCGAGCAGCCCCACGGGCACCGACCGCCCGCCGAGATGGGCCCGCGAGCGGCCCTCGGCGGAGAGGGTGCGGCTGATGAGCAGCGCGCCGTCGTCGAGCTCGGCGCCCGCCTCCTCGGCCCGCAGCGCGGCGGGGGCGTCCGGGGGCAGCACGATCCGCCCCTCGACGACCGCCGCCTTCGACCCGATCCGCACCAGGCCCGCGTCGGCCCGCCCGCCGAGCAGCAGTCCCAGGCTGGTGACGACCATGGTCTTGCCGGCGCCCGTCTCGCCGGTGACCGCCGTGAAGCCGGGTGACAGCTCCACGACGGCGTCGTCGATGACTCCGAGTGACCGTATCCGCATTTCCTCCAGCACGGACACGACCTTACGAGGTACGGGGGGCGCGGCGCGACGTACCTCCCCCGCGACGGGCCGGGAGACCCTTCGACGGAGTGGTTCCGGGCCGTTCCGGTTGATCTCCCCGCCGGATGCCGGGACGGCGCGTCACCGCTCCGCCGCGGCCGCCGCCCTCAGTGCGGAGCCCCGCGCCAACCGGCCACCGGCAGCGCGAACTTGGCCACCAGCCGGTCGGTGAACGAGGCGTGGTGCAGCCGCGCCAGGCGCACCGGCACGGCTCCGCGCCGCACCTCCACGCGCGCGCCGGCGGGCAGTTCGACCGAGCGCCGTCCGTCACACCACAGCACGCCGTGCGGCGTCTCCGGCTGCACCTCGACGGCCAGCACCGCGTCCGGCGTGGTCACCAGCGGCTTGGCGAACAGCGCGTGCGCGCTGATCGGCACCATCAGCAGCGCCTCCACCCCCGGCCAGACGACCGGGCCGCCGGCCGAGAAGGCGTACGCCGTCGAGCCCGTGGGCGTCGCGCACACCACCCCGTCGCCGCCGAAACGGGAGACCGGGCGGCCGTCGATCTCCGTGACGACCTCCAGCATCCGCTCACGGGCGGCCTTCTCGACGGAGGCCTCGTTGAGCGCCCAGTCGCGGTGCGCGATCTGCCCGTCGTTCCGGACGACCACGTCGAGGGTCATCCGCTCCTCGACCTCGTAGTCGCGCGTGACGACACGGTCCACGACCTTGTCGAGGTCGTCGCGCTCCGCCTCGGCGAGGAAGCCGACCCGGCCGAGGTTGACGCCGAGCATCGGAACCCCGGAGGCCCGGGCGAACTCGGCACCGCGCAGCAGCGTGCCGTCCCCGCCGAGGACCATCAGCAGCTCGCAGCCGTCGAGCACATCCTCCTCGGCGTCCACCAGCTCGACGACGGGCGGCAGGGTGAGCTCCGCGGCCTCCTCCGCCAGGACCCGGACTCCTATCCCGCTCCGCAGCAGCCCCTGCACCACCAGTTCGGCGCTGCGCACGGCGGCCCGCCGGCCGGTGTGCGCCAGAAGGAAGACCGTCCGTGCTGTTGTCGTCGTCACCGCGGCCCCTCCGCCACTGCTCGGTCCACTGCTGCGGGGTCGAGTGCGGGCGCACCGGCACGCAGCCAGAGGAAGTACTCGACGTTTCCGGACGGTCCGGGCAGCGGGCTCGCCGTGACACCCAGCACGCCGAGACCGAGTTCCGCCGCCTGTCGGGCGACCTTGCGCACCGCCTCGGCCCGCAACTCCGGGCTCCGGACGACCCCTCCGCTGCCCAGCCGCTCCCGGCCCACTTCGAACTGCGGTTTCACCATGAGCACGAAATCCGCGTCCGGCGCGGCGCAGCGCACCAGGGCGGGGAGGACGAGCCCGAGCGGAATGAAGGACAAATCGCCGGTGACGATGCCGGCCGGCTGCCCGCCGATGAGGTCGAGTTCCAGGTCACGGACGTTCGTACGGTCCCGGACGGTCACCCGTTCATCGTTCCGCAGCGGCCAGGCGAGCTGGCCGTAGCCGACGTCCACGGCGACGACGTGCGCCGCGCCCGCGCGGAGCAGCACATCGGTGAACCCGCCGGTGGAGGCGCCCGCGTCGAGTGCCCGGCGGCCCTTCACCTCCAGCCCGAGGGGGGTGAAGGCCGCCAGGGCCCCGGCCAGCTTGTGGCCGCCGCGGGAGACGTAGTCGGGGTCGCTGTCGTCGGCGGTCACCACCACCGCCGCGCTGGTCTCCACCTGCGTGGCGGCCTTGCCGGCGACGCTGCCCCCCACCGTGACCCGGCCCGCGGCGATCAGCTGGCCGGCGTGTTCGCGCGAGCGGGCGAGTTTGCGGCGCACCAGCTCCGCGTCGAGTCGGCGTCGTGACACTGCCACGGGTGGTTCAGCTCCTGGTGTCGTACGGGACGGACGGGGCCGGCGCGCCGGGGCGCGGCGAGGACGGGACGGGGGACGGGACGGAGGACGGACCCGGCGGGCCGGGTGGCCGGTCGAGCGCGGTCAGGGTGTCCCGCAGGACCCGGTGCACATCCTCGTACACCTCCAGGTGCCCGTCACCGGGGAGGTGGTCGGCGTCGGCCAGCCGGTCGAGCGCGGCGTCGACCCCCGCGTGCCCCGTGGCCGTCCGCGGGACGCCGAGGGGCGCGGGGCCGGCGGGCGCGTCCGGGTCACCGCCCTCCGTTCCGCCGGTAACGGCCCCGCCTCCGTCGGCACCGGCCTCCTCCGCCGCGGAGGCACCGGCCTCCGGACCGGGCCGCTCCCCCGCGGAACCGGCGCCGTGGGGCGGGGGCGCGTGGGCCGCGTCCCGTTCCCCGGGGGGCGGCGCCCAGCGGGCGGCCCCGACCGCCCCCGGGACGGGGTCACTCGCCGCCTGCTCCGCCGCCGGTCCCGCCGGTGCCCCCGGCCGGACGGTCACGTCCGCCGGCCCGTCCTGCGCGGCGAAGGGCGCGGCGGGCCCCGGCCGGGCGCCGGTCATCGGCTCGTTCATGCCGTTCATGCCCCCGACGCTACCCGGATCCGGCCGTCCGCCACGCATGACGGTGTGGGGTAACGTCGGCCGGGATGACCAGGACCATCGAGGACTGCCGCCGGGCACTGGAGCGGTTGTCGGAGAATCTCGCCGGGGCGGACGACGACGTGCGCGGCGCGGCCGCCATGAACCGCTCGCTGAGCTGCCACATCACCGACCTCGGCACCACCTTCAGCGGCCGGCTCGCCGACGGCCGGATCGAGGGCGTCACCGCGGCTCCCGGCCCGCCGGTGGAACGCGCCCAGATCCGGCTGTCGATGACGTCGGACGACCTGGTCGCGATGGTCGACGGCGACCTGCACTTCGCGAAAGCCTGGGGCAGCGGCCGCGTCCGCCTGGAGGCGGGCTTCCGCGATCTCCTCCGCCTCCGCTCCCTGCTGTAGGCACCGCACTCGGTCAGACCTCGCGGGGAACCGTTCCGACCCGTTCGGCGACCGGCGCGCTGTTGCCGGCACCAGTCGTGCCGGCGTGGCGCGTTCGGCAGCTCCCGGCGGCCGTGCGTCCCATGACACCGCCGTCCCGGCCGCCGCTCGGGCACCATCACCACACATACGGTCGATTCCGGTCATCACCGGGGCCCTCCCCGATCCAGCGCCCCGCCACCAGGAAGCCGAGCCGACAGCCGCGTTGGCGGCGGCCGGACCCACAACTTCGCCGGTACCGGCCCTCGGGTTCCGTACCGCGGGGCGGCTCGGCACCGGGTCCGCGACCTCCCGCCACGATCGCGCCCGGCGACGGGGGGACCGGCGGCGGCCGCGGTGGCCCCGACGCGTGCCGCCCCGGGCCGGCACCGCCCCGGGCCGGCACCGCCCCGGGCCGGCACCGCTCCGCGCGGCTCAGCCGAGGCCCAGCCGCGCCAGCGCCTTCGCCGTCTCCAGGTCCTCGCCCGAGCTCTCGCCGGCCGCCGTCCACGCCGCCGCGCAGCCGGCCCGCAGCCCGTCCAGCGGATCGCCGCCGCCCTCCAGCAGCAGCTCACCGCGGACGACCCGGGCCGTCCAGCCGCCGCATCGGTGCGCCTCCGGGCCGGCCGCGTCCCGTACGGCGGCCTCGGTCTCCGGATGGCCGGCGAGCAGCCCGCGCAGATCGGCCGCGACGTAGGTCGGCCGGTGATGCGGGGGCGCGGCCAGCAGCTGGGCGGCGTCGGCCACCCCGGTGAGCACGAGCAGCGAGTCGACCCCGCCGGCGTGCGCTCCCTCGATGTCGGTGTCCAGACGGTCGCCGACCACCAGCGGCCGCCGGGCCCCGGTGCGCAGGATCGTCTCCCGGTGCATCGGCGGCAGCGGCTTCCCGGCGACCTGCGGCCGGCCGCCCGCGGCGGTCCGGACCACCTCCACCAGCGCCCCGTTCCCGGGGGCCAGCCCCCGGGCGGTGGGGATCGTCAGGTCCGTGTTGGACGCGAACCAGGGCACCCCGCGGCCCACCGCGTACGCCGCTTCCGCCAGCTGCTCCCAGCCCAGCTTCGGATCGTAGCCCTGGACGACCGCGGCGGGGCCCTCCTCCGCCGAGGCCACCGGCTCCAGGCCCCGTTCGCGCAGCGCCACCCGCAGCCCCTCACCGCCGATGGCGAGCACCCGGGAGCCGGCGGGCACCTGCTCGGAGATCAGCCGGGCCACCGCCTGAGCCGAGGTGATCACCTCGGCGGCCTCGGCGGGGACGCCGAGCCGGGTCAGCAGGGCGGCGACCTCCCGCGGCGTCCGCGAGGCGTTGTTGGTGACGTACGCCAGCCGCATCCCGCCGTCCCGCGCCGACTCCAGCGACTCCACCGCGTGCCCGACCGCCTCACCGCCCGCGTACACCACACCGTCGAGGTCGAGCAGCGCCGTGTCGTACTCCGCGCACAGCGGCCGCTCATTCCCCCCGGTGCGGGTACGGATCCCGGTCCGGCCCTGCTCACCCATGGACTCCCGCCCCTCACTCGGCACTTGTCCCCCGATCATCCCGCATGGTCCACCGGCGCATAACATGCACCAATGAGCAGAACCGGTCCCACTCGCGATGGTCTGCGGCTGTCGCCGTTCCGTGGTCTGCGCTACGCACCGGAGCGGGTCAGCAGCCTGGCCGCCGTGACCTCACCGCCGTACGACGTGGTGGTCCGGCCCGACGGCCTGCGCCATCTGGAGACGGCCGACCCGTACAACATCGTCCGCCTCATCCTGCCGCACGGCGACAGCCCCGCCGTCTGCCACCGGCGGGCGGGCGAGACCCTGCGCCGCTGGCGCGCCGAGGGCGTCCTCCGCGCCGACCCGGAACCGGCGCTGTACGTCTACGAGCAGTACGGCGAGGGCCTGCTGCAGCGCGGCCTGATCGGCGCCCTGCGCCTCTCCCCGCCCGGGGACCGCGTCGTCCTGCCGCACGAGGACGTCATGCCGGACGTCGTCGCCGACCGCACCGCCCTCATGCGGGCCACGGCCGCCAACCTGGAACCCCTCCTGCTCACCTACCGCAGCGACGAGACGGAGGACGGCCACGGTCCGCACGGCGCCACGGCCGTGATCGAGCGGGCCGTACGACGGACCCCGCTGCTCACCACGACCACGGAGGACGGCCGGCGCCACCGCCTGTGGGCGGTCACCGACCCGGCCGAACTGACCGAGGTGGACGCCGATCTCGGCCGCCGCCAGGCCCTCATCGCCGACGGCCACCACCGCTGGGCGACCTATCTCCGGCTGCGCGAGGAACAGCCCGCCCCCGGGCCCTGGGACTCCGGTCTGGTACTGCTCGTCGACACCGCCCGCCACCCCCTGCGGGTCCGCGCCATCCACCGGCTCCTGCCCCGGCTGCCCCTGCCCGAGGCGCTGGACGCGCTCCGCGGCGCCTTCCGCGTGCGCCGGGTGGAGGGGCCGCTCCCGAACGCCCTGAAGGCGCTCAACGACCCCGCGGATTCCCCGGAACCGGAATCCGGAACCGCCCGCACCGGTACCGGCGGCGGCACGGGCAACGCTTTCCTCCTCACCGGAGGCGATGGCAGCTTCCACCTGGTCGATCACCCGGACCCCGCCCTGCTCGCGCGCACGGTCCCCGGCGGCCGCCCCCGCGCCTGGCGCACCCTGGACGCGACGGTGCTGCACTCGGTACTGCTCGGACGGATCTGGGAGGTCCCCGACGACCCGGAGCACATCCGCTACATCCACGACGCGGCGGCGGCCGTGGAGCAGGTGGACCGTCACGGCGGCACTGCCGTCCTCATGCGGCCGGTCCGCGAGGAGACCGTCCGGCAACTGGCGCAGCAGGGCGTGATGATGCCCCGCAAGTCGACGTCCTTCGGCCCCAAACCCGCCACCGGCCTCGTACTCCGCAGCCTCGACACGGACTGACCCGGCACGGGCCCGGCAGGACGGGCCCGGCAGGACGGCGGCGCGTACGGACCGGGCCCGGCGGCTTCGGCCCGGCTCCATCGCGACGGCGGCAAGCGTCAGCCTCCGGCCGTGACGGCACGGAACGGGCCCGCGGCCCGGGCCCCCGGTCGTTCCCGTGCCCGCCGGCGCCCCTCCCCCGTCCGTCCCCGGCCACGGCAGCCCGCCCCGCCCGTTCCGCCGTACCGAGCCCGGGGCACCGCGACCGGCGCCGTCCCCTGACGTCCGGGCTCCACACCGTCCGTGCCCCCGTCCCGTCCCCGCCTTCCGCACCGCCTCGCACCCACTGCCCCGAGCGGGACCGGCAACAACGGCGAGAACGGGGGCCGGGGTGGGGAGGAGTGAGCGGGGCGAGAGCGGCACGGGGACGCAAACGGGGGCGGAACCCGGCCGGGTTCCGCCCCCGTCGTACCAGCCTCCGGCCCAGCCGGGATCATTCCTCCCGCGCACCGTCCCGTGCCGGGTCCGGGCTTTCGCGGGTCTCCGGCGTCTCCTGGACCCCGGCTCCATCACCGCGGGCTTCCGGCGGTTCGCCGGGCCCGTCCCCGGATCCCAGAGCGACGTCACCCCCGCTTTCGGGCGCGCCCTTGACCCCGGCCTCCGGGCCGGAATCAGCACCGGGCAGCTCGGCCTCCGCGGAGCCGGGGACCGGCACCTCCGCCCCGTCCGGCACCTGCGCCTCGTGCCTCGGCTCCGTACCGTCCGCTTCCTCCGCCTCGGGGTCGAAGGCGTCCACGAACTCCACCCCGTCCAGCTCCGCGAGCCGGTCGGAGGCGTCCGTCGTACCGCCCTGGTCGGCCTCAAGCGCCCGGGCGAACCACTCACGGGCCTCGTCCTCCCGGCCGACGGCCAGCAGAGCGTCGGCGTAGGCGTACCGCAGACGCGCGGTCCACGGCTGTACGGAGTGCGACGCCAGCTCCGGGCTCTGGAGGGTGACCACCGCGGCGTCCGGCTGACCCATGTCGCGCCGTGCGCCCGCGGCCACCAGGCGCATCTCAACCTGCCCGGCCTTGTCCAGCCGCTGCACCTCCGGCTCACCCGCCATGGCCAGCGCCCGCTCGGGGCGCCCCATGCCGCGCTCGCAGTCGGCCATCACCGGCCACAGGTCGGCGGAGCCCGTCATGCGGCGTGCGGCCCGGAACTCCGCCAGCGCCTCGGCGTACTTGCCCACCCCGTACGCGGCGAAGCCGGCGGCTTCCCGGACGGAGGCAACCCGGGACGCCAGCCGCAGCGCGACCTTGGAGTACTCGTAGGCCTGCCCGGGATCCTCGTCGAGCAGCTTGGCCACCATGACGAGGTTCCGGGCGACGTCGACGGCCAGCGTCTTCGGCAGGCTCATCAGATCCTGCCGCACATCCTTGTCGATCTCGTCACCGGTGACGTCCTCCGGGATCGGAAGCCGCCTGATCGGCTCGCGGTCGCGGTCCCGATCGCCCCGCTCCCGGTCGCCGAACCGGCCACCCCCGGGCCGGCCGTCGCGCCGCCCCGGGCCGCCGCGGTCGTCACGCCGGCCATAGCCGCCGCGCCCCCGCTCCTCCCGCGGGCCTCCCCCGTACGAGCGGCCACCGCGGTCACCGTCCCCCCGGAAGCCGCCCCGATCGTCCCGCCCCCGGAAGCCGCCCCGTTCGCCATCACGCCGGAACGGGGGCCGCTCATCGCGCCGGAAACCACCGCGGCCGTCCTCACCCCGAGGCCCACGCGGCCGTTCACCCCGCCGATCCCGATCGTCCCGCCCCCGGAAACCACCACGCTCATCGTCCCGCCGCGGCCCCGCAGGCCGCTCGCCTCGACGGTCCCGATCGTTCCGGCCTGGGAATCCGCCCCGGTCGTCGTCCCGCCGCGGGCCCCGCGACTGCTCGCGGTCATCACGCCGGAACCCGGGCCGGTCATCCCGCCCCCGGAAACCACCACGCTCATCGTCCCGCCGCGGGCCCCGCGACTGGTCACGCTCATCACGCCGGAACCCGGGCCGGTCATCCCGCCCCCGGAAACCACCACGCTCGTCCTCACGCCGGAACGGGGGCCGCTCATCGCGCCGGAAACCACCGCGGCCGTCCTCACGCCGAGGCCCACGCGGCCGTTCACCCCGCCGATCCCGATCGTCCCGCCCCCTGAAACCACCACGCTCGTCGTCCCGCCGCGGGCCCCGCGACTGGTCACGCTCATCACGCCGGAAACCAGGTCGGCCATCCCGCCCCCGGAAACCACCACGCTCGTCCTCACGCCGCGGGCCACGGGAACGGTCTTCCGGCCGGCTCCGGTCCCCACGGTTGGTGGAGCCGCGCCCGTCCCGCCCACGGAAACCATCCTGGTCGTCCCTGCGAGGACCACGCGGACGGTCGTCGCGGCGGAAGCCCTGGCGGTCGTCGCCCTCCTGGCGCCTCGGCTGACGCTCCGAGCGCCCTGATCGTTCCTCCGGAGAGTTGCTGGACATCGACGTGACTCCTGCCTGCGGGAACCGCACTGAAACGCATGTTCGCGCGCCCGGTGAACCGGCGCACTTCGGCACAAAAACAAAAGGACCCTTGGTCCCAGCATGAACGCTGGGACCAAGGGTCCTTCAAAGATTGTTCGGCGGCGTCCTACTCTCCCACAGGGTCCCCCCTGCAGTACCATCGGCGCTGAAAGGCTTAGCTTCCGGGTTCGGAATGTAACCGGGCGTTTCCCTCACGCTATAACCACCGAAACTCTATCGGATAACCCCGCACAGCGGGATCACGACAAGTTCCTAGCGAACAAGCACACTCTTCAATTGAGTATCAAGCTTGGTTCAACCGGGACAACTGTTCGTTATCCGGGAACCACACAGTGGACGCGAGCACCTGAGGACAAGCCCTCGGCCTATTAGTACCAGTCAACTCCACACCTTACAGTGCTTCCATATCTGGCCTATCAACCCAGTCGTCTACTGGGAGCCTTAACCCCTCAAA
>NZ_JAGPXX010000033.1 GCF_018070345.1 Streptomyces sp. F63
GCTGGTCGTCCACCGCCCGGGACGGCTGCGGCTCAGGCGTCTCGACGGACTGGGTCTCGGTCACGTTCTTACTGGTCATCGATGCATCTTCCTTGATCAGGAGTTACACCGAACGTCTTACAGTCCCGCCCGTCGGTGTAGCGGGTGGAGGAGGCGGGCAAGCCGACGCCGCCGCTGAGCGTGTCGTAGGTGTTGGACTGCAGCAGCGTGCCGGTCGAACTGTCCTTGCGCTGTTCCAGCGGCCGCGAGAGGGCGTCGTACTTCGTCCAGACCGTCGAGCCACGGGCGTCCTTCGTCTTCACCGGACGGTTCAGGACGTCGTAGGTGGTCGTCGAGGTGCCGGTGTCCGGGTCGGTGGCCGAGATCTCCCGGCCGCGCGCGTCGTACGTCCAGGACCAGGTGTTGTCCTTGCTGTCGACGGCCTTGATCCGGTTCCCGCGCGCGTCGTACTCGTAGCGGGTGGTGCGGAAGGCGGTGCGCGTTGAGTCGGTGAAGGAGTCAACCCGCACGGTGCGAAGTGACCAAGACCCTCGCCCCTGCCGGGGCGGACGAGGCCATGGGGCTGGAAGTGACCGTTACGGCTGCTGACGGCTTCAGGACACCCATGAAGATCACCGTTGCCCGAAAGGGCGCCACCCTGGCCTATTTCCCGGCGGTCTTCCCCGAGAGCAAGCAAGGCCGCGACCTCACCCTCCCGGAAGAGTTCGTCATGGCACAGCTCGGAAAGATCGGCTGAGGCGAGGGTCCGGTCCGGCACACCAGTGCGGCTCGGCGGAAGCGGCACGGAGCCGCGCGGGGCCTGCCGGCGGGGTTGAGCGATCGTGAGAGGCTGGATCGCATGAACAGGCTGGCTGGCGTGACCTCGCCTTATCTGCTGCAGCATGCCGAGAATCCGGTCGACTGGTGGCCCTGGGAGCCGGAGGCTTTCGAGGAAGCGCGGCGGCGCGATGTCCCCGTTCTGCTGTCGGTCGGCTACTCGGCGTGCCACTGGTGCCATGTGATGGCGCGCGAGTCCTTCGAGGACCCGGAGGCCGCCGCCTATCTCAACGCCCACTTCGTGTCCGTCAAGGTGGACCGCGAGGAGCGGCCGGACGTGGACGCGGTCTACATGGAGGCCGTCCAGGCGGCGACGGGCCAGGGCGGCTGGCCGATGACCGTCTTCCTCACACCGGATGCCGAACCCTTCTACTTCGGTACGTACTTCCCGCCCGAGGCGCGCTACGGCATGCCCTCCTTCCGCCAGGTGCTGGAGGGCGTGCATGCCGCCTGGAGCGACCGCCGAGAGGAGGTCGGCGAGGTCGCCGGGCGGATCGTCGGTGAACTCTCCTCGCGCTCGCTCGCGCTCGGCGGCGGGGACGGCGCCCGCCCGCCCGGCGAGGAGGAGCTGCACGCCGCGCTGCTGGCCCTGACCCGCGACTACGACACGGCCCGCGGCGGATTCGGCGGCGCCCCCAAGTTCCCGCCGTCGATGGTGCTGGAGTTCCTGCTGCGGCACCACGCCCGCACCGGCTCCGAGGGCGCCCTGCAGATGGCGTCCGACACCTGCGAGGCCATGGCCCGGGGCGGACTGTACGACCAGCTCGGCGGAGGCTTCGCCCGCTACTCCGTCGACCGGCGCTGGGTGGTGCCGCACTTCGAGAAGATGCTCTACGACAACGCCCTGCTGCTCCGGGTGTACGCGCATCTGTGGCGGGCCACGGGCTCCGGCCTGGCCCGGCGCGTGGCGCTGGAGACGGCCGACTTCCTGCTGCGCGAGCTGCGCACGCCCGAGGGAGGGTTCGCCTCCGCGCTGGACGCCGACAGCGAGGTACCGGGCGGTGCGGAGGGCGCGGGCGGTGCCGGCGGGCCGGGCGGCGGTCACGGGCGGCACGCCGAGGGCGCGTACTACGTCTGGACCCCCGCCCAGCTCCGGGAGGTCCTCGGCGAGGAGGACGCCCGGCTCGCCGCCGGCTACTTCGGGGTCACCGAGGAGGGCACCTTCGAAGAGAGCGCCTCCGTC
The DNA here is from genome assembly GCF_018070345.1 of Streptomyces sp. F63. GTDB lineage: Bacteria > Actinomycetota > Actinomycetes > Streptomycetales > Streptomycetaceae > Streptomyces. Next base: position 2,000 of record NZ_JAGPXX010000033.1, read on the forward strand.
CTCCAGCTCCCCGGGGAAGGGCTCACCGACGCCGACCGCATCGCCTCCATCCGGAAGCGCCTGACCGAGGCGCGCGCCAGCAGGCCCCGCCCGGGGCGGGACGACAAGGTGGTCGCCGCCTGGAACGGACTCGCCATCGCGGCCCTCGCCGAGACCGGCGCCTATTTCGACCGCCCCGACCTCGTCGAGGCGGCGACCGCCGCGGCCGACCTGCTGGTACGGGTCCACATGGGCGGCACCGGCCGGCTCGCCCGGACCTCCCGGGACGGCACCGCCGGGGCCAACGCGGGCGTCCTGGAGGATTACGCGGACGTCGCCGAGGGCTTCCTCGCCCTCGCGTCCGTCACCGGCGAGGGCGTCTGGGTGACGTTCGCCGGGCTGCTCCTGGACACCGTGCTGCGCCACTTCCGGGACGAGGACGGCGCGCTCTACGACACCGCCGACGACGGCGAGCGGCTGATCCGCCGCCCGCAGGACCCGACCGACGAGGCCACTCCCTCCGGCTGGTCCGCCGCGGCCGGAGCCCTGCTGTCCTACGCCGCGTACACCGGAAGCGCCGAGCACCGGAGCGCGGCGGAGCAGGCGCTCGGTGTGGTGCGGGCGCTGGCCCCGCGCGTTCCCCGGCACACCGGCTGGGGGCTGGCCGTGGCGGAGGCGGCGCTGGACGGGCCGCGCGAGGTGGCCGTCATCGGCCCGCGGGACGATCCGGCGACGGCCGCGCTGCACCGTACGGCGCTGCTGGGCACCGCGCCCGGCACGGTCGTCGCGGTGGGGGAGCCCGGTGCGGCGGAGCCGCCGCTGCTGCGGGACCGCCCGCTGGTGGACGGCCGTCCGGCCGCGTATGTCTGCCGCCACTTCACCTGCGACGCGCCGGTGACCGACCCGGAGGCGCTGGCGGCCCGGCTCGGCGGATCATCCGGCCCGCGGGAATAGCCGGAGAGGGGAACGGGCCCCGCCGGCCGGGGGGCGGGGCGCGCGTACGGCCCGGGAAACGCCACCGCCCCGGCCGCGGGGCAGCGGCCGGGGCAGTCGGAGGAGCGGTGGCCGGCGGCGGGCCGGGACGCGGGGGCGCGGGCGGAGGGCCGGCGGAGGGCTTGCGGCGCCACCGGGCCCCGCGCGCCCCCGGCCTGGGTCCCCGCCGGGCCGCGGCCGGTGGCGGACGGCCGTCGCCGGGGGGCCGGTGTCAGATGGCCACCAGGGAGATGCCGATGTAGTGGGCGATGAAGGCCGCCAGGGTGAGCGAGTGGAACACCTCGTGGAAGCCGAAGAAGCGCGGTGACGGATTGGGGCGCTTGAGCGCGTAGATGATGCCCCCGGCGCTGTAGAGCAGGCCGCCGGTGACCACGAGTATCAGTACCGCCACCCCGCCCTCGCGGAGGAAGTCGGGCAGGAAGAAGACGGCGGCCCAGCCCATCGCGATGTAGCAGGGGGTGTAGAGCCAGCGCGGGGCGCCCACCCAGAAGACGCGGAAGGCGATGCCGATCAGCGCGGCGGCCCAGATGGCCCACAGCAGCGTCTCGCGGGTGCCGTCGGGGAGCAGCAGGATCGTGAGCGGGGTGTAGGTGCCCGCGATGATCAGGAAGATGTTCGCGTGGTCCAGCCTGCGCAGGACGGCGTTGGCGCGCGGTCCCCAGTCTCCGCGGTGGTAGAGCGCGCTCACCCCGAAGAGCAGGCAGGCGGTGAGGGTGTAGACGGCGCAGGCGACCCGGCCGGGGTTGGTGTCGGCCAGTGCGGTCAGGAAGACGCCGGAGATCAGGACCGCCGGGAACATGCCCGCGTGGAGCCAGCCCCGCAGCCTCGGCTTGACGGGTTTGGAAAGCCCCTGCGGGAGCACACCGGAGGTCTCGGAGGGCGCGGTGTCGTCGTGCACAGCCTCGCGTGAGGCGCCGGATGTGGCAGTCATGGCCCAATGCTAGCTACGGGACCGTAACTTGCGGGCGGCCCGAGTGGCCCGGATCCGGCGGTTCCGAGTGGCGATGCTCACGTGGGATGCCCTCTGGACAGATGAGCTCGACAGGCGGATGATCAAATGAGTGCGGTCGGCACCGGATGAGCGCACAGGACGCATCCGGGTCGCAGCCCCCACGGGGCAACTAGGCAACCTAACGACATATGCGGGTATCAGGGACAGAGATGCCCGCATGACCCTCGCTATCTGACGCCGGAGCGGCGCGGTTCCGGCGGAACGGAGTGATCGTGGCGCTCAGCGCTGTGTCTGCCGGGGGCGACCCCAAGACCCCCGTGGCGACCAACCCACCCACCAACCACCAGGAACTGGTCTCCTGGGTCGGCGAGATCGCCGCCATCACCCAGCCGGACCGGATCGTCTGGTGTGACGGCTCCGAGGCCGAGTACGAACGCCTCAGCGACGAGCTGGTCGCCAAGGGAACGTTCACCAAGCTGGACCCGATCAAGCGGCCGAACTCGTACTACGCCGCCTCCGACCCGAGTGATGTGGCGCGCGTCGAGGACCGCACCTTCATCTGCTCCGAGAAGGAGGAGGACGCGGGCCCGACGAACCACTGGAAGGCCCCCGCCGAGATGCGGGAGATCTTCACCGGCGAGGAGGGGATCTTCCGCGGCTCCATGCGCGGCCGGACGATGTACGTGGTGCCCTTCTGCATGGGCCCGCTCGGCTCGCCGCTGTCCGCCATCGGTGTCGAGATCACCGACTCCGCCTACGTTGCCGTGTCCATGCGGACCATGACCCGGATGGGGCAGCCCGTCCTCGACGAGCTCGGCTCCGACGGCTTCTTCGTCAAGGCCGTGCACAGCCTGGGTGCCCCGCTGGCCGAGGGCGAGGCCGACGTGCCGTGGCCCTGCAACACGACCAAGTACATCTCGCACTTCCCGGAGACCCGCGAGATCTGGTCCTACGGCTCCGGCTACGGCGGCAACGCCCTGCTCGGCAAGAAGTGCTACGCCCTGCGCATCGCCTCCGTGATGGCGCGCGACGAGGGCTGGCTCGCCGAGCACATGCTGATCCTCAAGCTCACCCCGCCGCGTGGCGAGTCCCAGTACGTCGCCGCCGCCTTCCCCTCGGCCTGCGGCAAGACCAACCTCGCCATGCTGGAGCCCACGATCCCCGGCTGGACCGTGGAGACCATCGGCGACGACATCGCCTGGATGCGCTTCGGCGAGGACGGCCGGCTCTACGCGATCAACCCGGAGGCGGGCTTCTTCGGTGTCGCCCCGGGCACCGGCGAGCACACCAACGCCAACGCCATGAAGACCCTCTGGGGCAACGCCGTCTTCACCAATGTGGCGCTCACCGACGACGGCGACGTCTGGTGGGAGGGCATGACCGAGGAGCCCCCGGCGCACCTGACGGACTGGAAGGGCAACGACTGGACCCCGGAGTCGGAGACCCCGGCGGCGCACCCCAACGCCCGCTTCACCGTCCCGGCCGGCCAGTGCCCGATCATCGCGCCCGAGTGGGAGGACCCGAAGGGTGTGCCGATCTCGGCCATCCTCTTCGGCGGCCGCCGCGCCTCGGCCGTGCCGCTGGTGACCGAGTCCTTCGACTGGCAGCACGGTGTCTTCCTCGGGGCCAACGTCGCCTCCGAGAAGACCGCCGCCGCCGAGGGCAAGGTCGGCGAGCTGCGCCGCGACCCGTTCGCCATGCTGCCGTTCTGCGGCTACAACATGGGCGACTACATGGCCCACTGGGTGAAGGTCGGCCGGCAGGCGGACGCGGAGAAACTCCCGAAGATCTACTACGTCAACTGGTTCCGCAAGGACGCCGGCGGCCGCTTCGTGTGGCCCGGCTTCGGCGAGAACAGCCGCGTCCTCAAGTGGATCGTCGAGCGTCTGGAGGGCAAGGCGGAGGGCGTCGAGACGCCGATCGGCGTTCTGCCGGCCAAGGGTTCCCTCGACACCGAAGGGCTCGACCTGGCCGAGGAGGACCTGGACCTGCTGCTCAGCGTGGATCTCGACACCTGGCGGCACGAGGCCTCGCTGGTCCCCGAGCACCTGGGCACCTTCGGTGACCACACGCCCAAGGAGATGTGGGACGAGTACCGCGCCCTCGTCCGGCGTCTGGGCTGACGGCACGGTCCTCCGTACCGACCGGGGAGCGATGGCGGGGTGCGGCACGCAGCCGCACCCCGCCATCGGGTTTCCGGTGGTTGCGCCGGGGCCGCGGGCGCTGGTGCGAGGCGCGGCCCCGGCGCGTCAGTGGGCCGCCCCCGAGAGGGCGGGATCGGCGCCGTCGAGGGCGGCGGCGTGCGCGTCCATGCGCTCGGCGGAGAGGATCGCGGCACCCGTGTCCGCGCGGGACGCGGCCACGACCAGGGCCCGTCCGGCGAGGGTGTGCCCGCGACGGTGCAGTGACGCGATCCGGTCGGCGTCGGGCCGCCCCGGGGCGGGAGCGGCGGAGGACCGGACCGGCCGTGAACCGTCGCGGAGCCGGGTGACGCGCTCGGTGAGCCGCTGGGCCGCCCGGTCGAGAGACGGGTCCGGGACGAGGGCCCGCAGTTCGTCGGTCACGGTCAGCAGCGCGGCCAGATGCCCGGCGAGCTGGATGTCCAGCTCTTCGTGGCGCGGCCGGCGGGGCAACGGCGTCGGCTCTCCCATGGCGTGGACCGACTTGGTGCGGATCGGTTCGTACATGGATGGCCTCCTCGTGTGAGAGGACCATCCTAGCTTGGATGCTGTCTAAAGTTGATTCTGTTCGTATCCGAAGTGCCGCGGGTTCCGGTCGCGGCCCCGTCGCGTGTCCCGTCGCGTGCCCCGGCTTCCTGCCCGGCCCCCGCCCCTCCCGCGGTCCCGTACAGTCCGGGCGGAGCCCCGGGCGCTCCCGCGGAACGCCCGGGCCGGGCGGTGGGGCTCAGAACTGGCTGTAGCCGTCCAGGAACTCCCCGATCCGGGTGACCGCGTCCGTCAGATCCTCCTTGTACGGCAGGGTGACCAGCCGGAAGTGGTCCGGTTCCGGCCAGTTGAAGCCCGTACCGTGCACGATCATGATCTTTTCGGCGCGGAGCAGGTCCAGCACCATCTGCCGGTCGTCCTTGATCTTGTAGACCTTGGGGTCCAGCCGCGGGAAGGCGTACAGCGCCCCCTTGGGCTTGACGCAGCTGACCCCCGGGATCCGTGTCAGCGCCTCGTACGCCGCGTCGCGCTGCTCCAGCAGCCGGCCGCCCGGCAGCACCAGCTCGTTGATCGACTGCCGGCCCCCGAGGGCCACGGCCACCGCGTGCTGCGCCGGGACGTTGGCGCACAGCCGCATATTGGCGAGGATCGTCAGCCCCTCCATGTAGCTGGAGGCGTGCTCCTTCGGGCCGCAGACCGCCAGCCAGCCGCTGCGGTAGCCCGCCACCCGGTAGGCCTTGGACAGGCCGTTGAAGGTGAGAACGAGCAGGTCCGGGGCGAGGGCCGCGGTCGGGGTGTGGGTGGCGCCGTCGTAGAGGATCTTGTCGTAGATCTCGTCGGAGCAGACGATGAGGTTGTGGCGGCGGGCGATCTCCGCGATACCGCGCACGAGTTCGTCGTCGTAGACGGCACCGGTGGGGTTGTTCGGGTTGATGACGACGATCGCCTTGGTGCGGTCGGTCACCTTGCGCTCGATGTCGGCCAGGTCCGGCATCCAGTCGGACTGCTCGTCGCAGCGGTAGTGCACGGCCGTGCCGCCGGAGAGCGAGACGGCGGCCGTCCACAGCGGGTAGTCCGGGGAGGGGACGAGCACCTCGTCGCCGTCGTCGAGCAGCGCCTGCATCGACATCTGGATCAGCTCGGAGGCGCCGTTGCCGAGGTAGATGTCCTCGACGTCCAGCTCGATGCCCTTGGTCTGGTAGTACTGCATCACCGCGCGCCGGGCGGTGAGGAGGCCCTTGGCGTCGCCGTAGCCGTGCGCGTCGCCCAGCGTCCGGAGCATGTCCTCCAGGATCTCGGGCGGGCACTCGAAGCCGAACGGCGCCGGGTTGCCGGTGTTGAGCTTGAGGATGCGGTGACCCGCCGCCTCCAGCCGCATGGCCTCCTCGAGCACCGGACCCCGGATCTCGTAGCAGACATTGGCGAGCTTCGTTGACTGGATCACCTGCATGTTCGCCACCATACGGCCGCCCGGGTGGGGCCGCTCGGTGTTTTCCGCCACGCGGGGGGCGCCCCGCCGGGGGACCCGGGGACGCCGCGCACCGCCCGGCCGCGGTGGTCCCCCCGGGGCGCGGAGCGGGCCGGTCGGCGGCTGTCTTCGATGCCCAAGCGGTCACCCTCCGGCACATGCGGAACACCGGCCGGAAGGGTCCGCGCGGCTTCGAAACGGGAAACGGGGACCGCGGTCCGGCGGGAAGGGGCGCAGCCCGGGGAGCGGTGGGCCGGGCGGGGGCGGAGGCTTGGGGACCGGCGGCGGGGCGGGATGTGAGCTCCGCCACGGCCGCCCGTTCGGGTGTTCGCGCCGCTCGGCCCGCGCCGTTCCCGGCCCGGACCGCTCGGGGTGGTGCCGGACCGCTCGGGGTGGTGCCGGGCCGCGCGTCCGGGCGGGCAGCGGACCGTCAGAAGAAGGTGCGGACGAAGTCCGTGACCGTGCCGTCCTCCGTCACCACCGGGATCAGCTGCCACTTGTCGAAGACCGTGCAGGGATGCGACAGCCCCAGCCCCACCCAGTCGCCGACCTCCAGCGCCCGGCCCTCCTCCGCGACGTCCAGCCAGGCGTGCTGGTCGGACAGGGCCGTCACGGTGAGGCCGGCCGCGGGCCGCTCCGCGCCGTCCCGCGCGGACCGGACGAGCAGCGGCTCCGGCAGGTGCAGATCGCAGGGGGCGTCCCGCTTGCCCGCGTTGAGGAAGGCCTGGCCCGGCTCGGGGCGGGAGAGGACCTGTGCCCAGAGCCGGAAGGCGGGCCGCAGCGCGCCCTCCTCCGGGATCCGGTTGAAGGGGGTGAGGCGGCGGTAGTGGCCGTCGTCGTGCGAGACGTACGCGCCGGAACGCAGCAGCCGCAGCACCGGGCGGGACAGCTCCGGGATCTCACCGAAGACCCGGGCGACCGCGTCGAACCAGGCGCTGCCGCCCGCGCTGACGACGATCTCCTCGGCGTCCGCGAAGCGGCCGGCGGCGTCGAGGGCTCCCGCGAGGGCGACGAGCCGGCGCAGCCAGGCCGTGACCCGCTCGGGGTCCGCGCCGGGCACCTCGCCCTCGTATCCGGCGACGCCGGTCAGGCGGAGGGTGGGGGCGGCGGCGACGGCCGCGGCCACGGCCGCGCAGTCGCCGTCCGTGCGCGCCCCCGTGCGCGCCCCCGGGCCTGCGCCCAGTTCGATCACCACATCGAGGGGACGGGTGGCGCCGCAGTCGCGCAGCGCGGCGTCCATCAGCCCGACCCCGCGCACCGAGTCGGCGTACACCACGCAGCGGAACTCCGGGTCGGCGTCGAGCTCCCCGGCGAGCCAGCGGAGTGCCGCCGGATCGACGAGCTGGTTGGCGAGGAAGATCCGGGAGATGCCGAACGCGCGGTAGACCCGGGCCTGGTGCGGGACGGCCGCGGTGATGCCCCAGGCCCCGTGCGCCAGCTGGCGTTCGAAGAGAGCCGGGGCCATGGAGGTCTTGCCGTGGGGGGCGAGGGCCAGTCCGTGCCGGGCGGCGTAACGGCCCATGAGGGCCAGATTGTGCTCCAGGGCCTCGGCGGAGAGGGCCAGGACCGGAGTGGTGAACCCGCCGCCGAACAGCGGCCGGCGCTGGGCGGCCAGTTCCCGGACGGTGAGGCCCGCGGCATCCGGCGGCAGTCCCTTGAAGCGGTGGTCGATCCGCTCCTCGGCCAGCCGGGCGGCGACCGGGCGGGACGGGCCGGGCGGGCCCGGTGACCGGTCTGCCGCGGGCCGGGTGGTGCGCCCGGAGGTTCCTCCGGCGGGCTGGTCGGTGGGCTGGTCGGTGGGGTGCTCGGCGGTCATCGGGCCTCCGCGGGCTGCGGTGCGGGCGGGACTCCGGGAATCCTGCCGCATCCGCGGGCCGCGGGGCACCGTGCGGTGCGGCACCGTGCGGTGCGCTGCGGTGCGGTGCGGCGACGGAACCGGTGCCCGGCCGCGCGCCGGGGGGGCCGGCGGCGGCGCCCCCGGGGGCCGTCACCGGGGACGCGCCGCCGGCCGATGCCGGCTCAGCCGGAGGCGCAGTACTGCGCCTCCTTGCCGATGGAGCGGTACATGCAGTCCGCGTTCTCGATGAGCTGGAGCACCGCGTCCCGGTTGCGCGCGGTCTCCCGCTCGATCACCTCGTCGGGCGGGTAGAAGCCGCCGCCGGAGGCCGAGGACGGATACATCTCGTAGGTGTAGGAGAAGATCTTCTGGTCGCCCCACATCCAGTCGTTGACGCTGCCGTCGGTGATGTAGAGATCGCTCGACTGCTGGGGGGTGTAGCCGTTGCTCGCGGCCATCTTCCGGCCGATGGCGGCGAAGGCGTCGCGGTCGTCCCGCGTCATGCCGCCCGCGGTGTCGGAGTACGTGTAGCCGTACGGCCAGAGGACGAGCTCGCTGTAGGTGTGGAAGTCGATCCCGGCCTTGATCTGCTGCTCGCCGCCGATCACCCGGCTGCGGACGAAGCCGGTGACGACCTTCGCCTCGGGGGTGGACTCCGCCGACGGGCCCCGGTACGTCTCCGAGGAGGTGCTGCCGGAGGAGCCGCCGCAGCAGCCCCACTTGTAGGGCCAGTTGCGGTTGATGTCGGTGCCGACGGCGGAGGACCCGGAGTTGGGCTGACGGTTCTTGCGCCAGGAGCGGTAGGAGCCGGAGGCGATGTCGTACTCGCCGCCGTCCGGGTTGAGGTCCGGGATGATCCAGATCTCCCGGCCGTTCACCGCCTGGGTGATGCGGGAGTCGGTGCCGTAGTCCTCGCCCAGTTCGCGCAGCAGGTAGAGCGCCATCTCGACGGTCAGGTGCTCGCGGGCGTGCTGGTGGTGGGTGAAGAGGACCTCGGGCTCGTTCTCGTCCGTCTTCACCTTGTCGCTGATCTTGACGGCGACGATGTCGCGGCCCTCGTGGGACTTGCCGATCACCCGCTTGCTCATGATGTCGGGGTGGGCGGCCACGCGGGCGTTGATCTCCGCCGTCGCCTCGGCGTAGTTGTGGTATTTGGCGTCGGCCGGCGGGAAGTCGGCCGCGCGGAGGCTCTGCTCGCCCGTACGGCGGGACGGGGGAGCGGGCAGCGGCTCCAGCGTGTAGCCGAGGTCCCGGAGTTCGCGGGCCTGCCCGGAGTCCGCGGAGACGACGACGGAGTGGTCGCGCACCTCGTCGACGGAGGCGCCGGTGGTGAGCAGACGGGTGCGCTGGGCCGCGGTGGCGGGACCGGCGACCTCGTACTGACGGGGGGTCTCTTCGGCGGACGCGACGCCGGTGAGCGCGTCCGCACGGTCGGTGGGGGGAGTCGTGCCGGCCTGGGTCAGGGGAACGGCCAGCGCGAGTGTCAGAAGTGCGGCGAGGGCGGTGACCCGTTGGCCGCGTGATGGCAGTCGCATGGTGCGTCATGCTGAGGCTTTGGCATGGGCGGGTCAATGGTGCCGCGCCGACCGGAAGGGGCCACGCCGGTTCCGGCCGCGCGGCCTCGCCCGGACGGCCGGAGGAACCCGCACGGACGGCCGCAACCGCCTCCCCGTACGGCCGGGCCCGCACGGCCGAACCACCAGCACGTACGCACACCCGCCGGCCCGGACGGACCGCGGCTCCGGGGCCCGGTGCTCCCGGCCCCCGCGTTCCGGGATCCCGGACTTCCGGCCCTCGGCGCTCCGGGTCCCGGCAATCTCAGTCCGCGCGCCGTGCGCCCCGGCGCACGCCGTACAGGGCCGCTCCCGCGGCCAGCACGGCGGCACCCGTGACCACCGACGGCAGCGGCAGCGTGACGGCGAGCACCAGGCAGCCCGCCAGCCCGACGACCGGGACGGCGCGCGGCGGCCGGCCCTCCTCCCGGGTCAGCGTCCAGGCGGAGGCGTTGGCGATCGCGTAGTAGACGAGCACCCCGAACGAGGAGAAGCCGATCGCCCCGCGCAGGTCCGTGGCCGCCGCCAGCACGGCGACCACCGCCCCGACCGCCAGTTCGGCCCGGTGCGGAACCCGGAACCGCGGGTGGACGGCCGCCAGCGGCCGCGGCAGATGCCCGTCCCGCGCCATGGCGAGTGCCGTCCGGGAGATCCCGAGCACCAGAGCGAGCAGCGAACCGAGCGCCGCCACGGCCGCGCCCGCGCGCACCACCGGCGCCAACTCCGGCACCCCCGCCGCCCGGACGGCGTCGGCGAGCGGCGCGCCCGCACCCGCCAGCCCGTCCGGGCCGAGCACCGCGAGCGCGGCCACGGCCACGGCCGCGTACACGGCGAGCGTGATACCGAGCGCCAGCGGGATGGCGCGCGGAATGGTGCGCGCGGGATCGCGCACCTCCTCGCCCAGCGTGGCGATCCGCGCGTACCCGGCGAAGGCGAAGAACAGCAGACCCGCCGCGCCGAGCACCCCGGCCACCGAGGCGTCGCCGCCGGGCGCCAGCCGGGCGCCGTCCGCCTCCGGCGAGGTCAGCCCGGCCGTCACCACGGCCGCCAGCACGGCGAGCACCACCGCGACGATCGCCCGGGTCAGCCGGGCCGACTTCCGCACCCCCCGGTAGTTCACGGCCGTCAGGGCCACCACGGCCGCCACCGCCACCTCCCGGTGGTGCCCCGGCCACGCGTACGCCCCCACGGTCAGGGCCATCGCCGCGCAGGACGCCGTCTTGCCCGCCACGAAGCCCCAGCCGGCGAGATGGCCCCAGAACGGACCCAGCCGCTCCCGCCCGTAGACGTACGTGCCGCCCGACTCCGGATAACGGGCCGCGAGCCGCGCGGAGGACACGGCGTTGCAGTACGCGACCACCGCCGCCACCCCCAGGGCCGGCAGCAGCCCCGAGCCGGCCTCTCCGGCGGCCGGAGTGAGCGCCGCGAAGATGCCTGCGCCGATCATGGCGCCCAGACCGATCACGACGGCGTCGAAGAGCCCCAGCCGCCGCCGCAGGGCGGGGTTGCCCGGTGAGGTGGTGTCCATGCCGGGGACCCTAGCGCTGTGACCCGGAGGGTTCACCGGCTCGCGGTGCCCGGTCCGGCGTTCCCCCAGCCTTCGGCCGGGGCCCCACGCCGCAGTCCGCACTGTCCGCGTGCACCCAGTGCACGGGCGGCACTTCGCCAGTACCCGGGCGGCACTCCGCCCTGCGATGCGCCGCACCGGACGCCGCGAGCTTCCCGGCAGACCCTTCCGGTCACGGCACCGGGCGCCGCGGGGTGCGGCACTCCGGTCGGAGGGTGCGGCGGGCCCCGGGCGGCAGGACCGCGCCGCACCGCGGGAGCGGCACCGGCGCGGGAGGGCGTGGAAGAGGGCGGAAGAGGGCGGACGGGGGCGCGGACGGGGCGGGAGTGGAGCGGACGCCCGTGGGGAATGGCCTTCTTGTGTGCCGGCGCCCGCGGGTTCGCGCGCGGGCCGACGGCGGTGACGGGGGCGGCGGTGACAGCGGTGACAGCGGTGACAGCGGCGGCACGGACGCGGAGGCGGGCCAGTGACACGTACGGACGAGGCGGGGGAGAGCACCGGCCCGGCCACCGGGAGTCCGCGCAGATCGAGTTGGCGGTACATCGGACCCGGGATCGTCGTCGCCGCGACGGGGGTCGGCGCGGGTGACCTCGTCGCCACGCTGATCGCCGGCAGCCGGTTCGGCTACACCCTGCTGTGGGCCGCCGTCATCGGATGCCTCGTCAAGATCTCCCTCGCCGAGGCCGCGGGACGCTGGCATCTCGCCACCGGGCAGACGCTGTTCGAGGGCTGGCGCAGCCTCGGCGCGTGGACCACCGTCTATTTCGCCGGCTATGTCGTCGTCTGGGGCTTCGTCTACGGAGCCACCGCCATGTCCTCCAGCGCCCTGCCGCTCGCCGCGCTGTTCCCGGACTTCCTCGGCCTCAAGACCTGGGCCGTGATCACCGGGCTGATCGGTCTGGCGTTCGTCTGGTTCAACCACTACGCCGTCTTCGAGAAAGCCATGACGGTGCTGGTCGGCGTGATGTTCGTGGTCGTCGTGTACGTGGCGCTGCGGGTCGGCCCGGACGTGCCCGCGGCCGTCGCCGGACTGGTGCCCGCCCTGCCGGACGGCTCGCTGCTCTACACGCTCGGCCTGATCGGCGGCGTCGGCGGCACCATCACCATGGCCGCGTACGGCTACTGGGTCAACGCCAAGGGCTGGACCGGCCCCGGCTGGATACGGGTGATGCGGCTCGACAACCGCGTCGCGTATGTGACGACCGGCGTCTTCGTGATCGCGATGCTGATCACGGGCGCGGAGCTGCTGCACTCCGCCAACATCGCCCTGGCGAGCGGAGACCGGGGACTGCTGGCCCTGGGGGAGGTGCTGGAGGCGCGCTTCGGCGCCACCACCGCCACTCTCTTCCTGGTCGGCTTCTTCGCCACCTCCTTCTCCTCGCTCATCGGCGTCTGGCACGGTGTCAGCCTGCTGTTCACCGACTTCGTGGACCGTGTGCGCAGCGACCGGGCGGCCGCCCGCGCCGCGGCGCCCGCGGATCCCGCAGGCTCCGTGGAACCCGCGGAACCCCTGGAACCCGCGGAACCCCTGGACCCCGCGGAACCCCTGGACCCCCTGGGCCCCGTGCGGTCCGGGACGCCCGTGCGGCCCGCGACGCCCGCGACCCCCGCGGGGACCCCGGCAGCGGCGGGGGCCGCGGCCCCCGACCCCGTGGTCGCCGAACTCGCCACCGGCGCGGCGGAGAAGTCGCTGCCGTTCCGGGCCTACCTGCTCTGGCTGACCTTCCCGCCCATCAGCCTGCTCTTCCTCGACCAGCCGTTCGGGCTGGTGGTCCTCTACGGGGTCCTGGGCGCGTTCTTCATGCCGTTCCTCGCCCTGACGCTGCTGTGGCTGCTCAACTCGGACCGCACCCCTCGGGAGTGGCGCAACGGCCCGTTGAGCAACGTCATGCTGGCCGCCGCGGGGCTGCTGTTCGTCGTGCTCTGCGTCCAGCAGGTCCGGGAACTCCCCTGGTGAGCGGAGGCCAGGGCGTTCGGCCGGCCGTTCGTCCACAGAAGAGGCGGAAGATGCCCCCGTGTCAGTTGAAGATCGAATTCTCCGATACCGGGGAACTGTTCTCCAATGCAGACGACGCGGATAAAGTGCTGTGACAGTAGCGAAGCAGTTGCGCTGCGCAGTGTTGGTCCACGGCGTCCGCAGCCCCGGCCGCCGGAGTGAACGGGGAAACCTGACGTGCCCACCGCGATAGCAGTCACCGCCCCCGACCTCGTTCTCCCGGCCCTCGACCGGCAGACGCCCCCCGCCACCGTCCTCGCACCGGAGATGCCGCTGGAGGACGCCCTCGCCCGGACCTACGGACTGATCGAGAGCCATGGTTATCTGATCGTCCTCTACCCGTCCGCGCTGCCCGCCGCCGTCCACCGCCGGCTGCACGGGGTGCGCTCCATCCTGGAGAGCGACCGGATCGCCCTGGTCCGCCTGGAGTTACCGCCGCTGGCCGTCGCCGTCCTCGCGCACCAGCTGCGCCGCCTCTCGCTCTGCGACTTCAGCCCCGGCATCCTCGGATCCGCCGTCCGGCTGCTCACCCATTACGTCCACGCCGGCGCGCTGCTGTCCTCCGTCTCCCGCCTCGACCGTGTGCCGGTGGGCCTCAGGGAGCACGCCACGTCCTGGGTGCCCGGGAGCCAGTTCGCCGTCCTCGCGAGCCCCGAGCCGCTGCTCCGCCGTGCCACTCCCGGCGGCGCGGTGCCCGGCGGGCCCCAGTACGGCACCGAACTCGTCGTCGCCCGCGGCCAGTCGCCGTCCGACTGGGTGTTCAGCACCCTCGCCCCGGCCTGGCGCGTGCACAGCGTGCGGGAGGCCACCCTGCCCGCCGACTCCGCCCGCTGGTGGGGCAGCGGCCGGCTCGTCGAGTTCGCCGCGGCCATCCCCGATCTGTCGATCCTGTACCAGCTGGTCGCCTCGGTCCGCACCACGGAGTGCCGCTGGTGCGGGCTCGAACTCATCGGCGACCGCTGCGCGTTCTGCTGCTCCCCGGTGGCCGCCGGGAGCGCCGCCCTCGCCCCCGGCGCCGTCACCTAGCCGGCTCCCCGGAGACCGCTGTGCCCCGCCCCTCGCCCCGCCCCCATCCCCCGTCCGCTCCGGACACGTCCCCGATGAACGAGGTTCCCCGCCGATGAACTCACGTCAGCGCCGCGGAGTGATCCTGCTCCTGCTCTCCGTCCTCTGCGCGGCCGGTGCCTTCGTCGGAGTCCTGATGGTGATCGGCGACGTACGGTCCAAGGTCGGCCCGGAGACCACGGCTTACGAGGTGCGGGCCGACATACAGCCCTACGAGGAGCTGTCCGCGGCCAAGTTCGACGAGATCACCATGCCGGAGCGCTGGCTTCCGGAGACCGCGGTCACCGACCTCCGCGACCTCACCGGCAAGATCGCGCTCACCCCGCTCCGCAAGGGCTCGCTGCTCCAGCGCGACATGATCGTCGAGCGGCCGGCCCTGGAGGAGGGCGAGCAGGAGATCGCCATCATGATCGACGCCGCCACCGGGGTGGCGGGCAAGATCCGCCCGGGCGCCCGGGTCAACATCTATGCCACCTTCGACGGCCGGGAGGAGGACGCCGAGCCGCAGTCCAAGGTGATCGTCGAGGGCGCCCAGGTCATCGACGTCGGCGAACTCACCCCCTTCGACCGCGACGACGACGCCCGGCGGCGCGGGCAGAGCACCGAGGCGGTGCCGATCACCTTCGCCCTCGGCACCCTCGACGCCCAGCGCGTCGCCTACGCCGAGTCCTTCGCCTCCCACGTGCGGCTCGCCCTCGTCGCGCCCGGCGGCAGCGAGCCCATCCGCCCGCGCGACCGCACGTACACCCTCGACGGGGACAAGTGAGGCCCGGATGACCACCAGAATCCTCCCCGCCGCCGGCGACCCGGACGCCGCCCGGTCCCTCACCACCCTGCTCAGCCAGCTCCCCGACGCCGAGCCGGCGCCGCCCGTGCCCGATTCCACCGCCCTCCTCGACACTCTGGCACGGCTCGCCGGGGAATCGGTCGCGGACCTCCCCGAGGTCGTCGTCGTCCACGAGCGGATCGGGCCCGTGCCCGCCCTGGACCTCATCCGGGAGACAGTGCTCCGCTTCCCCGCGGTGGGGGTGGTGCTCGTCTCGGCCGACGCCGGGCCGCAGCTCTTCCAGGCGGCCATGGACGCGGGCGCCCGCGGGCTCGCCGCGCTGCCGCTCCACTACGAGGAGCTGTCCGCCCGGGTGCAGGGTGCCGCCCAGTGGGCCGCCGGGGTCCGGCGCCATCTCGGGGCGGGCCCCGAGGCCCCCGGCGGGCCCGGTGGCACCGTCGTCAGCGTCACCGGCGCCAAGGGCGGCGTGGGCACGACCGTGACCGCCGTGCAGCTGGCGCTGGCGGCGCACGCCTCCGGCCGCTCCACCGCGCTCGTCGACATGGATCTCCAGTCGGGCGACATCGCCTCCTATCTCGATGTGCAGTTCCGCCGCTCGGTGGTGGACCTGGCGCAGATCAGCGACATCTCGCCGCGCGTCCTCCAGGACGCCGTCTGCGACCACGCGACCGGCCTGGGACTGCTGCTCGCCCCGGCGGACGGCGAGCGCGGCGAGGAGGTCACCGACCGGGCGGCCCGGCAGATCGTCAGCTCGCTGCGGACCCGCTACGAGGTCGTCGTGATCGACTGCGGCACCCAGATGAACGGGGCCAACGCGGCGGCCGTCGAGATGTCCGACACGGCGCTGATGGTGACCACCCCGGACGTCGTCGCCGTCCGGGCCGCGAAGCGCCTGGTGCGGCTCTGGGACCGGCTGCAGATCCGCAAGGCCGAGGAGACCCTGACGCTCGTCAACCGGCACACGCGCGCCACCGAGATCCAGCCGCCGCTGGTCGAGAGGATCACCGGCACACGGGTCGCGCGGACCGCCGTGCCGGCCGGCTTCAAGGAACTCCAGCCCTCCGTGGACGCCGGGCGCCTCCAGGACCTGGACGACCGCTCCTCCGTCAAGCAGGCGCTGTGGGCCCTCGCCGCCGAGCTCGGGCTGACGGGCGATGCCGCGGGCACCGGCGGACGCTCCGGCCGGGGCGCGGCACGGGGGCGGGCGCTGGAGAAGTACGGCGACCGGGGCGCGCTGAGCCTGCGGCGGCGCCGCGGCCTGCCGGGCGGCGGCCGGGGCCGGGGCGGCGACAGCGGTCAGGTGGCGGTGGAGTTCCTGGGCCTGGTGCCGCTGCTGGCCGTGGTGCTGATCCTGTGCTGGCAGTGCGCGCTGCTCGGCTACACGTACTCGCTCGCCGGCCACGCGGCCGACCAGGGCGCGCGCACCGCCACCGCCGCCCGGAGCGCGGGGGCGTGCGAGACGGCCGCGGTGGAGGACCTGCCGGGGGCGTGGCGGAGCGGCGCCTCCGTGAACTGCGTGCGCGAGGACGGGCTGTGGAAGGCCCATGTCGGGCTGAGGGTGCCGGTGCTCTTCCCCGGCGCGGTGGACTTCCCGGTCACCGTGAACGGCGGGGCGGGCGCGGCGGAGGAGGGCAGGCCATGACGGCGGTGAGCGACGGGCCGGTGGCGGCCGCGGACCGTGCGGCGGCGGGCAGTGCGGCCACAGGCAGTGCGGCGGCGGGCAGTGCGGCGGCGGGCAGTGCGGCCACGGGCCGCGCCGGGGCGGGCGCCGGGCGGTTCCGGGGGGCGGCCGTCCGCGGTGCCGCGCGCGAACGCGGCCAGGTGGCCGTGGAGTTCATCGGCTTCGTCCCGGTCCTGCTGCTGGTGGCGTTCGCCACGATCCAGCTCGGCGTGGTCGCCCACACGGTCTCCCAGGCCGGTACGGCCGCCCGGGCCGCCGCCCGCACCGCCTCCTACGAGGAGGCCGACGCCGATCCGGCGGCGGCCGGGCGGGCCGCGGTCAGCGGCTGGCTCACCGACGGCACCCGCATCGGCATCGGCGGCGACGGGGAGGAGGCCGTCGCGACCGCCACCGTCACCATCCCCTCCCTGATCCCCGGGGTCGGCGACTTCGGCACCGTCACGAAGCGGGCCACCATGCCCCGCGACTGAACCACCCGCCCGGCGCCACGGGAACGCCGCACGGGCGGACCGCAGCACCGCAACGGACCGGCACCGCAACGGACCGGCACCGCAACGGACCGGCACCGCAACGGACCGGCACCGCAACGGACCGGCACCGCAACGGATCGACATCGCACAGACCGACCGGCACGGCACGGCACGGCACGGACGACGAGGAGCACACCATGAGCCTGAGGGCGCGCGTCACCTCACCCGAGGACAACGGCGCCACCCGCGAGGACGGGCACCTCGTCGCCGTCTACCGGGCCAAGCTGCTGGAGGAGATCGACCTCGCCGAGATGTCCGCGCTGGCCGCCGCCGAGCGGCGGGCCCGCCTCGAACGCGTCCTCGGGCACATCATCAGCCGCGAGGGCCCCGTCCTCTCCACCTCCGAACGCGCCCAGCTGATCCGGCGCGTGGTGGACGAGGCCCTCGGCCTCGGCGTGCTCGAACCCCTGCTCGAAGATCCGTCCATCACCGAGATCATGGTCAACGGCCCGGACCACGTCTACGTCGAACGCGCCGGCCGCGTCGAACAGGTACCCGTGCGCTTCGCCTCGCACGAACAGCTGATGCAGACCATCGAACGCATCGTCTCCACCGTCAACCGCCGCGTGGACGAGGCCAATCCGATGGTCGACGCCCGCCTCCCCTCCGGGGAGCGCGTCAACGTCATCATCCCGCCGCTCTCCCTCAGTGGCGCCACCCTCACCATCCGCCGCTTCCCGCGCGCCTACCGGCTCCAGGAGCTGATCGGCCTCGGCACCCTCGACGACCGGATGGTGATGCTGCTCTCCGGCCTGGTCCGGGCCAAGTTCAACGTGATCGTCTCCGGTGCCACCGGCTCCGGGAAGACCACCCTCCTCAACGCCCTCTCCGGCCTCGTACCGGAGGGCGAACGGATCATCACCGTCGAGGACGCGGCCGAACTCCAGCTCCAGCAGCCCCATGTCATCCGGCTGGAGACCCGCCCGCCCAACGTCGAGGGCAAGGGCCGGATCACCATCCGCGACCTGGTCCGCAACTCCCTCCGCATGCGCCCGGACCGGATCATCGTCGGCGAGGTCCGCGGCGGCGAGACCCTCGACATGCTCCAGGCCATGTCCACCGGTCACGACGGTTCCCTGGCCACCGTGCACGCCAACAGCGCCGAGGACGCCCTGATGCGGCTGCAGACCCT
Source organism: Streptomyces sp. F63 (assembly GCF_018070345.1). Classification (GTDB taxonomy): domain Bacteria; phylum Actinomycetota; class Actinomycetes; order Streptomycetales; family Streptomycetaceae; genus Streptomyces. Next base: position 20,206 of record NZ_JAGPXX010000033.1, read on the forward strand.
GGCCTCCATGTCCGAGGTGAAGATCCCCTACGAGGCGCTCCGGGACCAGATCAACAGCGCGGTCGACTGCATCGTCCAGCTCTCCCGGCACGCCGACGGCAGCCGCAAGGTCAGCGAGATCGCCCTGCTCTCCTCGCACGGCCGGGAGACGTACCGGATCGCCACCGTGGCGCGCTTCGAACCGCGGCCCGTCGGCGCCGACCGGGTGGTGCGCGGCGCCTTCGGGTACTTCCCGCTGCCCCGCCGCGTCGCCGACCGGCTCCACCTGGCGGGCGAGCCGGTGCCGTCCGGCTACGGGATCGCCGCGTCGGAGGAACAGCTCACGATCCGGGAGGCGAGCTGACCGCCATGGACCCGCAGGCGAATCTCCCGCTGCTGACGCTCGGCGCCGCCCTGCTGTGCTGCGTCCTGGGCGTCGCCGGCGTGCACGCGTACGCGGCCGGCCGGGCGCAGCGCCGGGACCTCATCGAGCGGCTCAGCGCGCCCGGCCGGCTCCCCGCGGCCGGCGGCCGGGAGCGCCGCTTCCGCACCGTCGACCGCAGGCTGCGCCGGACCCGTCTCGGCAACCGGCTGGAACGGCGGCTGGCGGCCACCGGACTGGACGTCACCCCCGGCGAGTTCTCCGTCTACGTGGCCGCCGGGATCGCCGCTCTCTGGCTGATCGCGGCCTCCCTGCTCGCCGCCTTCTTCGGGCCCGTGGCGGGCCTCATCGGCCTCTGGGCCGCCCACGCCTTCCTCGGCTGGCAGAGCGCCCGGCGGAACGAGAAGTTCATCAACCAGCTGCCGGAACTCGCCCGGGTCCTGGCCAACGCCACCCAGGCCGGGCTGGCCCTCCGCACCGCCCTCGCCCTGGCCGCCGAGGAACTGGACGCACCGGCCGGGGAGGAACTCGCGCGCGTCGCCGACAAGCTGGGCGTCGGGCACTCGATCGACGACGCCCTCGGCGAACTGGCCGGACGGCTGCCCTCCCGGGAGCTCTCCGTCCTCGTCACCACCCTGATCCTGTCCAACCGGGCCGGCGGCACGGTGGTCGGCTCGCTGCGCAACCTGACCAGGACCCTGGAGGAACGGAAGGAGACCCGGCGCGAGGTCCGCACCCAGCTCTCCCAGATCACCGTCACCGCCTACGCCGTCCCCGCCTTCGGCCTCGGCGCGCTGCTGCTGATGGACCGGGTGATGCCGGGGGCGCTGGAACGGATGACCGGCTCCTTCTACGGACAGGCCGCCGTGATCGTCAGCCTGGGCCTGTACGCCCTGGGGTTCGTGCTCATCCGCCGCATGTCCAGGATCGACGTCTGAGGCCGGGGACATGACGGTGACCCAAGGAACACCCCCGGCCCCGGGCGGGACGCGGACCGCAGAAGCGGCCCGGCCCGGCACGCGCGCTCCGGCCCGCCGGTTCCGGACCCGGGGCACCCGAGAGGAGGACGACCGCCGATGACCGCTCTGCTGCTCGCCTTCCTGGCCGCCCTGAGCGCCGCCGGTATCGGCTACGGCATCGCGCTCTACCGCCGCGAGGCCGAGCTGCCCAGTGACCTCAAGGTGGCCCTGGAAGTGGGCGCCACCCGCACCACCGCCGTCGGCTCCGCCGTAGACCGCCTCGGCATGCGCCACGCGCCCCTGGTGCTGCGCCTGATGGGCCCCCGGCGGGCCGACAGGGTGCGCCGCCGGATCGACCGGGCGGGCAATCCCGGCGGTCTCACCCTCGACCGTTACGCCGCCCGCCGCGCGGTCTACGGTTTCCTCGGCTTCGCCGGGGCGCTCGCGACGCTCCTGCGCGGCCAGTTCGTCATCGCCGCCCTGCTCGTCCTCTTCGGCCTCTTCTGGGTCGAGGCCGGCATCTGGGCCGCGATCCAGCAGCGCAAGGCCGACATCGAGCGGACCCTCCCCGACTTCCTCGACGTCCTCGCCGTCGTCGTCAGCGCCGGACTCGGCTTCCGGCAGGCGCTCGACCGGGTCTCCGAGAAGTACCGGGGCCCGTGGTCGGACGAACTGCGCATCACACTGCGCCGGATGGACATGGGCGTCAGCCGGCGGGAGGCCTTCGACGAACTGCGCCGCCGCAATGACAGCGAACAGGTCGCCATGTTCGTCACCGCGCTGCAGCAGGGGGAGGAACTGGGCGCGCCCATCGTCGACACCCTCATCCAGATCGCCGACGACATGCGCCGCACCGATGCCCAGAACGCCCGCCGCCGCGCCGCCCGGGCCGTCCCCAAGGCGACGCTCGCCGTCACCACCTTCATGCTCCCGGGGACGCTCATCCTGCTGGTCGCGGGCTTCGTCTTCGGCTCGGGAGTCGACTTCGGCGCCATCACGGGCTGACCGGCGGGGGAGAGAAGGAGAAGGAGGTGACAGCGGTGGGACGGGAACGGACCGTGACGGGGGCGGGCACGGCGGGTCGCATGCCCGCACACGGCGCGGACGGCACGGAGGACGCGGACGGCGCGAACGGTACGCCGCCCGCGGCGGCCGGTACGGCGGCGACGTCCGGCACGGTCCGGGGCGCGGAGGAGGCCGCGGGGCCGCTGGGCCCCGCGGGAGGCGGCGCGACGACGGCGCACGTCCCCGTGGCCGGCGACGAGCAGGGCCTGCGTCTCCAGCTCAACGCCCTTCAGGCACTGGCCCGTCATGTGTTCGCCTTCCGCCTCGCCATGATCGCCCTCGGCACCCCCTTCGCCCTCCACCGCACCGCACCGGGCCCCGCCACCTGGCTCATCGGCTCGGCGGTCGTGTGCACCTTCATGGGCTCCTACGTCCTCTTCCGCGACTGGGAGCGCTTCGGTCCGCTGCTCCTCCGGCACCCCGCACTGCTGGGGATCGACCTGCTGTTCGGCGCGCTGCTGCTCCTGACCGCGACCCCCGAGTCCACCCTCGGCTATGTCACCGTCTGCACCCCGCTGCTGGCCGGGCTCTGCTACGGCTGGCGCGGGGCGGGGGTCTTCGCCGGACTCCAGATCCTCGTCCTCGCGGCCGCGTACGGTGCCAACCCCTCCCTGAGCGGCGGCCTGGCCGCGCGCCTGGTTCTCCCCGGTTTCTGCGTCATCGCCGGTGCCGCCGGAGTGGTTCTGCGGAATCTGCTGCTCCGCTTCGGTGCGGCCGGCCGCGCCCTCGCCGAGACCCGCGCCCGGCTCGCCGCCACGGAAGCCGTCTGCGCTGAACGCGCCCGCCTGGCACGGGAGATGCACGACTCGGTGGCCAAGACCCTGCACGGTCTGGCCCTGGCCGCGGAGAGCCTGGCCGCCTCGGTGGACCGTACGGACCCGGACACCGTGCGGCAGCGCGCGGACCTGGTGGCCCGGGCCGCCCGGCGCGCCGCGGCCGAGTCCCGCGAGCTCCTGTCCGACCTGCGCCGCACTCCCGGCGGGCCGCGCCCGGACCGGGCCCCCGGGGAGCCCGCGCGCACCGACATCGGCCGGGAACTGGCCGCCCGTGCGGCCGACTGGTCCCACCGCACCGGCATCCCGGTCGACGTCCGCGTGCCGCCCGGGGCCCCGCTGCCGCCCGTACCGCCCGCCGTGGCACGGCAGTTGCTGACCATCGCCGCCGAGGCCCTGGAGAACGCGGCCCGCCACGCCCGGGCGAACCGGGTCACGGTGGAAGCGGGCGTCACGGAGAGCCCCGCGCCGGAGGGCACGAGCCCCGGGGGGCCCGCGCCGGAGGGCACCGGAACCGCCGGCGGGCCGGCCGTCCGCACCCTCCACCTCCGCGTGACCGACGACGGCCGGGGCCTGCGACCCGGCACCGACCTCGAAACCCTCCGCCGGAACGGCCACTTCGGGCTGCTGGGCATGGCCGAGCGGGCGGCCGGCATCGGCGCGCGGCTCCGGATCGGCAGCGGGCCACCGGGAACCGGTACGGAAGTCCGGCTGGAACTCCCGCTGGAACTCCCGCTGGAACCGACGCCGGTGCGGGGGCCGGTGCCGCCCGTCCCCTCCCTCCACCCCGCCGGACAGCGCACCTCCGCGTCTCCGCCTCCTCCGTGCCCCCTGCTGGACGGCATCCCCGACCAGCCCCCGGGCCGGAGCAGCCCCGCACCCCCGACAACCGAGAGGAGGCCCGGCCATGCCGGAGGAACACCCGGCCGCGAACTCGCCGGTCCCTGACCGCCCCGCCAGGCTCCTGAGAGTCGTCATCGCCGACGACAACCCCGTGGTACGGGCCGGGCTGGCCGCCCTGCTCGACGGCCGGGACGACATCCGGGTCGTCGCGGAGGCGGCGGACGGCGACGAGGCCCTGCGCGCCGCCCGCGCACACCGGCCGGACGTGGTGCTGCTGGACGTACGGATGCCGGGGGCCGACGGCATCGACGCGCTGCCGCATCTCGTACCGGTCGCGCCGGTGCTGATGCTCACCTACAGCCGGGAGGGCGAAACCGTCCGGACGTGCCTGCGACTGGGCGCGCGGGGCTACCTGGTGCACGGCGAGTTCACCGCCGACGCGCTGGTGGCGGCCGTACGGGACATCCGCGCCGGCCACGCCCCGATGACCACGACCGCGGTGAACGCCCTGGTGGCACATCTGCGCCGGGAATCCGGCACCGTCCCGGACGCGGCCCCCGCCCCCGCCCCGGGCCCGGGCCCGGAACGCGGGACGGCCTGGACCCGGCGCGGCCTGCGGAGCCGGCGCGCGGCGACCGGGCGTCTCCGCACACCGGACCGGACTCCGGCACCCGCGGCCCGTCACCACGCGGACCCCGCCACCGGCAAACACAAAACCGATGCTTTTGCACACATGAATGCGCCACTGCCTCGCCCGTACTCCCTGCTGGGCGGAAGTGATGCCCGGCCGGAACCGGCCGAACGTCAGCAATCCACTTCGCAAGCGCAACGATTTATGGGACAGTCGTTGGTCGAGCGGCCCCAACACCGGGGAGCGCGGGACGAGTTCGGACTGAGTCACCGGGAGGCGGAAGTGATGGACCTGATCGCCTCGGGCCTCAGCAACCGGGACATCGCGGCGGCCTGTTTCATCAGCGAGAAGACCGTCAAGAACCACATCAACCGGATCTTCGCGAAACTCTCCTCCACCAGCCGCTCCGAAGCCATACTGACCTGGCTCGGCAGAGGACAGTGGCAACGGGGACCGGCGGGAGGCGGCCATGGCTGAACGGGGGACACGGACGATGCCCACTTCGCACCGGGACCGCCGGCACCCGCACACCCGGTTACGGCCCCTCCCCGCCGCCGGCTCGAACCCCGGCCTCTGGGCCCGCATTTGGGCCCACGGGCCCTCGCCCCACCCGGGCGCGGCACCGTACGGTCCGGCGGAGACCTATGCGTCGGTCGAGGTGCGACCGGCCAGCACGGGAGGACAGTCCCATGGCGAACAAGACCTTGGCGAAGGCCGCGGCCGACACCAGGATCCGCGTGCACGGCTGGCGGAACACCGCGATCGAATCCCTCGCCGCCCGGGCGGCGAGGACGGGGAGTGCGGACCGGGGTCAGACGGCACTCGAATACCTGGGCATCATCCTGGTTGTCGTACTGATCATCGGAGCCATCGCGGGCTCGGGGATCGGCAGCGCGATCCTCGCCCGGATCATGGAAGCCATTTCAAGCATCAACTCCGGTTGATACGCCGTCACCCGCTGGGTGATGCAGGGCAGGCCTTCCCCATCTACATCACGGTGGTGGCAGGCCTGCTCTTTCTTGCTTTCGCCTACTTCGCAGTCGGGCAGGCAGCCGCCACGCGCAACGGCGCCCAGACAGCGGCGGACGCGGCGGCGCTGGCCGCGGCTCAGGACGTCCGGGACCAGATGTACGACGGTTTCCTGGAAGCCGTCGAGGCCGAGGACGCCTGGGAGGACTGGCTCGGTGGCAACGGTCTCACGGATCTGGACGAGGCTGCCGCCTGCGCCGAAGCGGCTGACTTCGCAGCCAGGAACAACTCCAGCGCCAATCCGTGCGAGTGCTCCGAGGACGAGTGCTCAGTAGGGGTCCGCACCGAGTACACCATCGGGAAATCCATCGTGCCCGGTACCGAGAGCACACACGGCGAGGCCGACGCGACAGCAGTGGTCGAGCCGCGCTGTCGCGTCGAAAACGGCGACACGGACTCCATCGAGTTCTCCTGCGACGGTGAGGACTGGATCATGGATCCGGATGATCTCGATACAGACACGCTTCCAGAAGTAGCGGAGCTCTTTTCGGTCTACCTGTCTGAGTGATCACCGTACACATCAGTAAAGGAACGCACTTCATGAGCATTCGGCACACAGCGAAGGCCCGAAGGGGAGCCGCCGCAGCAGCGCTCGCAGCGGGCTTTGCCCTCGCCGTGGCCGGTTGCGGCGGTGGCGATAAGGGACAGTCCGAAGAGAATCCTTCCGAGCGATCGGCATCTGCGGAAGAGCCTGAGTCCGAGTCAGGGGGAGAAGGCGCCGAGGACTCCAAGGCGTCCGAGCCCATCGCCGAACTGGGGGGTGAGAGCGGGATGCAGCTGTCCATCCACTCCGTGAAGCGAGACGCCGGCGGATTCGTCACCGTGAACGGAGCCGTGAGGAACACAGGGAAGAAAGGGTACTTCGACACGCCTGCCTGGCGGGGGAACGAGAAGGAGCTTGTCTCCAACGGGTACTCCCTCGGTGGTGCCGCACTCGTCGACCAGAAGGGCAAGAAGCGCTACTACGTGCTCCGCGACACCGAGGGACGCTGCCTCTGCACGACGGGGATCACCAAGGTCGAGCCAGGCGAGGAAATCCCCGTCTTCGTGCAGTTCCCCGCCCCGCCCGAAGGCACCACCGAGGTGGAGTTCTCCCTCCCCACGTTCGACTCCGCCACCGTAGAGATCACCGAGTGAGTCCCCCATGACCCCGACTCGTCCTCACCCCAAGCCCCTGCCCCTGCCCCGCTCCGCGATGGCCCCCACGGCCCTGGTCATGGCCCTCGCCCTGTCCGTGCTCGGTGTGCACACGGCCGACGGGGCCCGTGCCGATGACGGGCCCGTATCGCCCGGTGGCCCCGGGGCGGCGATCACTCCGTCCCCGCCGGTCGAGATCGATGCCGACGACCCGGACCTCAAGATGGTCGCCGGGGCCCAACTGGCGGACGCCAAAGTGCTCGACATCAAATCGGTGGTGGAGGACCTCGGCGGGGACGAGCGGCGCGAGGACACCAACGCCGACGTGACCTTCGCCCTTCAGGCTGAAGTGCTCTTCGGCAGGGACAGCGCCAAACTCGACGGCAAGGCCAACGCGCGCATCGCCGCCATCGCGGAGGAGATCAAGAAGCAGGACGCCAAGCGGGTCCAGGTATTCGGATTCACGGACAATCTCGGCTCCTCCGCACACGGTGACGTTCTGTCGAAGAAGCGCGCCAACGCCGTCCACAAACAGCTCGCCAAGGACCTCGACTCGGGCGTTGCCTTCGATATCCGCGGCTACGGCGAGCAGTTCCCGATCGCGGACAACTCCACCGAAGAGGGCCGCAAGAAGAACCGCCGCGTCGAGGTCTCCTTCCCCCGCACCGACGGCAACGCCGGCTGACGCTCCCCACCCCCGTACCGGCCACAGCCCTTTCCTTCCGGCGCCCGCCCGCCCTGGTTGCGGTGCCGCGCCGAGCCCTGCCGGACCGGCGGACGTTCCGGCTCCCGCGGTTGCGCCCCTGGGCCGGGCCGCTGCACACGTACGCCCCCGGTGTGCCACAGGCGCCGGGGCACGCGGCGCGTTCCGCTCTGGGCGCCGTCCGCGGGTGGGGGGCATGATGCCGGGTGAGGGGGCGGCGCCCCGCCGTCCCGCGGAGGAGGCGCGCGGTGGTGCAGCAATCCGTACTCGTGACCGGTGGCACCGGGACCCTCGGCCGGGTCGTGGTCCAGCGGCTCCTCGACGCCGCGCCCGCCGGCGCCCGGCTTCCCGACGGCCGTCCCGCCGTACGCGTGCTGAGCCGGCGGCCCCGCCCCGCCGCGGGCGAACGGCCGTACGACTGGGCCACCGGTGATCTGCGCACCGGCGAGGGTGTGGACGCGGCGGTCGCCGGGACGGATGCCGTCATCCACTGCGCCACGACGCTCGGGCGCGAGGACGTGGAGGCCACCCGGCGGCTGACGGACGCGGTGGCCCGGCAGCCGGACGGCAGCCCGCATCTCGTCCACATCTCCATCGTGGGCATCGACCGGATTCCGCTCGGCTACTACCGGGCCAAGCTGGAGACCGAGCGGATCATCGAGTCCTCACAGGTGCCGTGGACCATCCTGCGCGCCACCCAGTTCCACGACCTGATCGCCCGCATTGCCTCCGCCCAGCGCGGGCTGCCCGCACTGGCAGCTTTCGCCGGGGTGCGCTTCCAGCCGGTCGACGTGACGGAGGTGGCCGGGCGCCTCGTCGAGCTGGCGGACGGGTTCCCGGCCGGACGCGTCCCCGACCTGGGCGGTCCGGAAGCCCGCGCGCACACCGAACTCACCCGCGCCTGGCTGCGGGCCACCGGCAGGCGGCGGGCCGTGCTGCCCCTGCCGCTGCCCGGGAAGGCGGGGCGCGCGCTGCGCGCGGGAGCCAATCTGGTGCCGGCCGGAGAGGACGGCGCCGTCCTCGGCCGGCTCACCTTCGAGGACTTCCTGACCGGCCGGCGGCCATCGGGGCGGGACGCGCAGCGGGGGTGAACGGGACGCCGGTCCGGACAGCGGTCGAGCGGACCGGAGGGGGCCTCGACGTTCCTCCGTCCAACCGAATCCGTTCGTCGGTGCGCGTCCAGGCCTGTTCAGGCCGGTCCATGCCGGTCCGGCGCTCGCCGCACCCGTCCGGCTCCTGTCCGTGCCCGTCCGTGCCCGCGGACGGCGCCGTCCGGTCAGCCGATGCGGACCCGCGCGCCGCGGACCAGCCCCCAGTCCCGCATCGCGCCGGCCTCCGCCTCCAGGACGTGGCGTGCCCGGAGGCGGGGCCGGCCCAGCTGTCCGGGGCGCATGGTGCGGACGTCGAGCACCCGGAAGTCCCGGCTCAGGTACGCGACGTCGATCGGGAACCGCATCCGGAAGGTGTGCACGCTGTTCGCCGGGGTCAGCAGGATCGCCCCCTCAACGCCGTCCCGGCCGAGGAGTCCCCGCGTGCGGGCCCGCAGGGAAGCGGCGACCTCCAGGCGGACGGTCCGGCCGGCCGGCCGCCGTCCGGCCTCCGCGTCGGCCCGGCCGTCCGCGGCGCCGCCGGTCCCGGCCCCGTTCCCGCCGTCGGCGGGGGCGGCCGGGGCGGGGGCGGACGTGGTCGCGGTGGTGGCGGAGGTGGAGGCCGGGGTGATGACGGTCAGGACGGTGATGCCGTCGCGCAGGTGTGCCATGCCGCTGCCTTCCGCCCCGTCAGTCCGCTGGTCGTACGGAGCATGGCGGCCGCTGCTCGGTCCGCCGCCTCCGTCTCCGGGCCACTTCGGTGAGCCCGGCCGCCATGTTCCCACCGGACGTTGGCGCGTGGCGCGGCGCGCAGCCTCAGCGTTCCCTGCCGCTGCTGCCGCTGCTGCCGCTGCTGCCGCTGCTGCCGCTGCTGCCGCTGCTGCCGCTGCTGCCGCTGCTGCCGCTGCTGCCGCCGCTGCCGCGGCGGTCAGCGGTCGGCCGGGCCGGTCCCGGGGCCGCCCGGTCTGGGTCCACGGGCCCATGACCCGCCGCGCCCGCGGTCCGTACAGTCGGTGCGTGTCCTTGCCGCTCACCGTTCTCGCCGCCCTGTACGGCGCCGCCGCCGGACTGCTGGTCCCGCGTGCGGCGTACCGGCTGGCCGTGGACCCCGGAGAGCCGTGGCGGTCCGGCTGCCCCGGCGGGCATCCGCTCGGCGGCCCGGCACGGGGCTGGGCGGGTCTCGGCCGCTGCGCGCTCTGCGCGTCGGGTGACCGGAGCGGTGCGGTGCCGCCCGCCGGGGCGATGTCACAGCCCGCGCCCCCGAGCGCCGCTCTCCGCGCCGGTGCGCCCCCCGGTGGCGGTGGTCCGGAGGTGTCCACGGCCCGGCTGGGGCCCTGGTTCGGTCCGCGTTCAGCCGGCGCCGTCCTGCTGTCCGCGCTCACGTGCGGCGGGCTCGCCGCGGCCACCGGGGCGCGGCCCGAACTGGCGGTGTGGCTGCTGCTGGCGCCGTTCGTGCTCGTCCTCGGCTATGTCGACGCGGCCGTGCACCGCTTGCCCGATGTGCTGACCCTCACCCTGCCGGCGGGCACCGCCGCCCTGCTCGGCGTGGCGGCGCTGCTGCCGGGGCCCGGCGGCTCCTGGAGCGCCGCGCTGCTGGGCGGCGCGGCGCTGGGCGGCGCGTATCTGGCCCTGTTCCTGGTCCACCCGGCAGGCATGGGCTTCGGTGACGTCAAGCTCGCGCTGACCGCGGGGGTCGCCCTCGGGTGGTACGGCTGGGGTGTGCTGTTCGCCGGTGCGTTCGCCGGATTCCTGTTCGGGGCGGTCTACGGAGCGGCTCTGGTGGTGCTGCGACGCGCCGGTCGCAAGACCGCTCTTCCCTTCGGTCCCTTCATGATGTCCGGCGCCCTGCTGGGGCTGCTGCTGGGCGGCCTGGCCCGGTCCTGACCGGCACGAACGGTGATTTCACGGGGGTTCGCCGCCGTTCGCCGGGTAACGGGGCGGCTGTCCGCCGGTGTCCCGAGCATCCTGCGGTGCGCGGATCACCCCGTTCCACGGGCTATGGTGGAAGCCCCCCCTCGGGCCGGTCCGTATCCCCCCACGGACCGGCCCGCTTCTCGTTTTCCCGCACGGCGACCGTGCCCGCTTCGTGGACTCTCCCGCGTCGGGACGACCGTGCGCGGCGGCCTGTGCCGCGGAGGAGACGGGGGGAAACGTGTCGCACGGGGGATGGCGGCCGCCGCCCGCGCCGGGGCGCGGACCCTCCCGGAGCGGAAGGGGCCTCAGCTCCGGAGTGCCCAGATGTTGACCCCCGGCGTGGTCACCGCGAAGGTGTCGATCTCCGCCAGTTCCTCCCCGGTGAGCCGCGGCCCGCGCAGCGCCGCCACATTGGCCTCCAGCTGCCGTACGCTCGACGCCCCGATCAGCGCGGACGTCATCCGCTCGTCCCGCAGCACCCAGGCCAGGGCGAGCTGGGCCAGGGACTGGCCGCGCCGCCGGGCGATGGCGTCGAGCCCGCGCAGCCTCCGCACGACGTCGTCCGTGAGCAGGCCGGGGTCGAGGGACTTCCCCTGGGCGGCGCGCGAGTCCTCCGGGATGCCGTTCAGGTACTTGTCGGTGAGCATCCCCTGCGCGAGCGGTGCGAAGGAGATGCAGCCCATGCCCTCCGCCTCCAGGGTGTCCAGCAGCCCGTCGTCCTCGATCCAGCGGTTGATCATGGAGTAGGACGGCTGGTGGATCAGTGCCGGGACGCCCATGGAGCGCAGCAGCCGCGCGGCCTCCCGTGTCTGTTCCGCGGTGTACGAGGAGATGCCGGCGTACAGCGCCTTGCCCTGCCGCACGGCCGAGGCGAGGGCACCCATCGTCTCCTCCAGCGGGGTGGCGGCGTCGAAGCGGTGCGAGTAGAAGATGTCGACGTAGTCGACGCCCATCCGGCGCAGCGAGGCGTCCAGCGAGGACAGCAGGTACTTGCGCGAGCCCCACTCGCCGTACGGGCCGGGGTGCATGAGGTAGCCGGCCTTGGTGGAGAGGACCAGTTCGTCGCGGTACGGGCGGAAGTCCTGGTCGAGGATCCCGCCGAAGGCGAGTTCGGCCGCGCCGGGCGGCGGACCGTAGTTGTTGGCCAGGTCGAAGTGGGTGATGCCGAGGTCGAAGGCCCGGCGCAGGATGGCCCGCTGGGACGCGAGGCTCCGGTCGTCGCCGAAGTTGTGCCAGAGGCCGAGGGAGATCTCGGGGAGCTTGAGCCCGCTGCGGCCGGTGCGGCGGTAGGACATGGAGTCGTAGCGTCCGTCGGCGGCGCGGTGGGGGGAACCGGGGAGGGGAGGCATCACGTCGTCCTCCCTATCACGGCCGTCGCGGGACACGGTTGGCCCGGTCGGCGGTGGGCACAGTAATGTGCTTGTTTCGGTGCTGGCACTGCTCGGAGGGGCTGAAGAAGGCGATGCTGCGTAATGCCGGGGGGCAGAGCGAAACCGAGCGGCGGCGCCGCGGACCCTATGCGGCAGTGCGTGAACTGGTGTACGGCCTCTACGCCCGCCGGGTCGAACGGCGGCTCGACACCGCCCAGGGGCCCAAGCACATCGGTGTGATCCTGGACGGCAACCGGCGCTGGGCCCGCGCCTCCGGCGGTACCGCCGAGCAGGGCCACCGTGCCGGCGCCGGGAAGATCCGGGAACTGCTGGGCTGGTGCACCGAGACGGATGTCGAGGTGGTCACGCTCTGGCTGCTCTCCACGGACAACTTCGACCGTCCGGAGAACGAGCTCGTCCCGCTGCTCGGCATCATCGAGGACGCGGTGCGGGACCTCGCCGCCGACGGCCGCTGGCGGGTGCACCACGTGGGCACGATGGACCTGCTGCCGTCCCGCACCCAGACGGTGATCAAGGAGGCCGAGGAGGCCACCGCCCATGTCGAGGGGATACTCGTCAACGTCGCCGTCGGCTATGGCGGCCGCCAGGAGATCACCGACGCCGTGCGCTCCCTCCTCACCGCGGAGGCCGAGCGCGGCACCTCGCTCCCGGAGCTGGCGGAGAAGCTCGACATCGAGCACATCTCCCAGCACCTCTACACCCGTGGCCAGCCGGATCCCGACCTGGTGATCCGCACCAGCGGCGAGCAGCGGCTCTCCGGTTTCATGCTCTGGCAGAGCGCCCACTCGGAGTACTACTTCTGCGAGGTCTTCTGGCCCGCGTTCCGCAAGGTGGACTTCCTGCGCGCACTGCGCGACTACGCGGCACGCCACCGGCGGTACGGCGGCTGACGCCCGCCGCTTCCCGCCCGGCGGCGAGGAGCGGCGCGGTGGGCCGGCGTTGCCCCACCGTGCCGCACCGGCGCCGCCCCACTACGCCGCCGGGCCGGGGCAGTTGCCCGGCCCATGCCCCCGTCGTGCGGTGACGGCCGTAGGCCGCGGTCGTGCGCCGGGCCGCTCCGCCCTTCCGCGCCGTTGCGGACGCGTTCACCCCGGCGACGTGCGCACCGGGGCATGGGGCCGCTCGTTCGAGGGAATACCACCTCCAGATCGACGCCCGGCCCACGGGTGTCGAACGCAGCGGGCGGCTCGGAGGCCGTCCGCCCGGGAGGCCCTTTGCACACGGACGACCGCGCGGAACGGCCGGCTCCGGCCGGGCCTTTCGCGGACGGGAGCCGCGGAGGGCCGGTCTCCGGCCCGTGCAGCGCGGCCGGTACCGGCCCAGTCCCCCGCGACGCCGTCGCACCCCGACCTCTTCCGAGGGGGTTCGTCCACCCGTGGTGACCAGCACGAAGCGCCGCCTGAACGACCGGCGCACCTATGTCATCGACACCAGCGTCCTGCTGGCCGACCCGTCCGCCATGACCCGTTTCGAGGAGCACGAAGTCGTGCTCCCGGTGGTCGTGGTGACGGAACTCGAAGCCAAGCGGCACCATCCGGAGCTCGGTTATTTCGCCCGGCAGGCCCTGCGTCTCCTGGACGAGTACCGGATCCGCCACGGCCGTCTGGACGCGCCCATCCCGATCGGAGACCTGGGCGGGACGCTGCGGGTCGAGCTGAACCACTCCGACCCCTCCGTACTGCCGCCGTCCTTCCTCGGCCCGGGCGGCAGTCTCGGATCCAACGACACCCGCATCCTGGCGGTGGCCAGGAACCTCCAGGCCGAGGGGTACGACGTCACGGTCGTCTCCAAGGACCTGCCGCTGCGGATCAAGGCGTCCTCGGTCGGTCTGCTCGCCGAGGAGTACCGTGCCGAACTCGCCATCACCGACTCCGGCTGGACCGGCATGGCGGAGCTGACCGTTGCCCCGGAGGAGGTGGACGAACTCTTCGCCGCCGAGAGCGCGTATGTGGCGGAAGCGGAGAAACTGCCGGTCCACACCGGTCTGGTGCTCCAGTCGGAGCGCGGCAAGGCGCTCGGCCGGGTCACGGCCGACGGGCGGGTCCGGCTGGTCCGCGGCGACCGGGAGGCCTTCGGCATCCACGGCCGCAGTGCCGAGCAGCGCATCGCGCTCGACATCCTGCTGGACCCGGAGGTCGGCATCGTCTCGATGGGCGGCCGGGCCGGGACGGGCAAGTCGGCGCTGGCCCTCTGCGCGGGCCTGGAGGCGGTGCTGGAGCGCCGGCAGCACCGCAAGGTGATGGTCTTCCGGCCGCTGTACGCGGTGGGCGGGCAGGAGTTGGGCTATCTGCCCGGCACCGAGGCCGAGAAGATGGGGCCCTGGGCGCAGGCCGTCTTCGACACCCTCTCCGCGGTGACCTCCGCCGAGGTGATCGAGGAGGTGGTGGAGCGCGGCATGCTGGAGGTGCTTCCGCTGACGCACATCCGCGGCCGCTCGCTGCACGACGCCTTCGTGATCGTCGACGAGGCGCAGTCGCTGGAGCGCAACGTCCTGCTGACCGTGCTGTCCCGGGTGGGCGCCAACTCCCGGGTCGTGCTGACCCATGACGTGGCTCAGCGCGACAATCTGAGGGTCGGCCGGTACGACGGTGTGGTCGCCGTCGTCGAGAAGCTGAAGGGGCACCCGCTCTTCGCCCATATCACCCTGAACCGGTCGGAGCGTTCGCCGATTGCCGCCCTGGTGACCGAAATGCTCGAAGAGGCCCACATCTGAGGGGAGTTCGGGGCGAATGCGCCCTGGTGTGCCACGGTGCCGCGCGAAGGGTCCAGCAGCCTAGCGCTGCGGCGTCGTGGCGCACCTCTTTTTCCGATAAAAAGAGCGCCCAAACGCGATGTGAGCTTTCCCACGCAACGGGGAATTGCCTCAACGCGTCGGCTTCCGGCAGGGTGTGGGTTCTGTCAGGCCCCGCGTACGGCACCACGAGCACCACCCCCGGAAGCGCCTTCGGGCCGGGACCGGGAGCAGCGGAGCGCGCCACCCCCGGTGCGTACCGCCAGAATTGAAGAGCGCCGCCGTACGCCGCCCGAGCACCACGCGGAACTCCCCCCGGGGAGGACGCACCGGGTCCGTGCCCCCCGTGACCAGCCGGCTCCCGCACTCGCGGGGACCGGAAGATGGGGGCCAGTGCCAGGGGCACGATTGCGTCCGCGAGGTCACCTGTGCGGGCGATGCTGGAAGGAAACCGTGTGAGCCGGATTTCGGTCCGGGGATTCGCCGTGGCGTCCGCCACCGCGGTCACCACCGTCGGCGCTGTCGTCGGTGTGGCTTCGGGCGGCACTCAGGCTTCGACCACCGAACCGGTCGAGGCCACCGCTGCCGACGCGACGCTCCTCGCAGACATACCCGCCGGGAATCACGCCCAGGCGCAGACCGCGTCCCTGACGCAGCAGGCGGACGCCCAGTCCCTCGCTGCCGAGACGGAGGCGAAGAAGTCCGCTGAGGAAGCCGCGCGCAAGCAGGCTGCGGAGGACGCGGCGGCCAAGAAGGCCGAGGCCGAGAAGGCCGCCGCGGAGAAGCGCGCCAAGGAGCGCGACGAGGCCGAGGCCAAGGCCGCCCGGTCCGAATCGCGCGCCGACGCCTCCGACTTCGGGGTCCAGAGCTCGTACACCGTCGCCGAGGTCCAGGCCATGGCGCGGCAGATGGTCCCCGCGGACCAGTTCCAGTGCTTCAGCAACATCGTGGACCACGAGAGCAGCTGGAACTACCGCGCCTCCAACCCCTCCTCGGGCGCCTACGGTCTCGTCCAGGCCCTGCCGGGGGGCAAGATGGCCTCCGCCGGCGCCGACTGGCAGACCAACCCGGCCACCCAGATCAAGTGGGGCCTCGGCTACATGAACGACCGCTACGGCAGCCCCTGCGGTGCCTGGGAGTTCTGGCAGGCCAACAACTGGTACTAGAGCCCCCGCGGGTCGGTACCCGTCCCTCTCACCACGCGTGGCCCCCGGCCCCCGTTACTACGGGCCGGGGGCCACGCGCGTGTAACGTCATTCCGACTGCCTCGGGGGAGCCGGGGGAAGTGGGAGTGATATGTCGAGACTGCCTGACTGGCTCGGGGACGCGGGTTCCGGGCTGACCGAGATCGCCGCCCGGATCAGGGAACGCCGTGCCCGTGCCGAGCAGCGCGCCGCCGAGGCGGGGGAGGCCGAGGCCGCCGAACACACCGCCGGTGCTCCCGCCGGCGCCCCCGCCCACCTGCCGGCCGGAGCCGGGAGCGCCGCGGGGGGAGGGAACGCGGCCGAGCCGGACGTCCTGGTGCCGCCCCCGCCCGCGTACGCGCCCGCCGTCGCCGCGCACCGCGACCCGGCGGCCGTCGTGCCCTGGAGCATGCGGGTGGCGGCCGAGGTCGGCTGGCGGCTGCTGGTGCTGGCCGGGACGCTCTGGGTGCTGATGCGGGTCATCAGCACCGTGCGGCTGGTGGTGCTCGCCTTCGTCGTCGCCCTGCTGATCACGGCACTGCTCCAGCCGACGGTGGCCCGGCTCCGCAAACGCGGCCTGCCGCGCGGCCTCGCCACGGCCGTCACCTTCATCACCGGCTTCGTCGTCATGGGCCTGGCGGGCTGGTTCGTGGTCTGGCAGGTCATGGAGAACATCGACAATCTCTCCGGGCAACTCCAGGACGGCATCCAGGAGTTGAAGAGGTGGCTGCTCAACAGCCCCTTCCATGTGACCGAGGCGCAGATCAACGACATCGCCCAGAACCTCAGCGACGCGGTCGGCACCAACACGGAGGCCATCACCTCCGCCGGCCTGGAGGGCGTCACCGTCGTCATCGAGGTGGCCTCCGGGCTGCTGCTCGCCATGTTCTCCACCCTCTTCCTGCTCTACGACGGCCGCAGGATCTGGGAGTGGCTGCTGAAGCTCGTACCGGCCCCGGCGCGGGACGGGGTGGCGGGCGCCGGGCCGCGCGCCTGGCTCACCCTCACCGCCTATGTGCGGGGCACGGTGCTGGTGGCCCTCATCGACGCCGTCTTCATCGGGATCGGGATCTACTTCCTCGATGTGCCGATGGCGGTGCCGCTGGCCGTCATCATCTTCCTCAGCGCGTTCGTCCCCCTGGTGGGCGCGGTGGTCTCCGGCGCGCTCGCGGTGGTCATCGCCATCGTCACCAACGGGGTGTTCACGGCCTTCATGGTGCTGCTGGTGGTGCTGGCGGTGCAGCAGATCGAGGGCCACGTGCTGCAGCCGTTCATCCTGGGCCGCGCGGTCAGGGTGCATCCGCTGGCCGTGGTGCTCGCTGTCACGGGGGGCGGGCTGATCGCGGGCATCGGCGGCGCGGTGGTGGCGGTGCCGCTGGTGGCCGTCACGAACACGGTCGTCGGCTACCTCTACCGGCACGCCGAACGGCGGGCCGTCGTCCAGGCGTCGCTGGGCGCCGGCGTCGCCGCGGTGCCGGCGGGCACCACGGTACCCGGGACCGGGGCCGGGTCCGGTTCGGGGGCCGGGGGAACACCGCCCGGGGAGCCGCCCCGCGCGCCGGACCGGCCCGCCGAGTAGCCGGCCGTCCCGGACGGCCGGCGCGGCCCCGGGCCACCCGGCGCCCGAGGGGTGCGGCCGCCCGCCCGGCAACGCCGACTCATCCGCCGTCACGACGGCTGTGCGGCAGCGGGTGTGGCGTCCCCGGCGCACGGCCGCTGCTGCACAGCAGGGGTGCCCAGGCGGCCGCGGCGGCCGCCAGGTCGTCCCCGCACGCGCCGCCGGGCCGGCGGGGCCGGGCCGCGGTGGCGAGGACGACCCGGTCGGGGCGGAGCAGGACCGCGCCCGCGGTGCCCATCCAGTGGAGGAGAGCGGCTGTTCCCGGTCCGGCGGCAGGCCGGGACCCGCCCGGGCCGGGAGGTTGCCGCCGGAGGTCGCCCAGGTGGACGACGCGGGCCTCCAGCGCTCGTGCCAGCGCTCGCAGGGCCGGGCTGAGTGGCGCGTTGGCCAGAAGCGTGAAGTCCGCGCCGAGCAGGTCGTCCAGCGGACAGGGCGCCCCATCGGCACCGGGGACCGAGGGCTGGGGGCACAGCGTCCCGGGGCGCGGCCGGCCGGGCCGGCGCCGGGGGACGACCAGGGGGCCCGGTCTCAGCGGCGGGCCGACGGCGGACAGGACGAGACCGGGGGCGCCCGGCAGGCGGGAGAAGGCGGGCAGCACGGCGTTGCGGGCCAGCGCGGCACCCGTGCCACCGCCGGTCATGACAAGGCCGACGGTCACGGCGGTACGGATCAACTGCCGTGCGTGGTGTTGGCGTTCGGCCTGGTAGGTGTCGAGCAGGGCTTCGTTCGCGCGGCCGGTCAGGACGCGGGCGAGCTTCCAGACGAGGTTCTGTGCGTCGCGCAGACCCGCGCCCATCCCCTGCCCGATGAAGGGCGGCGTGAGGTGGGCGGCGTCACCGAGCAGGAAGACACGGCCCCGGCGCCAGCGGTCGGCGACCCGGGCGCGGAAGGTGTAGGAGGCGGTGCGCAGGACGTGAAGCTCGTCCTCGGGCACGCCCGCCGTCCAGGGGGCGATCAGGGCGATCAGGCTCCGGCGGTCGGTGAGTTCCTCCGGCCGCTCGCCCGTGCGCAGGCGGAACTCCCAGCGGTAGCGGTCCTCGCCGACGCGCATGTAGGTGGCCGCCCGCCGCGGGTCGCAGACCTGGTGGACGCCGTCCCACACGGGCAGCGGCAGGCGGCAGCGGACATCGACGACCAGCCACCGCTGGGCGGCGGCCAGGTCCCGCATCCGGGAACCGATGGCATCGCGGACCAGGCTGTTGGCGCCGTCGCACCCCAGAAGGGCATCGGTCAGCAGGGTGCGGGAGACGCCGGTGTCCTCGTCCCGGAAGGTGACCTCCACCGGAGCGCCGCCGTGCGGGGACGGAGTCACGGAGATGACCTCCGTTCCTCCGCGCAGCGTCACCAGGGGATGCCCGGCGAGGTTGTCCCTGAGCAGTTGTTCGAGCTCCGGCTGGTCGAACATATTGGCCTCGGGGAAGCCGTACCGGCCGCACGGCTTGTCGCGCAGGAACTCGGCCAGCACCCGGTGGGAGCCGTCCAGGAGCCGCATGCCGCGGGCGGGGCGGGTGATCCCGCCGAACTGCTCGTGGACGCCCACGGCTTGGAGGATGCGGTGCACCTCGTCGTCCAGGTGGACCGCGCGCGGCAGCGGATACGGGGCGCGGTGGCGCTCCAGGACCAGCGTGGGCACGCCGTGGCGGGCCAGGAGGGTGGCGGCGGTCAGCCCGGTCGGCCCGGCACCGATCACCACGGCGGGCACACGCTCCGGGGCGGTGGCCGTCACCGGCTCAGTGCTCTCATCAGCCCCAGCAGCCGGGCACGGTCGATCTCGTTGTCCTCCCGCAGCGCGGAGACCGCCTGCAGGAGGGCCCCCGGCGAGGGGGCGGTGCCGAGGAAGTCCCGGGTGGCCGGCGGGCCCCACTGGGCCAGGCCGGAGGCCGACATGGCGGCCCAGCCGGGTTCCAGCGTGTGGTCGAACATGTCGCCGTCGGCGAAGTGCTCCATCATGAAACGATCGGGGTCACGCCAGTAGTCGAAGATCTGACTGCCCTGGATGTGCCGCCCGATGCCCCAGGAGTGGCGGTATCCGCGCTCGCGCAGGTACGCGCCGCCGGCGGCCAGTACGTCGAGGTCGGCGACCTGGTAGGCGGAGTGGACATAGCCGGTGTCGGGACCCAGGTGCATGGCCAGGGTGTGGTGGTCGGCGGGCTCGCTGCCGCGGTCGCAGCGGATGAAGGCCATCGTGGGGCCGCGGTCGCGCTGCCCGTCCAGGTAGAGGAAGTCGCTGACGATGAGACCCAGGTGTTGCAGATACCAGTCGAGGGCGCGCCGGAAGACCCGGGTGGACAGCACGACGTGACCCAGACGCTGCACCTGGGAGGGCGTGCGGGGCGGGCGCTGGGTGGCGTTGACGCGGGCGGGCGCGGCGGTGGTGCCGGTGTTGAGGACCAGCGGCTGCCGCAACGGCAGTGCGGCATGCTCGGCGACGCCGTGGACGACGCGGACCGGGATGCCGGACGGGTCGAGCAGGTCCACGGCGCGGCCCCCGCCGTACTCGGTGAGCGTGCGGATTCCGTGGCCGGTGGCGCTCGCCAGCCGGTCGAGGTCGGCGGCGTCGGCGGCCTGGAAGGCGGGGCCGATGAACCGGGAGGAGGGACCGCGGCGGATCACCAGGCAGTGGGTGCCTGCCATGGCGCCGCGCAGATGGAGGGTGTCATCGGTGCGGGCGGCGGTGGTCAGGCCGAAGTCGTGGGCGAAGGTCTCGGCACGGTCCAGGTCGGGCTTGGTGAACTCGAGCCAGGCGAGGTCGGTCACCTTGATGACGGGCCGGGCCGCGCGGCCGGGGTGCTCCCCGCGCAGGGCGCCCTGTTCGCTGTGCAGACCCTGGTGGGCGTCGGCCGCGGGTGCGGAGGCGGGGATGGCGTTCGGGGCGGATGGATCGTTCATGGCCTGTCCCTTCGGGCGGCTCCCCGTGACGGCGGTGTGCGGCACCGTCGCGGGATCCATGTGGCGGGTACGGGGTGGAAAGGGCGCTGCGCGGCCCCGCCGGCCGTGCGGCGGCCGGCGGAGCGGGACGCGCCGGAGGCCGGTGCGCTTCCCTACCGTGCGAGCAGGGTGCCCAGCGCGGTGGTGAGTTCGGCGGCCGCGTCGGCGGCCGCGCCCGGGGAGCGCCAGCCGATGAAGCGGTCCGGGCGCACCAGGACGGCACCCCGCGGGGTGTGCCCGCGGGCGGCGGTCCAGGTGGAGCGCGGGTCGCGGTAGCCGCCGTCGAGGTGGCCGACACGGATCGCGTCCAGCGGCAGCCCGCTCTCGGCGGCGATCTTCTCTGCGGCCTCGCACCAGTCCTGCCCCTCCTCCCCGGCGATCAGCAGGAGGCGGCCGGGGCGGACCAGTCGGGCCAGGGCCACGCGACGGCCGTCGAGGTCCTCCAGCCAGGCGTGGGGGAGCGGGTGGCCGGGGCGGGCGGCCGGCCGGTAGATGCGGACGGGGTCGGGGTTCTCGGGTGCGGGAGTGCCGTCGGGGACGACGGCGGCGGAGTCGTAGGTGTAGCCGAACTCGACGGCCAGTTCGTTGAACTCCGCGGACTGGGCGGCCACGGTGGCCAGGAAGGTGCGGCGGAAGCCGGTGTCGGCGGGGTCCTCGCTCCATAGGCGGCGGGCCTGCCGCCAGTTCTCCTCCGTGCCGGCCTGCGGCCCGCCGCCGAAGAGGCCGTTGATGACGAGGTGGTTCATGGCGTTTTCCAGCGAGCGCTGGACGTTGGTGGCGTCCGCCGGGCGCCGCTCCGACTCGTAGGTGTCCAGCAGGGCGTCGCCGGCATGCCCGTTCAGTACGGCGGCGACCTTCCAGGTGAGGTTCTGGACGTCGTGCATGGCGGAAGTCAAACCGAGTCCGCCGGTGGGCGGGTGCCGGTGGGCGGCATCGCCGGCGATCAGGACGCGGCCGGCGCGGTAGCGGTCGGCGACCACGCCCTCCAGGGACCAGCGGGAGATCATGTGGACCGTGAGCTGTTCCTCGTCCAGCCCCAGCGCCGTGCGCAGGTCGGACAACACGGACTCGTCGTCCAGCGCGCGGCCGTCCTCGGAGCCGTAGTTGAGGTGGAAGACCCACTCCTCGGACTCGGGTCCCCAGTGGTCCGGGCCCATGGGCACCAGAACCCCGGGGATGCCGAGGTCGGGCAGCCAGAGCCAGCGGATCAGCACGTCGGGGTCGGTCGCCACCCGGGACAGGTCGGCGGAGATGTGGAAGGAGACCACGCGGGCGAGGTCGCGCACACCCTCCTGGACGATGCCCACGGCGGGACCGACGGTGCGGCCCCCGTCGCAGCCCAGCAGGTAACGGGCCCGCACCCGGTAGGTCTCGCCCGTCCCGCGGTCGGTGACGGTGGCGGTGACACCCTCGTCGTCCTGGGTGAGTCCGGTCACCTCGTGGTGGAACCGGACCCTGCCGGGCGCGAGTTCCTCCGCGCCGGCGCGCAGGACCGGCTCCAGGCGGATCTGGGGCAGGTTGGCCTGCCGCTCGGGGCTGGCCGCGAGCCATTCCGGGGAGTCCCCGCCCGCTCCCCAGGCCTCCATCCTGGCGACGCGCCGGCCGTAGTCCTCGTGGTCGCCGGTCAGGCCGACGTACCAGGCGGTGTGGGACATCTGATCGGCTGGGGTGGAGGCGGCGTAGATGGTGTCGGCCACACCGCTGTCGCGCATGATCTCCATCGCGCGCTGGTTCAGGACGTGGGCCTTGGGCAGGGTCGAGGTCTGCGGCCAGGCGGTGACCAGCAGGGACTCGACGCCGATGCGGCTGAGCAGCATGGAGGCGGTGAGCCCCGCGCCGCCGCCTCCGACGATGAGGACAGGGACGTCGATGTCGTTCACGGGTACTCCGATGGGATGTCGCGGCTCGGGGCCGGGGCAGGGGATGGTTCGGGGGAGACGGCGGTACGGCGGAGGACGCTCTTCCGCGGGTTCCACGGCGGCAGTTCGCGGCCGCCGGGGGGCGTGGACGCCGACCGGATGCGGTCGGCGCGTGGAGGCGGGGCAGCGGACGCGGGTGGACGTCCGTGCGGTTCGTGGTGGTGGTCCTCCCGGTGCCCGGCCGGCGGCCGGGTGGTGAGGGCCGTGTGCCGAGGTCGGCCACGGGGGTGTCTCCGCTAGCCGGCGGCCGACAGGAGGAGGTGGGCCGCGGCCAGGGTGCCCACGACGGCGGCGGGCAGGCCACGGGCGGCGGGGTCGCCGCTGCGCAGATGGACGACGACGGCTCCGGCCATGAGCAGGATCAGGCCTGCTGATGCCGCGGCACCGAGCGCGGTGATCCGCAGTCCGGCCAGGAGCCCGGCCGCGGCCGCCACTTCGAGTGTGCCCAGCAGGCGGTAGTGGGTGGTGGTCATGCCGGCGTGGGCCGCGGCCCGCCGCATCGCGGGGACGGCCGCGAGCTTGGCCGCCCCCAGCACGAGGAAGAGCGCGGCGAGGACGACGGCCAGGGCGGTGGTGGCGATGCTCATGGGGGTTCTCCCTGTGTGCGGGGAAGGGTCTTCCGCCGTCCGGATGCGGGCCGCTGGGCCCCGTCGGGTCAGCTTCCGGGGGCGTACTGCCAGGTGAGGACGTACCGGTCGAGGGCCGTGGTGACCCGGTGCCGCACCGCCTCGTCGGCAGGGGCGGGCAGGATGACGCGGACCCCTCCGTCGTGCGGCCGGCACACGATCCGCTCCGGGTCGCACTCCGCGCCCTGGGCGGCCAGTTCGGCCAGGACCGCGCGGCGGGTGGCGTCCAGGCGCAGGCCGACCTTGTAGGGCTTGCCGACGGCGGTGAGCGGGATGGCGTCGATCACGATGACCTCCCGCGGGGCGGCGGCGCGCTCGGCGACCCGTTCGGTGGCCCAGCCGAGCAACTCGGCGGGGCCGGCCCCGGCGCCGGGGGCGAGAGCGACGTAGGCGACGGGCACCTCGCCGGCGTGCGGGTCGGGGCAGCCGACCGCCGCGACGGCCGTGACCTCGGGGTGGGCGAGGAGGGCGTCCTCGATCCCGGCGGGATCGATGTTGTGACCCCCGCGGATGATCAGGTCCTTGGCGCGGCCGGCGAGATGGACGAAGCCGTCGGCGTCGATACGGGCCAGGTCACCCGTGTCCAGCCAGCCGTCGCGGATCTTTCCGGCGGTCTCCAGCCGGGGTCCCCGGGCGGTGTGCCCGGCGACATAGCCCGCGAAGACCGCGGGCCCGCTGATGACGAGCACTCCGGTGGCGCCCGGCGGCAGGTCGTGCCACTCGCCGGTGTCCGGGTCGATCCGCACGGTCTTGACCCGCTGGTAGGGCAGACGCCGGCCGACGGAGCCGGGCCGGGTGCGGCCGGGTACGCCGAGGGTGGAGGCGCAGGTCGCCTCGGTCAGCCCGTAGCCCTCGCACAGCGGGATGCCGGTGTGCTTCTCGAAGGACTCCCGTACGGCGGGCGGCAGCGGGGAGGCGCCGACGGCGGCGAACCGCATGCTGGAGATGTCCGCGTCGACGGGGACCCGGGCGAGGACGGAGTAGACGGTGGGCACCGCCGACATGGCGGCGATGCGGTAGTGCTCCACCAGCTTCCAGAACACTCCGTACAGCTGGGGGTCGCGGTAGCCCAGCGGCCCGGCCCACACCACCGGCCGGCCGCGCAGCAGCGGGCCGAGCACGGTGACGATCAGGGCGTTGACGTGGAACAGCGGCAGTCCCGCGAACATCACCGAGTCCCTCTCCAGAGGGATGCCGGAGGCCACCATCCAGGCGTTGACGACCTGGTTGGCGTGTGTGTGCGCGGCGAGCTTCGGGGTCCCGGTGGTGCCACCCGTGTGGAAGTAGGCGGCCAGGTCGCCGGCGGCCGGGGGCTCGATGTCCACCAGCCTGTCCGCGGGATGGGACGCGGCCAGCTCCGCGAGGTAGCCCACGCGCACGCCCTCGACGGGTTCCAGGGCGACGGGTTGTGCGGGGGAGGCGCCCTCGGGCGCGGTGGGTGCCAGGGCCAGCAGGGCGTCCAGGCGCAGTGCCGCGGCGACCTGCCGGGCCGTCGCCCACACCTGCGCGTCCAGTTGCGGCCCGGCGGCGACGAGCACCCGGGCGCCGCCGCGCCGCAGCAACTGCTCGACGTGCTCGGACGCCAGGCCGGGATTCACCGGGGCCGCGATGCCCGCGGCCTGCGCGGCCAGCAGAGCGACGGGCAGCTCGGCGGTGTTCGGCGCGAGCAGGCCCACGGCGGCGCGGCGGGTGACGCCGAGCGAGCGCAGCAGGTTGGCGGTGCGGTGCACCCGGTCCCGCAACTGCGCGAAGGTCAGGGTGGCGGGGTGAAGGAAGCGTGCGGCGTCCGGCAGTACCGTCAGGGCCGGGTGGCCGGGCCACAGGCGGGCGGCGCCGAGCAGCGCCTCGTAGGTGGTGGCGGGCAGACCGCGCTCGTGCAGCGGGACGGCCTCGATGGCGGCCGGGTCCGCGGGGCTGCCGAAGGCGGGCCACAGCAGGTCGGTGGGTGTGAGTGTCACCGGTTCGCCTTTGCGGGGTGAAGGAGGGGCGGGCGATGGGGGCGTGGCCGGCCGGGTACGGGGAGCCGGGCGGCCGGTCCCGGGCGGGGAGCCCGGGAGCCGTCAGCGGGCGCGCACGACCGTGCGCTGTTCGCCGAGGTCGAGTACGCCGTCGTCGGTCGCGATGCGGGCCGTGACGACGTCGCCGTCCTTGAGGTAGTCGGGGTTCGCCCGCTGGCGGGCGAAGAACTTCTGCCAGCGCTTGTGCGGGGGCAGCAGGGCGGCAAGCGTGGTCAGGAGCTTCCCCGGTGACCTCAGTGCGGTGCCGCCGGGTGTTCCGGTGAGCAGGACGTCACCGGGCTCCAGGGTCTGGAAGCGGGCCAGCAGGGTGAGGGCCCGCGCGGGCCGGACGATCATGTCCGCGGCGGTGCGGTCCTGCCGGGTGGCGCCGTTGACCCGCAGCGTGAGCCGCAGGTCCGGCAGGCGGGCCAGCTCGTCGGCCTCGGCCAGGAGCAGTCGGGGGCCGAGCGGGGTGAAGGTCGGGTACGACTTGGACTCGTAGAACTGGGTCTTGGGCAGTTGCAGGTCACGGGCGCTGACGTCGTCGGCGACGACCAGCGCGGCGACGTACCGCGGCAGGGTGGAGTCGGTGACCTCGGTGCCGACCGGCAGGTCCGCGCCCAGCACCAGCCCCAGCTCGACCTCGTAGTCCAGGAAGCTCACGTGCGGCGGACGCACGATGTCCTGGCGGGGGCCGCTGACGGAGCCGGAGGCCTTGCGGAAGAACGCGGGCGGGACGGTGTCCGGGTCGAACCCGGAGTCCACCGCGTGGGAACGGTAGTTGACCATCTGGGCCACGACCCGGCAGGGGGTGGTGACGGGCGACAGCAGCTCCGTCTCAGCCGCGGACCGCCCGGCGTCGGGGTCGGCGGCGGCGCGGGCGGCGGCCTCCCGCACGGCGGAGCGGTCGGCCAGCAGGGCGGCGGTGGTGTCCGCGTCGGTGCCGACGCGGTGCAGCCGTCCCGTGCCGCTCTCCACCCACCAGCCGTCTGTGGTGCGGACGACCTGGATACTCATCGGCTCTCCCGAGTCCTGGACGGTGTCGACCGGACGCTCCTGAGAGCACCTCCGGTCACTGCTGATGAAATCATCATTGCCGATGAGTGAATCGTCAATAGCCGTCAATGCTGATGTAACAATCAGCACTGATTGATCTAAGATGTGGGGATGAGTACCGACGGACAGGGCCGGGCCACCGGTCAGGCGCCCAACCGCCTGGACCGGCGCAAGGCCCGCACCCGGGCCGCGCTGGTCGCGGCGGCGCAGAGGCTCGTCGCCGAACAGGGGCGGGCCGATGTGAGCATCCAGGAGATCACCGAGGCGGCGGACGTCGGCTTCGGCTCCTTCTACAACCACTTCACCAGCAAGGACGAACTGTTCGACGCCGCTGTCGCCCTCACCCTGGACGAACACGGGGCGCTCCTGGACTCCGTCGTGGGAGACCTGGAGGATCCGGCGGAGGTCTTCTCCGCCAGCGTCCGCATGACCGGCCGCCTGCAGCGCACCCACCCGCAGATGGCGAGAATCCTCGTGCGCACGGGCATGCCCTACCTGACCTCCGAGAGCGGCCTGGCCCCCCAGGCGATGCGGGACCTGCAGGCTGCCGCCGGCAGCGGACGGCTGGACATCGACGACCCCCGCACCGCCGTCGCGATGGCGGGGGGTGCCCTGCTCGGGGTGCTGCACCTCCTGGAGACCCGCCCCGACCTCGACGCCGGGCGCGTCACCGATCAACTGGCCGCCCGCCTGCTGCGCATGTTCGGTCTGACGCGGGCCGAAGCGCAGGAGATCGCCACCCGGCCCCTGCCCGCGCTGCCCGAGTCCTGACCCGGTTGATCGCTGACGCGGGAAGGGCCGGCGGGGCCGGAGGGGCCGGAGGGGTGCCGGAGCCCTCCGCCGTGTCTCGCTCCGGCCGACCGGGCCGGCATGCCACGGGGCCGCGGAAGCGGCACTCCACCGTGCCACCGGCCGGCGAGCCTCCGGCCCGGAGAACGGCCGGAGGTTCGAACGCCCGTTCCCCGAAAGGGTTTTCGGGGCAGTGGTCCCCCCCCGGACACGGCGGACCGGCGAACAGCGTCTCGCCGGCGGCCTTACCGCCGCCGTGCGGCGTCCGGATCAGAGTCCGGCCAGGACCTCTTCGGCGTCCAGGGTCGCGGCGACGGCCTGGATCACCGAGGCGATCTTGAACGCCTCCTGGACCGTCTCCCGGTCGGCACCGCCCTTGCGCACGACCTGCTCGTGCGAGTCGAGGCAGGCGCCGCAGCCGTTGATCGCGGAGACGGCGAGCGACCACAGCTCGAAGTCGGTCTTCTCCACGCCCGGGTTGCCGATGACGTTCATCCGCAGGCCCGCGCGCATCGTGCCGTACTCCGGGTCCGACAGCAGGTGCCGGGTGCGGTAGTAGACGTTGTTCATCGCCATGACGGCGGCGGCGGCCTTGGCGGCGGTGTACGCCTCCGGCTTGAGGTAGGACCGGGCCTCCGGCTCCAGCTCGCGGAGCACGATCGGGGAGCGCGAGGCGATCGCGCAGGCGAGCACGGTGCCCCAGAGCTGCTGCTGCGGGAGGTCGGAGTTACCGATGACCGAGCCGAGGTTCAGCTTCAGATCCTTGGCGTAGTCCGGGAGGGCGGACTTCAGCGTGTCCAGTGCCATACCGGATCACTCACCCGCGAGGAGCTTGACCGGGTCAAGGGTCTCCTCGCCCTGCTTCCAGTTGCACGGGCAGAGCTCGTCGGTCTGCAGGGCGTCGAGCACCCGCAGGACCTCCTTGGGGTTACGGCCGACGGAGCCGGCGGTCACCATGGTGAACTGGATCTCGTTGTTGGGGTCCACGATGAACACGGCGCGCTGCGCGTAGCCGTCCTCGCCCTCGACGCCGCAGTCGCGCATCAGCTCGTGCTTGGGGTCGGCGAGCATCGGGAAGGGCAGGTCACGCAGGTCGGCGTGGTCCTTGCGCCAGGCGTGGTGCACGAACTCGGAGTCGCCGGAGACGCCCAGGATCTGCGCGTCGCGGTCGGCGAACTCCTCGTTCAGCTTGCCGAAGGCGGCGATCTCGGTGGGACAGACGAAGGTGAAGTCCTTCGGCCAGAAGAAGACGACGCGCCACTTGCCTTCGTAGGTCTTGTGGTTGATCTGCGCGAAGGCCTTGTCCGCGTCGAGGTCGACACAGGCGGTCAGGTCGTAGGCGGGGAACTGGTCTCCGACGGTGAGCACGCGATCTCCTTGCGAAGGTGGAACGCACCTTTTGGGGGCATTCCTGTGGGTTGGACGTTCCTCACCTTTTCATAGCTGCTATTGATCAAAGAAATCGACACGCGTCGGCACATTGATAGGATCCACCTATTGACAGGAGGAGGGTGAGCGGTGTCCGCCGTACGAGGAATCGCGCGCAACGGCGCACGTCAGCCAACTCTCGCGCAGCTGCGGGCCTTTGCGGCCGTGGCCGAGCAACTGCACTTCCGTGACGCGGCCATCGACCTCGGAATGAGCCAACCCGCCCTCTCCGGCGCCGTGTCCGCGTTGGAGGAGGTGCTCGGAGTGCGGCTCCTGGAGCGTACGACACGCAAGGTGCTGCTGACACCTGCCGGAGCCCGGCTGGCCGCGCGGGCCCGTACGGTCCTGGAGGCCGTCGGGGCGTTCCTGGAGGAGGCCGAGGCGGCGCGGGCCCCGTTCACCGGAACGCTGCGCTTCGGCGTGATCCCGACCGTGGCGCCGTATCTGCTGCCCGCGGTGCTGCGGCTGGTCCGCGACCGCTACCCGGAGCTGGAGCTCCAGGTGCACGAGGAGCAGACCGCCTCCCTGCTGCACGGGCTCGGCCGGGGCCGGCTGGACCTGCTGCTGCTCGCGGTGCCGCTCGGCGCCCCCGGGGTGACCGAACTCCCCCTCTTCGACGAGGACTTCGTGCTCGTCACCCCGCGTGAGCATCCGCTCGCCGACCGCTCCGGGATCCCCCGGGAAGCCCTGCGCGACGTCGATCTCCTGCTGCTCGACGAAGGCCACTGCCTGCGCGACCAGGCGCTGGACATCTGCCGCGAGGCGGGCCGCGAGGACGGCGCGCGAGCCGCCACCAGCGCGGCCGGGCTCTCCACCCTGGTCCAGCTCGTCGCCGGCGGACTCGGCGTCACGCTGCTGCCGCGCACCGCGCTGCGGGTCGAGACCGGGCGCTCCACGCGGCTGGCGACCGGCTGCTTCGCGGACCCGGCACCGTCCCGCCGGATAGCGCTGGCCATGCGCTCCGGCGCGGCCCGGCGGGAGGAGTTCGAGGCGTTCGCGGACGCGTTGCGCGAGGCGCTCACGGAACTGCCGGTACGGATCCTGCCGGGGCCGGCCCCCGCCCCGGCCCTGGCTCCGCCGCCGGCGGGGGCGTAGCCGAAGCCCGCTGGCGGCCGGGGCCGGGCAGCCGGCGGGCCACTCCCGACGCTACTCCGTGCGGAGCCCGTCCGGGCGCATCATGCGCCACAGCGGCGGCAGGCTCAGCAGGGTGACCAGCAGCACCAGCCCCGCGCCGACGCCCGTCATCAGGCCCAGGCTCGCCCAGTCCACGGACACCGGCGTGTTGACCATCTTCAGCAGCACGGCCCCCAGCCCCACACCTCCGGCGGCGGCGAGCGCCAGCCCGAGCGCCACCGGCACCGCCGTCTGCCACAGCACCGACCAGGCGAGGGTCCGGCGCCGGGTGCCGAAGGCCACGAGCACGGACAGCAGCCGGCGCCGTTCCCGGAGCTGCTCCAGGGTGGAGACGACCATGCTCGCGCCGATGAGCAGCAGCGTGGCGGTCGCTCCGGCGAACAGCGCGCGGCTGATGGCGGTGAAGCGTTCGCCCTGCTGAGTGCTGTGGAGGGTGTACGCGTCGGCCAGCGGGGCCAGTCCGGCCGCGGTGTTGCGGACATGGTCGGCCGCGTCCGGCTCGCGCGGGTCCAGCCGCAGCTCGGCCACGACGTCCGGGGCCTGGAGCCTGCCCGCGTCGAGGGCGGCCGGCGTGGCGAAGACACCGAACTGCGGACCACCGATCACGGTCTCGCGGAGCGGGACCGTCCTCGCCGTCTCGGGCACCGTCCACAGCACCGGATCGTCGGTCGGCCCCCCGTCCTCGCCCGTGCGGAGGTCGAGCGTGGTGCCGGGCCCGGCGAACTGCTCATACGCACCACCGACCGGGGTGACGAAGGTGTCACCGTCCTCGCAGCGCCCGCCGATCGCGACCAGCTCGCGCAGCGCGGCACAGTCGGCGACGGTGAGCCTGGTGAACCCCGGTTCCTCGCCCTTCCCCACGGCGGACTTGGGCTCGGTGACGTGCTCCTGGACGTAGCCGACCACTCCGGTGACGCCCTCGGTGGCCCGGAACCGCTCGGTGAACTCCCGGACCAGGCCGCCCTCCCGGGCGCTGACGGAGACGTACATCTGGGCCCGGCCGGGGTCCTGCCCCGTCTCCTCAGTGTTCTGCGCCTCCGCGCTGGCGAACAGCATCTGGATCGCGATGGCGCCGGCCACGGCCACCGTGATCCCGCTGACCGCGCGGGCCGCCGTGCCGCTGCTGAGCTGGAGCCTGCGGACCGCGAGCTGCCAGGGGACGGAGCCGCCCGACAGCCGGTTCACCACCGACTCGACCAGCCACGGCAGCAGCCCGGCGACCCCGGTGAGCACGAGCACCGTGCCCCCGGCGACCTGGTACGTCTCACCGTCGCCGCTGCCGGGGCCGTCCCCGGTCCAGCCGCCCACCATGGGCAGCAGCAGGGCGAGGCCCAGGCCGGGCAGCAGCAGCCGCCACCACAGCCGGCGGCGGCGCGGGACGGCGCTGCGCACCACCCCCAGCGGTTCGATGACGACCCCGCGCAGCACCAGAAGGGTCACCACGACCGCGGACGCGGGGACGGCCAGCACGATGAGGGCGGCCAGCAGCGGTGACGGCCGGAGGTCGGAGGAGAAGGTGCTGATGTCGAACAGCACCACCGACTCGATCGACGCCCGCACCAGCAGGAACAGCACGCCACCCACCGCGAGCCCCAGCAGGGCGCCGGCCATGGCCTCCCCGGCGGCGATCCGCCGGACCATCCGGCCGTCCGCGCCGACCAGCCGCAGCGCGGCCAGCCGCCGGTCGCGCCGCTCGCCGCCGAAGCGCACCGCCGTCCCGATGAAGATCATGACGGGGAGCAGCAGCACCACGCAGATGATGATGACGAGCAGCAGGAGTTCGGCGGGAAGGGGCTCGCTCTCGATCGGGCTGTAGCCGAAGCGGTCGAGGTGGTAGGTGTGCCCGGAGGCGAAGTCCTCCTCCGTGGCACCCGCGTAGTAGATCAGCTCGCTCGGGCCGACCAGCCCCGCCCGGCCGATCGTCTCGGTGATCCGGTAGTCCAGGCGTTCCCGCAGCAGCTCGCCGTCCGGGGAGTCCAGCAGCTCGCGGAGGGCAGGGGAGACCGCCATCTCGCCGGGGGCGGGGAGTGCGGAGAGGCCGGGCGGTACCGGCGGCTCGTCCCCGTCCGCTCGTACCAGCAGGCCGTTGATGCCGTCGCCGCGGTACTCGGTGTTGGCCTGGCCGACCTCGACGGTGCCGGGGCCGGGCGCCACCTCCTGACCGAAGTTGGAGGCGGAGCGTTCGGTGCCCCGCGCGTCACGGTTGGCCATGACCTCCGGTACGGAGGCCGCGGCGAGGAGCAGGGCGGCGCCGAGGCCGACGCCGACGGCGGTGAGCACCGCGCGGACCCAGCCCTCGCGCCCGCCTGTGAAGGCGAACCGGACGCCCATGAGCAGATCGGCCGCCCAGCGGGCCGGCGCGGAGCGGGAATCCGTGGCGGGCGGGGGAGGGGCGGCGGTCTCCCGCTCCGCGCGTATGCCGGTGTCGGTGTCGGTGCTGGTCATACCGCACCCGCCATGTCCCGTGCGACGCCGTCGCGGACGACGACCTCGCGGTCGGAGTAGGCCGCCACCCGCGCCTCGTGGGTGACGAGGACGACGGCGGCGTTGGTGGAGCGGGCGGCCTCGGTGAGGAGCTGCATGACGCGCTCACCGTTGAGGGAGTCCAGGGCGCCGGTCGGCTCGTCGGCGAAGAGCACGCGCGGGCCGCTCACCAGCGCGCGGGCGACGGCGACCCGCTGCCCCTGGCCGCCGGAGACCTCGCCGGGCCGCTTGCCCCGGACATCGCTCACCTCCAGCCGGTCCATCCAGGCCGCGGCGCGGGACTCGGCCTCCTTGCGGCCCGTGCCGGTGAGCCGGAGCGGCAGGGCGACGTTCTCGACGCAGGTCAGCTCCGGCACGAGCTGCCCGAACTGGAACACGAACCCGAACTCGCCGCGTCGCAGCGCGCTCCGCTCGGCGTCCGTCATGGCCGACATGTTCCGGCCCTGGTAGAGCACCCGGCCGGAGTCGGGGGTGACGATCCCGGCGAGGCAGTGCAGCAGCGTGGACTTGCCGGAGCCCGAGGGACCCATGACGGCGACGATCTCGCCGGGCCGGATGGCGAAGGAGGCCCCGTCGAGGGCGGGGGTGGTGCCGTAGGTCTTGTGCAGGTCCTCAGCGGCCAGTAAGGCGCCGGCCCGGCCGGACGCCGGGTGCGGCGCGGAGGTGGTGGCGGCAGTGGGGGCGGGTTCGGGCTTCATGAACGGACCTCCGAGGCGAGGGCGTCGAGCCGGGCGGCGGTCAGTTCCAGCCAGCGCAGATCGGCTTCGAGATGGAAGAGGGCGTGGTCGCAGATGAGCTGGTCGGCGAGGTCGCCGCTCGTCTTGCGCCGGGTCAGCTCGCGCATCAGCCGCAGATGCTCCGACCGCTGCCGGTCGAGGAGTTCGGTGGCGTCGCGGTGGGTCAGCAGCGCGAGGACGACCTTGGTGTAGAGGGTCGACTGGAGATACGGCTCCGGCTTCTCGGGCGAGGCGAGCCACCGCTCGACATCGGTGATCCCGGCGTCGGTGATGGCGTACCGCTTCCGCTCGGGCCCGCCGCCGGGCTCGATGCCGTCGACCTCCACGAGGCCGTTCTTCAGCAGCCGCGACATGGTCGCGTAGACCTGGCCGTAGTGCAGCGGCCGGTCGTGGCCGAAGCGTTCGTCGAAGGCGCGCTTGAGGTCGTAACCATGGCGCGGCCCGGACTCCAGCAGCCCGAGCAGAGTGTGACCGATGGACATGCGGAGCACTGTACACCAGGTGTATACACGGAGTGTATACGTCAAGGGTGCGTTGACGTTCTCGCAGGTCAGGGCATCAACTCTGCTGTCGGGTAGCCGGGTTGATGCTTACGGTGTACCGGCGGACCGGGTGTCCCACACGGGTCCGAGGGCGCTGTCGGCGGAAAGGCGGACCGGCGCGCCGACGGCCGCAGGGAGCGCGAACGACTCGCCGGGCCGGTACGTCGCACGCTCCCGGTACCGCCCGCCGCGTGGCCCGGTGAGCACGTGCACCCGCCGCTCCCCGCGGTCGGCGATCACGTACACCGGGATGCCGGCGGTCGCGTACGCGGTCGTCTTCCGGTGCTCGTTGCCGTAGTTGTGCGAGGTGACTTCGAGCGCCAGCCGGAAGATGGAGGGGGCGTAGCAGTTGTACGCGACCAGGTGGTCGTTGTAGTCGCCGTCGATGACGGACAGATCGGGCACCGCGAAGTCGGACGGCCCGCCGGGGAGCCACAGGCCGACCCGCTGCACCACGCACGTCCGCCGGTCGTGCAGCCGGATGAGCTCAAGCGTGAGATCGGTCAGCGCCTCGGCGTGTGCCGCGTCCGGCAGAGGCGTCACGGTGATCTCACCGTCGAGGATCTCGACGCGGCACCCGGGCAGCCGCTGGGAGATCCACTCCGCCTCATCGAGCAGAGCCGTACGGAAGCGATCTCCGGGCTCGCCCACCGGTGTGCGGTCGGACAAGGAGGCTCCTGCTGATCCGAAGGGCCGGGAAGCCACCATTCTGGTTGCCGCGTCCGGCAGTTGAACCAGGACGGCGCCATCTCACCCGATGGGGTGAGCAACCCTGGGCCGGCTCGCTGCTGGCCGAATTCCCCGGGCCGGGAGATGCTGTGCCCCGACCGGAAGGGGAGGGCTCACCATGGCGAAGGTGACGGTAACGCTCGACGCGGATCTCGTGATCGAGGTGATGCTGCTGTCGGGCACGAAGAACCCGCAGGACGCGGTGGAGCTGATCGTCCGGGACTATCTCGCCCGGGGCCGCCGCACCGAGGCCCGCACCGGCGGCGCGGAGGACCCGAACCGGGTCCGGGAAGCGGAGCCGCCCCGGCAGGAGGGCTGAGCGGAACGGTCGGCGGGTTGACCGGCCGCCGCGTCAGGAGAGGCGGCCCGTCCTGATGCCGGTGACAAAGGCGGTCCAAGCGGTGGCCGGGAAAGTCAGAGCGGGGCCTTGCGGGTTCTTGCTGTCACGGACTGGGACGGTGTCTGCGAGGCCATCGGCGACTTCGAGGCACTCACCGCCGTTGCCGCTGCTGTGGCTGCTCTTGCGCCACGTCAGGCTGGAGAGGTCCCGTGGAACGGTCGTCGTCATGGGCTCAGTTCCTTCATGGCAGCGGTGATCAGCTCTACGGACGCGCTGGGCGACAGGGCGACGGCCCTGAGCAGATCATAGGAGCGCACGGCCGCGTTGACGTCACCCGGATCGGCCAGAAGTTGGCCGCGGGAGAAGCCGTCCTCGTGTACGACATCTGCGCCTTCAGCGAAGGAAAGTACGGTGAACGGCCCAAAACCCGCGTGTGCGCCCGCAGCGTACGGCACGACCTGGATGACGTTCCGTGGCCGCTCAGCCGCTTCCAGAAGCCTGCTCAACTGCGCGTGCATCACGGCTGGACTGCCGATCACCCGGCGCAGCACGGTCTCATCGAGGATGAGCCACAGCTGAGGTGGTGTCTCGCGGTTGAGAACACGCTGCCGCTCAAGCCGTGCGGTGAGTAGATCCTCAACGCAGTCCGGGCGACCCGCAGCCAGCACGGCCCTCGCATAGTCCTCCGTCTGCAGGAGTCCGTGCACGAACTGGACCTGGAACGAGCGGATGACTGTGGCGGCACGCTCCAGTTCCACATACGGCCGGAACCACGACGGATACGCGTGCTTGATGACCAGCGGCCAGAGCCGCGCGAAGTGCCCGCCCGAGCCCAGCACCTGGTCGAACTGCTCCGCCAGGTCCTGTGACGGCACCCGGCAGGCCGACTCGATCTTGCACAGCAGCGACGGGGTGATATAAGCCCGCCTGGCCAGCTCCTTCTGGGGGACCCCTGCCTCCAGGCGCACGCGCCGCAACTCCGAGGCGAAGAAGGCCAGGACGGAAGACGTCGGGTCGAGTTCGTCGGCAGCGGACATCGGTGCAGGTCCTCCCCTCTTGACGGCCCGGGCCGTCAACCATCAGCCCTGGTCACGCTAGCCGCGCACCGCGACGATGGGAGCACGGAACGTCACGGCTCACTCGAAGGAAGTGCGGCCGGCGAAGCAACGCACAGACGGGCGAAGGCACATGGGAATGACGGGCGCGGAAAGCCAGGGGCGCCGAGGCGGGCACGGACCGGTCCCGAAGTGGCGTCCGGACCCCTGGGAGGAGGCGGAGGACGCGGCGCAGGCGCTCGCCGAAGCCCTCGACGCGGCCGGGCTGACACTGCCGTCGCTCGGCGTCGACCAATGGCCGGTCATCACCGGCCGCCCGCTGGTCGAACTGGGCCGGGCCCGCCCGGACGTGGTGACGGAACTGGCCGAACTGGTCACCAGGGGGACTCGCTCGGCGGTCCCCGGGCGACCGGCCGAGCGGGCGGATCTGCTCACCCGTCCCGGCGACAGTGCACCCGGCGAAACCGAGCACGGCGGGCCGGTCCTGCTCAGCCCCGACGATCTCCTGACCGTCGAAGAGAACGACATGGACGCCGGCCGTGCGGCGGAGGGCTGACCGCACGACCGTGACGCCACCGCGCGGACATGCTCCCGAACGCTCGCCCGTGGACGCGGACTTCGCCCGCCCAGGGCCTAACCTGGCCCGGTCGGTGAGGCGGGAGGCCGCGATGTACGTGTCCAGGCTGCGAGTTGACGGTGTCCGCGGCTTTCAGGGCCAACGCCGGGTCGATCTGGACTTGATGCGCCCGGACGGAAGTCACGCGGGCTGGACCGTGCTCGCGGGCCGCAACGGCTCCGGCAAGACCACACTGCTGCGCGCCCTGGCGATGGCGTTTCTCAACGAGAAGCACGAGTCCTTGACAGGCGGTCCGGAGGCTTGGTCGGCGTCGTCATCGCGGAGTGACCCCCTGATCGCGGTGGACATGGTGGCCGAGGGCTTCCACACGACCTGTCGCATCGGGGCCGGGCAGTCGACGGGCGAACCCGCTCTGAGCTGGTCCTACGAGCTGCACACCCCGATCACACCGTCCTCGGTCCCCCGTGACTTCTGCGCCGGCTACGGACCGCACCGGCGTCTCACGGGCGGCACGGTCGACGTGCCCGCATCCGCGATGCCCGCCCAGAGCGTGGCCACGCTCTTCCAGGAGGGCGCGGCGCTGGGGGAGAGCGTCGCCTGGCTGATCCAGCAGCACCTCAGGCGTCTCGAAGGCCGTTCGGACGCCCAGGAGTTGATCGACGCGGTCTTCGCCCTGCTCGGAGACGGTCTGCTGCCGGACGGATACCGCGTCGTACGGGTGGATTCCGAAGGACTGTGGGTGCGCCGGGGCGGCCGGGAGTTCCCGCTCCGGGAGATGAGCGACGGATACCGCACGGTCACCGCTGTCGTGGTGGACCTGCTGCGGCACCTCCAGCTCCGCTACGGCGAACTGCCGCTGGACACCTCCGGCGATGCCCCGGCCGTCCCGCTCTCGGGGGTCGTCCTCATCGACGAGGTGGACGCGCATCTCCATGTGAGCTGGCAGAAGCGGATCGGCGGCTGGCTCACGGCGCACTTCCCCCGGATCCAGTTCATCGTCACCACCCACAGCCCGTACATCTCCCAGTCGGCCGACCCCGGCGGGCTCATCCGGCTGGCCGGCCCGGACGAGCAGGAGCCACCGCGCACGGTGGGCGACGACCTCTACCGGAGGGTCGTATACGGCAGCGGTGACGACGCCGTGCTCTCCGATCTGTTCGGGCTGGACAGCCCGTACTCGGAACGGGCCGAGGAACTGCGCCGCAAAGTTCGGTGACCTGGAGGGACCGGTCCTCTCCGGGGAGGCGACGCCCGAGCAGGTCGAGGAGTACCGGCAGCTCAGCGAGATCCTGACGAGCTCGGCCGCCGCCCGTGTGGACGAGGTGTCGGCCCGGCTCGCGAGGCGTTGCGGATGATCCCGCTCAGGCGGCCGCCCCTGGACGGTGAGTTACGCGACCGCCTGTCGCGCCGCGCCGCCGCGCTGAGAGACCGGGCGGCCGGAGCCGCCGAGGCGCGGCAGGAGTGGCGCCGGGCCCGTGCGGTGCGCGGCTCGCTGCTGGAACTGCTGGAAACCACCGCTCCCGGGATCACCCGGTGCATGTACTGCGGTGACAGCGAGGGGACAGCCATCGACCACTTCGAACCGCCCGCCCGTGCCTCGCTGCGTGCCTTCGACTGGCTCAACCATCTCCTCGCCTGCTCGCACTGCAACAGCAATGAGAAACGCGACCGCTACCCGTGCGGACCCGACGGTTCCTGCCTGCTGGTGGACCCCTGCCGTGAGGACCCGGCCGATCACCTCCGGCTGATCCTGCCGACCGGCGAGTACCGTCCGCGCACGGAGAAAGGCGCCGAGACGATTCGCACGTTCGGGCTGGACCGGGAGGTGCTGAAGCGGGGCAGGGCTCATGCCTACGTCCGCTGCAAGTCCATGCTCCGTGATTACGGCGGACTGTGCCGGAGCGGCGAGAGGTCCGAGGCGGAGGACGTGGTCCGGGCGCTGCGGGTGCATCCGTTCGCGGACGTGCTGTACGCGATGGTCCGGGTCATGCACGAGCCCGGGGCGCCCCTCGTGATGGGGGCGCAGGTGGTCGCGGCACTCCAGAACCTTGTGGACGGCGCGGCCTTCCCGTACCGCGTCACCATCCCGGAGGCCCGGCCAGGCGGCGTCCCCACGGCCGAGAGAGCTGCGGCACCACCGCTCGGTTCCGGAGGTACTGAGAGAGGCCCCGGCTGAAACCGGCCCGGAGAGGTGAGCTCAGGGGCAATGGAGCACGGTGGGGAGTGAGCTCCGCCTTGGTGGAGTGCGCTGCGAATGCAATGAGTTGGGATGCGCGTTGCGGCCTGGTGCTGGAGCGGAACTGGCTACGACGCGGAGGGCAGATGCAGACCGGCAGGTCGGCCGTTGGCCGTTGGAGACTGGTCGTCGGGGGTGTCTTCGTGGTGGGGGTCTATGTCGTCTGCCGTCCGCTGCCGGCTCCCTTTGACCTCATCATTTCGGTGGTGGTCGGCGTGGGCCTCGGCAGTGCGATCGGGGCGCAGCGGAAGGGACGATGAGGAACCGCTTCACGAGGTGCGGTGAACGCGAGCGGGACCACTGGGGGACTGCCGATGTGTGACGTTGCCGTGCGTCCGCAGAGCCGCAGTGGATCCGGTGATCGTCAGGAGAGCCGGCGAGGTTTCGACGGCAGAACGGGGAAATGGGGGAACGGTGCCGGACCAAGCACTGCGGGTCGTTGAGGCCGAAGAGGTGCCGCGCGTGCCGTGGGCGGTTCGATTCCGGCTCCGGATGGCTCGGAGACGGGGCAGGACGGGCGTGCTGCTGCACGCCGCGATCCGGAGTCCTTCCCGCAAGTGGTGCGTTGTGGTGGTCGAGTTGGCCGGTGAGTCGCTGGCTTCCGCGGACCGGACGTCGAAGCGTCCCACGTTCGCACAACTGCCGCCAGGACACTACGCCTTGCGGTTTCGCGTCGTCCGTGCGCGGCTGAGCACCGTTTTCGAGAAGACCTTTCGCCTTGAGCGGGGAGACGTCCTGCTGGCGTCGTGCGAACCGGTCCAGCCCAACGTCTTCTACCGGCGGAGCCCTCGCTGTGACACCTGGACCATGTTCGTGATCAAGCACCCTGAGCCCGGCCCGGAAGGGCCGCGCCGCATCGGTTGACCACGGTTCTTCGCGGTCGGAGCTTCGCGGGAGGAACGGCCGGGCGCAGCCCGCCCGCCCCTTCCGTCAGCCCGGGCCGGTGTCCGGAGTCGGCGCAGGGCCGCCGTCCCCCGTGCCGGACCTCGGTGGGTGCCCCCATCTCGGGATCGGGCGGCGCGTCTTCGGGAGGCGGCCGGCGTCGGCGAGGGCGCGGGTCACTCTCGCTGTCACGGGGCCTCGGGGGCGACCCCCGGCCCGTTCTCTTCCGGAGGGACGTCGGACACGGTGCCGGAGGGAGGCTCCAACTCCTCGGCCTGCTGCTGTTCCTGTGGTTTCCCGGTGACGGCGTCCATGACCACGGGGGCCGGGGTCAGCTTCGGGTCAGCGGACTCGAACGCGCAGATCCAGTTGACGCCCCAGGTGCCGTTCCTGTCGACTGCGCGCAGGGCGCACTCCGGGACGCGGACGTGCTCCGCAGAGTCCGGTCGCTCGATGGTCCGCAGCGCGATGGCGGAGGCCGCCTTGCGGGTAATGGCTGGCTTGGGCAGGTTCTTGGGATCCTCGATGTGGTGGACGAGTAACTGGGAGACGCGTCCTGCGGTATTGATCTGCACATCCAGGCGCATGGGCATCAGGATCTTGTCCTCGTTGAGCCTGCGCCAGCTGACGATCCAGCCCAGCTCGCCCCGGTCCCCGACGGCAACGGACTGCACTTCGGAGTTCCGCAGCCCCCAGGGGTAGCGTGGCTCCGCGTAACGGCGGGCGATCTCCAGCGCTTCCTGCTCGTCTTCCGGAGGCCGACTGACACCTTCGACGGGGAAGCTGTCCTCGGTGGTGACGCTGGAGTTCTCCAGGGTCGCGGTGAAGCGCGAGGCGTCGGGCCAGCTGAGTTCGGCACCGCCCTGATCGAGAGTGATCAGCAGGGAGTCGGTACGGCCCTCGAATCCTGTTTGTAGTTGAACGGCGCTGATCTCAACGTGGTCGTCGAATGCCCGTTTCAAGGCCTCCTCGGCCGCCGTACGTTCCTTGGCGCCGGTCAGCTGAAGACTGGTGGCGTCCACGTTGATCGGCGTGATGAACGCCGTCCACGTTACGGCGGCCGCTGCGAGGGCTGCTGTGCTGACCAGTGCCGTCGGCTTGGCGGCCGTGCCGGCGGGAGGCAACTCGCGGCCACGGATTCGCAGGAACCACCAGGTGAGCATGGCTGCGAAGATGGCGCCGAGAGCGTTCATCTGAAGATCGCTGCTGTCACAGCCGCGGCTGACACCCGGAAGCATGGTTTGCAGTAGTTCAGTGGCCAGTGACAGTCCGATACCTCCGGCCAGCACCGGCAGAAGCCGACGGAGGGCCAGGACACCGAAGACTCCGATCGGCATGAAGAGGGCGGCGTTGAGAAGGCCCTGCTCGGTGGCGAAGGGTTCGGCGAAATTGCGGTTGATCACGCAGCGCCCGGTGCCTGCCGCCCCGTCACCGCTGGGGAGGAACAGAGTCAGAGCCACTTCGGCGGTGATGGAGGCACTCAGACCGGCCCAGGACCACGCTCGTGCATCGAAGCGTCGCGCGAGGATGAAGGAGATCGCGGCGGCCAACAGAACGGCCAAGCAGGCAGAGATGACGAAGACCATGCGGTCTTGGAAGATCGCGGAGAACACGGGAGGTGACGAACCCATCGGTTAAGGGGACACGACAAGAACCGGGAACCGGTCCGGTCCCACCTGAAGCAGGCGTGACCGGACCGTCCGCGGGTGCTCAGCGGTCGCAGTTGGCCAGCGGGGTCTGGAAGGTCTGCTGACCCTTAACCTGCATCTTGCCGATCGTGGAGTTGCAGTAGGCGACACCACTC
Source organism: Streptomyces sp. F63 (assembly GCF_018070345.1). Lineage (GTDB taxonomy): Bacteria > Actinomycetota > Actinomycetes > Streptomycetales > Streptomycetaceae > Streptomyces. Next base: position 60,896 of record NZ_JAGPXX010000033.1, read on the forward strand.
CAACTGCCGGTCTTCTTCTGTCCGGAGAGGATCGTGTAGTAGCCGGTCCACTTGGAGCCGGCGCCATCGTAGCCGAGGCGGGCGCTGATGCGGCCTCCGCTGTCCTTGGAGTACCAAGTGCTGGCCACGTCGTTGGTGTACTTGCGGTGGAAGAGGACACCGCTGCTCAGGCTGGTGCAAACATAAGCCCTGTCGATGCTGCCGCTGGACGGGCAGCTGGTCTGAACGCCCACCTCGCCGGCGGGAGCGCGGGTCTCGGCATGAGCGGTGGTCGTGGCGCCGAGTGCCGCGATGGCAAAGCCGGTTGCCGCGGCTAAGCGAGCTGTGTTGCTGAAGGCCTTGTTCATTCCTGTCACCTCCGGTGCGGTCACAGCCTTGTGGGCTGTGACAGGGATGGGAGAGAGCAGGCGGAGGGCACACGTGTAGTCGGCCGAAGCCCCCCCTACCTCGAACGACGCTGACGCAACGCCCGGTTGGTGACCGGGCGGTTGATCAACAGGGATCAAGGTACGTTCTCCGAATGCGCACGTTCAAGGCGTGTCGATCTTGCGGAGTGGGTGACAAACGCCACGTGTGGTCGAGGTTTGCTGCAAACTGTCCATATCAAGCCGTGAAGGCGAGCGGGATAAGCCATCGGTCCATGCGATCAGGGCCACGAGTGAGCTTCCACGGCCGTGATGGCACCGCCGACCTGGTGACTGTCCAAGAGGACGACGCTGCCTGGACCATGCTCGTGATCAAGCCCCCTGGGGCCGGCTCGGAGGGGCCGCGTCGCATCGGTTGACCTCAGCGGCTCTGCGGTCGGAGCCCCGCAGGGGGGCGTGGCCGGGTGCAGCCCACCCGCCCAATCCGTCAGCCCGGGCCGGTGGGTGCCGGATCGCCGTCCCCCGTACCCGACTTCGGTGGCCGGCCCCGCTTCGGGATGGGGCGGACCGTTTTCGGGAGGCGGCCCGCGTCGGAGAGGGCGCGGCGGAGGAGGAACTCGATCTGCGCGTTGGTGGAGCGCAGTTCGGCCGCGGCCCAGGCGGCGAGGGCGTCGTGCACGGCCGGGTCGAGCCGCAGCAGCACCTGCTTGCGCTGCTGCCGCGGCCGGCGCCCGGCCGGGCCCGGGGGGCCTGTGGAGCCGATGCCGGGAGCGGGGTTCGATTCGCTGGTGGGGGCTGACACGGAGGCGGTGTCCCGGTCGGGGGCGGTGTCCGGCGCGGGGGTTTCCGCTCCCGGGGTGCTGCCCGCCCCCGGGGTGGTGTCCGTCCGGGAAGCGGTGCCCCGCCCCGGGCCGGTGGCCGGCCCGGGGGAGGCGGCGGGTTCGGCGGGGCCGGGCCCGGGAGGGGGCTGCGGATCGGGTTCGGCCCGGTCGGCGGTCTCGTCCCGGTCAGGGGTCACTGGTACAGGCCGCCCGTGTTGAGGACCGGCTGCGGGGAGCGGTCGCCGCACAGGACCACCATCAGATTGCTGACCATGGCCGCCCGCCGTTCGTCGTCCAGTTCGACGATGCCCTGCTCGCTGATCCGGTTGAGCGCCGCCTCGACCATGCCGACCGCGCCGTCCACGATCTGCCGCCGCGCCGCCACGACCGCGCCCGCCTGCTGCCGCTGGAGCATGGCCGAGGCGATCTCCGGGGCGTACGCGAGGTGCGTGAAGCGGGACTCGATGATGCGGACGCCCGCGGCCTGGACCCGGGCGGAGAGCTCAACCGCCAGCTTCTCGGTGATCTCTTCGGCGTTTCCCCGGAGCGACAGCGCCTCCTCGTCGTAGGCGTCGTACGGGTACTCGATGGCGATGTGCCGGACGGCGGCCTCGGTCTGGGTGGAGACGAACTCCAGGAAGTCGTCCACCTCGAAGACCGCCTGCGCGGTGTCCTCGACCTTCCAGACGACGACCGCGGCCAGCTCGACCGGGTTGCCGTAGGCGTCGTTGACCTTGAGGACGGCCGTCTCGTGGTTGCGGACCCGGGTGGAGATCTTCTGGCGGCTGGTGAGCGGGTTGACCCAGCGCAGGCCGTCGGTGCGGATCGTGCCGGTGTAGCGGCCGAAGAGCTGGACGACGCGGGCCTCGCCGGGGGCGACCATGTTGAGCCCGGCCATGGCGAAGATCGAGCCGAGGAAGAGCAGCACCCCGAGGATGATCAGGGTGACCGCGGTCCCGGTCGAGCCGTCGTTCCCGGCCCCGGAGCCCAGGACGACCAGACCTGCGCCCGCGAGCAGCCCGATCAGGCCGAGGAGCAGGGCCAGGCCGCCGCCGATGCTGTTGGCGGCGAACTCCGTGACCCGCGGCTTCGGCATCTCCGGCAGGTCGCCGCCGTCGGCGGTCCCGTTCGCGGCTGCCGCCGCGGCGGCGCGGTCGTGCGTGGTGGTGGGTGGAGTCTTCGGCATGGCGGGTCCCCGTCTCGTTCGGGCGGTGCTCGATCGGCGTTCGATCGGCGATGTTCTATCTAAGTGATATCACTATTTTCGACGCAGGGCGAGGCCCGGTGGTTCCCCTCCCGACGGGTGCTGATTCTCACGGCACCGGAGCCGAGAACTCCGGGGCGTCCCGTGCGTATAGGGTGTTAGCTTTTGTCGTTTCCCGGGGGCATTGAGGACTGGAGCTCGGATCATGGGACGCGCGGACTACCGACGGGCCCAGCAGCAGTGGGCCCGTGAAGAACGGGGCGGGTTCATACGCCGGCTCTTCACACTGAAGAGGGTGCTGGGCACGTTCGTGCTGCTCGGAGCACTCGCAGTGGGCTCCTTCTTCGTGCTCTACCTGCTCGTCGACGTGCCCGAGGGCGGCAACCCGGAGGCGACGGCGCAGAGCAACGCCTTCACCTTCAGTGACGGCGCGCTCATCGCGCGCGAGGGCGACTTCAACCGCGAGCTGGTGCCGATCAGCCGGGTCCCCAAGGGCACCCAGTACGCCTTCGTCGCCGCCGAGAACAAGACCTTCTACCAGGACCCCGGCGTCGACGTGAAGGGCCTCACCCGCGCCCTGGTCTCCACCGCGATGGGGCGGAAGCAGGGCGGCTCGACCATCACCCAGCAGTATGTGAAGAACTACTTCCTCAGCCAGGAGCAGACGGTCACCCGCAAGGCCAGGGAGCTGATCATCGCGCTCAAGGTCGACCGGCAGCAGTCCAAGGACGAGATACTGGCCGGCTACATGAACACCAGCTACTTCGGGCGCGGCGCGTACGGCGTCCAGGCCGCGGCCAAGGCGTACTACGACACCGACGTCGAGGACCTCACCGTCGAGCAGAGCGCCTACCTTGCCGCGCTGCTCCAGGCACCCAGCCAGTACGACCTGGCGGTGGCCGGTCCGAAAGCCCGGCAACTGGTGACCGACCGCTGGCACTTCGTCCTCGACAACATGGTCGAGATGAAGTGGCTCAGCCCCGCCGAGCGGCGGGACATGACCTTCCCCGAGCCGGGGCAGCCCGAGCCCAACCCGGGGCTGGGCGGTCAGGCCGGCTACTTCGTCGAGGCGGCGAAGGCCGAGCTGATCGCCGCGGGCGTGGACGAGCAGGAGCTCGCCGCCCGCGGCTGGACCATCGAACTCAACATCGACAAGAAGAAGCAGCGCGACCTGGAGAAGGCCGTCAAGGGGGCCCTGCTGGACGATCTCGACCCGGAGCAACGGGAGGTCGACGCCCAGGCCCAGCCCGGCGCCGTCTCGGTGGACCCGGAGACGGGGGCGGTGGTCGCCATGTACGGCGGCCGGAACTACGTCGAGCACTTCATCAACAACGCCACCCGCCGGGACTACCAGCCCGCCTCCACCTTCAAGCCCGTCGTCCTCGCCACCGCGTTCGAGAAGGCCGCCAGCACCCAGGACGGGCAGCCGATCACGCCGAACACCGTGTACGACGGCACCAGCGAGCGGCCCGTCGAGGGCAGTGACACCCCCTTCGCCCCGCCCAACCAGGGCGACGTCGACTACGGCCCGATCACCGTCCAGCAGGCCATGAACAACTCGGTCAACTCCGTCTTCGCGCAGATGGCCGTGGACGCCGGGCTGGAACGGACCAAACAGATGGGTATCCAGCTCGGCATGAAGGGCGACGCCAGCGGCTTCGACGTCAAGCCCGCCATGTCCCTCGGCGTCATGGGCGCCAGCCCGCTGGACATGGCCGCCGTCTACGCCACCCTCGCCAACCACGGCGAGCAGGTGAAGCCCCGGCTGGTGAAGTCCGCCAAGCGCGGCGACCGCGTGGTGGAGCTGCCCGACGCGATCGGCGAGCAGATGATCGAACGGCAGACCGCCGACACCGTCACCTCCGTGCTGCGGGGCGTCGTCAACGACGGCACGGCCAAGGGCATCCGCTCCAACACGCTCAACTTCGCGGGCAAGACCGGCACCTCCGACGACAACAAGTCGGCCTGGTTCGCCGGTTACACCCCCGACCTGGTCACCACCGTCGGCCTCTTCGGCGAGGGCGAGGGCGGCAAGCAGGTCTCCCTGCGGGGCACGGGCGGCGGAGGGCGCGTCAACGGCGGCGGCTACCCGGCCCAGGTCTGGGCCGAGTACAACCGGCTCGCCCTGAGCGGCAAGCCCGCGGCCCAGTTCGACCTGGACGTCATGGAGGCACCCGAGCCGAGCATCCCGCCCAGCCCCTCGGAGAGCGTGAGCGAGGCGCCGGAGTCGCCCGAGCCGCCGGAGCCCACCGAGCCCGGCCCGCCGGAGACCGTCACCCCGCCGCCGGCCGGCACGCTGCCGCCGCCCGCCACGTCCACACCGCCGGGGGACCGGCCGCCGGGGGACACGGCGCCGCCCTCCGCGTCCACCCTGCCCGTCCCGCCGGGCGACGGAACGGGCGACGGCGGTGCCCGCAACGCCGCCGGGACGGACACCGGGCCGGGGGACGGCACGTAGAAGGCCCGTTGGGTGCGGCGCGCCGACTGCACGGCCCTGCGGCGGTCGGCCGCCGAGCCCGACCGTCACCGGTCCGCCGGCGGCTCCCGGGGCCGGGAGTCCGCTCCGGCACGGCGGGCTCCGCTAACCCCCGTTCGTGAAGGGCAGTTCGAACCAGACGACCTTGCCCGTGCTCAGCCGGGTCGCGCCCCACCGCCGTGCCACCTTGTTGACCAGGTACAGGCCGCGGCCGCCCTCGTCCGAAGGCCGCGCCTGACGGAGCCTCGGCAGTTGCGGCACGTCGTCACCGACCTCGCAGCGCAGGACGTCGGTCCGCAGCAGCCGCAGCGTGACGGGGCGTTCGGCGTACCGGACGGCGTTCGTCACCACCTCGCTGACCAGGAGCTCCACGGAGTCCGTGAGATCCTCCAGCCCCCACCGCGCCAGCGCCCGCCGGGCCAGCCGGCGCGCCTTGCTCGGCGCCCGCTCCTGCGGATCGAGGAACCAGTACGCCACATCGCTCGGGGGTATGCCGTCGAACCGGGCCGCGAGCAGGGCGATGTCGTCGTCCCGGTCGCCCGGGCCGAGCATGTCCAGCACCTCGTCGCAGAGCGGCTCCAGCGGCGGCGGATGGTCCGGGCCGGTCAGCCGCGCCGTCGCCACCAGCTTCTCGCGGAGCTGCTCGATGCCCGTCCACACGTCGCTCAGCCGGGACTCCACCAGGCCGTCGGTGTAGAGCAGCAGCGTCGCCCCGGCGGGCGCGTCCAGCTCCACCGCCTCGAAGTCCACTCCGCCCACGCCGATCGGCGCGCCCGGCGGAACGCGCAGCACCTCGGCCCGGCCGCCGAGATGGAGCAGCACCGGCGGCGGATGGCCCGCGTTGGCGACGACGATCCGGTGCGCGACCGGGTCGTACACCGCGTAGAGGCAGGTCGCCATCCGGTCGCTGCCCAGCCGCTGCGCCTGCTCGTCGAGGTGGTGCAGCACCTCCTGCGGCGGCAGGTCGAGCTGGGCCAGCGTCTGCGCCGTCGTGCGGAGCTGACCCATGATCGCGGCCGAGGTCATGGAGTGGCCCATGACGTCGCCGACGACCAGGGCGACGCGGCTGCCGGGCAGCGGGATCGCGTCGTACCAGTCGCCACCGACCCGGGCCGTCTCCGCGGCCGGGAGATAGCGGCTGGCGAGCCGGACGCCGGTGGGCTGGGGGAGCGAGTCGGGGAGCATGGAGCGCTGCAGGGCGTCGGCGATGTACGCCTCGCGCCCGTACAGCACGGCCTTGTCCACCCCGAGCGCCGTGTGCGTCGCCAGCTGGGCGGCGACCAGCAGATCGTCGGCCTCGAACGCGGGCCGGTCGGTGAGCCGCAGGAACACCGCCGCGCCGATCACCCGGCGGCGCCCGCGCAGCGGCGCGAGGACGGCCCGCCGGCCGGCCGGGACCGGATAGTCCGGGCCCAGCAGTTCCGGGACGGCGTCCAGGGCCCCCTCGGAGTCGCCGAACACCGGGCGGACGCCGCGCAGCACCTCGGCCAGCGGCCCGCCCGGTGCCACTTCCGCGAGCTTCACGGCCGTCGGCGGCATGGGGCCGGCCACGGTCCCGGACGGGTGCGCGGGGTCCTGCCCCGCCGTGTCCCGCGGGTGCAGGGCGCGCTGCTCGCGGTCCGTGCGCTCCGTGCGCTCCGTGCGCTCCGTGCGCTCCGTGTATTCGCCGGCCGCGGCCGGCCCCCGCTCCGTACCGGAGGCCGTCATGCCGCCGGTGCCGCCGCCGCGCCCGGGCGGCAGCCGGTCGGTCCGGCGCAGCCGCAGCACGAACGGGTCGACGGGCCGCTCGTCACCGACCGGCAGCGGATCGCGCAGATAGACGAGGATGACGTCGGCGAAGGTCGGCACGGTGGCCCGGCACAGGCCGAGCACGATCTCGTCGAGGTCGATACCGCGCGCGATCCGGCGGGTGGCGGCACCGATGAACCGCAGCCGGTCACCGTCCCGCTGGTGCCGGGCGGCCAGCTCGGCCGCGGTCAGCACGACGCCGCCGTCTCCGCCCGGGCCGTCAGGAGCCGCGTCCGCTCGCTCATGGGTCTCCGTACGCTGGGCCGGCGGCTGGGGCTGTGCCGCGGTCTCGGGACCCGTGCCGGCCGGGCGGCGGGCCCGGCCGCGGGGCCGGCCCCGCCGGGCCGCGGCCGCGGCGGCCTCGCGATCGGCGGAGCTGGAGTCCTGCGGCAGATCGCCCTTGCGGGTCGCGGCCATGCCGACGGCCACGGCGGCACCGCGCGGGCGTCCGGCGCGGGCCGCGTTCGCCGTGGCGTCCCGGCCCTCCTCGTGGCCCGTACGGGCCGCCGGGGTGCCGCGCGCACGTCCGCCCTGGCGTGCCACCGCGGTCCGCGGGTCCTCCGGTGTGCCGGCGGCCCGCCGCGGGGCCGGGCGCGCACCGCGCACCCCGGCGTCATCGGGGTCCCCCTCGGCGGGGGGCGGTTCCGGGTCGCCGTCCGTGCCGTCGCCGCGCGGGCGGGGCCGGGAACGCCGAGCGGCGGCTGACGCGCCGTCGCGGTCGCCCGCGCGGCCGGCCGCCGGGCGGGGCCGGCCCGCGGGATCCTGACCCGGGGCAGCGGCGTTCGCCGGGGCGTGCCCGGGCTGGGCGGCGGCCTGTCGGCCGTCCTTGGAGGTCGGGTACTCCGTCACGCGTGGGGTTCCATCCGTCCGGGGCCGGCGTCGGGCGCCAGTGTTCAGGCGCTCCGTCGGCAGTGCAGGAAGAGCTGGATCTCGGGGGGTACTTCGGTGCTGGCCGGCGCGTACGCGTACGAGTCCTCCCCGGCGATCTCGAAACCCGCTGCGCGGACGACCTGCCGCAACTCGTCCCGTAGATAACCCGATACCCGGATCGGGCTGCCCAGGAACGGAATCACCGCGTCGTCCACATCGGCTTCGACCATCGACAGCACCAGCGGGCCGCCGGGCCGCAGCAGGCCGTGCAGCATGCGCAGGGCGTGCGGGATCTCGGCGCGCGGCAGCATCAACAGGGAGAAGAAGGCGGCGGCGCCGTCGAACAGGCCGAGGTGCCCGGGGCGGCCCGGGCCGAGATCGGCCAGATCGAGCTGGTGGAACTCGGCCGCGGGCACGTTCTCGCGGCAGAGCGCCACCATGGTGGCCGACAGGTCCACGCCCACCACCCGGTGCCCGGCGTCCGCGAGCTGGGCCGCCGTCGGCACGCCGGTGCCGCAGCCGACGTCCAGCACCCGGGAGCCCGGCGGCAGCTCCCCGGCCAGCCAGGCGCCGGCCGCGATCTGGCCCTCCCGGTGCGGGAAGGCCTCGGTGTAACGGGTGGCGATGGCGTCGAACGCCTCCGCCTGCCCGGAGCGGTCGATGGCGGACCGGTCGTAGCCCTCGTAGCCGTCGGCAGCCGCCGGCGCGTCCTGCCGGCCGTCTCCGGTCATGTGTCGTCCCCTCCGTGGCTCGTGTGACTGACGGTCATATCCCCTCCGATTGAGTGGAGTTGAGACCGCGAATCGCCAGGAGGCGATCCTACGTTTCCTGCATGGGGGGTGCTACAAGAGGATCACGCCCCATCACACCAGCGCCCGGCCCGGCAGTCCACCGTTCACCGGGGACATCCCGCGCGGTACGTCGGTACGCCGCCGGAGGCGGGCTCCCGCGGGCTCCCGCGGACTCCCGCGGACTCCGGCGGACTCCGGCGAGCGGCCGGGGCGGGCCACCCCGGTCACGGCCGCGTCATCCGCAGCACGTCCAGCGCCTCGTCCAATTGTTCCACCGTCAGCAGCCCGCGCTCCACGTATCCGGAGTCCAGGACCACCTCCCGGATGGTGCGCCGCTCGGCCAGGGAGCGCTTGGCCACCTCCGCGGCCTTCTCGTAGCCGAGGTAGCGGTTCAGCGGGGTGACGACGGAGGGGGAGGACTCGGCGTACTCGCGGGCCCGTTCGGTGTTGGCGGTGATACCCGTCACGGTGCGGTCCGCGAGCAGCCGGGCGGCGGACGAGAGCAGCCGCACGGACTCCAGCAGGTTCTTGCCGATCACCGGCAGCATGACGTTCAGCTCGAAGTTGCCGGAGGCGCCCGCCACGGCGACCGTGGTGTCGTTGCCGGTGACCTGCGCGGCCACCATCAGCACCGCCTCCGGGACCACCGGGTTGACCTTCCCCGGCATGATCGACGAACCGGGCTGGAGGTCGGGCAGGTTGATCTCGGCCAGCCCGGTGCGCGGCCCGGACGCCATCCAGCGCAGATCGTTGCAGATCTTGGTGAGGCCGACGGCGATGGTGCGCAGCTGCCCCGAGGTCTCCACCAGGGCGTCCCGGGCGCCCTGCGCCTCGAAGTGGTCCCTGGCCTCGGTCAGCGGCAGCCCGGTGGTGCGGGCCAGTTCGGCGATCACCGCGGCGGAGAAGCCCGGCGGGGTGTTGATGCCGGTTCCCACGGCCGTGCCGCCCAGCGGCAGTTCGGCCAGCCGCGGCAGGGCCGACTCCAGCCGTTCGACGCCGTAGCGGACCTGGGCCGCGTAGCCGCCGAACTCCTGGCCGAGGGTGACGGGCGTGGCGTCCATCAGATGCGTCCGGCCGGACTTCACCACCTCGGCGAACTCCGCCGCCTTCTCCTCCAGCGCCGCCGCGAGCTGCCCGAGCGCCGGGACCAGGTCGGCGGTGACGGCCGCCGTCGCGGCGATGTGGATGGAGGACGGGAAGACGTCGTTGGAGGACTGCCCGGCGTTGACATGGTCGTTGGGGTGGACGGGGGCGCCCCCCAGCCGCTCGCTCGCCAGGGTGGCCAGCACCTCGTTGATGTTCATGTTCGAGGAGGTGCCCGAACCGGTCTGGAAGACGTCCACCGGGAAGTGCTCGTCCCAGCGGCCCCCGGCCACCTCCTCGGCCGCCTCGGCGATCGCGGCGGCGGTCCTCGCATCGAGCACGCCCAGCTCGGCGTTGACCTTGGCGGCCGCCCCCTTGATCCGGGCCAGGGCCGCGATGTGCGCCCGCTCCAGCCGCTGCCCGGAGAGGGGGAAGTTCTCCACCGCGCGCTGGGTCTGGGCCCGCCACTTGGCGTGGGCGGGGACCCGGACCTCGCCCATCGAGTCGCGCTCGGTGCGGTAGCCGCCCTCGCCGGGGTGCCGTTCGCCGCCCGCTCCGTCGCTCGCCGTGTCCTGTGCCTCCGCCACGCCGCCTGCCTCCCTCGGTCGTCCTCGTACTCAGCGCGTGCCCGGCCCGTGGTGTCACCAACGGGCCGCGCCCCGCCAGTTAATCCGCGGCGGGGCCCGGAGGACGGAAGCGGCGGCCGCTCCGCGCGCCGGGGAGGTCCTGCGGCGGGTGGGGCGGCGGTACACCGCCGGGGCGGTGGGTGCGCGGACGGGGCGGTGGGTGCGCGGAGGGCGCAGAGGTGGCGCGGATCGCGGGCCGCCACGGAACGGGGGCCACAGGGCGCCCGGCCCCGGGCGGAGCAGCGGCCCGGGCGAGCCGCGGGCCGCGCGGTACCGCGGGGTGGCGGGGCCGGGGGGCGGCGCCGTCACGGCGGGGCACGAGCACGGGAGCGTCACGCAGAGCGGAAGGCGCCCCCCAGCGGACGCCGCCCCGCACAGCGGGGGCGTCGCACAGGGACGCGGGCCCCTCCCGGTCCCCGGGGGCCCGCGTCCGCGTTCCGTGCCCCGCCGGAGGCGTCAGGCGCCGCGCACCGGGATGCTCGTCACGAACGGCTGCTCCGGCGCGGGGTCGGCGAAGAAGTCGTTGCCCTTGTCGTCCACGACGATGAACGCGGGGAAGTCCTCCACCTCGATCTTCCAGACCGCCTCCATGCCGAGCTCCTCGTACTCCAGGACCTCCACCTTCTTGATGCAGTCCTGGGCGAGCCGGGCCGCCGGGCCGCCGATGGAGCCGAGGTAGAAGCCGCCGTGCGCGGCGCAGGCGTCCGTGACCTGCCGCGAGCGGTTGCCCTTGGCGAGCATCACCTTGGAGCCGCCCGCCGCCTGGAACTGCTCGACGTAGGCGTCCATCCGCCCGGCGGTGGTCGGGCCGAAGGAGCCGGAGGCGTAGCCCTCGGGGGTCTTGGCCGGGCCCGCGTAGTAGACCGGGTGGTCCTTGAGGTACTGCGGCATCTCCTCGCCCGCGTCCAGCCGCTCCTTGATCTTGGCGTGCGCGATGTCGCGGGCGACGACGAGCGTGCCGGTGAGCGACAGCCGGGTCTTGACCGGGTGCTTCGTGAGCTCGGCCAGGATCTCGTCCATCGGGCGGCGGAGGTCGATCCGCACGGCCGCCAGGTCCGGACCGGCGCCCTCCGTCAGCTGCTCCTCGGTGGTGTCGGGCAGGAAGCGCGCCGGGTCGGTCTCCAGCTGTTCCAGGAAGACGCCCTCGGCCGTGATCTTGGCGACGGCCTGCCGGTCGGCGGAACAGGAGACGGCGATGGCCACGGGGCAGGAGGCGCCGTGCCGGGGGAGGCGCACCACGCGCACGTCGTGGCAGAAGTACTTGCCGCCGAACTGGGCGCCGATGCCGATCTTCTGCGTCAGCTCGAAGACCTTCTCCTCCAGCTCCTTGTCGCGGAAGCCGTGCCCGGTGGGGGAACCCGAGGAGGGCAGCTCGTCGAGGTAGTGCGCGGAGGCGTACTTGGCGGTCTTGAGCGCGTACTCGGCGGAGGTGCCGCCGACGACGATCGCCAGGTGGTACGGCGGGCAGGCCGCGGTGCCCAGCGAGCGGATCTTCTCCTCCAGGAACCTCATCATGCTCTTCTCGTTGAGCACGGCCTTCGTCTCCTGGTAGAGGAAGGACTTGTTCGCGGAGCCGCCGCCCTTGGCCATGAAGAGGAACTTGTAGGCGCCGCCGTCGGTCGCGTAGAGCTCGATCTGGGCGGGGAGGTTGGAGCCGGTGTTCTTCTCCTCCCACATGGTCAGCGGGGCCATCTGCGAGTAGCGCAGATTGAGCTGGGTGTACGCGTCGTAGATGCCGCGCGAGAGCGCCTCTTCGTCCCGCCCGGAGGTGAGGACGTTCTGCCCGCGCTTGCCCATGACGATGGCGGTGCCGGTGTCCTGGCACATCGGCAGCACGCCCGCCGCGGCGATGTTGGCGTTCTTCAGCAGGTCCAGCGCGACGAAGCGGTCGTTCGGGGACGCCTCGGGGTCGTCGAGGATGCGGCGCAGCTGGGCGAGGTGGGCGGGGCGGAGGTAGTGCGAGATGTCGTGCATGGCCTCGGTGGCCAGCTTGCGGAGCGCCTCGGGCTCGACCTTGAGGAACGTACGGCCGTCCGCCTCGACGGTGCTCACGCCCTCGGAGGTCACCAGGCGGTACGGCGTGGTGTCCTCGCCCAGGGGGAGGAGGTCGGTGTACGCGAACTCGGGCATGGTCGGGGTTCCTCGTCTCGGCGGGCGGCTGGGGCCCGTCCAGCGTAGAACGCCGCGCGGACAGCGGACCTGTGAGGTAGGGCTCACCCGGGGCGGCGGATGGGACGGCGTGGGAGCGGCGGCCGGCGGGGCGCGGGGCACGGCCCGGAGCCGGGGCCCGGCCGGGTGCGCCCACCCCGGGCACTAGTCGCGATCTATCGCGTTTGGGTAGGCTGACGGGCGTGGATGCCGCATCAGCACCGGGGCCCGTCCCCAACGCTCCTGACGCCCCCGAACCGCCCGTGGCGCCCGGGCCCCCGGCCCCGCCGCAGTCGCCCGCGGCACCCGGGCCCCCCGCGGCGCCGGCGCCTCCGGAGCCGTCCGCCGCACCGGAGCCACCGGAGCCGCCGCTGGCGCGGGCGCGGGACGGGGAGACCGGCCGGCGCGCGACCGGGTCCGGCCGGCTGAAGCCCGGGTGGCGGGAGACGCGCGAGCCGCTGCCCGCCCCGCCGGACCTCCGGAAGCCCGGGCCGGCCCCGCAGGCACCGCATCCCGCCCCTCCGGCAGCCGCCCCGGCGCCGTCCCCGGCCGGCCTGCGGGCCTCCGACCGGGACCGGGACCGGATCGCGGACATCCTGCGGGAGGGGCTGGCCGAGGGCCGGCTGACCGCCGAGGAGCACTCCGAACGGATCGATCTGGTCTACCGGGCGAAGACGGTCGGTGAACTGGAGCCGCTGGTGGGCGATTTGCCGGTGCCGACCGGTCGGGACCGGGGCGGCCACCGCCCCGCGCCCCGCCCCGGCGGAGCGCCGCACTCGGCGACGAGCGCGGCCTCGGAGAACCTCATCGCGGTCTTCGGCGGCGCCACCCGCAAGGGGCGCTGGCGGGTCGGCCCGCGCACCACGGCCTTCGCCCTGTTCGGCGGGGTCGAGATCGATCTGACCGAGGCGGTCTTCCAGCAGCAGGAGATCGTCATCAACGCCACGGCGATCTTCGGCGGGGTGGAGATCCGGGTCCCGGAGAACGTGACGCTGCGCGGCACGGGCACCGGGATCTTCGGCGGCTTCGACGTGCGCAGCCGCGAGGGCGGCGATCCCGAGGCGCCGATCGTGGTCGTCACCGGCTTCGCCGTCTTCGGCGGGGTCGACGCCCGCCCGAAGCGAGGCAAGATCCTGAGGGATCTTCGCGATCGCATGCGGCGGGATCCGGGCGGCTGAGCCCGCCCGGATCGGTCCGCCACGGTGTGAATAGGCGCGCGTACAGCGGGTAGGGAGAGTCGAGTCGTCTCTCGTGCGGCATGGGGGTGCAAACGGTCGTGCGAAGGGAGACGGGCAAGGGTGACCCTTTCGCGTAGCTGTCGTCAGGAGTAGACCGTGCTGCAAACGCCGCATCAGCCCCCGCAGGCCGCCGTTGTGCCGTCCCAGCGTGTGACCGCGCGGGACCAGGACGGCCCCTGGCATTCGGAGGCGGTGTGCCGCCGGGATGAGGCAGGGCTGTTCTTCGCGCCGTCCAAGGAGCCGACGGCCGCGAGGCTGTCGCGCGAGGAGGCCGCGAAGAGGGTCTGCGCACGCTGCCCGGTGCTGGTCGAATGCCGGGAGCACGCTCTGCTGCAGCCGGAGCCCTACGGCGTGTGGGGCGGGCTCACCGCCGCCGAGCGCCGTGTCGTGCTCGCCCGCCGCCGCCGGCGCGACGCCGAGCTGCAGAAGACCGCGCGACCGGCGATACCGCACATCGCCGCGGCCGGCTGAAGACCGGCCGGGGCCGCGTCCCGGCAGGGCCGGTGGAGGGGAGGGACGCCCCGCGCGGGGCGCTCCTCCTCTCCTGCGTGCCGGCCTGCCCGCCGGGTGCCGTTCAGCGGGCCCGGTCGAAGTCCACGGCGCTGTAGGCGCGCAGCTTCTTCAGCCGGTGCGTGGAGTCGATCTGCCGGATGGTGCCCGACTTCGACCGCATCACCAGGGACTGGGTGGTGGCCGTCTCCGCGCGGTACCGCACACCGCGCAGCAGTTCGCCGTCCGTGATGCCGGTGGCGACGAAGAACACGTTCTCGCCGCTGACGAGGTCGGAGGTGTGGAGGACCCGGTCGAGGTCGTGGCCGGCGTCGACGGCCCGCTGCCGCTCCTCGTCGTCCTTCGGCCAGAGCTTGCCCTGGATGGTGCCGCCCAGGCACTTGATGGCGCAGGCCGCGATGATGCCCTCCGGGGTGCCACCGATGCCCATCAGCAGATCGACGCCGGTGCCCTCCCGCACGGCCATGATGGCGCCGGCCACGTCGCCGTCCGAGATGAACTTGATGCGCGCGCCGGTCTCCCGGATCTCCTTGACGATCCCGTCGTGCCGCGGCCGGTCCAGCACGACGACGGTGACGTCCTCGGGCTCGCTCCGCTTGGCCTTCGCGACCCGGCGGATGTTCACCGCGGGCGGGGCGGTGATGTCCACGTAGTCGGCGGCCTCCGGGCCGGTGACCAGCTTGTCCATGTAGAAGACGGCGGACGGGTCGAACATGGTGCCGCGGTCGGCCACGGCCAGGACGGACACGGCGTTGCTCATGCCCTTGGCCGTGAGCGTGGTGCCGTCCACGGGGTCCACGGCGACGTCGCACTCCGCGCCGGTCCCGTCGCCGACGCGCTCGCCGTTGAACAGCATCGGCGCCTCGTCCTTCTCGCCTTCGCCGATCACGACCACGCCGTTCATGGAGACCGTGTGCACCAGGGTGCGCATGGCCTTGACGGCGGCTCCGTCCGCGCCGTTCTTGTCACCGCGGCCGACCCACCGCCCCGCGGCCATCGCGGCGGCCTCGGTGACCCGGACCAGCTCCAGGGCGAGGTTGCGGTCGGGGTGTTCGGGCTGGACATCAAGAGCGGGCGGCAGATGGTTGTTTTCGGTCATCGGAGCGCACCTTTCTGTACGGCGACGGCCGGATGCTGAGGGTAATGAGACTTTATCCGTTCGTTGGCAATCTGAGCAGAGCGCCCCACGTTTGAGCACGCCGCACGGCGCCGGCCGGCGCGCGGTTCCGGGCCCCGCCGGCCGGCGTCCGGCGGGGGCGGGGACGGACCACCGCGGCCCATGAGGGACCATGGAGGGGTGGCAAGTGGACGTGGCAGGCAGACGGTGCGGGACATGGTGCTGTCGATGACGGTGATCGTGCTCTTCGCTGCCGTCATCTACGTATTCATTCCGCACGACGACTCAAAGGACCCGCTGAAGCGGGTGGACTACTCGGTGGAGCTGAAAACGGCCCGCCGGGCGGCGCCGTACCCGCTCGCGGCCCCCCGGGGGCTGCCGGACACGTGGAAGGCCACCTCGGTGACCTACCGGGGGACCGGCCGGCTCGGCGCCGCCTGGCATCTCGGCTACCTCGACCCCGACCGGGAGTACGTGGCGGTGGAGCAGAGCGACGGCAAGCCCGCGACGTTCGTGGCGAGCGTGAGCCGCGGCGCGGAGCGCACGGACCGGACGCAGCGGATCAACGGCGAGGTGTGGGTCCGCTACGAGGGCGAGAAGTACGACGCCCTCGTGCGCGAGGAGGACGACCACACGACCGTCGTCCTGGGCACCGCCCCGTTCGACCGCCTCGCGACGATGGCCGCCGCGCTGCGGACCTCCTGAACCCCGAAGGCCGAAGGCCGCAAGGCCCCGCGGGCCCCCGCGCGGCCGCCCCCGGGCCGGGGCCGAAGCCCAGCCGGCCCCCCCC
>NZ_JAGPXX010000034.1 GCF_018070345.1 Streptomyces sp. F63
CGCACGCCGGCAACCACGTTACGCAGACATGCCGCCCGAAGCAGCCCGGCATTGCGCCGGGCCAGGCGGTCGTCAGGCCCCTCATCAGCGGTCAAGCGGTGCCCCGAAGCCCGGCGGCAACACCCCCAGGTCATCCGTACGACAGGGGGCACACAGCCATACCGGACCCGGGGGCCAGGCGCCCCATTGCGGGGCCACGAAAAAGGTAACGGGGCGCATGGGCGGTCCGCCCGGTGAGCGCTGTCGGTGCCCCGTGGGATGCTTGACCGCGATGGCCAGAAAGACGACGACCGACGACCCGCTCAACCCCGTCACCCTCGCCGTGGGGCAGGAGGAGCTGCTCCTGGAACGCGCGGTGCGGGAGGTGATCGCGGCGGCGCGCGCCGCCGACGCCGACACCGACGTGCGCGACCTCACGCCCGACGCCCTGCAGCCCGGCACCCTCGCGGAGCTGACCAGCCCCTCGCTGTTCGCCGAGCGCAAGGTCGTGGTGGTACGGAACGCACAGGACCTCTCGGCCGACACGGTGAAGGACGTCAAGGCCTATCTGGGCTCGCCCGCCGAGGAGATCACCCTCGTGCTGGTCCACGCCGGGGGCGCCAAGGGCAAGGGGCTGCTGGACGCGGCACGCAAGGCGGGCGCCCGGGAGGTCTCCTGCCCGAAGATGACGAAGCCCGCCGACCGGCTGTCCTTCGTCCGCGGTGAGTTCCGTGTCGCGGGGCGGTCCGCGACCGCGGAGGCGTGCCAGGCGCTGGTCGACGCCCTGGGCAGTGATCTGCGGGAGCTGGCGAGCGCCTGCTCGCAGCTCGCCGCCGATGTCGACGGCCCGATCGACGATGCCGTCGTGGCGCGCTACTACACGGGCCGCGCCGAGGCCTCCGGTTTCACGGTCGCCGACCGGGCGGTCGAGGGCCGGGCCGCCGAGGCGCTGGAGGCACTCCGCTGGTCCCTGGCCACCGGTGTCGCCCCCGTATTGATCACCAGTGCGCTGGCTCAGGCGGTCCGGGCCATCGGGAGGCTGGCGTCCGCCCCGCGCGGGGCCCGGCCCGGTGATCTCGCCCGTGACCTGGGCATGCCGCCCTGGAAGGTCGACCGGGTGCGGCAGCAGATGCGCGGCTGGTCGGCCGACGGGGTGTCCACCGCGCTGCGGGCCGTCGCGGAGGCGGACGGCGCCGTCAAGGGCGGTGGCGCCGACCCCGGTTACGCCCTGGAGAAGGCCGTGGTGGCGGTGGCCCGCGCGGCCCGCCCAGCCGGCCGGCGCGGCTGACCCGGGCCGGACCGCCTTCACCGGCGCGACTCCGCCCGTATCACCCGCCCGTATCACCCGTCCGCCACAGCTCGCGCGGCCCCTGCCCGTGCTGTCACCCCGCGGGGCTCTTCGTACCGTCCCGTCGCGCGGCTCCGCCGCATCACCGCGGTCGGCGGCCCGCCGCCGGGCCCGGCCGGGCCGAGGGGCCCGTACGCCGAAGGCCCCGTACCACCCTGGGGAAGGGTGCTACGGGGCCTCGCGGTCCGAGCTGGGTGCGCCGCACCCGCGTGGCGAACGCAGGCCGCGTGCGGCGCGGTTCCGCGGCGGGGCCGCGGAGGAGAGTGCCGGTTCGGAGCGGTTGAGAGGGCCCGCTGGGTCCTGACCGGCGGAATCCGGGAAACGATCCCGGGTCGAGCGAGTGCCGTACGGCTTCCCGCGGCGTGCGGCCGGCGGGGCGGTTCCGTACCGCGGGTGAAGCGGAGGGGCGGAGGTCAGCCCTTGAGGGAGGCGACCCGGTGGGCCAGCGCCGACTTCTTGTTGGCGGCGGCGTTCTTGTGGATGACGCCCTTGCTGGCGGCCTTGTCCAGCTTCTTGGCGGCCTCGCGGGCGGCGGTGGTGGCCTTCTCCAGGTCACCGGCCTCCACGGCCTCGCGGGTCTTGCGGATCGCGGTCTTCAGCGAGGACTTGACGGCCTTGTTGCGCTGGCGCGCCTTCTCGTTGGTCTTGTTCCGCTTGATCTGGGACTTGATGTTCGCCACGTAAAGAGCCTTTGCAGCTTCGTCGGATTCTCGGGTGCGCCGTGCGCCGTGTCGTTTCAACGAAGAGGGCACGAGACGCGATGGACCAGGCTACCAGCAGGGCCGAGGCCTCCCAAACCGGACCGGGCGCCGCGGTCATGGGACGATGGGGGGACTGTCACAGACCCGGCCAAGCTGCGCCTCATCACCGAATGGACCCTGCGTGCCCGCGACCCCTACCCCTGTGCCGGAGCCGAGCCGTACCGATCCGGCGCTGATCCGCAACTTCTGCATCATTGCGCACATCGACCACGGCAAGTCGACGCTCGCCGACCGGATGCTCCAGCTGACCGGTGTGGTCGAGCAGCGTCAGATGCGCGCCCAGTACCTCGACCGCATGGACATCGAGCGCGAACGCGGCATCACGATCAAGTCCCAGGCCGTGCGGCTGCCCTGGGCGCCCGGAGGGGGCGAGAACCAGGGCGCCACCCATGTGCTCAACATGATCGACACTCCCGGCCACGTCGACTTCACCTATGAGGTCTCCCGTTCCCTGGCCGCCTGCGAGGGCTGCATCCTGCTGGTGGACGCGGCCCAGGGCATCGAGGCCCAGACCCTCGCCAACCTGTATCTGGCGATGGAGAACGACCTCACGATCATCCCGGTGCTGAACAAGATCGACCTGCCGGCCGCACAGCCCGAGAAGTTCGCCGCGGAGCTGGCGCATCTCATCGGGTGCGACCCGTCCGACGTGCTGAAGGTCTCCGCGAAGACCGGCGAGGGCGTCGAGGCGCTGCTCGACAAGGTCGTCGCCGAGGTCCCGGCGCCGGTCGGCGACGCCGACGCGCCCGCTCGCGCGATGATCTTCGACTCCGTGTACGACGCCTACCGCGGTGTGGTGACGTATGTGAAGGTCGTCGACGGCCACCTCGCCAAGCGCGAGCGGATCCGGATGATGTCCACCGGCGCCACCCACGAGCTGCTGGAGATCGGTGTCTCCTCCCCCGAGATGAAGCCCTCCGACGGCCTGGGCGTCGGTGAGGTCGGCTATCTCATCACCGGGGTGAAGGACGTCCGCCAGTCCAAGGTCGGCGACACCGTCACGCTGCTCAACAAGGGTGCCACCGAGGCCCTGGGCGGCTACAAGGACCCCAAGCCGATGGTGTTCTCCGGTCTCTATCCGCTGGACGGCTCCGACTACCCGGAGCTGCGGGACGCCCTGGACAAGCTCCAGCTCAACGACGCCGCCCTGGTCTACGAGCCGGAGACCTCCGCCGCGCTCGGCTTCGGCTTCCGCGTCGGCTTCCTGGGCCTGCTCCACCTGGACGTGATCCGTGAGCGGCTGGAGCGCGAGTTCGGTCTCGATCTGATCGCCACCGCGCCGAACGTGATCTACCGCGTGATCATGGAGGACGGCACCGAGCACACCGTCACCAACCCCAGCGAGTTCCCCACCGGCAAGATCGCCGAGGTGCATGAGCCGGTCGTCCGGGCCACCCTGCTCGCGCCCAGCGAGTTCATCGGGGCGATCATGGAGCTCTGCCAGACCCGCCGCGGCACGCTGCTGGGCATGGACTACCTCTCCGAGGAACGGGTCGAACTCCGCTACACCCTGCCCCTGGCCGAGATCGTCTTCGACTTCTTCGACGCCCTGAAGTCCAAGACCCGCGGCTACGCCTCGCTCGACTACGAGCCCACCGGCGAGCAGACCGCCGACCTGGTCAAGGTCGACATCCTGCTGCACGGCGACAAAGTGGACGCCTTCTCGGCGATCACGCACAAGGAGAAGGCGTACGCCTACGGGGTGCGGCTCGTCGCCAAGCTGCGCGAGCTCATCCCGCGGCAGAACTTCGAGGTGCCGATCCAGGCCGCCATCGGCAGCCGGGTCATCGCCCGCGAGACCGTCCGCGCCATCCGCAAGGACGTCCTCGCCAAGTGTTACGGCGGTGACATCTCCCGGAAGCGGAAGCTGCTGGAGAAGCAGAAGGAGGGCAAGAAGCGGATGAAGATGGTCGGCAGCGTGGAGGTGCCCCAGGAGGCCTTCATCGCGGTGCTGTCCTCCGACTCCGCCGCCGGCGAGAGCAAGGGCAAGAAGTAGACCGCGGCGGCCGCTGCCACCGCGACACACCCTGAAGGCGCCCGTCCTCCCCGGGGCGGGCGCCTTTGTGCTGGCCACGCCCCCGGGGAGGGGGGAATTCCGCTTCGTGAACGAGTGGCACTCAGACCCTTACAAACGAGCCGGTCGCACTCTACTCTGGGCCTGCCTGAAGGTTACTCGCCGGTTAAACAAGTTCCGTTGCAGCACCACAGCGGGGCACGGAGGATTGTCGTGAGCGACACGCAGACGTTGATTGAGAACAGGCCGCCCTCCGTGGCGACTCTTTTCCTCGACCGGGTCGAGTCGACCCCGGACCGGGAGGCCTACCGCTACCCGGTCCCGCCTGCCTCGGGCAAGGGCCCCGACGAGTGGCGCTCCTACACCTGGGGACAGGCGGCCGAGCGGGTCTTCGCCGCGGCCGCCGGTCTGATCGAGCTGGGCGTGGAGGCCGAGCAGCGGGTCGCCATCGCCTCCAACACCCGGGTCGAGTGGATCCTCTCCGACCTGGGCATCCTCTGCGCCGGCGCTGCCACCACCACGGTCTACCCGAGCACGAACGCCGAGGAGACGGCCTACATCCTCGCCGACTCCAGCAGCCGGGTGCTGATCGCCGAGGACGCCGCACAGCTCGCCAAGGTCCGCGAACGGCGAGCCGAACTCCCCGAGCTGGCGCATGTCGTGGTGCTCGACGAGGCCGCCGCCGCGCCCGCCGAGGGCGACCCGGAGGGCTGGGTCCTCTCCCTCGCGGAGCTGGAGCGGCGCGGCGCGGCCCGGCTGGAGAAGGAGCCGGACCTGATCCGCAAGCGGGTCGCCGCGATCACCTCCGACCAGCTTGCCACCCTCATCTACACCTCCGGCACCACCGGCAGGCCCAAGGGCGTGCGGCTCCAGCACGACTGCTGGTCGTACATGGCCCGGGCGATCGAGGCCAGCGGGCTGGTCACCGGTGAGGACGTGCAGTACCTCTGGCTGCCGCTCGCGCACGTCTTCGGCAAGGTCCTCACGGCCGGCCAGATCGGCGTCGGGCACGTCACCGCGGTCGACGGCCGCATTGACAAGATCATCGAGAACCTGCCGGTGGTGAAGCCGACCTACATGGCGGCCGTGCCGCGGATCTTCGAGAAGGTCTACAACGGGGTGGCGGCCAAGGCCCGGGCCGGCGGCGGCGCCAAGTACAAGATCTTCCAGTGGGCGGCCGGCGTCGCCCGCGAGTACGCCCGGGTGTCCCAGGACAACTACCGCCGCACCGGCAAGGCGGGCGCCCCGACCGGCCTGACGATCAAGCACGCCATCGCCGACAAGCTCGTCTACGCCAAGCTGCGCGAGGCCTTCGGCGGCAATCTGCGGGCGGCCATCTCCGGCTCCGCGGCCCTCGCCCCCGACATCGGCTTCTTCTTCTCCGGCGCCGGCATCCACATCCTGGAGGGCTACGGTCTCACCGAGTCCAGCGCCGCCAGCTTCGTCAACCCCGGCGAGGCCTACCGCACCGGCACGGTCGGCAAGCCCATGCCCGGCACCGAGGTGCGCATCGCCGACGACGGCGAGATCCTGCTCCGCGGCCCCGGCATCATGCAGGGCTACCACGGACTGCCGGAGAAGACAGCGGAGGTGCTGGAGGCCGACGGCTGGTTCCACACCGGGGACATCGGCGAGCTCTCCGCCGACGGCTACCTGCGGATCACCGACCGCAAGAAGGACCTGATCAAGACCTCGGGCGGCAAGTACATCGCCCCCGCCGAGGTCGAGGGCCAGTTCAAGGCGGTCTGCCCGTTCGTCTCCAACATCCTGGTGCACGGCGCCGACCGGAACTTCTGCACCGCCCTGATCGCGCTCGACGAGCCTACGGTCATGGGCTGGGCCGAGGAGAACGGGATGGCCGGCAGGCCGTACGCCGAGATCGTCGCCTCCCCGGAGATGCACCAGCTCATCGACGGCTACGTGCAGCGGCTCAACGAGGGGCTGCAGCGCTGGCAGACGATCAAGAAGTTCCGCATCCTGCCGCGGGACCTCGACGTCGAGCACGGCGAGCTCACCCCGAGCCTCAAGCTCAAGCGCCCGGTCGTGGAGCGCGAGTACAAGCATCTGATCGATGAGATGTACGCGGGGTCGCGTGAGGCGTGAGGTGCGCGGCGGTGGGGCGCCCCGGGGTACGGGGGGCTCCCCGGAGGGTGGCTGCCGGGCAGCTGACCGGTGAGATGTACGCGGGGGCGCAGGAGGCGTGACCGCGGGAAGGGCCCGGGCCCGGTGTGGAGGTGATCCGCGCCGGGCCCGGGCCGTGTCCGGCCCTCCCGGATCCCGCACTCCTGGTTCCGCGCTCCCGGTTCCGCACTCCCGGACCGCCCGCCCGGACCGTTCGGGGACCCGTGGCGATGACGGACAATGGCCGGTATGCCCTCCGTACTGCCCGACGGCGAACCCGTGCCCGACGACGGGGCGCTGCCCGCTCACGCCCTCGACGGCGCCGCGGAGCGGCCCCTCGGCTTCTACCTCCATGTGCCCTATTGCGCCACGCGCTGCGGCTACTGCGACTTCAACACCTACACCGCCGGCGAGCTGCGCGGCTCCGGGGGTGCTCTCGCCTCGCGCGAGAACTACGCCGAGACGCTGGCCGAGGAGGTGCGGCTGGCGCGCAAGGTGCTCGGCGACGACCCGCGCCCGGTCGAGACCGTCTTCGTCGGCGGCGGCACGCCGACCCTGCTGCCCGCCGCCGGCCTGTCGCGGATGCTGGGGGCGGTCCGGGACGAGTTCGGGCTGGCCGAGGGCGCCGAGATCACCACCGAGGCCAATCCGGAGTCGGTGGACCCCAGTTATCTCGAAGCGCTGCTGGAGGGCGGTTTCAACCGGATCTCCTTCGGGATGCAGAGCGCGAAGGAGCACGTCCTGCGGGTGCTGGACCGCACCCACACCCCCGGCCGTCCCGAGGCCTGCGTCGCCGAGGCGCGCGCGGCCGGCTTCGCGCACGTCAACCTCGACCTCATCTACGGCACCCCGGGGGAGAGCGACGACGACTGGCGGGCCTCCCTGGACGCGGCGGTCGGCGCGGGCCCGGACCACATCTCCGCCTACGCCCTGATCGTCGAGGAGGGCACGGGGCTCGCCCGGCGCATCCGGCGCGGCGAGGTGCCGATGACCGACGACGACGTGCACGCGGACCGCTACCTGATCGCCGAGGAGCGGCTGTCCGCGGCCGGTTTCCACTGGTACGAGGTGTCGAACTGGGCGACCACCGAGGCCGCCCGCTGCCGCCACAACGAGCTGTACTGGCGCGGCGCCGACTGGTGGGGCGCGGGCCCCGGCGCGCACAGCCACGTCGGCGGGGTGCGCTGGTGGAATGTGAAGCATCCGGGGGCGTACGCCCAGGCGCTCGCCGAGGGGCGTGCCCCCGGGGCCGGCCGCGAGGTGCTGACGGCCGGGGACCGGCGCGTCGAGCGGATCCTCCTCGAACTGCGGCTCTCCGACGGCTGCCCGCTGGACCTGCTGGCCCCGGCCGGCCGGCGCGCGGCGGCCCGCGCGGTGGCGGACGGCCTGCTCCGGCCCGGGCCGTACGAGCGCGGCCGGGCGGCGCTGACGCTGCGGGGCCGGCTGCTTGCCGACGCGGTGGTCCGCGACCTGGTGGACTGACCCGGGCGCCGCGCACCGTGCACCACGCACCGGGGCTCCGCGGGGCCGGGCGGGGGCTCCCCGCGGGTCCGGCGGGCTACGGGGCCGTCACATGGTCGATGAGCTCCTCGACCCGCCCGAGAAGCTCCGGCTCCAGGTCCCGGAACGTGTGCACGGAGGACAGGATGCGCTGCCAGGCCGCGCCGGTGTTCTCGGGCCAGCCCAGGGCCCGGCAGACGCCCGTCTTCCAGTCCTGGCCCCGGGGGACCGACGGCCAGGCGGGAATGCCGGCGGAGGCCGGCTTCACGGCCTCCCAGATGTCGATGTACGGATGGCCGACGACGAGGACGTGCTCGCCCCAGGTGCCGTCCGCCATGACCCGGGCCGCGATCCGCGACTCCTTGGACCCGGGCACCAGGTGGTCGACGAGCACCCCGAGCCGCGCGTCCGCCGACGGCCCGAACTCCCGTACCACCGCCGGGAGGTCGTCGATGCCTTCCAGGTACTCGACCACCACGCCCTCGATGCGCAGGTCGTCGCCCCAGACCCGTTCGACGAGTTCGGCGTCGTGCCGGCCCTCCACGTAGATCCGCCCGGCGCGCGCGACCCGGGCCCGCGCTCCCGGGACAGCGATCGACCCCGAGGCGGTGCGGGCGGGGCGGCGCGGGGCGGCGGCCGAGGCGGCCGAGGGGCGCACCAGGGTGACCGTGCGCCCCTCCAGCAGAAAGCCGCGCGGCCCCATCGGGAAAACCCGGTGCTTGCCGAAGCGGTCCTCCAGGGTCACCACCGGCCCCTGGGCCGTCTTCTCGCTGCGGATCACCGCGCCGCAGAACCCGGTGGCGGCCTCCTCCACCACGAGACCGGGCTCGGCCGCCACCTCGGGCACCGGCTCGGTCTTCTTCCACGGCGGGGTCAGGTCGGGCCCGTACTGTCTGCTGCGCATGGGCACCGACGATACGAACGGCGGGCGGGCGCCGGTCACGACACGCCGAACCGCGCCGCCAGCGCCTCGCGTTGGGCCCGGACGAAGCGGGCGTCCACCACCGCTCCGTGACCGGGCACGTACAGCGCGTTCGCGCCGCCGAGTTCCACCAGCCGGTCCAGCGCGGCGGGCCAGCGCCCGGGTACGGCGTCCGGGCCGGCCTGCGGCTCCCCCGACTGCTCCACGAGATCGCCGCAGAACACGACGCAGGGGTCGCCGGGCACCAGCACCACCAGGTCGTGCGGGGTGTGCCCGGGCCCGATGTTGACGAGCACGGCCTCCCGGCCGCCGCCGAGGGCCACCGCCATCTCGCCCGAGACGAGGTGCCGCGGCCGGACCAGCAGATCGGCGGCCTCGGCCGCGTCCCCGGCGTCCAGCCCGTGCCGGACCGCGTCGGCGGCCACCGTCTCCCGCCCGCCGGCCAGCAGCCGGTCCAGGCCCACGGCGGCGTACGTCTCGGCGCCGGCGAAGGCCGCGGCGCCGAGTACGTGGTCGAAATGCCCGTGGGTGAATGCGAGATGGGTCACGTCCCGGCCCGCCAGGCGCCGTGCCCACCGGCGGATGTCCGCCCCCTCGGCGAGGCTCGCTCCCGCGTCCACGACCAGGACCGCGTCCGGCCCGTGCACCAGCCCCGCCGTGGCGTCCCAGCGCGGCAGACGGCGGCGTGCGACGCCGCGCGCCAGGTGCTCCCCGCCCGCCTCTTCCCAACCGCGTTCCATACGATGACGCTAGCCGCAGGCGGGTGTTCGTGTCCGCCCGGTGCGCTGTCCACCGGCCGTGTATTCGCCCGGTGACGGGTCCGCCCTTGCCCTCGCCGTACCACACCGCCGTACACTTGGCCGGGGAAACTGGCACTCGTCCGGATCGAGTGCCAAGGACCGGGACGAGGACCGGGACCGAGAGACCGACTGGAGGTGAGCGCGATGCTGAGCGAACGCAGACTCGAAGTGCTGCGCGCCATCGTCCAGGACTACGTCGGCACCGAGGAGCCGGTCGGCTCCAAGGCACTCACGGAGCGCCACCGCCTCGGGGTGTCGCCCGCCACCGTGCGCAACGACATGGCGGCGCTGGAGGACGAGGGCTTCATCGCCCAGCCGCACACGAGTGCCGGACGCATCCCCACGGACAAGGGCTACCGGCTGTTCGTCGACAAGCTCGCCGGTGTGAAACCGCTCTCGACGGCGGAGCGCCGGGCCATTCAGAACTTCCTCGACGGCGCCGTCGACCTCGACGACGTGGTGGGCCGCACGGTGCGGCTGCTCGCGCAGCTGACCCGGCAGGTGGCGGTGGTGCAGTATCCGTCGCTCACCCGCTCGACCGTGCGCCATGTCGAACTGCTGTCCATGGCGCCCGCGCGGCTCATGCTCGTCCTGATCACCGATACCGGACGGGTCGAGCAGCGCATGGTGGACTGCCCGGCGCCGTTCGGCGAGACCTCGCTGGCCGATCTGCGGGCCCGCCTCAACAGCGCGGTGTCCGGCCACCGTTTCGCGGAAGTGCCGCGCTTGGTGCAGGATCTTCCGGAGTCCTTCGAGACGGAGGACCGCGGGACGGTCTCCACGGTGCTCGCCACCCTCATGGAGACGCTCGTCGAGGAGACCGAGGAGCGGCTGATGATCGGCGGTACCGCCAATCTCACCCGCTTCCGCCACGACTTCCCGCTGACCATCCGGCCCGTGCTGGAGGCCCTGGAGGAGCAGGTCGTGCTGCTGAAGCTGCTCGGCGCCTCCGAGGAGCCCGGAATGACGGTGCGTATCGGGCATGAGAACGCCCATGAGGGCCTGACGTCCACCTCCGTCGTCGCCGTCGGCTACGGTTCGGGCGACGAGGCGGTGGCGAAACTCGGCGTGGTCGGACCGACCCGCATGGATTACCCCGGAACGATGGGAGCGGTACGCGCAGTGGCACGTTACGTCGGACAGATCCTGGCGGAGTCGTAAGTGGCCACCGACTACTACGCCGTACTGGGCGTGAGCCGGGACGCTGGACAGGACGAGATCAAGAAGGCGTTCCGCCGTCTCGCACGCGAGCTGCACCCGGACGTCAATCCGGACCCCAAGACGCAGGAGCGGTTCAAGGAGATCAACGCCGCCTACGAGGTGCTCTCGGACCCGCAGAAGAAGCAGGTCTACGACCTCGGCGGGGACCCGGTGTCCGGGGCCGGCGGCGGTGGCGCGGGCCCCGGCTTCGGCGGGGCCGGCTTCGGCAACTTCTCCGACATCATGGACGCGTTCTTCGGCACCGCCTCGCAGCGCGGCCCGAGGTCCCGCACCCGGCGCGGCCAGGACGCGATGATCCGGCTCGAGGTCGAGCTGGACGAGGCCGCGTTCGGCACCACCAAGGACATCCAGGTCGACACGGCCGTCGTCTGCAACACCTGCAGCGGCGAGGGCGCCGCCCCCGGCACCTCCGCCCAGACCTGCGACATGTGCCGCGGCCGCGGCGAGGTCTCCCAGGTGACGCGGTCCTTCCTGGGCCAGGTCATGACCTCCCGCCCCTGCCCGCAGTGCCAGGGCTTTGGCACCGTCGTGCCCACGCCGTGCCCCGAGTGCGCGGGCGACGGCCGCATCCGCTCGCGGCGCACGCTGACCGTCAAGATCCCGGCGGGTGTGGACAACGGCACCCGCATCCAGCTCGCCGGTGAGGGCGAGGTCGGCCCCGGTGGCGGCCCGCCCGGCGACCTCTACGTCGAGATCCACGAGGTGCCGCACCCCGTCTTCCAGCGGCGCGGTGACGATCTGCACTGCACGGTCACCATCCCGATGACGGCGGCGGCCCTCGGCACCCAGTGTCCGCTGGAGACGCTGGACGGCCTGGAGGAGGTCGACATCCGGCCCGGTACCCAGTCCGGCCAGTCGATCCCGCTCCACCAGCGCGGCATCACGCATCTGCGCGGCGGCGGGCGCGGCGACCTCATCGTCCACGTCGAGGTGCAGACGCCGGCCAAGCTCGACCCCCAGCAGGAGGACCTGCTCCGGCAGCTCGCCAAGATCCGCGGCGAGGAGCGCCCGGCCGGCCACTTCCAGCCCGGCCAGCAGGGTCTCTTCTCCCGGCTGAAGGACGCCTTCAACGGCCGCTGAACCCGAACCGGTGGGCGGCACAACCGTGTGACACCCCGGCCCCGGCGGACGGCCGGGGCCCGGGGCCGTTCCGCCGGGCCGTTCCGCCGGGCCGTTCCGCCGGGCCGTTCCGCCGGGCCGTTCCGCCGGGACCGCTTGGTGGAGAGAACCGGGGGAAGAGTCCGGCCGCCCGGTCCTCCGTGACACCATGTGCCGCATGGCTGCAGCAACGGGGGGTGCCCCCGCGGTGACGGACCTCTTCCGGTATCCGATCGTCCAGGCGCCCATGGCGGGCGGGGCCTCCCGCCCGGAGCTGGCCGCCGCCGTGTGCCGGGCCGGCGGGCTGGGATTCCTGGCCGCCGGCTACAAGACGCCCGAGGCCGTGTACCAGGAGATCCGGTTGCTGCGCGGGCTCACCGACCGCCCCTTCGGGGTCAACCTGTTCCTGCCGCAGCGCCCCGTCGCCGACTCCGCCGCGGTCGCCGTCTACGCGGAGCAACTCGCCGGGGAGTCCTCCTGGTACGCCACCCCGCTCGGCGACCCCGACCCCGACACGGCCGGCGACGACGGCTACGAGGGGAAGCTCGCCGTCCTCACCGACGCCCCGGTGGCCGTGGTCTCCTTCACCTTCGGCTGTCCCGACGCCGGTGTGCTGCGGGCCCTGGCCCGCGCGGGCACCGTCACCGTCGTCACCGTCACCTCCGTGGCCGAGGCGCGGACGGCCGAGGCGGCCGGTGCCGCGGCGGTGTGCGTGCAGGGTGTGGAGGCCGGCGGCCACCAGGGCACCCACCGGGACGACCCGTATGCCGACCGCGGTGCGCCCGGGCTCGGGCTGCTGACGCTGCTCGCCCAGGTCCGTGAGGCCGTGGACCTTCCGCTGATCGCGGCGGGCGGGCTGATGCGGGGCTCGCAGATCGCGGCCGTCCTGGCGGGCGGAGCGGTCGCCGCGCAGCTCGGCACCGCCTTCCTGGCCTGCCCGGAGTCGGGCGCGCACCCCGTCCACAAGCGGGCGCTGACCGATCCGCTCTTTCCGCACACCGAGCTGACCCGGGCCTTCACGGGGCGCCCGGCGCGGGGGCTCGTCAACCGTTTCCTGCGGGAGCACGGCCCGTACGCCCCGGCCGCGTATCCGCAGGTGCACCGGATGACGGCCGGGCTGCGCCGGGCGGCCGCCCACGCGGGCGACCCGCAGGGCATGGCCCTCTGGGCCGGGCAGGGGCACCGGATGGCGCGGACGCTCCCCGCGGAGCAGCTGGTACGGACCCTGGTGGCCGAACTGGACGCGGCCCGTGCGGCCCTCGTCGCCGGCCCGTACGGCGCCGGTGCCGCGACCGGTCCGGAGAGCCCGGCCGGCCCGCCGGCCGCACCACCCGAGAAAGGTGAGCCCGCATGACGGCACCGGTGTTCCTGACCGACCCCGAGCGTCCGCCGGCCCCCGGCCGGTTCGTGCTCGACGGCCCCGAGGGGCGCCACGCCGTCTCCGTGCGGAGGCTGCGCGCCGGCGAGGAGATCGTGCTGACGGACGGCCGGGGAACCGGCGGGTACGGCACGGTGGCGGCCGTCGAGGGCAAGGACCGCCTGGAGGCCGAGATCACCGAGGTTCGCCACGAGCCGGAGCCCAGCCCCCGGATCACCGTCGTCCAGGCGTTGCCGAAGGGCGACCGCGGCGAACTCGCCGTGGAGACCATGACGGAGACCGGCGTGGACGCCGTCGTGCCCTGGACGGCGGCCCGCTGCATCACGCAGTGGAAGGGTGAGCGGGGCGCCAAGGCGCTCGGCAAGTGGCGGGCCACCGCCCGCGAGGCGGGCAAGCAGGCCCGCCGCCTCAGGCTGCCGGAGGTGCCGGGCCCGATGAGCACGCGCCAGGTCGCCGGTCTGCTGTCCGGCGCCGCGTTCGCCGCCGTGCTGCACGAGGAGGCCGCCGAACCGCTGGCCACCGCCGTGCTTCCGGAGGGCGGGGACATCGTGCTCGTGGTCGGCCCGGAGGGCGGTGTCTCACCGGAGGAGCTGGCGGCGTTCACGGCGGCGGGTGCGAAGCCGTACCGGCTGGGGCCGACCGTCCTGCGCACCTCCACGGCCGGTACGGCCGCCGCCGCGCTGCTGCTGGGGCGCACGGGCCGCTGGTCCTGACCCCCTCGACACCTCGACACCTTGACACCTCGACACCTCGACACCGGATCGGTCCGGTCCGGCCCGCAGGACCGTGCGAGGGCGGCTACGGCCGCCAGGAGCCGAGCAACTGGAGGACCTCGTTCAGCGGTCTCCGCAGCGAGGTGCTGTCCGCGACCACCGTGCGCCCCTGGGCTTCGAATTCGTAGACGAAGGCGTCGGTGGTGGGCCGGTTGAAGGTGCGCGCGGGCAGCCGCGCGTACCGCTCGCTCGCCAGGACGTCGCGCAGCTCGGTCACCTGTGCGTCCCGCATCCGCCCGGACCGCGGCACACCGCTCCGCCGGACGGTCTCGACGGTGCCGTCCGCCTCCACGGTCACCCGGCTGGTGTGGCCGGCCACGCCGCCGCTGACGGTGAGCGTCAGCAACGGCCCTCCGGCCACCGGCGGCCGGGAGGGGGCCGGTGCCGGGGCCGTGCCGTCGCTCTGCCCACAGGCCGCGAGGGAGAGGACCACCGCGGCGGCCGCCCCGGCAGCCGCGGCCCGGTGCGGCATCCGGCGACGGGGAACGCGGCGGGTGGCGGTGTCCGCGGGCGGGGCGGAACTCATGGCTGGTCTCCTCCTGGCGGTGGTCGCCCGCCAGTATGGTCCCGTACCGCGCGGTAGGGGACCCCTCCCGGAGGGCCGGGCGGGGCCGGTGGCCCTGCGCCCCGGCCGGCGCGGCCGGCGCGGCCGGGCGCGCTCCCCGGTGTGCCGCTGCGATGCCGCCCGTCAACGCCCCCGCCGGGGGAGGCCGTTCGCCGGACCGCCGTACGCCGTTGGGGTGCCGCTGTGTGCCGCCGCAGACCGTGCCGCGGACCCGGCCCCGCCACCACAGCGCCGTCCGGCGGAGCTCCGGGGCGGCCCGGCCGGCCCGGCCGCCCCGTGGGCCCGTCAGAGCGGCGGGAGTTCCGGCGGGGTCTTGGCCGGGTTCTCCGCCAGGGCCGCCAGCGCGATCCGCACCGCCTCGTCGAGCTGCGGGTCGCGGCCGGCCGCGGAGTCCTGTGGGGTGTGCACCAGCTCGACGTCCGGATCGACACCGTGGTTCTCCACGGCCCAGCCGCAACCCTCCATCCATGTCGCGTACTTGGGCTGGGTGACGCCCGTGCCGTCCACCAGGTCGTAGCGGCCGTCGAAGCCGATGACGCCGCCCCAGGTGCGGGTGCCGACGACCGGGCCGATGCCCAGCGCCTTGATGGCGGCGTTGACGATGTCGCCGTCGGAGCCGGAGAACTCGTTCGCGACCGCGACGACCGGCCCGCGCGGAGCGTCCTGCGGATAGCTGAACGGCCGCGTCCCGCGCGGAAGATCCCAGCCGATGATGCGGCGGGCCAGCTTCTCCACGACGAGTTGCGAGGTGTGCCCGCCGCGGTTCTCCCGGACGTCCACGATCAGCCCGTCGCGCGTGACCTCCACCCGCAGATCGCGGTGGAGCTGCGCCCAGCCGGAGCCCACCATGTCCGGCACGTGGAGGTAGCCGAGCCGGCCGCCGGATGTCTCGTGCACATGGGCGCGCCGTCCGGCGACCCAGTCGTGGTAGCGCAGCGGCTCCTCGTCGGCGATGGGGACGACGACGGGGTACCGCGGGGATCCGCCGCCGGCCGGGGCGACCGTCAGTTCGACGGGCTTGCCGGCCGCCCCGACGAGCAGCGGGCCGGGGCCCAGCAGCGGGTCGACGGGCCGGCCGTCCACGGCGAGGATCGCATCCCCGGCCCGCACCGCGACACCGGGCGCGGCGAGCGGGGAACGGGCTTGCGGGTCGGACGTCTCGGACGGCAGCACGCGCGCCACGCGCCACACGCCCTCCTCGTCCCGTTCCAGATCGGCCCCGAGCAGGCCCTGCCGGTGCGCGGAGTCGGTCCAGCCGCCCGGTGGGTTGACGTAGGCGTGCGAGGTGCCCAGCTCGCCCTGGACCTCCCAGAGCAGGTCGACGAGGTCGCTGTGCGTGGCCACCCGGTCCAGCACCGGCCGGTAGCGCTGCAGGACGCCGTCCCAGTCGACGCCGCCGAGGTCCGGCCGCCAGAAGTTGTCCCGCATCAGCCGGCCGGCCTCCGCGTACATCTGCCGCCACTCGGCGGCCGGGTCGACCATGAGCCGTACCCGGGAGAGGTCGACGGTGACGTTGTCGTCGCTGTCGTCGTCGCCGGGCTTGCTGTCGGCCGGCACCAGGCGGAGCTTGCTGCCGGTGGAGAGCAGCACCCGCTTGCCGTCGCCGGTGACCGCGTAGTCGTCGGCGTCGTCGGCCAGGTGTTCGAGCCGTTGCTGCACGAGGTCGTAGCGGTCCAGGGCGGTGGACGGCCCGGAGGCGTCCGGGGCCAGGGCGGAGCCCAGCACCCCGCGCAGCGGGTGGCGCA
Source organism: Streptomyces sp. F63 (assembly GCF_018070345.1). GTDB lineage: Bacteria > Actinomycetota > Actinomycetes > Streptomycetales > Streptomycetaceae > Streptomyces. Next base: position 16,226 of record NZ_JAGPXX010000034.1, read on the forward strand.
GCCACAGGACGCCGCCCTCGGCGGCCCGCAGGGTGGAGTAGCGGGCGGCCTCGACGGGGAACGGCACGATGCGGTCGGCCAGCCCGTCCAGATCGACGCGGGTGACGGGCACCGAGGACGACGAGCCGGACGAGGAGCCCGCGCGGCCCTCCCCCTCGTCGCCGTCGTTGCGCTCGGGCGTCGGCGGACGCCCGTGGCGCTGCGGGCCGAACGGTGAGGGCGTGGAGGCGGCGAGCGTGATCAGATGCGGCCGGCAGGCGCCCACGAAGGCCAGGTCGAAGACGTGGACGTCATAGATCGGGTCGAAGGCGCGTTCGGAGAGGAAGGCCAGATGCCGACCGTCGGTGGTGAAGGCGGGCGAGAAGTCGCGGAAGCGCAGCGGGGTGGCCTCGGACACGGACAGATCGGCGGTGTTGGCGATCTTGAGCTGGCGGAGCGCCCCCGGCCCGGGGTGCGACCAGGCCAGCCAGCCGGAGTCCGGGGAGAAGACCAGGCCGTCGGCGTCGCCGTCCTCGCTCCGGTCCACCTCGCGGATCTCCCCGGACTCGCGCTCCACGAGCAGGACCCGTCCGTCGTGCGAGGCCACGGCGATCCGGCCGCCGTCCGGGGCCACGGCCAGATCCAGCACGCGCCCGAGCCGCCCGGCGCCGATGCGGCGCGGCCCGCTGCCCGGCTCGGCGCCGGAGGCCGGGGCGATGGCCAGCGCGTCGTCGCCCTCGGCATCCGTCACCCAGACGACGTGCTCGGTGCCGTCCACCCCGAACGTGCGCGGCAGCCGCGCACGCTGCCCGGGTTCGGCGGCGAGCGCGCGGGCCGGGCCCTCCCGGTGGGTGACCCAGTGGACGGTGCCGCGCACCTCCACGGCGCTGCCGCGGCCGGTGTGGTCGGGCCGGGCCTCCCCCAGGTGGTGTGCGGCGCGCACCGGGTGCGGCTGGAGGTCCGTGCGGGAGCCGCCGAGGCGGAGGCCGAGGCGGCGCGGCTCGGCGCTGTCGAGGTCGTCCAGGAGCCAGAGTTCACCAGCGGCGGCGTAGGCGACGCGGGTGCCGTCGCCGGTGGCCTGCCGGGCGTAGAAGCCGTCGAGGGGGGAGTGCCGGCGCAGATCACTGCCGTCGGGCAGTGAGGAGTACAGGGCCCCGGTGCCGTCGTGGTCGGAGAGGAACGCGATACGCCCGCCCGCCCACAGCGGCTGCTCGATGTTGCCGTCCAGACCGGCGTGAATCCGTTCGAACTCGCCGTCGCCGCTGGCGTCGAGCCAGAGCTTGCCGGCCGCGCCGCCCCGGTAGCGCTTCCAGGACGAGGCGTCGCGCCCCATGGTCGCGGACAGCAGCAGCACGGCGCCCTCGGGCCCGTACGCCACGTCGCCGACCGGCCCGTACGGCAGGGTGCGCGCGGGACCGCCGTCCAGCGGCACGGCCCGCGCCCAGGTGCGGCGCAGGGACGCCTGCCCGGCGGCGGTCACCGCCAGCACCTCGCCTTCGGGCGTCCAGCCGCGCACGGCCGTACGGGCGTTGCCCCAGTACGTCAGCCGCCGGGACGGGCCGCCGTCGACGGGGGCCACATGGACCTCCGGCGACCCGTCGCGCGTGGACGTCCAGGCGATGTGCCGGCCGTCGGGGGATATCCGCGGATGCGACACCGGCATGTTGTCGGCGCTCACACGCCAGGCACGGCCGCCGTCGAGCGGTGCCGCCCAGACGTCGTCCTCGGCGGTGAAGGTGATCAACTCACCGTGCGGATGCGGGTAGCGGAGGTACGAAGGCTGCGTCACAACTGCAACCCTATTCACCCATTACCGGAGCGAACAGGGGGCACCGGCGGTTCCCGGCCGGGACGGGGCCTTCCGCCCCCAACGCACCGGTGCCGCCGGACGGTTGCGGCCGGGGCCGCGAGGCCGGCGGGGCCGCCCCCGGACGGCAGCGGCCCCGCCGGACCGGTCATGTCGTCGCCCGGGGCTCAGGCCGGGAAGCCCCCGACCTTGAGAGCGGCGACGAAGGCGGACCAGCGATCCGCCGGGAAGACCAGCGCGGGCCCGTGGGGGTTCTTGCTGTCCCGGACGGGGACGCGCCCGGGGTGGCCGTCGGAGACCTCGATACATCCGCCGCCTCCGTTGTCGCTGTAGCTCGATTTGCGCCAGGAAGGCAGAGCCGAGGCATCAGGAATCACAGTCATCCTCGTACTCTTTCAGGTATTCGGAGATCAAGTCGATGGATGCGTCGTCCGTCAGGGCCAGTGACCGTGCCAGATCGAATCGGTCGGTGAGATCGACCACCCTGCGCGTCGATTCCACCGCTTCCCCGGTGTCGAAACTCTCGACCAGGGCGATGGTCCTGCCCTCTTTCAGGGTCATGAGAGTCAACCCCCCTCCCAGCATGGGGTGTGCCCCCTCGGCGAACGGCAGGATCTGGACCGTGACGCGGGGCTGGGACGCCATGTGCAGCAGATGGCGGAGTTGTGCGGACATGCGCCTTGGGCCGCCCACTGGGCGCTTTAGCGCCGCTTCATCCATGATTGACCAGTAGTACGGAGGTTTCTCCTGGTAGAGAATTCTCTGCCGACGCAAACGAACGGTGACGCGCGCATTTCTATCCTCCTCGGATTCGCCGGGAAGTGACCTGCGAAACAATTCGCGCGCGTATTCCTCGGTTTGGAGAAGTCCCGGAACCAGGCTGCTGGTGAATACCTGGATCCGTTCCGCCTCGGGTTCCTTGCTCACGACGGTGCGGCTGTAGTCGGCGATGACCGACGCGTGGGCGATCTCCAGCAGTTCGCCCAACACGCCGTCGGTGTCGAAGAAGCTGTCCAGCGAGTTCACCAGCGCCTCGGAGGGGAGTTGCTCCCCCAGTTCCACCCGGCCGAGATAACTGTGCGAATATCCGCCCACCTGTTCGGACGGTTGGCGTAGTGACAGTTCCCTGCGCTCCCGCATCCTGCGGAGTCGGCGCCCCAGCCTGACCCGTGGTGTGAGCTGGTCGGATTCATTGTTCAGCTCCACTTCGACCGAACCTTCTTTCGTGCAACTGGCCGTCCACGCAGCCCTATTGGTGACGGCTCGGATATGTACCCCAGTGTGCCCGGACAGCGATGGTGGTGTGGTCACTCCCGCCAATTCCGGTCGCGCGCATACACATTCCTGTTCGCGGCCGGGGCGTGGTCACCGCATCAAGGAGCGTCAGCAATGCCGGGCTTTGCCAGCCGTCCCGACCCCGCGTCCCCGGACCGCTCGCGTCCGCCGTCCGAAAGCCGGTCGGCGGAACACGCGGGCCACCCCGTCGTCCTGCGCTGGAGCCGTCACCCGAGCTGCGTCGGGCTGGCGCGGCTGGAGTTGCGCAAGGCGCTGGCCGACTGGGGACTGGCCGCGCTGGAGGAGTCGGCCACGCTGGTCCTCTCCGAACTCCTCACCAACGCCGGTCGGCACGCCCGCGTATCGCCGGGACGGCAGATCGAGACCCGGTACATCCCGGCGTTGCCGAGCGGCCTGCGGATCGAGGTCCACGACGCCTCGCCCGCCCGGCCCGAACTCTGCGCGCCGGACCCGGACGCGTGCGGAGGCCGGGGACTGCTCCTCGTGGCCGCCCTCGCCGACTCCTGGGGCATCGGCGACCGGAACGGCCCGGGGAAGGTGGTGTGGGGGCACCTGTCGCTTCCGGCCCGAGGGGACGACACTTCACCGTGACTGGACTCACACGGCTCCCGCGTGTGCTGCCATCACTCGGTGTCGAGATGATCCACGAAGATGCCCACGAGGATGCGCTGCCCCAACCGGGGGGCGGGGAGACTGAAGTGCACGCGATTACGGGCGGGGTGCTGTTTGGCGTGCCATTCGCACCGGTAGATCTCACCCTCGTGTTTGACGTCGCGCTGCTTCATGATCTTAGTCTTGGAGCGGGTTTTGACGCTCTCGGGTGAGAGCGTGATGCCATGGCTGCCGAGCAGTTGCTGGACGGCCCTGGTGTTGCCGGGGTGCGCGGCCAGGGCGTCTGTGAAGTGGTCGTGCACGACGGCCAGCACATTGACCACCCAGTCGCGTAAGTCCTGGTAAGAGCCGTCGAACTTGCGGAAGGTGAGTGACTCGGCGAAGACGAGCCCTGGGAAGGCCGCGGCGGCTCTGGCGAAGAAATCACCCTCCGGGACGTTCTCCCGGACGAAGAGCTCACGCCAGAAGCCGGCGAGAGCGGAGGTCTCGGCGATGAAGTAGACGTCTGCTCCCGTCTCCCCGCCGGTCACCGGGTGCCAGCCCCGTCGCCCGACTGCGGGGAAGACGAGACATCCGACGTTGTGGCCGCGCACTCCCTGCCACAGCGCGTACCCCACCGACCATGCGAGTTCCTGCACGACTCCGGCGATCTCCACCTGGTCCGGCAGGCCGGGGAGTTCGGTGTCCCAGGAGGGGCAGCGGTCCATCAGACCAGCCATCCGCAGCCGCGCGTCCCTGCCGGCGCGCGGCTCGGCGCCGCCGTACAGGATCTCGTACAGCTCAACACCGTCCGCGCACTCGGTCTCGCTCCACCAGGGCGATACGGCGATCCCGTGTTGTTCGCGCAGCTCCGTGAGCGCGTCGCTGAAATCATTCAACAGGTCCGTGAGCCGGTCCTCCGTGAGTCCCCGAAAGTCAAAGGACGACTCGTCGACGACGAAGCGGTACGGCTCACCTGACTCCGCGCCTGGCACGCGCCAACCTCCCCAGGTCATGTTCCATCTGGTCGAAGAAGCCCGCCGGCCAGTCGGTCAGTTCGCCCTTCGCGGTGAACTCAATGGGTGCGGCTCCGGCTGCCTCTTCGCCGAAGTAATGGACGAGGGCGTCCTCGGGTGCCAGCACCCGTTCCTCCGCCACGGCGAGGCGGGCGCCGTTCAGCACATGGTCGCTGTGGGTCTCCACGATCACCTGAGTGCCGGCGCCCGCGACCCGTGCCAGGAAGCGGCCCAGCTTGGACTGGCCACCCGGGTGCAGGTGTGCCTCGGGATTCTCCACGATCAGAAGATCACCGGGGCGGGAGAGGAGGCCGGCCACGATGACTGGCAGCGCATAGGAGAAGCCGAACCCCATGTTGGTCGGACGGATCGGTTCACTCAGCAGACCTGGTTCCTGGAAGCGGATGGTGCTCGCCGTGATGCCCGGGGGCCACTGGGCCGTGATCTTGACGGGCCGGATGATGTCGGATGCCCAGGTCTCCACCTGCGTACGGAGGATGGTGACGCCGTGGGTGGCAGCGGTGCCCGGGTGCAGCAGTTCTGCGGCCACCTGATCACTTTCGTGGAGAGCGAGCACCTGCGCGGTGAACTCACCCTGCGTCCCGACACCGATCCGGTCTGGATGTTCGGCGGATACGCCCAGTTGGTCCCGAGGGCCGAGCCGCTCGGCACAGAGGTAGGTGAAGCCACATCCGCGGCCGTGCAACTCGGGCAGCATGCGCTCGGGAGCTGTCGCGTCCACGAGGTATAGCGCCTGCTCGTCGGGGACTTCGAAGCGGTGGACGACAGGGGCGAAGGCAGGGTCGCTGTTGTCGAGCCGGATCTCGATGACCGAATCCGGCGCGGACGGGTGCAGCACCTCATGAGCCTCTCCCAGCGCCAGTCCGTACGGTCCATTCAGCTGCACCACGCCACTGCCCCTGGAATCCGCCAATTGCCGGGCCATCAGCAGCGCTTGAATGGTGGTGCTCTTGCCGGTGCCGTTCAGGCCGGTCAGCACCGTGAAAGGCCGGAACGTGAAGGACGCATCGGTGAAACGCTTGAAGTTCCGGATCCCCAGCGAGGTGATCACGCGCCTGCCTCCGCAGCGCGCGCGGTGGCTTCGAAGCGGTAGAGAACGCGGCGGACGTCACCCGTAGACGAGGTGATCGCCTCCAGATACCGGTAGTCGTTCGTCATGAGCTCGCGCGCCGCCCTGATGATGTCCTTCCGACGGCGTTCCAGATCCTCTGGGTCGCTGTCAGCCAGTGTGATCGACCAGGTCTCGAATAGAGCGCGGTTGATCGGGTTTCTTCCGGACACGCCCAGCGGCCACTTGCGGAAGGCGTATTCGGCGAAGACTGTGCGTGCGTTTCGCATGGCCTTTTCGAAGGCGGACTTGAGTTCCTCGACACGTTCGCTGGATACCTCCTTCGGGTTGTCCAGCATGGCCGTGGTGCGTTGCAGAAACGGGTCCATCGCCGGGCCCTTGGCGTGCGCATAACCGTCCACTCCCAGCAGCCAGAACGCGGCGAAGCGCAGTGCCATCTCCCGGTCATTCATCCGAAGGTGGCCGCCCAGGTTGTTCGTCGCCTCGTTGAACGCCGCCGTTGAGGTCATCGCCTTGAGGATCGCCCGGCTGCGGTCCCGGCTCATGCAGTGCCGGATCTCCTGGGCGCTGAGGGGGGTCCCGCCGGTGTTGATGCGCTTGAAGATGTCATACATGACGTCTGTCGGAGTCGTCGGATCGATGACGTGGGCGACGATCTGCGCGTTGTTGATGCGCCGCTTCCACGGCGCGGGGAGGTCGTCGAACCGCTTCCCCTCGACGGTTTCCTTGAGATATTCGAGCCCTTTCAACGCGAAGCCCGCACCCTCCCCGCCGCGCACGAAGTCGTGGATGGTCGACAGCCGCTGAAGCCCGTCGACCACGCGCATGTACCCGTCGGTGTCTTCCGCGAAATAGAACGCGGGGAGCGGGATCTGCAGGAGCACCGACTCGATGAGCCTGGACTTCTGCCCCAGCTTCCAGACCCGGCCCCGCTGGAAGTCGGGAGCGAGCTCCAGCGAATCATCGTCGATCATGTCCAGAGCGTTGCGCAGCGAGAATTGCCGGGTATTGACCCTGATCTGCTCCGGATTCCAGGGCCGGTCGATCTCGGGGAGGGCGTCGTCGTTCTCCTCCTCCGCTTCGACGTCGGTGGCTTTGTCGAGGAAGTACTCCTCCGTAATCTTCTGCGGGTGCTGGCGCTCCGGGGTCGTCATGGACGCGATCGTATCGGGGGACTACGGCCCGGCTCCCCGTGTTCGAAGCGGAACTCCCGATGCCGGGCGCGCTGGCCGCCCGGCCGGTTGCGCTGGCACGACGTACCCCGCCGGGCGACGCGGGCACGGCGGGCGGAAGATCCGGCCGGTAGCATGCCGCCAGACCGGCCGGGTGCCGGCCGGTCACCACCGGTCACCGGACCGGCCGACCAGCCGCCGGTCGCCGACCGGCCGGCCACCGAACGAACGTGCCGAGGAGGTCCGCTGATGGCGGGAGAGCCGCAGGCCGACTGTCTGTTCTGCAAGATCGTGGCGGGGGAGGTGCCGGCCACCCTCGTGCGCGAGAGCGAGACGACGGTCGCCTTCCGCGACATAAACCCCCAGGCTCCGACGCACGTTCTCGTCATCCCCAAGGCGCACCACCCCGACGCGGCGTCCGTCGCGGCGGCCGATCCGCAGCTCGCCGCGGACATCCTGCGCGAGGCGGGCGCCGTCGCCGCCGACGAACACATCGACGGGTCCGGCTACCGCATCGTGCTCAACACCGGCGCCGGCGCCGGGCAGACCGTGTTCCACGTCCACGCGCACGTCCTCGGCGGACGCGGCCTCAACTGGCCTCCCGGGTAGTCCCCTTGACCCGCGAGCTGATCATCCTCGGCACCGCCAGCCAGGTGCCCACCCGGGAACGCAACCACCACGGCTGCATACTGCGCTGGGACGGCGAGGGCATCCTGTTCGACCCCGGCGAGGGCACCCAGCGGCAGATGCTCTACGCGGGCGCGGCCGTCCACGACATCACCCGCATCTGCGTGACGCACTTCCACGGTGACCACTCGCTGGGCCTCGCCGGCGTCATCCAGCGCATCAACCTCGACCGGGTGCCCCACCCCGTCACCGCGCACTACCCGGCCAGTGGCGCCCACTTCTTCGAACGGCTCCGCTACTCCACCTCCTACTACGAGGCCGTGGAGCTGGACGAGCACCCGGTGCACGGGGACGGGGTCATCGCCGAGACCGAGCCGTTCACCCTGGAGGCCCGGCGGCTCTCGCACCCCGTCGAGGCCTACGGCTACAAGCTGACCGAACCGGACGGGCGCCACATGCTCCCCGAGCGGCTGGCCGCGTACGGCGTCTCCGGCCCCGACGTCGGCCGGCTGGCCCGGGAGGGCAGCCTGGAGACCGCGGAGCACGGCACCGTCCATGTCGAGCAGGTGAGCGAGGTGCGGCGCGGCCAGCGCTTCGCGTTCGTGATGGACACCCGGCTGTGCGAGGGCGCCGAGGCGCTCGCGGAGGGCTGCGACATGCTCGTCACCGAGTCCACCTTCCTCGACGAGGACGAACGGCTGGCGGCCGAGGCCGGCCACCTCACCGCCGGGCAGGCCGCCCGGCTGGCCACCGCCGCCGGGGTGCGGCACCTCGTGCTCACTCACTTCTCCCAGCGGTACACGGACGCGGAGGAGTTCGGGCGGCAGGCCCGCGCCGCCGGCTTCGACGGCGAGCTGACGGTGGCCCGGGACCTCCTGCGGGTCCCCGTACCGAAACGCCACTGACCTCCGGAAGGCCGCGGGAGGGCCCCGGGCGTCACCGGGGCGGCCCCGACAGGCCGGGAAAACCACTCGGGCCTGTCAGCCCCCCCGTCGTACCCTGGATCACGAGAGAAACCGCACGGCACAGATGCGGTGCACCGACGAAGAAGGCGGGACAGCAGGCCCCAGAGCCGGCCCATGACGCAGACACCTTCAGCACAGAACCCCGACGAGGGGCAGGCGCGCGCCCGCTTCACCGTCCCGGCCAATCACCCGATGGTGACGGTCCTGGGCTCCGGAGACTCCCTGCTGCGCGTGATCGAGAAGTCCTTTCCCCGCACCGACATCCACGTCCGGGGAAATGAGGTCAGCGCGGTCGGCGACCCGGCGGAAGTCGCCCTGGTCCAGCGCCTGTTCGACGAGATGATGCTGGTGTTGCGCACCGGCCAGCCGATGACGGAGGACGCCGTGGAACGCTCCATCGCCATGCTGCGCGCCCCCGAGAACGGCGAGGGCGGGCCCGAGACCCCGGCCCAGGTGCTCACGCAGAACATCCTCTCCAACCGCGGCCGCACCATCCGCCCCAAGACGCTCAACCAGAAGCGCTACGTCGACGCCATCGACCGGCACACGATCGTCTTCGGCATCGGCCCGGCCGGTACCGGCAAGACCTATCTGGCCATGGCCAAGGCGGTGCAGGCCCTGCAGTCCAAGCAGGTCAACCGGATCATCCTGACCCGGCCCGCCGTGGAGGCGGGGGAGCGGCTGGGCTTCCTGCCCGGCACGCTCTACGAGAAGATCGACCCGTATCTGCGCCCGCTCTACGACGCCCTGCACGACATGCTCGACCCCGACTCCATCCCCCGCCTGATGGCGGCCGGGACGATCGAGGTGGCGCCGCTGGCGTACATGCGCGGCCGGACGCTCAACGACGCCTTCATCATCCTCGACGAGGCGCAGAACACCAGCGCCGAGCAGATGAAGATGTTCCTCACCCGGCTCGGCTTCGACTCCAAGATCGTGATCACCGGTGACGTCACCCAGGTCGACCTCCCCGGCGGCACCAGGAGCGGTCTGCGCCAGGTGCAGGAGATCCTCCACGACGTGGAGGACGTCCACTTCGCCCGGCTGACGAGCACCGACGTGGTCCGGCACAAGCTGGTCGGCCGGATCGTCGACGCCTACGACCGCTACGACAGCCGGGAAGGCGGTCATGACGGCGCCCGGGGGCACACCCGGGGCCACGGGCACCCCGGCAAGTAGACTCACCGCACCATGTCGATCGACGTCAACAACGAGTCCGGTACCGCAGTGGACGAGCAGGCGCTGCTGGACGTCGCCCGCTACGCCCTCGCCCGGATGCGCATCCACCCGCTCGCCGAGCTCTCCGTGATCGTCGTCGACAGCGACGCCATGGAGCAGCTCCACCGCCAGTGGATGGACCTCCCGGGCCCCACGGACGTCATGTCCTTCCCGATGGACGAGCTCCGCCCGCCGGCCAAGGACGACGAGGAGCCCCCGCAGGGGCTGCTCGGCGACATCGTGCTCTGCCCCGAGGTGGCCCGGCGGCAGGGCGAGGAGGCGCCGACGGCGCACTCGATGGACGAGGAGCTCCAGCTCCTCACCGTCCACGGCGTCCTCCACCTCCTCGGTTACGACCACGAGGAGCCGGAGGACAAGGTCGAGATGTTCGGCCTGCAGAAAGCGATCATCGACGGCTGGCGCGCCGAGCGCGGCGTCGAGGGCCCCTCGCCGGCGCCCACCACCCGGTGACCGGCCAACTGATCGGCGCGGCCGTCCTGCTGGTCGTCGTGGCCTGGCTCGCCGCCTGCGCCGAGACGGGCCTGGCCCGGACGACCCGGTTCCGCGCCGAGGAGGCCGTGCGCTCGGGGCGCCGCGGCAGCGCCAAGCTGATGGCGGTGGCCGAGGACCCCAGCCGCTATCTCAACGTGGCCCTGCTGGTGCGGGTGGCCTGCGAGATGGCGGCCGGCGTACTGGTCACCTTCGCCGCGGTGCGGGAGTTCGACGAGACCTGGGAGGCCCTGGCCCTCGCCACCGGCGTGATGGTGCTGGTCTCCTACGTCGCCGTCGGCGTCTCCCCGCGCACCATCGGCCGGCAGCACCCGCTGAACACCGCCACCGCCGCCGCGTACGTCCTGCTGCCGCTGGCCCGGATCATGGGGCCGGTCCCGCAGCTGCTGATTCTCCTCGGCAATGCCCTCACCCCCGGCAAGGGCTTCCGCAAGGGCCCGTTCGCCTCGGAGGCGGAGCTGCGGGCCATGGTGGACCTGGCCGAGCAGGAGCAGCTGATCGAGGCCGAGGAACGGAAGATGGTGCACTCCGTCTTCGAGCTGGGCGACACCCTCGTCCGCGAGGTGATGGTGCCCCGCACCGACCTCATCGTCATCGAACGCGGCAAGACCGTCCGGCAGGCCCTCACCCTCGCCCTGCGCTCCGGCTTCTCCCGGATCCCCGTGGTGGGGGAGAGTGAGGACGACGTCGTCGGCATCGTCTACCTCAAGGACCTCGCCCGGAAGACCCACATCAACCGGGAGTCGGAGAACGACCTGGTCTCCACGGCCATGCGCCCGGCCGCGTTCGTCCCCGACACCAAGAACGCCGGGGACCTGCTGCGCGAGATGCAGCAGCGGCGCAACCACGTCGCGGTCGTGGTCGACGAGTACGGCGGCACCGCCGGCATCGTCACCATCGAGGACATCCTGGAGGAGATCGTCGGCGAGATCACCGACGAGTACGACCGGGAGCTCCCGCCGGTGGAGGAGCTGGGCGGGGGCCGCCACCGCGTCACCGCCCGCCTCGACATCGGCGACCTGGGGGACCTCTACGGGCTCGACCTGGACGACGAGGACGTGGAGACGGTCGGCGGGCTGCTCGCCAAGCTGCTGGGCCGGGTGCCGATCGCGGGGGCGACCGCCGTGGTGGACCTCGCCGACTACGTCACCGACCCGGAACCGCCGGCCCTGCGGCTGACCGCGGAGTCCCCGGCCGGCCGCCGCAACCGTATCGTCACGGTGCTGGTGGAGCCGGTCCCCGCCGAGGAGGGCGGCCCCGCCGGGGACGAGGACGGGGAGGACGCCGGCCGGGCGTAGGGCCCGCCCCGGTGGCCGCCGCGGGCCCGGGCGGTCCTTATCCTCGTAGCCATGACGGACACCACGGACAGCGCTCCCGCCCTCGACGCCGAAGACGCCAAGCTCGTCACCCTGGCCCGCTCCGCCCGGGCCCGCAACGGCGTGCCCGAGGGCGCCGCCGTGCGCGACGAGACGGGCAGGACGTACGTCGCCGGGACGGTGGCCCTGGCGTCGCTGGAGCTCAGCGCCCTGCGCACCGCCGTCGCCATGGCCGTGGCCAGTGGCGCCCGGTCCCTGGAAGCCGCGGTCGTGGTCTCCTCCGCCGGGGCCGTACCGGACGAGGACCGCGCGGCCGTGCGCGACCTCGGCGGCCCGGACACCCCCGTCCTGCTCGCCGGCCCGGACGGCACGCTCCGGACTGCCGTCGGCGCCGGCTGAGCGGGCCCCGGAAGCGGGGGCGGCCCGTCAGGCCGGCGCCTGACCGCGCACGCCCGGCCGTACCGCGGTGGCCGCGCCTCACCGCGCCTCACCGCGCCTCACCGTGCCCGCCCGGTCCGGTGGTCGGTGGCGCTGCGCCGATCGGGGAGAATGACCGCCATGAGCGATCGTTCCCCGTCCCAGCCCCGGCCGCAGGCCGCCCCGCACCGCGCGGGCTTCGCCTGCTTCGTCGGCCGCCCCAACGCGGGCAAGTCGACCCTCACCAACGCCCTGGTGGGGACGAAGGTGGCGATCACCTCCAGCCGGCCGCAGACCACCCGCCACACCGTCCGCGGCATCGTGCACCGGCCGGACGCCCAGCTCGTGCTGGTCGACACCCCGGGGCTGCACAAGCCGCGCACCCTGCTCGGCGAGCGGCTCAACGACGTCGTGCGGACCACCTGGGCCGAGGTGGACGTCATCGGCTTCTGCCTGCCCGCCGACCAGAAGCTGGGCCCCGGTGACCGGTTCATCGCCGGGGAACTGGCCAAGGTCAAGAAGACGCCGAAGATCGCCGTCGTCACCAAGACCGACCTGGCGGACTCCGAGCAGCTCGCCGAGCAGCTGATCGCCGTGGACCGGCTCGGGCGGGAGCTGGGCCTGGACTGGGCGGAGATCATCCCCGTCTCGGCCGTCGCGGGCCAGCAGGTGTCCCTGCTGGCCGATCTGCTGGTGCCGCTGCTGCCGGAGGGCCCCGCGCTCTACCCGGAGGGCGATCTCACCGACGAGCCGGAGCAGATCATGGTCGCGGAGCTGATCCGCGAGGCCGCGCTGGAGGGTGTCCGGGACGAGCTGCCGCACTCGATCGCCGTGGTCGTGGAGGAGATGGTCCCCCGCGAGGGGCGGCCGGAGAACAAGCCGCTGCTGGACATCCACGCCAACCTCTACATCGAGCGGCCCAGCCAGAAGGGCATCGTCATCGGTCCCAAGGGCGCCCGGCTGAAGGATGTCGGCATGAAGTCCCGTCGGCACATCGAGGCGCTCCTGGGCACCCCGGTCTATCTGGACCTCCATGTGAAGGTGGCCAAGGACTGGCAGCGGGATCCGCGGCAGCTCCGCAAGCTGGGCTTCTGACGGGCGTCTCCCCGGGGCGGGGCGGGGCGAGCCGCGGTGGCGAAGGGGATGCCGTGGCCCGGCGAACGTCCGGCCGGAGTCCGGAACATTCCGGTGCGCCGGGAATGAGGGATACCGCACGCATGCCCCGATGGCTCCCCGCCGTCCCGCATACTGGAATGACCCCACACGTCACGGCTCCCCTCGGCTAGGGTGCTGTGCACCATGCGTATCGGGCTGCTTCTCCTTAGCCGCCGCGGCGAGGGCCTGTAGTCGAGGCCGACCCCCTCCCCGCGGAGTTCGGTGATGCCACCGTCGGCCGTCGAGCATCCTTCGACAGGAGCCCCGCGCAGATGTCTTCCTCCCAGCCCGCCGCCGGTCACCGGCCCGTCGGCCGCACCACCCCCGTCACCGCCGCCACCGTCGCCCAGCGGCCCTCCGGGATGCCGGTCCACAAGTACGGGCCCTACGAGGCCGTGGCGATCCCCGACCGCACCTGGCCCGAGAACCGCATCACCGAGGCCCCCCGCTGGCTGTCCACGGACCTGCGGGACGGAAACCAGGCGCTGATCGACCCGATGTCCCCGGCCCGCAAGCGGGCGATGTTCGACCTGCTGGTCTCCATGGGCTACAAGGAGATCGAGGTGGGCTTCCCCTCCTCCGGCCAGACCGACTTCGACTTCGTACGGTCGATCATCGAAGAGGACGCGATCCCCGAGGACGTGACGATCTCCGTCCTGACCCAGGCCCGCGAGGAACTGATCGAGCGCACGGTCGAGTCCCTGCGCGGCGCCCGCCGTGCGACCGTCCACCTGTACAACGCCACCGCCCCCGTCTTCCGCCGCGTCGTCTTCCGCGGCAGCCGCGAGCAGGTCAGGCAGATCGCCGTCGACGGCACCCGGCTGGTCATGGAGTACGCCGAGAAGCTGCTGGGCGAGGAGACCGTCTTCGGCTACCAGTACAGCCCGGAGATCTTCACCGACACCGAGCTGGACTTCGCGCTGGAGGTCTGCGAGAGCGTCATGGACGTCTGGCAGCCCGAGGACGGCCGCGAGATCATCCTCAACCTGCCCGCCACCGTGGAGCGTTCGACACCCAGCACCCACGCCGACCGCTTCGAGTGGATGTCGCGGAACCTCTCCCGCCGTGAGTTCGTCTGCCTGTCCACGCACCCGCACAACGACCGCGGCACCGCCGTGGCCGCCGCCGAGCTGGCCGTCATGGCCGGCGCCGACCGGGTCGAGGGCTGCCTGTTCGGGCAGGGCGAGCGCACCGGGAACGTCGACCTGGTCACCCTGGGCATGAACCTGTTCTCCCAGGGCGTCGACCCGATGATCGACTTCTCCCGGATCGACGAGATCCGCCGCACCGCCGAGTACTGCAACCAGATGGAGGTCCACCCGCGCCACCCCTACGCGGGCGACCTGGTCTACACCTCCTTCTCCGGCTCCCACCAGGACGCCATCAAGAAGGGCTTCGACGCCATGGACGCCCGGGCCGCCGAGGCCGGGAAGACCGTGGACGAGATCGAGTGGGCCGTGCCGTACCTGCCCATCGACCCCAAGGACGTCGGCCGCTCCTACGAGGCCGTCATCCGGGTCAACTCGCAGTCCGGCAAGGGCGGCGTGGCCTACGTCCTGAAGAACGACCACAAGCTGGACCTGCCGCGCCGGATGCAGATCGAGTTCTCGAAGATCATCCAGGCGAAGACCGACAGCGAGGGCGGCGAGGTCACCCCGGCCCAGATCTGGTCCGTCTTCCAGGACGAGTACCTGCCCACCACCGACGCCCCCTGGGGCCGGATCGCGCTGCGCTCCGCCCAGACCTCGACCACCGGCGAGGGGGGCGACGCGCTCACCGTCGAGGCGGTCGTCGACGGGCAGGAGACCGTGCTGACCGGCAGCGGCAACGGTCCCATCGCCGCCTTCATCAACGCCCTGGGCACGATCGGGGTGGACGTCCGCGTCCTGGACTACGCCGAGCACGCCCTGAGCGAGGGTGCCGGCGCCCGGGCCGCCGCCTACGTCGAGTGCGCCGTGGACGGCAAGGTCCTGTGGGGCGTCGGCATGGACCCCAACACCGTCCGCGCCTCCCTGAAGGCCGTGGTCTCCGCCGTCAACCGCTCGGCCCGGGCCGCCTGACCTCTTCGGCCGCTTCCGCACCACGGCCGCTCCGCCTCCGTTCCGCCCCCGCTCCTCCGCCGTTCTTCCGCCGGAACCGGCCATGCCGGCCCGGCCGGAACCGGACCCTCCGCGAGGGCCGCGCCGCAGGTCGGAGCACCCGCACCGGGTGTGGACGGCCGTTCCCGGCCACCGCCGCCCGCCACCGGACCCCCGCCCCCTCCGGACGGGGTGCTGACGCGACCCGTCCGCTGTGGTTAACATCACGTCCATACGGCACCGTTGCCGCACGATGACAATCCGGCGGCGCGCGGTGCCCCGATGTTTCGGGATGAGCCGCCGGAGGTGCGCGAGATGCGCGTGTGGGGAGTGTGCGCCAGCTGGCACACGGTCGGCGACGGTGAGTTCTTCTGCCCGGACTGCGGCGGCGACCGCAACTACCGGCGCCGCACCGGGCGCCGCCGGTTCACCTTCCTCGGGGTCCCCGTGCTGCCCCGGGGCACGGCCGGCCCGGTCGTCGAGTGCTCCTCCTGCCGGGGGCACTTCGGCACGGAGACCCTGGACCACCCCACCACCGTCCGCTTCTCGGCGATGCTCCGCGACGCCGTGCACACCGTCGCGCTCGCCGTCCTCGCCGCGGGCGGCACCGAGTCCCGGCCGACCCGGGAGGCCGCCGTCTCGGTGGTGCGCGCCGCGGGCTTCGCCGACTGCACCGAGGAGCAGCTCCTCACCCTCGTCGAGGCGCTGGCCGCCGACGCCGGCCGGCTCCCCGGCTGGGCCGAGGACTTCGGCGAGCACAGCGGCACGGCGCTGACCATAGAGCTCCACGAGGCCCTGGGCCCGCTGGCCCCGCACCTCGCCCCGGCGGGCCGGGAGAGCATCCTGCTGCAGGGCGCCCGGATCGCCCTCGCGGACGGGCCGTACCGCCCCGCCGAGCGGGAGGCCCTCTCCGCCGTCGGCGCGGCCCTCACCATCCGCCGCGAGGAGACCGAGCGCCTGCTCGCCGCCGCGGCTCGCACACCCTCCTGAGCCGTCCTCCCGGAGCCGTACGGGCTTCCCCCGCCCCCGCCCCCGGCCGTGCTCCCCGTGCGGGAGAATGGCCCGTATGACTCTGTTCCGCGACGACGGCATCGTGCTGCGCACCCAGAAGCTGGGTGAGGCGGACCGGATCATCACCCTGCTCACCCGGGGCCACGGCCGGGTGCGGGCGGTGGCGCGCGGGGTGCGGCGCACCAAGTCGAAGTTCGGGGCCCGGCTGGAACCCTTCTCCCATGTGGACGTGCAGTTCTTCGCCCGGGGCGGCGAGCTCGTCGGCCGTGGTCTGCCGCTGTGCACCCAGAGCGAGACCATCGCGCCGTACGGCGGGGCCATCGTCGCCGACTACGACCGCTATACGGCGGGCACGGCCATGCTGGAGACCGCCGAGCGGTTCACCGACCACGAGGGGGAGCCGGCCGTCCAGCAGTACCTGCTGCTGGTGGGGGCGTTGCGGACGCTCGCGGGCGGTGGGCACGAGCCGCGGCTGGTGCTCGACGCCTTCCTGCTCCGCTCGCTGGCCGTGAACGGCTACGCGCCCAGCTTCGCCGCCTGCGCCCGATGCGGCCTCCCGGGCCCGAACCGTTTCTTCTCGGTGTCGGCGGGCGGCGTGGTGTGCGGGGACTGCCGGGTGCCGGGGAGCGTCGTGCCCTCGGGGGAGGCCCTGGCCCTGCTCGGGGCGCTGCTGGCGGGCGACTGGGAGACGGCGGACGCGTGCGAGGCGCGGTACGTCAGGGAGGGCAGCGGGCTCGTGGCAGCCTATCTGCACTGGCACCTGGAGCGCGGACTGCGTTCCCTCAGGTATGTGGAGAAATAGGAGACGTGGACCGCATGGCACGACGCGGGATTCTGGGCCGTACCCGTCGCGAGTACCAGCAGCCGGAGCCGCACCCCAGCGGCGCGCGCCCGCCGGAGATCCCCGGGGAGCTGATCCCGAAGCACGTGGCGGTCGTCATGGACGGCAACGGGCGCTGGGCGAAGGAGCGCGGGCTGCCGCGCACCGAGGGGCACAAGGTCGGTGAGGGCGTCGTCCTGGACGTGCTCAAGGGCTGCCTGGAGATGGGCGTCAAGAACCTGTCGCTGTACGCCTTCTCCACGGAGAACTGGAAGCGCTCGCCCGAGGAGGTGCGCTTCCTGATGAACTTCAACCGGGACGTGATCCGCCGCCGCCGGGACGAGATGGACGCCCTGGGCATCCGCATCCGCTGGGTGGGGCGGATGCCCAAGCTGTGGAAGTCCGTGGTCCAGGAGCTGCAGATAGCGCAGGAGCAGACCAAGGACAACGACGCCATGACGCTGTACTTCTGCGTCAACTACGGCGGGCGCGCCGAGATCGCCGACGCCGCGGCGGCCATCGCGGCCGATGTGCGGGCCGGGAAGCTCGACCCGTCCAAGGTCACCGAGAAGACGGTGCAGCGGTACCTGTACTACCCGGACATGCCGGACGTGGACCTCTTCGTCCGGCCGTCGGGGGAGCAGCGCACCTCCAACTACCTGATATGGCAGAGCGCTTACGCCGAGATGGTCTTCCAGGACGTGCTGTGGCCGGACTTCGACCGCCGCGACCTGTGGCGGGCCTGCCTGGAGTTCGCCCAGCGCGACCGCCGCTTCGGCGGCGCGGAGCCGAACCGTACGGAGCCGCAGCCGCCGCCGGGCGACGCGGCCGGCGGGGCCGGCGCCCCGCGGGGCTGAGCTTCCGGGCCGTTCCGGGGCCGGTGCCCGGGGAGTGCCCGGAGGACAGCGATACGGCGAGGGGCCGCGGGGCCCCTCGCCGTGTACGTCTCCGGGGCGGCCGTGTCCGGCCCCGCCCGGGGCGGGCCCGTGCCGCGCGGGCGGGTGCCGTCAGCGCCTGCCGCCGCCCGCCGCGGCCTTCGCCGCGCAGTCGCCGCAGGTGCCGAAGATCTCGATGGTGTGGGCGACGTCCACGAAGCCGTGCTCGGCCGCGATCTGGTCGGCCCAGGTCTCCACGGCCGGGCCCTCCACCTCGACCGCCTTGCCGCAGCCCCGGCAGACCAGGTGGTGGTGATGGTCGTCGGTGCTGCACCGGCGGTAGACGGCCTCGCCCTCGTCGGTGCGCAGGACGTCCACCTCGCCCGCGTCGGCGAGCGACTGCAGGGTGCGGTAGACGGTCGTCAGGCCGACGGAGTCGCCACGGTGCTTGAGGACGTCGTGCAGCTCCTGGGCGCTGCGGAACTCGTCCACCTCGTCCAGGGCCGCGGCCACGGCCGCGCGCTGCCGCGTCGACCGGCCGCGCACCGGCGCCGTGCTCGTTCCGCCGCTCCCCGCTGTGGCCACCGTTGCCTCCTCCTCGCCGGCCCGCATCCGACTGGCCATTGTGCCAGCCCCCACGGCCGCCCTCGCCGGTCCCGTCCGGGACCTCAGACCTTCACGTCGTCGCCCGCCGGGCGCTCCCCGTCCGCCTTCTCCAGAGCGCACCGCTCCCCCTCGTCCGCCGCGGCCCGGCGGGCCCGGCTGCGGGCCAGCGGCGCGGTCGCGGCCGCGAAGGCCAGGAAGACGGCGATGGCCAGCAGGACGATCGCGGCGCCCGAGGGGGCGTCCACGTAGTACGTCGTCACCGTACCGGTCAGCGAGACCGTGACGCCGATCCCCATCGCGATGGCCAGGGTCGCCGCGAAGCCGCGGGTGACCCGCTGGGCGGCGGCGACCGGGATCACCATCATCGCGCTGACCAGCAGCAGCCCGACGATGCGCATGGCGACGGTGACCGTCAGCGCGGCCGTGACCGCGAGCAGCAGGTTCAGCAGCCGCACCGGCAGTCCGGTGACCCGCGCGAACTCCTCGTCCTGGCAGACGGCGAAGAGCTGGCGGCGCAGTCCGAGGGTGATCGCGATCACGAAGGCCGCCAGCAGGCAGATCGCCACCACGTCCTCGGGGGCGACGGTGGTGATGGAGCCGAAGAGATAGGTGGAGAGATTGGCCGTGGAGCCGCCCGGCGCCAGGTTGATGATCATGACCCCGCCGGCCATGCCGCCGTAGAAGAGCAGGGCGAGCGCGACGTCGCCGCTGGTGCGGCCGCGGGAGCGGATGAGCTCCATGCCGACCGAGCCGGCCACCGCGACCAGGGTCGCCATCCACACCGGGCTGCTGTTCAGCAGGAAGCCGAGGGCGACGCCGGTCATGGCGACGTGGCCGATGCCGTCGCCCATGATCGCCTGGCGGCGCTGGACGAGGTAGATGCCGATGGCCGGGGCGGTGACGCCGACGAGCACGGCGGCGAGCAGGGCCCGCTGCATGAAGGCGTAGTTCAGGATCTCCATCAGGTCAGCAGCCCCGTCCGGATCGGTTCCGCCGTCGGTCCGGCGTGCGGGTGGACATGGTCGTGGCCGGGCAGCGCGTGCTGGCCCACGGCCTCGGGCGGCGGCCCGTCGTGCACCACGCAGCCGTCACGGAGGACGACGGCGCGGTCGATCAGCGGCTCCAGCGGGCCCAGTTCGTGCAGCACGAGGAGGACGGTGGCGCCGGCGGCGACCTGTGCGCGCAGGATGTCCGCGAGGACCTCCTGCCCGGCGAGGTCGACCCCCGCCATCGGCTCGTCCATGATCAGAAGGTCCGGTTCGGAGGCCAGCGCGCGGGCGATCAGCACCCGCTGGTGCTGGCCGCCGGAGAGGGCGTTCACGGAGTCCCCGGCACGGTGGTCCATGCCGACCAGCCGCAGCGCCCGGTCGATGGCGGCCCGGTCGGCCCTCCGCCGCGGCCGCAGTCCCGTACGGGCCAGGCGGCCGGAGGAGACGACCTCGCGCACCGTCGCGGGCACGCCGCTCGCGGCGGTGGTCCGCTGCGGTACGTACCCGATGCGGGCCCAGTCGCGGAAGCGGCGCAGCGGGGTGCCGAACAGCTCCAGGGAGCCCTGCTCCAGGGGCACCTGGCCGACCACGGCCCGTACGGCGGTGGATTTGCCCGATCCGTTGGCGCCGAGCAGGGCGACGACCTCGCCCCGGGCGACGGTCAGATCGATTCCGCGCAGCACGGTGCGCGCACCGAGCCGGGCGGTGGCCCCGCGCAGGGAGACAACGGGCTGTGCGGCCATGATCCGGTCCTCCGGGGACGGTCGTGGGGTGGGTGGGGCGGAGGGGGCGTGCGGGTGGGTGGTCATGGGAGGCGGGCGCCGGGTCACCCGGAGCCGAGGGCCTTCCGCAGCGCGTCGAGGTTGGCGCGCATGACCTCGAAGTAGTCATCGCCGGCGGACCGGTCGGTGATTCCCTCAAGGGGGTCGAGCACATCCGTCTTCAGGCCGGTGTCCGCCGCCAGGGTCTTCGCGGTGGCGTCGCTGACGAGCGTCTCGAAGAAGACGGTGGTCACCTTCTCACGCTCCGCGATGGTGTGCAGTTCCCGCATCCGGGCGGGGCTCGGCTCGGCCTCGGGGTCGAGGCCGCCGATCGCCTCCTGCTCCAGGCCGTACCGGGCGGCGAGGTGGCCGAAGGCGGTGTGGGTGGTGATGAAGGTGTCGGTGGTGCGGTTGCGCAGGCCGTCGGCGAATTCCTTGTCGAGCGCCCTGAGCTTCTTCACCAGGACGCCGGCGTTCTTCTCGTAGGCGGCGGCGTGGTCCGGGTCGGCCTCGGCGAGGGTCGTGGCGAAGCCCTCGGCCACCTCGGCGTAAGCGGTCGGGTCGAGCCAGAGGTGCGGGTCGGAGGCGCCGCCGGAGTGGTCGTGGCCGTCCCCGCCGGACTCCGGCTCCCCGGAGGGCTCGTCGCCGTGCTCCCCGGCGGCGAGTTCCGCGGCGTCCACGGCGTTCTTCACGCCGGACTGGGCCACGGCGGAGTCCACGGCGGGCTGGAGTCCCTTGAGGTACAAGGCCACGTCGGCCTCGCCCAGCTCGGCCGTCTGGCGGGGCTTGATCTCCAGGTCGTGCGGCTCCACCCCGGGCTTCGTCAGCGTGGTGACGGAGACGTGCTCCCCGCCGATCTCCTCGGCGAGGTACTCCAGCGGGTAGAAGGACGCGACGACGTTCACCTTGCCGTCCCCGCCCGCGCCCGCCGTGCCGGTGCCGCAGGCGGTGAGCGTGACGAGCCCGAGGGCGGTGACCCCGGCGGCGGCCGCGGCGGCGGATATTCGGGAGGCGGGGCGGTTCCGGCGTACGTTCATGACATCCATTTTCAACAAAGGTGGAAACGATTGTCAATAAAGCGGATGAGAAGCCCGCGGCACGGACCCCCGCCCGGGCCGGACGGCCAAAGCCCGGACACCAATTGGTCCCGGAGGACCGCCCGCCGGTAGCCTGAGGCATTCCGCTGTTCGTCGTCATCATGAAGAGAGCACCGTGGCCGCCGACAAGATCGACACCATCGTCAGCCTCAGCAAGCGCCGTGGCTTCGTCTACCCGTGCAGTGAGATCTACGGCGGTCAGCGCGCCGCCTGGGATTACGGGCCGCTCGGTGTGGAGCTCAAGGAGAACATCAAGCGCCAGTGGTGGCGCGCCATGGTCACCTCGCGCGAGGACGTGGTCGGTATCGACTCGTCGGTGATCCTCGCCCCCGAGGTGTGGGAGGCCTCCGGCCACGTCGCCACCTTCAGCGACCCGCTCACCGAGTGCACCTCCTGCCACAAGCGGTTCCGCGCCGACCACCTGGAAGAGGCGTACGAGGCCAAGCACGGCCGGCTGCCGGCGAACGGCCTCGCCGACGTCAACTGCCCGCACTGCGGCAACAAGGGCGGTTTCACCGAGCCCAAGCAGTTCTCCGGGCTGCTCGCCACCCACCTCGGCCCGGCCCAGGACTCCGCCTCCGTCGCCTACCTCCGGCCCGAGACCGCCCAGGGCATCTTCACCAACTTCGCCGCGGTGCAGCAGACCTCGCGCAAGAAGCCGCCGTTCGGCATCGCGCAGATGGGCAAGTCCTTCCGGAACGAGATCACGCCCGGCAACTTCATCTTCCGGACCCGTGAGTTCGAGCAGATGGAGATGGAGTTCTTCGTCAAGCCCGGCGAGGACGAGAAGTGGCACATCTACTGGATGGAGGAGCGCTGGAACTGGTACCGCGACCTCGGCATCCAGGAGGAGAACATCCGCTGGTACGAGCACCCGGCGGAGAAGCTCTCCCACTACTCCAAGCGCACCGCCGACATCGAGTACCGCTTCAACTTCGGCGGCAGCGAGTTCTCCGAGCTCGAGGGCGTGGCCAACCGCACCGACTTCGACCTCGGCGCCCACTCCAAGGCCTCCGGCCACGACCTGTCGTACTTCGACCAGGAGGCCGGCGAGCGCTGGACGCCGTACGTCATCGAGCCGGCGGCCGGCGTCAACCGCGCCATGCTCGCCTTCCTCC
The DNA here is from genome assembly GCF_018070345.1 of Streptomyces sp. F63. Classification (GTDB taxonomy): domain Bacteria; phylum Actinomycetota; class Actinomycetes; order Streptomycetales; family Streptomycetaceae; genus Streptomyces. The sequence continues at coordinate 38,740 of NZ_JAGPXX010000034.1, forward strand.
TCGACGCCTACGTCGAGGACGAGGCGCCCAACGCCAAGGGCAAGATGGAGAAGCGCACCGTGCTCCGCCTCGACCCGCGCCTCTCGCCGGTCAAGGCCGCCGTGCTGCCGCTCTCCCGCAACCCGGAGCTCTCGCCCAAGGCCAAGGGCCTCGCCGCCGACCTGCGGAAGAACTGGAACATCGAGTTCGACGACGCGGGCGCCATCGGCCGCCGCTACCGCCGCCAGGACGAGATCGGCACGCCGTTCTGCGTCACCGTCGACTTCGACACCCTCGACGACAACGCGGTGACCGTCCGCGAGCGCGACACCATGAAGCAGGAGCGGGTCTCCCTGGACCAGATCCAGGGCTACCTGGCCTCCCGCCTCCTGGGCTGCTGACTCCGGCCGCGCGGCGGCCCGGCTTCCCCGGCCGGCCGCCCGCCCGGTGAACGCCACCGGCGCCCCGGTACCCGCTGACGGCGGGCGCCGGGGCGCGGTGCCGTCCGGCGGTGCGGGACAATGGGAGACCGTCCCTTCCGCCTCCGCCCCCGTACGCGGGTGGCCGGAACCGTACGAACCGAGGAAAGCCGCTCGATGACGCAGTTGCAGATCGGCCCGCACACCGTGCAGCCGCCGGTGGTGCTCGCCCCCATGGCCGGGATCACCAACGCGCCGTTCCGCACGCTCTGCCGGGAGTTCTCCGGCGGTAAGGGCCTGTTCGTCAGCGAGATGATCACCACTCGGGCGCTGGTCGAGCGGGACGCCAAGACCATGCGGCTGATCCACTTCGACGGCACCGAGAAGCCCCGCTCCGTCCAGCTCTACGGAGTCGACCCGGCGACCGTCGGCAAGGCCGTCCGGATGATCGCCGACGAGGGCCTGGCCGACCACATCGACCTCAACTTCGGCTGCCCGGTGCCCAAGGTGACCCGCAAGGGCGGCGGTTCGGCGCTGCCGTACAAGCGGCCGCTGCTGCGGGCGATCCTGCGGGAGGCCGTCGCCGGCGCGGGCGGGCTGCCCGTCACCATGAAGATGCGCAAGGGCATCGACGACGACCACCTCACCTACCTCGACGCCGGGCGGATCGCCGCCGAGGAGGGCGTCACTGCGATCGCCCTGCACGGCCGGACGGCGGCTCAGCACTACGGCGGCACCGCCGACTGGGAGGCCATCGCCCGCCTCAAGGAGGCCGTTCCGGAGATCCCGGTGCTCGGCAACGGCGACATCTGGTCCGCCGCCGACGCGGTGCGCATGGTGCGCGAGACCGGCTGTGACGGCGTGGTGGTCGGCCGCGGCTGCCTGGGGCGGCCCTGGCTGTTCGGCGATCTGGTGGCGGCCTTCGAGGGCGGCGGTGAGACCGCGGAGCCGTCCTTCGGGGAGGTCGCCGCGGTGATGCGGCGCCACGCCCGGCTGCTGGGGGAGTGGTTGGAGGACGAGGCGCGCGGGGTCATCGACTTCCGCAAGCACATCGCCTGGTACACCAAGGGCTTCTCGGTCGGCTCCGAGCTGCGCAGGCGGCTGGCGACCGCCTCGTCCCTGGCCGAACTGGACGAGCTGCTGGGCCGCCTGGACCCGGACCAGCCCTGGCCCGCCCACGCGGACGGCCCGCGCGGACGCACCTCGGGACGGAACCGGGTGGTGCTGCCGGACGGCTGGCTGGCCGATCCGTACGACAGCGCGTGCGTGAGCGCGGACGCGGAGCTGGACACCTCGGGCGGCTGACGCCGCCGGCCCGCGCCGGGCCGGGCCCGGCCGCTGCTGCCCGGATGGGCCGCTTCGGCGGGCCGCTCCGGGCGGTCGGGCCCGCCCTCGGCGGGGCGCGGAGGCGGGGCGAACGGCAGGGGCGCGCGGTGTGCCGGGTGGTGGCCCAGGGAGGGCGGTGTGGCCGTGACCGTCAGGGGCGGTGCACCGGGCGGCGGCCCGTGGGGCGGTGTGCCCGGTGGTGACCCACAGTGTGGTGCACCGGGCGGTGGCCCACAGTGCGGTGCACCGGGCGGTGGCCCACAGGGCGGTGCACCGGGCGGCGGCCCGTGAGGGCCCGCGCGCCGCGCGTTACGTCTCGCGCCGCGGCGGCCCCGGCCTCCGGACCAGGCTGACCCGGACCGGTACCGGCTCGGGTCCCCCGGCCGGAGCGGGCCGGCCGGCCGCCCCGCCCCTGCCGCCGCCCGGGCCGCCCGCGCCGCTTCCGTCCCCGCCGGTTTCCGCGCCGAGCACCGTCGCCGCGGCCGCGGCGACCACCGGGGACCGCGCCGCGCGGGGCGCCGTGGCGGGCACCCCGGCCCCGGCCGCGGCCTCCGAACGTTCGGCTGCCGTCAGCAGGTCGAGGACCAGCGCGGCCGTCCAGCCGAAGTCCCGGCTGCCGCGCGCCAGTCCGCTGTGCGGGTCGACGTACTCGGCGAAGCCCGAGGCGTCGGCCGCGGCCAGCGCCGCGGCGCGCAGTTCGTCGGCCGCCGCCACGGCGCCGTACTGCCGCAGGCCCCGCTCCAGCAGCCAGTTGACGTTGAACCAGGCCGGCCCGCGCCAGTAGCGGGACGGGTCGAAGGCCTGTCCGCGCAGGTCGTAGCTGGGCACCAGCCGGACCGTGCGGCCGAGGCCGAAGTGCGGGCCGGTGGCGGTGGCCAGCAGCCCGGCGACGACCTCGTCGGGCAGTCCCGGCACGGCGAGCGGCAGGAGTCCGGCGGCGCTGAGTCCGGAGAGCGGTTCGTCGCCCGGCACGTCGTGGCCCCGGAAGATCCCCGTCTCCGGGTCCCACAGGTGCTCGACCAGGGACCGGGTGAGGCGTTCGGCGCGCGCCCGGTGCTCCGCCGGGTCGGCGCCGAGGGACGCGGCGATCCGGGCGAGGGCGTGCTCGGAGACCGTGAGCAGCGCGTTGAGGCCCACGTCCTCCACGGCGAAGGCGTGCGGGGCGTCGTCACGGTAGCCGTGGTCGCGGTAGTCGGCGGCGAGCCGGACATAGCGGCCGTAGTCGAGATCGGTGGGCCGGTCGGCGAGATCGCAGTGGTCGAGGTCCGCGCGCCGGAAGGTGCCGCGGCCGGCGGGCTCGACGCGTTCCAGCGGCGCGTCCCAGCACGGGCTGTTGTCCATGCCCGACTCCCAGGGATGGACGATGGAGACCAGTCCGTGCCCCCGGAGGTCGCGGCGCTCCACGAGATAGCGGTGCCAGGCCGCCAGCCGCGGGTACAGCCGTGCCAGGAAGCGCTCGCGGGCGGAGGACTCCGGGTCGGCCTCGTGCACCAGCCAGGCGGCCAGTGCGTGGACCGGGGGCTGGACGAGGCCGGAGGTCTCGGTGCGGTCGGGTGCCCCGGTACCGGAGCCGGCCCGCGAGGAGCGCCAGAACTCGGGCCCGGGGAAGTAGGCGCCGGCCGGCACCTCCGGGTTGAAGACGATGTGCGGTACGCGGCCGTCCTCCCACTGCGCGTCGAGCAGTGTGGACAGCTCGCGCCGGGCGCGGTCGGGGGAGAGGTGGCGCAGGCCGATGGCGATGAACGCGGAGTCCCAGCTCCACTGGTGCGGATAGAGGCCGCGGGAGGGGACGGTGGAGGTGCCGGTCCAGTTGCCCGCGAGGACGCGTTCGGCGCCGCGGCGCAGTGCGTCCGGGGGTGACGCGGGCATGGTGGGTCGCGGGAGGCGCGGGTTGCCGGCGGGGGCGACGCTTTCCACGAGAGGCTCCGGGACTCCGAGTAGGGGACGGCTTGTCGACGGCTTGTCGATACCGCACGAACGTACCGGAGGGTTTTGTCCAGTCCCAGGGCAAAAGTCTCATTGTGATGCGCGCCTCAGCCGGGCCCGGCACCCTTATCGCTCATTCGAGCGATCGGCCGCCCTCATGTGTCCATGTCGTGAGACGGGGTACCTGGAGGGTGCGTGATTCTCGCCACTGTGATCGGAGGTCCGCTCAGATGAGCGTTTTGCATTGGCCTGCACCTCTCAAAGGGTGGCACCCAGTGCCATCCATTCTGGCTTCAAGAGGTCGCGGATCACGTGACGCGCTGTGGCCCCATGGCCGCGCTCCGGTCCCTCGCACCGCCTCTCCGGTCGCCGTGAGTTCATTTCCTGAACCCATAACGATTCCACCAGGAGAGCAAGCTCACTTTCGATCCGGTGGCAGACGCGGGGTTACAACCCGATGACCATCCAGTGGACGTACTCATCAACCTTCGATCTGGGTACGCTCCCCGCCGTCAGGGCAGCCCCTCCCCCGAACCGCTCCGAGGGGGAACCCCACCACGAGGAGTGCGAGATCCCGTGTCGGAAACCACGAACCCCCATGTAGCCGCAGCCGAGCAGCAGAAGTTCGTTTACGACTTCACCGAGGGCAACAAGGATCTCAAGGACCTGCTGGGCGGCAAGGGCGCCAACCTGGCCGAGATGACGAACCTCGGTCTCCCCGTGCCACCGGGGTTCACCATCACCACCGAGGCGTGCAAGGTCTACCTGGAGACCGGTGCCGAACCGCCCGCCCTGCGCGACGAGGTGAGCGCGCACCTCTCCGCCCTTGAGGCGAAGATGGGCAAGAAACTCGGCCAGGCCGACGACCCGCTGCTGGTGTCCGTCCGCTCCGGCGCGAAGTTCTCCATGCCCGGCATGATGGACACCGTCCTCAACATCGGCCTCTCCGACGACTCCGTCGCGGGCCTCGCGCGGCAGTCGGGCGACGAGCGGTTCGCCTGGGACTCGTACCGCCGCCTCATCCAGATGTTCGGCAAGACCGTGCTCGGCGTCGACGGCGAACTCTTCGAGGAGGCCATCGACGAGGCCAAGCGGGCCAAGGGCGTCACGGTCGACATCGATCTCGACGCCGGCGACCTGAAGCAGATCGTCGAACGCTTCAAAGGCATCGTGCGGGAGGAGACCGGCCGCTCCTTCCCGCAGGACCCGCGCGAGCAGATGGACCTGGCCGTGTGCGCGGTCTTCGAGTCCTGGAACACCGACCGGGCCAAGCTGTACCGCCGCCAGGAGCGCATCCCCGGCGACCTCGGCACCGCCGTCAACGTCTGCTCCATGGTCTTCGGCAACCTCGGGCCCGACTCCGGCACCGGCGTCGCCTTCACCCGCGACCCCGCCAGCGGTCAGCAGGGCGTCTACGGCGACTACCTGCAGAACGCGCAGGGCGAGGACGTCGTCGCCGGCATCCGCAACACCGTGCCGCTGGCCGATCTCGAACAGCTGGACAAGAAGTCCTACGACCAGCTCATGCAGATCATGGAGACGCTCGAAACGCACTACAAGGACCTGTGCGACATCGAGTTCACCATCGAGCGCGGCCAGCTCTGGATGCTCCAGACCCGGGTCGGCAAGCGCACCGCCGGTGCCGCCTTCCGGATCGCCACCCAGCTCGTCGACCAGGGCCTGATCGACGAGGCGGAGGCGCTGCAGCGCGTCAACGGCGCCCAGCTCGCGCAGCTGATGTTCCCGCGCTTCGACGAGTCCGCCGCCTCCGAGCAGCTCGGCCGCGGCATCGCCGCCTCGCCGGGCGCCGCCGTCGGCAAGGCCGTCTTCGACTCGTACACCGCGGTCAAGTGGTCCCGTTCGGGCGAGAAGGTCATCCTCATCCGCCGCGAGACCAACCCGGACGACCTCAACGGCATGATCGCCGCCGAGGGCATCCTCACCTCGCGCGGCGGCAAGACCTCGCACGCCGCCGTCGTCGCCCGCGGCATGGGCAAGACCTGCGTCTGCGGCGCCGAGGAACTGGAGGTCGACACCAAGAAGCGCTGCCTGACCGCCAAGTCGCCCGACGGCAAGGGCCGGGTCGTCGTCGAGGAGGGCGACGTCATCTCCATCGACGGCTCCACCGGCAGGGTGTACCTCGGCGAGGTGCCCGTCGTGCCGTCGCCGGTCGTGGAGTACTTCGAGGGCCGGATGCACGCCGGTGCCGAGGACGCCGACGACCTGGTCAAGGCCGTGCACCGGATCATGGCCTACGCCGACCGCGTCCGCCGGCTGCGGGTCCGCGCCAACGCCGACAACGCCGAGGACGCCTCCCGCGCCCGCCGCTTCGGTGCCCAGGGCATCGGCCTCTGCCGCACCGAGCACATGTTCCTCGGCGAGCGGCGCGAGCTGGTCGAACGGCTGATCCTCGCCGACACCGACGAGGAGCGCGAGGAGTCGCTGAACGCGCTGCTGCCGCTCCAGAAGGCCGACTTCGTCGAGCTGTTCGAGGCCATGGACGGGCTGCCCGTGACCGTACGGCTGCTCGACCCGCCACTGCACGAGTTCCTGCCCGACATCACCGAGCTGTCGGTGCGCGTCGCTCTCGCGGAGGCCCGCAAGGACGCCAACGAGAACGACCTCCGCCTGCTCCAGGCCGTCCACAAGCTGCACGAGCAGAACCCGATGCTGGGTCTGCGCGGTGTGCGCCTCGGCCTCGTCATCCCCGGCCTCTTCGCCATGCAGGTACGGGCGATCGCCGAGGCGGCGGCGGAGCGCCGGACGGCCAACGGTGACCCGCGCGCCGAGATCATGATCCCGCTGGTGGGCACCGTCCAGGAGCTGGAGTTCGTCCGCGAGGAGGCCGAGCGGGTCATCGCCGAGGTCGAGGCCGCCGCCCGCGCCGACCTCAAGCTGACCATCGGCACCATGATCGAGCTGCCCCGGGCCGCGCTGACCGCCGGCCAGATCGCCGAGGCCGCGGAGTTCTTCTCCTTCGGCACCAACGACCTGACCCAGACGGTGTGGGGTTTCTCCCGCGACGACGTGGAGGCCAGCTTCTTCACCGCCTACCTGGAGAAGGGCATCTTCGGCGTCAGCCCGTTCGAGACCATCGACCGCGACGGCGTCGGCTCGCTGGTGCGGAACGCCGTCGAGGCCGGGCGGTCCACCCGTCCCGACATCAAGCTCGGCGTCTGCGGTGAGCACGGCGGCGACCCGGAGTCCGTCCACTTCTTCCACGAGGTGGGCCTGGACTACGTCTCCTGCTCGCCCTTCCGCATTCCCGTCGCCCGCCTGGAGGCGGGCCGCGCGGCGGCCGAGAGCCTGGGCAGCGACAGCCGCTGACCGGGAGCACGACCGAACCGGAGCCGGCCGCCGCGGACACGACCCTCACCACGGGCGGCCGGACCCGGGTCACCGGGGGAAGGGGGCGGCGCCTGTGCGGGGCGGCCGCCCCCTTCCGCATGCCCGGACCGGGCTCCACCGCGGGTCCGCCCGTACGGGCGCGCCGGCGGACGGGACCGCACGGCAGCGGCGCCGGGAGCGGGAACGGGAGCGGCAACGGGAGCGGCACGGGGCTCGGCGGCCGCGGCGTTCGGCGGCGGCCGGAGCGTGATGCCGGCGGGCCGCGGGGCCGGCGCGGGCGGGGCCGGTGCCGGGCGCGGAGGGATTGCCACCGCTAATTTCGCGCCCCTTTTCGGTGTCGGCTCCATGGCGCGCCCCGGGCCGCGGCGGGAAATGTTCGGAAATTCAACCTGACCGGAAAGCGCATTCCGTGCCGGAGGCGGCGGGACCGGACGCCGGCGCGCGCATAACTGGACTCCCGCGGTCCGGCGAGCTCGAGAATCACCGGACCGCGGTCCTCCACCCCATCGGGCCCATGGACGGTACCCAGCCGCCCGGAAACGGTTTCCGCACTGCCCCCACGACAGCCTCACAACCGTTTCCCGGTGCCCGACGGGTTCCACCCTTCCGTGGGACGCCCGTCGGCCGCGACCCGTTTCAACTGTGGCCAAAAGCACGTGGTGACCCACTGTGTGCAGGTGCATACTCGTCGGGAAGCCGGACGGGGGGATACTTGTGGGGGTTTGGTGCTACGCATCCATTTCACCGGACGCGACCTGGGGCGCATACGCATAGCCGCGCGTCCGGACGCCCTGTGGGAAACGGTTCTGAGTTTCCACCGGCTGCGCGACAAACGCTCCGCCGCGGTCTTCGGGGAATGGCGGAGGGAGACCCGCACCCGCTTGAACGGTGAAGCACGGCTGCTCGCCCCGCTGGTGCCGATGCGCGGGTATTTCCCCGATTTTCTGACACCGCCCGAGGGTATTTGCGGGATGGAGCCCGCCATGGAGGCGCTCCGTGAGACCCCACCGGAGCGCCTCCGCCGCGATCTGGGTCTGCTCGCCGCCGGCGCCCGCGACCGCCGCCCGTCCGGGCCCGCGCCGCGGCACGAGGAACTGGCCACCGGACGGCCCCGGGCCCTGGACGAGCTCATCGGGGCGCTGCGCGGCTACCACCGGGCCGCCATCGCCCCCTACTGGCCGCACATCCGCGCGCAGATCGAGGCCGACCGGGCCGCCCGGGGGCGGGCGCTGCTCGACGGCGGCGCCGACCGGCTGCTGGCCTCGCTGCCCCCGGCGATGCGCTGGCGCCCGCCCGTCCTGGAGGCGGACTACCCGGTCGACCGGGACCTCCGGCTGAACGGCCGCGGCCTGCTCCTGCTGCCGTCCTTCTTCTGCCGGGTCACCCCGGTCGCCTTCCACGACCCGGAGCTGGCCCCCGTGCTCGTCTACCCGGTGCGGCACGCCGGTGAGAACGCCGCCCCGGCACCGCTCCGGCCGTACGCGGCGGACGTCGGCTCGCTGGGCAGGCTCGTCGGCCAGACCCGCTCCGCCGTGCTGCGCACCATCGAGGGCGGGTGCACCACCGGCGAGCTGGCCCGCCGGGTCGGCGTCTCCGCGGCCTCCGCCAGCCAGCACGCCAGCGTGCTCCGCGACGCCGGTCTGGTCGTGACCCTGCGGCACGGCAGCGCCGTCCTGCACACCCTGACGCCGCTCGGCGCCGCCCTCCTCCACGGCGGCGCCGACGTGTCCCCGGCGGCGGACGGGGCGGGGCGGGCGGAGGTCTCCGCCGGCCCCGCCCCGGGGGCCCGGGCCGCGGCTACGAGCGGAACGGGCCGGTGACCTCGTAGGTGATACCGCCGGAGGAGCGGCCGCTGGTGCCGCGCTGGCTGGAGAAGTAGAGGCGGCTGCCGTCGGGGGAGAAGGCCGGTCCGGTGATCTCGGAGGAGGACTGGCCGTCGACGCGCAGGAAGGGGGCGACCACGTCGTCCGGGGTGATGACGCAGATCTCCATGCTGCCGCCGTCCTCGGCGACGAACAGGTCGCCGGAGGCGGCGCGGGTGAGGTTGTCGACGCCGGTGAGCGGTGCGCCGCCGCTCACCAGCGAGTCGTCGTAGGCCAGTTCGATGGTCTCGGAGGCGGCGTTGTACTGCCAGACCCGGTTGTCGCCCTTGGTGGTGAACCAGCAGGTGTCGTCGGCGTAGTGGCAGCCCTCGCCGCCGTTGAACCGCTTGGCGCCGGAGACCTGGTTGCGGGTGGCGGTGGAGGCGCCGCTCGGGTCGGGCACGGGGGCCCAGGTGACCGGGCCGGAGGTGCCCGATCCCATCCTCAGCACCTCCAGCGTGCCGGAGGAGAGGTCACCCCAGGTGGCCGGACGGAAGCGGTAGAAGCAGCTGTCGGAGACGTCCTCGGTGAGATAGACGACCTTGCGTACCGGGTCGGCCGCGGCGGCCTCGTGCTTGAAGCGGCCCATGGCGTCCCGGCGGACGGCCGCCTGCACGCCCCACGGGTCGGTCTCGTAGACGTAGCCGCGGTCCACCTCCTCGCAGGAGAGCCAGGTGTTCCAGGGCGTCTTGCCGCCCGCGCAGTTCTGCCGGGTGCCGGAGAGGACGCGGTACGCGCCGGTGATCGCGCCGGAGGAGGAGAAGCGCACCGCGCCCGCCCCGCCCGAGGGGTTGATCTCGGAGTTGGAGACGTAGATCCACCCGCCGCCGTCGGCGTAACAGGCGCCGCCGTCGGGGGCGTTGTGCCAGGTGTACGAGGTGCCGGACACCTTCCGCCCGGACCGGGCGATCACTCTGCTGCTGAAACCGGCCGGCAGCCGGATGCCGTTGGCGTCCGCCGGCCGCAGGGCGCCGTAGGGGCCGCTGCCGGGCTGGGCGGGTGCCGCGTGCGCGGCACCGCGCCAGAGACTGCCGCCGAAGGCCGCGGCCGAACCGCCGGCGACGGTGGTGCGCAGGAAGGTACGACGTTCCACAGATCCTCCCACCGGGATCGTGTCTGCCCCGCGCCGGGACCGGGCGCGGAGTCGGGTGACGGGAGTCTGTGCGGCGGTAGTTGACTGTGCATCAACAAGCGGTGACGGGTGGGCGGCGGGGCGGGGACGACCGTGCCGGAACCGGTCACGGCTTCCCCCGCGGCCCGTACGGCACGCGAGCCCGGCCGCTCCCGGGCCGCCCCGGGGGCTGGGCCCTCACCGGGGTCGCCGTCCCGGGGACCGCACGGGGGCCGGGCGGGACGGGGATGCGGGTGCCGCCCGGGGCAACCACCGGACGGGACGGGCCCGGAGACCGTGGCCGGGTACAGCGCGGCCCGCCCGGTCGCAGCAGGCCACGGCCGGGCGGCACCCGGGCCGGGCCGAGCCGGGACTCCGGGCCGAGCCGGGACTCCGGGCCGAGTCGGGGGCCCGGGCCGAGCCGGGAACCCGCCCTCAGGCCGGGGAGGTCAGCCCAGGGCCTCGTAGCGGACGCCGGTGAGGTCCTCCGAGCGCCGCCACAGGCGTTCGGCCGCCGCGTCGTCCAGCGTGCGCGCCGCGCGGCGCGCGGGAGCCGGCCCGCTCCGGGGCGGCACCGCGCGGCCCGGACCGTAGAAGTCGTCCGGGCGGACGCCGGGCGCGGTGGCCGCGTAGAGCGACGGCAGCGCGCCGTCCGCCGCGGGCTGGGCCAGCAGTCTGCCGCCGAGCCCCACCAGGCGCTCGGTTCTGCGGCGCCCCTCCATGCGGAGGCCCGCGGTCTGGAGATCGGTGGCGGCGTAGCCGGGATGGGCGGCCGCGGCCACCACGTCCGAGCCCGCCCGCCGCAGCCGGCGGGACAGCTCGTGGGTGAAGAGCAGATTGGCGCTCTTGGAGCGGGCGTAGGCCATCCAGCGGCGGTACGGCTCCTCGCCGGACGGATCACCCGGATCCCCCGCCCCGGGCAGCAGATGCATCGCGCTGGACACCGTGACGATCCGCGCGCCCGGTGTCGCGAGCAGAGCCGGCAGCAGCAGGCCGGTGAGGGCGAAGTGGCCGAGGTGGTTGACCCCGAACTGCATTTCGAAGCCATCGGCCGTGCGCCGGTACGGCAGCGCCATGACGCCCGCGTTGTTGATCAGCAGGTCCAGCCGGGCGGTGCCCCGGCCGCCGCCCGGGGCGCCGGAGGCACGCGTCGCGTCCCGGGAACCGCCTTCTCCGGAGCCGCCGTTCCCGGACCCGGGCCCGGACCCGCCGGTTCCGGAGACCTGCCCGAAGGACCGGGCGAACTCCCGGACGGAGGACAGATCCGCCAGGTCGAGCAGGGCGAGCCGTACCCGCGCGCCCGGAACCTCCTCCGCGATCCGCGCCTCGGCCGCCCGGCCGCGTGTCTCGTCCCGGCAGGCGAGCACCACCGCGGCGCCGCACCGGGCGAGTTCGCGGGCCGTGACGAGGCCGAGGCCGCTGTTGGCGCCGGTCACCACGGCCGTACGGCCGCTCTGGTCGGGAATGTCCTTCACGGTCCAGCGCCGCACGCCCTGCTCCTCGGATCGGCCGGTGGCGGGCCGCTCGCGCGGCCCGCCGGCCAGCCTAGTGCCGCAAGGGGAGGGTGCACCGGCCCGCGGGGTCCGGGGCGGCGACCGCCGCATCGTCACACCGCCCGCGCACCTCCCGCCGCGGACGGCTGGGAGGCACCCCGGCACGGGAGGGCGTGAGCGAGCCGGCGAACCCTCCGGTCACAGCACTAGAGAGACCGGCCCGAGGGCGCGACGGCCACGGTGCCGCTCTCCTCGCGCGCGGCCTCCGGCGCCGCCGGCGCCGCGCCCTGCCCGGGCACGCCCAGCCGGTGCACCATGGCCGCGCAGACCATCCGCCGGCAGTGCCCGACGGTGCGCTCCGCGCCGCTCAGCCGGACCCGGGACGTGTGCCGGATGTCGGCGCTGGACGCGCCCAGCCGCAGCTCCAGGTCGCCGGAGTCCACGATGCGGCGGCCGTCGCGCGTGGTGTACGCGGCGAGGTCGGTGTGGAAGCCGAACCGCACCTCCGCGGCCTCTCCCGGCCCGAGCGGCACGCGCGCGTAGCCGATGAGGCGGTTCACCGGGCGGGTGGTCCGGGCCACCGGGTCGTGCAGATAGAGCTGGACGGTCTCCGTACCGGGCCGGTCGCCGGTGTTGCGCACGGTGAGCCGGACGGTCGCCTCGTCGTCGGTGTCCAGCAGGACGGTCCCGTCGCCGTCCGCGCCGGCCGGGGAGCCGTCCGCCGGCTCCACACCGCCGCCGGTCCAGGCGAACGCGGTGTACGACAGGCCGTGCCCGAAGGGGTAGAGCGGCGTGGGGTCGAGGGAGCTGGCCTCGTTGTGCAGCCCGAGCTGCGGTGCCAGGTACGTCCACGGCTGGCCGCCGGGCCCGTACGGCACGCTGACCGGCAGCCGCCCGGAGGGGTTGACCTGCCCGGACAGCACACCGGCGACCGCCGGCCCGCCCTCCTCGCCGGGGAAGAAGGCCTGGACGACGGCGGCGGCCGGAGGGGTGCCGCCGGAGCGTCCCGGGCCGGCGTACCGGCCGAGGGCGTACGGGCGCCCGGTCAGCAGGACGAGCACGACCGGGGTGCCGGTGGCCAGCAGGGCGTCCAGCAGCGCGCCCTGCGCGCCGGGGAGTTCGAGGTCCGCGGCGTCGCAGCCCTCGCCGGAGGTGCCGCGGCCGAAGAGACCGGAGCGGTCGCCGAGGACGGCCACGCAGACGTCCGCCCCGGCGGCCAGCGCGACCGCCTCGGTGAGCAGGCCGGCCTCGGCGTCGAGCAGCTCCGCGGCCGTGGGCAGCCCGGCGCCGCCGGCCGCGGTCTCCGCCTTGGTGAGGACGCCGCCGAGCGGCGCGGAGCCCGCGCCGGTGACGCCCGCGGCCACCGCGCCGGACTTCTCCGGCTCCGGCGGGGCACAGCCGGGCACGTGCGAGATCTCGGCCTCGGGCAGAGCCTCCCGGACGGCCTTCAGCAGGGTGGGGACCTCCACGCCCAGCGGCAGCTCCGGGTGCTCCACGCCGACGTGGCGGGGGAAGGTGTAGCAGCCGAGCATCGCGGCCGGGTCGTCGGCCAGCGGGCCGACCACGGCGATCCGGGTGCCCGGTCCGGCGGTCAGCGGCAGCAGTCCCGCGTCGTTGGCGAGCAGCACGACGGACTCCTCCGCCAGCTGACGGGCCACCGCCCGCATCTCGGCCGGGTCGAAGTCGGCGCCCGCGGCGCCCGGGACGGTGCCGGGCCGCAGGGCCGCCTCGCGGGCGGCGGTCAGCGGGGCCACGGCTCCGCCGTCGCCGGCCGTGTCCTGAGCGGCGGTGCCGTCCGCCGGGGCACCGGCGGGGCCGGTGACCGCGGCGGGCGGTCCGGCGAGGACCGGCGGCGCCGGGTCCCAGTCCGGGTCGAGGAGGCCGAGTTCGCACTTCTGCCGGAGGACGCGGCTGACCGCGCGGTCCACCAGGGACTCGGGGACGTCCCCGGCCCGTACGGCGTCCAGCAGCGGGGTGCCGTAGCAGCGGACGGCGGGCAGTTCCACGTCCACGCCGGCGGCCAGGGCCATCCCGGCCGCCTCCCGGGGCGAGCCGGCGACGTGGTGGGCCGACTCCAGGAAGGAGATGCCGAAGTAGTCGGCGACGACCGTGCCGGTGAACCCCCATGCGTCGCGCAGCAGTTCGGTCAGCAGCCAGGGGTCGGCGGCGGCCGGCACCCCGTCGATCTCGTTGTACGCCTGCATGACGGAGCGCGCGCCGCCGTCCCGTACCGCCAGCTCGAACGGCGGCAGCAGGACGTCGGCCAGCTCGCGCCGCCCCGCGGAGACCGGGGCGTGGTTGCGGCCGGCGCGGGAGGCGGAGTAGCCGGCGAAGTGCTTGAGGGTGGCGATGACGCCGCTGGACTCCAGCCCCCGGACATAGGCGGTGCCGATGGTCGCCACCAGGTACGGGTCCTCGCTGATCGACTCCTCGGTGCGGCCCCAGCGGGGGTCGCGCACCACGTCGAGGACGGGGGAGAGGCCCTGGTGGATGCCGGCGGAGCGCATGGTGGAGCCGATCAGCTCCGCCGCCCGGCCGACCAGCGCCGGGTTGAAGGTGGCGCCCCAGGCCAGCGGGGTGGGGAAGACCGTGGCGCCCCAGGTGGTGAAGCCGGTGAGGCACTCCTCGTGGGCGATGGCCGGGATGCCGAAACGGTTCGCTGCGGCGATCCGGGCCTGGGTGCGGGCCAGGGCCGCGGCGCCCGCCGCCGGTTCCACGGGCGCGGTGCCGAAGGCCCGGGTGAGCTGGCCCAGCCCGTGCCGGATCAGGGCGTCCAGGTCCGCGGGCTCGCCGGACGCCGTCATCTCGTGCTGCAGGGGGGCGACGTCCTCGCCCTCGTTGTCGGAGCCGGGCCAGATGCTGAACAGCTGGGCGAGCTTCTCCTCCAGGGTCATCCGGGTGAGCAGGTCGCTGACGCGGGCCCCGGTGGACAGCGAGGTGTCCTGCCAGGGGCCTTTCGTCTCGGGGTGCATGGGACTCCTGTCCGGCGCATGAAGTGGTGGGGGGCGGCGCCGTCTACTTGCCGCCGACGCCCATCAGGCCGCTGACCAGCTGACGGCGGGCGAAGAGATAGACGACGAAGATGGGCACGATCGACAGCACGACCGCCGCGAGCAGCGCCGGGATGTCCACCCGGAACTGGCCGACGAAGTCGTAGAGGCCGAGGGTCAGCACCCGGGTCTCCGGGGACTGGGTGAGGATCAGGGGGAACAGGAAGTTGTTCCACGCCTGGAGCGAGGCATAGACGATCACCGTGGAGATGCCGGACCGGCTGAGCGGGACGACGAGCTGCCACAGGATGCGCGGGGAGCCGGCGCCGTCCAGGGCCATGGACTCGTACATCTCCTCGTCGATGTCGCGCATGGTGCCCGCCAGGATCACGACGCTGACCGGCAGCGTGAAGGCCGCCGTCGGGAGGATGATCGCGAGCAGCGAGTCGTAGAGATGCATCTTGGTGATGATCAGATAGACCGGGATGATCACGGCCTGCGCGGGGATCGCCAGGCCCAGCAGGAAGACCTGGAAGACCCGGTTGGACATCCGGCTGCGGGTCCGGACGACCGTGTAGCCGATCGTCACGGCGAGCACCACCACGATGGCGGCGGTCGCCACGGTGACGATGGCCGTGTTGGTGAGGTAGGTCAGGAAGTCGCTCTCGAAGACCTTGCGGTAGTTGTCCAGCGTCGGGTCGCCCGGCACCGACAGCGCTCCGCTGTCGAGGTAGTCGTCCCGGGTCCGCAGGGTGGAGGTCACCAGGGCGTAGAGCGGCACGCCCACGACGAGCAGCCAGATCAGCGAGGCGAAGCCGGCCGGGTAGTTCCAGCGCGGCAGCCGGAAGGACCGCCGTCCGGACGCGGGCCGGGGGCCGCCGTGCTCCGGTGAGCCGGTGGCGGGGCGCTTGGACAGCACGTCGGTCACATTCCCTCCCGGGTACTGCGCATGGCGCTGAAGCCGGTGAGTCGTACGAGGAGCAGGGAGATGCCGGTGGCGATGGCGACCAGGATGGTGGCGATGGCGCTGGCGTAACCCATGTCGAACGCGTCGAATCCGGTGGTGTACATGAGGTACGGCACGATGGTGGTGTCCGTGCCGGGACCGCCCTCGGTCAGGATGAGCACGGTGTCGAAGAAGGTCAGCGCGCCCACCACCATCAGCACCGACGAGGTGATGACGGTGTTCCTGAGCTGCGGCAGGGTGACGCTGAAGAACTGCCGGACGGTGCCGGCCCCGTCCACGTAGGCCGCGTCGTAGAGCGACTTCGGGATCTGCCGCGCGCCGCCCTGGTAGAGCAGCGTGTGGAAGGGGATGAACTGCCAGGAGGCGACGAACAGCACGGCGGCGAAGGCGCCCTGGGGGTCGCCGAGCAGGTTGCCGTCCGGGTAGCCGATGTACGGGCCGATGTCGGCGATCAGGCCGAAGTTCGGGTCGAGCAGCGATTTCCAGAGCAGCGCGAGGGCCACCGAGGACGCCAGCAGCGGCAGGAAGAAGATCGCGGAGAGGACGGCGCGGTTGCGCTGCTTGCCCGAGGCCCAGACGCCGAGCAGCAGTGCCACCGGGGTCTGGAAGAGCCAGGACAGCCCGGTGAGCAGCACGCTCAGCCAGATGGCCTGCCGCATCTCCGGGTCCTCCCAGAGCCGGGACCAGTTGGCGCCACCGGTCCACTGGGGGGTGCCGAGGCCCTGCCAGGAGGTGAAGGACAGGGCCACGACGAGCAGCATCGGGATGATCGCGAAGAGGGTGAAGAAGAGCAGCCCGGGGACGGCCCAGCCGAGGCCCGGCCGCCCCGCGCCCGATGAGGCGCGGGACGGCCGGGCCCTGACCGCTCCCGTGGGGGGCTCTTTCACCGTGGTTCCAGGGGTGGCGGACGCCGGCATGTGACTTACAGACCCTTCATGGCTTCAACGAAGGCCTTCGGCGAGAGCTGGCCGTTGAAGAGCTTCTGGATGTTCGTGAGCATGGGCTCGGCCTGCTGGGACGGGAGCGCCTGGTCCCAGGAGAGGGTGAAGTTCGGGGCGGCCTTGACCATCTCGTACTGGAACTCGGCGTACTGCGGGGCGTCGTGGGCCGTCAGCCGCTTCTCGGCGTCGGAGGTGGTGGGCACGTCACCGTTGGCGACCAGGTCCTTGACGTACGCGTCCTCGGCGGCGGTCTTCACGAACTCCAGGGCCGCTTCCTGCTCCTTGGCCTTGGCGTTGATCGACCAGTAGTTCGTCGGGTTGCCGACGACGTTCTTGGGGTCGCCCTTGCCGCCGGGGATGGCGGGGAAGGAGGTCCAGCCGATGCCGTCCTCGGCGAACTCCGGCTGGTTCGCCTTCTGGTTGGCGTACTCCCAGCTGCCCATCAGGTGCATGGCGGCGCGGTCCTTGGCGAAGAGGGTGGAGGCGCCGTCCTCGGTGTAGTTGACGGAGGCGAAGTTCTTGCCGAACGCGCCCCGGTCCACCAGCTCCTTGATCTGCTCGGCGGTCTTGAGCACGGCCGGGTCGCCCCAGGCCTCCGAGTCGCCGTCCTGGATGCGCTGGAAGACCTCGGCGCCGCCGTTGCGGTCGAGCAGGTACTCGACCCACATCAGCTCGGGCCAGGCGTCGGCGCCGGCGAGGGCGAACGGGGTGACGCCCTCCTTCTTGAAGGTGCCGACGAGGTCGAGCATGTCCTCCCAGGACTGCGGGGGCTCGGCGCCGGCCTTCTCGAAGACGTTCTTGTTGTAGAACAGGATCACCGGCTGCATGCCCCGCATGGGGACGCCGTAGTACTTGTCGTTGACCTTGCCGGCGTCGACAATCGAGTCGATGAACGCACCCTTGAGGTCCGGGTCCTTCTCGAACTCCGGAGTGAGGTCGACGAGCATGTCCTTCTCGACGAAGTTGGCGATGCTTCCGCCGCCCCAGTTGAAGAAGACGTCCGGGGCGTTGGGGGTGCCCATCGCGGTGCGGAGCTTGTCCTGGTAGCTGTCGCCGGGGACCTTGGTGAGCTTGGCCTTGACGTCGGAGTTCTTGTTGAACCGCTTGACGGCCTCGTCCTGGACCTTGGTGGAGGCGTCTCCGTAGACCCAGACGTTGAGGGTCCCCTCCTCGCCGCCCCCGGCGCCCTCGGGGCCGCTGCTGCCACAGGCGGCCAGGACGGACGAGGCGACGATCGTGGCCGTGAGCGCGGCGATGGCGCGGCCGCCTCTACGTGACAGGTTGTTCCGCATGGCACACCTTCCGGAAGCTTTCCGAAAATTATCGGTCGATGTTTCTGGAAGTTACGGATCCATCATGAGCTGTGTCAACGGCTGTAACGAAAATGGGATCGGAGGGTTCGCGCCGGACCGGCGTGAAAGGGCTCCGGGGCCCGCCCGGCGATGCCCGAAAGGGGCTGCGGGGCGGCCGCGTTGACCCACCTCGGAGGCCCGGGCGCCCGGCGCCGCCCGCGGTGCGCGGGCGGGGACGCCCAAGGGCTTTCCGGTTGCCCGGGGCCGCCGGTCGGGCTTGCGGACGGGTTTCCGGACGGGTTTCCGGCCGGCCGGTGTTGACGGTGGCCGGGCCCGGTGCGCCCGGAGGCCGGGCGAGGACACTGTGGGCTACCGGGGCCCGTCGCCGGCCGGGCGCACCCGGGGGTGCCGGATGGCGCCAGGAGGGCCGCCCGGGCGCGCGGGGCCGCCGGGAGCTCCGGTGCCCGGTGCGGGGGATGTGCGGACGCTCATGGGGCCGCCCGGGGCCGAGGGGGCCGCCGGGGGGGCGGGGAGGGGCGCCGGGCGCCGGGCCGGGCCGGGTCAGGGGCGAGCCGAGGGAGGCCGTGCGGCACCTGGCGGCGCGGAGAAAGGCCGAGGGCCGCCGGGACCGTCAACGGCCGCCGGGGTGCCGGCGCGCGCGGCGGGGTGCGTACGGACTCCGGGGCCGCGGGTCCGGGCCGGGCGTGCCGGAGCGGGAGTCCCCCCGGCGGGTCCGGCGGCGGGTCCGGCGGCGCTCAGGGCCTCCGCGCGGGCGCCGCCGAGCTGTGCCGGACGATCAGCTCCGTCGCCAGCTCGACCCGCGGGGAGTCCAGTTCCTCGCCCCGGGCCTGGCGCAGCACCGTCCGCGCCGCGACCTTCCCCATCTCGGCCAGCGGCTGCCGCACCGTCGTCAGCGGCGGGGAGGACCACCGCATCTCGGGCAGGTCGTCGAAGCCCACGACGCTCACGTCGTCGGGCACCCGCAGTCCCCGGCGGCGCAGCGCCTCGATGGCGCCCAGGGCCATCTGGTCGCTGGAGGCGAAGATCGCGGTGGGGGGCTCGGGCAGGTCCAGCAGTTTCTGCGCGCCGGTGAAGCCGGACTCGTGGTAGAAGTCGCCGCCCACCATCAGCTCGTCCAGGGCGGGGATTCCCGCCGCCTCCAGCGCGGTGCGGTAGCCGTCCATCCGGGCCCGGCTGCACAGCAGCCGCATGGGGCCGCCGATGAAGCCGATCCGGCGGTGCCCGAGCTCCAGCAGGTGTTCGGTGGCGGCCATGCCGCCCGCCCAGTTGGTGGCGCCCACGGTCGGGGCGTCCAGGGAGGGGGAGCCGGCCGGGTCCACCACCACGACGGGGACGTCCAGCCGCCGCAGTTCCTTCTGGAGCAGCGGTTCCAGCGCGGAGGTCACCAGGATGACGCCGTCGGAGGCGCGGTCCCGCAGGTTCTCCAGCCACTGCCGGGTGGCACCCGCCCGGCCGTGGGTGGCGGAGACGACCGTGCCCATGCCGGCCGCGTGTGCCACCTCCTCCACACCGCGGATGATCTCCACGGCCCAGGGGCTGTCGAGATCGCTGAAGACCAGGTCGATCAGCCCGGCCCCCTCCCGGCCGGCGCTGCCCCGCCGCTGGTAGCCGTGGCGGCGGAGGAGGTCCTCCACCTTGGCGCGGGTCTCCGGCGCCACGTCGGACCGGCCGTTGACCACGCGCGAGACCGTCGGGACGGAAACCCCCGCTTCCTGTGCGATCGCCGTGATCGTGACCTTGGGTCGCGACTGCCCGGCTTCGTCGACCGCCATGGAACCTCCTTGCACCACACCCGTTGACGGGTGTCCCAACCAGCTCTAGCGTTCCCGGCGCAGCCTCCGAAAACTTGCAGCATTCTTCCGGAAAACTGGAAGCGCGTGAAGCTGAGAGGGAACCTCATGAATTTACTGCGCCTTCGCAGGGCCGCGGTGGCGGCTCTCGCCACGACCGCCCTGCTCGGTGGTCTCGGCGCCGTCTCGGCAACGCCCGCGAGTGCCGCTGAGACCTCCGGAGGGGCCCCCGGCAGACTCACTGCAGAACGCTGAGCGAGGCTGCTGCGGCCGGCCGGCCGGGCGGTCCCACCTGCGAGCGTACAGTCGCCACGCAGTTCAGCCGGTTCTTGGGAGGAACCCCGGGTGTTCACATCCGGGAGGAATCGCATCTTCCGGTCCCGGGCCGCGCAGCGGTCCCCGTGGCGGGATGGCAGCACCACCTGCCCGGACGCGGCGGTGACCGCCGGGGAGACAGCCGCGGAACAGCGACCGCACCGCATGGCTCCGGCGCGCCCCGGCCCCCGAGGGACCGGTGGCGCGCCGGACGCGTGTGCGGACGAGGACGCGGATGAGGACGACGGCGGCGGCAGCGGCAGCGGCAGCGGTGCCGGCCGCGACGGCCGTCAGCCCCGGCGCGCGGTGTACGCGGGCACGGCCACCGAGGCGTCGTCCAGGCACCGGCCGGTGGCCAGGTCGAAGCGCTGCTTGAGCAGTGGCGAGGCGACGAACGGCCGCCCGTCCCGCCCGGTGCGGCCGATCAGCCCGCGGGAGAGGACGTAGGCGCCGGTGAACGGGTCCTGGTTGCCGATCGCGTACACCGCGCCCGCCCGGTCCAGGAAGACGGCCGCCTGCCGCCCGTCCGGCAGCAGCACCGCCACCCCGCGGCCGGGCGTGAGGCCGGTGGTGTCGCAGACCGCGTGCCAGCGGTTGCCGACCAGCAGCTCGACACGGGCCGCGGTGGCGGCGGCCGTACCGGCGGCTGCCGGAGCGGTCCGGTCGAGCCGGTCCAGGGTGGTCTCGGGTGCGAGCGTCATCGGGCGGAGCTCCCTTCGAGGGTGCGGACGGGGAGGACGGGGCCGGCCAGGATGTCCAGATCCGGCTTGACCTGGTCGCGCTCGGGTACGAAGCGCACGGACGGGTCGGGGGTGCCCGGGGCGTTGACGAAGGAGACGAAGCGGCGCAGCCGCTCCGGGTCCTCCAGCGTCGCGCCCCACTCGTCGCGGTAGCCGGCGACGTGGTCGGCCATCAGCCGCTCCAGCTCGCCGCAGATGCCGAGCGAGTCGTGCACCACCACGTCCCGGACGTGGTCCAGGCCCCCGTCGATCCGCTCCAGCCAGACGGAGGTGCGCTCCAGCCGGTCGGCGGTGCGGATGTAGAACATCAGGAACCGGTCGATGAGGCGGACCAGTCCGGCGTCGGACAGATCCTGGGCGAGCAGGTCGGCGTGGCGCGGGTCGGCGCCGCCGTTGCCGCCGACGTACAGGTTCCAGCCGTTCGAGGTGGCGATCACCCCGAAGTCCTTGCCGCGCGCCTCCGCGCACTCCCGGGCGCAGCCGGAGACGGCGGACTTCAGCTTGTGCGGCGAGCGCAGGCCCCGGTAGCGCAGCTCCAGCTCGATGGCCATCCGCACCGAGTCCTGCACGCCGTAGCGGCACCAGGTCTGCCCGACGCAGGACTTCACGGTGCGCAGCGCCTTGCCGTAGGCGTGCCCGGACTCGAAGCCGGCGTCGACCAGCCGGGCCCAGATCTGCGGGAGCTGGTCCACGCTGGCGCCGAACAGGTCGATCCGCTGCCCGCCGGTGATCTTCGTGTAGAGCCCGAAGTCGCGGGCCACCTCGCCGATCACGATCAGCTTCTCCGGGGTGATCTCACCGCCGGGGATGCGCGGGACGACCGAGTAGGAGCCGTTGCGCTGGATGTTGGCGAGGAAGTGGTCGTTGGTGTCCTGGAGGGCGGCCTGCTCGCCGTCCAGGACATAGCCGTCGGCACCGATGGAGGGGGCGAGGGAGGCGATGATCGAGGCCACGGCCGGCTTGCAGATCTCGCAGCCGTCGCCGCCGCGCGCCTCCTCGCGGCCGTGCTCGTCGAGCACCTGCGCGTAGGTGGTCAGCCGCCGCACCCGGACGATCTCGTACAGCTCGGCGCGGGTGAGCGCGAAGCAGCCGCAGAGGCCCTTGTCGACGCTGACGCCCCGGGCCTCCAGCTCGTCGTTGACGAGCGTGGTGAGGACCTTGACGCAGCTGCCGCAGCCCGTGCCGGCCTTGGTGCACTTCTTGACCTCGGGCACCGTGGTGCAGCTGTGCTCCGTGACGGCGCCGCGGATGCTGCCCTTGGTGACGTTGTGGCAGCTGCAGATGACGGCCTCGTCGGGCAGCGCGGACGGCCCCAGCGCGGCCGGCGCCCCGGCCCCCGCGGGCAGCACGAGCTGCTCGGGCGGCACCGGCGGCACGGAGCCGGTGAGCGGGCGCAGCATGCCGTAGGCGTCCGCGTCGCCGACCAGGACGCCGCCGAGCAGCGCCCCGTCGGAGCCGACGACCAGCTTCTTGTAGACGCCGGAGCGGGAGTCGGAGTAGACGACGTCGAGGCAGCCCTCGGTGGTGCCGTGCGCGTCGCCGAAGCTCGCCACGTCCACGCCGAGCAGCTTGAGCTTGGTGGAGGTGTCGGCGCCGGTGAAGGCGGCCTCCGCGCCGGCGATGGCGGCGGCGGCGGTCTCGGCCATCTCGTATCCGGGGGCGACCAGGCCGTAGACCTTGCCGTCGGCGGCCAGCGCGCACTCGCCGATGGCGTAGACGGCCGGGTCGGAGGTGCGGCAGCTCGCGTCGACGGTGATGCCGCCGCGCTCGCCGACCGCCAGGCCGCAGTCCCGGGCGAGCTGGTCGCGGGGGCGGATGCCGGCGGAGAAGACGACGAGGTCGGTGGCGAGCGCGGAGCCGTCGGAGAGCGTCATGCCGGTGACCGAGCCGCCGTCGCCGGCGGTGATCTCCTGGGTGCCGACGCCGGTGTGCACCTCGACGCCCATCTCCTCGATCGTGCGGCGCAGCGCGGCGCCGCCGCCTTCGTCCACCTGCACGGGCATCAGCCGGGGCGCGAACTCCACGACGTGCGTCTCCAGGCCGAGGCCCTTGAGCGCCCCGGCGGCCTCCAGGCCGAGCAGGCCGCCACCGACGACCGCGCCGGAGCGGGAGTTCTTCGCGTACTCCTCGATGGCGAGCAGGTCCTCGATGGTGCGGTACACGAAGCAGCCCTCGGCGTCCTTGCCGGGCACCGGCGGGACGAAGGGGTACGAGCCGGTGGCGAGGACGAGGGTGTCGTACCGGAGCGTGCGCCCGGCGCGCGAGGTGACGGTGCGCGCCTCCCGGTCGACGGCCACGACCGGATCGCCGAGGTGCAGCTCGATGCCGTGCCGCTCCATGAACTCCGGCTCGCCGAGCGCCAGATCCCCGGGTGTGCGGCCGGTGAAGTACGAGGTGAGCTGGACCCGGTCATAGGCGGCGCGGGGCTCCTCGCAGAACACGGCGACGCGTGCCCGCTCCGTCAGCCCGCGGTCGGCGAGGGCCTCCAGGAAGCGCTGGCCGACCATGCCGTGGCCGACGAGGGCGAGGGTGGGACGGTCGGTGGCGCCGGTGCCGTCGGCGGCGGTGGTGGCCGTGGCGATGCCCGGGGCGGTGCCCGTGCTCGCGGCGGGCATCCCGTTCACGCCGTTCACGCCGGTCACGGCGTTGAGGCGGGTCGTCTGGTCGGGTGCCATCTCAGCAGCCTCCGTCATGGGTCAGCAGATGGAGCAGGGGAGCGGAGGGCAGCGGCTCGTCGCCCTCCCAGGTGCGGGCGAGCGCGCCGACAGTGCCGAGATCGCCGAGAAGGATTCCGCCGACAAGCCGGTCGCCGCGGACCACGACCTTGCGGTACGCGCCGCGCGTGGCGTCGGAGAGATGGATGACGTCGTCCCCGGGGGCGGGGGTGGTCTCGCCGAAGGCGGCGAGGTCGAGCGGGCCGGCGGCCGCACCGGCTCCGGCTCCGGCTCCGGCTTCCGGGGCGAGGCCGGCTTCCGGGGCGGCGCCGGACGCAGCGGCCGGTCCGGCCGGGGCTCCGGAGCTGCCCGGGCGCGGGCCGGACGCGGTGGTTCCCGGGGCCGCGGCCGCTGCCGCCGCGACGGCGGCCGGTGTGGCGGCCCCGGCGGGGACGGCTCGCGGCTCCGGTCGCCGCGAATCCGGGCGCGAGGCGGACGCTTTGCCGTCGGCCGCCGGGGCCGGGACGGGGGGCAGAGCCGCGACGGGCCCCGCGGCGGTACCGGAGCCGGAATCCGTGCCCGCGGCCGCTTCGCGCACCCGGGCCGTCCGGCCGGTGGCGGCGGCGCCGTTGCCGCCGTCACCGGCCGGTGACGGGCCGGGCCAGGCCGGCAGGCTGAGCCGGGTCAGCGCCCGGGTGCCCCGGTAGCGCGGGGCCGGACCGCCCGCGGTGGCCCCGGTCAGCACCCGGGCCAGCACGTCGGCCTGTTCCTGCGCGGCGCCCGCCAGTCCGTAGACGGTGCCGCCGTGCTCCGCGCAGTCGCCGATGGCGTGGATGCGGGGGTCGCCGGTGCGCAGTTCGTCGTCGACGACGATGCCGCGTGCGACCGTCAACCCGGCCGCCAGGGCGAGGCCCGTGCGGGGCCGCACCCCGCAGGCGAGGACGACGATCTCGGCGTCGAGCCGGAAACCGTCGGCGAGCTCCACGGCGGTCACCTCGCGGGCGGACGAGCCGCCGTCCCGGGTGACGCTCCGGGTGCGCAGTCCGCGGACCCGGCACTCGGTGTGCACCTCCACGCCCAGCGCCTCCAGGTGGCGGCGGAGCATGCCGGAGGCGTCGGCGTCGAGCTGCCGTTCCATGAGGTGCTCGCCCTGCTGCGCCAGCACGACCTGGGCCCCGCGCCGGGCGAGGGCCCGGGCGGCGGAGACGCCGAGCAGCCCGCCGCCGATCACCACGGCGCGCACGCCGGGGCGCGCGGCCTCGGCGAGCTCCCGGCAGTCGTCGAGGGTCCGGAAGGGGTGCACACCGGACGGCAGCTCGCCGCCGTCGGGCTCGAACAGGCCGCGCAGGGGCGGCAGTACGGGGTTGGAGCCGGTGGCCAGCACCAGCGCGTCGTAGGGGACGCGCCGCCCGTCGTCGCAGAGCACCAGCCGGGCGTCGCGGTCGATCCGCACGGCGCGCACGCCGGTCAGATGCCGTACGGAGGCGCCGGGGGCGGGGACGGGCAGGGCGATCACCTCGGGCCCGTACCGTCCCGCGAGGACGTCCGCCAGCAGGACCCGGTTGTACGGACCGTGCGGTTCCTCGCCGATGACGGTGACGTCGGCGCCGCCGGCGGGGGCACCGCCGCCGAGGGCGGTCAGCTGCTGCACGAGCCGGGCACCGGCCATGCCACCGCCGATCACCACGATGCGACGGCGGCCCGGGTCCCGGTCCGGCTCCTGGTACGAGGTCATACGGAGAGCGTGCGCGGCGGCTGTTTCCCGACCGCATCCCCGCTGTTTCCCCCCGGCAACGCTGCCCTCAGCGGGCCCCGCCCCTCACTGTGAGCCGGATCGGCTCCCGTGGGGCCGCGGTGTCAGGCCGCCGCCCTGAACTGCCGGCGCAGGTAGGCGTCGAAGACACCGGCACCGAACAGCCGGCGGATCTGCACCAGCAGCCGGGCGGCGGGCGTGATCACATAGCGGGTTCGCGGACGCGCTCCGGTGGCGGCGCGCTCGATGACCTCGGCGACGGCCTCGGGCGGGGCGGACAGCGTCCGCGACCGGTAGGACCGGGCCATCTGCTGGTCCATCGCGTCGTTCAGCCGGGCGTACGGGCCGGCCGCGGCGGCCGAGCCGGCGAGAGTACGGGCCGCGGTGCCGCCGAATTCGGTACGGATCAGGCCGGGTTCGATCAGGCTGACCTTGATTCCGAACGGCGCGGCCTCGAAGCGCAGCGCGTCGGTGAGGGCTTCGACCGCGTACTTGCTGGCGTGGTAGTAGCCCCCGACGGGGAAGACGAGCCGGCCGCCCATGGAACCGACGTTGACGATGCGGCCGTGCCCGGCGGCGCGCATGCCGGGCAGCACCAGCTGGGTCAGCCGCGCCAGGCCGAAGACGTTGGTCTCGAACTGGCGGCGCACCTCGGCCAGATCGGTCTCCTCGACGGTCCCGTACGCGCCGTACCCGGCGTTGTTGACCAGTACGCCGACCGAGCCGTGTTCGGCCTCGACGGTCTTGACGGCGGCGGTCATGGACTCCTCGTCGGTGACATCCAGGGCCAGGGCGCGGGCCCCGGCTGCGGCGAGAGGGGCGAGCGTTTCGGGCCGGCGCGCGGTGGCGTAGACGGTCAGGTCCGGGCGGGCGGCCAGCCGCAGGGCCGTGGCCCGGCCGATGCCCGAGGAGGTCCCGGTGATCAGTACCGCGGTCGTGGTCATGCTGTCTCCTCGGAGTAGTGGTCCATGCCGGCGACGAACAGCGCGATGCCGTGGCGCAGGCGCCGGACGGGGGCCTGCGGGTCGGTCAGGTCGGCCTCCAGGCCGCGGGTGAAGGCCAGGAGCAGCTGGGCCACCTCGTCCGCCCGGGCCTTCGGCAGCTCAGGGCGGGCGTCGGTGATGGCCGAGGTGAGCAGCTCGCGCATGGCCGTCTCGTAGGCCTCCAGCAGATCCGCCGACTGACGGGAGTCGACCCCGAGCAGCTCGGCGGCGTGCGCCGGGCTGTCCCGCCACACCCCGGCGAGGAGCCGCAGCTTCACCTCCAGCACGCCGGTGAGCCGCTCGGCCAGGTCTCCCCGGGCCGCCGCCGCGGAACGGGCGTCGCTCAGGGAGGCGTCCAGCAGCCGGGTGGTCAGCCGGCGGAACGCGTCCTGCTTATTGCGGACGTACTGGTAGACACCGGGCCGGGACAGGCCCGCCTCCCGGGCGATGTCGTCCATCGTGGTGCGCCGCACGCCGTGCCGGGTGAAACACGCATATGCGGCATCAAGGATCTGGTCGAGCCGCTCATCGTCCAACATGCTGACAATATTTGCATGGAATGTCAGTCTGTTCAACCCTGTGGTGGGGACCTGCCCCGCCGGGGGTGTGCTGTCGCAACACGGGTCGCGCGGCAGCGCTCACGATGGCCCGGGGTGATCAGTCGGCGCTGGGCACCGCGGACAGCACCTTGGCCGCGGCCGTACAAGAACGGGGCCGAGCCGGACCGGCGACAAGGCGGGAAGGCGGGAGGGCGGGAAGGCGGGAGGGCCGTCCGGGGCCCGCCCTCTCACTCGTACGTGCCCGGCCGGACTGCCGTCCCCGGCCGGTTCCGGGCTTTCGTGCGGACGCACGTACGATTTCCCGGGTTGTGCGGTCGCCGGCGAAGCGCTTCCGCCGTGAACGGGACTGCGGGGATGGACGACATATCACTGGCCACCGTGGCCCTGCTGTGCCTGGCGGCCGCCTCCGCCGGGTGGATCGACGCCGTGGTCGGCGGTGGCGGACTGCTCCAGCTCCCGGCGCTGCTCGTGGGTTTCCCGCACCTTCCGCCCGCTTATCTCCTCGGCACCAACAAAGCCGTGTCCATCGTCGGCACCACCGCCGCGGCCGTGACGTACACGCGCAAGGCGCCGGTCGACGTCCGGACGGCTGTGCGGATCGGACTGGCGGCGCTCGGCGGCTCGCTGCTCGGGGCGTTCTTCGCCGCCGGTGTCGAGAGCGCGGTGCTCCGCCCGTTGATTATCGTGATCCTGCTGGGCGTGCTGGCCTTCGTCCTGCTGCGCCCGTCCTTCGGCACGGCGGTCCCGGTGTTGACCGGCCCGGTGACCCGGCGGCGCGTGCTGGCGGCGATCCTCGTCGCGGGCCTGGGCATCGGCTTCTACGACGGCCTGGTCGGTCCGGGCACCGGGACCTTCCTGGTCATCGCGCTGGTGGCGATCCTCCACCTGGACCTGGTGACGGCCTCCGCAACCAGCAAGATCGTCAACGTGTGCACCAACTTCGGCGCCCTGGTGGTGTTCACCGCGCAGGGCACGGTGCTGTGGAAACTGGCCGCCCCGATGGCCCTCTTCAACCTCGCGGGCGGCACCCTCGGTGCCCGTACGGCCCTCAAGCGGGGCAGCGGCTTCGTCCGCGTGGTGCTGGTGGTCGTGGTCCTCGCCCTGGTCGCCAAGCTGGCGTACGACCAGTGGCTGGGCTGAGGGCCGTCAGCCACCGGCGGAACCGCCGCCGAGTTCCTCCGGCATGAGACCGATGCACCGCACTGCCGCCGGTGCTGCGCGACCGGCGGGAAGATCGAGCTCGCACCAGACCGTCTTGCCGACCGTCCGGTGCGTGACGCCCCACCGGGCGGCCAGCGTCCGGACGATGAGCAGACCCCGCCCGGACGTACCGGCGAGCGGCGCGGGACGCGGACGCGGCAGCGCCTCGCCGCGCGCGTCCGAGACCGCGATCCGCAGCGCACCGCGGGTGAGCGACAGCTCCACCCGGAAGAGACGGCCCGGAACGTGGCCGTGCACCAGGGCGTTGGTGGCCAACTCGGAGAGGAGCAGCGCCGTGTCCCCCGCCAGCCCGGGGTGCCCCCACTCGCCGACGAGCCGAGCGGCCCGCCGCCGCGCGAGCCCGACACTGCGCGGGCTCAGCGTGTAGTCCAACGCATCGGCGCGGAGCACGGGTTCGGGGGAGGGGTGTGCTTCGGACATGGTCGCGTGCCTCCTGTTCGGGGCGGCGCGACCGGTTATCCGGGCACGCCGGGACGGGCGGTGTGTCTCCGCCCGGCAGAAGTCGTTGTGTGAAAAGAACGACACGGACGGTAGTCTTCTCGAGGCAGGCGAATCAAGTTCAACTGGCAGAAATATTTCTTAGAACTGATTTGTGGTGCGGTCGAGATGGGTTGCAGACTGAACCAGGCTCGGGGGAAGGGCGCAGACGTGACGAACAAGCGGGCGGACCGCGGCACTTCGGTGTCCACCGTGCTCGGGCGCAGGCTGGGCGGCGAACTGCTGAGGCTGCGCGAGGAAGCGGGACTGAGGCAGCCGCACGCCGCCGAGGCCCTGAGCGCTTCGGTCGCGAAGGTCGCCAAGATGGAGCGCGGCTGGGTGCCGATGCGTGACCCCGATATCCGGGCGCTCTGCCAGCTCTACGGCCGAGATGACCCGGCCACCGTGGATCGGCTGCTCGGCCTGGCCAGGGCCGACCGGGACCGGCGCAAGGCCAAGGGGTGGTGGAACCAGTACCCCGAACTCCCGGACATGGTCGAGTACGTGGCGCTGGAAGACATCGCCACCAGGGTGCGCACCTGGCAACTTTCCTGCCTTCCAGGGCTCTTCCAGACGCCCGGCTACGCACGCGCCCTGGCGGTGGGCAGCGGTAGCTGGGAAGACCCGGATGAGATCGAGCCCTTTGTCGAGTCGCGTATGGCTCGCCAGGCCCGGCTGACGGGAGAACGGCCGTTGCATGTCTGGGCGGTCCTTCACGAAGCCGCTCTCCGACAGTTGGTCGGTGGCCGCCAGGTCATGCGTGGGCAACTGGAGCGTTTGTTGGACAGTGCGCGGCTGCCGAACGTGAGGCTTCAGGTGGTCCCGTACTCCGCAGGCGCGCACCCGGGAATGACCAGCTCCTTCACCGTGGTCTCCTTCGCCGATCCCGGCTCGATGGATGTGGTGTACATGGACACGGCGTCAAGTACGCTCTGGCTCGAAAGCGAGTCCGACGCGGCGCATCACACCGGGATCTTCGACCGCATCGCGCGGCTGGGTCTCGCGCAGCGCGACTCCAGCGATCTGATTGAGACGATTCGCAAGGAGATGTAGCGCCGGTGGCAGACTTCGTGTTCGTCAAGTCCAGCTACAGCGGCGGCAACGCCGGGCAAGAGTGCGTCGAGGTGGCCGCGAACATCCCCGGCACCGTCGCAATACGCGACTCCAAGAGCGCGGACGGCCCCATACTCCGGGTCACGGCCCCGAGCTGGGCAGCGTTCACCGGCGGGCTCGCGTCGGCCCAACTCCGCCACAAGGACTGATCGGCGTCAACTTTGCCGATATGCCGCTTGCCCCGACTTCTTCCGGCTGGTGGTCTTGAAGCATCGAGCCACAGCAGCGCTGGCTTCTGGAGAGCGCCACGAGGAGATGTGGGCCGTGCCTTCTTACGACTTCGTGAAGTCCACCTACAGCAGTGGGAGCGGGGAGTGTGTGGACGTCGCGGGCAACATTACGGGCGAGGTCGCCATACGCGACTCCAAGGCCCCGGAGGGCCCAGTACTCCGGATAACTGTCCCGAGTTGGACTGCTTTCACCAGTGGGCTCCTGGGGACTGAGCTCCGTCGCACGGGCCGGCTGGTGTCAACTTCTGAGGTTTCTGGCGGCGGTGTGCCGGTGGCGGTATTCGTGTTCGTCAAGTCCAGCCGCAGCAGTGCTGACCGTGAGTGTGTCGAGGTGGCCACGAACGTCTCCGGTGCCGTCGCGATACGTGACTCCAAGAGCCCGGGCGGCCCGGTGCTCCGCGTCGCGGCGTCCAGTTGGGCCGCGTTCACCAGCGGTGTCGTCTCCGCCGGCCTTCGCTTCGGGGGGTGAGTGCCACGGCTGTGCGGGGCCTGCGCCGTGGCAGCGGGCCCCGCACACGCGGTGGAGATCAGGCGTCGCCGTTGAGCATGGCGGCGGTCAGGACGTTGCCGGCGACGCCCCAGCCGCCGTCGGCTACTTCGTCGACGAGGACGACGGTGGTGGCGCGGGCCCGCTCACCGTAGATGTCCGCGTACAGGTCGGTGGTGCGCTCGACGATCTTCTGCTTGTCCTCGGCGGTGACGGTGCCCGCGGGGACCTTGAAATGGGCGAAAGGCATGGCTCTGTTTCTCCTTGGGTGCAATTCTCCCATGGTGCGGGAGGGGGGAGGTTTGTGTCCGGGGCGTGCGCCGCTTCCGTGCGGCCATGAGGCCGCGCCCCGGCCGGGACCGGCGTGGTCAGGGGCCGATGCGGGGAGTGAGCGGGGCCCTCACACCATGCCCCCGTTGGCCCGCAGGACCTGGCCGTTCACCCAGCGCCCTGCCGGGCCGGTGAGGAAGGCGACCACCTCGGCGATGTCCTCCGGGGTGCCCAGCCGCTCCAGGGGCGGGGCCTTGGCCAACTGGTCCATCTGTTCGGGCGTCTTGCCGTCGAGGAACAGGTCGGTGGCCGTGGGGCCGGGGGCGACGGTGTTCACCGTGATGTCCCGCCCGCGCAGCTCGCGGGCGAGGATCAGCGTGAGCGCCTCGACGGCCGCCTTGCTCGCCGCGTAGGCGCCGTAGGCGGGGAACTGCGTGCCGACCACGGAGGTCGAGAACCCCACGAACGAGCCGCCCGCCCGCAGCCGCCGCGCGGCCTGCCGGGCGACGACGAAGGTGCCGCGGATATTGGTGCGGTGCACGGCGTCGAGGACGGCCAGGTCGAGATCGGCGACGGGCGACAGGGCGAGCCGGCCGGCGCAGTTGACGACGACGTCCACGCCGCCGAACTCCCGCTCCGCCCGGTCGAACAGCGCGGCGACCGCGTGCTCGTCCGCCACGTCCGCCCGCACGCCGATCGCCCGCCCGCCGGCAGCGGTGACCGCCGCCACCGTCTCCTCGGCGGCACCCGCGTCGCGGGCGTAGTTCACCACGACGGCCAGGCCGTCCCGGGCGAGCCGGTGGGCGACCGTCCGGCCGATACCGCGTGATCCGCCGGTGACGACAGCGGCCCGTCCGGTCGCCGGAGTGGGATGGTTCGTAGTCATGTCCTCCACGATGTGCGGGACCGGCGGGCGGAACCAGGGGATGTCATCCCCTGTGTCCGCCCGCCCGGCGGCACGCAGAATGGGGGGCATGGGGTCTGCGAAATACACCGAGCTGGGGGTCTTCCTGCGGTCGCGGCGCGGACGCATCCGCCCGGCCGACGTGGGACTGCCCCACGGGCCCCGGCGCCGCGTGCCCGGGCTGCGCCGGGACGAGGTCGCCCAGCTCGCCGGGGCATCGGTGGAGTACTACACCGAACTCGAACGCGGAGCCGGCTCCCAGCCCTCCGAGCAGATGATCGCCGCGCTGGCGAGGGCACTGCGCCTGACCGCCGACGAGCGCGACTACCTGTACCGGCTGGCGGACCGCCCGGTGCCTGCGGCCGGCTCGGCCGCCTCGCACGTTCACCCCGGGATGCTCGACCTGCTCGGCCGTCTGACGTCGACACCCGCACAGGTCATCACCGACCTGCACGTCACCCTCGTCCAGAACCCGCTCGCCGCAGCGCTGCTCGGGGACCACTCCGGTTTCCGGGGGCCCCGCGCCAGCTTCGTCCACCGGTGGTTCACCGAGCCCGGCGCCCGGCGGCTGTATCCCGAAGCCGACCACGAGAGCCACTCCCGCGCCTTCGTCGCCGACCTGCGGGCGGCCGCCGCCCGACGGGACGCCAAGGACACCGAAGCCCGCTCGATGATCAGCTCGCTGCTCGGCACCTCACCCGAGTTCGCCGCCCTGTGGGCCGAGCACGACGTGGCGTTCCGGCGCATGGACCGCAAACGCCTCAACCACCCCGCGCTCGGCCTGCTCGAGGTCAACTGCCTCAACCTGTTCAGCGAGGACGGCCGGCAGCGGCTGCTCTGGTTCACCCCCGCGGTCGGCACGGACAGCGCGGGCCTGCTCGACCTGCTCGCCGTCATCGGCACCCAGGACGTCACCGAACCGGCGCGCTGAAGGACGGTCCTGTCCGCGTCTCGAAGCCCAGGCGCTCGCCATGGCAGTGGAGTTTCCGGTCCGAGCGGTTCGGCGGTCGTGGGCTCGGCTGGCTTGGCCACCGGTTAAGGCGCGGCTGTGAGGGATGGCTGAGCCGTCTCGTCAGCGGCCTCTCGTATCGGTTCGCCGGGGAGGACGAGGGAGTTCCTGGCCCCGAGCGCTCATGCCGCGTCCCCCCTTCGGCCGGCCCAGCTCGGCCCATTGCCCTCGAACGGGCCCTGCAGCTTCTGGGCCAGTTCCGGGTCGGACCATGCCTCGGCGGTGGCGCGCCATGCGGCCAGATTGCGGGCGAAGGGCAGGAGCAGGCCTGTCTCGGCGCCGACGCGAAGGTCGGCGAGCAATTCGCGTACACACTGCGGACGCTCGTGCTCCGGGAGCCAGTGCAGCCAGGGCAGTTCCTTGGCCAGCACTTCCTCGGCGAGAGCCTCGTGACGGGCTGCGACGACGGAGAGAGACCGAGCAGCGAAGTTCAGGCTCGTGAGGGCGGCGCCGAACCGCTCTTCCCGCATGAGGACAAGATTCTCCTCATCGCGGCGCTCCAGTATGACGCCGGCGTGGTCCAAAGAAGGAAGGACCTGGGAGGGGCCCCGGAGGAAAGCGCTGTAAGGAAAGGTCTCCACACTCATGCCTTCCCGATATCTGAAGTAGTTCAGATTCGCCTCTCGCTGCCTGCGGGCGGGGCGTGGTCAGGCGTTCCCTGTTTCTGCCCCGTTGGGTCATGGCGGTCAAGGCGCGGCAAGGTGGGGTGACCGGAGCGCCTCGGCGCCGGCGAAAAGCTCTCGTGCGGCACCGAACCGGATGTGAGGATCGGCGACCGGTGTCCGGCGCTCGGTGATGGGAGGCCAACGTGGTCGGTCGGGTGGAGTTGCGGAGGATGGACGAGGCGGGACTGCAAGAACTCCTCGCCGTGGCCGTCGGTGACGCGGTACCCGAGGAGGTGATGCCTCCCGTGGCCGGTCCACCGGGATGGACGCCTGAGCGGGAGGAAGCCTTCCGGGCTTGGCACCGCGCTCGGCGCGCCGGGCTTGCCGGCCCGCTCCGGGAGTCCACCTACGCGATCACCGTCGAGGGGGAGACCGTGGGTGCGGCCCGCCTGGCTGTCCGCGACAGCGGCGGCGGGGAAGTCCTTGAAACGGGCATGTGGCTGGCCCGTTCCCACCGGGGACGCGGGATCGGTACCGCCGCACTGCGCGTGCTGCTCGACGAAGCCGGCAGGGCTGGTGCGCGGGTCGTCGTCGCGGACACCACAGCGCACAACGCGGCGGCGCTCGCAGCGCTGCGCCGCAATGGCGCGACGCTCACCCCGCGCGAGGGCACCGCTGATGTTCACGCCGTGTTGACGCCGGGGGCGATGCCGTCGACTCCGCCGCCCACGGCGGCCCCGTGAGAATACGCTCAGCCGACGAGACCCGGGCAGGCCGGGCGGACGCCGAGCATTCGCTTTGCCGGGGAAGTCGGGCCAGTGGGGCGAGGTGACGGTGGTGGCCGGAGCAATAGGCTCTGTGCCGCAGACCGAGCGGAGTGGGAGAGTGCCGTGAGCAGTCAGCCGACCGAGACCGATGGCCCCATCAGGACCTAGCCAGGGGACGCCCCGCTTTAGCGGGGTGGGGAATGGCTTCTGAGCCCTGCTCTGACCTCAACTGTGCGCACGGATCCGCACTGTTCACCTGCGCCCGCTCCCTGCCGCACTAGACCTGCTACGCGTGTATAGTGATCGTGTGACCGTGACCAGGAAGGTTCGCCGATTCTCCGGCGGCGTGTATGACCTCGGGCTCCACATCGTGTGGTGCCCGAAGTACCGCCGCCCGGTCCTCGGTGGCCGGGTCGCGGAACGGCTGGACGAAC
>NZ_JAGPXX010000035.1 GCF_018070345.1 Streptomyces sp. F63
CGCTGGATTCGACAACCGCGAGCTACCAAGAGGCCCTTCCTCTATGCCCCACCAGCCGCCAAGTCACCCGATCCAGCGCCCTGTTCGAAGCCCGATCGACCACCCGAGCGGATAGAGAACGACCTCTTAAGCGAGCGGCGCTCCGCCGTGTGTGGGCCGCCACAAGGGAACTGGCCGGGCTCGCCGCTCCGTTCCGCGCTCGTGCAGCGTGCGACCACGGCCTCGCCGGCAGAAGAGCGCTCCCTTCGTGCTCTGACCTCGGGAAATCAGCTATCGGACGCCACAGGCTGCGCCGCTGCCCTGGAGCCCACCAGGACCGCTCTGTCGGCGAACGGGATGTGCCAAGTCGGCCATCTGTTCCCTCTGAGCTGTTAGCGTGCCAGGAGATCAACTTGCGCAGCAGGGCGCGGACTTGGAAGCGGATGTCGTCATACCACTCCGGTCGCTGAGTGGCATGCCCCGAGGACGACTTGGAGCGACGGCACGCCCCTCTTGGCCGCCCCTGCTCGCGCCCACGGCTGAGCTTCAGCCTTGGGCACAGCTTGTCCTGACGGGGCACCGAAGGGGATCACCACTGATGACCGAGACGCCCGCTCGCCTCCTCCTCGATACGGATGATCTCGGGCGATGTGTGCGTACCGTGCTACCCGATGAAGAACCCGGCTCGGACGTGATGGACGGGCAGCGTGGGTGGTGTGAGGACGCTCTTGCCGGGATGCCGTTCCCGTGCTCGCCGGAGTTGTGGAAGCAGCTCGACAGGCTGCATGCGGTCAATAGTCGGCAGTGGGGCGCCGAAGACCGGGTGCGGCGAGCCGGTGATGGAGAGATTCCAGCCATCAAGCGGAAGATCGACGAACTCAACAGCCTTCGCCACAAACTCATCGAGCAGGTTGATCGACTCCTTGGTACTGCGTGGCCCGTGAACCATGACGTGCCGCCTCTTACAGAGTCCATCGGCTCAGCGCTCGACCGGCTCTCGGTACTGACGCTTCGGATCGTTCACACCGAGCGGCTGGTCGGCGATGACAACAGCGCGGTGGAACGCGTCGCGATCCTGCGCCGCCAGCGCGACGATCTTGTGTGGTCCATCGCCGTCGCCTGCGAAGACCTTGTGTCCGGTCGGCGGCGCACGCCCCGGCCAGAGCGTATGAAGCTCTACGGGAAGCCCGGCGGACGGTGAGCGCGGTCGCGTTGCTCCACGGAGACGCTGAGGTCTGCGATGCCCACTGACGCCTTCAGCGACGGGGACGGGTTCGCGCACTGGCGCGACAGCCTGTTCCTGCGCCCCGACGGTGGCAACGCCGATGCGCTCGTCGGACTCGTCCGCAGCGCCATCGAAGAGGCACTGAGTCATCAGGGTGCCGGGCCCGTTTATCCGCGAGCAGAGCAGGAGGACGGGCGCTCACCGGTTGCCGGCGGATACCTGCCGGAGGCCCCTGTCGCACCGGAGATGGCTCTCAGCCAACTGCGTTGGTGGCTGGCCGGGTCGGTCAAGGTGCATCACCACATGTTCGCCAAGAACATCGTTCCGCCACCGTCGTTCGCCAACCTGGCGGCGCTGTGCGCGGTGTCGCTGTTCATGCCGAACGGCGTCACCGGAGAGGACGCCGCCGAGACGCTTTCCGCCGAGCTGTCCTGCGCACGGGCGATGGCGCGGCTGGTGGGCTACGACCCGGGGCAGGCAGGGGGACTGTTCACGTTCGGCGGCACCGCGACCAACCTGTACGCGATCAACGTCGGTCTCTCCAAGGCGCAGCCCGACCACGCCGAGCGGGGAATCGAGCCCGGTGTCGCCGTCGTGGGTTCCTGGCCGGCGCACTACTCGCAGAAGACCGCGTGTGCGTGGCTCGGGATCGGTACCCGGAACTACTTATCCGCCGCGTCGCTGCCCGACCAGACCACCGACCTGGAGTCGATGGAAGGGGCCTGTCGCGACGTGCTGGCACGCGGACACCGACTCGCCTGCATCATGGGTGCAGGTGGGACGACCTCCAACATGGCTGTCGACGACTTCGCCGAGATCACCGCGATGCGGGACCGGCTGGTCACCGATTACGAGCTGGACTACACGCCCCATGTGCATGCGGACACGGTCGTCGGCTGGGCCTACCTCTGCTTCGTCGACTACGACCTGTCGCGTAACGCGCTCGGATTCAGCCCGCCCGTGGTGGCCAAGCTCGCACGGCTCGTTGAGCGCCTGAAGACGGTACGGCACGCCGACTCATTCGGAACCGACTTCCACAAGACCGGTTTCGCGCCGTACACCTCCAGCATGATCGTTATGCGAGACGGCCGTGACTTCTCGCGGCTGCGCCGCGACGGGGGAGTCATGACCCCGCTGTTCCACGACAAGGACGCCTACAACCCGGGGACCTTCACACTGGAGACATCGAGGTCCGCGGCGAACATGGTCGCGACCTGGATCGGCCTGCAGGCTCTGGGCAAGCAGGGGATGCGGCGACTGCTCGGTCACGCCCTGGAGATGGCCGAAGCCCTCCGGCGCCACGTCGATGCCTTCGCGACTCGCGACATGACAGTCATCAACGAGCACGCGTACGGCCCGGATGTGTTCCTGCGCTGCTACCCGCCGGACGACCCGGCCGCCACCGGCGAGGACTTCAGCGACACCGGCTCGGTGCGCCGGATCAACCAGTACGTCTCCGACTTCTTCACATGGCTGTCCCGTCAGCGCGTGCCGGAGGCGGAGCAGATCGCGGTGAGCAAGACCTCGGCGGCGTTCTACACGCCGAGCGGCGAGCCGGTCGTGGCGGTGCGGGTGTACTCCCTCAATCCGCACTTCTCCGACTCTCACGCCGGAGAACTGATCATGCGCCTGCTCAAGGGCAAGCGGCAGTTCGATGCGGTGCGTCCGCCCGCAGATGTCTCCGGGGAGGCACGGTGAACCGGCCATCGACCAGCGGCCGAGAAGAACTACCGACGCGCTTCGCCGCCGCCGACCTCCCTGTCCGTGACTGTGTCGAGCTGGCGGCCGGCCTGGCCTCTTATGCCCGCAGGCACGGGTTGTCGCAGGTCGAGGTGAGCGGGCCGTCGGCGATCGGTGAACTGATCAAGGAGTTCGGCTTCGACGAGGTGCGTTTCGTCGATGCCCACCGAAAGCCCGCGGTGGATATCGCGGAGGCTCCACAAATCTGGCGCTGCGGCCAGCGCGGGCTGCGTTGTCTGAGCGACCAGCTCGCCGATGCGGCAAGGGCTCCGTCGGGGGGTGGGACGCCGCTGTCGACGCTCCCCGAGGGATCCGTCCTGCGGTTCGTCCGGCACAACCGTCTCGGCGATGCGCTGGGCATCGTCACCGGCTTGGAGCACTACTGCCGGGACAACGCCGTGGCGTCGGTCGGCGTGACCGGTTCGCGTGCTCTCGCCGAAGTCGTCGAGGTGTTCGCGTGCGAACGGGTGCGGTATGTCTCTTCCCCCGGTGAAACGATCAGTGGCGACGCGGTCTTCGCGCGGTCTTCATGGAGCCTCCCGTGGCTCGACCGGTTCAACCACGCCGCCACCGACGCTTTCGGAGGGCGGGCCCGCCACCGAGTTCCTCCCCTACCCCTTCGCCAGGCACCGGTGCCAGGGGACAGGGAGGCGGTGGTCTACTGCCAGTTCGACGCGCGGTCCAGCACCCCGCTGCCGCGGGACACCGCTCGGCGGCTTCTGAGCCGGGTCGCGGCACACGGCGAGGTACGGGTTCTCGGCGGCCCCGACACCCAGGACTACCTCGGCCAGGACCTGACCTACGTACGGGCCGACCTTCCCGAGATGGTCACCCGCCTGCTGTCCTGTCGCCTCTTCGTGGGCTGTGACAGCGGCCTGGGGCATCTCGCGGGCTGTCTCGGCGTGCCCGGACTGATCCTCAGCACCGACGACTTCGAGACGACCTGGTCGTTCTTCCGGAACTACGCCGGCCTGAGCGTCATCCCGCTCGCGGCAGCGGAACTCCTCCTGCCATGAAGCCTCCGACAGAGCAGGAGGTCACCCGCGCGGTCGGCCGATGTCTGCACGAAGAGGCCGTGGCCGCGCACCGCATCCCGATGGGCCGCAGTCACTTCGTCTTCACCGTGTACCTGGCGTCCGGACGGTCCGTGATCGCACGCGTAGCACGGCAGGACCGCGCCGAGTGCTTCACGGGGTTCGCGTACTGGCGGCGCCGGCTCGATCAGGCAGGAGTGCCTGTTCCCCGCGTGCTCGCCATGGACCTGACCGGGACAGTACTGCCCTGGCCGATCTTGCTCCTGGAGCGCGTCCCCGGGGAGGATCTCTGCAACGTCTACGCCGACCTGACAGATGCGGAGAAGCGCAGCGTCGCCGACGACCTGCTCGATATCCAGCGCCGCGTACACCGTCTTCCGCCCGGCCCCGGATACGGCGGCATCGCCGACTACAACGACCTTCGCTGCCACCCCCGCTGGTCGGATGTGCTCTGGGAGTACTTCACCGGAGCCGCCGACCAGCTGACACCCGCACAGCGGCAGAGGCCGGCCGTCGCAGCCATCCGCAGAACCATCCGCGAACTGCGCCCCGAGTTCGACCGCATTCCCCCGTTGCCCTACCTGATCGACGCCACCCATCAGAACGTGCTGGTGGACGCCGGAAGAGTGACGGCGATCGTCGACCTGGACGAGCTCGGATTCGGTGACGCTCTGTACCCGCTCGGTGTCGCCCGCGCGGGCCTTCTGGCCCGCGGGCCAGAGGCGGACTGCATTGAACAGGTAGCCGCGCCCCTGTGCGCCGGCCTGATGCGGCAGCGTGTCTTCGACCTCTACTCGGCGATCGCATGCCTCAAAATGCTCGCGCCCAGCCCTCTCAGCGTCACCGGGCCACCCGCGGCCGACAGCGGGATCGCCACCCGGCTCCGGACCCTGCTCGACACCTTCGCCGCCGCCGCTGCCCACAAGGAGTAACGCCATGGCCGGCACCGTCTTCGTGAGTATCGACGACTTCACCCGCGAGGGCTTCACCAACGGCCTGTTCCTGCAGGTCCGCGAGATACTGCGACACGTCACCGCCCGAGGACGACCGGCCGCCCTCGCCTGTATCGCCCAGAGCGGGAACCCTGGAATCACACGCCGGACCCGGACAGTCCAGGGCTGCACCGTCCACGAAGCGCTCATCGGTGCCCCGGCGTCAGCGAACACCTACCGGCGTGCTCTCCGAGATCTTCTGAGCGATCTGGATCCCGATGTGGTCCTGCTCAACTCGTGCGCGGTTCGCCTCACCGCAGCACATCTCGCCGTGCTGGAGGAAAGCCTCGCCAGTGGTCCGCGTGTAGTCGTGCTCGTCACCGACCAGCTGTACCCCACCGGCCAGGACCATCCTGCCGACGAGATCCGGCGCTACTACGACTTGATACGGCAGACCACCAGCGTGCACGCCGTC
Source organism: Streptomyces sp. F63 (assembly GCF_018070345.1). GTDB lineage: Bacteria > Actinomycetota > Actinomycetes > Streptomycetales > Streptomycetaceae > Streptomyces. The sequence goes on from NZ_JAGPXX010000035.1 coordinate 5,386, forward strand.
AGCCAGACCATCGCCGACGCCTTCCAACGCCAGACCGGCGTGCCGGCGCAGGTGCTCCCCAACCTCCTGCCCGAGCGTCCAGCCAGCCCGGAGCCCCGGGGCGCGGAGGGCCGGTTCCTGACCTTGATCAACCACCATCCGATCAAGGGCCGACGTGTCTGGGACGCGCTCGTGCGCCAGCGCCCCGGCGACGCCTACCTCGTCGTGGAGACCTGGCCCGACGTGCCGCAGTATGTCCCGCCCTCACCGAAGGTCCACGTGCTCCCCTTCGCCCCGGACCCGGCCACGATCTACCACCGCACCAGGGTTCTTCTGGTGCCTTCCCTCGGCCCGGAAGGCCTTCCCCGCATCGCGCTGGAGGCGATGGAGGCGGGAGCGCCCGTCGTCGCCCACCGCATAGGCAGCCTGCCTGAACTCGGCGACGCCGCGATGTTCGTCCCCCCGCCACCGATCTCCGGCTACGAACTCGAGGGCAATGTGCTGTACCCCATCGTTTCTCCGAGCGACATCAACCGGGCCGCACAGGCATTCAGCCGGACCATCGACGCGATCGATCACGACGCCGCGCTCAGGACCCGGCTCGTGGCCAACGGCAGAGATTTCGTGCGTGACTACCGGCGACACAGCGAAGCTGTCATCAGCCGACTGCTCGACACATGGTTCGAAAGATCCCAAAGCGGGACGGTCCGGGCGTAGGGCGCTCTGAGGGCCGCCCCAGGCAAGCTGCTGACCAGCAAGAACACAGAGAAAACGGCCGGAGCACTACACTGGCCGCCAGACTGACACACAACCCAAGGAGACACGGGACCGTGACGGCCATCGTCGACGAGTTCAGGTGGCGCGGGCTCATTGCCCAGTCCACCGACGAGGACGCATTGAGCAAGGCTCTCGCGAACGGTCCCGTCACCTTCTATTGCGGCTTCGACCCGACCGCGGCCAGCCTGCACGTCGGACACCTGGTGCAGGTCCTCACCCTCCGCCGGCTCCAGCAGGCCGGACACCGCCCGCTCGCGCTCGTGGGCGGAGCCACCGGCCACATCGGAGACCCCCGGCCGACCGCCGAGCGCACCCTGAACGACCCGGAGACCATCGCCCAGTGGGTGACCCGGCTGCGCGCGCAGATCGAGCCGTACCTCTCCTTCGAGGGCGACAACGCGGCCACCATGGTCAACAACATGGACTGGACCGCGGGTCTGTCCGTGATCGAGTTCCTGCGGGACATCGGCAAGCACTTCCGGGTGAACAAGATGCTCACCAAGGACTCGGTCGCCCAGCGGCTGGCGTCCGACCAGGGCATCAGCTACACCGAGTTCAGCTACCAGCTGCTCCAGGCCATGGACTTCCGCGAGCTGTACCGGCGCTACGGCTGCACCCTCCAGACGGGCGGCAGCGACCAGTGGGGCAACCTCACGGCCGGCCTGGACCTGATCCACCGCCTGGAGCCGGACGCCGAGGTGCACGCGCTGGCGACGCCGCTGATGACGAAGGCGGACGGCACCAAGTTCGGCAAGTCGGAGACCGGCACTCTTTGGCTCGACCCCGAGATGACCACGCCGTACGCGTTCTACCAGTTCTGGCTGAACACCGACGACCGGGACATCTCGCGGTACATGCGCATCCTCTCCTTCAAGTCCCGCGAGGAACTGGAGGAGCTGGAGAAGACGACCGAGGAACGCCCGCAGGCCCGCACCGCCCAGCGGGCCCTCGCCGAGGAGCTCACCACGCTGGTGCACGGCGCCGACCAGTGCGCCGCCGTGATCGCCGCGTCGAAAGCACTGTTCGGACAGGGTGAACTCGCCGACCTCGACGAGGCGACGCTGGCCGCCGCGGTCTCCGAGCTCCCCCACGCCAAGGTGAGCGAACTCGGGCAGGTCACCGACCTGTTCGCGGAGGTCGGCCTGGTGGCCAGCAAGTCGGCCGCCCGCCGCACCGTGAAGGAGGGCGGTGCCTACGTGAACAACGCGAAGGTCACCGCCGAGGACGCGGTGGCCACCGCTGACCAGCTGCTGCACGGACGCTGGCTGGTGCTGCGCCGTGGCAAGAAGAACCTGGCGGCGATCGAAGTCACCGGAGCCTGACGCAGGTCCGGAAAGACGGGCCCGGGTGTGGCCGGGCGGAGTCATCCCGGCGCATGGAAACGGGCTTCGGCAACCACGCGGCAGCAAGATCGTCAGTGTCAGCGCTCGGGCCGGTCGTAACGACAACGGCTGGCCCGAGCGTCATGTGGTCTACCGCAGGAGACCAACTGGGGTGCATGCCGCGTACGGCTTGCAGCCCAAGGCGCCGCCGAGTTTGAGCCGCTGGCCCTGCCCGGCGGACACGTCTTCCCGGAGGCAGCGGGTCAAGCTCTGCGGGGAGAGATCAGTGGGCAGCGGCGGCCAGCAGTTCCGGAAGGTCACGCATGTCGTCGAACAGGGTGGTGCCCGGTCCTTCCAGCCGTGAAGGTGGCGTGAGACCGCCGCAGTAGCCGAAGGCCCGCATGCCAGCGGCGCGAGCGGCCTCAACCCCGTAGGCGCTGTCCTCGATCACCGCGCACCGCCCGGGCTCCACGCCCATGGAGCGAGCGGCGTGCAAGAAGAGGTCGGGGGCGGGCTTGCCGCGGGGGACGTCGGACGCGCTGAAGATCCGTCCTGCGAAGTGGTCGTGCAGCGCGACGATTTCGAGGTTTCGCCTCATGTCGGCGTGATCGCCGTTCGATGCGACGCACGAGGGTGTGGCGAGACCGTTCAGGGCTTCCGTGATGCCGTCGACGGCGGTCAGCTCCGCGTCAAGGGCCGCCCGGTACAGATGCTCGTACCGGCGCAGCCAGTCCTTCTCCAGCGTCCGTCCGAGCCGTTCCTCCACGGCAGCCGTATATGCCTCGGTGGACGATCCGACGAACCTTTCGATGATCTCTGCCTCGGTGAACGCGCATCCCAGGTCGGCCATGATCACCGCGTCCACCTTGACGCATATCCGCTCGCTGTCCACCAGCACGCCGTCGCAATCGAAGATCACCAGCTCGACAGAGGACCGCGTCATGACCCGGAGTGTAGACCTGGGGCGATGGGCCCGTGGTGCAGGCGAGTTGACTTCTCCGAGGGCGCCAACGTTGGTCAGTACTGTGACCGGGAACGTTCGCCGGGGTCAGCTTGATCAGTCCGGTCGTGCTGCTTCCCACCTCCATGAGGTTCGGCGAGGGAGGCCGTCGAGGTTCTCCGCGGCCGGTGCACCAGAGGAGTACCCGGGTGGGGTCCCCGGGCGGGGCGGCGGGGAAGAGCCGGGTGAGTACTGCTGCGCTCAGCTGCTGGCGGCAGCCAGGTCACGGACAGTCCCCGCGTGATGTCGTGGGTATGCAGCAGGGCTTCGGCGACGCTCATCGCGGCGAACCCTTCGGGGTCGCACGGACCCCAGTGCCAGGCCCTCAGGGTGGAGTTGGCTGTGGCCAGGGCGCTGCTGAGCAGTCCGCCGCAGGCGGTGACGGCCTGGAGTACGTCGGCCGGCGAGGCAGTGGGGCGAACGTTCAGGTCGATGGGAAGGTAGGCGTCGGTGGGCTGTGCTGCCAGCTGCCCTGCGTAGGCCAGCAGGTCGTGGCCGACGTGGGCTGCTGTTTGCCAGCAGGTCCATTCGAGCGGCCCCGCCGGCACCGTCCAGTCCTCGGAGGTCTGGGGGCCGAGCACCCGCAGCATCTCTGCTACGGCGGCGTCGACGTCTTGATGGTCCATGCAGAGCTCCTCGCGGTCCGTGTTGTGACGGTGGGCTGGGCTGGTGTCGATTTCACAGGCCGCTGGCCATCTGGGCCCGCGGCACGGATCACTTCAGCGTCACCAAGGTGTCGGTCGTGCGCTTCGAGGCCCTTCTGCGTAACCACCGCGCCGAGCCTCTGACAGCCGGCGCGCTGTCTGAAGATGCCCTAATTCGTCTGCCAGAGTGATTCGGCCCCCCGGAGGCGTATCTCACCAGCCTGAGGCAAGCGTTGGAGAGGTATGTGGAGAAACAGGGTCTTGGCGCCGGTGTTGGCCGTACTCTTCGTGGTCTCGACGGCCGAGTCAGCGGCGGCGGACAGTAGCGCGTGCACGCATCATTTCTCCGGGCCGCAGATTTGCATCCGCCTGGAAGGACGTAACGACTACAACACGGTGATCGGGTTCTGGGTCAATCCGCCGAAGAGAGTGAAGTCCCGTCCCGTGAGTCTTTACTGGAACGGAAAACTGGACAGCACTGGCAGGGCGACCCGCGTAGGGAGGACTCTGAGTTACAAGTGGTCGTCGCTAATGACGGGGACGAACACCAAGCTGTGCGTGAAGTTCAAAGGCAGTCAGCGAATGGCCTGTCAGCACACGCGCTGGGTGGGCGACCGCGTAAGTCCCTGACCCTGGAAGGCGCTGCCCGCGGCCGTTACGGTAGCGCGCGGCGTACTGCTGGGCTTGGATCTTACGAGGTACTGCGAGTCACGCCGTGAGGGTCGGTGGCCGGAACGTCTACTCGTCCAGCCAGACACGGCTTCCTCAACGGAAATGCCAGCCGCTTTGGCTTCGGGATCGGCGTGGTGCTCGAAGCGCCGGGGCTCATCGACCAGTTCCCTCGAACGGCGAGGGACACCGGACTCGGAGAGTTACCCCTTGATGTCCGGGCCGAGATTGGGGTGGGCCCTCAGGAGGAAGGGCCCACCCAATGGTTCCGTGGCTACTTGTCGTCCGAAGCCGCCAGGCGGTAGGTGCGCGGCTTCTCGCTCACCTGTTCCGCTACGCCCTGTTCAGCGAGCGTGACGAGCGCGTTGGCGATGGCACCCGAGGACTTCTCGATCTGGCGGCTGATCTTGGTGGCGGTGAATGCCTCGCCGGGATGTGCTGTCAGGTGGTCGATGACCATCTGACGCAGGCCGCCCGGCGCGAGACGCTTCTTTCCATTCGCCGAGTACGGTGTCGCCATTCCCGGCGGTGTCGGCCTCTGCCCGGTGGTCCCGTGCGGAGGCTGCGATTCCTCCTGCTTGGGGCTGTCGCTGTCTTCGTCGCGCGGATTCTCGACGTGGTTGTCATCGCCGTCACCGGCCTCGGGGTCGGGCTGAGGTGCGCTCTGCTGAGAGCTGACCGGGAACACCGTGGAGCCGTCCGGGACGATGCCTTCCGGTGCGGAGGGGGTGTTTGCGGTGGTTTCCGCGTCAGGGCTGTTGCCCTCTTCGGGCAGCGGGCCCGGCTGTGGGGCCGGGTCGGCCGACGGCTCGGGCTGAGCTTCGGCAGGGGCGTCGTTGGTGCCTTCGCCTGGGGCGGCCTCACGCTCGGGGGCGGGGCGCCAGCGGTCGGGGATGCGGCGGGCTCCCTCGTGGCCGCCGGGGGTACGTACGGCCAAGCCCTGCTTCTCGAGGAGGGTGAGCGCCTTTCCGGTGGTGGAGCGGCCCACATCGGCGGAGAGGGCGAGTTCCGTGACCGTGGCACCGTCGGGGTGGCCGACCAACGCGGTGTAGACGGCTGCGGGTGCGCCCGTGAGCCCTGCGAGGGAAGCGGGCTTCGGGGCCGGGTGCTGCGTCTGCTTGGTGCCGTCGGGGGTGGTGTCAGACATGGGGAACCTCGTTTCGTGCAGTGTGATGGGTGAGGTCCCCGGCCGGGGGTGGCCCTCGGTGTGTGGGCCGCGGGGGCCGCCGGGCGCGTGCGCATCGCGTTTCTCCCGGGCGGCATGGCGATGGGTGCGAGCGGCTTCATGGGGCTTCGCCGATCCGCTCGATCCGTCGGCCGCGACCATGGACGCTCGCCTCCGGCAGGAAGTCAAGCAAGTGGGTCGGTCAGCGGATCCGCGCTGGTGAGAGAGCGTTACTTCCGCCGGTCGTCTGCCTTTTGGGGATCGGTGGACCGATCGGTGAGCGGCGGTCCGGAGCCGGGGGCGTGCGGGTGCCGATCGGGTTCCGGCGCGCGGAGGTGTTCGGACCCGGCCGGTCAGTCGGCCGGGTCCGGTGGGTGGCGGGTGAGCAGTTGTTCGCGGATCTGTCGGGCGCGTTGCGGACCGATGCGCAGATCGGTGCGAAGTCGCCAGATGCTCACGGGTTTTCCGGTGGCGGCGCGGGCTGCGTTGTCCAGGGCTACCGCGAACGGCCACACGTCGGCTTTTCCGGCCCTGTCATCGTCGGGCTGGGGCTGGGATGCCAGGTCCGGGTTGTCGGCGGCGTGGTCGCCCGTGTGGGGCGGGAGGTTCTTTGTGCCGCTGGTGACCGGGTGGTCGGCTTGGGGCGTGGAGCAGTCGGATCTGCCCTCCCGGTGATCCGCACTCGCCCGATCTGGGTCGGTGGTGTCCGGATCGGTGGGGTCTTGGACCGATCGGTCGGCGGTGGCTGTGGGCGAGGCGGGCGGAGGGGAGGGAGCGGCTGGGTCGGGGGAGCCGATCCGGCTGAGAAGGGCGGTGACGGTCCGTCGGTATGCGGCGATCGTCTCGGTCAGGGCGATCAGGAGCAGGGCCGGGGTCAGATGGAGCAGCACGGCCGCCGGGTCGGCTTGTCGGGGCCAGCCGATCTGGCCGTCCGGCCACAGGCTTTCCCAGGAGTTCATGAGGGCGGCGGTGCATCCGGCGCCCCAGCGCAGCGCGGTCGACCAGGTGGGCGGACGGATGCCCCAGGAGGCGAGTCGGGCGTCCACGTAGAGGACGCCGGCCAGGGCGGTGCCGATCATGGGGTCGAGGAGGATGGCGATGGGCAGGGGGACGCCGCGGCTGGTGGCGAAGCGGGTGACGTTGACGGTGGTGAAGACCAGGGCGAGGATCGCCACCGCGGACAGCACCCAGGTCATGGACCGCAGCAGGCCGATGGCTTCGCGGGTGGCGACCTGCTTCATCGGGTATCACCGCCTGTTGCTGCGGGCCTGGTCGCTCCTTGGAAGGTCGGGCTGCTGGTGCGTGCGGGGCCTTCGCGGATGACCATGCCGGGGCGCGGGGCGTCGATGGCCCGGCCGCTTCCGATGTAGATGGAGACGTGGGTGATGTTGCTCGGGCTGGGGCCGAAGAACAGCAGGTCGCCCGGTGCCGGCCGAGCGCCCTTGGGCAGGCGGGGGCCGTGGTCGTACTGGGCTTGGGCGACGCGGGGGATGGTGATGCCGGCGGCGCGGTAGGCGGCCTGGGTCAGCCCGGAGCAGTCGAAGCCGCCCTCGGCCGGTCCGTCGCCGCCCCATACATAGGGGGTGCCGAGCTGGGCGCGGGCGAAGGCGATCACCTTGGCGGCGGCGCGGCCTGGGGCGGCGGGTTCGGCCGCCGCGTACCCGTCCGCGATCTTGAGGACTTGCCGCACGTAGGCGTCGCTGTGGTTGTAGTGCCAGATCGCCCGGGGAAGGTTCTTGCCGTGGCGGGCGCCATGGGCGCACAGCAGCCTGGCCGCGGCGTACACGGCGTCGACCGGGTCCCAGGGCGTGGGCGGCTTTCTCCCGCCGGGCGGGACCGGCTGCGCGTACGCGGCGAAGGTGGACGGCAGGAACTGCATCGGGCCGACGGCGCCCGCGGAGGACACCATGGTGGGGTGCCGTCCGTGGTCGGTCTCGACCTTCCCGATCGCGGCCAGGACGGTCCAGGACAGGCCCGGGCACTCGGGCTCCGCACGCCGGTAGAGGGCGAGCATGGCCGAGGGGATATCGGCAAGGGCGCGCTGACTTGGAGGCGGACCGCCGAGCAGCGCGGCAACGGCCACGACGACGAGCAGCGGCAGGGCCACGACCGCGCAGCCGATGCCGCCTGCCGTCTTGGCAAACGCCGAACTCACGGCCCGATCTCTAGGGTGGGCGGCAGTGGGGGCACGGGGAGCGTCAGGGGTGTGTCGGCGTCGCTCGGTTCCAGGCCGCCGGCCGGGGTGAGGCCGGGCCAGTGGGCGGCGAGGCCGGTGAGGGTGGTGCGTTGGCCGCCGGGCTGGAGTGGTGTCCACCAGGGGCCCCAAGGGCTGGTGGTGGTGAAGTCCGCGGAGGAGGTGGCCACGTGCAGGCCCAGTTCGGCGGCGGGACGGGCCAGGCGGTGGCGCAGGGCCTGGTCGCGGGAGGCCGTGCGGGTGTGGATGAGCAGGGCGGGGCGGCCGCCGGTCGCGGTGGTGAAGGCGGCATAGCCGGTGAGCTTGGCCTCGACGCGGGGCAGGGTCTGGCTGCCGGTGTCGTATTCGAGGAAGAACGGCAGCAGCAGGCCGTCGTCCTGCCAGTGGGCGTAGGCGTCCGGGCGGATGATGTCGCTCCAGCGGCGGGCGCAGGAGCTTTCCGACAGCCACAGGGGCAGGTCGGCTCCTGGGGTGGTGCGGGCCCGGGCGGCGAGGTGGGAGAGGAGTTCGTTGACGCCCAGGTCGTGGCCGAGGGAGGGCGAGTAGGCGATGCGGCCGGTGTGGGAGGGGCGCCATCCCAGGGCGGTGGTGTCGACTCCGGCGTGGGCGGCGAGGAGGGCGGCTCCGGTGGGGCCGAGGGTGTAGTGCTCGGGGGCCGAGCCGTACTGGGTGAGGGGGCGGAAGGAGTCGAGGACGGCGTGCTGGTGCAGGGTGCGCAGGCGGCGCTGGGCCGAGCGGAGTGAGGTGTAGGCGAGGCGGGCGATCTGGTGGGTGGTGAACACCCGGTGCTCGTGGAGCATCCGGGCGAGCCACAGGTCGCGGTCGGTGAGGCGGCGGGCGAGTGCGGCGACGTCCTCGGGGCGGACGGGACGGTGGCGGGTGGTGGCGGCACGGGCGGTGTAGCGGGAGCCGGGGCCGTGGGCGGGGCGGGGGAGTGCGGGCATGGCGGATCACCACCGGGGGTGTGAGGGGCAGGTGGCCGAACGGGCTTGCGTTGGGGGAGTTCAGGGGCCGGTGGCCGGGCGAGGGCCGTTGCGGGCCGCGGCGGCTTCGCGCAGGTCCTTGGCGCGGCCGGGTACGCCGGGCGGGAGAGGGCGGGTGGTGAGGGTGAAGGCGGCGGATTCCGCGCCGCCGGTCAGCAGGTGGGCGGCGGCCTGGAAGGGGCCGAGGTGGGCGAGGTCGTGCGCGGCCAGGGTGGGGAGCGTGTGTCGTTCCAGGGCGTTGGCGTCCTCGGGGGAGGCGTTGAAGAAGATCTTGTTGCGGGCGTTGGCGGAGATGCCTTCGCGCAGGTCGCGGGGGAGTTGGGCGAGGTGCTGGTGGGCCAGGAGCATGGACAGGCGGTAGCCGCGGGCCTCGGCGAGCATGTCCTCCAGGGGGTAGGGGAGGGTGAGAAAGTTGTGGGCCTCGTCGATGCTCAAGGTGGCGTCGATCCGGGAGTGTTCGGGGGTGCGGGCGCGGGCGGAGGCAACCTGCCAGGTCCCGGCGACGATGAAGGATCCCAGCAGCCGGGCGGTCTCCTCGCCGAGGGCGCCCTTGGGCAGGCGGGCCAGCAGGATGCCGCCGTCGAGTACGCGGGCGAGGTCGAAGGTGGAGGGGCCGGCGGCGATGGCGCGGCGGGCGAAGTCGCGCAGCAGGAAGGCGCGGAGCTTGTTCATCACCGGGCCGACCACGGCCGCGCGGGAGGGCTCGGAGAGGGTCTCGTACCAGGCCCAGAAGCCGCGCAGCACCGGGTCCTTCAGCGCGGGGACGATGCGGAGCCGGTAGGCGCTCTCGCCCAGCAGGCGGGGGACGTCGGCGAGGGTGACCAGCTGGTGGGTGCGGTCGCGGTGCTTGAGGAGGGTCAGGCAGGCGGCGCGCATCACGTCGTCGGTTCGTGGTCCCCAGAAGGCGGTGAAGATGCGGCGGAAGATGCCGGTGATGTTGTCGACGACGACGTCGATGTCCGTCCCGTCCAGCACGTTCAGGCAGGGCGGGACGTGGGGGTCGTCGGGGTCGATGAGGACGAGCCGGTCGGCGCAGGTGTCCGGCAGCCGGTCCAGCAGGTCGGTGACCAGGTCGCCTTTGGGGTCGATGACGATGACGCCCCGGTGGTTGCGCACGTCATCCAGGGCGAGGTTGGCGATGAGGGTGGACTTGCCGGAGCCGGTGGCGCCCATGACGTGGAGGTGGTGGCGGGCATCGGGCACCGCCAGGCCCACGCCGCGGCGGGCTCCCGCATCGGAGCGGCCCAGCGGTTTGACGCCGTTGCCCGGGGCTGGTTCGGGGATCGGCGGGGGTGGCAGGACGGAGCGGGCGCCGGCCCGCCGCAGGCCGGGGGCGTCCGCGTCGAGGGGGAGATGGGCAAGGGCCGCGAGTTCCGGTACGGACAGCAGCGCGGCGCGTGAGAGCGGGAAGCGCCGGCCGTTCAGGACCCGTTGGGGGTGGCGGAGGCGGGTGCGGGCGAGGTAGGTGCGGTCGGCGTACAGGCCGAAGGCGGAGGCGATGGCGTGGGCCCGGCCACGCGCCACGTCCTGAGCGCGCTCGGTCTTTGGCGCGCAGGTGGCGGCGTAGGTGAGCGCGTACTGCCACTGCGGGCCGGAGAGCTTGACCGCCACCTGCCGTACGGCGGCGCTGTGTTCGGGGTCCTGCTTGCCCGTCGCGGCGGGCTTGGCTTGGTGTAGGAGGAACGCGGCCAGCGCGGGCAGCCGGGAGGGGGAGCGGCCGCTCTTCAGCCGCCGGGCCTGGCGGCGGGCGCGGCGGAGTGTGGCGCCGGTGGCCGGGCGGGCCAGGATCTGCACGCACGCGGACTCGTCCTCGGCCATGCCGGTCGCGGCCTGCAGCAGGGCGCGCAGCGGGTCGCAGGCATGGTCGGTGCGCAGCGGCAGGACGGTACGGCGGGCCGGGCGCAGCCGCCCGGCGGTGACGATGTGCCCGCCGGGGAGCAGGGGCGCGGGTTCGGTGACGCGGGTGTGGGCGCCGGGCCAGGCGGCTTCGACGGCGCGGCGCACCAGGCCCAGCGGCACCGCGCTGGGCGTCCACAGGCGGATCCGCAGACCGGTGTGGGACCAGGCGTATTCGAAGGCGAGGTGCGGCTGGCCCGTGGTGGCCCGGCGCCACCACGGGCGGAGGATCCCGGAGAGCTGAGCCCACAGCACTTCGCCGCCCCGGGCCGCGACAGCGGGCGGGGTGAGGATCTCCACACAGCGCGCGCCCTCGGCGAGACGCCGCTCGCGCAGCGCGTGCAGCCGGTACCGCAGCGCGTAGCCACCGGCCGCGGCGACGGCGGCGCCGCAGGCAAGGAGAGGCGCCTGCGCCCCGAGCCGGCCGAGGCCGTCGCCGATGACGGCCGTCCAGAAGCCGCCGGGATCGGTGAGGAAGTCCACCAGCGGCCCACCCGGTGGTGAGGCGGCGATCTGCGCGAGGGCGGTCATGAATCGACCCCTCCCTCACCAGCATTAAACGGTGGCTCGCACCAGAGTGCGTCGGCTTCAGGATCCGCTTCATCCGCCTCGTCCGGCTGCTGGGCGGCGAGCTCGCCCGGGTCCGTGGTGATCACCTCGTGCTCGCCTGGTGCTGCGATGCTCATCAGCGCGACCTTGTGGCGGCGGTCCCCGGTCAGCAGCAGTGCCTCGCCCCGGGCTGCGGTCAGCAGGAACTCCCGCTCGCCGCGGCACAGGTGGAAGTTCTCACTGATCGTGTCGATGGCCTGCGGGGCCTGGCGGAGCAGGACCTGGGTGGCCGCGTTGGAGACGATGGCCCGCCCGAGCGGAGAGGCCAGCACGTCGTCCGCGTCCTGGGTGACGACGGCCAGGCCGGTCCAGTACTTGCGCGCGGCCTTGGCCATACGGAACAGGAAGCTGGCCCCGGCCCCCTCGCGCATCAGCAGCCATGCCTCATCGACCACGACCAGATGCTGGCCAGTGCGCGGGCGGTGGGTGACCTGCCGCCAGATCGCATCCAGCGTCAGCAGCATCGCCGGCGCCTTGACCTCTTCCGCCAAGCGGCGGAGTGCGAAGACCACCAGATGCCCGGAGGCACAGGCGGTGCTCTGCCCGTTGAACAGGTCGGCGTGCGAGCCGGTGGTGTAGGGGGCGAGCTGGTCGGCCAGGGCCGCTGCCGCCGCGCTGTCCTCCTCGGCCAGCACGGCGGCGAGATCGGAGAGCGTGGGCGGGGTGCGCTGCCAGGTGCGGGCGTCCGCGGTGATGCCCGCACGCTCGTAGGCGGCGAGCACGGCCCGGTCTAGTACGGCCTTCTGGGCAGCGGTCAGCTCCGCGCCCAGTAGAACGGTGAGGAAGGTGTGCAGGAACAGCACCCGCCGGGTCAGAACGTCCTCCCCGTCGTCGGCTACAGGGAGGTCGAAGGGGTTGAGGCGTACGCCGTCGGAGCCGAGCGCGAGGACCTGTCCGCCGACGGTTTCGGCCAGGCGGACGTACTCGTCCTCCGGGTCGATCACCGAGGCCGTCACCCCGGTGAACAGCAGGCGCAGCAGCTCCAGTTTGGCCAGGTAGGACTTGCCGGCACCGGAGCGTGCCAGAGTGATGGAGTTGTAGTTGTCCTGCGCGAACCGGTCCCAGAGCACGGGCGCGCCGGAGACCGTGTTCAGCCCATACAGCACGCCCTGCGGCGCCCCGTCAGGGGTGGTGGCGATCGGCAGGTCGGGGCTGGTGAAGGGGAAGCAGGCGGCGAGCGCGGCGGTGTCGAAGGTGCGGCGCATCTGGAGCGTGTCAATGCCGAGAGGGAGCGTGGCGAGCCAGCCCGGCAGGGCACGGTAGGTGGTCGGGGCGACCGTCATCAGCAACGACTCGGCGACGGCGCGCACCGCGGCCGCTTGTTCCGCGAGCGTCTCCTCATCCGGCGCGTGCACGGTGAGATAGAGGGCGACGTGGAAGAGCTTTCCCTCGCCGCGGGCGATGCGGTAGGCGAGCTCGGCGGCGTCGGCGGCTGCGGCCTCCACCTCCGGGTCGTCCAGGTGCCCTTTGCCGAAACCGGCGCGGCGCCCGGACTCCAGGCGGGCGCGCTGCTTCCTCAGCCCGGCCGCGGCCATGGGGTTGGGGATGGGATCGATGTGCAGGGCGATGTCGAGATGGCCGGGGAAGCTCAGCAGCGGGGCGAGCCAGCCGGGCGTGACCTCGGCCGGGTAGCCGGTGACCACCAGCGTGGTGGCCAGCTGCGCGCCGACGGCCAGAGCGCGGGCATGGACCTCGACGGCCTCGGGGCTCGCCGCCTCCAGCAACTGGCCGGCATCACACACTTGCGTCTGCGCCGGGGTGCGGCGGCGGTTGAGGAAGAACCGGGTCATGCGGGGCCGCCTTCCGATCCGAGGCCGGGCAGGGTGGGGGAGTCGGGGTTGCAGGCCGCGCTGACCAGGTCGGCGGCCTGCTCGGCGTTCAGAGGGGTGACGGTGATCTCGGCGGCCGCGAGCGTGCGGGTGGCCTCGTCGAGGCGCTGGAGCACCCGTTCCTCGTGCATCCCGTGCCGCAGACCGTGCGCCGGGCTCTCCTCCCGGGCGAGCAGGACGACCTGCCGCCCCAGCAGATTGCCGCCCGTGGCGAGGTCGGCGAGGAAGTCCGCGTGCTCCCGTGCGGCCCGCTCCAAAGCGGGATGCGGCAGCGCGGCGGCCTCCTGCTGGAGGTTGTCGGCGAGCGGGGCGAGATCGATCCGGTGGCAGCGCACCAGCACCTGGGTGGGGCCGGTCAGGGAGTTGAGCCACCGCGCGAACGCGGCCGTCAGGCCCTGCTGCTCGGCTCCCGAGCGCAGCTCGAAGTTGACGGTCGAGCAGGTCGCCAGCCCGGCCACACCCTCACCGCGCAGGTCGAGCACTCCGGCCGCGGTGATGCCCTCGTACGGCATGCGCAGCGCGGCCGGAGGCGGGCCTGCGGCCTCGGCCCAGTGGCCGGGGACAACGGCGGGCAGCGGCGGCACCCCATCGGGCGCGTGCACCCGGCGCTTGGGCGCACGGGCATGGGCGAGGGCCGCAAGGAGGAAGCGGTCCAGGCCGAGGCCCTCCCGCCTACCGAGCGCGAGCGCGGCCACCGCCCCGGCCACAGGGACGACGAGTGCGGCGTAGGCGACCGGTGCCATGAACGGCCGCGCGGCCCAGTACCCGGCATAGAGCACCACCGCTGCGGCGGCGATGACGGCGGTCTGCTGCGCGGTGAAGGGGCCGAGGATGCGGTCGGGGCGGGAGATATCGGCGGGGACACGCGTGGCTTGCACCGTGTCCGCCGGGTCGTCGGCTTGGTTCATGCCGGATCACCTCCGGGGTTCGAGAGGCAGCCGCAACTGCATGGGCCGCGGCGGACGCACCCGCACGCGGGGCGCGGAAATGGGAAGGACGAGCTGACGGCCACGCGGTGCCGAGGCAGCAGCTGGTAGAGACGGGGGAGCGGGCTGGCCACGTTCGGAACGGGAGCGCGCGGGAGAGCGTTCGGCACGGATGGGCAGCCACATCTGTGTGGGCCGGGGCGGCCGGGACGGGACACGCTGAGCCGCCACCGGAAGCGCCAGTTGCCGCACACGACGGGCACGGGCGGGATGCATCACGGCGCGGGGACCTCTCGGTGTACGAGCAGGGAGAGGAGGAGCAGGGACCAGACCGCGAGCCCGGGAACGCCGGCCGGCCAGCGGCCGGCCTGCGACACGAGGAGCACTGGAGGCGGCCGGCTCCGGCCTCGTCCTCGCTACCCGGCTGGGGCTCGGACCCGACGGCGTTCCGGTGGCTGGCCGGCCTGTGGAGCGCAGGCGGGCGGTAGGGCCTGCTACGGCGTCGCGACCACGGGACAACCACGCACGACCCGCACTCCGCGCCCGCCCCAAAGACCCGGCACCGCGCCCAGGCGGGCCCGGTGTGAAGGGCCGTCCACCGCCACCCCGACCACCACCGCCACCTCGACCCGGGCCACCTCCCCCACCGCCCAGCCCACCGCGCCCCGGACCCAAGCCGCCGGCACCACGCCCACCTCCGGGACGCCGCCGCAGCAGCTGCATCCCGGGCAGGTAGTGATCCATGAGCCGGTACATCGCCAGGTGCTTGAGCATCCGCACACCCGTGGGCGCATGCGGACTGTGCGCCGGCGTCCCGCGCAGCACCACCTGCAGGGTCCAGCCCGGGATCTTGAACAACACCCAGAACAGAGCTGCCCCGGCGAGCATGGTGCCGAGCTGGTCCGACTTCGGAATGCCCAAAGCTGTCGCGCCGGGAGCGAAGAACAGCTTCAAAGCCAGGATGAACGTCATCGACTGCGCGACCTGAATGACCAGACAACCGGCCAACGCCCGCCACCACAGCCGCGCCACCGGATCGGTCAGCGGATGAGCGTGGCACGCGAGGGCCAAGGGCGCGGCCACGGCCAGCAGCGCCATAATGGCGACGCGCACGAGGAAGCCGACCAGCACCGCGAGCACCAGGGCGATCATCGTCGTCGCCAGGAGCAGCAGGTACAGCTTCAGCCCGGCGGCTCCGAAGAGGGCGAAGGGCAGGACCTGTTCCACCATGCCCTGCCCGGCGTCCGACATGTCGCTGGCCATCACCGCGTGGGCCAGGGCGTTGGACAGGCCGATCGCCTTGCCCATCACGGTCAGCGAGCTGGCCGCGGCGACCATCCCGAAGAGGAGACGGGGGAGGATCTGCTGGAGGGCGTAGCGGGTCTGGACGGTCTCGTACCCCATGACCGTGACACCGCCCGCGGTCACGAACAGCACGTAGACCCCGGCCGTGATCCCCAGCATGGTGGTCCACAGCTTCTTGATGTCGGCGTGCTGGGTGACATCGGGGGTGGCCAGCAAAGTGTCAGCGAGCAGCTCGCGGACCGGCTTCATGCTCTGCTCGATCAGCATGCCGAGGAACGAGGTGATCGCGTTCACGACCATGCCGGATACGTCGAAGAGGTCCCCGAGGCCGCCCTCCTGCGGCGCGCAGGAGAAGTCGTCCACCTCGCACGCCGGCGGAGTCGGCCCCGGAGACGGCTCCCGCGGCGGGGACGGTTCGGACTCGGCGGCGGGAGGATCCGGCACGGGGGTCGGACCTGGCCCGGGGGCGGGCCTCGGCTCCGGACCCGGCTCCGGGGCGGGAGCGGCAGGACCGGGGGCCGGCTGCGGTTCCGGGGCCGCCGGTGCCAGAGGTACACGGCCCGCTGCGAGCGCGGAGGCGGACGGAGCGGCCAGGACGACCAGGACCAAGAGCCCCACGGCAGGCAGAAGAAGAAGCGCCCGGCCGGAGCACGGGGCGCGGGTCACTGCCCGCCCCCGCCACCGGCTCCGACGATGCCCTGCAGCACGGTCACGATCACCGGCGCGAGGATGGCCAGCCCGTAGCCGATGGCCGCCGCCTTCAGGGCCCGCTTGGCGGCCTCGACTTCGCCCGGGTCCCCGCCGGCCATCAGGTACCGCAGCCCGCCGAAGGTCAGGAACAAGGTGGCGAGCCCGGCGAGGATGCCGACGATCCAGTTCCGCAGATTCGTGATCACGGTGGGGATGTCTGCGACCGCCCACACGAGCGAGGTATCCGCCACCAGCACGACGCCGGCCACGACCGTCGTGAAGCCCACCCGGGCTGCTCGGCGGCCTGCCCGGAGAACAGACAACCGACCCGTCGGACAGAGCCCTCCGAGCATGACGAACCACCTCCAAGAGGCACATCAGGGATGACAGGAGAGAGGAACAGAGCAGCGGGAGCCGCAACGAGCCGCGAACAGCGGGCCGTGCGGGGGAAGGTGCAAAGGTGAGGTGAGCGCGGAGTTCCCCTGCCCGGGGCCGGCCTCCTCACGGACGACGGCGGAACAGGGAGCTCGGGTGTCAGCACGAGACGGCCGCGCTCACCTCACCCGACGACAGGCCCGCGGTGGCACAAACCAGGGCCCTCACCGGGCGGCTGCCGCCGGGTGCATGGCACGAATCCGACGGCAGCCGCTCACCGGTAATAGAGATCCACAAGCCGCACACTGACACCAGCGGCCGCTAATCTCCGCGGCCTGGAGCCGCCTTACTGCTCGCGCAGCTGCTCCCGGAGATGCGTGCTGAGGTGCTGCTCGGCAGCGGCGCGGTGCCGGTAGAGCTGACGCACACTCACACCGCGCTCATCCGCCAGCCGCTGCATCGGCTCACGATCCAGCCGGGTCCGCGCGATGAGCCGCGCTTCGGCGATGCCCACGATCCCGGCTCGGACGGCACGGGCCAGCACCGTGTACTCGTCCTCCTGCCGGCCGGCGCCGGCGACCTCGGCTGCATCAGCAGCCTCCTGGCATCCCGGCCGACCTTCGAAGCGGGCCAACCGGCCCAGACGCACTGCCGCCGACCCGGTCTCACGGGCAGCCTGACGGCGAGCGGCATACGCCAGACGGTGCACGGCCCGGTCAGCCGCCGCGAACAGCTCCCGCCCCACGTCGGCAGCGTCCACGTCCACCGAGCGCACAGCAACAGCAACCGCAGCCAGCGCCTCCTGCTCGACCTCGGCGCGCTCCAGATGAGCCGGCCGCGCCAGCCGGGCCAGCACCCGGCGCAGCACCGGAACGGCCATCGCAACGGCGACGGTCCCCCAGGGCTCACCAAGCTGCTGAGCCCGGCGAACCACTTCACGCCAGCTCCGCTCACGCTGGGCCGACGACGTGGCGGGGTGGGCGAGACGCGCCCGGAACTGGTCCACGGGCAGCGCCGGCTGCTCCGGCTCGTCGCAGACCAGATGAGCGGGCAACGTGAGCGGGGAGGCTGCGGTCGCCAGCGCGAGAAAGGCCTCCTCCAGAGCCCCCAGGGGCGAACGGCCTGAGGACCGGACACAGGCAACGCGACGGTGGGCGGTACGTGCGGTGTGGTGCATGGCACTGCTCCTTGCAGGAGTGGCGGACAACGTCTGCCGCCACTCCTGTCACCGCCCAGTGCCACCGGCGGACCGATCGCGAGCCGTCACCGCGCCGCGGGCGGTCCAGTGGCACGGTGTGTGCGACTGCTCGCCACTGGCTCACCCGCCGCAGCCAGGGCTTTTACACGTGGCGGGGGTCGGATGATCGAACAAGAAATTGCCCGGCGGTCTTTGAGACATGGCCGCTGGGAGACTGGTGTCTCCCCTCCACGGCGGTCGGGTGAGCGCGCCACCACGCGACCAGGTCTGCTCCTCCAGCCGGCAAGTCGTCGGCCAGCACCTCCGAGATCGTCCCCTTCTCTTCTGGCACCTACAGCGCCAGGCACTCCAACGAGCCAGTCGTTAGATCGTCTCGGCTGGATACCTCTTTGACACGCTGAAGAAGTATCTGGTCACACAGTCCGTGATCCTGCGGCTGCTCCTCTTGACTACCGGGTCTCCGTCGAGATCGGGTCGAGGAAGAAGAGGCACTGGTCCGCGTTGAAGTCGCCCACCTCGGCGACGAAGCGGAACTTGTCGCCTGCGCCGACGGTGGCGGGGATCTTCTTGCCGGTCAGTTCCAGGTCGAAGACGTTGACGTCCTCATACTTGAAGGACGGACCGATTGTCGTTTGCGGTCCCTTGTCGCCCGGGCCTAGGAGGAGGTCGTAGCGGGTGTCGTAGTCACCGTGGGGCGCCATGTGGGCGATCGAGCCATCGAACGCCACCGTCTGGCCTTTATACCTCGTCGCGAAGTCCAGGTTCGCCTCGTCGCACCTGTCCGCCTTCAGCAGCGCCGCGAACTCCTGATTGTTCTGAGGCGTGATGACCTCAGCAGCAGCCGACTCGGCCGCGGTCGGAGTCGGCGTAGCGGAAGGCTTCTCGCTCGCGGCGGCCGCCGGCTTCTCTGGTGCGTCCTTCTTCTCGCCTCCGTCGCTGAGTACAGAGGCGGCGCCGATGACGATGGCCAGGATCACGAGGACGGCCGCCGCCGTGCCAATCAGGGGCCACGGCAGCGGCTTCTTCGGCCGGCGGAAGTTGAGGGTGGAGCGCAGCCTGCCCGGGACTTGCTCCACGAGCTCCCAGCCATCCTTCCGCATCTTCGAGATCACCAAGCCGTCGGTGCCGCGAACTGTTTGCACGGTCTTGTACTCGTACTTGATCTCGTCAGCCATGCGGCTCTGCGCCCCCGGATTGGACTGTTCATACTAATTGCCTCGCGAGCATAAGGGACTCAGATCAGACCGCGAGCCGGCTTGTCTCCGACCGAGTGCTCCTTGGTCCGAATCGTGGGCAAGTGGCGACCGGATGCGTTCCGCATCAGTCAGCGACATACCTGAACGGCATCCGATGACCCGAAAGAAACAGCCGGGCGTCGGGTGGCTCGCCGGTGGTTCGCGGGTGGCTCGTCACCTGTCTGAGCTGGGAGAACGTAGATCCCACAGGATCTCCGCGGTCCCGCCGGACGAGTGAACACGCACCATGGCAGTGCTGAACGCGAACAGCGACGGCAAGAACCGCATGCTCCATCCCTATTACTGGACGTCAGCACCAGACGGCGCGTTCTCCAGTCCGGGCGCCGCCCGACGATGTTCCACTCCGCACGCCGTGCCCCACGCGGCTCCCACAAGCGGGACTCTGCCGCTCTGCCAACCAACATCTGGCTCCCGCGTCCCGAGCAGTCGCGCGTCGCTCCCGCTCCTGGCGCGGTGCTGCCGGACTGGGCGATCGAGATGATCCGCACCGAGTTCGGCGAACGCCCTGGCGGCCGGCCCGCAACGCTTCTCAAGGTCTCCATCCAGCAGGACCCCGTGCCAGGGTCGGACGCCTGCATGCCCTGTACCAGCTACACCGACGAAGACGGGACCGCCCCCGGCAGCGCGTCGGTGCTGCTTGCCGAACTGCACCCGAACGCCCTGCCGGCGTCGAGCGATGCACTGGGGGTTTCGGAGAGAGGTATGCCGGGGGCCATGGAGAACGGCTGGCCCGGTTTCTTCCACCGCGCCCACCGCCTGCTGCCCGCGGACGGGCTACTCCTGCTCGCCACCCGCCAGCGCCGGGACGCCGGAGTACTCACCGACCCGCTCGGCTCGCTCGTCGCCGCGGCGCGCACAGCGGGTTTCCGCTACCTGCAGCACATCGTCATCCTCTACGCCCGTGCCGCCAACGACGCTCTCGCACCCGCCCCGCCCGGCGACGCCGCCCCCGGCGTCATCCATGGCGACCTGCTCGTCCTCTCCGCGATCCACCACGACTGACCGCCAGAGGAGTTGACCGTGCCCGCTCCCTTCTCGGTGTGGAACACCGCCCCCACCTCGGCGCCCGCTCAGCGCAAGGGCCGCTACGTCCCCGGCTCCACCGCCCACCCCGCCAAGATGCTCCCCGCCATCGCCGCGCACGCCATCCGCACCTACACCAACCCCGGCGACCTGGTCCTGGACCCCATGTGCGGCATCGGCACCACCCTCGTCGAGGCCCTCCACCTCGGCCGCCGCGCTGTCGGCGTCGAATACGAACCGCAGTGGGCCGACCTCGCCAGCCGCAACACCGCATCCGCCGCGCATGAAGGCGGCGCCGCCACGGGCACTGTGTACTGCGGCGACGCGCGCCGGCTCACCCAGTTCCTGCCGGCCACGCTCCGCGGCACGGTGGATCTCGTGGTGACCTCACCGCCGTATGGGCCCAGCGTCCACGGGCAGGTCCGCTCCACCCGGGACACCGGCGAGCGCGGCGTAGCGAAGAAGAACTACCGCTACAGCCACGACCCGGCCAACCTCGCCCACGTCTCCACCGACCAGCTCCTCAACGCCTTCACCGAGATCCTTGCTCAGTGCCGCCTGATGCTCCGCCCCGGCGGCACCGTCGTCGTCACCACCCGCCCCTGGCGCACCCGCGGTGAACTGGTCGACCTGCCTTCCGCTGCTCTGGCCGCCGGACGCGCGGCCGGTCTCGTCCCCGTCGAGCGCTGCGTGGCTCTCCTCGCCGGCATCCGCGACGGCCGGCTCATCGCCCGCCCCTCGTTCTTCCAGATGAAGAACGTCCGCGATGCCCGTCGCCACGGCATCCCGCTCTGCCTCGTCCAGCACGAGGATGCCCTGATCTTTACCACGCCGAAAACCCTGGAGACACCCAGGCCACCCCGCTCGACTGAGTCCGAGTCCGCATGACGAAGCAACACACCACCCCGGGCCGAACGCGCGCACCTTTGAACTGGACAGCCGACCAGCCGACCGGGAACCCGCCGGACCATTCCCAGCGCCCCCACCCCCAGGAGGATGCCTCCTTCCAGCGCGGCAACGCCCGGGTAGAACTTGCTACCTCGCAAGGCAGAGCGAGTGGCCAGGCAACGGCTGTGCCGGGGCCAGGCTCGGGCACGGGGAGCCCGGCTCGACTCCTGTACACCCCCGAACAGGCGGCTGAGCTGTTGCAGATCCCTGCCTCGTGGCTGCGGAAGAAGGCCGCCGCCGGCCTCATCCCCTGTACCCGGGTTGGGCGGCACCTCCGGTTCTCCCCGGCGGATGTGGAGACCGTCATCCGCGACGGGGCCCGGCCCGTCCGGCGGCCCGGGGCCCGCCCTTGACGGCCATCACCCGGTCGGGGCTTCCGCTCTGGGACATATCGAGCGTCCATGGTCGCCCCCGGTCCGACCCGCATCCCGGCACCGAGGGCAACACGACCTGGAAGGAGTGCACCCATGGCCTGGGTTGAACAGCGCGGCAAACGCTGGCGCGTGCGCTACTGGGCGGCCAACGGCAAAGCCGCCAGCGTCCCGGGAAGCTTCCCCACCCGGCAGGCCGCACAGGCCCACGCCGACCAGCTCCACAGCACACCCACCCCCCGGCCCGATACCGTGCCCGCACCGACGCCCACCAGCGCGATCACCACGGCAGCCGCCGCCCCGGGTACCCTCACGCAGCCGCCGCCCACGATCGCCGACTGGGCACAAGTGTGGTGGCAGACCGTTGACGTCGGCGACAACACCGAAGCCTTCTACCGCAGCCTCCTCACCCGCCACATCCTGCCCCGCTGGGGAACCACCCCCGTACACCAGATCACGCCCGCCGACATCAAAATCTGGCTCAACACCCTCACCCCCGCCTACGCCCCGGCCACCGTCACCAGCATCCGCAAGCTCTTCGCGATGCTCATGACCGACGCCGTCGACAACGGACTCATCACCACCAACCCGGTACGCCCCCAGCGCAGGGGCCGCGGCCGACTACAGCCACGCCGCGAGCGCCCCTGGGCTGATGAGCACCAAGTCCTCACCATCGCACACCGGGTCTTCCACCTCGCCTCACGCAACCAGGGACTCCTGGTCATCACCGCCGCCTACACCGGCATGCGCTGGGGCGAACTCGCCGGACTCCACCGCGACAACCTCGACCTGCCCAACAACCGCCTCCACATCACCGCCTCCGGCGCCCTCCACGAAGTCAACGGCCACCTCAGCCTCGGCCACCCCAAAACCCTCGCCAGCGTCCGCACCGTCTCCCTGCCCCCCTTCCTCACCCAACTCCTCCACGCCGACCTCACCGCCTCCACCCGCCCCTTCGTCTTCACCACCCTGCGCGGAAAACCCCTACGCCGCTCCGGCTTCCAACGCCGCCTGTGGGCCCCGGCCGTCAACGGCAGCCGCCACACCTCCCCGCCCTGGCCCCCCATCGCCCCGGGCCTGACCTTCCACGGACTACGGCACTCCCACAAAACCTGGCTCATCGAAGACGGCATCCCCGAAGTCGCCCAGGCACGACGCCTCGGCCACGCCATGCAAAAGAAAATTGACGACGTCTACTCCCACGTCGCCACCAGCATCGAAGAACGCCTCCTCAGGCACCTCGAAGCCCGCTGGCAACGCTCCCTCGAGCACCACAACCGAGAAGGAGATATCCCCGACCCGCTGCGACTCACCGCTTGAATGCCGGGCTGATCCCTTCAGGACCACAGGCGGCGAGTGGCGTCTGCTGTACCGGTCGGTCGTTGGGAGTCGCAGCGTTCCTAGACCAGCTGGAGAAGAACGGCCGCAGGATCGACGTGGGCGGCCCCGGTCCCCGCTTCGCGGCTGCTTCCTCGGCCCTGCGGACTACATCGACTGGGAGGGTACGGGGCTCGCGCTGCTCCGCCGTCTTCCGAGAGTAAGACGCCGGCCCCGGGAGAAGCGGCGTATCGCCGGTTCGGCCGCGAGTCCGGCGGCGGCAACCCGGCCTGACCGTCTTCGACATCCGGCTGGGCCTGGCGATCCTCGACGCGGTCGGCCCAGCCGGTGCCCCTGCGGCGCACCGTCTCGCCGAGGACCTGGTCCGCCGCACGTTGGATGCCCGTGACGGCTATGCCGCCCGGGACATCGTGTCCCACCCCGCATGTGCGACCACTACGGGGAGCCGCCATACCCGTTCCCTTGCGGCACTTGTCCGCTCATGCGACCTTGGCGCGGGCGTGTTCCCTGATCGGCTGCGCGAGCGGGTGCTGGCCGCCGCCCGTGCCGCCGACCGCGTGATCAGGGAAAGCCTCCCGCCGCTCATCGGTCAGCCCACCACCTTGCGCATACCTCATACAACCGGCATACCGCAGGGATCAAGAACCGTCAGCCCTTACCGAAGGTGCGCGAGGAGCAGGAGTCGGGCCTGGCGGGGGTGCAGTGTTCCTGCGTTGATGAGGCTGCGCTCCAGTAGGTACGTCTCGGAGGCGGAACCGAGCCACTGAGAGCCGACGTTGGTGAGCTCGGGCACCGCCATCCGGCTCGGCGCCGACCAGGGGAGGGCATCTGGTCGGTACTGCGACGCACCACCACGGCCAACCGCGCGTTCGCCGACCCACACGATCTGATCACCGTCGTCCGGCGAGGCCTACGCCAACTTCAGTACCGCCACGACGTCCTTGACGGCTGCCTCGCCGGAACCGGCCTCCAGCGCGAACCACCATGACGACACCACGCATTCAAAGTCAGTAGTATTCCGTTGGCACCCCTATGTCCGGTCGGACATATAGCTTGCCGCCTTGTAGCCTCTCAATGTCAGACTTGGCGGGGGACCTATCTATGTAGTACCTACTTTCAAGTCCCCAATAATCAATTCCTGGAATGTATGGGCCGTATAGGCGTCCTAGCATTTTGGCCGTGTCTCGGGCCCAATCGGCTTGCACCGGTTGTTTCGGACTTGAGTAGGCAAGTCCCGCAGTCACTGACAGGTGAGAAATGAGCAGAGCTAGGCGTCGATGGAGGCCTGAGGTACTTTCTATCCTTGTAGAAGGGCGCATGCTGACCTCGTATGGAGCGGCTGCGGAGGTCCCCCCCGACAGCATGTAAACCAGGAGGCCTGGATCCCACACAAATTCCCCACTGCCGTCCCAGCGGGGTACCAAATTCTTTTCCGGCCTACTCAATGGGGGCGAGGATCCTGAGGCGAGTTGATGCAAGGCGCTATGCAGTGGGCTTCGAGCCGAAGGCATTTCCATAGGCTGCGATGAAACTGATCCGTCAATGACGGATGCTAGTCTATGGCCAGGCAGTGCCTGCGGTTGGCTCAGTGAAAGACGCTTGGATAGGATTTGCACCGCAGCGCGCGAAATCGTAGCCAGAGACGTTGATATCTTCTCCTCGGCAACAATTGCTTCGGTGCTCTTAACTTCCTCATCTTCGAGCGTTTTTGCAGCCTGCGCTAGATGAACAGCTTCTTTCCACGTTATGTCGACCGTAGTCAATGCCGTCAACCCGAATGGGTAGATATAAGTCTCTAGGCGTGGTGGTGTAAGGTGAGACTCCAAGATTCCCTGGTGGCGGATAGGTAGCAATCGTGCAAATAGCCTTCTCGCTTCCGTTTGATCGGCAGGGGGACGCAGTTTCTGGCGGAAATTTAGGACGGCGTCCCAGAACCGCCATGCCACGTCGTCCCTATTACCGGGGTCTTGAAAAGGAAGCGAGACCTGCAGACCGCCCAACATCTGTACAGAACCCGCCGTTCCTAGCTGTGCTATGCAGTCTATGAAGGCGTTGGGTCCTCCAAGCGGCACCTGATCATGAACCTGGCTATCTATGTAAGTGACGCGAAGGCGCTTCGCCCTCACCTCGTGCTTGGCCTTGTGCCCCATGACGGTCTCCGTTGGCTCGACTAACCTCCCGGAGGTATCATTGTCATACGCTGTCGCGCTGGATGCACGTCCGCCTGCTGTTGCGGTGGCGAGGGAGCCTCTACGCCGGCAGGGGCAGCTCCTCCCTCCTCTCTCCAGAGACAGCAGCTCCAGCTCACGGGGTTGGAGCACCCTTAAGAAGGCCGTGCATGTTGCATGGCGGAGCGCTCAGCGCCATCTTGGCGCTGAGCGCTCTAATGGCTCCAGGACTTTTCATTCTTCGAAACCCTCCTCGCTATCAAGGCGAAACCTGAGAATTTCTACGTCATTTAGATCAGCCCTCTTCGGCGACAATGCGACGGTGACATCAGAGATCCACGTCTCTGGTAGATCACTGGTGTTCTTTTTGGCGTCAAAGATTCCACCAGATTCTTCAATTTTGTTAATCTCGTTAATTGCGTCGGTTAGATTCCTGTCGGTCTTGTTGTAGATTTTGAAGAGAGTATCTGGCTTGCTGAACTTGATGGGAGGGGTTAGAACCGTGGCTTCGCGATCATGATGCACCAGCAGCCCGTAACAGGCTGGATTTTCCGAAATTTGGTATACGGGCTGTTCGAATGTTTCGCTACCACGCTTCTGTACTGCACGGAGGATGTTGAGGACGGAAGTGCGTTGGGTGATCAGGGGAGTATGCCATCGGTGGATGCCGACCACTGTCAGAGCGGCTACCGCGGTGAATGCAGCGGCACCCACGGTGACCAGTGCCAGGTCATGCCAACGATAGGTGTCCAGCAGGTCGACCTGCCCAAAAACGGCACTGTAGGACCAGGTACTAATTAGTGAGACGGCTACTGCTGCCAGTAGCCACAGCTTATTTCCCCAAATAATTGCAGGGCTGCTGAGGTTTCTTAGTCCTAGACGTCGACGGTCAGCAACCCAGATCTCCAATGCCGCCCACACTGCGACCAGTCCGGGGACGATCAAGGCGGGGAAGCCCAATGCCCCCGGCAACAGGTCGGAGCCAGCCAGCTCCACTTGCAGTTCTTGCACAGCTACAGTCTCTTCGGGCGGTTGGGTCTTTGTTGTAGCGATCACGACCAGAGCCGCGGTGCCTTGACGCACCGGGTCTTTGGCCCGTACCTCAATGAATAGCAGTCTCGCTGAGCGTGGAGGAAGCGTGAGTTGCAGCGCTCTGATCTTCGAAGCCTTCAAGTCTCTGACCTTTTGGGCAGCGATCACCTGGTGATGACTGGCATCAGCCTTTACTGTGACCGCCGTTTCGGCAGTGGAGTTATTGCGCACTACGGCAGTGATATCGGCAGGGGAGCGATCTGTCATGCTGCCGGCGCCATTGAGGGTAACGGAAATGGTTGGTGATTCTTCACCTTTCACATTCGTGTGAGCTGAGGCAAGTGTAATCAATCCACCCGTGACGGGGATAAGGAGAGCTAGGATTGCGGCTGAAATGTTGAGGATTTTGGAGAGTCCGGACTTTGGGCCTGTAATTCCAATCGCCATATGAAAGAAGGTACGACATCAGGTGGGCGCGCAAAGGCAAGAGAAGCTCTGATTGCAGAAGTTCCTCCTTCTGGATGGGCGCTCCTGGGACATAGGCTGGCGGAGGAGTTTGATGGAGCTGTTCTGGTGCTACTCACTTTGAATGTGTGGTGTCGTCATGGTGGTTCGCGCTGGAGGCCGGTTCCGGCGAGGCAGCCGTCAAGGACGTCGTGGCGGTACTGAAGTTGGCGTAGGCCTCGCCGGACGTGGGACTGTAAGACGTTCGGCTCTGTCCCGTAATCGGCTCTGTCTCACTTCCGGTGGTAACAGACAGTAACAGTAGTGATGGGCAGGCCGTCAACCAGAACCTGCAGGTCCGCGCACCGTGGCGATCGTTCTTCGGTACTGGCTGATCGGCTCGGCGTCTGCCCGGGAGAGTCTGCGCGGCAAGCTCAGCGACCCTGGTGCGCTGCCATCCGTTCGAACTACGAGGTCAAGCGCCGGTCGCACTCTCCGCAAGCAACGCCGCCCAACTCTTACGCTCCGCCACCACCGGAAGTGAGACAGAGCCGAACCCCCCCGTAGAAATGGCATCTGCCCGGCAGCCGGTCATGGGGGTGGCACGCCGGCCGAAGTACCTCGGCACCTCCCGCCAGCGCTAGCCCGTTGTCTCCTGCCTACGATTCCGGGACCAACCCCGGCACTGTAGGCGAAGATCGGGGACATGAGCTTGTGGGGTATGGGACAGGAGACAGCCACCGCCGTCATGGGCGCTGGAGGAGCTGTGGTGGGCTCGGCCCTCACCGGGATGTTCAGCGTTCGTGGTGCGCGGCGGCAAGCCGCAGCCGCTGTCCAAGCCGGTCTCGCCCAGGCCGCCAGCGCCTACCTCGGCCCCCTCGACACGGCCCGCCGCGCGGCGCAGAGGGAAGCCTACGTACGGCTCATGACGGCAGCCCAGAGCTACGCGACCGAGGTACACCCGGTCCTTCGGCTGGCCAGGGGGATGGACAGGGCGGCCGCGAACACACGCAGCCTCTCCCGCAGGGAGGCCGCCCGCGAGGCCGCGGCGGAAGCGGACTTCCGGGACCGCATATCGGCGGTAAACAACCCGGACCTGGTATCGACGGCTGTTCAGCATGTGGAGCTCGAAGGGCCCGTCGAGGTAGCCGAGGCCGCGCGGCAGGTGCGCGTCGCCGCCACCGGTCTCTTCCGCACGCTCCGGCGGGCGGGGCATAGCCAGCGCTTGGCCGGAGGCGTCGTCCCGCCGGACCCGGAGCGCTCCTGGACTTGTCATGAGGACCTGCTTGCCGCGATCGAGCGGTTCACGCAGGCCGCGCAGGAGCACCTGAACCGCCGAGATCATCCACGCAGTGACGAGCGGCCCGGGCGGTGAGCACGGGTCCCCGCGTTCTTCAGCCGGAGCAGCGCTCGTTGGACAACCACGTGACCGCTCACTCATGGATGCTGGCACCTACTGGCCGGGCTGCACTTCACGATGTTGATGTCCGTGGCGGTGCCCTGGGCCTCCAGCGTCCTCTTGCGGTTCTACACGCTGGGCAGGTCGTCACTCATTGCCGACGTGCGCCTCTTGCCGTCCTGTACCTACTGGACCCGGTAGTTGCTTCCTCGTCGGCTTGGTGTGCGACGACCAGCCGCGGTTCCACAACCTCGCATCCGGGACTGAATGCGTGGCCCTGCCCTGGTCAGAATGAGCCGGGCACTGTGGCAGCGGTGGTGGGGTCCGGACCGTCGCAGGGCTCCGAGAATCAAAGTGATCACTTCCCTGCCCCCTACCCTGCCGGACTCCAACAGCCCCTCCTGACGAGGACACCCCGATGACGAGCAGCCCCGCCGTGAGCCCGGAGATCACCGACTTCTACACCCGGTCCGACGAAGCCGCACGGCTGCAAACCATCGCCACAGGCACCCTGGAGTTCGCGCGCACCCGCGAATTACTGCGTCGCCACCTCCCGCCGGGACCGGCCCGCGTGCTCGATGTCGGCGGTGGTCCGGGAATGCACGCCCGGTGGTTGGCCGACGACTACACGGTGCACGTCGTGAACCCCTCCCCAAGCACGTCACCCAGGCCGCCGCCATCGACGGCGTGACGGCCGAGCTGGGCGACGCCCGCCGCCTCACCTTCGCGGACAGGACGTACCACGTCGTTCTGCTCCTCGGCCCGCTCTACCACCTTCACGGCAAGACCGACCGGATCTCGGCGCTGACGGAGGCGGCCCGCTTGGCACGGCCTGGCGGACTCATCGCCGCGGCGGCGATCTCCCGCTATTCGCCCCTCCTCGACCACATCGCGACCACCGGTATCACCGAGTCCGCGATTCAGGACGGGGTCCGTGACACCCTGGCCCAGGGCCGCTACGCCGGGCATCGAGCGGCGGGGCCGGCGGCGAAGGCCGGAAGCGGAATGATCTAGGTCTCCACCGACGCCGTCTTCTCCGGCAAGAGCCACGTTCCCTACGACGAACACTGCAAGCCCGACCCCATCACCCCGTAAGGAGCGGCGAAGGTCGCCGCGGAAACGGTGCTTCTGCTCCATCCGAATAACGCCGCCGTGGCCCGAACCTCGCTGATCATGGGTGACGGACAGCCCGAGCACGAACGCACCGTCCACGAACTGGCCACCGGCACCCGCGAAGGCTTCCTCTCCACAGACGACTTCCGATGCCCGGTCCACGCGAGCGATCTGGCCGCAGCGCTCCTCGAACTCGCGTCGGGCGACACGACCAGCGTCCACTACCTCAGCGGGAACCAGGCTCTCAGCCGGCACGAGCTGGGTGTGCTCATCGCCCGGCGCGACGGATGTGACCGAGACTCATAGTTGGCGAATCATGGTACGAGATGCGCAGGTCAGGGGCGCGTGGAGGAGTCTTGTTGGCGAATCATGGCTTGGAGCTCACTGTGCGTGAGTAACGGGATGAGCCGTTTTCTCGTCGGCGATGGTGAGCGCCTGGCCAACACGATTGCGTAGTCGGCGGGCAAGGAGGGCTTGGTGCTGGCTGCTGTGAATTCTTCGGCCGGTACTCCGCAAGGGCCGAACTCGAAAAAGATCCGGACTCAGCGATCGTCATGAGCGCAGTTATGGGAATGTGCTGACAAGCAACCCCTGACCTTGCACATCAAACCGTGATCGCCCGGACAGCTCCCTAGGACGTCCGCGTGTCTTCGGTCGGTGAAACGATCGGTGTTGTATATTTCGAAATGGCAAGATTCATGTCGGCTATGCCGCTCGACGACATGCTCGATATGATCGGAAGAATATCAAGCTGATTCGATCATGTGTCTGCCTACGCGCTTACCGTCGCATTTGGTCGACAATTTTGAATGCCTGAATTAGCAGGGGTGAGAGGGGGGAGTATAGAGCCACGGCTCTGACGCCGCGTAAACCGCCGTCCGTACCGGCTGCTGTCCGGTCCCCCGCGGTGCGGATAGGACCATCAGGACACAGATGCCGGAGGAAAACGTGAACGCCGACGCGAGCACCAACGACGGTGTCCCTGCTGGTGTGGTGCCGCAGTCGTCGGGTCTGTCTGGTGGCGCACCCGACGGCGGTATTGAGTCGGCGCTCGGGGCGGATACGGCGCTCGGTGCCGCGTGGAGTCCGCTGGGTCCTCTCGACGTGACGCGGACCCGAATGCCAGGAGACGGCGGAACTCAGCAGGGCTTGACGCCACATGTGACGACGGCCGCCCTCACGGGTGCTGCCATGGTGGGCATCGGTGTCGAGACCAGCCGGGCACGCGGTTTCGAACCGGACGTGACCATTGGGTACAGCTCGCAATCGGGCGATGGGATCTTCGGACTCGGTTTCACTCTTGACCTGCCGTCGGTTGCGCGGCGTACCAACACTTCGGTGCCGCGCTATGACGGCAGTGACACCTTCCAGCTCGACGACGCGCCGCTCGTTCTGCTGCCGGGCTCGGTCACCAGGCGGGCGTTCGATGGTGTTGCGTACACCGTTTCGGCGTACGCGCGCCGCAGTGCTGAGGTGAGGGAACGTGTCGAGCGCTGGTCGTCCGACGCAGCGGGGGCGGACTTTTGGCGGACTATCGACCGTTCCGGCGTGATCACTGTGTTCGGCCTGACGCCGCTGGCGCGGGTCGCCGACCCGGACGACCCCCGGCGGGTCTTCGCCTGGCTTCCGCAAGCGCGTTACGACGGGAGCGGCAGCGCTATTCTCTTCACCTATCAGGGTGAGGATGCGACCGGGGTGCCCGATGTGCTCCACGAGCGGAACCGGCAGCGCTCGGCCAACCGATATCCGCAGTCGATCAGGTATGGGAATCGGTTGCCGTTCCACCCGGACTCCCCACTCATCCTGCCGGACGGCCCCTGGCATATCGAGCTGGCCTTCGATTACGGCGAATACGACTTCTCGCCCGCTCATGACACTCCGTACCGGCCGGTTCGTCCGTGGTCGGCTCGGGAGCTTCCGTTCTCCGACTACTCTGCGGGGTTCGAGCGGCGGACCCACCGGTTGTGCCGCGCGATCGGCCTGTTCCACCGTTTCGACGAGCTGGGCCCGGAGCCGGTGCTCGTCCGCTCGACATCGTTCACCTACGACACGGAAGCCAGTGGTGGGCTGGCCACCCATCTCGTCGAGGCACGGGGCACGGGGCACCGTTACATCGCGGCCCGCCCGCCCGGCAAACGCTACTGGACGGCTGACGAGCCGCCACTGGCCCTCCGCTATCACCCACCGACCATCGAAGGCGCCCGCTTCGTTCCCCTATCCACCCGATCCGAAGGTGTGCCGCCGATGGCGGATCAACCGCCTTCGTACTGCCTCGCCGACCTCGACGGTGACGGCGTGGACGGCATCGTGTACGCCGACCAAGCGGCCATCACCTACTGGCGGCCGACGCTCGACCGCGCCGCCCCCGACGGTCCGGTCCGGTTCGAGCCGCAGACGCCGGTGACGTTCCCCATCGAGCGCGAGGCTTGGGGCACGTGCCGTTTGGGCGATGTCACCGGGGACGGACGCCTGTCACTGATCGTGGAGTCGGAGACGCGCGCCGGGTACTACGCCCGCGGGTCGGACGGTACCTGGCGGCCATTCACGGCCTTCGCCGGCCATGTCACGGATGCGGCCGCCGGCGCGCCGCACGACAGAGGCCGCGCTTCGGTGCCGAAGCGGCTGTCCCCCTCCACGGGTGGCCACACCTACTGCCGGGCCGACGTGACCGGCAACGGCCTGCCCGATCTGATCCACATCAACGACACCTCGGTAACCTATTCCGCCAACATGGGCCCAGCCGGATACGCGGCCTTCCGCCGTCGGACACGCCGCGCCGATCTGCCTTCCGCAGTGCTCGAGGCCCCACGGACCGCCACCCGGTTCGCCAACGTCCTCGGCGGAGGGCAGCAGCTCGTCCTCGTCGAAAGCGGCCGCGTGATCTGCTGGCCCAGCCTTGGGCACGGGACCTTCGGTGCCCCGGTCGAGATGTCCGAAGTTCCGTCGTTCGACGACGTGAGCAGCGAGAACGTCCACCTCGTGGACCTGACCGGTACCGGCACGGACGACCTCGTCCTGCTGCGCCCAGGCCACGTCTGCGTCCACCTCAACCGCGGCGGCAACGGCTTTCTGCCAGAGCCGCTCGTGGTGCCGACGCCGGAGACCACACACGGGATACTAACCATCGGCAACGTCACGACGGATGGCCGCCGGTCACTGGTCTGGAACACCGGCGGGCCGCACCCCCGCCTCCATGCGCTGACCCTCGTGGCCGGGGCGGACCCGTTCCGGCTGAGCGAGTACAACGCCAACCGCGGCACACGCGTGAGGCTCGGCTACACCACGTCGACGCGGATGCGGCTGCGGGACGAGGCACGCGGCGAACCCTGGCTCCTCACACTGCCCTTCCCCGTGGTCGTCGTCGAGACCATGGAGGTGGACGACGAGATCGCCGCGGTCCGCTCCACCAACACCTACCGCTACCGTGACGGCTATTTCGACTCGGA
This sequence comes from Streptomyces sp. F63, assembly GCF_018070345.1. Classification (GTDB taxonomy): domain Bacteria; phylum Actinomycetota; class Actinomycetes; order Streptomycetales; family Streptomycetaceae; genus Streptomyces. Next base: position 37,485 of record NZ_JAGPXX010000035.1, read on the forward strand.
AGAGCGGATGTTCACCGGTTTCGCCCGAGTCGATCGCACCGAGACGGAGACGGTCCTGCCCGACGAGCCGCCGCGAGACGGCCCGGAGGACACCTCCGTCACCGGTGCGGAGCCGTTGCTGACACGGAGCTGGTTCCATGTGGGCGCGTACGCGGTCGACGGGCTGGAAGAGGCGTTGCGCCGGGAGTACTTCCGCGGTGATGTCGACGTCTGCCCGATCGGTGGCCCGGTCTTCGACTGGAGGGGTGCGGTGCCGAGTGGCTCGCTGCGCAGGCAGGCCCACCATGCGCTCGCCGGGATCCTGCGGCGCGTGGAGATCTATGACGCGTCCCGGCCGGACGTCCCGTACCGGGTGGCGGAGTGTGGCATGTCCGTCCGGCCAGTGGCACGGGCCACCGCAGGCGCCGGCGCGTTCCTGGTCCACGAACGCGAGTCCATCGACTACCGCTATGAGCGTGATGCGTCCGACCCCGCCGTTCAGCACAGGTTCACGCTGGCCGTGGACGAGTACGGGGTCGTTTCGCGGAGCTGTACGGTGCTCTACCGTCGTCGTCCTGGCCGGGCAGCGCTGGCCGGCCAGGACGAGACGATCGTGACGGCGCACGTGGGGGACTTCCTGCCGCCGCGCGATGAAGCGGACGTCCTGCTGTTCGGGTTCCCCCGGCTGTCCCGTACCTATGCGGTCAACGGGATCGCGGCGCCTGCGGTGCGGGGACTCTACTACGACGTCGACTCTATCTCCCGGCAGGTGGAACTCGCCCTCGCCAACCAGCGTTCCGCCGACCCGGCGCCGGACGCCTCGGCGATGCCGGAGACCGGCCTGCTGGCCGGTGAGCGGCTGACGTACGCCGGGCCGCATGGGGGACAAGACCCGTCGGGGGAGCTGGCGGTGCCACCGCGAGTCTGCCGCCGCGACGTGGCCGCGTTCACGGACGCTCAGGTGTGCGATCTGCTCGCGGGGGTGGCGCTGCCGGTTCCCCCGGAGCGGTTCATGAGCGAGTGGGGCGGCTACGTAAATGACGCCGAGGCGGGGGTGTGGTGGTGCCCGGGGGACACCACGCTCTACGACCCGGAGCGGTTCTGGGTTCCCAGCCGTGTTCTCGACCCGATGGCGGCCCTGGAACCGGCGCGTGGGGTGACCCGGACGCTGGTGTACGACGAGACGGCGATGGCGCTTCGCGAGGCGGTGCAGCGGGCCGAGGGCGGCGGTGTGCTGGACCAGCGGATCACGGCCGAGTCGATCGACTACCAGTCGCTGCTGCCACAACGGGTCCGGGACGCCACGGGTGTGGTGAGCGAAGTGCTCTATGATCCGCGCGGCCGTGTCTTCGCCACCGCGTTCCGGGGCACCGAGTGGATGGACGGTGTTCCTCGGGAGAAGGGTTTCGAGCCGCTTCCGGTGACCGACCCCGTCTCCTGGCCACAACCGCGCGATGTGCTGGAACTGGCCGCCGATCCGGCCGCGTTCCTCGGCCCTGCCGCCGCGTTCTTCTTCCATGACGACCTCGGCTGGTGCAGGGACCGGGCACCGGCGCTCAGCGCCGCCGCGACAGCCCGTGCGTACCCGCAGGATGCGCCCGGCCAGGACACGGCAGATCCGCCGACCCTGACCATCAGGTACGCCGACGGAGCGGGCCGCCTACTACAAACCACCACCGCGGTCCCTCCGGAACCGTCGCCCTCCGCCGCACCAACCCTGGGGGAGGGCCCTCCCGGCTGGGCCGTCAACAGCCGGATCCGCTACACCGGCCGCGGCGGCGCGTGGCGGCACTACCTCCCGTTCCTGACCGACTCGCTGACCTTCCCCGGCACAGCGGAGCTGGAACGCACCACAAACGCCGCGACCACCAGCTACGACGCACTCGACCGCCATACACGGACCGACTTTCCTCTCGGCGACTTCCCCCACGCCTTCTTCACCACCACCCGCTACGGCCCCTGGGCGGTCACGGAAGCCGACGTCAACGACACCGTGACCGAGTCCGCGTACTATCGCCACCACATCATCGACGGGCACGTACTCCCGCAGCGTGAGCGCGAGGCCCTGATCGCCGCCGCCCGATGCGCGGGCACGCCGACCACCCGGCATCTGGATGTGCGCGGGGGCACGATCGCCGAAGAGCGCCGGCTGACCCCGCAGCGGTCCCTGATCTCCCTCTTCCGCCACGACGCGCTCGGCCGGCAGATCAGCGCCGCCGATCCCCGCCAGGCGGCAGCCGGACGCACCAACCTCACCGTCCGCTACGGCCTCACGCCCGACCCCGTGAAGACGACCAGCGTAGACGCAGGCACCCGGATGCGCCTCATCGACGCCACCGGCGCCCCGCTCATCGAAGCGGACGGCCGCGGCAACACACTCATCCACGAACGCGACCCGCTGCGCCGATCAGTGGCCCTCATCCTCCAAAGCGGCCCCCGCGCGGGCATCAGCCTCGACACCGGAGCGGGCTCGGCGAATGCGCCGGACCGGCCCGCAGCGGGCTCATCGGTGATCATCGAGCGCCGGGTGTACGGGGACACACTCGACGGCACCGGGGAGACGGTCTTTCCCGATCCCGGAAGGCGTGGCCTCATCGGCAGACTGTGTGTCCGCTACGACCAGGCGGGCCGGCACCAGGTCGACTCCTACGCTCTGACCGGCCAGGGACTGTCGTCGAGCGAATCGTTCACGGCGGACATCGAACACGACCCCGACTGGCGCACCGGAGACTGGACGACCTGGGCGGAACTGTTCGCGGCCCTCGCGGACCGGCTGGAGCCCTCCGAGTACCACGCGACCAGCCGCTACGACCCGCAGGGGCGCGTCCTCGCCGGCACAGACCCCCATGGCCACACGACGGCATGGCACTACGACAGGGCGGGCAGAGTGTGCGGTATCGATGTAGCCGTACAGGGGGGCACGGCGGCTCCCTACGCCACCGACATCAGCTACAACGCCGCAGGCCGGTGCCGCGGCCTCGCCCTCCGCTCCACCCAGGGCGACAGGATCATCGAGCGGGAGCTCCGCTACCACAAGGACACCCAGCGACTGGTCGCCATCCGGGCCACCCGTACCGGCGACGACACCGTCGTCCAAGACCTGAACTACGTCTACGATCCCGCCGGAAACGTGATCAGCGTCGATGATGCCGCGGCCCCCGGCGGCGAGAGCGGTGTGAGCGCCGACCTCACCTACACCTATGACGCCCTCTACCGCCTCACCGAGGCCACTGGCCGGGCGACCGCCTCCTTCGACGCCGAGGCGGCCGCGTCAGGTGGATACACGAAGGTCTATGCGCCATGGCGGCAGGGACGGCTGGTTCGCTACTCGGCCGCCTACGGCTACGACGACTCCGGCAACTGCCTGCGGCAGACGTTCATTACCGCCGAAGGCAGCTGGACCACTGCGCTCACCGCCGCCGATGACTCCAACCGTGTGACGGTGGGCGATGCCTTCGACCTGTCCGAGTTCGATGAGGATGGGAACGCGCTGAAACTGCCGACCGTCCCGGAGCTGACCTGGGATCACCGATCCGCCCTGCGGACCACCCGGTCCGAAACCCCCTCGGGAACACCCCTGGGGGCCGAACACTACGCCTATGACTCGGAGGGTGCCCGACGTCGCCGCGTGACCAGGGCGCCTGACGGCTCGACAACCGACACCCGCTACTTCCCCGGCCTGGTGACCGAGCGCCGGTCCGGGCCCCACGGCCAACTCCACGCCGAACAGGGACGAATCGAGGTCCACGACGGCAGCCAGCGGCTGGGTGAAGTCCTGGTCCATCGTGGTGAGCCGGGCAGCAACCCCGTAGTGCAGCGCCGTCACCAGCTCCCGAATCTCGTCGACTCCGCGACGGCGGAATTCGACGACGACGCCTCATGGATCAGCTATGAAGAATACGCGCCGTTCGGGGTAACCGTCTTCGTCACCGGAAGGTCCCAGGACGAGGTGGCGAAGAAGATGTACCGCTACACCGGCCAGCAACGCGATGGGACCACTGGGCTCGCTTATCACGGCGCCCGCTACTACGCCCCGTGGCTGCTCCGCTGGATCACCCCGGACCCGGCCGGCACTCTCGACGGACTCAACCTCTACACCTACTGCGCGAACAACCCGACAGTGCACGTCGATCCGACGGGACACAACGGGGGGCGGCCGAGACTGAAGTTCTCCGAGAATCGACGCTTCGCGATCAAGCCCGGCGAGCCCCAGGTCTATGTCCGCGAGGACGTGCGGCCGAACCAGGTCGCCAAGGCGCTTCAGGCTGGCACTGAAGCGCTTAGGAATGAGGGTCATACCTATCGCTCGTACTCACTTGGTAAGGATGTGTTGTGTGACTGCCTGCACACTGCCGAGGAAATCATCAACAACCAGGTCGGCAAACTGAAATGGGGCGCAGGTTCGTATAGTCGAATCGAAGTCAGGAGCGCGGGGAGAGAGGAGAGATTTGAATCCTTCGGGGAAAGTGACCAGCAGAACAGAAGCCAGGCCGAGAATTTCGCTAGGCCGCGTAACGGCTCTGCTTCCCCTGGGGTTGGGGAAGCATTCGTAATCGTCGCGACCGACACCGGAGACACAAAAATGTGCCAGTTCCACGCCGGTGCCGTAGTTGCTCTCGACGGCCCTACTCGCATTACCCTTGAGGCCTGGTCCGACAACAAAAATCCACCGGGCAAAGCGCCTGCTCATGCCCATCTCTACACCGTCGGAAGTAGCACGAGCTCCTTCCACGCTGTCTGGGGTGAGGGAGAGGGGTATTTCGTAGGGGCTAAGCCCATCACGGTGGTCGTGCAGCCGGCGTCGTCAAAGTCGTAACAGCGCGGCGGCGCGGCGCCACGAGGTTTCCCGCCGCGTAACCCGCGGGCTGTCATGGCCGTGCGTGTCCTCCGGGGGCGCCCGTCGGAGATGTCATAGACTCGCCGCGCCTCGCATATTCCCGATATGTGCTCGGATTATCCGGCAGTGTGACTGGGCGTCGCTCGGCCGCGCCGATTCCAACGGAAGGCTGTTCGCCATGACCGTAGAAGGGTCGCCCGTCCGACTGCTTTCCTCTGAATTCGCCGCGATTTACGATGCGCGACCTGATTTCGACGTCGTGGCGGAAGATCTCTTTGACGCGGCGCTGCTCGAATCCATCGGAGTCGAGCACGGGTCGGGCGAGCATGATGCGTTGCTCGGCTGGCAGCGGCTGCTCCGCCTCCACCCCGAGGAGTCCGCCGCGAAGTTGCTCCACGCGGACGGGCTGCGCTCGGCCAACGCTGTCGCCCGCGTACCTGTCGAGCACTTCGTCGCCGACTACGGTGAGCGGTTTTCGCACGCGGATTCCAGCGCCTCGGGTGACGCGGTGGCCCGAGCGATCCACCGGCGGGCGACCGCCGTTCAGGCGAAAACCGCCCATGCGTTCGCGGATCTGATCGGTATGCTCTCTCCCCAGGTTCGCCGTGCCCCGTTCAACAACGCGTCCCCGCAGCTCGCGGACGACCTGAGAAGATTGCCGAGCTTCGAGGAGCTTTTCGGGTCCCAGGACTTCCTCGGCTGTCCCGACTGTTGTTCGATCTTCGGGCCGGCGGCGTACTTCACCGACCTGATGCGGATCGTCGACCGCTACGTCACTGACCCGGCCAGCGGCAACGCGATCCCGAGCGGTATGCGGCTGGAGGACCGCCGACCCGACCTCTTCGCGATGAAGCTGGACTGCGCCTGTGCCAACGACGGGATCCCCTACCTCACCCTGATCAATGAGGTTCTCACCGCGCTCGTCGCACCCGAGCGGGGTCCCGACCAGGCCGCGCGTGTGCTCGCCGGTGCCGTATATCCCTTCAACGCCCCGTTCAACCTACCGCTCAGCCGGATCCGTGAGGTGCTGCGGCAACTGGGTACCTCGACGACCGAGCTGTGGCGCACCTGCGGCACACCGGTACATGCCGGAACAGCCCAGGGATACGCGGGCCGCACCCTAACGCTCGACTCCGCCGCGTCCACCGAGTCCGGGGCTTACGCCAGGACGGAGGTGCTCCTCACGGGCGGAGCGGCGGCGGGGCAGCGCCGTCGTATCGTCTCTTACGACGGCCCCGGGAGAACCGCCACCCTCGACCGCTCCTTCGATCCCGCCCCCGGAGACCCACCGGAGTTCTTGCTCGACGATCCGCTCGAGCGGGCCCGGGAGGCCCTCGGCCTCACCGGCGAGGCCCTGGAGATCCTGCTGGCGTCGCCGGTGGATGCCAGCGCACCCGCCCTCCTGAGCGCGCAATACGGGGTGTCCGATATTCGCAGCCATCTTCCCCGTGCGGGAACCGGAACGCTCACCGTCAGCGCCGGGTCCAGCACCGTGCGCTTGAGCGGGGAGCAGGCCGTGTTCAGCAGCGCCGATGTCGGCAGCCAGCTCCTCATCGGCACTCAACTGCGAACGGTGGCCCGGCTCGACCCGGCCGACCCCACCAGGGCGGAGGTCGACAGGCGGTGGGACAGGGACGATTCCGGCGGATACCGGATCTACCCCAGGGACGGATTCGACCGGGCGCAGGTGTTCGCGCAGCGCGTCGGGCTGACCGAGGACCAGCTGACCGCACTGTTCCGCCAATGCCTGTCCGACGCGGAGTTGACCGCGGGCGCCGCTCGGGACTTCTACATCAACGGCACCGATGACCGCCCGCCGATGCGACTGGAACTCGACCGTCGGGACCCCGGCAACACCGTCCAGCGCGTCACCGATCTCACGCTTGAGCGCCTGGACCGGCTCAGCCGGTTCATCCGGCTGGCGAACACGACCGGAATCGGTTACGAGGACCTCGACTGGGCCATGCGATGCGGCGGGGCACAGCACCCCATCACTCCGCAGACCATCGAGCGGCTCGCCGCCCTGGTCCGCCTGGCTGAAGAGACCGGGCTGAGCGTCCGCGCGGCGGCGGCCTTCCTCGGGGACCTGAAGACCACCGGGCGAGGCGACGGTCCGGATCCCGCTGATCCGTTCGACGAGATCTACAACAAGCCCGTGTTGCTCGGAGGGAAGGACCCCTACGCCCCGGGCAGCAGTACGCCCTTCGACCCGGCGCGTTCCCCCGTATGGGCCTACGGTGAACACGACGCCACCGCCGAATCGCTGCGCAGACGGCTGGGCGCGGCCCTGGCCTTGGGCGACGACGACCTGACCGCGCTTGCCTTCCACTGCGCCGGACCAGCCGGAGGGCACAGGCTGCCGCTGGACCTGCCGACACTGAGCCGCTTCCACCGGATCGCGGCCGCGGCGAGGCTGGCCCGCTGGTCGGTGCGGGACCTACTGCGGCTGGTACGGGCCGTGGGCTCGGGCGGGCCCGATGACCCCGACAGCCTCCGCGGCCTGCTGGAGGCCGCGGCGTGGGTCGACGTGAGCCCGTTCACTCTCGACGACGTCCTCGAGATCGTCTCGCCACACCCGGTCACCCCGGACCAGGAAAGAGACGTCCGCGGCTTCGCCGGCACCTTGTCCACCGCCGCGACCGGAACGGCCGTCACCCCTGAAGTCTTCTGGTCAGCGACGATCAGCGCACAGGAATCGGCCGCGCTGACCGAAGCGCTGCGGAACCGGGGCGTGCTCAATCACGCCGGGATCATCGGCGATACCGTCCTCGACCACGCCCTGGCGACCACACTGCTTCCCTTCGGGCCGGACGCCTTCGCCGGGGAACTGATCGACGCCCCGGCATCGGCCGCCATCGTGGAAGCACTGACGCGCCACGATCCTCCCTATCTGTCCACCACGCCCGGCGACCCGACGGAGGGGCGGGGGGCGGGAACGCCGGACGGCCGACACGCCGGGACCGGGCCGGACAGTGTCTTCCTGACGCCCCACTACCGGCCGGAGGCCAACCTGGATTTCCTTTTCCCGGCCGGCACATCGCTGAGACAGGAGAAGACCGACCTGGTCCGGGGCCTGCTGTCACGGACCGCCGCGTCCATCGACCAGGTCCTGACCGGTCTGCTCGCAGCCTGTGCGGCACAGGACGGTGTGCTCCGCGAGGAAACCGCTCGTTCCCTCGCGGTCGACACCGGCACGGGCACCGCGATGCTCGGGATCGCGACCGGTACCGAACGCCTCACCGGCTGCCGTCAGTTGCTGCTCACCCCCCTGCCTTCCGACCAACCACTGCCCGAGCCGACAGTGCGGTTGGTCACCTCGCTGTGGCGCACGCGACGCTGGGTGACGGCGCTGGAATACAGCGGACCCGAGCTGACCGCCCTCAGCCGACGGCCCTCGGGCTTCGACGTCGCCGATCCAGCCGCTCCCTCGGTCGCCGATCTGCGATCTCTGGCCGCGTTCCGCACTCTCACCATCGCCTTCGACGACACCACAGGGGGCCTGCTCCGCTACCTGACTGGGATCGGCACCGATCCGGCCGCCGAGCTGGCACTGGTGACGGGCTGGGAAGAGGCGCAGCTACAGGACCTGATCACGGCCCGGTACCCGCTCGGTAACGAGCCGGTCCGCTCGGTGGCCGTTGTGGCCGCCCTGCGCGCGTGCTTCGTCCTCTCCGCGCGCGTCAACGCCGACGTCCGGTCCCTGCTGAGGTTCGACGCGTTGCGACGGCTGCCCGTCGGCGACCGCACCTGGCAAGAGTACGAGGCCATGGCACAGGCAGCGCTCGGCATGCTCGGCGCCCGCCAAGACGGTCGGCCCGCGTCGGCGATGACCGACTGTGTCAACGCCACGGACACCCTCTACAGGGACGTGCTGCTCGCCCGCGTGATCTGGAGACTCGCGCAGAACGATCCCTCGATCACGGGCCCCGAGTCCCTCTGCTCACGCCTGCTGATCGATGTCGAGATGTCGGCGTGTGACACCACTTCCCGACTGAGTCAGGCCATCTCCTCGGTACAGCTGTATCTGCAGCGCTGCCACCTCGGGCTGGAGCCCGGGGTGGTCAACCTGAAGGGGATCGCGCCGCAGTGGTGGGAGTGGGCCGAGGATTACCGGGCCTGGCAGACGAGCCGGAAGGTCTTCCTGTATCCGGAAAACTACCTCGACCCGACACTTCGCCGCCGCACCAGCCCCCAGTTCGCCGAACTGAAGGAAGGGCTGACGCAGACCCAGATCACCGATGCCTCCGTGACCACCGCTTACGCCCGTTACTTCCAGGCCCTGACCGACCTGGCCGCGCTGGTACCGTGCGCCGCCTTCACGGACGTCACCCCGGCACCGAGCCCCGCGGACCGCAGATCGACGCTCTACCTGCTGGCCCGCACCCGAACCGCCCCCTACACCTACTACTACCTGACCCGCGAGGACGGCGACCGGTGGACGCCCTGGCAGAAGATCGAACTCACCATCAATTCCGAGTTCGTCACCCCCGTAGTCGCCTTCGACAAGCTCTTTCTCTTCTGGTCCGAGATCGAGGTGATCAAAAGCTCGGCGGTCTCCGTCGGCGGCCAGGCCGGGGACAACGTCACAGCCGCCACCCAGACCCAGACGGTGGCCACCGCGACGCTGCGCTACGCCTTCCGCACGCTGACCGGCAACTGGACATCACCCCAGACGCTCGCCGACCGGGTCCCGATCCGCGTACTTCCCCAGCCCTCCGGGACCGTCTTGGGAAAGAACCCCGATCTGGCCTCGCTGTTCAACCCGGACCACCTCATCTGGCGTCAGCCGCAGGCCGTGAAGGTCTCCCGAGGGCTGCGGGGCCGTGCGCGGGTGACTCTTCACAACGAGCCCGATGGCAACTGGATGCGGGGGTGGGGCGAGGTGAAACTCACGGCCGGATCCACGACGGTCCAGGGTTTGGGCACGAGGTTCAATACCCAGTTGCGCCCCGGCTGCACACTGTCCGTCGGCAAAGACATCCGCCAAGTGGTGAAAATCCGGGGCGAAAAAGAGCTGGTGGTCGACAAGCCATTCACTGCCACCGGCGTATGGATGTACACATACCAGCGCTTGTTTGGCAAGGTCAGCGGGCTGAAGGCAGTTCCGAACGGCCTGACGAGCTTTGACCTTCAGGTCTGCAAGGGCGACACGATCACCTGCGGGGCGCAGCGCGGCGTGGTCAGATCGGTCGACTCCGCCAAGGAACTGACCATGGAGGAACTGTGGGCGTGGCGCGTCGAAGCAAGCGAATACAGGATCGTTCCCGCCGACCCCCGGCAGACCCGGTTCAAGACGTTCACCGGCCCGGGAACCATCAGCGTGAGCAACACCGAGCCGACCGTATCGGGCACCGGCACGAAGTTCCTCGAGCAGGTCTCGATCGGTGACCGGATCGTCTGCGACGGATATACCCGAACGGTCACCAAGGTCGGGAGCAACAACAACCTGTACGTCGACCAAGCCTGCCCGGAGAGTCGCCAGGACCTGCCGTACATCGTGGTCCCGCAGGAGCGGTGCGGTGAGCAGTTGCTCGTCCAGCTCGGGCCGCCGGTGGAGGTGTCGAACACGTTCGTCATCCCCTCATGGACACCGCCCACGAACGACAGCGGAGACCCCTACACCGATGCCCTCGGCCGGCTGAACACCTCGGTCAGCGACGCCCTCTCCTTCTGCCAGAAGGCTCAGGGCTTGAAGGGACAGGTCGGCGCCGGGGTCGGGTTCCTCATCGACGAGGGCCTGAACTCGCAGGAAGCGCGCTTCCACCTGCCTCCCGACGACTCGCCGTACCCTGGTGCGGCCCCTTACGCGGGAACGCTCGACGACGAGAACAGCATGTTGATCGTGGGGACGGTCGACAGCAGCATGAGCGCCGAGTACTGGATGAACAGCGACCCCGGCCACGTCCACACCGGAACTCTTCCGGCGAACCCCGTTCCGCTGCTGTTCAATGTCTCGGCCGACGCGGCGGTGCGCAACGTCGCCAACGTGACCGGCTCCGTGCTGTTCGACAACGGGGACGAGGCGTTCCTGCTGGAGTCCCAGGAGAGCGGAACCTGGCCGCTCTCCGACCGGATCACGGCCGTTCCCTATCCACTGGACCCCAAGGTACGCGGCGGGCACACGCTCGCCACCGACCGCTATGTGCCCGACCCACACGGTGTCCGGGGGGTGTCCTTCGCCGTCACCCGGCTGACCACAGGCACCATCGACAGCCTGGGACGGCAGTTGCTCGCCCGCGGGGTGAGCGGGCTCCTCACACCGGAGGCCCAACTGACACGCGAAGCGCCGTTCAAGCGCTTTTATCAGACGCCGGACGCGGCCCCGCCCCCAACCCTCGACGCGCACAGGCTTCCCACCGACCAGCTCAGCTTCACCGGGCCGTTCGGGCTCTACCAGCGCGAGGTGTTCTTCCACACGCCGTACCTGGCCGCCGCCCTGCTCACCGCCAACTCCCGGTACGACGAGGCACGCCAGTGGTACCAGTACATCTTCGACCCGACGGCCGAGCCCCGCTCGGAAGACGGCGACGGCACCAACAGATTCTGGCGCTACCTCCCCTTCCGCGGCGTCACCGTGCCCGCCCTGCTCGCCTCGCTCACCGACCCGGCCGGCATCCGCGCCTACAACGACGATCCGCTCGACCCCTTCGCCATCGCCGACGTACGCACGAGCGCGTACGCCAAATCCGTGGTCATGCGATACGTGCAGAACCTTGTGAGCTGGGGCGACAGCCTCTTCGCTCAGGACACCAGGGAGTCGATCGGCCAGGCGGCCAATCTCTACATGGCCGCCGCGGAACTGCTCGGGCCACGACCGCGCCGCCTTGGCGACTCACCCCGGCCGGCGCCGAAGTCGTTCGCCCAGATCCGCGCCGAGTACCGCGGTCGGCACGAGAACATCCCGCAATTCCTGATCGACCTCGAACACACCCCCCTGGGCTCCCTCGGCCCGGACGAGCGGACGTACGCCACCACCCCGATCAACGACATCGATGCCTACTTCTGCGTCCCCGCCAACCATGAACTGGACGACTGCTGGGCTCTGATCGAGGACCGGTTGGCCAAGATCCGGACATGTCAGAACCTGCAGGGCGTGAACCGGTCGCTCCCCCTCTTCGCACCTCCGGGCGACACACGCACGGTGATCGCCCGCGCCCAATGGGGCGGGACGACGGGGGCCGACATCCCGGTGGGAATCCCCAACTACCGTTTCTCGACCCTCATCGAGCAGGCCCGGCAGCTCAGCTCCCAGGTCATCCAATTCGGTGCCGAACTGCTCGCCGCGCTCGAACGCAAGGACGCCGAAGACCTCGCCCTGCTCCAAAACCGCCAGCAGCAGGCTCTCCTGGACCTGGCCACCGGCGTACGCCGCGACCAGGTCAACCAGCTCCTGGCCACTCAGGACTCGCTGGCCGAGACGCTCGCGGCCGCCCGCTACCGGGAAACCCACTACAAGAGCCTGCTGGCCACCGGCCTCATCCCCGCAGAGGTTGCGAACCTGCGAGCCAGCGAGGTTGCCCTGGTGTTCAACTCCCTCTCGGTCGCCGCGCAGACGGCCTCCGCGATCGCCTTCGCCCTGCCCAATGTCGGTTCCCCCTTCGCCATGACCTACGGAGGTGAGCAGATCGGCTCCGCGACGCAGGCCGCAGCCGGTGTCCTGCAGTTTGGGGCGGCCACATCCCAGTTCGCCGCCGAACGCACACTGCTCATGGCGAACTACGACCGGCGCTCCCAGGAGTGGCAGTTGCAGGCGAACCTGGCCGGTCACGAAGCCCAGCAGATCCAGGCCCAGCTCGACGCCAACCAGTCGGCGATCAAGGCGGCACAGCAGGAATACACGGCTCACCTCCGCTCCCTCGAGCAGAGCACGCAGACCGACCGCTTCCTGCGCGAGAAGTTCACCAGCCGCGAGCTGTACTCCTGGATGGCCCGCCGACTGTCAGCCCTCTACTTCCAGCTCTACCGGCTGGCCCAGACGTCGGCCCGCCTGGCCGAGCGTGCCTACCAGACGGAAGTCGGCAGCAACCGACGGTTCATCACCCCCGACTGCTGGGACGACACCCGCTCCGGCCTCGTGGCCGGGGAGTCGCTATCCCTCGCCGTAGGATCCCTGCAGCGCGCCTACCTCGACGAGTACGTCCGGGGTTACGAGATCCAACGCACCATCTCCCTACTCGGCCACGACCCCACCGCGCTGCTGAATCTCCGGACCACCGGCGAATGCGTCTTCGACCTTCCGGAGCGCCTCTACGACCAGGACTTTCCCGGCCACTACCGGCGCGCCATCACCTCCGTGGCGGTGACGATTCCGGCGCTCGTCGGCCCGTACCAGAACATCCGGGGAACCCTTACCCAGCTCGGCAGCCAAATCCTGCTGCAGGCGAACCGCGCCGGGGTGGCATACCTGCTCGGTGACACCACCGTGCAGCCCCCGGGCCCCGAGGTCCTGCGCAGCACTGTCCGGGCAGCGCAGTCCATCGCGCTGTCGACTGGTATGGAGGACGACGGCGTCTTCGATGTCAGCAAGAATGACGGCCGCTATCTGCCGTTCGAACGCACGGGGGCCGTCTCCCAGTGGCGGCTGCGCATTCCCTTCGCCGCCAATCAGATCGACTTCGAGGCGATCTCCGATGTTGTGCTGACCGTGCGCTACAACGCGCTGGATGGAGGTGATGTTTTCCGGGGCGAGGTGCAGCGGCTCCTCCCCGATTACGCCGGGCGGCAGTTCGTGAGCCTCGCACAGCAATACCCAGCCGACTGGCATGGTTTCCTCGCCGAGCCCGAGTTCGAGGCGGGTAACCAGCTGATGCGGTTCCAACTGCCCCGCACACTGCTGCCGCCGCACGTCGATCCGCGCGTCGCCCGCGTGGTGTCGCTGTATCTGTCCTTGCGGACCACGGAAGCCTTCCCCTCCGGCGGCCCCTTCGTATCCATCACGCTTGCCCCCCATGCTTCCACCGTCAAAATCCCATTCCGCGACGGCTACGCGGGGTCCCACATCTTCCCGGCGGGCACAGGCCCTCTGCTGTGCGATCTCGTCGGCAACGGTCAGACGCTCGGGTTCAGTCTCAGCGCGATCCCGGACGTGCTGAAAACGGCGGACGGTTCACGGCTCCGCGAGGACGCGATCCAGGACGTCAACTTGGTGATCGACTTCGTCGGGCCGTTGAACTGGCCGAGATCCGGCTGAACGTCGCTGGTTCACCGAGCTGAACCTGGGTGACGGGCACGCTCTTTAAGCCGAGCCCGCCACGGTCGGCAACGACGGCCATCCCGTTTCGGGCCGACGCCGAGCTCTCCCTTCAGGCGGGCGAAGCCATCGCCCTCGCCCACCCAGGGCGTCGGCATCCCCCGCCCCCTCGGTCAGTACGTCATTGCGGTCCAGTACCCGCACGACAGCGCGCCGAGGAGTGTCAGTCACTCGCCCCCGAAGCCCCCGGAAGGCTGTCCGGGTGGTGGTGTGCGCCAACAGGTCCTACATTCGGCTGTGCACTGGCCAACGGACGGAGTGCCTTCGCGTGGCGTTACCGCTGCTATGCAAATCATGGCTCCATGGACACCCCACCAAAGAGGCCAGAAGGTGCAACGCGCATCGAGCGTCGTCGTGCCGACGCTCTGATGATGATTACTGGACTTCTGGCTTCCTCAGTGTTGCTTTCCTGGCTCGGCTTCGCTGACGCAAGCGGAGCTCTCTCGTACCTAGGGCGGCTTACTGGATTCTTCATGCTTATCGCAGCTGTGCTTGCGCTCGTGGGCGCGGTCGCTGTGATCGACTACTGGGGAAAGGAGCGCGTCGCGAATTCGGGCGCAGTTGTTCTACTCGGGGTGTTGGCCGTGTTGCTTGCCAACCTCATGATCCTGGCGATCCATGCTCAGGGGCACGAGTACACCCCCTACCTCGTCATCTGGACCGTGCTGACACTCTGGTCGGTTTGGGCGCTTTGGACACTGTGCCACCGGAAGCAAGTATGGGAAAGTATTCGCTCCCGCCCTACCTTTGCGGTGGGCGTTCTGGTAACCGGGATTATCGCAGTTGCAAATTTTTCGTATTCGCAGATCTATGTGCCATATTCCAACCCCGTGTTGGTTAGCAGCACCGTGAAGTTTGGCGAACCCGTCGCCAATCAAAACGGTGGCACCTTGCTGCCGTTGCGCCTGAGGATTAAAAATACGGGGAAAGTTGCTGTGTATGCCATCCAGAGCCTCTATACCGTCACCGGCCAGAAGGCTTCTCATGTCAAACAGGAAAGGGGGCCAGAGGGCTGGAAGGAGGAGATTGATAATCTTAGTAATGAAATCCATCAGAACGTTGATATCGAGGGGTATTACACAATCGAGTCTGGTCGTTTCACGGAGCCTGGCTTGTGGCTCGAACCCGGAGAGAGCTTGACCGAAGAAAAGATTGTGGAATTGCCGGAAGCGCTGCCCTATCAAGCCGTGACGGCCACGACCTACGTAAACCTGGCTAGAAAAGACCGCCTGACACTCGATAGCCCGTCACCTAAGCATTCCTGGAAAAGTTCAGCCCAGCCCGCCCCTAGTTGGGTGACTGGCTGGGGGAGTGGGGGAGATGGTGTCGATTATGTGCAGCATACATACACGGTCCAGCCTAGCAGTATTCTATTCGAAGTCACTAGAATTCCAAAAGTAATCACCACGTGGTGGGTTCTCGATCCGTCAGGCCCCTACTTGGCGACTACCATCTCCTCACCCGGTGAGGAGGATGATCCGCCCACCCAGAAGGAAGTGGATTCCTGGGTTAAGCGATATGGGTTCATTAGGACCACCAGCGGGACTGCAGAGTTGCCGGTGTCGGGATTTCCCGGCCAATAAGGAGAGCGTTCAGAGTTCGTGCGGCAGGGTATATCTCAGCACTGACTCGGACCACGGTGATCGTCGCCATTTATCCTTTGGGCCTACTGACCTTCAAAGTGCGGTGTTGGTAGGGTCTGACTTTTCGTGATCCCTGCGGTATGCCGGTTGTATGAGGTATGCGCAAGGCGGTGGGTTGACCGATGAGCGGCGGGCCTTCCGCGGGAAGTTGAGGCTGGAGGCGGCCGAGCGGTTCGTCCAGGGCGAGGAGAACGCGGTCATCGCTCATGACCTGCGGGTCAGTGAGCCTTTTCCGTGCGCCCAGCAGAACAGGAGGTGACACCGTGACGTAGCGGTGTTCTTGCTGTTCGGAAGCTCGTCGTCGCCTGCCGGTGGAAGTCCGGTCCGGGTAGCTGCCAGGAGGCCCGGTAGCAGGCTGGCGGCGTTGGAGGGAAACCTCCGGCGTCGAAGCCCAGCGTCAAAGGCCCTGCAAGGGGGAGCGACGATACGGTCCGTAGCATCACGCGAAGCCTGCGGCGTCGTTACTCAGCCACCCTTTCGGGTGGAACGAGGGAGTGCCGAGCCCTTCGAAATCGGGGTGAAGGCCATGGAAGCGGTGAAGATCCTGGACGGGCAGCCGTGAAGGACTCCCCGGCGTATGGGGCGCGGAACGTATCGAGGGTGGCGGCGGGAACTGGGGAGGCCCTCCCTGGCCCGGTGACCTGCGGAGAATCGTCATCGGAAGCGGCGCGTCCTATAACCGGTGATCCCGGGAAGTGGGCGCGGGCCGGGTGGGCGTCGGAGGTGGCCGTAGTACCGGTTGCAGCCGGGAGACAACACAACTCCTGGTGAGGGAAGGGCCACTGCTTCGTCGGTGCGTCATGAAGTGAAGGAGGGGCTCGGTGAGTGCCCGTGTGGCTAGTCCCGCCGCCGGGGGACGTTCTCCCTCGGACAAGGTCCGTGCCTTGCAGCATGCGCTTTACCGGTCGGCCAAGGCCGATCCCGGACGACGGTTCCACGCGCTGGGAGACAAGATCCACCGCAGGGATGTGCTCCGGCGCGCGTGGGCCATGGTGCGTGCCAACAACGGCGCACCGGGCATCGACCGCATCACCCTGGCCGCGGTCGAGGAGTACGGCATCGACCGTCTTCTCGGCGAGCTGGCCCACGAGTTGAGGCAGGGAACGTATCGTTCCTTGCCCGCCCGCCGGGTGCTCATTCCCAAACCGGGGGTGAAGGACGAGCGTAGGCCGCTGTCCATTCCGGCGGTTCGTGACCGCGTCGTGCAGGCCGCGATGAAGATCGTGCTCGAGCCGGTCTTCGAGGCCGACATGTTGCCGTGCAGCTTCGGGTTCCGCCCGAAACGCTCGGCGCACGACGCTCTGCAGGTGCTCATCGACGAGCACCACCGGGGCAGACGGTGGGTGGTGGAGACGGACATCGCCGAGTGCTTTTCCGCGATCCCGCATGAAGAGTTGATGCACGCGATCGAAGAACGCATCTGTGACCAGTCTGTCCTCAAACTTCTGCGGCAGATCCTGCGCGCCGGGGTGATGGAGGACGGACAGGTGCGGCGGCCGGTGACCGGAACCCCACAGGGCGGTGTGATTTCACCGTTGATGTGCAACGTCTATCTGCACCGGCTGGACCGGGTATGGGACGCGCACGACGGGACTCTGGTCCGCTATGCCGATGACCTGGTCGTGATGTGCTTCTCCCGCAGCCAGGCCGAACGGGCGCTGGCCCGACTGGTTGACCTGCTGGGGGAGTTGGGGCTGAAGCCGAAGGCGGCCAAAACGAGGATCGTGCACCTGGAAGTGGGAGGGGAAGGCTTTGACTTCCTCGGATTCCACCACCGTCAGGTCCGCTCCCGGGGGCTGCACGGGCGCCGACGCGTCGACTTCCTCGCCCGCTGGCCCTCGAACAGGGCGATGCAGCACGCCAGGGACCGGATCCGGGAGATTACTGCCCGGCGCCGGCTCCCGCTGCATCCGCAAGTGATCGTGGAGGACTTGAATTTGTTCCTCCGGGGCTGGATGGCGTACTTCAAGTACGGTCATTCCGCCCGACGCTTCAGCAAGATCGGACGATACGCAGAGGAACGGGTCGCGCACTTCATCAGCAGGAAGCACCGGCGCAGCCGGGCCTTCGGCTGGTGGGTGTTTGCGGTTTCGTCTCCGAACCGGCTCGGATTGATCAGCCCGTACGGGACCGTCGTTGCACCCAGGGCGGGCAAGCCCTGGCGGGAAAGACCGAATGCCGCCGGTGAACGGCGTCGGTGAGCCGTGTGCGGGAGAACCGCATGCACGGTTCGAAGCGGCGGGGGCTGGAAACGGAGCGGACGTACTCCGCCACCGCGCCAGCCCCCGACCCTACATCCTCACCCTGAGCCGGCCAGATGCAGGACGAGGACTGCCTGGACGAGGCTGGTGATCCGGGTGGTCGAGCAGCGGGGCTGACGAAGGAGCCGCCAGGACTTGAGGGTGGCGACGGCCTTCTCGACGAGGGCCCGGATCTTCGTGTGGGACCGGTTCACCGCCTGCTGGCCTGCGGAGAGGGTCTCCCACCGTCCCCAGCACGGGATGCGGACCGTGCCGCCGGCGCCTCTGTATCCCTTGTCGGCCCAGCACTGGATACCGGTCTCGGCCAGGGCCTCGACGATGCCGTGTTCGCGGGCCGCGCGAACGTCGTGGACGGCGCCGGGCAGCGCCGGTGACGCCCACAGCAGCCGGCCGAAGAGGTCGGCGAGGACCTGCACGTTCATACCGTGCTTCTTGTGCTTGCCCGGAGTAGTACGCCGGTCCGCGGCAATGCAGTCGATCGGCAGGAGCGTGCCGTCCAAGAGAAGGTACGCCTTCACCGACGCAGCCCGCGCCGCGTCGGCCAGGCTCGGGGCGAGAACGGCCAGGAGCTCGACCGCCTCGGTCACATGGCGGTAGGCCGTCGTGGTGCCGACGCCGAACCCGACCGCGAGCTGGGCATAGGTATGTCCCACCCGCAGATGGGCGAGGGTGAGCAGAGCCTGGCGGCCGGCGGCCAAGCGCCGCCACCGGGAGCCGATCGCGCGGCGGTGCCGCCGCGGCTGCTGAGTGAGGAAGCTGAGGGCGGAGCCGGCCACGTCGACGCCCGACGGGTAGACAAGCACGTGAAGCCTCTGGTGGAGACGGTTCTCTTGGTCGAAAACCCATCTACCAGGGGCTTCATCACGTCGTCAGCCCAACTGCCGTACTTCGGAACCAGGTTGGAAAAGGCTCAGTGTCTCTACCGGCGGGCGGACGCGCTCTTCGAGCTCACCGACGCGGTGCTGTGCACGGACGGGCCGGTGAAGACACTGGTCGAGCTGTCCCTGGCAGTCGAGTACCGGCGCGGGCACGGTGCCCTGTATGCCGTGCTGGACCGGGGCTGGCTGGAGCCGGCGCGGTTGCGCCGTGCTCTGGCCGACCTGCCGCTGCCGAGGGCGGCCGACGGGCGGATCGTGCTCGCGGTGGACGTGTCGCACTGGCTGCGGCCTGACGCGCCGACCAGTGACCAGCGGTTGTTCTGCCACGTCTGTGGACGCGGCGACCGCAGCAGTGATCAGTTCGTGCCCGGCTGGCCGGACTCCTTCGTCGCTGCCCCGGAAACGGGCCGCACTTCCTGGGTCGCTCTACTGGATGCGATCCGCCTGGGTCCGGCGGATGACGCCACCCAGGTCACCACCCACCAACTCCGCGAGCCGGTTGATCGCGGCGGGGCACTGGCGGCCGGGCGATGCCGAGATCCTCATCGTCATGGATTCCGGCTACGACAGCGCCTACCTCACCCATCCCTGGCGGACCTCCCGGTGGTACTGGTCGGACGCCTGCGCTCGGACCGCGTCATGCTCCGCGATGCCGGCCCCGCCCGCTCCGGACCGCGCGGCGGACGACCCCGCCGCCACGGCGGTGTCTTCGCCCTCGCCAAGCCCGACACCTGGCACACCCCCGACCTCACCACCACAACGGTCACCAGCCACTACGGCACCGCCGAGGCGAGGGCCTGGGACCGGATGCACCCCAGACTCACCCACCGCGGCCCCTGGCTCGATCACGCCCACGAAGAACTACCCATCCTCCACGGCACGTTGATCCGCCTGAAGGTCGAGCACCTACCGGGCGACCGTGACCCGAAACCCGTCTGGCTGTGGTCCTCGGCGGACAGCGCCACATCTGCGGACATCGACCGCTGGTGGCAGTCGTTCCTCCGCAGATTCGACCTGGAACACACCTTCCGGCTCATGAAACAGACCCTCGGCTGGACCGCGCCGAAGATCCGCTACGCGGACGCCGCCGACCTGTGGACCTGGCTCGTCATCGCCGCCCACACCCAGCTCCGCCTCGCCCGGCCCCTGACGGAGGACCTGCGCCGGCCCTGGGAACGCCGCACCGAACCCCGCCGCCTCACCCCCGCCCGGGTGAGGCGAGGGTTTCGCAACGGCCGCGCGGCGGCTTCCCGTCCGGCAGCCGCACCAAAACCGTCCCGGCTCGGCCCAGGACGCCCACCCGGATCCCGCAACAAACAGTGAGCCAGACACCACGACGTCGGCAAGACCGTCAAACGCGCCGAATCGATCAAGGAATACCAAGGTCATCAGCGTTAGAGGTCGTTCTCTATCCGCTCGGGTGGTCGATCGGGCTTCGAACAGGGCGCTGGATCGGGTGACTTGGCGGCTGGTGGGGCATAGAGGAAGGGCCTCTTGGTAGCTCGCGGTTGTCGAATCCAG
>NZ_JAGPXX010000036.1 GCF_018070345.1 Streptomyces sp. F63
GGCAGAGACTGACCATCCGGAGACGCCGGAGGGGGGCCCCCCCCACCCCGGGTGGGCGGGGGGGGGGGGGCGCCGCGGCGGTTCTCTGCTGCCGTTCCGCTGCTGCGGCCCGCCGGCGCCCGTGCCGGTGCCGCGCGGGTCGCGTCCGCCGGCCGCCGTGGACACGGACGGTCCCGGACGGGCCGGATGGGCCCGGGCCGGCCGGGTGAGCGGGGTGACGGTCCGCGGCGGCCTACGGCTCGAACTTGTAGCCGAGACCCCGCACGGTCACCAGGTAGCGCGGGGCTCCCGGATCGGGCTCGATCTTGGCGCGCAGCCGCTTGACGTGGACGTCGAGGGTCTTCGTGTCCCCCACGTAGTCGGCCCCCCAGACCCGGTCGATCAGCTGCATGCGGGTGAGGACGCGGCCGGCGTTGCGCAGCAGCATCTCCAGCAGGTCGAACTCCTTGAGCGGGAGGTCGACCTTCGCGCCGGAGACCGTGACCACGTGCCGGTCGACGTCCATCCGCACCGGCCCCGCCTCCAGGGCCGCCGGTACGACCTCCTCCGGCTCTCCCCGGCGGCGCAGCACGGCCCGGATGCGCGCGACCAGTTCGCGGGAGGAGAAGGGCTTGGTGACGTAGTCGTCGGCTCCTATTTCCAGACCGACGACCTTGTCGATCTCGCTGTCCTTGGCGGTCACCATGATGACCGGGACGTTGGAACGGCCGCGCAGCTGGCGGCAGACTTCGGTGCCGGGGAGGCCGGGCAGCATCAGATCGAGCAGCACCAGGTCGGCGCCGTTGCGCTCGAA
Source organism: Streptomyces sp. F63 (assembly GCF_018070345.1). Classification (GTDB taxonomy): domain Bacteria; phylum Actinomycetota; class Actinomycetes; order Streptomycetales; family Streptomycetaceae; genus Streptomyces. The sequence goes on from NZ_JAGPXX010000036.1 coordinate 794, forward strand.
CTCGTCCAGCCCGTCGGGTCCGGTGGCCGCGACGGCGACCTCGAAACCCTCCTTGCGCAGCATGTAGGACAACGCGTCGCTGAACGATTCCTCGTCCTCGACAACGAGCACTCGGGTCACGAAAGGACCTCCGGTCTGTTCTGCGAGCGGCGCTGCTCGGCGCCACCGCGGTGTGGGTCGGCACCCCCGCGTCGTACGGGGATACGGGGGGTTGGCGCGGCCCCGCTGAACACGGCTTCGGGGGCGGCGGTGGTGTCGGTGGTGTCGGTGGTGTCGGGGAGGCCCGCGGGGGCCGTGCTGCCGGGCCGGAGGAGGCCGGCCGGGATCACGGGAGTGCCTCCGGAGCGGAGAGCGAGGCCCGGGGGAAGGGCTCGAAGGAGGTGTCGTCCTCGTCGAGGTCGTCGTCCGGCTCCGTCAGCGGCCGGTCCGGGGTGTGGAGGACCTGGGGCTCGCCGTGGGCCGCGAGTCCGCGCTCGCCGGGGCCGGGCTCCTCGCGCCCGGATGCGGCGCGGTCCCTGCCGTGCCCGGCCTCGGGGAGCCGGAGGGTGAAGGTGGATCCCTGGCCCTCCGCGCTCCAGACCGTGACCTCTCCGCCGTGGGACGCGGCCACGTGCTTGACGATGGCCAGGCCGAGGCCCGTCCCGCCGGTGGCGCGCGAGCGTGCCGGGTCGACGCGGTAGAAGCGCTCGAAGATGCGCTCCCGGTCCTTCTCGGAGATCCCGATGCCCTGGTCGGTGACGGCTATCTCGATCATGTCCCCGCCGGTGCCGGCGATGCGGCGGGCGGCGATGCCGACCCGGGTGTGCGCCGGGCTGTAGTTGACGGCGTTCTCCACGAGGTTCCCGAGGGCGGCGGCGAGCTGGCCGCGGTTCCCCCAGATGGCGAGGTGGGCGGTGCCGCCCGAGGCGATGGTGATCTGCTTGGTGCCGGCCTGGTGGCGGCAGCGGTCGATGGCCTCGGCGACCAGCTCGTCCACCCGTACCGGCTCGGCGTCCTCCAGGGGGTTGTCGTTCTGCACCCGGGAGAGGTCGATCAGCTCCTGGACGAGACTGGTCAGACGGGTGGCCTCCTTCTGCATCCGCCCGGCGAAGCGGACGACCGCCTCCGGATCGTCGGAGGCGTCCATGACGGCCTCCGACAGCAGGGAGAGGGCCCCGACCGGGGTCTTCAGCTCATGGCTGACGTTGGCCACGAAGTCGCGGCGCACGGCCTCTATCCGGCGGGCCTCGGTGAGGTCCTCCACCAGCAGCAGCACCAGCCGGGAGCCGAGGGGGGCCACTCTGGCGGAGACGGCGAGGGCCTCGCCGCGGCCGGTGCCGCGCCGCGGCAGGTCCAGTTCGACCTGCCGTATCTCGCCGTCCCGGCGGGTGTCCCGGGCCATCTTCAGCATGGGTTCCACGGCGAGCTTCCCGCCCCGGACGAGCCCGAGGGCGTAGGCGGCGGAGCTGGCCTTGACGACGCTGTCGGCCTCGTCGAGCACGACGGCCGAGGAGCGGAGCACCGAGAGGACGGTGTCCACGCCCGGTGGCAGCACGGCCTCGGTGTGGAGGGAGCTGCGGGTGGGTTTGGCCTGCTCCCGCTCGCTCCAGCGGAACGCGAGCATGGCGATGACACCGGTGCAGACCCCGGCGATCGCTGCCGTGGCGGCTACCGCCGCGTTCACGTCCATGAGTCCAGATTAAGCGGGTGCGGAGACACCTCCACAGCCGTCCGGGGACCGTCTCGGACAGTGGTTGCCGAGAGTTCACCGGCAGGTCGGTGCTGATTCATTCCCGCGGACCCGGCGTGGGCGGGAAGGAGGGGGAAGGGGCGCGCGGGAATCCGCCCACGCCGTAGCCGCCTCCGCACGCCGTCCCGGGGCAGGTGAGCCGGGGGGTGGGGCGGAAACGGGCCGTTGCCGAGAGTTCACCCCCGCGCCCACGGTGGTTCATCCGGGATGCCGGAAGCCGACGCGTGGGCACACCAGCGTGGCACCGTGGGGGCCGGCAGCCTTCGCCGGGCGCCGGGCCGCCGGTACGACCGGCGGACGGCCCGACGCGGGATGTACACAGGATTCGCAGGTATCGCAGGATTTCGATGGAAGGAAAGCGCGATGCGGGACGCATACCACGAGGAACTGGACTCGATCGGTGACGACCTGGTGGAGATGGCCCGACTCGTCGGCTCCGCGATCGGCCGGGCCACGACGGCCATCCTCGACGCCGACCTCAAACTCGCCGAGAGCGTGATCGCGGCGGACGAGAAGGTCGACACGCTCCAGCACGAGCTGGAGGCGAAGGCGATCACCCTGCTCGCGCGCCAGCAGCCGGTCGCCACCGACCTGCGGATCGTCGTCACCAGTCTGCGGATGAGCGCGGACCTGGAGCGCTCCGGCGACCTGGCACAGCACGTGGCCAAGCTGGCCCGGCTGCGGTTCCCGGAGACCGCGGTGCCGCGGGACCTGCACTCCACCATCCTGGAGATGGGGCAGCTGGCGCAGCGGCTGATGGCCAAGGCCGCCGAGGTCATCATCACCAAGGACGTGGACCTGGCGCTCCAGCTGGAGCAGGACGACGACGCGATGGACCTCTACCACCGCAGCCTCTTCCAGCACCTGATGGACGACCGCTGGAAGCACGGCATCGAGACCGCCGTCGACGTGACCCTGCTCGGCCGCTACTACGAGCGGTTCGCCGACCACGCGGTGTCGGTCGCGAAGCGGGTCGTCTACCTGGTCACCGGGGAGCACGCGGACGAGCTCACGGCCGAGGGGCAGGACGAGGGGGCATAAGCGCCCGGGGCCCCGGGCCGGTAACCGGACGGTGGATGCGCCGACGCGGGCAGAGCCGGCCGGACGGGTTCCGGGCGGCCGTGCCGGCCCGGAGCGGCCTGCGACCACGGCCGGGAGCGGAAGCGACCCGTGGGACCACGGCCGGGACGAGCGGGGCAGGGGGCGTGAAGGGCGGACCGCGGACGGCGCGAGCGCATCGCGCGGGACGCCCGGGCTCCGGGGACGGCGCGAGTGCTCTCACGCGCCCTTGCTGCGCCCGCCGCAGCAGGTGTCCAGTGGTCGGCAGGACCGCTGCGGGTCCGCCGCGGACACCGCCGCGGACCCGTCGCGGGCCGGGTCAGGTCCAGCGCAGTCGAGGAAGGGTACTCATGGCCGTTTTCCCGACCACACCGTCACCGACACCGACCGTTCGCGAGCCAGGCGTCACCAAGATCCCGCTGCCCCTCCTGGGGGCCTGCGGCTGCGGCTCCGGGTGCAGTTGCGGCTGCCAGAGCGGCGGCCCCTGCCAGTGCGGCGGCAGCTGCGGCTGAGCATCGCGGCCTCCCGGCCGTACAGCCCACGAACCCCCGCGCGCCGGGCCGCCCGGCGACCGCAGCGATGGGTCGCGCGCGGTCGCGGGGTGGGGCGGCCCTGACGCGCGGGCCCTCGCCGGGAGCGTGACGCGCGGCCCCGGCCGGGGTTTCTCCTCCGGCCGGGGCCTGCGTCTTCGTCGTCGCCGGGCGGCCATCGCGGGGAAGCCGGGCGGCCATCGCGGGGAAGGCGTCGCCGGGCCCGGGCGCGCACGACGTCCCCGCCGCGGAGCGCGCCGGCCCGGCGGGCGCCGGCGCCGGCCTCAGCGGCTCGCGGAGTCCAGCGCCGACTGGAGCGACCTGCGGTAGCCCTCGCTGGTGTACGTGGCCCCCGAGACCGTGTCGATGTCGGCGCTCTGCGCGGTGACGGCCTCCCGGGTCAACCGCGGGACGGCGTATGCGCTGATCCGCCGGTCCTTCGGATTCTCCTGCGGGGTGACGACCGCGGTGACGCCGGTGAGTCTTCCGTCCTCCAGCGTGACCCGGACCTGGACGGAACCGTATCGGGTCCGCACCCGGTCTCCGGTGAGGGTCCGGGTGCCCGAGACCGAGCCGCCCCGCCCGGGCACCCCCCTCGGCGTGCTCGCACCACTGGACGGCGCGGGAGAGTACGTGAACCCCCCGGCCGCCGGCGGTGTGTGCGGCTTCAGCGACAGCAGCAGCACCATCCCGGAGACGGTCGCGGCGCTCGCCAGCACGATGCGGCGCAGCGGCCGGTTCTTCCTCAACGTGTGCACGCGGGCCTCACAGCTCGAAGGACTCGTGGTGGATACGGCGGTCCGGGACCCCGGCGCCGCGCAGCGCCTCGTACACGTGCTGCGCGAACCCGTGGGGGCCGCACAGATACACGTCGTGCGCCTCCAGACCGGGCACGGCCGCGCGCAGGGAGCGGGCCGTGATCTCGGGGCGCCGGCCGTGCGGACCGTTGAGCGCGTAGAGCACCGTCGCCCCGCGGCACCGTGCGACGGCCTCCAGTTCGCCGCTCAGGGCCAGGTCCTCCGCCGTGCGGGCGCGGTAGACGAGGGTGACGTCGCCGGGCAGCGTCTCGAACAGGGCCCGCAGTGGGGTGATGCCGACGCCGCCCGCGACCAGCAGAGTCCTCGAGGAGGTCCGCCGGTCCGCGGTCAGCGCCCCGTAGGGGCCCTCGGCCCATACGCGGGTGCCCGGCCGCAGCCGGGAGACGGCGGCGCTGTGGTCGCCGAGCGTCTTGACGGTGATGCGCAGCCGGTCCGGGCGCGGTGGCGCCGACAGGGAGTACGGCGTGGAAGTCCAGCGCAGGCCCGGGGTGAGGAACCGCCAGCGCAGGAACTGCCCCGGCCGCGCACCCATCTCGGGCAGCCGCCGGCCCCGCACGACGACGGAGTGCACGCCCGGCGCCTCCTCCCGCACGGAGTCGACCCGCAGCCGGTGCCGCAGGTTGAGCCGGATCGGAGTGAGGATCCGGAACCACACCACGAGCGCCGCGGTGCCCGAGTACAGCGCGTACCAGGCGGCCCGGGCCGGCGGGTCGCCGGCGAAGTCCGAGCCCAGGGCGAGTTGGTGGCCGAAGGAGAGGAAGACCGCGGCATACGTGAGCAGGTGCACGTAGTACCAGAACTCGTGGCCGGCCCGGCGGCGCACCGCACGCACCGAGACGATCCCGACCGCGCACAGGAGGGCGGTGCCGGCGGTGGCCTTGAGCATCTCCGGGTAGTCCAGGACCACCGTGAGCGCCTCGTCCGGAATCGGCGAACCGTCCTGGGCGGCGTACCCGAGCACGGTCAGCACGGCGTGTACCACCAGCAGGGAGATCGTGTAGCGGCCGGCCATGGCGTGCCAGCGCGCCACCCGGTCCGCTCCGATCCCCCGCTCCAGGAGCGGAACGCGGGCCATCAGAGCGATGAGGACGGCGGAGGCGTACCCGCACAGCAGTCCCGCGATCCGCCCGGCGCCCGTCAGCCAGCCCGCGAGGCCCACGACGGACCCCGTGCCGTGCCACCACAGGGCGATCACGGCAGCGGCCCCGCCCCACAGGGCGACGAGCACGGGGCCGGCCGGGGAGCGGCGCCGCACGGGCTCCGGGTGGCGGGTCTTCTGCCGCGCGTACACCGTCGTCATCCGCGGATCCCTCCGATGCTCGTCCGTACGTCCCCTCGGCCGTCCGGGACGACACTGTGCCGACACAACCTCTGAGCCGGCTCTCAGCACACGGTGGGCGGTACGGCTCGCCGCAGGTGGGAAGGGGCGCCGGGAGGCCGGGCGGACGGGCGGCCCGGCGGACTCAGAGCGAACTCAGAGGCGGGCGGAGAAGCCCGGGCCCCGGGCAGGGCTGCATCCTGGTATCCGAGATGAACACTCACCGCCCCCGCGGCTCCGGCCGCCCCGCGCTCACCCGGACCGATGGCACCCCGCTCCGGGTCCTCGTCGTCGACGACGATCCCGACCTGGCGGAAGTCCTCTCCGGAGCCCTGCGCTACGAGGGCTGGGAGGTCCGCACGGCCGGCGACGGCCTCTCGGCTGTCGCCGAGGCACGGAGGCTGCTGCCCGACGCGGTCGTCCTCGACATCATGCTGCCGGACACCGACGGCTTCGCCGTGCTGCGCTCGCTGCACGCCGTGCGGTCCGACGTCTGCGTGCTCTTCCTCACCGCGCGGGACGCCGTCGAAGACCGCATCGCGGGCATCACGGCGGGCGGCGACGACTACGTGACCAAACCGTTCAGCCTCGAAGAGGTCGTCGCCCGACTGCGCGGGCTGCTGCGCCGTGCCGGTATGGCCCGGCAGACGGAGGACGGGCCCCGGCTGGTCGTCGGCGACCTCGTCATGGAGGAGGAGGCCCGCGAGGTCACGCGCGGTGGCGAGCTCATCGAGCTGTCTCCGACGGAGTTCGAACTGCTGCGTCTCCTCATGCGCAACCCGCGGCGTGTGCTCAGCAAGGGGCTCATCCTCGACCGCGTATGGTCCTACGACTTCGGCGGGCGGGCCCACGTCGTCGAGCTGTACATCTCGTATCTGCGCAAGAAGGTGGACGCGGGCCGCCCGCCCATGATCCACACGGTGCGGGGCGCCGGGTACGTACTGAAGCCGGTGGTCCGGTGAGGGCCGGGCCGCGGCAGCGTCCCGGGGGCCGTCCGCCGCGGCCGGCGGCGAGGCGGCGGCTGCCGCGTCCGCCCCGGCCGCGCACGCTGCGGCCGCGCACGCTGCGCGCCCGGCTCACCGCCGGGCTCGTCCTCCTGCTCGCGGTCGGCTGCGCGGCCATCGGGGTGGCCGCGGTGGTGGAGCTGAACGGCTTCCTCACCGGCCGTCTCGACCAGCAGCTGCGGGAGGCGGGCGCACGATTCCCGGCAAGCCTGGAGCACGGCGGGCGGCCACCGTCCGACCACGACGGCGACGAGAACGGCGACACCCGCCGCCAGGCCGCCGGAACCTTCGGCGCCCGGCTGGCCGGCGACACGGTCACGCACGCCGCTGTGGTGGCGTCCGGCAGCGGTACGGGGTCGGTGACCGTCTCGCTCAGCGCACTGGACAGGGGGAAGCTCGCCGGGCTGCCGGCCGATGGCGCGGGGCACACGGCCGATCTCTCGTCCCTGGGCGACTACCGCATGATGGCGACCCGGGGTCAGGACGGCGATGTCCTGGTCACCGGGCTGCCCATGGAGCCCGTGGAGGCCGCCGTCCACCGGCTGGAACTGGTCGCGGCCGTTGTCTTCGCCGCGGTGCTCGCCGCAGCCGGCGTCGCGGGAGCACTGGGGGTGCGCCGGTCGCTGCGACCGCTCAGCGAAGTGGCCGCGACCGCCACGCGGGTCAGTGAACTACCGCTCTCCAGCGGCGAGGTGGCGTTTCCGCCGCGCGCGCCCGAGAGCGATCCGCGCAGCGAGGTGGGACGTCTCGCCGGCGCCTTCAACGCGATGCTCGGCCACGTCGAGGAGGCGCTGACGAAACGGCAGGCGAGCGAGGAGCGGCTGCGCGGTTTCGCCGCCGACGCCAGCCACGAACTGCGCACACCCGTGGCGTCGATCCGCGGCCACGCCGAACTGGCGCTGCTGCACCCGGACCCGGTGCCGCGGAAGGTGGTGCGGGCGCTGGAGCGCATCGAGGCGGAGGCGGCGCGCATGGGCGGGATGGTCGACGACCTGCTGCTCCTCGCCCGCCTCGACGCGGGACGCCCGCTGGCACGCCTCCCCGTCGACCTGACGCGCCTGGTCCTGGACGCGGTGACGGACGCGCAGGCCGCGGGCCCGGGACACCACTGGACACTGGAACTGCCCGAGAAGCCGGTGACGGTGACGGGCGACGACCACCGGCTCCATCAGGTACTGGCCAACCTGCTGGCCAACGCGCGTCTGCACACACCCGCCGGCAGTACGGTGACCGTCTCGCTGGGCACCGAGGACGGGACGGCGGTGCTGAAGGTCCACGACGACGGGCCGGGCATCGCCGCGGGCGTCCAGCCCAAGGTCTTCGAACGCTTCACCCACGCGGACCACCGCCGCACCAAGGACTCGGACGAGGGCACGGGGGCCGGCCTGGGGCTGTCGATCGTGGCAGCCGTGACGGAAGCCCATGGCGGAAGCGTCGCCCTCGACAGCGTCCCCGGCTCGACCACTTTCACCGTCCGGCTCCCCGCCGGCCCCCGATGACCGGAACCGCCACGCCCCCGAGCCCTGCCCGGCCGAACACACCCCGGGGGCCAGAGTGGTCCCAGGCCGTGAAAACGCCTCCCATCCGCGCCGTAGGCGCAGGCGGGAGGCATGATCACAACAGCTGCTACTTCTTGCCCTGGGTCTTGCCAGGGATCTTGGTGAGCTGGCTTTTCGCTGCTCAGCGGCAGTGGGCCCGTGCGCCTGGTGGTCGTCGTTGGTCGTCATTGGCCATTGTCGAGCGGCCTCGGACGGCCCAGGGACGGCCCAGGCAACGATCCGTCGGCTCTTTGGTCGGCCTACGAGCTGACGGGCAACTCCTTTGCTCGCTGGCGTGCTTGGGCCCGTATCTCCTTCAGGCGGCTGTGGAACGCGTTGTGGCGGTTCTGGTCGAGGTTCAGTGGTAGGTCGAGCTGAGAGATGAGCTGTGACTCCAGGTCCCAAGGTTCGCTCCGCTCGATCCAGCAGACTCGCGCGTTGTCCGCCATCCACTGGCTCAGGGTGGCTTCGCCCGTCTTGCCGAAGGTCATTCGCTTGCCGCTGCCAACGCGGCGCAGCTCAAGGCCGAGCAGGCAGCCGAGGGTGAGCCGTAGGGTCGAGCCGGCCGCGTTGCCCCGGTAGTGGTAGCGCACCCGCTTGCGCAGGTTCTGCGTGCTGGTCCGGTTCGCCATGTACCGCGGTGCTATCCCGACGTAGAGCAGGCGCCCAGCGCCCAGGTCCGAGTGGGGCGGCTGCACAAAGTGCCACCCGTAGACCCCTGCCGCCGCCGGGACAGGGCTCGGACGCACCAAGACTTCCTGCGCCGACCACAACCGATGGGGACTGACGAGAGCGGTCGCTTCCACGAAGCCTCCAGACGTGCCGCAACTGACCGTCGCAGGCTACTGGTCAGCGCCGACAGGGCATTCGGGGCTGTGCAGTCGCGTGACATCAGCTTGGGAAGCCTGGCGCCCCTTTGTTGGCGGTCTCTGCTGGTCACCGGGCACGCAGCGGCGCCGAGCCTGCTGACGGCCTTCTACACCGCCGCGAACTGCGAGTGACCGTGGTTGACCGCTCGATCTGGCACGGATCTGGCACGCGGACCGCATTCCCGCACCCTCAAGTTCGACCCTGGCAGTCGGCGAGACCCGTTTCGATCGACGCCGAGTCACCAGTTTGGAAGATCGCGTACGCGGATGCTCGCTGACCTGGCGAGGCGCTGACCTGTCCGTTCCTTGCCGAGTCCCCGTGGTTTACAGTGCTGCCCTCTCGGGTGCTGCTGTATCGGGCACGCGGCGGACACGCTCAGTCGTCGGACCGTTGATCTTCATGGGTTCGGGGGAGGGTCAGTGAGATAGACCACACAGCGGCCAGCATGCCGACGCCGTAAGGCAAACCGTCCCACGGCTGCGGCAGCGACTTCTGGAGCCATGTGGTCGCCGCGAAGATGAGCACGAGTACCAGGATCAGCAAAGGGCGCCGGACGACGTGCCTGACTATCGCGAGGAACGATGCGCCGAACTGCGTCAGTCTCCCTGGCTTCATGTCCGGGACTGTAGCGCCGCTTCTTCTCACCTGCACCAGCCCACCACTCACCCCAGCTCCCATCCCGTCTGCCGTCGACCCACACACCCGTGGAGCGGGCTTGGCCCCTGGTGTCCAGGTGGAGCGCGCCACTGTACGAACGACCTGGACACCAGGGGCCAAGCCCGCTCGGCTTGCCCTGGGTCGACGGCAGACGGGATGGGAGCTCCCTCGCGCACCACGACGGACGCGCGGGCGCACACGGAGCCGCCGCCATCCCGGAGCCTGAGCGCCCCCGCCGGAGGCATCTCTGTGACGGCTTGGTCCTGGTGCTCGCCCTCATGCCCTCGGGCCTACGTCGTGGTCGCGCGGCCGGCGGACGGCGGCGCTGAGCGGGACGGAGGCAGGAGCGGGCGCGGCCGCCCGCCGGCCGCGCGCCCGGCGGAGCGGTAGCGGAGCCGGGTGACTTGAACCCGTGGAGAAGGTTGTAACTCAGTCGGCTGTTGTGGGTCGGAAGAGCCAGGCGCAGTGCGGCAAGTTGGTGTTCTGGCGGTGTGCCATGGGGAGCAAAAGCACTGGTCGGGCTGTCCATGTGACGTGGGTGCCGTGGCTGTTGACCGACACGGTGCAGGGTTCGCCGCTGTGTAAGGCCGTGGTGGTTGCGGTGCGGCCGTCGTGGAGCCAGTCCCAGGCTTGTGCCGCTGCTGCTGGTTCCAGTCCGGAGGTGATCGTGCGGAGTGCGACGGCGATCCAGCGGACTGCCTGCGGGGCCGAGTAGGTCTCGATCGAGGCCAGGAGCGCGGGTCGTTGTGTGCAGCTGGGGCTGTCGGTCCAGCACTCGCACCAGTAGCCCGGGACGGGTTGTGTCATCGGGCCTCCGGTGGGTGGGCTACGAGGACGTAGCGGCATTCCTCGTCGTGGAGGGTGAGTTGGTAGGCCGTACCGGCGGCCAGGTAGGCGAGGGCGCGTTCGTGTTCGGCTTCGTCGGTGAGCCAGTGGCGGCCGGGCTGTGCGTGGGGCGGGTCCAACTGGTCGGTGATGTCGCGGGTTCGGTCGCGGAGCCAGCGCAGGGCCAGGCGTGGGCTGGTGGCCGTGTGGGCGCTGAGCGGGATGGAGGTGACCGCGTGCAGGGGGTAGGCGGTGGCCCAGCAGCGGTACGGGGTGTGCTGTCCGGCCGTGGTGGTTAAGGGGTGCTGGGGGCCGGAGGTCAGCACGGGAGGTCTCCGGGGCGGAGGCCGGTGAAGAGTTCGGCGGTGACGGTGCGGCCCTGGTGGCTGTCGTGGATGACGACGCGGTGGGCGAGGGCGGTGACCATGGCCAGTCCGCGGCCGTGTACGGCGTCCTCGCTCGGGTGGCCGGCCTTCGGGGTGGATGCGGTGCCGCCTGCGTCGGTGACCGAGAGGGCGATCACCTGGCGCCAGACGGCGAGGGCCAGGTGGAAGCTGCCGCAGGGGTGGCCGCTGGCGGTGTGGAGGACGGCGTTCGCGCTCAGCTCGCTGACGATCAGCTCGGCGTCGTCGGCCCACGGTGAGCCTTTGAGAATGTCCCGGGTCCAGCGGCGGGCCCGGCTGACCTCTTCGGGGAATCCTGGGCAGATCAGTCCCCAGACCCGCGGACTGCTCGTATACTCGTGCATACAAGTTCCTTCGTGCTGGTAGGCCGCCATGTGCAGCGGGTTCGGGCTAGACGAGTTTCACGCCGTCGTGAGCGCGTATGGCCGGCGGGGCCGCTGCATCCATGGCATCCAGGACGCGGATCGCGTATGCCTCGTCGGCGAGGTCGGAGACTTCTTCGCGGGTGACCCAGCGCAGTGCGCGGGTCTCCTCACCGGTGGTGGGCGTGCCGTCGGCGGCCTGGCAGCGGAAGACCAGGGAGACGATCAGGCCCTTCATGTTCTTGTAGACGCCGGTCAGGGTCGCGGGAAGCGCGATCTTGATTCCGGTCTCTTCGAGGACTTCTCGCTGAAGGGCTTCGGGGATGGTTTCCTCGCGTTCGAGGACGCCGCCCGGCGGTTCCCAGTGGCCGTTGTCGCGCCGCTTGATCAGCAGGGCCCGGCCCTGGTCATCAATGATCACTCCAGCAACGCTCACGGAGTGCGGGCGATCAGCAGTCACGTCCCTTGGCCCTTCATAGCTGGCTAGGCTCTCAACCGTAGCAACAGAACTCGGCCACTCGTCTAGATACCTAAAGGAGTACCTGTGAGCCCTCTTCCCAGCGGCGTGCTCGGTGCGCTTGATCCGACCAGTGATCGCGCCGTTTTCCGGCAGATTGCCGATCAGCTGCGTGCGGCGATCGACAAAGGCCGCTTCAAGGAGGGCGAGAAGCTGCCGTCCGAAGCCGAGCTGGTCGATCATTACGGCGTCTCCCGGATGACCGTTCGCAACTCCTTCTCCATCCTCCAGGGTGAGGGCCTGGTCCACTCCGAGCACGGGCGCGGCGTCTTCGTGCGACCACGTCCGCCGGTGCGGCGATTGGCCTCCGACCGCTTCGCCCGGCGCCACCGGGAGCAGGGGAAGTCGGCGTTCATCGTGGAGGCGGACGCCGCGGGCAGCCGTCCGGAGGTGGACAGCCTGGAGGTCAAGGAGGAACGGGCGACACCCGACATCTCCGCCCGGCTGGGCTCGGTGCGCCGGGTGCTCGCGCGGCGGCGCCGGTATCTGCTCGACGGCCGGCCGGTGGAGTTCGCCACCTCGTACCTGCCGCTCGACCTGGCACGGGACACCCCCATCGCCCAGCCCAACCCCGGGCCCGGCGGCATCTACGCCCGGCTTGAGGAACTGGGGCACCGGCTCGACCACTTCGAGGAAGAGATCAAGGCCCGGATGCCCTCCCCCGCCGAAACCAAGACACTGCGCCTGGCCTCCGGCGTGCCCGTGATCCACCTGATCCGCACCGCCTACGACACCGAGGGGCGGGCCGTGGAGGTCTGCGACACCGTGATGGCGGCCGACGCCTACGTCCTGTCGTACCAGCTCCCGGCGACGTGACGGGCGGTGCGCGAGGCCATTTCCCCGGACTCGTACACCCCGACCCGCACACTCGTATAGACGAGTGGGCAAGTTGTGTGGCAAGGTGTCTGCGCGCCCGGCGATCCGGGTGCACCACGACGCATCTTGTATAGACGAGTAGATGGGAGAGGTGTCTTGCGCACCATTCGTGTGGAGACCTCCGGCGCGACGATGCTGCTGACCGAGGCTCCGGAGACCAAGGTCCGCGACCGGCAGACCGGAGAGGTCGCCAAGGACGCCACCAGCGGCGAGACGCTGATGACGATCGGCGTCGTCCACATCGAGGACGGCGAGTCCTCGCTGATCAAGGTGACGGTGCCGGAAAGCGGCATCTCGGAGGGGCTGACCCTCGGGGCGCCGGTCTCGCTGCCCGGGCTGGTGGCCCGGCCCTGGGAGAACGTGTTCAACGGCCAGCAGCGGCACGGCATCGCCTTCCGCGCCACGGCCGTGGTCCCGGCCGCGTTCCCGGGCGCTGCTGAGGCGGCCTGATGCCGGACCTCTCGGCACTGCTGGAAGTGGGTGGCCCCCTCGCCGCGCTCGGCGGCGGAGCCGCCTGGGCCCGGGCCCGGCATCCGGCCGTGTACTGGTCGGCGGTCGGCCTGCCGGTGTCCACGGCCCGGCTGCTGACCTCCTACGGCTCCGTGATGGAGGCGTGCGGGCTGACCGTGCCACCGTCCCGGCTCCGGGTCCTGGCGGTGAAGGCCACCACCCGCCGGGAGGTCCGGCCCGTGCCGCCGCGCCGGGGTCTGCTGCGGCCGACCTCGACGGGGCTGCGGCTCCGGCTGCGGCTGGCGCCCGGGCAGGAACCGGCGGACGTGGCGGCCTCGGCCGAACGGCTGCGGCACGCCTGGGGCGTTCACGCCGTGTACGTGTCCACGGTCCGGCCGGGCGTGGTCGAGCTGCGGCTCGTCGGCTTCGACGTGCTGCGGCGGGTCCGGATGCCGCGCACGGCCGGGGCCGGCTTCCTCGCCGTGCCCGTCGCGTTGCGGGAGGACGCCACGGCCTTCGTACGCGACTACCGGACCGTGCCGCATCAACTGACGCTCGGCGCAACGCTGTCGGGCAAGTCCATGTACCTGCGGCACCTGATCACCGGGCTCGCCAGGCAGCCGGTCGCCCCGGTGGGGATCGACTGCAAGCGGGGTGTGGAGCTGGCACCGTTCGCACCCCGGCTGTCGGCGCTCGCCACCGATCCGGAGCAGGCGGCCGAGCTGCTGCCCGCGCTCATACGACTGATGGAGGACCGATACGACCTGATCAAGAAGCGGCAGGGCATCGCCCCGGACACCCCGGCGGACGAGATCACCTCGGATGTCTGGGGGCTGCCGGAGAGCGAACGGCCGGTGCCGGTCGTGCTGTTCGTGGACGAGGTGGCCGAGCTGTTTCTCGTCGCCAGCAGGAAGGACGAGGAGCGGCGGGACGAGATGGTCACGCAGTTGATCCGTCTCGCCCAGCTCGGCCGCGCCGCCGGGATCTACCTGGAGGTGTGCGGGCAGCGCTTCGGCGCCGAGCTAGGCAAGGGGGCGACCATGCTCCGGGCCCAGCTCACCGGCCGCGTCTGCCACCGGGTCAACGATGAGGCGTCGGCCAAGATGGCGCTCGGTGACATCGCACCGGAAGCGGTCGCCGCGGCCTGCGCCATCGCTCCGGAACGGCCGGGGCTGGCGGTGGCCGGTGACACCTCCGGCGGGTGGTCCCGCATCCGGACGCCGTACCTGTCGCTCGGTGAAGCGGCCGGGATCTGCCGGGAGTCGGCGGACCTGGTGCCGGAGCTGCCCGCGCTGGAGCGCTTCCGGCCCGCCGTTCCCGTGCCGTCGCCTGCCAAGGAGTCGGCTCCGGTCGTCAAGCCTCATCCCGTGACCGGCTGACCGCCATCCCACATCGGCCGGCGTGACCGTCTCGCGCCGACTCCCTACCCCTGCCATGCCCGAAACCGGATGAGAGGACGTGACCACAGATGTCCGAACGCCCCTCCGTACAGGAGATCGCCGCCTTCCTGGCGGACGTCAGGGCCAGCCGCACCGCCGACGCAGACCCGGCTGACCTGCTCGCCCGGAAAGCGGACCTCCTGGAGCGCATCGCCGACACCATGCCCGGCGACGCGGAAGCCGCTGACGTAGCCCGCACCGCGCGGGCCGCCGCCGACGAAGCCGCCGGGCAGTGACCATGGCGCGCTCTCGGCCCCGGATCGACGCCGTACTGATCCAAGCCTTCATCGCCGCCGCGCTGTCCTTCGCGCACCTGCACGACCTCGCGGCGGCGGCCGGTCAGGACGGGTGGAAAGCCTGGGCCTATCCCGTCTCCGTCGATCTGCTGCTCGTGGCCGCCTGGCGGCGACTGCGGTCAGGGCAGGATCGGGCGGCCGGGTGGTGCTGGTTCGTCATCACGCTCGCCGCGTCGCTCGGCGCGAACGTCGCCACGGCCGGACTGCTCGACCTCGACGACGTGCCGGCCTGGCTGCGCATCACCGTCGCGGGCTGGCCCGCCGTCGCCTTCCTTGGCGGAACGCTCCTCGCGCACTCCGGCCCGGCTGCCGAGCCAAAGCCCGTACGGGAGCGCGAGCCGGAGCCCGTACCCACGCCGGAGCCTGCGCGGCCTGCCGTGCCCGTTCCGGCCGCCCTGGTCGAGCACGCCCGCAAGGTGGCCGCCGACCACCGCAACCGCACCGGAACGCCCATCGACGCCCCCACCCTCCGGGCCCGGCTCGGGGTGCCCGCGCCCATGGCCGAAGCCATCACCGCCCGTCTCTGAGAGGAGTGCCCGTGACCGCCAACCGCCGTTTCCGCGCCGTCACCCGTATCGGCCCCGTCCAGGTCGGCACGTCCTACGACGGCCGGGGCCGTGAGAAGCACACCGCCGCGTGTACCGCTCCGCGCTGCGGCTTCTCCGCCGACTACGACAGCCGCGCCGCCGCCGAGCTGGCCGCCCGTACCCACCGCTGCCCCGTCCGCTGAAAGGAACCGCCCCGTGACCGTCACCCTGCCGCTTGTCCTGGTCCTCGGCCTCTTCGCTTGGGGCGCGATCAAGTTCCTCGGCGTCCGCACCTGGATCGTCGGCCTGGTCGCGCTGTTCGGCTTCTGGCTCTCGGACACCTTCCTCGCGCCCGCCATCGAGTCCGGCACGCGCTCCGGCGTGGACGTCATCAACGGCACACATGACTAGACGAGTAGATGTGAGAGGTCTTCCGATGCTCCTGCCCCAGTACCCGGACAACCCGACTCCGCCGCCCGCCTACCGGCACGCACCCACCGACCCGGCGCCCGTCCAGCGCGCGGCCCCCTCGATCTCCGTCAGCACGGGAGTGGTCGTGGCCCTGGTCACCAGCGGCGTGGTGCTGACCGCGCTCCTGGCCGCCGTCGCCGTCTCGGCCATCTCCGTGGCCGTCGCCGCCGTCGTCCTGCGCTCCCTGCTCCGCGAGCACCACCGGCGCTGAACGAACAGCTCCCGGGGCGGCCCTGATACCGCCAAGCATCCGCCGCCCCGGGAGCCCGAACCCCTCCGACCGCAGCCAGAAGGAGACAGCCATCATCCCCCGCACCACCCCGCCTCCGCTGCCCGAACTCGGCAAGCTGGCGGCCTTCGGCACCCTGCCCGGCCTGCTGCGGCAGCTCTCCGGCCTCGGCGGCTGCACCCGGCCGATCCGGCTGGACGGCCACCGCACCGAGTACGACATCGACACCCGGACCGGCGAGATCGGCCGCGTCCTGCACCACCTCGACTCCGCCCGCCTCCCGGCCGGCCAACTCCTCGTCCGCTGCAACAACCGCCGCGCGACCCGCTGCCCGGCCTGCGCGGAGGTCTCCCGGCGCGACACCTTCCACCTGATCACCTCCGGCCTGCGCGGCGGCAAGGGCGTCCCCGAACGCGTGGCCACGCACCCGCGCGTCTTCGCCACCTTCACCGCGCCGGGCTTCGGCCCCGTGCACAACCGCCCGACCGGCCCGGCCGGTTCGGTCCGCCGCTGCCGCTGCGGCGTCCTCCACAACCAGGACGCCGAAGCCTCGGCACCCCGCTCGACCCGGCGACGTACGACTACGAAGCGGCCAAGTGCCGTTCTTGCTGTTCGGCGCCGGTGGCATGGCCTTGGCAACGTGGGCGGAGGCACCCACCGCCTTCGTTTACCCCGCCGCCTTCTTGATCATGGTGAGCATCAACCTGCGCATCCGGCGGGTTCACCGCTCCTAGTCTCCCGTCCCCACGACGGCCCGGAGACAGCAACAAGCCCCCTCCCAGCGGCAAACCCGCAGGTAGGGGGCTTGTTCGATGCTGCAGACTACTTCTTTCCCTGGTTCTTGACCGCTTCGATGGCCGCCTTGGCGGCGTCCGGGTCGAGGTACGTGCCGCCCGGGTTGAGGGGGCGGAAGTCGGCGTCCAGGTCGTAGGAGAGCGGGATGCCGGTGGGGATGTTGAGGCCGGCGATGTCGGCGTCCGAGATGCCGTCGAGGTGCTTGACCAGGGCCCGCAGGCTGTTGCCGTGGGCGGCGACGAGGACCGTGCGGCCGGTCAGCAGGTCCGGGACGATGCCGTCGTACCAGTACGGCAGCATGCGGAGGACGACGTCCTTCAGGCACTCGGTGCGCGGGCGGATCTCGCTCGGGATCATCGCGTAGCGCGGGTCGTCGCTCTGCGACCACTCGGCGCCGTCCTCCAGGGCCGGCGGCGGGGTGTCGTAGGAGCGGCGCCAGAGCATGAACTGCTCCTCGCCGAACTCCGCGCGCACCTGCGCCTTGTCCTTGCCCTGCAGGGCGCCGTAGTGGCGCTCGTTGAGCCGCCAGGAGCGCTTGACCGGGATCCAGAGGCGGTCGGCGGCCTCCAGGGAGATCTGCGCGGTGCGGATGGCGCGCTTCTGCACGGAGGTGTGCACGATGTCGGGGAGCAGGCCGGCGGCAGTCATCAGCTCGCCGCCGCGCTGCGCCTCCTTCTCGCCCTTCTCGGTGAGGTCGACGTCAACCCAGCCGGTGAAGAGGTTCTTCGCGTTCCATTCGCTCTCGCCGTGGCGGAGCAGGATCAGCTTGTACGGTGCGGTGGCCATGGCTCCGAGCCTAATCGACCTCTGTGATGCCACGAACCTCGTTCCCCGGCCGTCTCGGACCCCGGACAGCCGGGGGACGGAGTCCGGGCCGGGGCCCGGATCGTGGCCCGGATCGTGGCCCGGACCGGTAAGCCCCGGTGACGTTCGGGCGGCTTACGAGGACGGGGGCCGGCCCGGTCGCCCGCCGCGTCAGCCGGCCGCGTCCCCGGACGCATCCGCGGCCGCGCCCCCGGGGGCGGCTCCGGTCCCGCTCCCGGATCCGCCCCCGGTCGGCGCCGTCAGGTGGGCGAAGGCTTCGAGGTTCCGGGTGGACTCGCCGCGTGCGACGCGCCACTCGTACTCCTTGCGGATCGCGGTGGAGAAACCCATCTCCAGCAGGGTGTTGAAGCTGCCGTCCGCGTTCTCCAGCACGGTGCCGAGCAGCCGGTCCAGCTCCTCCGGGGTGACGGCGGCCAGCGGCAGCTTGCCGGCGAGGTAGATGTCGCCGTGCCGGTCGATGGCGTAACTCATGCCGTAGAGCTTGGTGTTGCGCTCCAGCAGCCAGCGGTGGACGGCCGCCTCGTTCTCGTCCGGGTGCCGGACGACGAAGGCGTTGACGGACAGGGAGTGTCTGCCGACGACCAGCGAGCAGGTCGTGGAGAGCTTCCGGACCCCGGGGAGCGTGACGACGTAATGGCCGTCGGAGGGGCTGTCCCATGCGAGGCCCGCCTCGTCCAGTGTTCGTTCGACGGTCTCGATCACATGCGGGTCAAGGTCGGCCATGCAGTGATCGTAGGCGACGCCGCTGATGCATCTGGTGCATGGCTGCCGCGTAGACGTCGGCCGTGGCCGCGGCGGTGGCGTCCCAGCCGAACGACTGGGCGTGGCGGGCCGCCGCGGCGCCCATCCGGCCGGTGAGTTCCGGCCCGTCCAGGAAGCGGCGGAGCACCCGGGCGTAGTCGGCCGGGTCGTGCCCCTCGACGAGGAAGCCGCTCTCCCCGTCGCGCACGGCCACCGGCAGGCCACCGACCGAGGCGGCGACGACCGGGGTGCCGCACGCCTGCGCCTCCACCGCGACCAGCCCGAAGGACTCGCTGTACGAGGGCATGACGAGCACGGAGGCCGCCCGGTACCAGTCGGCCAGCCGGTCCTGGTCCACCGGCGGGTGGAACCGCACGACGTCGCAGAGGCCCAGCTTGGCCGCCAGCTTCTGCAGTCCCTCCGGCTTGGCGAGGCCGCTGCCGCTGGGACCGCCGACCACCGGGACCATGATCCGCTCGCGCAGCTCCGGCCGTTCGTCCAGCAGCACGGCCACGGCGCGCAGCAGGATGTCGGGGGCCTTCAGCGGCTGTATGCGGCCCGCGAAGAGGGGTATCAGCGCGTCCTGCGGAAGTCCGAGACGGGCGCGGGCGGCGGCGCGGCCGTCGGCGGGGTGGAAGCGGCGGAGGTCGACACCCGGGTGGACGATCTCGACCTCGGCGGGGTCGGCGTCGTAGTGCTCGACGAGCTCACCGGCCTCGCCCGCGGTGTTGGCGACGAGGCGGTCCGCGGCGTGCACGATCTGCGTCTCGCCGATGACACGCGCGGCGGGCTCGGGGGTGTCACCGGCCGCCAGCGCGGCGTTCTTGACCTTCGCCATCGTGTGCATGGCGTGCACGAGCGGAACGCCCCAGCGCTCGGCGGCCAGCCAGCCGACATGTCCGGAGAGCCAGTAGTGCGAGTGCACGAGGTCGTAGTGGCCGTGACGCTGCTCGGCCCACGCCTGCATCACGCCGTGGGTGAAGGCACACAGCTGGGCGGGCAGTTCCTCCTTCGCCAGGCCCTCGTACGGCCCGGCGTCCACATGCCGCACGAGCACGCCGGGCGCCAGTTCGACGGCGGGCGGAAGGGAGGCGGCGGTGGCACGCGTGAAGATCTCCACCTCGATGTCGATGGCGGCCAGCTGCCTGGCCAGCTCGACGATGTAGACGTTCATGCCGCCCGCGTCGCCGGTACCGGGCTGATGCAGCGGGGAGGTGTGCACGCTGAGCATGGCGACCCGGCGGGGCCGCCGGGTACCGCCGAGGCCGCCGAAGCGCATGGGGTGACGGCCGCGCCGTTCGTTCCTCGACTGCTGGGCGCCCCGCTGCTTGGGCAGGGCCGATCCCAGCCAGGACACGTGATGACTCACCGCGCGCGACCTCCTTGCCGGGGCCCGGTCCGCCCCTCCTTCCGGGGTGTAACCGCCGGGGAGAACACTTCATTCCGCGCGGGGAGGTGGAATGGGGCGGGATCGGACGGTGCGCGGCCGATGCCCGGCCGGTCCGCGGACGGCACGCGGACGGCACGCGGACATGGCCGTGCCGGCCCGGCCGGTGCGCGACGGGACGGGCCACCGTGCACCGGGCCCGGCGGCCGGGAAGGGCCGGGCGGGGGCGGCCCGCGGCCGCGGCCGCATAGGCTCGGGGCATGGCAGGCCGCGTCCCCCCGAGCTCCCGGCCCGTCGGGACGGCGACCCGCGGGACCACCAACCCCAACCGGCTGCGCCGCATGGACCGCTGGATCACCGCCGTCCACGCCCCCGCCCTGCTGCGCGCGGACGAACCGCCGGTCGCCGTGGACCTCGGCTACGGGGCCGCGCCCTGGACCGCCGTCGAACTGCTGGCACGGCTGCGCCGCGTCCGCCCCGACAGCCGGCTCGTCGGTGTCGAGATCGACCCGGCCCGCGTCGAGGCGGCGCGCCCGTACGAGCGGGACGGGCTGAGCTTCCGGCACGGCGGCTTCGAGGTGCCGCTGTCCGGCGGCGCGCGCCCGCTGCTGATCCGGGCGGCGAACGTCCTGCGGCAGTACGAGGAGGACGAGGTGCGGGCCGTCTGGGAACGGCTGTGCACACGGC
Source organism: Streptomyces sp. F63 (assembly GCF_018070345.1). GTDB lineage: Bacteria > Actinomycetota > Actinomycetes > Streptomycetales > Streptomycetaceae > Streptomyces. Next base: position 21,148 of record NZ_JAGPXX010000036.1, read on the forward strand.
TGGCGGTGCCGGACGGGCTGCTGGTCGAAGGCACGTGCGACGAGATCGGCCGGCGCCACGTCTGGGTCGCGCTCGGGCCGGAGGGTCCGCGCACGGTGACGTTCGCCACCCGGCTCGGCTCGCTCTCCGCCCCGTCCGATCTGGCGGAGCGGCTGCCGAAGGCGCTGATCCACCGCAATGTGCCCGGCGAGCCGGTGCACGCCTTCCTCCGCGACTTCGACCGTGCCTGGGCCGCCGCCGCCCCGTACGCCTCGCTCGGCGCCCGGCAGCGCTGGATACGCGCGGTGCGTTCGCTGGCCGGCGGCTGGCCGGTCACGGACGGCCCGCGGCGCTGGCGGCAGGGCGAGGTCACGGTGCGCTGGGAGGCCCTGGCCCCGCGGTGAGGGAAACCACGGAGCCGGCGGAACCGGGGGCCGCGCAAAGCGCGTGAGCCGCGCGGGGCGCGTGGTGTTCCCGGGACGGTGATCAGGGAAGCACGCACCGCCGCTTCTCCCCCGGGCCGCCCGGTCGCCCGGTCGCCCGGTCCGTTCGGCTCGCGGCTCGATCCGCACGGCCGGGCCGGAGTTCCGTTGCGGTCGCGGAGGCGGCTTGGTACGGATGGTGAGTTCGGCGGCTCCGGTAGGGGCGGACGGCGTGCAGGTGCGGCTGCCGGGGGACGCGAACTGTCAGAGGCGCGGGGGAGGATGCGGAATGCCGGTCATGGGCCGGTCACGGGGGTGAAGCGCATCGAGCCGAAGGGGGACGACTCGGCCGACGGGCCGCAACGGGGAATTCAGTGGGAACCGCTGAGGCCCTGAGAGCGAAGCCGATGACGCCGGTGGCGCGGCTCGCGCCGATGAGGGCGGCGGCTCGGCAGCGCGGCGCACCGGCTACGACGGCGCGGAGGCCGCGGGGCGGGCGTGGGACGGCCCGCGGCGCACCTTCGTCGGCGCGTACGCGGACGGCATGGACTGAGCGGGGCAGGAAGAGCACCTCTCCGGCCGGCGGATGGAGAGCAAGGGGTACGCGAAGGAGTTCGGCAAGGCGTTCATCGCGTACGACATGTCCGTCAGACCAGGTCGAGTGTGGTCAGCAGGGCGTCGACCAGTACGCGGTCGTGTTCGTGCGTGAGGTGGGGGCGGGCGGCCTCGGGCCTGAGCCAGAGGAGTCGGTCCACCTCCGGGTTGGGGACGAAGCGTTCGCAGGGCGGCACCTCCGCCGCCCAGTAGCGGACCTCCTTGGCGCGGCCCCGGACCGTGTAGCGCACGGTGGGCAGCGCGGGGCCGGGCTCGCAGTCCATGCCCGTCTCCTCGGCGACCTCGCGCAGCGCGGCCGTCAGGGCCGACTCGCCCGGGTCGAGTTTGCCCTTGGCGTGCGACCAGTCGTCGTACTCGGGGCGGTGGACCAGTGCGATCTCGATGCCGCCCTCCGGTGCGCGCCGCCACAGCACGCAGCCCGCGGCACGGATGATTCCCTGCTCCCACGGGTGTTCTTCGGCGTGCTCACGCGCCTGCCGGCGATACGTACCGCCGTGGTGCCCGTCGCCTCTCATAACACCCCCGTCGTCAGTCGCTGCCAGATACGGCCGAAGACTAGACGAGTCGCTTCCACCTCGTGCCGCTGGTCCGCGTGGAGCACGCCCAGCGCGTAGGCGGTGGCCGGGGCGATCCGCGGGGTGCGGGCCGCGGCGGCAGCGGCGGCGGCGGCCTCGGCGGCGTCCTGGTGCTGCTCCAGCGCCTGCTCGGCACTCAGCAGGACCGGCGCCACGGGGTGCGCGCCGGAGTCCGGCGGTACCTCGTACGCCCCTGCCCGGTCGAGGACCTCCTGCGCGTACCGGCAGAGCCGGACCAGCAGCCGTACCTGGTGCCACCGGGCGTCCTGCCGTTCGGCGGCGGGTGGTGCGTCGGCCGAGCCGGTGGCGGCCAGCGCGTGGGTCAGCGCCTCCGCGTTGTACGGGTGGGACGCGCGGGTCAGCGGCAGTGCCTCGACGGCCTCGCCGAGCCGCCGGTACGCCGCCTCCGCCAGGGGCGGCAGCACCTCGTGGGCCGGCCGCCCGGCGGTGTCCGGGGCGAGCGGCACCTCGGAGGCCAGCAGCGCTATGGCGTCGGCGACCGCGTGGAAGCGGGAGGAGCCGAGGGCCTGGAGGGCGGCGGAGTGCGCGCGGGTCCGGGCGAGGGTCAACTGCCGTTCCAGTAGCGCCCCGGCGCGGGCGGCCCCCATGGTGAGCGTGGAGCGTGCGGAGGGGCCGGCGGATGCGCGGTTGCCGCTTCCGTTCCCGCCGCCGGTCCCGCCGCTGTTCCCGCCGCCGTTGCCGTTGCCGCTTCCGCTTCCGCGCTGCGGGCCGACGAGAGGAGTGGCGGTGTCCTTCCGGCCGCCCGTGCCGGCGCCTGTGCCGGTGTCCGTGCCGGCGCCTGTGCCGGTGTCCGTGCGGGCGTCCGTGCCGGTGCCTGTCCCTGCCGGGCCGGTGATCTGCGCGCTGCCGTCGGCGGCTGTTCCGGCACCGGGGCCGCCCGAGCCGCCGGGCCCACCAGATCCGCCGGCTCCGGTTCCGTAGGCGCCGCCTGCTCCCGCGTCGGTTCCGAAGGCAGCCACGGAGACCCGGCCGGTCCCGCCCGCGCCCTCGGGATCCGCGCCGAGGGCGTGTGCCCCGGCCGGAGCGGCTCCGCCGCCGCCGTCCCCCACACCGCCCGACAGCCGGTGCAGGGCGCCGCGCAGCCGCTCCAGCCGCTCGGTGTAGCCGTGCTCGCGGGCCAGCGTCGTCGAGAGCCAGGTCAGTTCCGCGGCCAGCGGGTCCGCCCAGCCGGTGTCGGTGAGGGCGCGGTAGGTGTGCAGCGCGCCCCCGATGCGCCGTGCCGAGCGGCGCATCTGGAGCAGTGCCCCGACGGCCTCCTCCGCGTCCGATCCGCTCTCGCGGTGCAGCCGCAGGCTGCGCAGGAACTCCGCCGCCTGCGCGTGCAGATAGGCCGCCAGCACCTCGCCGGCCGTGCGGTCGGTGAGCCCGTGGCCGGCGGGCCCGTGCCCGGCCGTGATCACGGCCGGGCCTCCCGGAGCGGGGAGGCCGGACCCGGAGAGGGGGCCGGCCGGGCCGTGGGCGCGGGTGGTGCCACCCGTGGGGTCATGTCGCTGGGCCACGCCGGCGCCTCCGGGCGTCGATGAGCATCTCCTGTACGTTCCGCAGCGGCTGTCCTTCCGTGTCCACCGCGTGCCGGGTCCAGTTGCCGTCCGGGCCGAGGTGCCAGGAGGCGGTGTCGTCCGACATGCCGGTCTCCAGCAGCCGGCTGAGCGACTCCCGGTGCCCCGGGTCGGTCACCCGCACCAGGGCTTCGATCCGCCGGTCGAGGTTGCGGTGCATCATGTCGGCGCTGCCGATCCAGACCTCCGGGTCGCCCCCGTTGCCGAAGACGAAGACCCGGGAGTGTTCGAGGAAGCGGCCGAGGACGCTGCGCACCCGGATGTTCTCCGACAGTCCGGCGACGCCCGGCCGCACCGCGCAGATGCCGCGCACCCAGACGTCGACCGGCACGCCCGCCCGGGCGGCCCGGTAGAGGGAGTCGATGAGGACTTCGTCGACGATCGAGTTGACCTTGAGCCGGACGGAGGCGGGCCGTCCGGCCCGGTGGTGCGCGATCTCCCGGTTGACGCGCTGTACGAGGCCGTCGCGGAGCGAGGTGGGCGCGACGAGCAGCCGCCGGTAGGTGGAGCGGCGGGAGTAGCCGGAGAGCCGGTTGAAGAGGTCGGAGAGGTCGGCGCCGACGTCCGGGTCGGCGGTGAGCAGCCCGAGGTCCTCGTAGAGCCGGGCGGTCTTGGGGTGGTAGTTGCCGGTGCCGACGTGCGAGTAGCGGCGCAGGGTGTCGCCCTCCTGGCGGACGACCAGGGAGAGCTTGCAGTGCGTCTTCAGCCCGACGAGGCCGTAGACGACGTGGCAGCCGGCCTCCTCCAGCTTCCGCGCCCACTTGATGTTGGCCTGCTCGTCGAAGCGCGCCTTGATCTCCACGAGGACGAGCACCTGCTTGCCGGCCTCGGCGGCGTCGGCGAGGGCGTTGACGATCGGCGAATCGCCCGAGGTGCGGTAGAGGGTCTGCTTGATCGCGAGGACGTCCGGGTCCTCGGCCGCCTGTTCGAGGAACGCCTGCACGGAGGTGGAGAAGGAGTCGTACGGGTGGTGCAGCAGGACGTCGCGCTCGCGCAGCGCCCCGAAGATGTCCGGCGCGGACGCCGACTCCACCTCGGCGAGGTCCCGGTGGGTGCCGGCCACGAACTTGGGGTACTTGAGCTCCGGCTTGTCCAGGGCGGCTATCCCGAAGAGCCCCGTCAGGTCCAGGGGGCCGGGCAGCGGGTGCACCTCGGCCTCGCTGATCTTCAGCTCGCGGATCAGCCGGTCGAGCACGTCCGGAGCCATCGACTCCTCCACCTCCAGCCGCACCGGCGGGCCGAAGCGGCGGCGCATGAGCTCCTTCTCCAGCGCCTTCAGGAGGTTCTCGGCGTCGTCCTCCTCCACTTCCAGGTCCTCGTTGCGCGTGACCCGGAACATGTGGTGGGAGAGCACCTCCATCCCCGGGAAGAGCTCCTCCAGGTGGGCCGCGATGACGTCCTCCAGCGGCACGTACCGCTGCGGCGAGACCTCCTGGAAGCGGGAGAGCAGTGGTGGCACCTTGACCCGCGCGAAGTGCTCGTGGCCGCTGACCGGGTTCCGCACCACGACGGCCAGGTTGAGGGAGAGCCCGGAGATATACGGGAAGGGGTGCGCCGGGTCGACCGCGAGCGGGGTCAGCACCGGGAAGATCTGCTGCCGGAAGAGGGTGAGCAGCCGGCCCTGCTCCGCCTCGGTGAGCTCGCGCCAGCGGATGAGGTGGATGCCCTCCTCGGCGAGGGCGGGCAGCACGTCCTGCTGGAAGCAGGCGGCGTGCCGGGCCATGAGCTCGCGGGAGCGGGTCCAGATGAGGTCCAGCACCTCGCGCGGCTGGAGGCCGGAGGCGGAGCGGGTGGCGACGCCGGTGGCGATCCGGCGCTTGAGGCCGGCGACCCGGACCATGAAGAACTCGTCCAGGTTCGAGGCGAAGATCGCAAGGAAGTTCGCCCGTTCGAGCAGCGGGGTGGCCGGGTCCTCGGCGAGTTCCAGCACTCGCTCGTTGAAGGCGAGCCAGCTGCGCTCCCGGTCCAGGAAGCGGCCCTGCGGGAGTTCGGCGGCCGTCTCGTCGTCCTCCTCCCAGGTGTCCGGATCGCCGTCGAGGTCCGGGTCGAGGTCGGAGGCGGTGGCGGGGACGACGGCCGCCGGGCGGTGCGCGGCGATGGAGCCCACGGACGGCTGCGGGCGCGGCGGGGGCTCGGCGGCGGGCCGGGGGCCGACGGTGGCGGGCTGCCGGCTGGTGGCCGACTCCTCGGTGGTGGACCGGCCGGTGACGGTTCCGCCGGTGGAGGGCTGCCCGTCCGTGGCGGTCGGGGCGGAGGGTGCCGGGGCGGTCCGGGCCGGTTCCTGGGCGCTGGAGTCGTTCATGTCCCCATTGTTCCGCGACGCGGTGGGGACCGGCTCCCCGGAAGACGGCCGGACGGCGCGGGGAGGCCGCCGGTGGGGGGTCGTCGGGACGGCGGGCTGCATTCGGCGATGCTCGCAAGCGAGTCTGAATCACCGGTAACGGCCACATGGCGGACAGGCAAGCGGGGACCCTCACGGAGGTGCCGCGATACCGCCGCCGGCGAGGGCCGCGGCCGTACGGACCTCCTGCCGGATCGTCGAGCGGGGCAGTCCGGGGGCCCCCGGGGCATCCGCGGCGTGCGGGACGCGGGAGCCGGGCGGCGTCCGGTCCCGGCGGGGCCGGTCGGGCGGACGGCCGGGCGGACGGGCTAGGCGGACGGGCGGGCGGGCGGACGGGCGGACGGAACGAGCGGAGGACCGGCCGGGAGGACCGGCCGGGTGGACCGGGCGCGGACCGATTCGGCGCCGGGCGGCACTGTTCGGCCCCCGGCCCGACTGCCCCGCCCCGCCCTGCCCGGGTTCCGTCCATCCCCGGTTCCCGTCCATCCCCGTTCCGTCCATCCCCGGATCCGTCCGCCCCCGGTCCCGTCCGGTGTGTCAGGTCTCCGTGCGGTACATCAGGTCCGTCTCGTGGACGGTGAACCCCAGGCCCTCGTAGACGCCGACGGCCGCGGTGTTGTCGGCGTCAACGTAGAGGAGGACGCCCGGCAGCCCGCGGCCGGCCAGATGACGCAGGCCGATCAGGGTGAGGGCCTTGCCGAGGCCGCCGCCCTGCGCGTCCGGCGCCACCCCCACGACGTACACCTCGCCGAGCCCCTCCTCCCGGTGGATCTTCGTCCAGTGGAAGCCGACGATGCGGCCCTCGCGCTCGGCGAGGAAGAAGCCCTCCGGGTCGAACCAGTCCTCGCTCTTGCGGTCGTCGAGGTCCCGCTGAGTGAGGGAGCCCTGCTCGGGGTGGTGGGCGAAGGCGGCCGCGTTGACGGCCAGCCAGGCTTCGTCGTCCTCGCCGGGCCGGAAGGTGCGGACGGTCACGCCCTCCGGCAGCCGCGGCTCGGGGAGGGCGCCCTCGCCGGTCAACGGGCGGCGCATCTGGCGCAGTTCGCGGAAGAGGGTGAGGCCCAGACCCTGCGCGAGGAGGCGGGCGGCGGGATGACCGCCGTGCGCCCAGACGCGCAGCCGCTGCCCCGTGGCCGTCAGCAGGGCCCTGCCCAGGGCCCGGCCATGCCCCTGGAGCCGGTGGGCCGGGTGGATCACCAGTTCGGCGGCGGGGGCCTCCACCGGGTCGGTGCCGTCCAGTTGGGCGTAGCCCGCGAGGGTGCCGCCGTCGGTCTCGCGGAGCAGGAAGTGCCGGACGCCCTCGCGCCGGCCGCCGCGCAGGTTGAGCCGGCCCTGCTCGGACACCGCCTGGCGGCCGTCCTCGAGCGCCGCCCCGTCGATCAGTTGCCCTACCTCCGTGAGCAGGCCGGACGGCACCTCGTCGAGGATGTCGATCGTGCGGCCCGCGCCCGCACCGTTCATCACGTCGCTCATGGCGCCGAGCCTACGACGCGGCGCACCGGCCCGCCGCAGAGCCGCACGCGAGGCCGCGGGCGGGGCCGTGCGCCGGGCCGCCGGTCCCCGCGGCACCGCGCGGCACCCGGCCGCAACCCGCTCGTTACCCGACCGGCCCTGACACGCTACGCGCGTTGACCGTAGGCTGCGACGCACCGCATCGGTCTTCCACAGCCTGTGAAGGGGAACTTCATGTCAGCCTCATCCCAACGGCGCCGCCGCGTGCGCCGGTTGACCGCAGGGACGGCCGTCCTGGCCGCCACGGCCGGGGTGCTGTCCGCAGCCGTGCCGGCCGGCGCCCACAGCGGTGACCGCGGCCGTCCCGGCCACAGCAGGACCGTCGACGTCCAACTGCTCTCGTTCAACGACTTCCACGGCAATCTGCAGCCGCCGGCCGGCTCCTCCGGGCAGGTGACGCACGTTCACGAGGACGGCACGACGGAGAAGATCGACGCGGGCGGTGTCGAGTACCTGGCGACCTCGCTGCGCCAGGCCCGCAAGGGCAACCGCTACAGCGTGACCGCCGCCGCCGGCGACATGGTGGGCGCCAGCCCTCTGCTCTCCGGCCTGTTCCACGACGAGCCGACCATCGAGGCCATGAACAAGATCGGCCTGGACGTCGCCGGAGTCGGCAACCACGAGTTCGACGAGGGCCGCGCCGAACTGGCCCGGCTGCAGAACGGCGGCTGCCACCCGGAGGAGGGCTGCTTCGAGGACGGCAAGGTGTTCGAGGGTGCCGACTTCCCGTACCTCGCGGCGAACGTGACGGACGAGAAGACCCGCAGGCCCGTCCTCAAGCCGTACACGATCTGGAAGCGCGGCGACGTCCGGATCGGGTTCATCGGCGTGACCCTGGAGGGCACCCCGGACATCGTGTCGGCGGAGGGCGTCAAGGGCCTGAAGTTCCACGACGAGGCCGAGACCGTCAACAAGTACGCCCGGGTGCTGGAGCGCAAGGGCGTCAAGTCGATCGTCGCGCTCATCCACGAGGGCGGCTCGCCGGCGAGCCCGGCGTACAACTACGACTGTGACAGCCCCGGTCCGGGCGACGGCATCTCCGGGCCCATCGCCGAGATCGCCGGGAAGATCACCTCGCGGGTGGACGCCCTGGTCACCGGCCACACTCACCAGGCGTACGCCTGCACGATCCCCGACCCGTCGGGCAAGCCGCGCACGGTCACCTCGGCCGCCTCCTACGGCAAGCTCTACACCGACACGACGCTGACCTACGACCGGCGCACCCGCGACATCGTGCGCACCCGTGTCAGCTCCGCCAACCACGTCGTCCGGCGCGACCAGCCCAAGGCGGCCGACATGACGGCGCTCGTCGAGCGCTGGAACGCGAAGGCAGCCCCAGTCGCCGGCCGGCCCGTCGGCCACATCGCCGCGGACATCCCCGGCCGCGGCGCCGGCACGCCCGAACTGCCGCTCGGCGACCTGATCGCGGACGCCCAGCTGGAGGCCATGGCCCCCGCCGACAAGGGCGGCGCGGAACTCGCGCTGATGAACCCGGGCGGCATCCGCTCCGACCTGGCGTACGCCCCCTCGGGAGACGAGGGCGACGGCGTGGTGACCTACGGCGAGGCCTTCACGGTGCAGCCGTTCACCAACATGCTCACGGCGGTCGACCTGACCGGCGAGCAACTGCTGACCGCCCTGCGGCAGCAGGTCAGCGGCTCCAACGAGGCCACCCCGAAGATCCTCCAGGTCTCGGAGGGCTTCACCTACACCCTCGATCTGACGAAGTCCGGCGCCGACCGGATCGTCGCGGACTCGGTGCGGCTGAACGGCGAGCCGGTCGACCCGCAGCGCACCTACCGGGTGGCGATGAACGAGTTCCTGGCCGGGGGTGGCGACGGCTTCGCGGTCTTCAAGGAAGCCACGGACAAGTACGTCGGCAACTCCGACCTGGACGCCTTCACGGCGTACCTGGGAGCGCACTCCTCGGCGGAGGCGCCCATCGCCCCTCCGAAGGCGGACCGGATCACGGTCGTGCAGTAGTGCGGTAGTGCGGTAGTGCGGCGGCGCGGCGGACCGCGCACGGCCGGTGTGCGACGCGGCCGGGAAACGGCGCGCGGCCCGCGGCGCGTGCGCGGTACGCCGTGAGCGGCGGACAGGAGACGGGCCCGGGATGGGCAGCCCGAGGCCCGGCCCCGCCCCCCCTTGCGTCGGGCCCGAGCCCGGCCCCCGCGGACAGCCCGGTCAGTCCGGCGTCGTCCCCGGCGGTGGGTGCGGGGCCCCCGGCAGCCGTACGGCAGCCACGGTGCCGCCGCCCGGCGCCGGCCGCAGCAGCACCTCGCCGCCGGACTGGCGGACGGACCGGTCGACGATCGACAGCCCGAGCCCCGAACCGGGCAGCCCGCGCGCCGAGGGCGAGCGCCAGAACCGTTCGAAGACATGCGGCAGTTCCTCCGCCGGCACACCCGGGCCGTGGTCGCGCACCGTCAGCTCGCCGCCCGCCAGCGCGACCTCCACCTCGCCGCCCGGCGGGCTGAACTTGACCGCGTTGTCGAGCAGGTTGACCACCGCGCGCTCCAGCGCCGCCGGCTCCGCCCGGACGTACCAGGGCGCCAGATCCGTGACGATCGCGATGCCCGAGCCGCGCAGCCGCGCACGCTCCACCGCCCGCCCGGCGATCTCGTGCAGCGCGACCACCTCCGGGGGGCCGGCGCCCGCCGCGGCGTCCGGCCGGGCCAGTTCCTGGAGATCGCCGATGAGCACCCCCAGCTCCGTCATTTGGGCGCGCACCGAGGCCAGCAGGGCTCGGCGGTCCTCCTCGGGGATGGCACGGCCGGTCTCCTCGCTCCGTACGAGCAGGTCGACATTGGTGCGCAGGGAGGTCAGCGGGGTGCGCAGTTCGTGTCCGGCGTCGGCGATGAGCTGCTGCTGCCGGTCGCGGGAGGAGGCGAGGGCCGCGGTCATCGCGTTGAAGGAGCGCGACAGCCGCGCGATCTCGTCCCCGCCCTCGACCGGGATGCGGACCGCCAAGTCCTCCGTCCTGGCCACGTGTTCGACCGCACCGGTGAGCCGGTCCACCGGCTTCAGACCGGTGCGCGCGATCCACAGGCCGGCCGTGGCCGCACCGAGGACTCCGATCCCGGCGACGGCGGTCAGCAGCAGCGCCAGCGTGTCCAGCGGCTCCTGGATCTCGCTCAGCGGCCGGGAGACGGAGACCGCGTAGCCGGTGACGCGGTCCCCGGGACCGGGCCGCTTGGTCAGGACCCGTACGGGCTCGCCGCTCTCCGTCACGCCGTCCCGCAGCACCTCGTCCCGGGTGCCGGCGGCGACCTCGGCGTCCTCGGGCTCGACCCGCACGGGGCGGGAGTTGAACCCCACGCAGCGGCGGCCGTCGTCCGTGACGACCTGCCCGTAGGCGATGCCGGGGAGTGTCTGCTCGCTGGTCGGGGGGTCGGTGGACGCGCAGTCGCGGACGGTCTGCGCGATGTACGTCGGCGGGACGTTGACGTTGCGCAGGGAGGCGTCGAGCTGGGAGCGGAGCTGGTCGCGGGTGAGGAACCAGCAGGCGAAGGCGGAGACGGCGACGGCGACGGCCACCGCGACCGCCGTCAGCAGCGTCAGCCGGGTGCGCAGGGGGAGACGCCGGGACGTACGCCCCGGGCGCCGGCCGGGCAACGGGGCGGACCGCGGTCCGGACTGCGGTCCGGGCGACGGGGCAGGCGGCGGGGCGGGAGTCGCGGGTGGCCCCGGTGGCGCGGCGGGGAGCCGCACACCGCCGTGGGGCGGCGGGGGTGGAGGCGTGGGGGCGGGGCGGGAGGCGGCCGGGTCCGGGGAAGCGGCGCCCGGGGGCCGGGACGTGCCGTACGGGCCCGGTTCCCCGGGGCTGCCCGGCGGGTGCGGGCCGTCCGGGGTGCTCATCGCGCTCCGTTGCCGTCGCGCAGGACATAGCCGACGCCCCGCACGGTGTGGACGAGCCGGGGCTCACCGGCCGCCTCCGTCTTGCGTCGCAGATACATCACGTACACATCCAGGGAGTTGGAACCGGGTTCGAAGTCGAATCCCCAGACGGCCTTGAGGATCTGCTCCCGGGTGAGCACCTGCCGGGGGTGCGCGAGGAACATCTCCAGCAGCGTGAACTCCGTGCGCGTCAGTTCGACCGGCCGCCCGCCGCGGGTCACCTCGCGCGTGCCGAGATCCATCCGGAGGTCGCCGAAGGCGAGGACTCCGGGCGGCTCCTGCCCCGCCTCCGCCGCGCCGGACGCGTACGAGCTCCGGCGCAGCAGGGCCCGCACCCGGGCCAGCAGTTCGTCCAGTTCGAACGGCTTGACGAGGTAGTCGTCGGCGCCCGCGTCCAGGCCGGTGACGCGGTCGCCGACCGTGTCCCGTGCCGTCAGCATCAGGATCGGCACCGTGCTGCCCGAGGCCCGGAGGCGGCGGGCGGCGGTCAGGCCGTCCATGCGCGGCATGAGGATGTCGAGCAGCACCAGGTCCGGCCGGTACTCCTCGGCCCGGGCGAGGGCGTCGAGACCGTCGACGGCTGTCCGGGTGCCGTAGCCCTCGAAAGCGAGGCTGCGGCGGAGCGCGTCGCGCACGGCGGGCTCGTCGTCGACGATCAGAATGCGGTGGCCGCCTTCGGTGGGGCTCATCGATGCGTTACCTCACGGGTGTACGGCACTACGGCACTACGGCTCTACGGCATGGCGGTGTGCGGCACGGCGGAGTGCGGCGGGCGCACCGGGATGTGCGGCACAGCTCTCAGACTCGCACGGGGAGGCCGTCCGGCGCGGGGTTCGCCATTCGGTGCGCGGGTGTCCGGGCGGGTCCGCCATCCGGTGCGCGGGCGTCCGGGCGGGTCCGCCGTCCGCCCGGGGCGCGGCCGCATGCGCTCCCGGAGCCGCGCCTCACCCGCCGGAGCCGGACCTCAGCTCCTCCATGATCTGCTTCACGTCGTCGACCGGGATGGCGAAGCCCAGGCCGACACTGCCCGCGCCGCCCGACGCGCCGGCGACCGTACTGGGCGCGTACATCGCCGAGTTGATCCCGATGACGCGGCCGTCCATGCCGATCAGCGCCCCGCCGGAGTTGCCCGGGTTGAGCGAGGCGTCCGTCTGCAGGGCCTTGTACGTCGTGGTGTCGGAGCCGACGTCGCCGTTGTACTCGCCGCCGCCGAACGCGAACGGCCACCGGTCGCCCCCGCCGTACGGCTGCTGTTGTCCGCCGTCGTCCCGCCGCACGGTGACATCGCGGTCCAGAGCCGAGACGATGCCGCTGGTCACCGTGCCGGTCAGCCCTTCCGGTGAGCCGATGGCGACGACCTGGTCGCCGACCTTCACACTGCCGGAGTCGCCCAGCCGCGCGGCCCGCAGCCCCTGGACGTCCCGCGCCTTGAGCAGCGCCATGTCCAGGTCCGGCGCGGTGCCGACGACCTCGGCGGCCGCCGTCTTCCCATCGCTGAACACCACCTCGACGGCCGAGGCACCGGAGATCACGTGGTTGTTGGTCAGGATCTCGCCGTCGGAGGTCGTGATGACCCCGGAGCCGGTGGACTCACCGGAGCGGGAGGTGGCGCGGATCTCGACGACGCTCGGCCGGACCGCGGCGGCGACGGAGGCGACGGTGCCGTCCGGGGACGCGGAGGTCTGGGTTCCCGTGACGGCCGTGGCGGGGGTGTTCCCGCCGCCGTCCGTCAGCGCGCCGGCCGCCCATCCCGTCCCACCGCCGACCGCGGCCGCCACGAGGGCGACAGCGGCGAAGAGCCCGGCCGGCCCGCGGGCGCGGCGCCGCCGGTGCCCGGCCCGCGGCGCGGACTCCGGCGGACCGGGCGGGGCCGCCGGCGGGGCCGCCCCGGGGTCCGCGTGACCGCCCCCGCCCCCGGAGGGCCAGACGGTGGCGCCGTCGGGGGTGACGAAGGGCGCGCGGGAGGGCCGCTCCGGGACGGACGCTCCCGCAGACGAGGGCGGGGGCGGGGGCGGGAACTGCGGCTGCGACTGCGACTGCGGCTGCGGCTGCGGCTGCGGCTGCGGCTGCGGCTGCGGCGGGTGCGTACGGATTTCATCCATGCCTTCGACGGTGCGCCGCGAAGATGAGAATCCGATGAGTACGTCCTGAGAAGCCCGGCAGAAGCGCGTATGCCCGACATAAAGGCCCCGGCGGCCTCCGGCATGGCGCACCGGGCCCGTCCGGCCCGTCCGGCCCGCCCGGCCGGGGCCGGCCGCTAATCGCCGCAGCCGCAGGAGCGCCGGACGACGAGCCGGGACGGGAACTGCCGCAGCCGCTCCCGCCGCGAGCCCGCGACCCGGAGCCCGTCGTCCAGGACGAGATCGACCGCCGCCCGTGCCATCGCCCGGCGGTCCGAGGCGACCGTCGTCAGGGGCGGATCGGTGAGCGCGGCCTCCTTCACGTCGTCGAAGCCCGCGACGGCCAGTTCGCCCGGCACGTCGATCCGCAGCTCGCGCGCCGCCCGGAGCACGCCGATGGCCTGGTCGTCGACGGCGCAGATGATGGCGGGCGGCCGGTCCGGGCCGGCCAGCAGCTCCAGGGCCACCCGGTACGCGTCGTAGCGGTTGTACGGGGCCTGGAAGAGCCGGCCCTCGGTGGAGCGGCCGGCCTCGGCCATGGCCCGCCGCCAGCCCTCGACGTGGTCGGTGACGGGGTCGCCGGCCACCGGCGTCGTCTCGACCCCGCCGAGGCAGGCCACGTACGGATGGCCGTGCTCCAGCAGATGCCGGGTGGCGAGCTGCGCGCCGCCGATGTCGTCGGTGACGACGGCCACGTCGTCGATGGCGTCCGGCCGGCGGTGCAGCAGCACCACCCGGGCGTCCCAGGCGTCGATCTCGGTGGCCGCGTGCTCGCTGGGGCCCTGGCTGATGAGGATCAGCCCGGAGACCCGCATGCCGAGGAAGGCACGCAGGTAGTGCACCTCGCGCTCGTCCAGGTAGTCGGAGTTGCCGACCAGGACCATCTTTCCGCGCTCGGCGGCCGCCTGCTCCACGGCGTGCGCCATCTCGGCGAAGAACGGCTGCCGGGCGTCGGGCACGATGAGCCCTATGAGGTCGGTACGGCGGCTGGCCATCGCCTGGGCGACGCGGTCCGGCCGGTAGCCGAGTTCCTTGATGGCCGCGAGGACCCGCTCGCGTGTGGCCGGGGCGACCGGCCTCGGCCCGTTGTTGATGACGTAGCTGACCACCGCGGTCGAGGTCCCCGCCAGTCTTGCCACATCGTCACGCGTCACCTTGGCCACACGCGGCAGTCTACGCGGGCCAACTCATCCCTTGGCCGCCCCGGCGGAACGCGGCCCGGCGGCCTCGGCGGCGCCCGGGCCCGCAGGTCCCCCGGCTGCCGCGGCCTCCGCCCCGGCCGCCGTCCCGGCCCCGGCCTTGGCCTTGGCCTGCGCCTCCGCCTTCGCCTCCGCCTTCGCCTTGGCCTCCTCGGCCGCCCGTTCGACCTTCTCCGGGACGACGAAGCGGTAGCCGACGTTGCGCACGGTGCCGATCAGGGACTCGTGCTCCGGGCCGAGCTTGGCGCGCAGCCGCCGTACGTGCACGTCGACGGTGCGGGTGCCGCCGAAGTAGTCGTAGCCCCAGACCTCCTGCAGGAGCTGCGCGCGGGTGAAGACCCGCCCGGGGTGCTGGGCGAGGTACTTCAGCAGCTCGAACTCCTTGAAGGTCAGATCGAGGACCCGGCCCTTGAGCTTGGCGCTGTACGTCGCCTCGTCCACGGAGAGGTCGCCGTTGCGGATCTCCATCGGGCTGTCGTCGCCGGTGAGCTGCTGGCGGCCGGTGGCCAGCCGCAGCCGGGCCTCGACCTCGGCGGGACCGGCGGTGTCGAGCAGCACGTCGTCGACACCCCACTCGGCCGTGACGGCGGCGAGTCCGCCCTCCGTCACCACCAGGATCAGCGGGCAGCCGGGGCCGGTGGAGCGGAGGAGCTGGCAGAGGGAACGGACCTGGGGAAGATCGCGCCGCCCGTCGATGAGGATCACGTCGGCGCCGGGGGTGTCCACCAGGGCGGGCCCCTCGGCGGGGGCCACGCGTACGTGGTGCAGCAGCAGGCCGAGGGCGGGGAGTACCTCGGCGGACGGCTGGAGCGCGTTGGTCAGCAGCAGGAGAGAACTCATCGCCTGCCCCCTTCGAGCGGGGTGGTCATTGCTGTCGTCGCGGCCTGAGCGGCCTCGGTGGCCGGAACGGCCGGGGTGTCGGTGGCCTGAACGGCCTGGATATGGTGCCCGGCCGAGCGGGCTTTCCGGTTCCGCGATGTGCGCTTGCCCATGACGTCGGTTCCTCCTCGGTCCCTGCGAGGACGTAAGCGGCACTGCTCTGTACTGCTCCGTACTGCCGGCTACTCGTATCGCACCGTGCCGCTCGCCGCGGCAACGCTCCGTACGCCCCGTCTCCCGCCTCCTCCCGGGCACGGACCGGGGAGCTCCGTGCCGGACGTGTCCGAATGCACGAAAGGACCCGGGGGCGTCGCTGCCCGGATCCTTCATGCCCAGCAGAATAGCCCACATGACGGCGGAACCGGAGGCCTCGCACCCACGGATCGGTGTCTCTCCGGTCACCTCGCGTGGCGGGAGAGGCCCTGTTCAGGGCCTTCGCCGCGCCACGCTGCTGACGGACGACGGGGTGCCGGTCGAGGCCGCGTACCGGCCCGCCCGGCCGCCCGGCGGCCCGGGCGGGTCCGGGGGCGGGTCCGGGGGCGGGCCCGGGCCGGCCGGCGGGAAGCCCGGGAAGCGGGCCTCCGACGGGCCGGTGATCGTGGTCGCACACGGGTTCACCGGCTCCCTCGGCCGTCCCGCCGTCCAGCGGGTGGCGGACGTGTTCGCGGAGCACGCGGCCGTGGTCACCTTCTCCTTCCGGGGGCACGGCCGCTCCGGCGGACACTCCACCGTCGGGGACCGCGAGGTGCTGGACCTCGCCGCCGCGGTGCGCTGGGCCCGCTCGTTCGGGCACCACCGGGTGGCGACGGTGGGCTTCTCCATGGGCGGCTCGGTGGTCATCCGGCACGCCGCCCTGTACGGGCCGAACGCCCCGGCGGACGGATCCGTACCGGGCCCCGGAAGCCGCTCCGCTCCCGCCGATCGCCCCGGCGTCACGGCCGAGGGGCGCACAGGAGCGGGCACGGACGCGGTCGTCGCCGTGAGCGCCCCCGCCCGCTGGTATTACCGGGGCACCGCGCCCATGCGCCGCCTCCACTGGGTGGTGACCCGCCCGGCCGGGCGCATCGTCGGCCGCTACGGGCTGCGCACCCGGATCGACGACCGAGAATGGGATCCGGTGCCGCTGTCCCCGGTCGCCTCCGTCCCGCTCATCGCGCCGGTACCGCTGCTCGTCGTGCACGGCGACCGCGATCCCTACTTCCCGGTGGACCACCCGCACTCCCTGCTGGCCGCGGCCCCCTCCCCGGACGCGGTGGAGCTCTGGCTCGAACGCGGCATGGGCCACGCGGAGAACGCGGTCGCGCCCCCTCTGCTGCACCGCATCGCCGACTGGCTCGACAGCCGCTGAATCCGGAGCCGGCCGGCCGCCCCGCGACGGGGGACGGCGGCGGCCGGAGCGGGCCGCCGGGGTGCGCCGGACCGGTACGGAGCCCCCCTCGCTTAGATTTGACGGGCGGCGCCGGACAGCGGTCGGGCGCCGCCCGGGAGACCGACAGAAGGAGCCGTCATGGCCGCAGCAGGGACGATCCGCTACTGGGCGGCGGCCAAGTCGGCCGCGGGCACCGCCGAGGAGCCGTACGAGGCGGCCACCCTCGCGGAAGCGCTGGAGGCCGCGCGGCAACGGCACAGCGCGCGGCCGGAGTTCGCCCGGGTCCTGCGCGGCTGCTCGTTCCTGGTGGACGGCAACCCGGTTGGCGTCCGCGGCCACGACACGGTCACACTGACCACGGGCGGCACGGTCGAGGTGCTCCCACCGTTCGCAGGAGGGTGAGCAGCCGAGCATGACCGACCAGCCCCAGCACTCCTACGGCCCGCACGGCCCGTACGACCCGCACGGCCCGTACGCCGCCGACGGCCCGCGTCCCTCCGCGGGCCCCCGCCCCGCGCCCGGACCGTACGGCGGCACCGGCGCCCAGGGCGCTCCGCCGGCCGGCGGCCCGGGGACGCCGGGGTCCCCGGCCGAGACGGCGTATCCGCCGCGCCGGAGCCCGGATCCGTCCCGGGGCCGGGCACCGGAACAGCACCGGGATCCTGGGGAGGGCCGTGGCCCGGCGCAGGGGCAGGGGCAGGGGCAGGGCGCGAACGGGGCACAGGGTCCCGGTCCGGGATGGAGCGGGCCGGGATGGAGCGGACCGGGCCCGCTGCCGCCCGAGCAGCCGGCCCCGTACGGAGCCGGCCCGGCCGCCGGGTTCGGCATGGCCGCGGGCGGCCACCCGGCACCGGGCGACGACCCCACCGCCCACCCCGGGCAGCCCACGCACCCCGCGCAGCCCGGATACCCCGCACAGCCCGCGCACCCCGCACAGCAGTCCGCACACCCCTCGCAGTCCGGATATCCCGGGCACCCCGGGCAGTCCGACCACCCCGCGCACCCCGCGCCCCCCGCACAGTCCGCGCACCCCGCGCAGCCCGGATACCCCGGATACCCCGGGCCGGGTCGCCACGCCCCCGCTCCCGGCGTCGCCCACCCGGCAGGTCCGCAGGGACATCGGGGCGCCCCGCACGGACACCCGAGTGCCCCGGCCGGACAGCAGGTGCCCCAGTACGGCGCGCCGGTGGCGCCCGGCGCCCACGGCGCCCCGCACCCCGGCCCAGGCCCCGCCGGGCACCCCGGCGCCGCTGCCCGGCAGCCGGGCACCTCCTCCCAGCCCGGCGCCCCGGCCCCCGGGCCGTACCCGCCCGCTCCGTATCCGCCCGGCCCGTACGCAGCCGGCCCGTACGGCACCGGCGCCGTCCCCGGTTCCCCGCCCGGCCCCGGATCCCGGCCGGGCCCCGGCGGGGGCGCCCCGGCGGAGCCTCCGGCCGGCGCGCACGCCCCGCAAGCCGCCGCCGGCCCCGCCCGCCCCGCCGAACCAGCCGGGCCCGCGCTCACGCCCGCCCAGCGGGCCCGCGCCGAGGGCAGGTCGCCGATCATCGCGCCCGGCCTCCAGCCCGCTCTGCTCACCGCCGTGCTCGCCGCACTCATCGCGCTGACCGCGCCGCTCGCCCGGCCGGCGCTCGCCGTTCCCGTCGTCCTCCTCCAGGCCGTCACGGCGGCGGGCTGGTACCGCCTCAACGGCATGTGGCCGGCCCGCCAGGGCATCGCCCTGGCCTTCGCGGGCGGACTGACGGCGGACGCGGCCCTGTTCGCCACGGACCGCGGTGACGCCGCGACCGTCGCCCTGGGCACGCTCGGCGTCTGGCTCCTCCTCGTCCTCGTGCTCCAGCTGCGCAACCACAGTTCGCCGGACGAGCGGATGTACGCGCTGACCGCCGGGGTGGCGTCCAGTGCGTTGGCCGTTCTCGCGGGCGGTTATCTGGCCGCGGCCGCGTACTCCGGGGGCGCCGTCGTCACCGGCGCGGCGGCGGTGGCTGCCGCGGCGGTCGTCCGCGCGCTGCCGCTGCCCTCCGTGCTCTCGGTCTCCGGCGCGCTGGCCGCGGCCGCCGCGGCGGGCTTCGGCGCGGGCCAGTGGGCGGGCGACGGTCCGGCCGGCGCCCTGCTCGGCGCCGTCGCCGGTCTCTGCGCGCTGATCGGGCTGCGGGTGGCGAGCTACGACTACCCGTCCCGGTTCGTGCACATGACCGCCGGTGTCGCGCTCCCGCTCGCCGCCGCGGCTCCCGCCGTGTACGTGCTGAGCCGGACGCTCGGTTGACCGCCACGCCTCCGGCATTAGGCTCGCGCGGAACGGGTGGATCTCTCTCTGGGGTGGAAACGGATGCGCGCACTGCGAATACTGCTGATTCTCACGGTGGTTCTCGGCGGTCTCTTCGTGGCCGCCGACCGGCTCGCCGTCAATCTCGCCGAGTCGGAGGCCGCCGCGAAGATCAAGAGCAATCAGGGCCTCACCGGGGAACCCGAGGTCTCGATCAAGGGTTTCCCCTTCCTGACGCAGGCCGCGGGCAAGGAGCTCGACGAGGTCGAGGTCACCATGGACGGCATGACGGCCGAGGCGAACGGCCAGTCCGTACGGCTCACCACCATGACCGCCCGACTGCGCGACGTGGCCCTGGAGAACAACTTCTCCTCCGCCACCGCCGCCACGGCCACCGGTGCCGCGTCCATCAGCTACGCGGACCTCTCCGAGCTGGCCGAGGACGGCATCAGCATCGCGTACGGCGGCAAGGGCGAAACCGGTCAGCCGCAGGTGAAGGTCACGGCGAGCCTCCAGCTGCCCACCGGGCAGTCCTTCGACCGCAGCGTGGTGAGCGCCGTCTCGGTCGCCGGCGGCGACACCATCAAGCTGCGCGCCGAGGAGATCGCCACCGACGGGCTGCCCGGAGTGGAGCAACTGGTGCGCAGCCGGATCGACATGGAGCGGAAGATCTCGGGCCTCCCGCAGGGCCTGGAGCTGGAGTCCGTCGAGCCGACCGAGCAGGGCATCGACATCACCTTCAAGGGCAGCCGGGTGGCGCTCGCCGGCTGAGCCCCGCACACCGGCCGCGCCCGCACACCGGCCGCGCCCGCACACCGGCCGCGCCCGCGCCCGGTGCCGCGCCCCCCGCCCGGGGCTCAACCGGTACGGCCGGCCGCCCGGGCGGGGTCAACCACCCACACCCGTACGGGTGTTCACACGCCGTCCCGACAGCCGAGACGGCGATGTCCGTGCCCCGGAAATCCCCGGGCGCTCCGGCCCCGCACGGCTTCCGCGGGTTCGCCACGGCCGCCGCTATCCCGCATCGTGAACTTTCACGTCTCGCCATATGACACGCCGGTGACATGGTGGGCCGCGGCTCCCTACGATCGGGGCCATGAAGCGACAGGCGGATCTCACGAAGCGGCGGGCAGTCGACCTGTGCCGTGTCGCCGCCATGCTGTGTCGCGCTCTCTGAGCGGGTGACCACACCCGTTTCCCGGGCCCCGCAGGCCCTCCCCGCCCCATGAGGCGCAGGCACCCGCGCACTGCGCCCTCGGGCCGCCGGACGTCCGTGAACGGCGCCGGTCCCGCCTCCCCGCCTCCCGCGAACGAGCGAACCGGCGCCGCCCCGATGTCCGCAACCGCCCCGGAGCACCACAGCTCCCGGGCCGTACCGAAGCACCCCGAACCGCCCCGAACTGCCCCGGAGGAGAAGACATATGAGCCGCAACGACGTTCTGGTGGACGCCGATTGGGTCGAGGCCCATCTCGACGACCCGAAGGTCGCCGTCGTCGAGGTCGACGAGGACACCTCGGCGTACGAGAAGAACCACATCCGGAACGCCCTTCGGATCGACTGGAAGACGGACCTCCAGGACCCGGTCCGCCGCGACTTCGTCGACCAGGCCGGCTTCGAGAAGCTGCTCTCCGCCAAGGGCATCGCCAACGACCACACGGTCGTCCTCTACGGCGGCAACAACAACTGGTTCGCGTCCTACGCCTACTGGTACTTCAAGCTCTACGGCCACCAGGACGTCCGCCTGCTCGACGGCGGCCGCAAGAAGTGGGAGCTGGACTCCCGCGACCTGGTCGCCGAGGTCCCGCAGCGCCCCGCCACCGACTACAAGGCCAAGCCGCAGGACACCTCGATCCGCGCCTTCCGCGACGACGTCGTGGCCGCGATCGGCGTCAGGAACCTGGTCGACGTCCGCTCCCCCGACGAGTTCAGCGGCAAGCTGCTCGCCCCGGCGCACCTGCCGCAGGAGCAGTCGCAGCGCCCGGGCCACGTGCCGAGCGCCCGCAACATCCCGTGGTCGAAGAACGCCAACGACGACGGCACGTTCAAGTCGGACGAGGAGCTGAAGGCGCTCTACGAGTCGGAGGACGTGGACCTCTCCAAGGACACCATCGCCTACTGCCGCATCGGTGAGCGCTCCGCCCTCACCTGGTTCGTGCTGCACGAGCTGCTGGGCCAGGAGAACGTCAGGAACTACGACGGTTCCTGGACCGAGTACGGCTCGCTCGTCGGCGTGCCGATCGAGCTCGGCCCCGCCAAGTAGCCACGGAATCCCGCCGGTTCGGACCCAGGGCCCGGCCCGGCACCCCTTCGACCAGAGGAACAGCACATGTGTGGAGCACAGCCCGGCGGCCCGGACACCTCGGCCGTCAAGCCCGGTGAGACGACGATCCAGGGCCAGGTGACCCGCGACGGCGAGCCGGTCACCGGCTACGTACGACTGCTGGACAGCACCGGCGAGTTCACCGCCGAGGTCCCCACCTCGGCCACCGGACAGTTCCGCTTCTACGCCGCCGAGGGCACCTGGACACTGCGCGCCCTCGTGCCCGGCGGCACGGCCGACCGCAAGGTCGTCGCCCGGAAGGGCGGCCTCGCCGAGATCTCCATCGCCGTCTGACGGCGGTACGGACGGTACGGGCGCCGGGTGCGCGAGCGATACGGGCGGTCGCTCGCGCACCCGGGTCCACCGGCACCGCTTCCGGGCAGCCGGCCGGAACGCGCCGGCGCACCCGGGGACGCGAAGACGAACGGGCACCGGACGGG
The DNA here is from genome assembly GCF_018070345.1 of Streptomyces sp. F63. Taxonomy (GTDB): domain Bacteria; phylum Actinomycetota; class Actinomycetes; order Streptomycetales; family Streptomycetaceae; genus Streptomyces. The sequence goes on from NZ_JAGPXX010000036.1 coordinate 42,657, forward strand.
CACCGAACGGGAACCGGACGGCAGCCGGGCGGGCGTTCCGGTCGTACGCTGGTGGAATGTACGCGCGACGCCGGCGCAGCTACTTCATCCTCATGGGCGCGTGCCTGACCCTGTTCGTCACGGCCTGGTCCGTGGTGCGTCTGTGGTCGGTGGCGGCCGCGATCGCCATGTGCGTGGTCGCCGCGGCCATTCCACCGGTGGCCGCGATCGTCGCCAACCGGCGCGGTCCCGAGGACCGCTGGTGGGACGAGTCCGGCGATCCGGAGTCGGACCGCTGGTGGCGCGAGATCGACCGCCACGACCGCGGCTGACTCTCACGCCGCATCCGGGCGCCGCTGGGCATCCGGGCGGCCGTCCGCCGCGGCCCGTCCGGCACGGAGCCGCGCCGCCGCCTCGGCCGGCCCGGTTCCCCCGCGCCCCCGGCCGTCCTCCGCTTCCGGTGGCCGCCGGCGGCTCCCGCGGCGGCGCGCGGCCTTCGGCGGACGGGCCGGAACGATCAGTAGACGAGCGCCTGCGTGCCGTCCGCCATGGCCTCGCTGACGAACACCTGGGCGCCCGCGATCCGTACGCCCTCCAAGGTGTCCTTCTCCTCGATGCCGCGACGGGCCGCGCACTGGGTGCACAGCGTGACCCGGCCGCCCGCGAGCAGCGCGTCGAGCAGGTCCGGCAGCGGGGCTGCGTGCGGCAGTTCGAACTCGGCGGCCTTCCCCGGCAGCGCGAACCAGGCCGACTCCCCGGTCAGCCACAGCGAGACCTCCACCCCGCTGGCGACGGCGACCGCCGCCACCGTGAACGCCTGCGAGCACCGCTCGGGTGCGTCCGCCCCGGCCGTCACCTTGATCACGAGCTTCTTCGCCATGCGTTCACTCTAGAACCACGCGTTTCACCCGAGCGGCCGAGCACCCCGCCGGTACGGCGGCCGCACCCCCCGGGGCGGTGGACCTCACACCGCCGCCCGGGGCCGTGCCGACTAGACTCGGGGGCGGTCCGTCGTTCCCCCTTCCGAGAGGCGCGCTCCCGTGCTTGAGGCATTCTTCACCGTGCTGCTGGTCCTGGTCGTCGTCGGCGTGCTCGCGTTCGCCGGCCTGACCTGGAAGAAGCTGTACCAGGGACAGCGCTGACCGACCCCCTCCGCACCACACCGCACCCCACAGATCGCCAGGGCCTGAACTCATGATCGAGATCCCGTCCGACCTGCACCCGGACCTCGTCCCCCTCGCCTTCCTCCTCGGCAACTGGGAGGGGGCCGGTGTTCACGACTTCCCGGGCGCGGAGAAGTGCAACTTCGGCCAGGAGGTGACCTTCGGCCACGACGGGCGGGACTTCCTGGAGTACAGCTCGCACACCTGGGAGCTCGACGCCGAGGGCAGGAAGGTCCGCCCGCTGGAGTCCGAGAAGGGTTTCTGGCGGATCGACAAGGAGCGCAAGGTCGAGGTCGTCATGGTCCGGCAGGACGGTGTCGTCGAGGTCTGGTACGGCGAACTGGCGGACCAGAAGCCGCAGATCGACCTCGCCACCGACGCCGTCGCCCGCACCGCCGCCTCCGGCCCGTACTCCGGCGGCAAGCGGCTCTACGGCTATGTGAAGAGCGACCTGATGTGGGTCGGCGAGAAGGCCACCCCGGAGATCGAACTGCGCCCGTACATGTCGGCGCACCTGAAGAAGGTCGTGGACCCGAGCGAATGGGCCAAGGACCTGAAGGACCTCCCGGACGACGGCATCGCCTTCTTCAAGTAGCCCCCGTAGCTCCCCGCCCTTCCCGGCCGGAGGGCCGGCCCCGGCCCCGGCCGGGGGTTCACGCCCCCGCTGCCCCCGCGGTCTCCGGGTGCTCCAGGAGCAGGACCCAGACCTCCTTGCCGGTCGGCGTCCGCTCGGCGCCCCAGCCGTCCGCGGTGCGGCTGAGCAGGAACAGGCCGCGCCCGCGCTCCGCGTGCCAGTCCGGCTCCTCGTCCGCGACGGGCAGGGCGGGAGAGCGGTCGCTGACGGAGATCCGCACCCCCTCGGGCAGCGCCTGCAGCATCAGACCGCACTCGTGCGAACTCACATGCCGGTGGACATTGGCCAGCAGTTCGGTGACGCACATGGCGGCGGCGTCGACCAGGCCGTCGTAGCCCCAGAGCCGCAGCTGCGCCCCGACGGACTTCCGGGCCAGGGCGAAGCGCTGCGGCACCGCGACCAGCCTCGTGCGGTACGTCCGCAGCTCCGCACCGTCCGTCACGTCCAGTGACGAAGCCTGCCTCATGGGGCCCACCTCCCGGGCCGGGGGTGCCCCCCGGCCAGACCTACAGCTCTAGAGATCTACAGAACGGATGCGCTCGGTAACGGCTGGGCACCGGCCGGTGGGGGAAGGTCGGCACAAACCGAAAGACAAAGCATCCGTAACCCTCCAGATGTTCGACTCCCGGGTCAACCCCCTGGGAAGGTACGGTTCCGGATCACCCGTGGGCGGCCGGCGCCCCGCCGGGCCGCCCCGTACCACGCCCGTCCCCTCCCGCGAGGGCGGGAAGAGCCGTGGGCACCGCTCCCACTCCGTGCCCCCGGCACGCCGCCCCGCGCGCCCGCCGGACTCCTACACTGGCCCTGTGGTGACCACCGACTGGCAGAGCGATCTACGGAAGCGCGGCTACCGGCTGACCCCGCAGCGCCAGCTCGTGCTGGAGGCCGTGGACAAGCTGGAGCACGCGACGCCGGACGAGATCCTCACCGAGGTGCGCCGTACCGCGGGAGGCGTCAACATCTCCACCGTCTACCGCACGCTGGAGCTCCTGGAGGAGCTGGGCCTGGTCAGCCACGCGCACCTCGGGCACGGCGCGCCGACGTACCACCTCGCCGACCGGCACCATCATCTGCACCTGGTGTGCCGGGACTGCTCGGAGGTGATCGAGGCCGATCTCTCCGTCGCGGACGCCTTCACCGCGCGGCTGCGGGAGACCTTCGGCTTCGAGACCGACATGAAGCACTTCGCCATCTTCGGCCGGTGCGCGGCCTGTTCGGCGGAGGAGGCCGGCCCGGCCGCGGAGAGCCCCGGCGGCGCCCCCGCGCGATCCTCCGCCCCCCGCGGGGCGGACGGGGCGGAGGCCGGGCCGTAGGCTGGTCCCATGGAGCAGCCACACCACCGAGCCAGCCCTCTGCTGTCGCTGCCCGGCGCCGTCGCCGCCGAGGCCCCCGACGAGGGTGTCGCCGCGCACTACGGCGATCTGTTCCGGGAGCAGCGCGCGCTCGCCGACGGCACGGGCTTCGTCGACCTGTCGCACCGCGGAGTCGTCACGGTCACCGGTGACGACCGGCTCGGCTGGCTGCATCTGCTGCTCACCCAGCACGTCAGCGAACTGCCGCCGGGCCGGGCCACCGAGGCCCTGGTCCTCTCGGCCCACGGCCACATCGAACACGCGCTCTATCTCGTGGACGACGGCGCCACCACCTGGGCACACGTGGAGCCCGGCACCGAGGCCGCGCTGGTCGCCTATCTGGAGAGCATGAAGTTCTTCTACCGGGTGGAGGTCGCCGACGCGACGGACGGCTACGCGGTCGTCCACCTCCCGGCCGGTTCGATCGCCGAGACCCCCGGGGGCGTCGTCGTCCGGGAGACCCCGTACGGCCGCGACCTGTTCCTGCCGCGCGCCGACCTGGAGGCGTTCGCCCGCTCCCACGGGCCGGCCGCGGGTGCGCTCGCGCTGGAGGCGCTGCGCGTCGAGGCGCACCGGCCGCGCTTCGGGATGGAGACCGACCACCGCACCATCCCGCACGAGCTGGGCTGGCTGGACACGGCGGTCCATCTGCAGAAGGGCTGCTACCGGGGTCAGGAGACGGTGGCCCGGGTCCACAATCTGGGGCGTCCGCCGCGCCGGCTGGTCTTCCTGCACCTGGACGGCAGCGAGGTGAAGCTGCCGGGGCACGGCGCCCCGGTGCGGCTGGCGTCGGACGGCCCCGACGGGCGGCAGCTCGGTTTCGTCACCACCTCCGCCCGCCATCACGAACTCGGGCCGATCGCCCTCGCCCTGGTCAAGCGGAACGTTCCGGTGGACGCCACCCTGCTGGCCGATGGCACGGCCGCCGCCCAGGAAGTCGTCGTCGAACCGTAGAGCGGCCGGTCCGGACGCCCGGTGCCGGGCCGGAGGGCGCCGCGCGGATCCGTGTGCGGCGTGAAAGCGGCTCGGATCAGTGGGATATTTGCCTCATACGGCCGCAGACCGACAGCCGGGCGTCTCAGCGGAGGCAGGCCGAGCCGCCGGGCACGTCCACCGGGGATGACGATGACAGGTTCCGACAGCACGGCTCCCCCGGCCCCGCCCCTGGACCTGTTCGACCCGGCACCGGTCGCGGTGGCCCTCTTCATGGGACCGCGCCTCCTGCTGGCCTACACCAACGCCGAGTACAAGGAGCTCTACGGAGAGCGGCCGCTGGGCGTACCCGCACGGGAGGCGCTGCGCGACCTGGAGCAGGAGGCCGCCTTCGACTGGGCGGAGCGGGTCATGGAGACCGGTGAGACGTTCCGCTACACCTCGGAGTCCCCGGTCCGGATCAGGGACAGGCACGGCCGGCTGCGGGACAGGTACTTCACCGTCAGCATGTCCCGGGCCACCGCGCGGGACGGCGGGGGCGGCCCGGAGGAGCGGGGTGTCCTCTTCGTCGCCCTGGAGATCACCCCGGAGATCACCGCGCGGAAGCAGATCCGGAAGCTCGCCGAGAAGCGCCGCCGGGCCCTCCAGCGCTACGAGAGCCTGGTCACGGCCGCCACCCAGCTGGTGTGGGTGGCCGACCCGTCGGGCCGCGTCACCGAGAGCAGTCCGTACTGGGAGGGGATCACCGGCCGGAGCGGGCCGGAGATCCGCGGAGACGGCTGGCTGGACACCGCCCACCCGGAGGACCGGCCGGGTTTGGCCGCGGCCTGGGAACAGGCGGTCGAGGAGGTCCCGGAGCTGTTCCGGCACACCTACCGGCTGGGGCACGCGGACGGCTCGTACCGCCACTACGAGCTGCGGGCGGTACCGGTGCGGGAGAGCGGGCGGGTCGTGGAGTGGGTGGGGGCCTGCGCCGATGTCGAGGACCGCTGGTGGCAGGACCGCCGGAAGGACCTGATGGCCCGGGTGTCCTCGGCGGTCACCGAGTCCACGCGGGTGGAGGACGCCCTGGCCGCGCTCGGGGAGGCGATCGTGCCCGAGCTGGCCGACGGATGCGGTCTCTACCTGTTCACGGAGATCACGGAACCCGTCTCCGACGAGCCGCTCGTCATCAACCGGGTCGCCGTCTCCGTCCGCGACGGCCTGGTGACGGAGGACATGGCGCCGGCCCCGCCGCGCACGGAGCGCGTCGAACGCGGTTCGGCCTTCGACCGGGCCGTCCGCGAACAGCGACCGGTCCACCGGCGGCCCGCCCCCGGCGCCGCCGAGCCCGGGGACGTACCGCCCGGCACACTCACCTGGGCCAACGCGGTGGGTGTCCACGACATCGTGATGATCCCGATCACGGTCGGCGATGTCGTGGTGTCCGTTCTGACGGCCTACTCCTCCGGTGACCGGCCCCCGCTCGGCTCCGCCGAACTGTCGCTGATCCGGGACCTGATCGACCAGTCGAAACCCTCCGTCGGCACCATCCTCGAATACCGCCGGACCCAGCGCATCTCCCTGGCCCTGCAGCGCAGCCTGCTCACCGAGCCGCCCCGGCCCGACGGCCTGGAGATCGTCGCCCGCTACGAGCCGAGCGCGATGGCCGACGAGGTCGGCGGCGACTGGTACGACTCCTTCGTCCTGCCCGACGGCGCCGTCACGCTGATCATCGGCGATGTCGCCGGCCACGACCTCTCGGCGGCCATCACCATGGGCAAGATGCGCAACATGCTGCGCGGCCTCGTCGTCGACCGGCAGGAGCCGCCGGGGGACATCCTGCGCCGACTGGACCTCGGCACCCAAATCCTCAATCCCGAGGAGACGACGACCACCTGCATCCTGGCCCGGATCGAGCACGCGCCCGGCGGGCGGCGGCAACTGCACTACAGCGTCGCCGGCCATCCGCCGCCGCTCCTGGTCGGCCCCGAGGGAACCGCCCGCTACCTCGACCAGGCGCAGGACGTGCTGCTCGGCGGGCTGGCCCCCGACCTGGTGCGCAGCAGTTCGGTGGAACCGCTGCCGCCCGGCTGCACCGTTTTCCTCTACACCGACGGGCTGATCGAACGCCCGGGGCAGGACATCGACACGGGCCTGGCGTGGCTGCGCAGAAAGGCCGCGCGGCTCGCCACCGTACCGCTGGCCGACTTCTGCGGGGAACTGGTCGCGGAAGCGATGGCGGAGAGCAACGACGACATCGCCGTGGTCGCCGTCCGGATGCCGGAGGGCGACAGCGGTGGCCCGTCCGGGTGACGGGCCCGGGCGGTGTGCCCGGCCCGGAAACCGGCACGGCGCCCGGCGCGGCGCCCGGGAGCGCGTAACGGCGGCCGCGGGGCCCGCTGCCGGCGGGCGGGCGGCGGGCGGGCGGCGGTCCCGGGTGACGCGACGCCGGAACGGCGGCCGCACCGGGTGCCCCGAGCGGATCCCCGGAACGGATCCCCGGAACGGATGCCCGGACGGCCCCGGCTCAGACGTCGAGCAGGACCGTGAACGGCCCGTCGTTCGTCAGCGACACCTTCATGTCCGCGCCGAACCGCCCCGTCTCCACCCGCGCGCCGAGGGACCGCAACCGGGCCACCACCTCGTCCACCAGCGGCTCGGCGAGTTCACCGGGGGCGGCCGCGTTCCAGGTGGGCCGGCGTCCCTTGCGGGCGTCACCGTAGAGAGTGAACTGGGAGATCACCATCAGCGGGGCACCGAGGTCGGAACAGGACTTCTCCGCACCGGGGCCCGGGCCCGCCGCGCCGTCACCGCCGCCGTCATCGTCACCGTCCCCGTCCCCGTCGAAGAGACGTACGGTCCACAGCTTCCGCGCCAGCCGCTCCGCCTTCTCCTTCGTGTCGTCGTGCGTGACCCCGACCAGCACGCACAGACCGCGCTCCCGGATCTCGCCGACCGTCTCGCCGTCCACGACGACGCTCGCACCGCTCACTCTCTGTACCACCGCACGCATACGGACCATCATGCCCTGCGGCCAACCGGGTTCGATCGGGTGCGCTGGCCATGCACGTGCAGCGCTCGCAGTGGCACGATGCAGACACACGGTACGAGTTCCGCGGATACGGGGCCGTACCGAACGGAGGGGACACAGATGAGTACAACCAGCGCCGGACAGACACCCGGGCACGGACCGGCCGGCCCGCCGGACACCGGCGCCCCGGCCGCCACCACGGCCGTCACCGCAGCACCTCGCTTCGATCCGTCTCGTCCCGAGGATGGGCCCATGCTCCACCAGGCCGACGCCCTTCAGCCGCGCCCGCCGCTCCAGCGCACGGCGTCACCCACCGGCTCCGCCCTGCGCGAACTCGGCCTGCTGACCCTGCCGGAGCTGCGCTCCCTGCGGCAGCAGGCCCGGCGCGAGGAGGCCGACCTCAGCTATGTGCGCCGGCTGCTCCAGGGCCGGATCGACATCCTCCGCGCCGAACTGGCCCGCCGCGCGACGCCGGACTCGGCGGACGCGAACCGGCTGGATCTGCGGCGGCTGTCGCGGATCCTGGCGGACGAGCCGTCGCCGGTCCGCTCCTCCGCCCGCCATGTGACGCTCAGCACACCACACTGCGAGGAGTACCGGCGGCTCGCGGAGGACATGCTGTCCGAGATCGGCCTCTCCGATCTCCACGCCCGTACGGACACCGAACTGCGCTCCGGCATCGGCCGGTTGATGCGCTGCGAGCAGGAGGTGTCGGTCCGGCGGCGGGTGACGCAGCAGACGGCCGACGACTGCAGCGCCGAGATCGCCCGCCGCTACCGGGAGGGTGAGGCGCAGGTGGACGATCTGCTCGCCTGAGCGACCGCAGCGGGGCGGCCCCCCGCGTTCCCCCGGGAGAGACGACGCATGCCCCCCACGGACACCCGCCGCCCCCCGTCCGCCCCGGACCCCGCCGCCCCCGGCTCCGAGCCCCGTGCGGCCACCGCCGAGCCCGGACCGGCCGCGGCACCGCCGGTTCTCGCGGAGGTGGTCCGGTCCGGCTTCGCGGAGAGCCGGCACCGCGGCTCCCTGGTGCTGCTGGCGGCCGACGGCAGCGAACTGCTGGCCCTCGGCGAGGTGACCGGACCCGTCTACCCCCGCTCCGCCGCCAAGCCGATGCAGGCGGCGGCGATGCTCCGCGCGGGGGCCCGGCTCTCCGGCGAGCGGCTGGCCCTGGCCGCGGGCAGCCACTCCGGCGAACCGTTCCACCTCGACCTGGTGGCCGCCGTACTCGCGGACGCCGGGCTGTCCGAGGCCGATCTGCGCACCCCGCCCGCACTGCCGCTCGACCCGGCCGAGGCCGAGGCGCTGCTGACGTCCGGCGGCGGCCCGAGCCGGATGGCGATGGACTGCTCCGGCAAGCACGCCGGGATGCTCACGGCCTGCGTCGCCGCCGGCTGGCCCACGGACGGCTACCTCTCCCCGGACCACCCGGTGCAGCGGCTCGTCCGGGAGGAGATCGAGACGGCGACGGGCGAAGGTGTGGTGCACACCGGCACCGACGGCTGCGGTGCCCCGCTGATGGCCGTCTCGCTCACCGGCCTGGCCCGCGCCTACCGCCGTTACGTGCTCGCCGAACCGGGCTCACCGGAACGGCTGGTGGCGGACGCGATGCGCGCCCACCCCGAGTACGTGGCGGGCACCCGCCGGCACGACACCTGGCTGATGCGGGAGGTACCGGGCGCCCTGGCCAAGGTGGGCGCCGAGGCGGTGCAGGCCGTCGCGCTGGCGGACGGCCGGGCGCTGGCCCTCAAGGTGGAGGACGGCGGCGGGCGGGCCGTCGGCCCGGTGCTGCGGCGCGCGCTGCGGCTGCTGGGCGTGGACGGCGCGCTGCCGGAACGGCTGGGGGACGCCCCGGTGCTCGGCGGCGGGCTGCGGGTGGGTGAAATTCGCGCGAGTTTCTGACCGGGCGGCGGTTAGCGTGACCGGCATGAGCCCCGAAATCCGCACGGTCACCGACGATGAATTCCCCGACTGGGTCCGCACCCTGCACACCGGTTTCCTGCGGCCGCCGGAGACGTCCGAGGAGGAGACCGAGGCCCGCCGCGGCATGTACGACATGCGCCGGGTGCGCGGTGCCTTCGACGGCGGCCGCTGCGTGGGCACGCTGCGCAGCTTCGCGCAGGAGCTGACGGTGCCCGGCGGCGCGGCGGTCGCGGCCGACGCGATCAGCAACGCGGCCGTCGCCGCCACGCACCGGCGGCGCGGGCTGCTCAGCCGGATGATGGCCGCCGATCTCGCGGAGGCCCGGGAGCGCGGTGACGTCCTCGCCACGCTGATCGCGGCCGAATACCCGATCTACGGCCGTTTCGGCTTCGGCCCCGCCGCCTGGACCACCGAGTGGCGGGTGGATGTGCCCCGGACCGGCCTGGACCCGCGGTGGTCCGGCCCGGAGTGCGGCGGCCGGATCGACTTCACGGACGGCGCCGGCATACGGAAGCTGGGACCGGAGCTGCACGACCGCATCCGGGCCCGCCGCCCCGGCTTCGTCAGCCGCGGCGAGCACGTCTGGCGCCTGGCCACGGGCGATCTGCACTATCCGTCCCTGGGCCCGTGGACGGAGCCGTTCCACGCCGTGTACCGCTCCGCGAGCGGCGAGGTCGAGGGGCTGCTCACCTACACGACGGACAGCACCTGGGAAGCCGCGCGGCCGCAGATCAGGGCGACGGTCCGGGACCTGCTCGCCCTCACGCCCGCCGCCGAACGGGCCCTGTGGCACTTCGTGTTGTCGGTGGACTGGGTGACGAGCGTCGACTCCGGGCTCCGCGCGCCCGACGACCTGCTGCCGCTGCTCCTGCCCGACCCGCGCTCCGCGCGTGTCACGGGCCAGGCGGACTTCCTGTGGATTCGGCTGCTGGACATCCCGCGCGCCCTGGAGGCCCGCGCCTACGCGGACTCCGGCACGCTCGTGCTGGACGTGCGCGACGAAACCGGCATCGCGGCGGAGACCGGCCTCACCGGCGGCCGCTTCCGGCTGGACGCCGCACCGGACGGCGCGGCCTGCGCCCCCACCACCGCGGAGCCGGACCTGACCCTCTCCGTGGCGGACCTGGCCACGCTCTACCTCGGCGACGAGTCGGCGGTCCGGCTGACGGCCCTGGGCCGGGCGGAGGAGGCCCGGGAGGGCGCCGCGGCCCTGGCGGACCGCCTGCTGCGCACCTCCCGAAGGCCCTGGTGCCCGGACATCTTCTAGCCCCTCAGCCCTTTCCCTCTCCGGACCACGCGGCGGGGCGGGCACGGGGCGGTTCGCGGAACCGCCCGCGGGGCCGGCCCGCACCGGCCGCTCACTGGGTGAGCAGCAGGGCCAGCATCACGGCCCCGACACAGCTGCAGGTGATGTTGCGGGCCTTGACCCCGATGGACAGCAGCAGCATGCCGACCACCCCCACCGCGCCGAAGCGCGACTCGACGAGCTGCTCGAAGCAGACCACGACGACCGCGACGAACAAGGCGAACGCAGGCATGAGAACCTCCCCCGGTTGGATGAAGCAGACTTTCCGCCGCCCGCTCCGCCCCGTACCGGGGTGCGGGCTGTGGCGCCCTCCTCATGACCAACTTCGCCTTACCCCGTTGTAGTTGCAAAGTTGGTAACCAATTCAAGGATGTTGTCCCCAAGTTAGAACATCAATAAAACTGCTTCTCACCAACTCCCCCATGTCCGGACCAAGTTGTACGGTGTCCTCGTGAAACCCGAGAGCCCGGCGCCTGCGGGCAAGAAGCGGTCCCATCTCCAGATCGCCGACGAACTGCGCCAGCAGATCCACGCGCGCACCCTGGCCCCCGGGGAGCGCATGCCGACCCAGGCCGAGCTGGCGGACCGCTTCGGCGTCCCCCGGGGCACGGTCCGCCAGGCGCTGCGCATCCTGCAGGACGAGGGGCTGCTCACCAACGCCGGCCGGGGCAGCCCGGCCACGATCGCCGACCCCCGCGCCGTCCACGACGCCCCCGAAGGGCTCGAACGGGGCGTCGTCGCCCTCGCCCCCCGCGTGGCCGCCGCCTTCACCGCCCAGCGGGTCCGTATCGACGCCCTCTGCCTCACCGCCGAGACGCTCACCCTGGCCATCGCCGAGGCCGTCCACCTCGTCCACGCGGGCACCGCGCGGCCGGAGCGCATCGAGCTGCGCCTGCTGATGCCCGGCCGCAACATCGATCTCGCCTTCCCCACGGCCACGGAGGGCTCGGACGACGACCGGGTGCACCAGCGCTGGCTGCGGCAGCGCAACGCCCAGGGGATGGCCCTCACCACGTTCCTCGGTTCACTGCGCAAGCCGCCCTACTCCGTGAACGTCTCCGTGCGCTTCCGGGCCCTGCCCTTCACCCCGTCGGTGAAGCTCTACCTGCTCAACGGCGAGGAGGCGCTGTTCGGCTACTACCTCGTCAGGCAGCGGGAGGCGGAGATCGAGGGCGAGAACGTGGAGCTGATCGACACCCTGGGGATGCAGTCGATGCTCTTCCCCTTCCTCACCCGGGCCGAGAACCGCCGGAACCGGGCCTTCGTCGAGCAGTCGCAGCTCTGGTTCGACTCCCTCTGGGAGACGGTCTCCTCGCCGCTGGAACTCGGGGCCGGCTTCTCCGACATCTGAGATCGGAACGCCCGCTGAGCCACCTGAGCCACCTGAGACGAGCCCTGATGCGGATGCCTCCTTTCCCCACCGGCCCGGCCGGTGCCACCTGCCTTCCCGGGGCTGTCCGCGTTACCGGTGCTGTCCGCGCTGCCCGCCTTACCGGTCGTTCCGCCCCGCCCGCAGTAGCGTTTCCCGCCGTGAGCTCCTCGTTCTTGCCCGACTCCCGCCCGCGGACCCGCCGTGGCTGAGGCGCGGCCGCGGCCCGGCAGCGACCGGCCCGACCCGGCCGTGCTCGGCGCGCTCCTCGCCTCCGTCAAGTGCGTGCTGTTCGACTTCGACGGCCCGGTCTGCGATCTCTTCGCCCGGCGTCCCGCCCCCGGTGTGGCGGACCTGATGCGCGCCCGGGTGCGGAAGCTGCACCCCGCGCCCACGGTTGCGCCGGGCGGACCCGGCCGGATCGATGTGCCGGCCACCGGCGATCCGCACGCGCTGCTCCGCGCCCTGGCCCTCGGCGACGGAGTCCCGAACGACCCGTGCGGCCCTGACCGCCCCGGCAGCCCGCACGGGTCGTACGCCCCGGCGGCCGGCAGCCGTTCCCGCACCGTCGCCGAGCTGGAACGGCTGCTGGCCGCCGAGGAGGTCCGCGCCGCCGCCTGCGCCGAGCCGACCCCGTACGCCGACGAGCTGGTCCAGCGGCTGCACGCCACCGGCCACGCCCTCGCCGTCACCACCAACAACGCGGCCGAAGCGGCCGAGACCTATCTGGAGCGGCGCGGGCTGGCGGAGCTGTTCCGGCCGCACGTCCACGGCCGCGTCACCGAGCCGTGGCTCCTCAAGCCCGACCCGGACTGCCTGCACCGGGCCCTGCGCTCCACCGGGCACGACGCCGCGATGGCGCTGATGATCGGCGACAGCACCGCCGATCTGCTCGCGGCGCGTGCCGCGGGTGTCCGCTTCCTCGGCTACGCCCGCGACGAGACCCGGCGGCGCAGGCTGCTGGACGCGGGCGCGGAGCTCGCCGTCACCTCGTACCGGGACGTGCTCGCGGCGCTCCCGGAGGGGCGGGAACCGGCCGGCTGACCGCCTCACTCCCCGTCACGGAACCGCGTACACCCGGACCCGCCGCCCGCAGGACGGGCTGACCGTCTCCCGCTCCAGTGACATCCCCAGCTTGTGGACGATCCGCTCCGAGGCGCGGTTGCCGGTCTGGACGATGCTGACGATCCGGGGCAGATCCGGGCGCGCGCGGCCGAAGCGCAGTGCGGCGCGTGCCGCCTCGGTGGCCAGACCGCGTCCCCAGAAGGGGCGCCCCAGCCGCCAGCCGATCTCCACGGCGGGCAGCACCTCGGGCAGGGAGCGCGGCACGGACAGGCCCGTGAACCCCGCCAGTTCCCCCGTCTCGCGCAGTTCGACGGCGAAGAGCCCGTACCCCTCCGCGTCCCACTCCCGTTCCCAGGCCGCGATGGCCTCGGCGGTCTGCCGCTCCGTCCGGACGGAGCCGTCACGGATCCAGCGCATCACCTCCGGATCGGAGTTGACGGCCGCCATCGGCGCGAGGTCCTCCGCGCACCACCGCCGCAGCACCAGCCGCTCCGTCTCGATCCGCGTCATCCGCTGCCCCCTTCCCCTCGGCGGCCGGTCCACCGCACGGTCCGCCCCGGCGGAACCCTCCCCGTTCTCGATGCGTCCTCAACAGTCCGACCAGTCAACGGGGTTCGATCGACCCGAAGGACACACACCTGATGAACCGCCACCTCAACTGGGACGGCTGCTTCAACGTCCGCGACCTCGGCGGCATACCGGTCGCCGGAGGGCACGTCGTCCGGCGCGGGGCCGTGGTCCGGTCGGACGCGGTCGACAAGCTCACCGCCGACGGGTGGGCGGCCCTGCACGCGTACGGCGTCCGTACCGTCATCGACCTGCGGAACGACGACGAGGTCAAGGCCGACGCCGCGCCCCGCCCGGCCGGCCTCACGACCGTCCGCCTCCCGCTGGACGGCATCGAGGACACCGGCTTCTGGAGCGTCTGGGGCAACGGACCGGACGGCACCCCGCTCTACTACCGGCCGTTTCTCGATCACTTCCCGGACCGCGCCGCCGGCGCCGTGCAGGCCGTCGCGCACGCCCACCCCGGCGGCGTCCTCGTGCACTGCGCAGCCGGCCGGGACCGCACCGGGCTGGTCACCCTGCTTCTGCTCGCCCTGGCGGGGGCCGACCCGGCCGACATCGCCGCCGACTACCTGCTGAGCAACGACCGCCTCGACGCCCGCTTCTTCACCGCACACGGCATCCCCGACCACCGCCAGGAGATCGCCGACCATCTGACAAGGAAGGGCACCACAGCTGAACAGGCCCTGCTGGCAACCCTGGACGGCTTCGACACCGCCGCCCATCTCGGCCCCGCCGGCCTGACCCCGGACGACGTGTCGGCTCTGCACACCCGCCTGCTGGAGCCCGTCCCCGCGCATCCGGCCGGGGCCTGACGCCTGCGGGACGGGCGGAACGCGGACGCAGGGCGACCGCATCTGGAGACGGCGCCCACCCGAGCCCCACGGAGGCCGGACCTCAGCCGTGCGAGCCCGCGAGCCCGCCCTCCCGTACGGCGCCCACGAACGCCGACCAGGCTACGGCCGGAAACACGAGCGCGGGCCCGTGCGGAACCTTGCTGTCGCGGACGGGCACCAAGCCGGGGACGGCGTCGGCGACCTCGACGCACGCGCCTTCGTTCTCACCGCTGTAGCTGCTCTTGCGCCATGCGGCGCCGGTCAGTTCTGCTGCGTGGACCATGGGGTCAGTTCCTCCATCAGGACCTAGCCAGGGGACGCCCCGCTTTAGCGGGGCGGGGAATGGCTTCTGAGCCCTGCTCTGACCTCAACTGTGCGCACGGATCTGCACTGTTCACCTGAGCCCACCTTTCTGTCGCACTAGACCTGCAACGTGTGTATAGTGATCGCGTGACCGTGACCAGGAAGGTTCGCCGATTCTCCGGCGGCGTGTATGACCTCGGGCTCCACATCGTGTGGTGCCCGAAGTACCGCCGCCCGGTCCTCGGTGGCCGGGTC
>NZ_JAGPXX010000037.1:0-23945 GCF_018070345.1 Streptomyces sp. F63
ACGACGCCACCGGTACCCCCGCCACGGTCACATCCGAGACGTTCACGAAGTCCGTACCCGTGATCTCCACCGTCGTCCCACCCGCAGGCGGACCCGCGACGGGCACGAAGCCCGTCACCGCCGGAGCGGCGACGTAGGTGAACGAGGCGGAGGACGTCCCGGTACCGCTGAGCGTGGTCACCGTCACCGGACCCGTGGTCCCCACCGGAGCAGCGTTGGTGACGGCCGTGATACTCGTCGGACCGTTCACCGTGAACGACGCGGCCGGCTGGCCCGCCACCGTCACACTCGTGACGTTGGTGAAGTCCGTACCCGTGATCTCCACCGACGTCCCGCCCGAGGGCGAACCCGACGTGGGCACGAACCCGGTCACCGCAGGCGCTGCAACGTAGGTGAACGAGGCGGAGGAACTCCCGGTGCCCGACGGCGTGGTGACCGACACCGGACCGGTCGTCCCCGCCGGCGCCGCAGCCGTCACGGCCGTGATACTCGTCGGATCGTTCACGATGAACGACGCCACCGGCACACCCGCCACGGTCACATCCGAGACGTTCACGAAGTCCGTACCGGTGATCTCCACCGTCGTCGCGCCCGCAGGCGGACCCGCGATGGGCACGAAGCTTGTCACCGCCGGAGCGGCGAGATAGGTGAACGCCTCCGCGGAACTCCCGCTGCCGCTGAGCGTGGTCACCGTCACCGGACCCGTGGTCCCCACCGGAGCAGCATTGGTGACGGCCGTGATGCTGGTCGGGGAGTTGACCGTGTACGACGCCACCGCCTGACCCGCCACCGTCACATCGGTGACGTTGGTGAAGTCCGTACCCGTGATCTGCACGGATGTCCCGCCTGCAGGGGAACCCGAGGTCGGATCGATGTCTGTGACCACCGGCAGGGCGACGTAGTCGAACGAGGCAGCGGAAGCCCCGGTCCCCGACGGCGTGGTGACCTCCACCGGACCACTGGTCCCCGCAGGCGCGGCGGCGGTGACTGCCGTGATACTCGTCGGATCGTTCACGATGAACGACGTCACCGGTACCCCGGCCACGGTCACATCCGAGACGTTCACGAAGTCCGTACCCGTGATCTCCACCGACGTCCCACCCGAAGGCGAACCCGCGACGGGCACGAAGCCCGTCACCGCCGGAGCGGCGACGTAGGTGAACGAGGCGGAGGACGTCCCGGTACCGCTGAGCGTCGTCACCGTCACGGGACCCGTGGTCCCCACCGAAGCCGCAGTCGTCACCGCTGTGATGCTGGTCGGGGAGTTGACCGTGTACGAGAACACCGCCTGACCCGCGATGGTGACATCCGTGACGTTGGTGAAGTCCGTACCCGTGATCTCCACCGACGTCCCACCCGACGGCGAACCCGACGTCGGCACGAACCCGGTCACCGCAGGCGCTGCAACGTAGGTGAACGATGCGGCGGAAGCCCCGGTGCCCGACGGCGTGGTGACCTCCACCGGACCGGTCGTCCCCGCCGACGCCGCAGCCGTGACCGCTGTGATGCTCGTCGAATCGTTCACGATGAACGACGTCACCGGCACACCCGCCACGGTCACATCCGAGACGTTCACGAAGTCCGTACCCGTGATCTCCACCGTCGTCCCACCCGCAGGCGGACCCGCGACGGGCACGAAGCCCGTCACCGCCGGAGCGGCGAGATAGGTGAACGCCTCCGCGGAACTCCCGCTGCCGCTGAGCGTGGTCACCGTCACCGGGCCGGTGGTCGTCACCGGAGCGGGGAGGGTGACGGCCGTGATGCTCGTCGAATCGTTCACGATGAACGACGCCACCGGCTGACCCGCCACCGTCACATCCGTGACGTTGGTGAAGTCCGTACCCGTGATCTCCACCGACGTCCCACCCGAAGGCGAACCCGAGGTCGGATCGATGTCCGTGACCACCGGCAAGGCGACGTAGTCGAACGAGGCAGCGGAAGCCCCGGTCCCCGACGGCGTGGTGACCTCCACCGGACCACTGGTCCCCGCAGGCGCGGCGGCGGTGACGGCCGTGATACTCGTCGGATCGTTCACGATGAACGACGCCACCGGTACCCCGGCCACGGTCACATCCGAGACGTTCACGAAGTCCGTACCGGTGATCTCCACCGTCGTCGCGCCCGCAGGCGGACCCGCGATGGGCACGAAGCTTGTCACCGCCGGAGCGGCGAGATAGGTGAACGTCTCCGCGGAACTCCCGCTGCCGCTGAGCGTGGTCACCGTCACCGGACCCGATGTTCCCGCCGAAGCCGAGGCCGTGACCGCCGTGATGCTCGTCGAATCGTTCACGATGAACGACGCCACCGGCTGCCCCGCCACCGTCACACCGGTGACGTTGGTGAAGTCCGTACCCGTGATCTGCACGGATGTCCCGCCTGCAGGGGAACCCGAGGTCGGATCGATGTCCGTGACCACCGGCAAGGCGACGTAGTCGAACGAGGCAGCGGAAGCCCCGGTCCCCGACGGCGTGGCGACCTCCACCGGACCACTGGTCCCCGCAGGCGCGGCGGCGGTGACCGCCGTGATACTCGTCGGATCGTTCACGATGAACGACGCCACCGGTACCCCGGCCACGGTCACATCCGAGACGTTCACGAAGTCCGTACCCGTGATCTCCACCGTCGTCGCGCCCGCAGGCGGACCCGCGACGGGCACGAAGCTCGTCACCGCCGGAGCGGCGACGTAGGTGAACGAGGCGGCGGACGTCCCGGTACCGCTGAGCGTCGTCACCGTCACGGGACCCGTGGTCCCCACCGGAGCGGCGGTGGTGACGGCCGTGATGCTCGTCGGTCCGTTCACCGTGTACGAGAACACCGCCTGACCCGCGATGGTGACATCCGTGACGTTGGTGAAGTCCGTACCCGTGATCTCCACCGTCGTCCCACCCGACGGCGAACCCGACGTCGGCACGAACCCGGTCACCGCGGGGGTCGCGACGTAGGTGAACGACTCGGTGGACGTCCCGATGCCCCCGGGCGTGGTGACCACGACCGGACCGGTGGTGCCCGCCGGCGCCCCGTCGGTGACGACGGTGATCCTCGTCGGGCTGTTCACCGTGATGGAATCCACGGGCCTGCCCGCCACGGTCACATCCGTGACGTCGATGAAGTCCGTACCGAAGATCACCACCGTGGTCCCACCGCCGGGCGGACCGACCACGGGCACGAATTCGGTAACCGTCGGAGCCGCCAGATACGCGAACTGCTCCGTACTCGAAGCAGACCCGCCCGGAGAGGACACGGTCACCACACCGGTGGTCGGCGTCGCCGTCCCTCCCGTCGACGCCACCAGAGTGGTCGGCGTCTGCGACGTAATCGACGCCACGACACCGGCGACCGTCACCGAATCCACCACGTCCAGATCCGTGCCCGTGATGGTCAGCGCCGTCCCGCCACCCAACGGACCGGACGTCGGGTCGATGTCCGACACCGTCGGCGCCGCCAGATACGCGAACTGCTCCGTGCTGGAGGCGCTGCCCGCCGGAGAGGACACCGTCACCACACCGGAAGTCGGGGTGGGGGTCGACCCCGTCGACGCCACCAGAGTGGTAGCCGTTTGCGTCGTGATCGATGCCGCGACGCCGGCGACCGTCACCGTGTCCACGACGTCCAGGCTCGTGCCCGTGATGGTCAGCACCGTCCCGCCACTCAGCGGACCCGCCGTCGGGTCGATGTCCGACACCGTCGGCGGTGCGGTCTGCAGCACGGTGATCGAGTCGTCCGCCGGGTTGGTGACGTAGAGCTTGTCGTCCGGCACCCCCGGCTCCGCCACAGCCACCCAGTACGGGGAACGGGTGAGCGTGACGGTCTCCGTGACCGTGTCACCGCCGGTTTCGATCACCGACAGGGTGCTGGAGCCGCTGTTGGCCACATAGACCTCGGTGGCGTCGGACGAGACGGTGACACCGGACGGGCCGGTGCCGACGGTGACGGTGGTCACCCCGTAGGCGGTGGTTTCGATCACCGACACGGTATTGGAGCCGTTGTTGGTCACGTAGACCTTGCTGGAGTCGGGGAGGACGGCCACCCCCTCGGGTGAGGTGCCGACCGTGATGGGGCTCCCGATGACGGTCAGGCCGACGGTGTCCACCACCGACACCGTGCCGTCCTGGAGGGCTACGTACGCCCTGCCGTCGGGCGCGATCGCGATACCCGTCTGCGGGCCGGGGAGGGTGACGAAGCCCACCGCGCCGCCACTGGCGTCGCGCACTTCCAGATCGCTTGACGCGCTCTTGGTCACGAAGACGTTGCCGTTGGGCGCGACGGCGACACCGGTGGGCGTGCTGAGGGCAGCGAGAGCGACAGTGCTGGGCGTGTTGGTCGCGGCGTCGATGACCGTCAGGTCGCTGTTGAGAGAGCCGACCACGTAGACACTGTCGTTGGCCACGGAAGCGGCCACTCCGCTCGGTTGGGCAGCAACGGTGATCGTCACCCCCGGGGTGTCGGTGAGGGTGTCGATCACCCTCACCGTTCCGTCGTTCACGTTGGCCACATAGGCGCTGTCACGGCTGGACAGAACCGCGAGCTCGCCCGGGTTGCCGCCGACCGTAACCGTCGTCGCCTCTCCCAGTGCCAGGATTTGCGGGCCTCCGAGGGCGACCGACCTGATGGACGGACGCCGGCGGCCTGGCCGGGGAATCCGGACTTGGCCTCGCTGAATGGGCGCACCCATGACAATCTCCCGTCTCCTGTGGACCGTGCGTTGAACCCGGGCCGGGATACGGCCGCCATGTGGTGTCGGTTGGCGAAGGACCCGCGAAGGACCGCTAAGGTCCGGTGCGTCCCGGCGCCGGGCATCACCGTGCCGCGGGCTGCGGAAGATCCTCGGACCGGGAGCAGCCACGCGCTGTAGGCGTTGTGGTCATCCCCAGCCCCATAGGGCAGCAACCGGGACATTGGGCCCTGATGGCAACAACAAGATGCAAACGTCTTATATGACGCGCCGCTTCACACCGCCCCAGCAACCCCCGCGCACCTCTCCGCCGCCCGAACACACCCGGCCCTCAACCCTGCGCCCCCCGGAACCGGAGCAGGCTGCCCTCCCCCTCGGCACCGCGCACCCCACCGGGTGCTTCCTCCGGGGCCGGCAACAGGGACGGCCCGGTATCGAAGACGGAAGGCCCCACCGAAAGCCGGTCGCTTCCGGTGGGGCTTCTCCGCGCCGTTTCTCGTCGGGCCGAGCGGCCGGCCCGCCGGGTGCCGGGACGGGGCTCCACCACAGGGCGGAACGGAGCCCCGGCCGGTGCTGCCATCGCCGGCGCCCGCGGCGTACCGCACCCCGGCATGCGGACGGGCCGGTATCCCGTTCACGCTCGGGATACCGGCCCGTCTTCCGCTGCTGCGGGTCCCGGGGCTCAGCCGGCCGCGCGGGCGGCCCCCTGCTCGGCGGCGGCCAGCCGGACGCAGACGGCGACGGCCCGCATGGCCTCGCGCACCTCGTCCACGGACGGGAAGCTGGGGGCCAGCCGGATCTCGCGGTCGCGCGGGTCCTTGCCGTACGGGAACGCCGCGCCGGCCGGGGTCAGCGCGATGCCCGCCTCCTTGGCGAGGCGGACGACCTCGCTCGCGCAGCCGTCGGGCACGTCCAGGCTGACGAAGTAGCCGCCCTGGGGCCGGGTCCACTCGGCGATGCCGAGGGGGCCGAGCTCGCGCTCCAGCACCTCGTACACCGCCGCGAAGCGGGGCTCCAGGAGGGCCCGGTGGCGCTCCATGTGGGCCGCCACGCCGTCCGCGTCCCGGAAGAAGCGGACGTGGCGGAGCTGGTTGACCTTGTCGGGGCCGATGGTCTGCTTGGCCAGCCGCTCCTTCATCCAGGCCACGTTGGCCGGGGAGGAGCCGACGAAGGCCACGCCCGAACCGGCCGCGGTGATCTTGGAGGTGGAGCCGAAGACGAACGCCCGGTCGGGGTTCCCGGCCTCGGCGCAGGCGTCGAGGACGGAGAGGATCTCCACCTTCTCCGCGGTGAGGTGGTGCACCGCGTAGGCGTTGTCCCAGAAGAGGCGGAAGTCGGGCGCGGCGGTGCGCATCCCGGCGAGCCGGCGCACGGTCTCGTCGCTGTAGACCTCACCGGTGGGGTTGCTGTACTTGGGCACGCACCACATGCCCTTGATCGTCGGGTCGGAGGCGACGAGCTCCTCGACGACGTCCATGTCGGGGCCGTGGCCGGTGAGGGGAACGGGCACCATGTCGATGCCGTACCGCTCGCAGATGCCGAAGTGCCGGTCGTAGCCGGGGACGGGGCAGAGGAAGCGGACCCGCGGCTCGTCGGCCCAGCGGCGCTCGCCGCCCGGGAGGGTGGAGAGCAGCGCCTGCACCACGTTGTCGTGCATGAGCGTGAGGCTGGCGTTGCCGAGGGCGAGGAGCTGCCCGGCGGGCACCTGGAGGGGGCCGGAGAAGATCTCGCGCAGTTCCGGGAGGCCGAGGAGACCGCCGTAGTTGCGGGTGTCGGTGCCGTCGGCCGCCTTGATGTCCCCGGCGGCGGGGAGGGCCAGCAGGCCGTCGGCGAGGTCGAGCTGCTCCGGCGAGGGCTTGCCCCGCGTCAGATCCAGGCTGAGCCCCTGGGCACGCAGCTCGGCGTACTCCTTGCGGGCGGCCTCCAGCCCCGCCGCCCCGGAGAGGGGGGCGGATTCCTGTACGGACCCAGACGACACGGTATTCCTCCAGCGCACATGGTGCTTGAGCAGGGCAGCGGCCAATGTACCAAGGGAGCGTGGAGCCCTCCCGGACTCGGGCGTCGCGGCCCAGCCCCGAGCGCTCGTCAGCGGCCGGGGCCGGCCCCGGGAGGAGGCGACCGGCACCGGACCCATATATATACTGGACATTGCTCTTGAATAGAGGAGTCCAGTATGAGTGTGACGACGATCGATCTCGATGACGACGCCCTGGAGAAGGCCATGCGCGTCGCGGGCGGCGGCACCAAGAAGGACGTGGTCAACGCCGCCCTCCGCGAGTACGCCGAGCGCCATCAGCGGGCCGCGCTCGTGGCCAAGCACTTCCGGGCCGCCCAGCAGTGGGATGACGAGGGCTGGCAGCGGCGGCGCACCGAGGACAAGCAGGGCGGCGCGTGATTCATTACCTGCTCGACTCCTCGGGCCTGTGGCGCCTGCTGCGCGAGCAGCAGCTCAGCGCCGCGTGGCTGGAGACCACCACTCTGCGGGCCATCGGGTCGTGCGCCGCCCAGCGGGCCGAGTTCCGGCGCTCGGCGCGCAACGCGGCCGAGTACGAGGCCATGGGAGAGATGTTCACCGACCTCTACCCCGATGTGCCGCTCCCGAAGAGGCTGTGGGACTGGGTCGACTCGGCGCAGTACGCCCTCGCCGAGAAAGGTGCCCTTGGCGCGGCCGGGCCACTTGACCTCATGATCTGTGCGACCGCCGCGCACCACGGGCTGTCCGTCCTGCACGACGACGCCGACTTCGTCACCGTGGCCCGCTGCCTCCCCGACGTCAGTGAGCGCAATGTGCGCAACATCCCGGAGCTCTGAGCAGCTCCTGTGAGCCCGCGCCCGGCCCGGGGCGCCCGCGGGGCCGGGCGGGACGGCCGGCGGTTGCGGGCCGGCCGTCCGTGTCATCGACCTGTGGGGCGGATCAGCAGGCCGGGACGCCCGGGAGCCAGGATTCGGGCACGTCGATGAAGATGTTGGAGACGTAGCCGCCGTAGTCCGGCAGGTAGGCCCAGGCGTCGTTGGTGTAGCCCTGGTAGGTCACCTGCTGGCCGCGCACCTGGCAGCGCACCCGGACCGTCGTCGGGCCCGCCAGGGACCCCACCCGCGTCGAGTTCGTCGTGGCGGCCTGGCGGATGCTGACGTCCGTGCCCCAGGTGGGGAAGGACTTGGTGTCGCCGCCGCTGCCGCCGCGCACCAGTTCCATGTAGTAGGACCAGTTCCAGTGCGGGCCGGGGTCGGTGTGGTCGTTGCCGGGCACCTCGTTGTGGCCGACGATGTGCGCCCGGTCCTTCGGTATGCCGTACTTGTCGGCCAGGTGCCGGGTCAGCGCGGCCGAGGAGCGGTACATCGCGTCGGTGAACCAGGACGGGTCGTCGACCCAGCCCTCGTGCTCGATGCCGACGGAGTAGGCGTTGCCGGAGCGCGCGTGCCAGGCGGTGTTGCCGTCCCGGACCATCTGGGTGACCTGGCCGTCGGAGGAGCGGACCACGTAGTGGGCGCTGACCTCGGCGGACGGGTTCTGGAACCAGCTGATCGTGCCGGCGTAGGAGCCCTGCGTGACGTGGACGACGACCGCGCTGATCGACTGCGAGCGGCCGGTGGCGTAGTTGGCGGAGCTGGCCGGGACCCACTGGGCGGGCGGGTAGTCGGGGCTCTGGGCGCCGGTCTCGCCGGTCTCCCCCGTCACGTCCGCGTCGGCGTACGTGCCGCGCCGGGGGGTGGCCTTCCGCGGTGTGACGCGTACCTGCTCGCCGCCGTCCGCGTGACCGCGGATGCCGGAGGCCAGGAGTTCGTAGACGGTGTCGGCGTAGAGCCGGCCGGCGCGCTCGCCGTCCGTGCCTCCGTAGCGGGCGGTGACCGGGTACCAGGCGCCGAGCCGGTCGCGTTCGGCGGCGTCCAGGCCGAGGTCGTCGGCGAGGGCGCGGAGCACGGCGGCGCCGCCGCGGATGTTGGCCCGGGTGTCCTTCTTGAGGGCGCTGACGCGTTCGCCGGTGATGCGGGCGGCGCGTTCCAGGGTGTGGTGCCCGGGGTTGCTCACCAGGTGCATGACACCGTAGCCGTTGGCGTGGCTCGGCGCGCCGTCGTGGTCGTCCAGGTGGGTCTCGCCGTAGCCGACGGCGACCAGGAGGTCGCGCGGTACGTCGTACTCGGCCGCCGCCCGGGCGAAGGCCGCGTTCACCTCGCCGGAACCGGAACCGGAGCCCCCGGGCGCGGCGGACGCGGGCTGGCCCGCGAGGACCAGCGAGGCGGCGACCGCCGTGCCGGTCAGCACGGTCAGCCGGCGGCGGCGGGGGGTGGCCGGGATCAACGCGTTCATCGGGATCTCTCTCCGCTCTCCGGCGCGTGGGTGAGGGGGGTGGTGGCCGGGCCGTTGTGCCCGCGGGCGTGGTGGCGCGCGGACGGTGGGGGGGAGCGGATCCGGGCGCCGGCGCGCGTGCGCCGGTACGCGGGGCCGGGGCCCGGATCCGGTCGGGCGTACACCGGTGGCGGATTCGTACGAACGTCCGCCACCGGCATACGAGTTCAGCAGTTCGGCACGCCCGGAAGCCAGGCGTCCGCCACATCGATGAAGATGTTGGAGACATAGCCGCCGTAGTCGGGGAGATACGACCAGGCGTCGTTGCTGTACCCCTGGTAGTTGACCAACTGACCATGCACCTGACAACGCACGCGCACGGTCGTCGGCCCCGGGAGGCTCGCCACCCGCGTGGAGTTGGTCGTCGCGGAGGCCCGGATGCTGACATCCGTGCCCCACGTCGGGAAGGACGTGGTGGAGCCCCCGCCGCCGTCCGTCCAGAGGTAGGTGACGGTCACCCAGCCGTTGTCGTTCAGGCCGATGTTGTAGAAGGTGCCGTCGGCCAGATCGATGCCGGCCGGGTTGGCGACCCGGCGGCCGAACTCGTCCTTGCCGCCGTTGTAGCCGTTCTGGTACGCGGCCTGGGCCTCCGGGAGTCCCCGCGCCAGGTCCTGGTACATCTCCCGGGTGGAGGACGGGTTCCAGTAGTCGTCGTGGGTGTTCCACGGGCCGACGTCCCACACCGGGGCCGTCTCGCAGCGCGCGGGCCCGCAGACCCGTACCGAGTACTGGCCGCTGCCCTTCGGGGACAGACCCCGCCGGGACGGCAGGGCCACGAAGTGATCGTTGGGCTGGATGACGTGGCCGTTCGCGGTGGTGTGCCCGACCAGGCCCTCCCGGGTGGCGTAGACCCGGGCGCTGAACGCCGCCGCCTCCTTCAGCGGCCGGGCGGCGGGCTCCGCGCCGGGGCCGGCGGTGAGGCGCAGGCTCCGCACCGCGGGGGCGCCGGTCTTCCCGCCGCCTTCCCCGCCCCAGAGGGTGAGCCGCGCCTGGACGTCCGTGACGGAGCGCGGCAGGTCCGCCGGGGCCCCGGTGGCCTCCCGCCACTCCGTCCACGCGCCGCCGCCGTCACGGCCCCGGACGTCCACCTCGACGCGGGCGCCGCCCGGCAGCTCCGCCGTCACCTCCGCGGTGACCCGGCCGACGGCCCGATCCAGGCCGCGCACGGGCAGGACGGCCGAGCCGTAGCCGCGTCCGGCCCGCATCGACGCGGGGCTGAACCCGGGGTCGGCGAGCCGCAGTCCGCCGCCCGTGTAGCGGACGTTGACGTCGTCCGCTCCGGGCCGGGACAGGTCCACGCGCCAGGAGACGTCCTCCCGGCCGTCCGGCGACCCGGCGGTCCCGTCCGCGGCGCCCGCGGCGCCCGTGCCGGCCGCCGTCGTGCCGGCTCCGCCCGCCGCGGCCCCGGGGCCCGGGGCCGGCGAGGCCGACGCCGCGCCGGAGCCCAGGGCGAGCCCGGAGACGGCCAGCAGCGCCACGGCCGCGGTCAGGAGCCCGGGGCCGGATCTTTCACCTCTACCGCGCATGCGGCTTCCTCTCATCGTGGGTTCCGTACCGCCCGGGGGGTGGTGCCGGGCGGAACCGGGGGTGGAGCGGTCGCGCCCGGGGAGGGCGCGGGGCAGCGATACCGTGCCCGGGATGCCCAACCGGGTTCGGAACAGCGGCTGTTGGGGTCCGGAGCGGTCCGGGCGCCGGTCGGCGGCGCGGCGCGCGCCCGCTCCGGCCGCAGCGGACCGTCCGGTGGGATGCGGCGGCCGGGTCTCCCCGCGGGGCGCGGCCCCGTGCGGCCCGGGCCCGGAGTCCGTGAGGAAGACGGTCCGGCGGGGTCGCACGGCGGCGCGGCAGGCTCGCCGGCCCGGCGGCGGACGGCGCAGTACCGGGGCGGGCCGCGACCGGGCCGCGACAGCGACCGCGAAGCATGGTGCCCGCCGCGCGTTGCACCGTCCGGGCGGCGGGCCACCGGACGCCCGGGCCGGCTAGGTGCAGTCCGGGACGCCCGGCAGTCGGCTCTCCGCGTCGATGTAGACGGTCGTCATATAGCCCCCGTACTGCGGCAGATGAGCCCACCAGGCGCTGCTGTGCGGCGGGTCGGAGATCAGCTGGCCGCGCCTCTGGCAGGACACCAGGACGTCCGCCCCCGCGGGGAGCGTGCTGACGACCGCCGAGGAGGTCGTGGCCCCGGCGCGGATCCGCACCCCGTCGCCCCAGGTCTCGAACCAGGTCCCGGCGGGGCGCCGGGCGCCGGGGACGTCCAGGGAGCCGACGAGCCGGGTGAGGCCGGAGTACGCGGTCCCGTAGGGCGTCCCGTCCGGGTGGAGGGTGAGGACGGCCACGATGGTGCGGTCGTCCGCGCCGACCGTGCCGGTGGTGTGCAGGGCCTCGCGGACGAGATCCACATCGGCGGCGGAGCGGGCCGGGGAAGCGGCGGGAAGGGCCGGTGCGCCCGCCTCACCGGCCGCCGGCGGGCGGTCCGCTCCGGCCGGCCCCCGTGCGCCGGCCCCGGCGACCGCGTCCGCCGCGGCCGGGGTCCCGTCATCGGCCGTGCAGCCGCCCGAACTGAAACCGGACCAGCCCTGCTTGACCGCCCACGGCCCCTCGAAGGCCGAGGGGATGCCGAAGTACTGGTCGTAGCCGTCGTTGGCGCAGCGCGTCGCCCGGTGGAGGTTCCCCATGATGAAGTCCCGCACCGGGGCCGGGGCTTCGTCGAGGATGTGACGGTAGATCCGCACGGTGTCGGCGGCGGTGAGCGAGGTGTAGCCCCAGTAGCCGGGGTAGGCGGCGGGCGGCGGGGTGGTGCCGGTCAGCCCCAGCCGGGGGACCATCCGTTCGATGATCGCGCCGCGGCCGCGCTGGGCCCAGTAGTAACTGGCCTCGTCGTCGTCGCTGCTGCGCAGCATCGCTTCGAGGCGGCCGCGGTCCTGCTGCGGGATGTCGTACCCGGGGCCGCGGTCCCACAGGAAGTCCAGCGTCAGCAGCAGTTTGACGATGGAGGCGGACCGGAAGCGGTGGTCGGCGTTGATCCGCTCGGTGAAGCTGCCGGTACTGCGGTCGAAGACGGCGACACCGGCCGTGACGTCCGCGGGGATGTCCACGCCGGGCGCGGCGGGCGGCGACTGGCGGGGCTGTCCGGCGCTCGCCGGGGCGGCGAGGAAGGCGCCGAGCAGCCCGAGGGCGAGCGCGACTCCGGTCAGCGGCCGCCGGATCCACCGGGCGCGGGCGGCGGGCGGGCGGGCGGCAGGCGGCGGCGCGGCGGAGCCCGGGCCGCCGGCCGCGGCGGGGCCGGCGGCGGCCGGACCGGTGGCGGCCGGACCGGTGGCGGCCGGACCGGTGGCCGGGCGCATGGGCGGGGTGTGGGCCGAGGTGGTTCCTGGTGGTTCCGCGTGCATCGGTCTGCCGACTCCTCGGGGCCTGACGGTACGGAAGGGGACACGGGGCGCAGAAGCGGTGAGCAGCGCACAGGCTGGCGGAGCGTCTCCCCCGGGGGCAAGGCATTCGATCCCAAGCGAAGAGCCCCCGGAGTTCGTTGTCAGGGACAGGACCACCCGCTTACGTTTCCGGCGTCCCGCGGCGACCGCGGGCCCCACCGGCCCGCGGTCCGCCTCCCCGACCAAGGAGCATGCGTGAACCTCAGACGCCTTCCGGCCGCACTCGCCACCGCGCTCGTCGCGCTGGTGGGCCTGCTGGCCATGCCCGCCCAGGCGGAGACCACGGGCGCGGCCCGCGCCGCCGCCCCCAACTTCAAGGCCCCCTACCCCTGCGGCCAGAAGTGGACCTACAGCCACCACTCGGCCGAGGTGCGCCGCGCCCTGGACTTCGTCCGCTCCGACGGCGGCTCCACGGCCGGCACGCCCGTCCTGGCCTCCGCGGCCGGCACCGCCACCCGGCACAGCCAGCCCAGCGGCGCCGGCAACTACATCGTCATCGACCACGGCGGCGGCTGGAAGACCTACTACTTCCACCTCTCCAGCTACTCGGTGGCCAACGGCGCCTCGGTCGGCCAGGGCCGGCAGATCGGTGTCACGGGAAGCACCGGCAACTCCTCCGGCGCGCACATCCACTACGAGCAGCTGTACAACGGCACCGGCCAGAACATCGTCATCAACGGCTCCGGCCTGGCCTACCCCGGCAGCTACAACCAGTACTACCTGACCAGTGACAACGGCTGCGGCGGTGCCGGTTCGCCGTTCACCACCTGGGGCACCGACGTCCGCGTCCGCGCCGACGCCCGGCTCAACGCCTCCGTGGTCACCGTGCTCGGCGGGCCCACCAGCGTCCGCGTGCTCTGCCAGAAGCAGGGCGACACGGTGAACGCCGAGGGCTACACCAACAACTGGTGGAGCAAGCTCCGCGACCAGGGCGGCTTCATCAGCAACATCTACATCGACCACCCCGCCGCGAAACTGCCGGGCGTGCCGGTGTGCTGACGGGGCGCTGAGCCGTGCGGCCGCCGGAACGGGGGACGCCGCACGGGACCGCACGGGGGGAGCGTACGGCCGGCTGTCCGTACGGGACGCGCCCAGCACGGGCCGCAGGGGCTCCGGATCTCCGGGGCCCCTGCGGCCGTTCCCGGCACGGACCCCCAGGCCCGCGACGCCCCCGGCTCTTCGCCCGCCGTTCCCCGGCCGTTGCCGGGCGGGCCGCACTGTGACCGCCAACACCTCCGAGGATCGCGCCGGATGACCTGACGCCGACCGCCTACCCGCGTAGACTCCCCGCGCGAACGCCACGGGAGCCCTTCCGCGGCGGCCGGATCCGGCCCGCCCCCGACCAGGGCGGGCCCGCGACGCTTTCCGGGGGTGCGCAGTGCTGCGGGTGGACTTCAGCGGACGGGAACTGGCACGGCTGCGCATGGCGGCCGGCGTCGATCCGCTCTGGGAGATCGCGCTGAGCCTGCATCTGCTGCAGACCCGGCAGGCGGCCCTCGTCTTCGACCCCTGGCGCCGGGAGGTGCACGCGGCCCTGGAACGGGCCGGCCTGACCGCGGCCGTACGCGGCCTGATGCTGCTCTGCCCGCCCGCCTCCTACTTCCCCGACTTCCTCACCCCCGGCGGCGCACCGGACCTCAACAGCGGCCTGGAGGCGGTGATGTCCACGCCCCGGCAGCGGCTGGCCGCGGAACTCTCCCGGCTGTACGCGGGCGCGCCGCTGCCCAGCGGCGTGCGGCGGCTGGCCGAGGGCAGCCCGGAGGCACTGCGCTGGCTGGGCACGGCGCTGCGCCGTTACCACGCGGTGGCCGTCGAGCCCTACCTCCCGGCCATCCGCACCGAGGCCGCCGCCGACCGCTCCGAGCGCGCCGAGGCGGCCCTGACGGGCGGCGCGGAAGGGCTGCTGGCCAGTTACGGCGGGCTGCCGGAGTGGCGCTGCGAGGGCAGCGCGCTCCGCACCCCGTACCCCATGGACCGCGAACTGCGGCTGGAGGGCCGCACGCTGACCCTGATCCCGGGCTTCTTCTGCGTCCGGGCGCCGCTGGCCCTGGCGGACAACGATCTGCCGCCGGTCCTGGTACACCCGCTCTCCCCCGCCCCGGGCTGGCTGGAACGCTCCCGGCCGAGCGAGAGCACCCCGCCCGCCGCCCAGCTCATCGGCGCCTCCCGCGCCCAGCTCCTCCAGCTCCTCGACCGCCCGATGACGACGACCGGCCTGGCCTCGGCCCTGGACCTGGCCCCGTCGACGACGAGCCGCCACACCTCCGTCCTGCGCGAGGCGGGCCTGCTCACCTCGCGCCGCCGGGGCCTGTGCGTCCTGCACCGCCGGACACCGCTGGGCGAAGCCCTGCTGGAGGGGGCGCTGCGGTGACCGGCCCCGGCCGGGCTTCCCCGCAGGAGCGGTGCTCACACCGGCCGCGGTCCGTCGGGAGCACATCGCAATCCAGGCGGTATCCAGCCGTGCTGGTACCGCGGACTCGCCGCTGTGACGATGGCCGGACCGCGCTCTCCACCGATATCGAGGACCGCCATGTCCAGTCTGCCGTTCTTCGCCCCCTGGCTGGTGTTCGTCTCCGTGCTCTGGACGATGTTGCCGCTCCTCTGCCCCCGGCAGCGGCGGACGGGCATCGTCATCACGGTCCTGCACCTTCTCGGGACGCTGGCGATCACACGGCCCTGGACCGACAACTGGTATTGGGACGCCGGGTGGTGGCTGATGTTCGTCTTCGGGCAGGGCGCCCTCATCGCACTCGGGCGGCTCGTCTTCGAACTCAGCCCGCTCGGCGCCCGCCACCACGGGACCGCCCCGGCTCCGCGCGAGCCGGAGGAGACCACCTGGCCCGCGTCCGGGCACGGCTGACCCGGACGCGGAGGACCGCCACGACGCCTGCGGAACCCGCCCGGCGGCGCGCGACGGCCGGCCGGCGGCGGAGACGCCACGCAGGAGCCCGTTGGCGGAGAGCCGGAACGGTCCGGGTCCACCCGCCCGGAGATTCGAACGTGCCGCGCCGTCACGTTCGTTGCGGTACTGCACGGCGCGTCGGGGCCGGGGGAAGCGGCAGCTCCCCGCTCCCCCGTGCCCGTCCGCGGGTCAGCCCCAGTACCACTCCTCCAGGCCGAGTGCCGGGAGGACGAAGCGGCCGTCGTCGCCGCAGCTGATGTCGCGGACCTTCAGGTCGGCCGGGCTCTTGGCGCCGCGGACCCGGGCGTCGGCGACGACGATGCGGGCCAGGGCCGTGCCGCTGCGGCGGTCCGGTTCCGGGAAGACCGCCTTCCAGCGCTGCCCGGCCCGCTGCTGCCAGCCCAGCGCCCGCATGGCGGCGGCGTGTTCGGGGCTGTCGTCGCCGTCGTGGTCGTCGACGGACGCGAACAGGCCGGTGCCCGGGGTGTAGCCGACCACGCCGCCGCGGTTGTCCTCGGCGCAGTGGTGGAGCTGGAAGCCGGCCCAGTCGTCCACCGTCGCGGGCAGCTGCTCGCTCCAGGCGCCCAGCAGCATCCCGAGTGACTCCTCCAGCAGCGACCAGGAGGTGACGGGGGCCGCGACCGGCAGCAGGCCCAGGCAGTCACAGCCGCCGACCAGCCGCTCGCCCGGGTGCCGGTGGAGCTGCCACAGGTACGGCAGCATGTCGTGGGACGGCACCTGCTCCTCGCCGTCCCCGACGCCGTGGTCGAAGTACCAGGCGTCGAGGCGTTCCAGAGCGCCGGTGTGATGGGCCGCCAGGTCCGCGCCCGTGCTCCAGCCCTCCAGGACCAGCGTGTACCGCTCGTCGCGCCACCGGGCCTGCGGGCCCTTCGCCGAACCGCCGTACCAGGCCGGCGGGCCCAGCCGGGCCCCGATGACCGCCGTCAGCTCGCGGAAGGCGCGGGCGCGCTCCGGCACGCTCCTCCCGGTTCCGAAGTCCCGCACCCGTAAGGCGTTGTAGCCGAGGTCGGACGGCGCGGGCCGGCGGAACAGCCGCTCGGCGAGGCCCGCCACCCTTTCCCGCTCGTCCCGGCTCAGCGCCGGCACGCCGTTCCCGTCCGCCATTTCCGGCTTCCCCGTATCCGTCATGGGTTCAGCCTGCCAGTCCGCCCCGGCGCGGTCGCGGGCGGGGACCCCGGTGGTGCCGGTGCGGCGGCCCGCTCAGAGCCAGTGGTAGCGCCGCTCGGGGCGGCCCGCGGTGCCGTAGCGGAGCCTGACCGCGGCGCGGCCCGCGGTGGCGAAGTACTCGAGGTAGCGCCGGGCACTGACCCGGGACAGGCCGGTGAGGGCCGCGCACTCCGAGGCGGACAGGCCGTCCTCGGCGTCGGTGAGGGCTTCCCGTACGAGGGCGGCCGTCTGCTCGGTGACCCCCTTGGGCAGCCGCACGGCACCGGCCGCCGGGCGGGCCGTACCGGACCCGGGCGACGCCGCGGCCGCGGTTCCGTACCCCGCCGCCCCCGGGCCGGGCGCCGCCACCGGGTCCGGCGGGGCCGGGCCCGCGGCGAAGACCCGGTCCACGTCGTCCTGCGCCGGGGCGCTGATCGCCCGCAGTTCCCGGTTCCGCCGGGCGTAGTGCAGGAGCCGCTCGTGCAGCACCCCTGCCTCGAAGGGCTTGATGACGTAGTGCACCGCTCCGCCCCGCAGCGCGCCCCGCACCGTGTCGGCGTCCCGGGCCGCGGTGACGACGAGCACGTCGGTCTCCGAGCCGGGGAAGCCGCCCCTCCGCAGTTCCCGCAGGACGTCGAGCCCGCTCATGTCGGGCAGGTAGATGTCCAGCAGGACCAGGTCCGGCCGCAGTTTACGGATCGCGGCCAGCGCCTCCGCGCCACTGCGGGCCTCGCCGACGACGGTGAAGCCGGGCAACTGCCCGACCTGCCTGCCGTGCAGCCGGGCCACCATGAAGTCGTCGTCGACGACGAGTACGCGGATCATGCCTGGGTTCCGTTGTTCCGTTCGTCCTCGTTCCGCGGCAGCCGGGCCGTGAAGACCGCACCGTCCGCGCTCACGCTGCCTCCCCGCCGGGTGCACACCAGGCGGGTGATCGCCAGCCCCAGTCCGCGCGAGGCGTGCTCCGGGACCGCGGCCTTGGTGGTGAAGCCGTACCGGAAGACCTCCTCGGCGAGACCCGGGGCCACTCCGGGCCCCGAGTCGCGCACCCGGACCCGGACCTCCGACGCCTCCTCGGCGAGGTGGACCTCCACCCAGCCGCCGGGTCCGCTGCCGCGGACCGCGTCGAGCGCATTGTCCACCAGGTTGCCGACGACGGTCACCAGGTCGGAGGAGAGGGATTCGCCGACCGGCCGCAGGCCGCTGCCCCGGCCGATGCGCAGGACGGTGCCCTGCTCGGCGGCGAGACTCGTCTTGGCGATCAGCAGCGCGGCGAGGGCGGGGTCGGCGACCCGGGAGACCACCTCGGCCGTCCGCAGGGCCCGCGCCCCGCTGATGCCGCGCACATAGCGGGCCACTTCCGGGTACTCCTCCAGTTCGACCAGGCCGGCGATCACGTGGAGCTGGTTGCTGAACTCGTGGGCCTGCGCCCGCAGGGTGTCGGTCGCGCTGCGGGTGGTGTCGAGTTCGTGCTGGAGGGCGACGAGTTCGGTCAGATCGCGCATCGTGGTCACGGACCCCGCCGTCCGCCCGCGGGTGACCAGCGGCATCCGGTTGAGGGTCACCATCCGGTCGCCGGTGAACACGATCTGGTCACGGCCCTGCACCCGGCCGGTGAGCACATCGTGGAGCCGCGTCTCCACCCCGCAGGACTCCAGGGTCCGGCCGACCGCGTCGTACGGCAGGCGCAGCAGTTCCACCGCGGTGTCGTTCGCCAGCGTCAGCCGGCCCGCCGGGTCCAGGCCGATGACGCCCTCCTTGATCCCGTGCAGCATCGCCTCGCGGTGCTCGACCAGCGCGGTGATCTCCTCCGGCTCCAGTCCGAGCGTCTGGCGCTTGACCCTGCGGGCCAGCAGCACCGAGCCGGCGGTGCCCAGGGCACTGGCGAGTCCGAGGTACAGCAGCAGATTGGGAGTGGCCGTCGCGAGCCGTTCCCGCATCCCCCGGTACTCCCGCCCGGCGGCGACCACACCGAGCATCCGGCCCTCTTCGCCGAAGACCGGCACATGCGCCACGAGAGAAGGGGAACCGTCGGAGACCGTGGTGCCGATCCACGACCGTCCGCCGAGCACCTCGCTGTCGCCCAGCGGCAGCGGTTCCCCCATCAGCCGCGGGTCGGCGGAGGTGAGGATGCGCCGGTCGGCCGCTGTGATCACCACGTACGACACCCCGGAGACACTGCGCACGCTCTCGGCCGTCGGCTGCAGGATGTCCGCCCGCCGGTCCACGTCGGCGAGCCCGGCCCGTACCGCGTCGAGGGACGCCACCGTCTCCGCGATGCTCAGCAGCCGGCGGCCCTCGGTCCGGCGGAACTCCGCGTCCGACTGGGCCACGGAGACGGCGGCCACCACGGCCAGGACGACGACGACCAGGCCGAGCTGGAGCGCGAGGAACCGTCCCGTGAGCGACAGGCGGGGGAATCCGGGCAGAGGACCCGGAACCATGCGGCGCACCGGACTGCCCTCCTCACGTCCGCGTTCCTCCCGCCGGCCCGGAGATCCCGTCCACCCGGCGTGCGAGCCATTGTGCTGCGGGAATGCCGCTGCCCGGCCGTGAACACTATGGCCAAAACTTTTCTTGGGGCCAATACGCGCACAACCCCCGCACCGCCTTTCCGCCCGGTTCCGGCGCTGTTTCCCTGTGGGCTCCCCCCGAGAACCCCCTGGAGGAAACATGTCCCGCAGACGTTTCCGGCTGCCGGCCGCGGCCGCCGCCACGGCCGCGGCCCTGCTGCTCACCGCGTGCGGTGGCGGCTCCGGGGCCGCCACCGGCGGCGGCCCGTGGAAGCCCACGCAGCCCATCGAATACGTGGCCCCGGCCAACACCGGCGGCGGCTGGGACACCCTGGCCCGCAGCACCGCCAGGGTGATGGAGGAGGGCAAGGTCGTGGACCGGCCGATGCGGGTGGTGAACAAGCCGGGCGGCGGCGGCGCCATCGGCTGGGCCTATGTCGCAGGCCACGAGAAGGACCCGCACAAGCTCTTCGTCACCAGCCCGCCCATCGTCCTCGTCCCCCTGGCCGGCGAGTCCCGGCACTCGCACCGGGACTTCACGCCCATCGCCCGGCTGATCAGTGAGCCGCTCGCCTATGTGGTGAAGGACGACGCGCCGTTCAAGACGTTCGGCGACTTCGCGGACCGGCTGAAGGCCGACCCGGAGAAGCTCAGCGTGGCCGGGGGCTCCGGCCCCGGAAGCCTGGACCACGTGGGCCTGGCAGGCGCCGTCCAGGCTGCGGGCGCCGATCCGGCGAAGGTGAAGTACGTGCCGTTCGACGGCGGCGGTGAAGCGATCACCGCGCTGCTCGGCGGCCACGTCGACGTCGCGGTCGCCGGGGCCTCGGAAGCCCAGGGGCTGGTGCGGTCCGGGGACGTCCGCGTCCTGGCCGTCTCCTCCGAGGAGCGGGTGGCGACGCTGCCCGACGCACCGACCCTCCGGGAGGACGGCACCGACTACGCATTCGACATCTGGCGGGGGGTCATGGGGCCGGCGGGCCTGACGGACGAACAGGTCGCCTACTACGAGAAGGCCTACGCCGACATGCTGGAACTCGACGGCTGGAAGAAGGAGCGCGACCGGCTCGGCTGGACGGACGCCTGGATGGGCAGCGCCGAATTCGGCGAGTTCCTCAACGCACAGGAGAAGGAATTCGCCGAGATCCTCTCCGACGTCGGTATCAAGAAGTAGGCGGCGGATCCCGGAATGCACCACTTCCGCTTCTCCCACCGCGTCCTGGCCTGTGCCATCGGCCTGCCGGCCGCCGCGTACACCGTGCTGGCCTTCCGAATTCCCGAATTCGCCGCGGTGCAGGTGCCGGTCCAGCCCGGCTCACTGCCGCGGGCCCTGGGACTGCTCCTGCTGCTCCTCTCCGTGGCGCTCTTCTTCCAGTCCGGTTCCGGACCGGCCGGGGACGGCCCCCGGGACGCGGGGACGGCGGAGACCGGGGCGGGCGGCGCGCCCACCGGCGGGAGCACCACCGAGGACGCCGTGGCCGGCGAGGCCGGCGAGGCCGGCGAGGCCGGCGAGGCCGGCGGAGCCGGTCCCCGTCGGCCGTCCCCGGCGGCGACGCTGGGCCGGCTCGCCGACGACCGGCTGGAACTGCTGGTCCTGCTCGGCTCGATCTGCCTCTACGTGGCGCTGTTCGTGCCGCTCGGCTTCGTCCTGTCCACCGCGCTGTACGTGACGGGCACCGCCTGGTACCTGGGCTACTGCCGCCACTGGGCCAACGCGCTGACCGGCACGGGGCTGGCCGCCGGCCTGTACCTCGGCATGTCCGAAGGGCTCGGCGTCGCCCTGCCCACCGGGCCGCTGCCCTTCTGACCCCCCGGAGTCTCCATGGACACCTTCGACCAACTCCTCTACGGGTTCGGCGTCGCACTCTCCCCGGAGAACCTGGCGTTCGTCTTCCTCGGCTGCCTCATCGGCACGGTCATCGGCATGCTGCCCGGGCTCGGCCCGATCAGCGCCATCTCGCTGATGATCCCGGTCGCCTTCACCCTCGACCCCGCCTCGGCCATCATCCTGCTGGCCGGCGTCTACTACGGCGCCATCTTCGGCGGCTCGACGTCGTCCATCCTGCTCAACGCGCCCGGTGTGGCCGGGACGGTGGCGACCTCCTTCGACGGGTACCCGATGGCCCGCAAGGGGGCCGCCGGCAAGGCCCTCGCCATCGCCGCGTTCGCCTCCTTCACCGGCGGCACCGTGGGCGTCATCGGGCTCATGCTGGTGGCGCCCTCCCTCTCCGCGCTCACGGTCAGCTTCGGGCCCGCCGAGTACTTCGCGCTGATGGTGCTCGGACTGACCGCCGTCGTCTCGCTCTCCGGGCAGAATCTGACCAAGGGCCTCATCTCCGCCACGGTGGGCGTGATGATCGCCCTGGTCGGCATCGACTCCCAGACGTCGACGCTCCGCTTCACCTTCGGCCGCCCGGAACTGTACGAGGGCGTGCAGTTCCTCATCGTGGCGCTGGGCGTGTTCGCGCTCGCCGAGGTGTTCGTGATGGTCCTGCGGCGGGGACAGGACGACCGGAGCGGGACGCTCACCTCGCTGCGGCTGAACCGGCGCGAGGTCCGGGAGATGAGCGGGCCCACCGGGCGGGGCTCCGTGCTCGGCTTCCTGGTCGGAGTGCTCCCCGGCGCCGGCGCCACGGTGGCGTCGTTCCTGTCCTACTCCTTCGAGAAGCGCATCGCCAAGGACGGCGACACGTTCGGCACGGGCAACATCAAGGGGGTCGCCGCGCCGGAGTCCGCCAACAACGGGGCGGCCGTCGGGTCCTTCGTCCCGCTCATGACGCTGGGCGTGCCCGGCTCCGGTACCACGGCGGTCCTCCTCGGGGCGCTGCTCGTCCTGGGCGTCCAGCCCGGCCCGCTGATGCTGGAGGAGCGGCCGGAGATCTTCTGGGGCGTGGTCGCCAGCATGTACGTCGGGAACCTCGTCCTGCTGATCCTCAACCTCCCCCTGATCCCGCTGTTCGCCAAGGTGCTCAGGACGCCGCGGACACTGCTGGTGCCGCTGATCGTGGTCTTCTGCGTCGTCGGCGTGTACGGGCAGAGCTTCAGCGTCTTCGACCTGTGGCTGCTGGCCGGGTTCGGCGTGCTGGGCTTCCTGATGCGGAGCAACGGCTTCCCCGCGGCTCCGCTGATCCTCGGGCTGATCCTGGGCGGTCTGATGGAGCGCTCCATGCGGCAGGCACTGCTGATCTCCTCGGGAGACTTCAGCACCTTCCTGACGAAGCCGATCTCCGCCGCGCTGCTGGCGGTGGCGGCCCTCTCGCTGCTGGGATCGGCGGCGGGCCTGTGGCGCCGCCGCCGGGCGGCGGGCGGCGGGGCGCCGCTCCCGCCGGTCCCGGAGCGCCCGGACGGCGGCCGGCCCGGGGAGAAGGCGGATCCCCCCGCGGCGGGCCCCGCGGCCGAGGGCACCTCGGCCGGCCCGGAACCGGGAAGCGCGGGGTCCGCGGAGCGCCCCGACGCGTCCGGCCATGGTGCGGCAGGGGAACCGGGTGCTTTCATGGGCGGAGTCACCGGGAGCGGCAGGCAGCGGGACGGATGACCGGGAAAGCGGGCGGAGCGGGGCGGGCGCGGCGGCCGGCACTGGCCGCCGCGCTGGCGGCGGCCTGCCTGCTGCCGGTCGGGGGCTGCACCCCGGGGACGCCGGCACCGGAACCGCTCCGTCTGATGGTGCCCGTCCCCGCCGGCGGCGGGTACGACCTCACGGCCCGCACGGTCGCGGTGACCCTGCGGGACACCGGGCTCGCCGGCGAGGTGGAGGTCTTCAACCTCCCCGGCTCGTCCGGCACGGTGGCGCTGACCCGGCTCCTCCACGAGACCGGCAATGACCGGATGCTCCTGCAGATGGGGCTGGGGCTGGTCGGCAGCGCCCTCTCCCAGCGCATCCCGCACGGCATCGACGAGGCCACTCCGGTGGCCAGGCTGATCGCCGAGCCCGAGGCGGTGGTGGTGCCGGCCGACTCCCCCTACACGTCCTTCGGTGCGCTGGTGCGGGCCTGGAAGGAGAGCGGCGAGGACCCCTCCGGAGGTCTGGTCGCCGGGATCGGCTCCCGTATCGGCGGGCCGGACCACCTGGCGCTGATGCTGATCGCCGAGGCCGTCGGCCTGGCCCCGGCGGAGGTCGCCTTCGACCGCTACGACGGCGGTGGCCAGATGCTGGCCCCGCTGCTCGACCAGCGGGTGGACTTCGCGCTCACCGGGGTCGGCGAGTACCGGCACGCCATCGCCGCCGGACAGCTCCGGGTGCTCGCCGTGACGGGACCGGACTCCGTGCACGGCGTGGAGGCCCCGACCCTGCGGCGGGCCGGATATCCGCTGGAGGTCGTCAACTGGCGCGGGCTGCTGGCACCGCCGGGCCTCACGGAGCGGCAGCGCGCCGAAGTCACCCGGCTGCTCGACCGGCTGCGGGCCACACCCCAGTGGCGGCGCGCCCTGCGGGAGAACGGGTGGACGGACGCATATCTGACCGGCGGCCGGTTCTCCGCGTTCCTCGCCGCGGAGAACCGGCGGGTCGGCAGGATCGTGGACCGGCTGGGCCTGACCGGCGACCCGGGCGGGGCCGGTTCCCGTCCTTCCGCGGCCGGGCCCCCGTCGGCGCGGCGCGGCCCCGGGGAGAGCGGGGGCGCCGTGCGCTGACCGGCCCGCGTGAGCGCACCGGCCCGCGCGAGCGGACCCGGTGGCCGGTGCGCGCCGGCCGCAGCGGGCAGGGACGGCTGGGGGACGGCAGGGACGTCGACGGGCCGGCCATCCCGGCGGATGGCGGATCCGGTCCTGCACCGCGGAAGGCCGGGCGCGGCCAAGGGCCGGGCGCGGCCAAGGGCCGGGCGCGGCCAAGGGCCGGGCGCGGCCAAGGGCCG
Source organism: Streptomyces sp. F63 (assembly GCF_018070345.1). Lineage (GTDB taxonomy): Bacteria > Actinomycetota > Actinomycetes > Streptomycetales > Streptomycetaceae > Streptomyces. Next base: position 23,875 of record NZ_JAGPXX010000037.1, read on the forward strand.
GGCGCGGCCAAGGGCCGGGCGCGGCCAAGGGCCGGGCGCGGCCAAGGGCCGGGCGCGGCCAAGGGCCGGGC
>NZ_JAGPXX010000037.1:23987-56895 GCF_018070345.1 Streptomyces sp. F63
GCCGGGCGCGGCCAAGGGCCGGGCGCGGCCAAGGGCCGGGCGCGGCCAAGGGCCGGGCGCGGCGGCGCCGTTGGCGCCGCGCCCGGCCCTCACCCATGCCACCGGGTTCGCCGAGCCCGGGGTCTCTCCCCCGCTCCCCGTCTCTCCCGCGCCGGCGGGATCAGCGGACGGGGCCGTCCATGTGCTCCCGGTCCGCGCGGCCGGTGCCGTCCGGCGGGGGCGCGCCGGGCTCCCGTGGCCGTTCGCGGCGGTGGCGCAGCAGGCCCCGCGTCCAGTGCCAGGCCGCGACCGGCGGAATCACGGCGCTGGTGAGCGCCATGGTGGTGATCTCGTCCCGGGTGCGCGGGCCGGGCAGGATCCGGGCCACGGCGAACTCCGCCGTGCCGGCCAGCCACAGCGCCGCGGAGAGCGCCGCCGCGCGGGGCCGCCGCGCCGCGGCGAGGGCCAGGGCGCCGGTGCCGGCCGCCGTCACCGCGAGGTGGCGGGGCAGCCGGCCGCGCGGCGCTCCCGCGCGGGCCCACCAGCCGCGGCCGTGGAGCCGGTTCATCAGGACGTCGTCGGCGTTGCCGGCCTGGGTGCGCACGGAGACCCAGCGGTCGGCCGGCCGCACCGGGTGGGTGGTGCGGCGGCTGCCGATGGTCAGGGTCCACCCGGCGTCCAGGGCGCGCAGGGCCAGGTCGGCGTCCTCGCGAAAGGCGCGCGGGAAGCGCTCGTCGAAGCCGCCGAGGGCTGCGAGGGCGGAGCGCCGGTAGGCCATGTCGGCGGTGATCCACTGGGAGGTGGCGAGCCCGGCCGTGTTGCGCTCCCAGTCGGTGGGCGGGCGGTCCCGGGGGAGGGGGACGGTGATCCGGGCCTGGGTGCCGGCCGTCGACGGGCCGGCGGCGGCCAGGTCGGCCGCGAGGTCCGTCGCCCAGCGGGGTCCGGGCAGGACGTCGTCGTCGAGGAAGACGATCCACGGTTCGGGTGCGGCCTCCCAGCCGGCGTTGCGTGCGGCGGCGGGTCCGCCCGCGCATCCGGGGAGGCTCGTCACCAGGGCCCGGAGGCGGTCCGGGACGTCCACGGCCAGGGGGGTGGGGTCGTACGGCGGCCGGTCGTCCACGAGGACGATCCGCCGGGGGGCCGGCCCGCCGGTGTCGAGGGCCGCGGCGAGGGCGCGCAGGCAGGCGCCGAGGCTGGGCCGGCCGAGGGTGGGGATGACGACCGCGTACTCCGGGTCCCGCGGCGTTCCGTGGTCCGGGACGCTCATCGGGGCATCCCCGTGGTGCCGGTGCCGCCGCCGGGCGCGGCCTCCTCCGGGCCCGCCGCCCCCGTGACCCCCGTTCCGGTGGCGCCCGTTCCGGTGGCGCCCGTTCCGGTGGCGCCCGCCCCGGTGATTCCGGCCCCGGCGACGCCCGCCCCCGCGGCTCCCGTTCCGGTGGCGCTGCCCACCGGTGCGGCACCGCGGCCGGACACCGGTTCGCGGACCGGGGCCGGCCGGGCCGGCCGGGCCGACACACCGTCCGGTGTGCCGTAGGAGGGGACGGAGCCCGCGGCCGCGAAGCCCTCCGCGTCCGTCGCGGACAGCGGTTCGGCGGCGGACGCCGCGTCCGGATGCCCGCCGGCGAAGAACGTGCCCCGGCGCACCACGAAGGGGCCGATGGCGAGCAGGTCGACCGGGGAGGAGCCGAAGCACTCCAGCGCGTCGCGCGGGTCGTCCACCATGGGCCGGCCGGCCGTGTTGAGGCTGGTGTTGACGACGACGGGCAGTCCGGTCCGCCGTTCGAAGGAGCCCAGCATCCGGGCGACCAGGGGTTCGCCCACCGGGTCGACGGTCTGGATGCGGGCGGTTCCGTCCACGTGCACCACGGCCGGGATGCGGTCCCGCCACTCCTCGGCCACCTCGTGCACGAAGAGCATGTACGGGCTGGGCATCGGCCCGTCGAAGATCTCGGGGGCGCGGTCGGCGAGAACCATCGGCGCCACCGGGCGGAACTGCTCGCGGCCCTTGACGTCGTTCAGCCGCTCCAGATTCCCGGAACGGCCCGGGTGCGCCAGCAGCGAGCGGTGCCCGAGGGCCCGCGGCCCGTACTCCGAGCGCCCCTGGAACCAGGCGACGATCCGGTCGTCCGCCAGTGCCTCGGCGACGGTCTCGGCGACGTCGGCGGGCCGCTCGTAAGGGACGGCGGCGGTCTTCAGCCAGCCCTCCAGTTCGGCGTCGGACCAGCGGCGGCCGAGGTCCGCCCCGGCCAGGGGTTCGGTGCGGTCGCCGCCGCCCGCCGCGAGGTACAGCGCGCCGCCGAGGGCCGTGCCGGCGTCACCGGAGGCGGGTTGCACCCACACCCGGTCGAACGGGCCCTCGCGGGCGATGCGGGAGTTGGCCACGCAGTTGAGCGCCACGCCCCCGGCCATCGTCAGCACGGAGTCGTGCGTCCGGCCGTGCAGCCAGCGCACCAGGTCGAGCAGCGTCTCCTCCAGGCACGCCTGGGCACTGGCGGCCAGGTCGGCGTGTTCCTGCCGCCACGCCTCGCCCGGGCGGAGCGGGGAGCTCAGCTCCTCCCAGGGCACGCCGGCGGCGTGGAAGCCGCCGTCGCCGGTGGCGTACACGTACTTCCGCAGCTCGCCGAGCATGCGCGGGGTTCCGTACGAGGCGAGGGCCATCACCTTGTACTCGTCGGAGGAGCGCAGAAAGCCCAGATGCTCCGTCAGTTCCTCGTAGACCAGGCCGAGCGAGTGCGGCAGCTCCTGCCCGTACAGCGGCTCGATGCGGTCGCCGGTGCGCCGCCCGGCCAGGTGCGAGGTGGCCTCGCCGCGTCCGTCGAGGACGAGGACGGAGGAGGTCTCGGCGCCCGGTGCGGCCAGCGCGCCGGAGGCGGCGTGCGCCATGTGGTGCGGGACGAACCGCACCTTCTCCGGGTCGAGTCCGGGCAGCGCGGTCCGCAGGAAGCCGGGCGCCTCGCGGGCGTAGGCGAGCCGCAGGTGGTCCCAGGGGTCGTCCAGGCCCATCGCGTCCGCGGGCCGGGCGAGCCCGGGGTCGAAGGAGTACGCGACCGCGTCCAGGTCCTGGGGGCGCAGGCCGGCCTCGGCCAGGCACCAGGCGGCGGCCTTCTCCGGAAGCTCCCAGGCGGAGAAGGGCACGGGCCGCTTGCCGTGCTTGCGCCGCGAGAAGCGTTCCTCCTCGGCGGCGGCGACGGTGTGTCCGTCGATGACGAGCGCCGCGGCGGGGTCGTGGAAGAGAGCGTTGATTCCGAGGATGCGCATGGGTCTCCGCTCTTTCGGCGGCCGGAGCCGCGAAGGTCTCGGTGGGCAGGGAGGAAGGGGCCGGGGCCCGCCGCCGGCGGCCGCGGGCCCGGTGCCGCCGCGCCGCGCTCAGGCGGCCGCCGCCCCGGAGTGCTCCCGGTACCAGGCGATGGTGCGGGCCAGCCCCTCCCCGGCGTCGACGAGCGGTGCCCACTGGAGCTTGCCGCGGGCCAGGGTGATGTCCGGGCAGCGCACGGCCGGGTCGTCCGTCGGCCGTTCGACGAAGCGGACGGTGGACGGGGAACCGGTGAGGTCGATGACCTTGTGCGCCAGGTCGAGCATGGTGATCTCGTCCGGGTTGCCGAGGTTGACGGGCCCGAGGAGGTCCGAGGCGGCCAGGGCGAGGACGCCCCGGACGGTGTCGTCGACGTAGGCGAGGGAGCGGGTCTGCCGCCCGTCACCGGTGACGGTCAGCGGTTCGCCCGCCAGCGCCTGCCGGATGAAGGTGGGCACGGCGCGCCCGTCGTGGCCGCGCATCCGCGGGCCGTAGGTGTTGAAGAGCCGGACGATGCCGGCGTCCGTGCCGCGGGCCGCGGCCTCCGCGGTGGTCAGCGCCTCACCGAAGCGCTTCGCCTCGTCGTAGACGCTGCGCGGGCCGACCGGGTTGACGTTGCCCCAGTAGCGCTCGCTCTGCGGATGCTGCAGCGGGTCGCCGTAGACCTCGGAGGTGGAGGCGAGGACGAAGCGGGCGCCCCGCTCGCGGGCGAGCGCCAGCGCGTTGCGGGTGCCGAGGCTGCCGGTGTCCAGGGTGTGCAGGGGCAGCCGCAGATAGTCGGCGGGCGACGCGGGGGACGCGAAGTGCAGGACGAGGTCCACCGGTGCGGGGACGTGCCCGGCGAACGGTTCGCCGACGTCGGCCCGCAGCAGCGTGAAACCGGGGTGGTCCCGCAGGTGCGCGATGTTCCCGGGCGTGCCGGTGGAGAAGTCGTCCACGCAGGTGACGGCTGTTCCCTCCGCGAGGAGGGCCGTGCACAGATGGGAGCCGACGAAGCCGGCTCCGCCGGTGACGACGGCGTGGTCCCAGCGGCGGGCGCCGTCGCCCGGCGCCCCGGCCGCGGCCGGCTCCGCGCGCCGCGCCGCGGCCGTGTCCGTGACCGCCGCGGCCGTGTCCGTGACCGGCCCGGCGGCTCCGGCGGGCCCCGCGGGCCCGCCGGCTCCGGGTATCGCTGCCTTCTCGGCGGCGTCCATGGGAAGCTCTCCTTTCCGCACCGGCCGGTTCACTGCTCCTGGGCCACGGCCTTCTCGACCTGGTCGGGGCCGGTGAACTTCTTCTGGCCGAGGCTCTGGATCTTCTCGACGACCTTGCGGTCCGCCCCGTTGCTCTCGGCCAGCGAGGCGAGGGACTTCCGGTCCGCCGGGTAGTCGGCGCCCTTGAGAGCCTTCTGCAGTTCGATCGGGTTGATCTTCTCGGCCATGTCTCCTCCTGGTGGTACGGAGTGCGCGGCGTCACGGTGACGGCCGTCCGTCCGCAGTACCCGGACCGGACCGGGCCAATCAGCGGCCCTCAGGACATGCCCCGGTCGGCGTAAGCCGGCCGTCCCTCTTCCCCGGCTGCTCCGGCTCCCGCGTCGCACGCCAGGTGGTAGACGCCGAACGCCCGCCGGATGACGGGCTGGGCGACGTTGCGCACCGGCACGCCGCCGCCCGTCATGCCGTGCTCGGTGCCCAGATGCGCGTGGCCGTGCACGGCCAGGTCGGCCCCGGCACCGTCGATGGCCTCGGCGAGCTGGTAGCTGCCGAGGAACGGGTAGATCTCCTCGGGCTCCCCGGCGAGCGTGTCGCGCACGGGTGCGAAGTGGGTGAGCGCGATGCGCAGCAGGCACTCCTGCCCGGCCAGGTCCTCCAGTTCCCTGCGCAGGCTGTCGGCGCTGAGCCGGGTGGAGCGGACGAACGCCTTCATCTCCGGTTCGCCGAACTCCCCCGCGCTGCGCCCCGCGAAGCCGCCGCAGAAGCCTTTCACGCCCGCGATCCCGACGGGTGTGCCGTCCACGCGGAGCACCGTGCTGCCGCCCTCGAGCACGGTCGCGCCGGCGGAGCGGAGGATGTCCGCGACCTCCTCCGGCCGGTCGTCCTGATAGTCGTGGTTGCCGAGGACGGCGACGACCGGTACGGCCAGCCCGCTGATCTCCTCCGCGACGACGCGGGCCTCCTCCGGGGTGCCGTGCCGGGTGAGGTCACCGGCGAGCAGGAAGAGGTCGGCGCGGTCGCCGAGGGTGGCGAAGGCCGGGCGGAGCAGTCCGCGGCTGTCCGGTGCCATGTGGATGTCGCCCACGGCCGCGACGCGGATCACGACAGTTCCTCCGGGCGGCCGGGCGCGCTGTGGTCGGTCAGCCCGATGTCGCTGCGGACCGGGACGTCGGGCAGGACCTCCGCGACGATGCGCAGGATCTCCTCGCGGTGGGCGGCCGAGGGCACCGTGCCGGTCAGCAGCAGGCTGCCGCCGCGGATCTCCAGGCGGATGCCCATGTCGCCGCTGCCCTCCCGGGCCAGCCGTTCCTGGAGGTGGGCGAGCCGGTACTCCGTGGTCGCGGTGCCACCGGATGCCCGGTCGCCTCCGGCGCCGCCGCGCGCGTGGTGGTGTGTCATGCCCGGTGTCCTTCCGGCCGTTGCCGCGGGTCGCCCGGCGCCGTCGCCGCCCGCGGCGTTCCGTGCGGTGTCCCGTGTGCGGGGGCTGCGTGCCCGTGCCCGTCCCCGTGCCCGTGCCCGTCCCCGCTCGTGTCCGTGCCCCCGGCCGCGGCCGGGGCCGCCGGGCCGGGGGTGCCGCGCGGGGCGATGACGCGGAGACGTTCGAGGAGGTAGAGGAAGGCGTCGGGCATGGGGGCGTCCCCGCAGACGCGCCGCACCCGGGCCCAGTCGATCTTCTCCCGCAGGGTGCGGGCCAGCGGCAGCACCCCGCTGAAGTCGCAGTGGTGTTCGGAGAGGGCGTTGAGCAGACCGATGAGCAGGTCCGTCGGTGCCAGAACGGGCATCACGACCGAGTCCACCGGCAGGATCTCGGCGCGGTCCAGAAGCTCCCCGGTCACCGGCAGTTGCTTGAGTTCGTAGATGAGATCGACGTCCTGTCCCCGGCAGCGGGCCTTGAACAGCCAGTCCTCGGGCGGGTCGTAGACGGGGAGACCGGCCTTCCGCAGGGTGCCCGCGACCGCTTCGGCGTCCTCGGGGAGCACACAGAAGTCGGCGTCGTGTTCGAGCCGGGCCATGTTGCCGTGCGCGTACGCGGCCACACCGCCGGCCAGGGCGAAGGGGTGCCCGGCCGCCTTGAGCAGCCCGGCCACGTGCTTGGTGGCGTCCAGGATCGCCTGCATGCGGTCGGGGGGCGGCGCCTCGTGGCCGCGCGACTCCCCGTACGCGTGGAGGTGGCCGTACGGACCGCCGTCCCCCGGCGGGCCGGCGCCGGGCCCGCACGGTGTGCCGTGGCCGCCGTGCCCCGAGGGGTCGCCGCCGCCCGGCAGCGGTCCGCTCCACGGCGGCCCGCCGGGACCGGCCCGCGCCCCCTCCGGCCCGGGCGCGGCGGGTGCCGCCGGGGCCACCGGGGTCCCGGGCACGGGGCGGGGGCCGGAGGCCGTGCCGGCGCGGCCCGTGCGGAAGGCGCTCCGCGGTTTCCGGTCCACCGTCACTCCGCCTCTCCTCGCCCGTCGTCCCGGTTCCCGTACCGATACCGATGGCCGTCCCGGCTCGGCCGGGTCACGGCCAGGAGGTCTCGCAGCGCGGGACCACCACGAGTTCGGGGATGACGCTGCCCTCCGGCACCGACAGGGCGTAGAGCACCGCGTCGGCGACGATGTCGGGGCTCTGCAGCTTGCTGGTGTCCGCGTCCGGGAAGCGGTCGAGGACGAAGGGGGTCTCCATGCCGCCGGCGATGACGCCCGTGACGCCGATGCCCAGGCAGTCGCGCTGCGCCTCCTGGAACAGCGTGTGAGTGAAGGCGCGCAGCCCCGACTTGCCCGCCGCGTAGGGGCCGGCCTCGGTCCAGGTGCGGTTGGCGGCCGTGGAGAGGATGTTCACGATGTGGCCGCTGCCGCGGGCCACCATCCGCCGGTAGACCTCCAGGCACAGGTACATCGGCCCGAGCAGGTTGGTGCCGACGACCCGGGTGACCTCGTCGGCCGACAGGTGCTCGATCGGCTTGGAGACGTCCACGGCGGCGTTGTTGACGAGGATGTCGAGGGGCCGTCCCACCTGGTCGAGATCCCGGAAGAACCGCGCCGCCACGGCCGGTTCGCGGACGTCGAGTTCGGTGTAGCGCGCCTGGTGGCCCTCGGCCTTGAGTTCGCGGCACAGGTCCTCGGCGAGTTCGCGCCGGACGTCCGCCACGTCGACGGCGGCCCCCGCCCGCGCCAGGGTCCGGCTGATCGAGGCGCCCAGGCCGCGGGCACCGCCGGTCACCATGGCGTTCTTCCCGGCCAGATCGACCGGTGCGGTGCCGTGCGCCGCGGTCTTCTGCGCTGTTGTGCTGCCCATCGCGGTCCTCCCGGAGGTGCTCGGCGGCCTGCCCGGCCGGGGTGTTCCGCCGGGCCCGGCTCTTGGAGCCTGCGGTCCGCGGTAACCGGAACAAAGCAGGACAAACCGAATGTCACCGATCTGCCGGGCGGTGTCACGGAGCGTGCCGCGGCCGCCGTCCCCGCGGGTGGCCGGGCGCGCCTATGGTCCGGACCATGGCCCGTGACATCGAACACGCGTACAGAGCGGCGTGCGCCGCCGAGCCCACCTACCCGGAGACCGGCGCCACCCGGGGCGGCCCGCTCCCCGCCGGATATCCGCTGCGGACCCGGCGCTCCCTGCGGATCGGCAGCGGCCCGGGAGCCTACGAGCGGGCCGGGGCCTTCGTCCTGAGCTGGGGGCCGCAGCGCGCCGCCGGGCTCGCCCCGCACCCGGACACGCCCGCCGAGGAGGGCGGCACCGTGCTGCTGGTGCCGCGGCCCGGCGGGCTGCGGCTGCCGGGACCGCTGATCCCCTGCCGGGTGCTGTGGGCCGAGTACGGTCCCGACCGGACCGGCTTCGCCTACGGCTCGCTGCCGGGCCATCCGGAGTGCGGGGAGGAGTCGTTCACCGTCGTCCGGGACGACGACGGCACCGTACGGGCCGAGATCGCCGTCTTCTCCCGCGCCGCCGCCCGGTACACCCGGCTCGCCGGGCCGGTGGCGCGCGGGGCCCAGCGGCTGGCCCTGCGCCGCTACCTGCGCGCCGTGGCCCGGGCCGCGCGTCAGGGGTGAGCGCGCCCTCCGCGCCACTCCTCCGCCGCCCCTCCGCCGCCCCTCCGCCGCCCCGCTGCCGCCGCGGGAACTCGGCGCCCGCACCGAGGGGTGACGCGCGCCGGGCGGGCGCCGCGCGGCGGGGTGATCCCCGGCCGGGGCCCGGCTCTCGCGGTGCCGGGCCCCGGTCCGGGATGCCGGGGAGAGGTGTCCGGCATGCGGGCCCGGCCGCCGGGACCGCCCGGAGACGGCCGGCGGGGCAGGGCCGACGGCGGTCATCCTCACAGACACCCGGGGCCCGGCGACAGCCGGACCGCGCCGCTCCCGGCAGGCCCGCGGTCCAACTCCCGCCGGGCGCGCGGCTCCAGCGGCGGCCGGTGGTCTTGCTCACACGGAGCGGCGGGAGGCCCGTCCCCGCCCGCCGGGCCGCTCTCGCACGGGACCGGCGGGCACGCCTGCGGACACCTCCCTGACCAGCGGGAACGCCCACTCCCCCGGCCCGCGCCGCCTCCGCCGCGGGCTCGCCGCCGACAACCGGCCCGGTTGACGGCGGCCGTCCGGGGGACCCGGAGACCATGCGACCGACGAACGATCACGACAAGGCCCGCGGAGCCGCCCCGGACGGCCCCTCCGGGGGCGCCGCCCCGGACGGACCGGGCGAGCTGCCCTCCCGCTCCTGGAAGGAGGTGCTGCGCCGGACCGTCAAGGAGTTCCAGGACGACGACCTCCAGGACCGGGCCGCCGCCCTGACCTACTTCGGCGTGCTGTCGATCTTCCCGGCGCTGCTGGTGCTCGTCTCGCTGCTGGGTGTGGTCGGCGAGTCGGCCACCGACAAGCTCCTGGACAACCTGCAGTCCCTGGCCCCCGGCGCGGCCCGCGACATCCTCGACCGGGCCGTGACCCAGCTGCAGGACAACAGCTCCACCAGCGGCGTCATCGCCCTCGTCGGCCTGGCGGTCGCGGTGTGGTCGGCATCCGGCTACATCGCCGCGTTCATCCGCACCTCGAACGCGGTCTACGACCTGCCGGAGGGCCGCCCCGCCTGGAAGATCACCCCGCTGCGGCTGGTGCTGACCGTGGCCCTGATGGTGATGCTCGCGGCGAGCTCCCTCATCGTGGTCTTCACCGGCCCGCTCGCCCAGCGCGCCGGGGACATGATCGGCCTGGGCGACACGGCGATGACGGTGTGGTCCATCGCCAAGTGGCCCGTCCTGCTGATCCTGGTCGTCCTGATGATCGCCCTGCTCTACTGGGCCGCGCCCAACGTCCGGGGCCGCGGCTTCCGCTGGGTCACCCCCGGCAGCCTGATCGCCGTGGCGGTGTGGCTGCTCGCCTCGGCCGGTTTCGCGTTCTACGTCGCCAACTTCGGCTCGTACAACAAGACCTACGGCACCCTGGCCGGCGTCATCATCTTCCTGGTCTGGCTGTGGATCTCCAACCTGGCCATCCTGCTCGGCCTGGAGTTCGACGCCGAGCTGGCCCGGGAACGCGCCGTCAAGGCCGGCCACCCCGAGGACGTGGAGCCGTACGTCGAGCCGCGCGACACCCGCAAGTGGCCGGACGGCCTCCAGCACGAGCACGGGAGCCGCGGCGCCGGGAGCTCCCGCGCCGGGAACCCTCAGCCCGGCAGGACCGACGACAGGTCGTAGCCGACCGGCTCCTCCAGCTGCGCGTACGTGCACGACTCCGGAACCCGGTCCGGCCGCCAGCGGCGGAACCGGGCCGTGTGCCGGAAACGCCCGGCCTGCATGTGGTCGTACGCCACCTCGCAGACCCGCTCCGGGCGCAGCGGCACCCAGGACAGGTCCTTCCCCCCGGCCCAGCGGCTGGGGGCACCCGGCATCCGGCCCCGCCGGTGCTCCTCCTCGGCCCAGTCCGCCCAGGGGTGGCCCTCGGCCGACTCCATGCGCAGCGGCGCCAGCTCCTCCATCAGCTCCGCGCGCCGCCGCATGGGGAACGCCGCGCAGACGCCGACGTGCTGGAGCCGTCCCGCGTCGTCGTACAGGCCGAGCAGCAGGGAGCCGACGACCGGGCCGCTCTTGTGCGGGCGGAGACCGGCCAGCACGCAGTCGGCGGTCCGCTCGTGCTTCACCTTGACCATGACGCGCTCCCCCTGCCGGTAGCCGAGGCCGGGCGGCTTGGCGACGACACCGTCCAGGCCCGCGCCCTCGAACTGCTCGAACCAGCGGCGCGCCAGCTCGATATCGCGGGTCGCCGGGGCCGTGAAGACGGGCGCGCCCGCCCCCGCGAGGGCGGCCTCCAGCGCCGCCCGGCGCTTCCGCTGCGGGGTGTCCAGCAGGGAGTCGTCACCGAGGGCCAGCAGATCGAAGGCGACGAAGCTCGCCGGGGTGCGCTCCGCGAGCAGCCGCACCCGGGAAGCGGCCGGGTGGATGCGCTCCAGCAGCGCGTCGAAGTCCAGCCGGGGCCCGCGCGCGACGACGATCTCGCCGTCGAGGACGCAGCGCCCGGGTAGCCGCTCCCGGAAGGCCGCCACCAGCTCGGGGAAGTAGCGGTTGAGGGGTCTGCCGGAGCGGCTGCCGATCTCCACCTCGTCGCCGTCGCGGAAGACCAGGGCGCGGAAGCCGTCCCACTTGGCCTCGTACAGCATGCCGGCCGGGATCCGGGCCGCGCTCTTCGCCAGCATCGGGCGCACGGGCGGCATCACCGGGAGGTCCATGGGCCGATTCTGCGTCCTCCGGCGGCCCGCCGCCCGCCGGAGAGGACACCCGCGGCGCCCCCGGAGCGGAGTCCGCCGGGAGGCGGGCCGCGCCGCCCCGGCCTACCGTGGCGGCATGGCAGAGACGGCGCAGCTCACGGTCGGCGGCCGGGTCGTACAACTGTCCCATCCGGACAAGGTGTACTTCCCGGAACGCGGCTTCACCAAGCTCGACGTCGCCCGCTACTACCTGGCGGTCGGCGAGGGCATCACCCGGGCCCTGCGGAACCGGCCCACCACCCTGGAGCGCTACCCCGACGGGGTGACGGGCGAGTCGTTCTTCCAGAAACGCGCCCCGGCGAACCTCCCCGACTGGATCCCCACCGGGCGCATCTCCTTCCCCAGCGGCCGCCACGCGGACGAGATCTGCCCGCGTGAGCCGGCGGCCGTGCTGTGGGCCGCCAACCTCGGCTGCCTGACGTTCCACCCGTGGCCGGTGCGGCGCGGGGACACCGAGCACCCGGACGAGCTGCGGATCGACCTCGACCCGCAGCCCGGCACCGGCTACCGGGAGGCCGTCCGCGCCGCGCAGGAGCTCCGGGACGTGCTGGAGGGGCTGGGCCTGCGGGGCTGGCCGAAGACCTCGGGCGGGCGCGGGCTGCACGTCTTCGTGCCCCTTGAGCCGCGCTGGACGTTCCCGCAGGTGCGCCGGGCCGCGATCGCCATCGCCCGGGAACTGGAGCGGCGCGCGCCGCAGCGGATCACCACCGCCTGGTGGAAGGAGGAGCGCGGCCCGAAGATCTTCGTCGACTACAACCAGACGGCGCGCGACCGCACCGTCGCCAGCGCCTACTCGGTGCGCCCCCGGCCGCACGCGCCGGTCTCCGCCCCGCTGCTGTGGGAGGAGGTGCCGCACGCCGTGCCCGAGGACTTCGACCTGGCCACCATGCCCGTGCGGTACGCCGACCTGGGCGACGTGCACGCCGACATGGAGCGGTACCCCTGCCGGCTGGACGCGGCGCTGGAACTGGCCGAACGGGACGAGCGCGACCACGGCCTGGAGGACCTCCCGTACCCGCCGCAGCACCCGAGGGCCGCGGGTGAGCCGAAGCGGGTCCAGCCCAGCCGGGCCCGGCGGTGAGCCCCCGCCCGGCCCCCGGCCCCGCCCCGGCGGCCGCCCGGGAGCCCCGCGGGCGGCCGGTGGCGCGGGGCCGCGGCGGGCGCCCGCGGATGCGGCACGGCACCGCCCCGGCCGGAACGGCACGGCGGCGGACGGCGGATCCCCCGGGCGGCACCGACGGCACCAGCGGCACCCAGAGAGAGCGAGGCGAGCCGGAATGTCGGCCACAACCCCCGTGGTGCAGGGCGCACCCTGCTGGGTGAGCCTGATCACGAGTGATCTCCGGCTTTCGCTGGACTTCTACCACGCGCTGCTGGGCTGGGAGTTCCGGCCCGCCTTCCACCGCAAGGAGTACGTGGTCGCGTACAAGGACGGCGAGCCCGTCGCCGGCATCGGGGCGCTGGCCCGCTCCATGGGATTTCCCGTCGCCTGGTCCCCGTACTTCGCGGTCGGGAGCGCCGACAAGGCGGCCGACCGCATCCGGGAGCGGGGGGCCACGGTCGCCGTCGGGCCGATCTCGTTCGGCCCGGGGCGGGTCGCGTGGGCGGCCGACCCGATGGGCGCCCCGTTCGGCATCTGGGAGGGCTACACCGAACCGGAGTGGCCGGTCCGGCGGGGGCCGGGCTTCCCGTCCTGGATCGAGCTGCGCACCCGGGACGTCTTCGCCGCGACGATCTTCTACAGCCAGGTGCTGGGCTGGGACACCGAGCCGCCCGAGCGCTGCGACGTCCGGTACGCGGACGAGCAGGTGCTCGTCCGGATCGAGGGCCGCACGGTGGGGGGCCTGCGCGGCGGCGCCCTGGAGTCGGCGCCGGACCCGCGGATCCGGCCGCGCTGGCACGTGTACTTCTGCGTGGGCGACGTGCCCGCCGCGGCCGAGCACGCGGCGGCGTTGGGCGGGGAGGTCGTCGCTCCGCCGGAGCAGTCCCAGCACGGGTGGGAGGCGACGCTGCGGGACAGCCAGGGCGGGCTGTTCACGGTGACGTCGGAGGACCACTGACGCCCGGCCGGGCGGGGCGGCTCAGCCCCGGCGCCAGGCGTCGCTCCCCAGGTGGGAGCCGGCCATCGGCCCCATCCGCAGCATCCCGCCGTCCACGGCCCACGAGGCGCCGGTGACGTACCCGGAGTCCGGGCCGGCGAGGAAGGCGATCACCGCGGCGACCTCGCGGGCGTCCCCCGGCCGGCCCAGCGGCACCCCCGGGCGGGACTCGGTGCGCACATCGGTGTCCTCCTGGCCGGTCATCGGGGTGGCGATCTCCCCGGGGGCCACGGCGTTGACGGTGATGCCGTGCTCCGCCAGTTCCAGCGCCATCACCTGCGTGAGCAGGCCCAGCCCGCCCTTGGCGGCGCAGTACGGAGCGGCGCCGACCCGCGGCTGGTGCTCGTGGACGCTGGTGACGTTGACGATCCGGCCGCCGCTCCCCCGGCGGATCATCCGGTGCGCGGCGCGCTGCCCGCAGAGGAACGGCCCCACGAGGTCGACGTCGAGGACCCGCCGCACCGTGGCGTGGTCGATGTCGAGGTAGGGGGTGGCGGTGCCCGTACCGGCGTTGTTGACGAGGACGTCGATCCGCCCCAGCTCGTCCGCGAGTGCGTCGACGACACCGGCCGCCTCCGGCAGCCGGGTGAGGTCGGTCCGCCGCAGAGCGGCGCGCCGGCCGAGGCCGCGCACTTCCTCGGCCGTCTCCCGCGCCCCCTCCTCGTCCTCGTGCCAGGTGATGCCGATGTCCATGCCCTGCCCGGCCAGGCGCACGGCGGTGGCGCGTCCGATCCCGGAGTCGGCTCCGGTGATCACGGCGACGGGGCGGGCGGTGTCCCCGGAACTGCTCTGCGCTGTCACGGGAGGGGCCTCCTCGGGTGGTGCCGCGGTGTCACGGCGATCGGAACCGGATGTCGGCGGCGGCACAGATCTCGGCGCCCATGTTGCGCTCCATCATGCGCAGTGCGGCATCCGCGAGGTCACGGTGGATATGGGCGACCGCGTCCCGCGGAACGGCCACGGCGAGATGGCGGATGTGCGCGTCGAGCGCGGAGTACAGGACGCACTGCTCGGTCACCTGGCCGCAGAGCACGACACGGCCGATCCCGTACTGGGTGAGCAGGTATTCCAGCGGTGTCTGGAAGAAGACGGAGTGCCGCGCCTTGAGGACGAAGAGGGAGTTCTTGTCGGGGCGGACCGGCTCCACCAGCCCGGCGTGCGGACCGGAGAGCGCCAGGTCCAGGATTTCGTCGTGGTGGGAACGCCATCTGCCGAAATTGTCATTGACGTAGATGACATCGACGCCCTCGGCACGGGCCCTTTCGATCAGGTCCTTCATCGCGGGCAGGGATTCCCGCACCGAGGGAATGAGCCGGTCGGCGTCCGGATGGTCGTAGGTGTTCACCATGTCGATGACCACGAGGGCCGATGTCCGCATGGGCGCTTTCCGATTCCTGTCGTCCGGCCGCTGCGGGTCAGCGTATTCCCCGGCTCATGCCGGGCAACCGCTCGGCGCGCGAACGGGCGCGGGGTACGCGACGGTGGACGGAGAAGGCGTACGCGCGCGAACGGGCGCGGAACGGCCCCGGAGGGCGGAAGGAGACCCCGCATGGAACCGGTGGCGGCGCTGGACCGGATCGCCTTTCTGCTGGAGCGCGCCCAGGCCCCCACCTACCGGGTGCGGGCGTTCCGCACCGCCTCGGCCGTCGTCGCGGAGCTGCCCGGCGAGGAGGTGGCACGGCGGGCGGCGGCCGGTTCGCTGGAGGCGGTGAACGGCATCGGGCCCAAGACCGCGAAGGTCGTACGGGAGGCGCTCGGCGGCGGGGTGCCCGGCTATCTGGAGCGGCTGGAGGCGGAATCGGCCGGCCCGCTCGCCGCGGGCGGCGCGGAACTGCGCGCCGCCCTGCGCGGCGACTGCCATCTGCACTCCGACTGGTCCGACGGGGGCAGCCCCATCGAGGACATGGCGCTCACGGCGGCCGCCCTGGGCCACGCGTGGGCGGTGCTCACGGACCATTCCCCCCGGCTGACGGTCGCCCGCGGCCTGTCCGCCGAGCGGCTGCGGGAACAGCTCGGCGTGGTCGCGGAGCTGAACGAGCGGCTGGCGCCGTTCCGGCTGCTGACCGGCATCGAGTGCGACATCCTCGCCGACGGTTCGCTCGACCAGGAGCCCGAGCTGCTGGACCGGCTCGACCTGGTGGTGGCCTCCGTGCACTCCAAACTGGCCATGGACGAGGCGGCGATGACCCGCCGGCTGGTCCGCGCGGTGCGCAACCCGCTGGTCGACGTACTCGGCCACTGCACCGGGCGGCTGCTCTCCGGCCGGGCCCGCCCGCCCTCGCGGTTCGACCCGGAGAAGGTCTTCGCCGCCTGCGCCGGGTCGGGCACCGCCGTCGAGATCAACTGCCGCCCGGAGCGGCTGGACCCGCCGCGCGCGCTGCTGCGCCGGGCCGTGGACGCCGGGGTGCTCTTCGCCGTCGACACCGACGCCCACGCGCCCGGCCAGCTGGACTGGCAGCCGTACGGCTGCGTCCGGGCGGAGGAGTGCGGCGTCCCCGCCGGGCGCGTCGTCAACACCTGGACGGCGGACGGCCTGCTGGAGTGGACGCGCACCCGGCGGACGCCCGGCGGGTGACGGGCGGCCGCCGCTGTTTCGGACCGGCCACGGGCGGTTACCGACACCCTGTCCGGGGACGGGACGGTGACAGGACGTCACGGACGGACGGATGCGCGGACGGCCCGGGGCCCGGGCCGCCGAGCCGGTCCGCCCGGCCGTTCCCGTCCCGTCCGCCGTTCCACCGGCCCGCCCCGGCCGCTCCGTCCCCGTACCCGTCCCCGTACCCGTCCCCGTCCCCGTCCGTGTCCGCTTCTCCTGTTCTCCTGTCCGTCCGACGCGTCCGCCCGGCGCCGCCCCTCCCTCCGGCCGGGCGACCGGGAGGCCCCATGACCGCACCGGCGCACACCACGCCCGTCACCACCCCCGTCACGCTCCACGTCAACGGGGAGCCCCGGGACCTGGTGGTCGACAACCGCGCCACCGTGCTCGACGTGCTGCGCGAACGGCTGGACCTGACGGGCGCCAAGAAGGGCTGCGACCACGGGCAGTGCGGCGCCTGCACGGTGCTCGTCGGCGGGACCCGCATGAACAGCTGCCTGCTGCTGGCCGTCGCCCACGACGGTGCCCGGATCACCACCGTCGAAGGGCTGGCCACCGGGGAGCCCCCCGGAAGCGCCCGGCTCCACCCGCTGCAGGAGGCGTTTCTCGACCGGGACGCCTACCAGTGCGGCTACTGCACCCCCGGCCAGCTCTGCTCCGCGATCGGCGCGCTCCGGGAGATGGGCGCGGGCCGGCCCAGCGCCGTGACCCCGGCGGATCACCCGCCGGGCCTGCCGGTGCCGGCGGACGGGGCGGAGATCCGGGAGCGGATGAGCGGCAACCTCTGCCGCTGCGGCGCGTACGGGGGCATCGTCCGCGCGGTCGGCGACGTGGCCCGCACCGGGACCGCCCCCGGCGGCCGGGACCCCGAGGGCGGCGCCTGGTGAAGCCGTTCCGCTACGAACGGGCGACCGAGGCCGGGGCGGCCGTGGCCGCGCTGGGCTCCTCGCCCCGCGCCCGCTATCTGGGCGGCGGCACCAATCTCGTGGATCTGATGAAGCTCGGTGTCGAGCAGCCCGACCTGCTGGTCGACGTCACCGCGCTGCCGTACGACACCGTCGAACGCACCTCCGCCGGCGGTCTGCTGATCGGAGCCGCCGTGCGCAACAGCGACCTGGCCGCCGACCACGCCGTGCGCACCCGCTATCCCGCCCTGTCCCAGGCCCTGCTGGCCGGCGCGTCCGGTCAGCTGCGCAACGCCGCGACGGTGGGCGGCAATCTGCTCCAGCGCACCCGCTGCCCGTACTTCCAGGACCCCGGCAAGCCCTGCAACAAGCGGGAGCCGGGCACGGGCTGCCCGGCCCGCGAGGGGGTGCACCGCGAGCTGGCCGTGCTCGGCGCCTCGCCGTCCTGCGTGGCCACCCACCCCTCCGACATGGCCGTCGCCCTGGCGGCCCTGGACGCCGCGGTACGTGTGCGGAGCCGGTCGGGGACCCGGACGGTGCCGGTGGCCGGGCTGCACCGGCTGCCCGGCGGCAGCCCGGAGCGCGACACCGTGCTGGACCACGGCGACCTGATCACGCATGTCGAGCTGGGCGCGGTGCCGGAGGCGGCGGACTCGGTCTACCGCAAGGTGCGCGACCGGGCCTCGTACAGCTTCGCGCTGGTGTCGGTGGCGGCGGCGCTGCGGGTGGACGGCGGGACCGTCCGCGGGGTGCGGCTGGCCTTCGGCGGGGTCGCCGCGCGGCCGTGGCGGGCCCGGACCGCGGAGGAGCGGCTGCTGGGGGCCCCGGCGACCGCCGAGTCCTTCGCGCGGGCCGTCGACGCCGAACTGGCCCCGGCCGAACCACTGCGGGACAACGCCTTCAAGGTGCCGCTGCTGCGCTCCCTCACCGTGCGCACCCTGACCGGACTGACCGGACTGACCGAACGGGACGGGGACGGCGGGCCGCATCCCGAGGGGCCCTGGGAGACGCCGTGACCGAACACACGAGCCACCACGGCAACGGCAACGGCGGGCGTGGGCCCGGTGACGACCGGCCCGCCGCACCCGGGCGCGGCGGGCCGGGGGCCGGCGGCGGGGGCCGCGGCGGAGCACGGCCCCCGGGCGGCTCCCCGCTCGGTGAGCCCGTGGCCCGGCTGGAGGGCCGGGAGAAGGTCACCGGTGCCGCCCGGTACGCCGCCGAGCACCCCGTCGAGGGCTGTGCCCACGCCTGGCCGGTGCCCGCCGCGGTCGCCCGCGGCGAGATCACGGCGGTCGGCACGGCCGCCGCCCTGGCCGTCCCGGGCGTGCTGGCCGTGCTCACGCACGAGAACGCACCCCGGCTCGGCGACCCGGGCGACGCGACCCTGCTCGTCCTCCAGTCGCCCCGGGTCGCGCACCGCGGGCAGTACGTGGCGCTCGCCGTGGCCGCGACACCGGAGGCGGCGCGGGAGGCGGCCGCCGCGGTCCGCGTGGAGTACGCGGCCGAGCCGCACGACGCGCACTTCACCGCGGACCACCCGGGGATGTACGCGCCGGAGCGGGCGAACGGCGGCGTTCCGGCGGACCGGGTGCGCGGCGACGTCACGATGGCGTTCGCGGCCTCGGAGATCCGTTTCGAGGCCGCGTACCGGGTTCCGCCGCTGCACAACCATCCGCTGGAGCCGCACGCCGCCACCGCGCTCTGGATCGGTCCGCGGCTGCGCGTGTACGACTCCAGCCAGGGCGCGGGCCCGGTGCGGGAGGCCCTCGCCGCCCTCTTCGGTACGGACGAGGAGCTGATCACCGTCGTCTCCGGGCACGTCGGCGGCGGCTTCGGCGCCAAGGGCACCCCGCGGCCCCACGTCGTGCTGGCGGCGATGGCCGCCCGGGAGACCGGCCGCCCCGTCAAACTGGCGCTGCCCCGGCACCAGTTGGCGGCCGTCGTCGGCCACCGGCCGGCGACTGAGCACCGGGTGCGCCTCGGCGCCGACGGCATGGGGCGCATCTCGGCGCTGTCCCACGAGGTGTTCACCTACAGCTCCACCCTGGAGGAGTTCACCGAGCAGGCCGCGACCCCGGGCCGCTCCATGTACGCCAGTCCGCACAGCCGTACGACGCACCGGCTCACCCGGCTCGACGTCCCGACGCCGTCCTGGATGCGGGCTCCCGGCGAGTGCCCGGGCATGTTCGCCCTGGAGTCGGCGATGGACGAACTGGCCATCGCCTGCGGGCTGGACCCCGTCGAGCTCCGGCTGCGCAACGAGACCGCGCGGGAGCCGGACTCCGGGCGCCCGTTCAGCAGCCGGCTGCTGGCGGAGTGCCTGCGCGAGGGGGCGGACCGGTTCGGCTGGCGGGACCGCGATCCGCGGCCGGGCACGCGTGCCGAGGGGCGGCTGCTGGTCGGCACCGGGGTCGCCGCCTCCGGCCACCCGGCGAGCGTCTCCCCCGCGGCGGCGGAGGCCCGCGCCGACGCCGGCGGCGGCTACCGGGTGCGGATCGACGCCACGGACATCGGCACCGGGGCCCGCACGGTGCTGGCACAGATCGCGGCCGACGCCCTGGGCGCGCCCCTGGACCGGGTGCGGATCGAGATCGGCAGCAGCGATCTGCCGCGGGCCCCGGTGGCGGGCGGCTCGTCGGGCACCGCGTCCTGGGGCTGGGCGGTGCACAAGGCCTGCCGGGAACTGCGGCGCGAGCTGGCGCGGCACGGCGGGACGCCGCCGGAGACGGGCCTGACGGTGCGCGCGGACACGGCGGAGGAGGTCGCGGTCCGCACGCGGGAGTACGCGCGGCGGGCCTTCGGCGCCCAGTTCGCCGAGGTCCAGGTGGACATGGACACCGGGGAGACCCGGCTCCGGCGGCTGCTCGGGGTGTTCGCCGCCGGGCGGATCCTCAATCCGCGGACGGCGCGCTCGCAGCTCGCCGGCGGCATGGTGATGGGCCTGTCGATGGGGCTGATGGAACACAGCACCCTGGACCCGGGGTTCGGCGACTTCGCGGAGCGGGACCTGGCGCTGTATCCCGTGGCCACCTGCGCCGACGTGCCGGACATCGAGGTGCGCTGGCTGGACGAGGAGGACGGCCGGCTCAACCCGATGGGCGCCAAGGGCATCGGGGAGATCGGTGCCGTGGGGACGGCGGCGGCGGTGGCGAACGCCGTGCACCACGCCACGGGCGTGCGCGTCCGCGCCCTGCCGGTCCTCCCGGAGAAGCTGCTGCCGGGCCTGGCCGCCCGGCGGCGGGACGCGGCGGTCTGAGCCGGGGCACGGCCCGCCCGCGGCGGTGGGCGGTCACGGGGGCGGTCCGCCCCGCCCGGTCGCGTGTGTTCGCGGTTCGGTCCGTGACCGGGCGGCGCGCCGGGACCGGGTCGCGCCCGGTTCGGGCCGCCCGGGTCAGATCGCGACCCCGCGCCCGCGCAGATAGGCCAGCGGGTCGATGTCGGAGCCGTAGCCCGGCCCGGTGCGGACCTCGAAGTGCAGGTGCGGGCCGGTGCTGTTGCCGGTGGAGCCGGAGCGGCCGAGCTGCTGTCCCGCGGGGACCTGCTGCCCGGCCCGTACGGAGAGCTGCGAGAGGTGGGCGTACTGGCTGTACCGGCCGTCACCGTGCCGCAGCACCACCTGATAGCCGTACGCGCCGGCCCAACCGGCCGAGACGACCTGGCCGGAGGCGACGGCCCTGACCGACGTGCCGGTGGCGACCGGGAAGTCGACGCCGGTGTGGTAGCCGCTGGACCAGCTGCCGCCGGAGGCCCGGTACGGGGTGCTCGGCGAGGCGCCGGCGACGGGGGCGGAGAACGCGCCGCCGGAGCCGGAGCCCGAGCGGGCGG
Organism: Streptomyces sp. F63; assembly: GCF_018070345.1. GTDB lineage: Bacteria > Actinomycetota > Actinomycetes > Streptomycetales > Streptomycetaceae > Streptomyces. The sequence goes on from NZ_JAGPXX010000037.1 coordinate 44,597, forward strand.
CCCGCTCCCCGCCGGAGCGCTCCTTCTTCCGCTCGGTCCGCTTCTTCTCCGGGGCGGCCCGCGGAGCCTTCTTCTCCGGGGCGGCCTTCCGCTTCGCCGCCTTCCCGGTCTTCTTCTCCGGGGCCGGGGCCGGGGCCGGGGCCGCGCGGCGCTCGGAGGCCGTGCGCTCCGGGTTCTCGGCGCCCCCGGCGGAACCGGAGGACGGCCCGCCGCGCAGGGAGAGCCGCTGGCCCGGGAGGATCAGATCGGGGTCCTCGCCGATGACCTCGCGGTTGGCCTCGTAGAGCCCCTGCCAGCCGCCGTCGACGGCGTGGCCGCGGGCGATGCCGAACAGCGTGTCGCCGCTGACGACCCGGTACGAGTCGGTGGTGCGGGAGCCGGGCGTGCGGGTGGCGGGAGCGGCCTGCGCCGGGTCCTTCGCCTTCCGCTCCGCGCGCTGCTGCCGCTGCTGGGGCCCGGCCGGCCCGGGGGCCTTCGCCTTCTGCCGCGCCTGCTCGGCGCGCGGGCCGGACCGGTCCGCGGCCGGCGCGGTCTCCGCGCCGTCGCCGCCGCGGGCGAGACCGGCCCGCGGTCCGCAGCCGGGCCAGGCGCCGGGGCCCTGGCCGTCCAGGACCTTCTCGGCTGTCGCGATCTGCTGTTCCCGGGTGGCGAGGTCGGCGCGCGGCGCGAACTCGGTGCCGCCGAACGCCTCCCAGGTGCTCTGGGAGAACTGGAGGCCGCCGTGGTGGCCGTTGCCCGTGTTGATGTCCCAGTCGTTGCCGCTCTCGCACTCGGCGACCCGGTCCCAGGTGCCGGAGGAGGCGGCGCTCGCGCTCGCGGCGGCCACCAGCGGGAGGGCGATGCCCGCGCCTCCGGCGGTGACGGTCAACGATGCCTGGGAGATCCGGCTCGGCTGGTGCCGGCGGTGCCGTCCGCGGGTGGGGGGCATCGGCTGGGGTCCTCTCCTGCGCTGGGGCCGAAAAAGGGGGCCGCGCAAGGGAGTTCGCGGGCCGTGCCCAAGATAGGCGGGGGCATTCCCCGTCACAACCGATTCCGGGAATTCGCAGGACGATTATCGGATTCCGGGGAAGTGAATCTTGAAAAAGCGTGGCCGGAGGGAAGCCTGTTTCCCGGCGTAACTCCTGCTGGCGCATGGTGCGCCCGCGAGGGCCGCCCGGGCCTTCCGCCCACCGCCCCGGAAGATCGCATTCCGGAATGCCGCCGCGGTGCCCGCCCGCCAACGGCGGGGTGCCCGTTCCCGCCGGGCGGGAACGGGCACCCCGGATGGTGCCGCGCGGTGCGGGGAGGTCAGATGCTGACGCCCTTGCCCCGCAGGTAGGCCAGCGGGTCCACGTCGGAGCCGTAGCCCTGGCCGGTCCGCACCTCGAAGTGCAGGTGCGGGCCGGTGCTGTTGCCCGTCGAGCCGGACAGGCCGAGCTGCTGGCCGCCCTGCACCGTCTGGCCGGCCGAGACGGACAGCGAGGACAGGTGGGCGTACTGGCTGAACCTGCCGTCGGCGTGCCGGACGACGACCTCGTTGCCGTACGCGCCGGCCCAGCCCGCGGAGACGACCGTGCCGGAGCCGATCGACTTCACCGAGGTGCCGGTGGGAACGGAGAAGTCGACGCCGGTGTGGTAACCGCTGGACCAGCTGCTGCCCGAGGCCCGGTACGGGGTGCTCGGGGAAGCGGCGACCGGGGCGGTGAAGCCCGCGGTGTTCGCCTTGGCCTGCTGGGCGGCCGGCTTCTCGGCGGCCTTGGCCGGAGCCTTGGCCTCGGTCTTGGCCTCGGACTTCTCCGCCTTCGGCGCGGCCTTGGGGGCCTCCGCCTTCGGAGTGGCCTTCCCGCCGTCCAGCGAGTACTTCTGACCCGGGAAGATCAGGTCGGGGTTGCCCCCTATGACCTCGCGGTTGTCCTCGTAGAGGTTCTTCCAGCCGCCCTCGACGCCCTTGGCCTCGGCGATCCTGGCGAGGGTGTCACCGCTGACGACGGTGTACGAAGAGGTCTTCGTGCTGTCCGCGTCCGACGGAGACGGCTGCGCGGCCTTCTTCTCGGCCTTCGGCGCGGCCTTGGGGGCGGCCGCGGGGGCCTCCTTCTTCGCGGCGGACCCGGCCTGGCCCTGCTGCTTGGCGCCGGTGTCGACGGCGGGGGCCTCACCACCGCGGGTGAGACCGGCCTTGACGGAGCAGACCGGCCAGGCGCCGGGGCCCTGGCCCGCGAGCACCTTCTCGGCCACCGCGATCTGCTGGTCCTTGGTGGCGAGGTCCGCGCGCGGCGCGAACTCGGTGCCGCCGTAGGCCGCCCAGGTGCTCTGCGTGAACTGCAGGCCACCGTAGAAGCCGTTACCGGTGTTGATGCTCCAGTTGCTGGTGCTCTCGCACTCGGCGACCTTGTCCCAGGTCTCGACCGAGGCGGCGCTGGCGCCGGTGGCGCCGACGAGGGGGAGGGCGAGGCCCGCGCCGCCGGTGGCGACGGCGAGCGTGGCGAGGGAAAGACGATTCGTGCGAGTACGGCGATGACGTCCGCGAGACATAGGGGTATTTCCTCTCCTACGCCTGCGAGGTGAGCTGTCGGGTTCGGGCTGGAGTTGCCCGGACGCATTTGCACGGTCGGCTCGGCCGCCCTGCGCGTCTTCACCCCAAGCCGCACCGTGTGGTGTGTCACACGGTCCGGCGACTTACCTGTGGGTCCCCCGCTCCTGCCGTGGTGGTCGTGGTTTTCCCCCTCCGGCGGCAGGATTCGGCGTCCCGGAGGAAGAATGCCCGCCAAGCGTTCGGCGGAGCAGCGGCAAACGTAAGCGCTCGGTTTTCACCAAGGCAAGGAGAAGTCGGACAGCGCGGTGTTTACCGGAGGTATTCGCGGGCATGGCGTGACCCGGTGCGCACAGGCGCCTGCAAAGAGCGACGGAAATCCTCGCGGTTTGCCGCCCGAAAACAGCGGAGCGTCACATCCTCGACGGAACAGCGGCATCCCAATGCGGTGGGTCACCATTCCGCTCCGCATTCTGTGAAGCGCGTCACCGGAAGCCGTTTTGTCCGTTTTGGCAAGATTTCCGGAGAGCGCGGGACGGCGGCCGGGACGGCGGCCGGCCCCCCTGCCCCGCCCCGGCGGCCGCCGTCTACGATCATGGCCACCGGGCGCCGGGACACCCCCCGGCCGCCGCCCGGACCCGGCCGACGGAGGAACGGCGCCGTGACCACCACCCCCCTGCCCCGCCCCGCGGCCGGACCGGCGCCCGTCCTGCTGCGGGCCGAGCGGCTGGCCCGCGCCGAGGACGGGGCCTGCCGCCACCTCCTGCTGTGGCGCGCCGGGCCGGGCTGGCGGATGGCCAGCAGCGCCGTCCTGGGCGGGGGCCTCGGTGAGCGCGGCTGGGTGCTCAACGCCCAGGTACGGCCCGGCTACAGCCGGACCGACCCCGGCCGCCACCTGGCCGGGCTGGCCCGCGACGCCGGGCTGACCGGGCCCGGTGTGGGCCTGATGACCGCGGCCGAGGTCGACGCGTGCACCCGCGCTGCCGACGGCGGGGTGGAGGCACTGGTCACCACCGGCATCGGTGTCTCCGGCTGGGCCGCCTCCCCCGCCCCCGGCTCCCCGGCCGCCCCGCCGCCGGGGACGGTCAACATCGTCGTCGCCGTCCCGGCTCCGCTCGGGGACGCGGCCCTGGTCAACGCCGTGGCCACGGCGACGGAGGCCAAGGTCCAGGCGCTGCTGGAGGCGGGCTACGACTGCTCCGGCACCCCCTCGGACGCGGTGTGCGTGGCGGCCCGCGCACCCCGTCCCGGCGAGGAGGAGGAAGCCTTCGGCGGTCCGCGCTCCCTCTGGGGTGCGCGGCTGGCCCGGGCCGTCCACGCCGCCGTACGGGAGGGCGCCCTGCGGGAGCGGAAGCGCGCGGCGGGCGCACGCGACCGGCCGGAGCCGCATCCGCGCCCCCTGCCCGGCTGCCGCGCGGAGGTCTGAACCCCCGCCCCGGAGGCCCGGGGGCACCGCTGCGCGGAGGCCGTCCGCGGTCGCTGCGCTCCTCACAGCGGGGCCAGCATCTGCTCGCGGGCGGCCGGGTCCACGTCGTCGATCCAGCGCACGGCGCCGTCGAGCACGGAGGAGCGCGGCGCCCCGGCGAGGTGGACGGTCATGCCGATGGCCCGGCCCAGCCGGTCCGGGAGGCCGTCGAAGAGCGCCCCGCCCCCCGTGACCACCAGCCCGCGCTCCACGATGTCGTCCGCGACACCGCCCGGGCAGTTGCCGATGGCGGCGACGACCAGCCGGGCGATGCGCCGGATCTCCGGCTCGATGAGGTCCCGCAGTTCCCCGGCCGCGACCGAGACGGTCTTGGGCAGGTCGTTGACCCGGTCCCGGCCCCGGACCGGCAGGCGGGTGCCGGGGGCGCTCTCCGCCACCCGGCCGAGGCCGGTCTTGACGGCCTCGGCCGCGCTCGTGCTGAGCGCCAGGACGTGCTCGCGCTGGAGGTGGGTGACCAGCGCGGAGGTCACGGCATCGCCCGCGACCGGCGAGGACTCGGCGGCGACCAGGGTCCCGAAGGCGAAGGCACAGATCTCCGTGGTTCCGGCGCCGATGTCGACGATCATGGTGCCGCCGGAGTCCCAGAGCGGCAGGCCGGCCCCGAGCGCCGCGAGCAGCCCCTTGGGCAGCAGCCGCACCCAGCGGGCGCCGGCCTGGAGCAGCACTTCCTCGGCGGCGATCCGCTGCACCTCGGTGGCGGAGGCGGGGACGCCGGTGACGACCCCGGGCGGCAGCAGACCGCGCCGGGAGGGGCGGCCGTCGCCCAGCGCGTGCCGGAGGAGCAGGGCGGCGGCGTCGAAGTCCGTGACCACGCCGCGGCCGAGCGGCACGACGGCCTCGATGTCCGGCGGGGTGCGGCCGAGGACGCGGGCCGCCTGGTCGCCGACGGCCACCACCTGCCGGGACCCCGCGGTCACCGCGATGACGGACGCGCCGTCGTAGCGGTGGGTGCCGCGCGGCCCGCGGACGCGGAGACGGGAGGTGCCGAGGTCCACCGCTACGGGCGGTCCGCCGGAGGTGCGGGACCAGCGCATGGGGAGTCCTTTCCGGACGGCTGCTCTCCGGTCAGACTCGCGCGGGCGGGACCGGCGGCGGGCCAGGCGCTCCCCGCACTCCCTCGAAAGTGTGATGATCTGCCTGCACGGCCCGTCCGCACGGCCCGCGGCGGGCCCCCGCGCCGGGAGCCCCGCCCCCGCCGCCGGGAGCCCGCCGCGGCCGCGCCCGGTGGCCGCCCCCGCCTCAGCCGGCGACCTCGGAGCGGTCCCCGCCCCAGAGCGTGTGGAAGCTGCCCCCGCGGTCCACGCGCCGGTAGGTGTGCGCCCCGAAGTAGTCGCGCTGGCCCTGGGTGAGCGCGGCCGGGAGCCGTTCGGCGCGGAGGGCGTCGTAGTACGCGAGGGCGGCGGAGAAACCGGGGGCCGGCACCCCGTGTGCCACCGCCGTGCCGACCACCGTGCGCCAGTCCCGCTGCGCCGCGCCGATCTCCCCGGCGAACTCCCGGTCGGCCAGCAGCGTGGGCAGCTTGGGATCGGTGTCGAAGGCGGCACGGATGCGGTCGAGGAACGCGGCCCGGATGATGCAGCCGCCGCGCCAGATCGTGGCCACCGCCCCCGGGTCGATCGACCAGCCGTACTCGGCGGCGGCCGCGTCGATCATGTTCCAGCCCTGGGCGTAGGAGACGACCTTGGAGGCGTAGAGCGCCTGCTCCACCTGGTCGGCGAAGTGCCGGGCGTCCTCCGCCCCGAGGGCGGGGCGCTGCGGGCCGGGCAGGCCGCCCGCGGCCTGCCGCAGCTCCGCGTGGCCGGAGACGGAGCGGGCGAAGACGGCCTCGGCGATGCCGGAGACCGGCACGCCCAGGTCCAGCGCCGTCTGCACGGTCCAGCGGCCGGTGCCCTTCTGGCCGGCGCTGTCGGCGACGACGTCCACGAAGGGCCGGCCCGTCACGGCGTCGGTGTGGGCCAGCACCTCGGCGGTGATCTCGATGAGATACGAGTCGAGGCGGCCGGTGTTCCAGGTGCGGAAGATCTCGGCGATCTCGGCGGGCCGGTAGCCGGCGACCTGGCGCAGCAGGTCGTAGGCCTCACCGATGAGCTGCATGTCGGCGTACTCGATGCCGTTGTGCACCATCTTGACGAAGTGCCCGGCGCCGTCCGCCCCGATGTGGGTGCAGCAGGGCGTGCCGTCGGCCGCCTTGGCGGAGATGTCCTCCAGCAGGGGGCCGAGGGCGGCGTAGGCCTCGGGCGAGCCGCCGGGCATGATGCTGGGCCCGTTGAGGGCGCCCTCCTCGCCGCCGGAGATCCCGGTGCCGACGAAGTGGAGGCCGCGCTCGCGCAGCGCGGCCTCCCGGCGCCGGGTGTCCTCGAAGTGCGCGTTGCCGCCGTCGATGATCATGTCGCCGGCTTCGAGCAGCGGGACGAACTCGTCGATCACCGCGTCGGTGGACATGCCCGCCTTCACCATGATCACCAGGCGGCGGGGCCGCTCCAGCGAGGCGACGAAGGCGGCCGGATCGTCGGAGGGGAGGAAGGTGCCCTCGTGGCCGAACTCCTCGACCAGGGCACGGGTCCGGGTCGCGGTGCGGTTGTGCAGCGCCACGGTGTAGCCGTGCCGGGCGAGGTTGCGGGCCAGGTTGCGGCCCATCACCGCCAGCCCGGTGACTCCGATCTGCGCCTTCGTCCCGGTGTCTGCCATATCTCAAGACTCCCTCGGTGGCGGGATGGCCCCGCGTCTGTTGCCTCTGCTGCGGTCGCTGCGCTGCCGGTTCCGCCGTACCGCCGCGGCGCTGCCGCCCGCGGTCCCTCCGTCCCCGCGGGGGGCCGCTAGTCCCAGCTCCAGTCGCGGACCTCGGGCATGTCCTGGCCGTGCTCCCGGATGTACGAGCGGTGTTCGTTGCGCTTGTCCTTCATCAGCTGGCGGACCCCGATCGCCCGGAGCGCCAGCCCGGGCACCCGGTCGATGACGTCCATGACCAGCCGGTAGCGGTCCATGTCGTTCAGCACGACCATGTCGAACGGTGTTGTGGTGGTGCCCTGCTCCTTGTATCCCCGGACGTGGATGTTGGGGTGGCCGTTCCGCCGGTAGGTGAGCCGGTGGATCAGCCACGGGTAGCCGTGGTAGGCGAAGATGACGGGCTTGTCGGCGGTGAATACGGCGTCGAACCCGTGATCGTTCAGCCCGCTGGGATGTTCCGTGTGCGGCAGCAGCCGCATCAGGTCCACGACGTTCACCACCCGGACGGCGAGCTCCGGCAGATGCGCGCGGAGCAGTCCGGCCGCCGCCATGACCTCCTGCGTCGGGACGTCGCCCGCGGCGGCGAGGACCACGTCCGGCTCCCGCCCGGTGTCGCTGCCGGCCCAGTCCCACACACTGACGCCGCGCTCCACGTGGTGGACGGCGTCGTCGAGGGAGAGCCAGTCGAAGCAGGGCTGCTTCCCGGCCGCGACGATATTGATCAGGTCGCGGCTGTCGAGCGTCTTCCCGGCGACGGCCAGCAGGGTGTTGGCGTCCGGCGGCAGATAGACCCGGATGGTCTGCGGGTCCTTGTTGACCATGTGGTCGATGAAGCCGGGGTCCTGGTGCGAGAAGCCGTTGTGGTCCTGCCGCCAGACGTGCGAGGTGAGCAGGTAGTTCAGGGAGGCCAGCGGCATTCGCCAGGGCAGGTGCCGGGAGACCTTCAGCCACTTGGCGTGCTGGTTCGCCATGGACGTCACGATGTGGATGAACGCCTCGTACGAGGAGAACAGGCCGTGCCGCCCGGTCAGGAGATACCCCTCCAGCCAGCCCTGGCAGTTGTGCTCCGAGAGCATCTCCAGCACCCGGCCGTCGCGGCTCAGGTGCTCGTCGGTCGGCAGCAGCGCGTCCTGCCAGCCCTTGCCGCTCGCGTCGTAGACGTCCTGGAGGCGGTTGGAGGCCGTCTCGTCCGGCCCGAACAGCCGGAAGTCCCGGCTGTTCTCCGTCCGCCGTATCAGATCGCGCAGCAGCCCGCCCAGGATCCGGGTGGGCTCGTGCAGGGTGGCGCCCGGCGCGGAGACCTTCACCGCGTAGTCCCGGATCGGCGGCACCGGCAGACTCCGCAGCAGGCGGCCGCCGTTGGTGTGCGGGTTCGAGCCGAGCCGCCGGTCGCCCGCGGGGACGTGGCCGAGCACCTCGGGGCGGGGCCGGCCCTGCTCGTCGAAGAGCTCCTCCGGGCGGTAGGAGCGCATCCACTCCTCCAGCTGCCGCAGATGCCCGGGGCTCTCCCGCAGGCCCGACAGCGGCACCTGGTGGGCGCGCCAGGTGCCCTCCACCGGCTTGCCGTCGACGGTGGCCGGTCCCGTCCAGCCCTTGGGCGTCCGCAGCACGATCATGGGCCAGCGGGGGCGTCCGGCCGCCCCGTCCTCGCGGGCCGCCCGCTGGTGCTCCGCGATCCGGTCCAGGCAGTGGTCGAGGGCGGCGGCCAGGGCGTGGTGCACGGCGGCCGGGTCGTCGCCCTCGACGTACACCGGCTCGTGGCCGTGGCCGCGGAGCAGCTGGTCCAGTTCCTCGCGCGGCAGGCGGGAGAGGACCGTCGGGTTGGCGATCTTGTAGCCGTTGAGGTGGAGGATCGGCAGGACGGCGCCGTCGTGCACCGGGTCGAGGAACTTGTTGCCGTGCCAGCCGGTGGCCAGCGGGCCCGTCTCGGCCTCGCCGTCGCCGATGATCGCGGCGACGACCAGCCCGGGGTTGTCGAAGGCCGCGCCGTAGGCGTGGCTGAGCGCGTAGCCCAGCTCGCCGCCCTCGTGGATGGAGCCGGGAGTCTCCGGGGCGACGTGGCTCGGCACCCCGCCGGGGAAGGAGAACTGCCGGAAGAGCCGGGCCATGCCCTCGGCGTCGCGGGAGACGTCCGGGTAGACGTCGGAGTAGCTGCCGTCCAGCCAGCAGCAGGCGAGGGTCGCGGGGCCGCCGTGGCCGGGACCGGTGATGTGGATGGCGTCCAGGTCCCGGGCCTTGATCACCCGGTTGAGGTGGGCGTAGACCAGGTTGAGGCCGGGTGTGGTGCCCCAGTGCCCCAGCAGCCGCGGCTTGATGTGCTCCACGGCCAGCGGCTCGTCCGGCAGCGGGTTCGCGAGCAGGTAGATCTGGCCCACGGCCAGATAGTTCGCGGCCCGCCAGTAGCGGTCCAGCGTGGCGAGGTCGTCGTCGGACAGGTGCGCTGCCTGAGCCGTGGCCATACTGTTCGCCTCTCGAATCGGCCGTGCGGTCTTCGGTGCGTGATCAGCCGTGCGTGCTCTTCCCGCGCGGGCGGGGGCGCGACAGCCCCGCGCCGCCCGGCCCGGCGGATATCCCCCGCCGCCACTCCATACTCCCCCGTTCCGTCCCGAACTCACCGGAATTCAGCCGGAGTTCTCCGCCGCTGCCGCCGCCGTCGCCTCGCGTTCCCGCCGGTCCCGGCGGGCATGCCGGCGGTCCCCGGCGGTGGCGTCGACGATGTCGGGGAAGCTCCGGCCGGCCGTGGGCCGTTCGTTCCCCATCGGCGCTCTCGATCCGCTCGGACGCCTCCTCGGCCTCCCCGCCGTCGAGCCCGCCGATCAGTCGGCACGCGCCGCGACCGGGGTGGAGTCCCTGCCCAGCCGCATCGTCAGGAGCGTGGTGACGGTGCGGTCGGCGCCGACTGCTCGCCGGCGAAGGCGTGGATCCCCGCCGCGGCACCGGGCCCCGCGCCACGCGCCCGGTGACCGCCGCCCGTCCGTGATCACGGACGGGCGGGCCCGCGGCGCCGGCACGGGAGCGCTAGCCGCCGGGCGGGGCCTCGCGGCAGCTCAGCTCGTCCCCCGTCACGGGCGCCCCCTCGACACCGCTCCGGTCGTGGACGACCGGGACCACCCGGCCGGCGATCGGCCCGACGGTCACCCGGAAGACCCGGCCGAGGCCCTTCACCTCACGCACCCGGGCGTTCGGCAGCGCGGCGGACAGGGTCGGCGCGGCGCGCCGCAGCCGCGGGTCGTGGGCGATCTCGGTCGGCCCGGCCTGCTCGGCGCCACCGCCGGACCCGGCCGTGACCCCGACGACGGTGAAACCGGCCGCCCGCAGCTCCCGCGCCAGCCGTGCGGCGCTGCCCGGCTCGGCCCCCGGCCCCTCGGCCACCCGGACCCGCAGCTTGCGGGGGGCGATGGCGACCGGGACGGGGCGGACCTCCCCCGGCCGGGTCTCCGGGACGATCGGGCGGTCCGCCCGGACGGCGGCGAAGAGGGCCTCCGCGCGGGGCTCGTCCCAGACGAGGGTGGAGCCCCAGCCGGGTACCCGGTGGTCGAAGTCCCTGATGGGTACGGTGGCGAACTCGGCGGCAGAGGTCGGCAGCTTCCGCAGGGCGCGGCCGAGCCCGGCCAGCTTCGGCAGGGTCAGACCCTCGTCGGTGCGGACGGACGCGAGCAGGGCCCGTGCGCTGCGGGAGAGCCCGTCCCGGCCGGCGGCGGCACGCTCGCCGGAGAGGAGGTTCTCCATCACCGAGAGCAGGAAGCGCTGCTGCCGGCGGACCCGGCCGAGGTCGCCCGGGGGATCCAGCTTGCGGGCGCGGACGTACTTCAGCGCGCCCGTGCCGTCGACGTGATGGGTGCCGGGCGGGAGGTCGAGGCCGGAGTTCTTGTCCTTCAGGGGCTTGCCGGTGCAGACCCGGCCGCCACCGAGCCGGTCGACGGTGCGGACGAAGCCGGTGAAGTCCGTCTCCAGGTAGTGGTCGATCCGGATACCCGTCGCCCCTTCGACCGCGGCCACGGTGAGGGCCGGGCCGCCGTGTTTGTGCGCCGCGTTGATCTTTCCCCAGTGGCGTACCGGCCCGCCGCCGGAGCCGGAGGGCACGGCACCGGCGGCCGCCGTTCCGGAGGTCGCGGTTCCGGGGCTCTCCGGCGGGGAGGCCGGCGGGCCGGAGGTCCCGGTCCCGGAGGCGGCCGGCCCGGGGGCTCCGGCGGCGGGCGTGTCCGTGACGGGCGGCTCTCCGGCGGGGGGCTCCGCAGCGCGCGTCCCCGTGGCGGAGGTCGCCGCGGCGGACGTCCCCGTGGCGGACGTCCCCGTGGCGGGGGGTTCCGTGTGCGGGGGGAACTCGGTGTAGGAGTCGCGCGGGATGCTGATGACACTGACCCGCCGCCGGTCCTCCGAGACGTGCAGCAGCATCATCACGTCCGTGCAGTCGCAGCCCTCGCCGCCGACAAACAGCCGCCGCTTGTCCTCCCGCGAGATCCCGGTGCGCCGGTCGAGGCCGACGAGCAGGAAGGTCGTACCGGGGGTCGCACGCGGCCTCCCGGTCACTCCCTCGAAGGGCGAGACGCGGGGCGCGGCGGCCTCCGGGCCGGGCCGTGCCGGAGGCTCCGGGGCCCGGGACCACTGCGCGCAGCCACCGGCCAGCACGGCGGCGCAGAGGACGCCGGCCGTCAGCGACCGGGGCCTCCGGGTGCGGAGGGGGAGGGCTGGACGGAACATGGAGGACACCTCCGCGATACGGTGACCTCCGCAGGCTAGGCACGGCGCGCGGGGAGGTGCGCGGTGCGCACGCCGCGCCCGGCGGGCCGCCACCCGGAAGGCGGAACGCGGATCCCCGCCGGCCCGTCTCCCTTGGTGACAGGTCGGTCGGGAGTACCCGGATGACAGGTGTTCTCACATCATCGGGGTCATTCGCTGCCTGATCGTGTCCCATGTTTGGGCGGCCGGTGGGCAGGAGGGGTGTAATGAACGGTAAGGAGGAGGTGCAGCCGCATGGTCGTGGTGGAGTCCAGCCGGGCCAGCACCGCTGACGCCCGGCACGCGGCTGCGGAGTTCGTCTCCTCCGCATGCCCCGGGGTGGATGCCGACGCGGTCGTGCTCGTGGTGTCCGAGCTGGTGGCGAACGCGGCCCGGCACACGTCCGGATGGTGGCGGCTGCGCATCAGAGTCCGTGAGGACGTGCTGATCGTCGATGTGGACGACCGCAGTGAGGTCACCCCGGCCATCCGCCCGACCTCGGATCTCACGGGCGGCGGCGGGCTCGGCCTGATCATGGTCCAGCGGCTCTCCGACGAGCTGCAAGTCCTCCCCCGCACCGGCGGCAAGACGGTCCGTGCCCGTTTCCCCCTCCACGCCAGGGCCACGGTCTGAGTTCTTCCGCCTCCCATCCCTCCCTCCCCTCCGGCTCCACGGTGAGACGGCCCGGTCCGGGGGCGCGCGAAGACAGCCGCGCGGGAGCCCGGGCAAGCCGCCTTCTCGGGGCCCCTCCGCCGGAACGGTCGCCCGGCGGCCCGGCCCGACCGATCCCGTAACGCCTCCGTGCAACAGCCCGCCGTCTCCCTCCGCCCTCCGCCGCTCTCCGCCCCTCCCCTCCCC
>NZ_JAGPXX010000038.1 GCF_018070345.1 Streptomyces sp. F63
CTTTCCCCCTTCCCGCCCTTCCCGTCGCCGGGCAGCCTCCCGTCGGCGCCGGGGTGGGCCGCTCCGCCGCCTCAACTCCCCGGCCGGTCCGGCCCCGTACCGGCAGCGCTCAGTTGTGAGCGGCGCAGATCACATGGGCGCGGGGGTGGCGCGGAGCGAACCGCCCGCCTACCCTCGTCGCAGGAGTTCGTACGCCGCCACAGCGGACAGTACGGACCAGCTTCCGGTGGCCTGGTGACGCAGCCGCCGGAGGCACCGCCGGTCCGGCCCGGTTCCGCCGGTCCGGCAGCACGGTGCGGTCCCGGGGACAGGGCCCGCCGATGCCCCGCCGGGCGCCCGCGCCCACCCGGGGCGTGACCGAAGTGCCTGAACAGCGGTGCCCGTCCGGGCGGCCGCCCGACTTCCCGGCCCCGCGCGCCCGTTCGGCGCCGGCAGGCCCCGTCCTCCTCAGTCGTCACTCTCCCCGGCTCCCTTGTCCGGGGATTTACCTTCTGGAGTCCGCGATGGACCGCAACTCTCCCGATCCCGCCTCCTCCTCCGTCACCCTTCCGGTGGTCGCCGTCGTCGGCCTGGGCACCATGGGGACCGGCATCGCCGAGGTCCTGGCCCGCGCCGGCCGCGAGGTCATCGGCATCGACATCAGCGAGGCCGCCGCCCGCGACGCCGTGACGGCCCTGGAGCGCTCCACCGCGCACGCCGTGGCCCGCGAGCGGATCACCGAGCAGGAGCGGCAGGATGTGCTCGCCCGCTTCCGCACCTTCTCCGACCTCCAGGCCGCGGCCGAGGCCGGCCTCGTCATCGAGGTGGTGCCGGAGGAGTACGAGACCAAGCGGCAGGTGTTCACCGCGCTCGACGGCATCGTCCGCCCGGAGGCGGTCCTGGCCACCGGCACCAACGCGCTGTCCGTGACCCGGCTGGCCGCCGACTCGGCCCGCCCCGAGCGGGTGCTGGGCCTGCACTTCTTCAACCCGGCCCCGGCGATGAAGCTCGTGGAGGTGGTCTCCACGGTCCTGACCGCCCCGGCCGCGACGGCCGCGGTGACCGAGCTCGCCCGTGAGCTGGGCAAGGAGCCGGTCGCGGTCGGCGACCGTCCCGGGTTCCTCGCCGACGGCCTGCTGTTCGGCTACCTCAACCAGGCCGCGGCCATGTACGAGGCCAAGTACGCCACCCGCGAGGACATCGACGCCGCCATGCGGCTGGGCTGCGGCCTGCCGATGGGCCCGCTGGCCCTGCTGGACCTGATCGGGATCGACACCGCCCGCACCGTCCTGGACGCCATGTACGCCGAGTCCGGCGACCGGCTGCACGCCCCGTCCCCGATCCTCAAGCAGCTGAGCGCCGCCGGGCTGACCGGCCGCAAGGCGGGGCGCGGCTTCTACAGCTACGAGGCGCCGGGCAGCGGCACCGTCGTCCCCGACGAGCTGACCCCGGCCGCGGACGCGGCGGCCGCCGCGGGCCGCCCCGTGAGCAGTGTGGGCGTGGCCGGCTCCGGCACCATGGCGAGCGGTATCGCCGAGGTGTTCGCCAAGGCCGGTTACGCCGTGGTGCTCGCCGCGCGCAGCCAGGAGAAGGCCGACACGGCCAAGGCGCGGATCGCCAAGTCCCTGGGCCGGTCCGTGGACAAGGGCCGGATGACGGCCGAGGCGCGGGACGAGACGCTGGCCCGGATCACCCCGGCCGGCTCGCTCGACGCCTTCGCCGACGTCGATCTGGCCGTGGAGGCCGTGGCCGAGGACCTGGCCGTCAAGCAGCAGCTCTTCGGCACCCTGGACAAGGTCTGCAAGCCGGGCGCGGTGCTGGCCACCACCACCTCCAGCCTGCCGGTCGTGGCCTGCGCGCGGGCGACCTCCCGCCCGCAGGACGTCATCGGGATGCACTTCTTCAACCCGGCCCCGGCCATGAAGCTGGTCGAGGTGGTCCGCACGGTGCTCACCGCGGACGACGTCCACGCGACGGTCCGCGAGGTCTGCGCCAAGGTCCGCAAGCACCCCGTGGACTGCGGCGACCGGGCCGGGTTCATCGTCAACGCGCTGCTGTTCCCGTACCTGAACAACGCGGTCAAGATGGTCCAGGAGCACTACGCGACGCTGGACGACATCGACGCGGCGATGAAGCTCGGCGGCGGCTACCCGATGGGCCCGTTCCAGCTGCTGGACGTCGTCGGTCTGGACGTCTCCCTGGCGATCCAGAAGGTGCTGCACCACGAGTTCCGGGAGCCGGGCCTGGCGCCGGCGCCGCTGCTGGAGCACCTGGTCGCGGCGGGCTGCCTGGGCCGCAAGACGGGGCGCGGCTTCCGCGAGTATGCGAGGGCCTGACCGGTCCCGGGGCTGGGGCGGACTGCTGGAACCCGGCGGCGGTCCGTCCCGGCACGGCCCCGAGGAGCCGTGTTACGTTCCCCACATGTCCCATCCCGTGAAGTCCGCCCGCCCCCCGCGCACGGCCGTGAAAGGCCCGACGAACCAGGACAGTTCGGACACCGCCGGTCAGCGCAGGGCCGCCGCCCAGCGGCTGACCATGCGGCGCAAGCTGGCGGCCGCGGCGATGGAGCTCTTCGCGTCCAAGGGTTACGAGGCGACGACCGTGGACGAGATCGCCGCCGCGGCCGGGGTCGCCCGGCGCACCTTCTTCCGGCACTTCCGCTCCAAGGAAGAGGCGATCTTCCCGGACCACGACGACACCCTGGTCCGGGCGGAGGCCGTGCTGGCCGCGGCCCCGGCGGCGGAACACCCGCTGGACACGGTCTGCCGCGGCATCAAGGAGGTCATGCGGATGTACGCGGCCTCCCCGGCCGTGTCCGTGGAACGCTACCGGCTCACCCGCGAGGTGCCCACCCTGCGGGAGCGGGAGATCGCCTCGGTGGCCCGGTACGAGCGGCTGTTCACGCGCTATCTGCTGGGTCACTTCGACGAGCGGGCCCACCGGGACGGGGACGACGACCCGCTGCTCGCCGAGGTCGCCGCCTCGGCGGTGGTGACGGCGCACAACCACGTGCTGCGGCGCTGGCTGCGGGCCGGCGGGGAGGGCGATGTGGAGGCGCAGCTGGACCGCGCGTTCGCGATCGTCCGGGACACCTTCGGCAGCGGCATCGCCCGGGCGGTGCGGCCCGCGGCGGAGGAGGCCGCGGAGGGTGCCGCAGGGGAGGGCGACGCGGAGGCGCGCGGGCGGGCACCGGCGGTGACGGCCTCGGCGACCGACGAGGTGCTGGTCGCCGTGGCCCGTACGGACGCCCCGCTCAGCGAGGTCATCCGCACCATCGAACGGGCCCTCAAGAAGGACTGACAGGACTGACCCCTCCCGCCGCCCGGCGGGGTTCTCCGCTCCGGCGGGACGGCCGCCTCCCGGGCGGCCGTCCCGCCGTCTTCCGCCTCACCTCCCCTCCCTTGCGCTCATGTGCGCATGCTTCACGACGGGTGAGAGAAATTCTTGGCACGCAGTGTCTTGTCGAGTGGCACGCCGTGCCATACGGTGGTGCTCGTCCAGGGCGCTGTCCCCGCGGCTTCCGCCGTGCGCCCTGAACGCCTGCGTCACAGGCATCCCCGGAACCCGTCCGGGACAGCAGAGGCGCCCACCGGCGCCGTCACACAGCACCACCCGTGCGGACCGCATGGCGAGCCGCACACCGTGCCGCCCCGGCGGCACAGTGACCCCCAGACCCCAGCGTTCCCTCAAGCGTCCCCAAACGCTTCGCCGGAGGCCCAACCGTGAATGAGATCCTGGACGCCATCGTCGCGGACGGTACGACGTCCGCCGACTTCGCCGCCCTGCAGCTGCCCGAGTCCTACCGGGCCGTGACCGTCCACAAGGACGAGCAGGACATGTTCGCCGGCGTCGAGAGCCGCGACAAGGACCCCCGCAAGTCCCTGCACCTGGACGACGTGCCGGTGCCCGAGCTCGGCCCGGGCGAAGCCCTCGTCGCGGTGATGGCCAGCTCCGTCAACTACAACTCGGTCTGGACCTCGATCTTCGAGCCCGTCTCGACCTTCGGTTTCCTGGAGCGCTACGGCCGGCTCTCCCCGCTCACCAAGCGGCACGACCTGCCGTACCACATCATCGGCTCCGACCTCGCGGGCGTCGTGCTCCGCACCGGCCCCGGCGTCAACGCCTGGCAGCCCGGTGACGAGGTCGTCGCGCACTGCCTCTCCGTGGAGCTGGAGTCCGCCGACGGCCACAACGACACCATGCTCGACCCCGAGCAGCGCATCTGGGGCTTCGAGACCAACTTCGGCGGCCTCGCCGAGATCGCCCTGGTCAAGTCCAACCAGCTGATGCCGAAGCCCGGCCACCTCAGCTGGGAGGAGGCGGCGGCCCCCGGCCTGGTGAACTCCACCGCCTACCGCCAGCTCGTCTCCCGCAACGGCGCCGGCATGAAGCAGGGCGACAACGTCCTCATCTGGGGCGCCAGCGGCGGCCTCGGCTCCTACGCCACCCAGTTCGCGCTGGCCGGCGGCGCCAACCCGATCTGCGTCGTCTCCAGCGATCAGAAGGCGGACATCTGCCGCTCGATGGGCGCCGAGGCGATCATCGACCGCAACGCCGAGGGCTACAAGTTCTGGAAGGACGAGCACACCCAGGACCCGCGCGAATGGAAGCGCTTCGGCAAGCGCATCCGCGAGCTCACCGGCGGCGAGGACGTGGACATCGTCTTCGAGCACCCGGGCCGCGAGACCTTCGGTGCCTCGGTCTACGTCACCCGCAAGGGCGGCACCATCGTCACCTGCGCCTCGACCTCCGGCTACAACCACGAGTACGACAACCGCTACCTGTGGATGTCGCTGAAGAAGATCGTCGGCTCGCACTTCGCCAACTACCGCGAGGCGTGGGAGGCCAACCGCCTGATCGCCAAGGGCAAGATCCACCCCACGCTGTCGAAGACGTACAGCCTGGAGGAGACCGGCCAGGCCGCGTACGACGTGCACCGCAACCTCCACCAGGGCAAGGTCGGCGTGCTCGCCCTCGCCCCCGAGGAGGGCATGGGCGTCCGCGACCACGAGATGCGTGCCAAGCACCTCGACGCCATCAACCGCTTCCGGAACGTCTGAGACGGGTCTTTCACCGATGACTGAGCGTCGCAAGGATCGTCCGTGGCTGATGCGGACCTACGCGGGGCACTCCACCGCGGAAGCCTCCAATGAGCTCTACCGGCGGAATCTCGCCAAGGGCCAGACCGGCCTGTCGGTCGCGTTCGACCTGCCGACGCAGACCGGCTACGACCCCGACCACGTCCTCGCCAAGGGCGAGGTCGGCCGGGTCGGGGTCCCGGTCTCCCACCTCGGCGACATGCGCCGGCTGTTCCAGGACATCCCCCTGGAGCAGATGAACACCTCGATGACCATCAACGCCACGGCCATGTGGCTGCTGGCGCTGTACCAGGTGGTCGCCGAGGAGCAGGGCGCCGACATCACCAAGCTGTCCGGCACCACGCAGAACGACATCGTCAAGGAGTACCTCTCCCGGGGGACGCACGTCTTCCCGCCCGGGCCGAGCCTCCGGCTGACCACCGACATGATCACGTACACGGTGGCCAACATCCCCAAGTGGAACCCGATCAACATCTGCAGCTACCACCTGCAGGAGGCCGGCGCCACCCCGGTCCAGGAGATCGCGTACGCCATGTCCACGGCGATCGCCGTGCTCGACGCCGTGCGCGACTCCGGCCAGGTGCCGCCGGAGAAGTTCGGGGACGTCGTCGCCCGCATCTCCTTCTTCGTCAACGCGGGCGTCCGCTTCGTCGAGGAGATGTGCAAGATGCGCGCCTTCGGCCGCATCTGGGACCGGGTCACCCGCGAGCGGTACGGCGTCGAGAACGACAAGCAGCGCCGCTTCCGCTACGGCGTCCAGGTCAACTCCCTCGGCCTCACCGAGGCCCAGCCGGAGAACAACGTCCAGCGCATCGTGCTGGAGATGCTCGCCGTCACCCTCTCCAAGGACGCCCGCGCCCGCGCCGTCCAGCTCCCCGCCTGGAACGAGGCGCTGGGCCTGCCCCGGCCCTGGGACCAGCAGTGGTCGCTCCGCATCCAGCAGGTCCTCGCCCATGAGTCGGACCTGCTGGAGTACGAGGACATCTTCGCCGGGTCGCACGTCATCGAGGCCAAGGTCGACTCCCTCGTGGAGGAGTGCCTGGCCGAGATCGAGCGGATCCAGGAGATGGGCGGCGCCATGGCCGCCGTCGAGTCCGGCTACCTCAAGTCCCAGCTCGTCGCCTCGCACGCCGAACGCCGCGCGAAGATCGAATCCGGCGAGGAGAAGATCGTCGGCGTCAACTGCTACGAGTCGACGGAGCCGAACCCGCTCACCGCCGACCTCGACACCGCCATCATGACGGTCGACCCGGAGAACGAGGCCCGGGTCGTCGAGGCCCTGCACCGCTGGCGCGACGAGCGCGACGAGGCCCGCGCGCAGGACGCCCTGTCCGCCCTCAAGGCCGCCGCCGCGGGTGACACCAACCTCATGCCCGCCACCCTGGAGTGCGCCCGCGCGGGCGTCACCACCGGCGAGTGGGCCTGGGCGCTGCGGGACGTCTTCGGCGAGTTCCGCGCCCCCACCGGCGTCAGCAGCGCCCCGCTGGCCGTCGCGGCCGAGCAGGGCACCCCGCTCGCCGCCGTCCGCGCCAAGGTGGCCCGCACCGCAGAGGAGCTCGGCAGCGGCAAGCTGCGCCTGCTGGTCGGCAAGCCCGGCCTCGACGGGCACAGCAACGGCGCCGAGCAGATCGCCGTACGGGCCCGCGACGCGGGCTTCGAGGTGGTCTACCAGGGCATCCGGCTGACCCCCGAGCAGATCGTCTCCGCGGCCGTGGCCGAGGATGTGCACTGCGTCGGTCTGTCGATCCTGTCGGGCTCGCACGCCGAACTCGTGCCGGACGTCGTGGAACGCCTCCGCCGGGCCGGCGCCGCGGACCTGCCGGTGATCGTCGGCGGGATCATCCCGAGCGCCGACGCACGGGCGCTCCGGGAAGCCGGGGTCGCCGCCGTCTTCACCCCGAAGGACTTCGGGATCACGGAGATCATCGGCCGCATCGCCGACGAGATCCGGATCGCGAACAAGCTCGACCCTCTCGACCTCCAGGAGGACTCCGCATGACCGCCCCCGCCCCCGCCGCCGGCGAGAACCGTCTCCGCCCGCGCCGCTCCTGCCTGGCCGTGCCCGGCAGCAACCCGCGCTTCCTGGAGAAGGCCCAGGGGCTCCCCGCCGACCAGGTCTTCCTCGACCTGGAGGACGCCTGCGCCCCGCTGGCGAAGGAAGGCGCCCGGCACACCATCGTCGACGCGCTGAACAACGGCGACTGGACGGGCAAGACCCGGGTCGTGCGGGTCAACGACTGGACCACCCACTGGACGTACCGGGACGTCGTCACGGTCGTCGAGGGCGCCGGTCCCAACCTCGACTGCATCATGCTGCCCAAGGTGCAGAGCGCCGAGCAGGTGGTCGCCCTCGACCTGCTGCTCACCCAGATCGAGAAGACCATGGGCTTCGAGGTCGGCAAGATCGGCATCGAGGCGCAGATCGAGAACGCCGCGGGCCTGGTCAACGTGGACGCAATCGCCGCCTCCTCGCCGCGCATCGAGACCATCATCTTCGGCCCGGCCGACTTCATGGCCTCCATCAACATGAAGACCCTGGTCGTCGGCCAGCAGCCGCCCGGCTACCCGGCGGACGCCTACCACTACATCCTGATGCGCATCCTCATGGCCGCCCGCATGCACAATCTGCAGGCCATCGACGGACCCTTCCTGCAGATCCGCGACGTGGACGCCTTCCGCGAGGTCGCCGGCCGCTCCGCCGCCCTGGGCTTCGACGGCAAGTGGGTGCTGCACCCCGGCCAGGTCGAGGCCGCCAACGAGATCTACTCCCCCTCGCAGGAGGACTACGACCACGCGGAGATGATCCTCGACGCCTATGAGTGGTGCACCTCCGAGGCGGGCGGCAAGAAGGGCTCCGCCATGCTCGGCGACGAGATGATCGACGAGGCCAGCCGCAAGATGGCGCTCGTGATCTCCGGCAAGGGCCGCGCCGCCGGCATGACCCGTACCACCACGTTCACCCCGCCGGAGGCCTGATCCCATGCAGTTCGGACGCACCTACGAAGAGTTCGAGGTCGGCGCGGTCTACAAGCACTGGCCCGGGAAGACGGTCACCGAGTACGACGACCACCTCTTCTGTCTGCTCACCATGAACCACCACCCGCTGCACATGGACGTCAACTACGCCGAGAAGACGACGGACTTCGGCAAGAACGTCGTGGTGGGCAACTACATCTACTCGCTGCTGCTGGGCATGTCCGTGCCGGACGTCTCCGGCAAGGCCATCGCCAACCTGGAGATCGAGTCGCTGAAGCACGTGGCGCCGACCTTCCACGGCGACACCATCTACGGCGAGACCACGGTCCTCGACAAGACCCCGTCCCGCTCCAAGGACGACCGCGGCATCGTGTACGTCGAGACCAAGGGCTACAAGCAGGACGGCACCCTCGTCTGCGTCTTCCGGCGCAAGGTGATGGTCCCGACCGCGAAGTACACCGAGGCGCGCGGCGGCGAGCAGCCCGGCCGCCCCCAGCTCAAGTCCCAGGAGAAGTGATGAGCCGTCTCGCGCAGACCCACGGTCTGACCGACATCCAGCAGGAGATCCTCTCCACCGTCCGGGACTTCGTCGACAAGGAGATCATCCCGGTCGCCACCGAGCTGGAGCACCGCGACGAGTACCCCACGCAGATCGTCGAGGGCCTGAAGGAACTCGGCATCTTCGGCCTGATGATCCCCGAGGAGTACGGCGGCCTCGGCGAGTCGCTGCTCACGTACGCGCTGTGCGTGGAGGAGATCGCCCGCGGCTGGATGAGCGTCTCGGGCATCATCAACACCCACTTCATCGTGGCGTACATGCTCAAGCAGCACGGCACCCAGGAGCAGAAGGACCACTTCCTGCCCCGGATGGCGGCCGGCGAGGTGCGCGGCGCCTTCTCGATGTCCGAGCCGGCGCTCGGCTCCGACGTCTCGGCGATCTCCTCCAAGGGCGTCCGGGACGGCGACGAGTACGTCCTCAACGGCCAGAAGATGTGGCTGACCAACGGCGGCACGTCCACGCTCGTCGCGGTGCTCTGCCGCACGGACGAGGGCCACCCCGAGGGCACCGCCCCGCACAAGTCGATGACGACCTTCCTCGTCGAGAAGGAGCCGGGCTTCGGCGAGGTCCGCCCGGGCCTCACCATCCCCGGCAAGATCGACAAGATGGGCTACAAGGGCGTCGACACGACCGAACTCATCATGGACGGACTGCGGATTCCGGCCGACCGCGTCCTCGGCGGCACCACCGGACGTGGCTTCTATCACATGATGGACGGGGTCGAGGTCGGCCGCGTCAACGTCGCCGCCCGTGGCTGCGGTGTCGCTCAGCGCGCCTTCGAGCTGGGCGTTTCCTACGCGCAGCAGCGCACGACCTTCGGCAAGCCGATCGCGCAGCACCAGGCCATCCAGTTCAAGCTGGCCGAGATGGCCACCAAGGTCGAGGCCGCTCATGCGATGATGGTGAACGCAGCACGCAAAAAGGACTCCGGGGAACGGAACGACCTCGAAGCGGGCATGGCGAAGTATCTCGCCTCCGAATACTGCAAAGAGGTCGTCGAGGACGCTTTCCGGATCCACGGCGGCTACGGCTTCTCCAAGGAGTACGAGATCGAGCGCCTCTACCGCGAGGCACCGATGCTTCTCATCGGAGAGGGCACCGCCGAGATTCAGAAAATGATCATTGGCCGCCGTCTGCTGGAGGAGTACCGGTTCCAGGGGTGATCGCAGTGGATCGCTCCGCTTCGGTGCCGATTCCTCCCTGCGGGAAGATCACGGAAGCTCACCCGGGGTGATCACTGTTCGGACATCGACTGAGCTTCTGGCTTGCCCAGTTGCCGCTCGTAACCGATACCATCCCGGAAAGCCGCCGTCCCCAGTCGAAGCGCGGCATCATCCGCTACGAAGGTCATCCATGCCCCACAGCCAACCCTCTGCACCACGCGGCCGGGTCCGCCTCGCGCGCGGCGCGTCGCCGTGGCTCCTCCCGACCGTGGCCACCGCGGCCCTCAGCCTGTCCCGCGCCCGGCGTTCCGGGCGCGCGGCAGCGGTCGCCGTGCCCGCCACCGCTCTGGCGGCGGGCATGCTGTGGTTCTTCCGCGACCCCGAGCGCGAGATCACCCAGGGCAGAGTGATCTCCCCGGCCGATGGTGTGGTGCAGAGCATCATGCCGTGGAAGGACGGGCGCACCCGCGTCGCGATCTTCATGAGCCCGCTGAACGTCCACGTCAACCGTGCCCCGCTCGCCGGCACGGTGACCTCCGTCGAGCACGTCCCCGGCGGATTCGTCCCGGCGTTCAACAAGGAGAGCGAGAACAACGAGCGGGTGGTCTGGCACTTCGACACCGAGCTCGGCGACATCGAGATGGTGCAGATCGCCGGCGCCGTGGCGCGCCGCATCGTCCCGTACGTCACGCAGGGCACGAAGGTCGAGCAGGGTGAGCGCATCGGCCTGATCCGCTTCGGTTCGCGGGTCGACGTCTACCTCCCGGAAGGGGTCGAGGTGGACGTCGAGGTGGGCCAGGCCACACAGGCAGGGGTGACTCGTCTTGACCGTGATTGATTCCCGGGCCGACAGCGCGTGGGTCCCGGACGCCGAGGGGGACGAGGACGACGACATGCCGCTGTCGACACGCCTGTCGATAGCGGACGCCCTCACCCTCGGCAACGCCACCTGCGGTTTCCTGGCGGTGTACTTCACCACCACCGGGGTGCTCATCCCGCACATCACGGGCAGCGAGGTCAGCGGCATGGCGCGGCACAGCGCCGCGACCGCCGTCATGCTGATGCTGCTCGCCTCGGTGTTCGACCTCTTCGACGGGCTCGTGGCGCGCAAGCTCCGCAGCTCGGCGATGGGCGCGGAGCTGGACAACCTCTCCGACCTGGTCAGCTTCGGCCTGGCCCCGGCGTACTTCGTCGTGGTCTGGGGCATGGTCGCCAACGACGCCCACCAGCTGATGTCGGCGGTGGCCGCCATCGTGGTGCTGCTGGCGGTGGTACTGCGGCTGGCGCGGTTCTCCTGTGTCACGCTGCGGGACGGCATCTTCCAGGGGATGCCGTCGCCGTTCGGGGCCCTGACGGTCGTGTCGATCGTGCTGCTGGAGCTTCCCTTCTTCCCCACGCTGCTGGCGATCATCGGGGTGGCCTGGCTGATGGTGAGCCGGGTCGAGTACCCCAAGCCCCGGGGACCGCTCGCGGTCGCCATGCTCGCCTGGATCGTCGCGAGCATGGGCATGCTGGCGGCCTGGGCGTTCGACTCGCCGGGCGGCCAGCTGCTGCTCCAGACGGGCTGCGCGCTCCAGGTGGTGCTGGGCGCGGTGATCCCGCTCTTCGCCACGGCGCGGCGGGTGAACACCTTCCGCGACAACCGCCGCGAGGCCCGGGCGGCCCAGCTGCCGTAGCGCTCGCCGCGTGTCGCACACGCCCGTGGGCCCGAGCACTCCGCTCGGGCCCACGGGCGTTTCCTGGTCCGGCCCGGCCGGCCTCCTAGCCGGACGGCAGCCGGTCCGCGGCCAGCCGCTCCCCCACCCGCACCAGGAGCGGCCCCGCGCGGTCGACGCAGACGGCGGGGTCGGGCTCCAGGGCGGTGAGGGCGTAGGCGTGCTCGATCCCGGCCGCGGCGAGCTGCTCCGGCGAGAGGGCCAGCCGGCCGCAGACCGCGACCACCGGCTTCCCCGCCGCCCGGGCGGCCCGTGCGACCCCCGCCGGTGCCTTGCCGCGGAGGGTCTGCTCGTCCAGCGAACCCTCACCGGTGACGACCAGATCCGCCCGCTCCAGCGCCCCGGCGAAGCCCAGCACCTCCATGAGCACCTCGATCCCGGGCCGGAAACGGGCTCCGAGCACGGCCAGCGCCGCGTAGCCGACCCCGCCCGCCGCACCGGCGCCCGGCGCGGCGGCCAGTTCGGCGGCCGGCGTCCCGAGCACGCGGTGCAGCACGGTGGCGTAGTGGACGAGGGCGTGGTCCAGGAGGCGGACGCACTCCTCGTCGGCGCCCTTCTGCGGGCCGTAGACGGCGGCGGCGCCGTGCGGGCCGGTGAGCGGGTTGTCGACGTCGCAGGCGAGGACCAGCTCCGTCGCCGCGAGCCTCGGGTCCAGGCCCGAGAGGTCCGCGGAGGCCAGCTCCCGCAGCCCGCCGCCGCCCGGCGGCACCGGTCCCCCGTCCGGGGTGAGCAGGTGGACGCCCAGCGCGGTGAGCATCCCCGCGCCGCCGTCGGTGGTGGCGGAGCCGCCAATGCCGAGGACGATCTCGCGCGCCCCGGCGTCCAGCGCGGCCCGCAGCAGCTCTCCGGTGCCGTAGCTGGTGGCCGTGCGCGGCGCGAAGTGCCCCGCGGGAAGGTGGCGCAGCCCGGAGGCCTCGGCCATCTCCACCACGGCGGTGGTGCCCTGGACCGCGTACACGGCGGTGTGCGGGGTGCCGAGCGGGCCGATCACGGTGGTCTCCCGGCGCTCGAACCCGGCGGCGAGGGCGGCGGCGACCGTGCCGTCGCCGCCGTCTGCCACGGGCAGGGCCTCGATCCGCGTTCCGGGGGCGGCCCGGCGGATGCCCTCGGCGAGATACCGGGCGACCTCGACGGCCGTGAGCGAGCCCTTGAACTTGTCCGGGGCGATCAGCACCGCCGCCCCGGCCCCCGCCTCCGCCTCCGCCCCCGCCTCCGTCCCCGTCCCCGTCCCCGTCCCCGTCTCTGCGCCTGCGGTGTCGGGCACCGTGCACCCCTCGCTTCCGTACGGACCGTGATGACGCCGTGACCCTACCCGCGCCGGCCCCGGCCGCCCATCCCAGCCGGCGGCCGTACCGGCGCGTCAACCGGGTGCGGCAGCCGCATCACCCCGTGGCCGGAACGGCCGGGCACGTGCCCGGGTGCCGGTGCGGGGCGCGGTCACGCGGCGTCGGCGGAGCCGGTCCAGGCCGTCTCGCGCAGCAGGCGCAGCCCGTTGAGGCCGACGATGACGGTCGAGCCCTCGTGCCCGGCCACACCGAGGGGCAGCGGAAGCGTGCCGATCAGGTCCCAGGCGACCAGGGCGGTGATGAACACCCCGGCGATGGCCAGGTTCTGCACGACCAGGCGGCGGGCGGCGCGCGAGAGGTTCACGACGGCGGGCAGGGTGGCCAGCTCGTCGCGCACGGCGACGGCACCGGCGGTCTCCAGAGCGAGGTCGGACCCGGCCCGGCCCATGGCGATGCCGGCGTGGGCGGCGGCCAGCGCGGGGGCGTCGTTGACGCCGTCGCCGGCGACGAACACCTTGCGGCCCCGCCGTTCCCACTCCCGCACGGCAGCCGCCTTGTCCTGGGGCAGCAGTCCGGCGCGGACGTCCGTGATGCCCACCTCGGCGGCCAGCTGCCGCGCCGCGCGCTCGTTGTCGCCGGTGAGCAGCACCGGCGTACGGCCGGTGAGGCGGGTGAGCGCGGCGACGGCGGCGGGGGCGTCCGGCCGGGGCCGGTCGGCGATGCCCAGCACCCCCACGGGTTCGCCGTCACGCAGGACGGCCACCGCGGTGCGCCCGGCCTCCTCCAGTTCCCGCACCACCACGTGGGCGGCGTCCGCCCGGGCGGGCAGCAGGCGGGAGGGTGCGCCGGCCTCGACGGTGTGACTCCCGACCGTGGCCCGCACGCCCCGCCCGGGGGTGGAGGCGAAGCCGGCGGCCCCGGGCAGCGGCAGGGAGCGCTCGCGGGCGGCACCGACAACCGCGCGGGCCAGGGCGTGTTCGCTCGGGTGCTCGGCCGCGGCGGCGAGGCGGAGCAGCGCGTCCGGGCCCAGGCCGCTGCCGGGCAGGGGGCGCAGTTCGGTGACACGGGGGGTGCCTTCGGTGAGGGTGCCGGTCTTGTCGAAGGCGACGGTGTCGATCTGCCCGAGGCGTTCCATGACGACCGCGGACTTCACGAGCACACCGTGGCGGCCCGCGTTGGCGATGGCGGAGAGCAGCGGCGGCATCGTGGAGAGCACCACCGCGCACGGCGAGGCGACGATCATGAACGTCATCGCCCGCAGCAGCGCCGGCTGCAGTTCCTCGCCGAGGGCGAGCGGAACACCGAAGACGGCGAGCGTCGCGATGACCATGCCGATGGAGTAGCGCTGCTCGATCTTCTCGATGAACAGCTGCGTGGGGGCCTTGGTCCGGGAGGCTTCCTCGACCATCTTCACGATCCGGGCGAGCACCGAGTCCGCCGGGGGACGCCCCACCCGCACGCGCAGGGCGCCGGTGCCGTTGACGGTGCCGGCGAAGACCTCATCCCCGGGCAGCTTCACCACCGGCAGGGGCTCGCCGGTGATGGCGGCCTGGTCGATGTCGCCCGTTCCGTCGAGGATCCGGCCGTCGGCGCCGATGCGCTCACCGGGGCGGACCAGGATCGTGTCACCGACCGCCAGCCGCGCGGCGTCGGTGCTCTCCTCGGTGCCGTCGGGCAGGAGCCGGGTCGCGGTGGCCGGGGAGAGATCGAGCAGTGCGCGCACGGAGTCGGCGGTGCGGGCGGTCGCGACCGCTTCCAGGGCGCCGGAGGTGGCGAAGATGACGATCAGCAGGGCGCCGTCGAGGACCTGGCCGATCGCGGCCGCGCCGAGGGCCGCGAGGATCATCAGCAGGTCCACGTCCAGCGTCTTCTCCCGGAGGGCCCGGCATCCCTCCAGGCCGGGCCCCCAGCCGCCGGTGGCGTAGACGGCGGCGAACAGCGTCCCCCACAGCCACGCCGGGGCGTCCAGCAGGTACGGCGGGAGGGCGAGGAGGAACAGCACCAGCGCCGCGAGCGCCCACCGGGCCTCCGGCAGTGCCAGGACGCGTGATCGGCGCCGCGGCGGGGCGTGCTGCGGCCGGGCCGCGGCCGGCGCGGGCCGCCGGTCCAGGGTGGAAGACATGACGGGGCACCCCTTCGGGAGGGACGGGAGGAGACAACCACCCCCACCGTACAGGAATACATGAACAGGTCTTCATGCATCATGGGTATGATGGGCCTCATGGGCCACGGAACCGACGCCACCAGGGGCAGCACCACACGCGAACGCCTCGACGCCGTCGGCGCCGCCGACGTCGCCGCCACCCTCCAGGCCCTCGCCACCCCCTCACGCCTGCGCATCCTGGCCCGGCTCCGGGAAGGCCCCTGTGCGGTGGGCGGTCTCGCGGAGGCCGTCGGCATGGAGGCATCGGCCTGTTCCCACCAGCTCCGTCTGCTGCGCAACCTGGGCCTGGTCACCGGCGAGCGGCACGGCCGCTCCATCGTCTACGCCCTCCACGACGACCACGTCGCCGAACTCCTCGACCAGGCCCTGTACCACGTCGAACACCTGCGCCTGGGGGTTCGGGACACGGTCGGCCGCCAGGCCCCGGAGACGGCCGCGACCTCCTGAGCCGGGCGCGGGCACGGTCCGGCGGGGCCGGCCGGCCCGGAACCCGGCCGCGGGCCCGCGTCCACCTGCGTTGACGGTCCGCCGTTCCCCTTCCGCCGGAGCACTACGCTCGGAAAGATGACCACCACCGACACTTCCGGCACCGAGACCGCCGACGACTACGCCGCCTACATCGCCGGTCTGCCCAAGGTCCTCGCGGGCGCCGCCGCGCTCTTCCGGGACTCCCGGGGCCACGTCCTCGTCGTCGAGCCGAACTACCGCGACGACGACCGGTGGATCTTCCCCGGCGGCACCGTGGAGTCCGACCTGGGCGAGACGCCCCGGCAGGGCGCCCGCCGCGAGACGGCGGAGGAGATCGGCCTCGACGTGGAACTCGGCACGCTGCTCGCCGTCGACTGGGTACCGGGCGCGGGCCGCCCGCCGATCGTCTCGTATCTGTACGACGGCGGGGTGCTCGACGAGCAGCAGCTCGCGGCCATCCGGCTCCAGGAGGAGGAGCTGACCGCCTGGCGGCTGGTGCACCCGGACGAGCTCGGCCGCTATCTGAGCCCCGACATGGACCGCCGCGTCCGCGCCGCCCTCGCCGCCCGCGCGGCGGGCCGGTGCCCTGTGGAACTGGAACACGGCCGGGTGCCGGGGAGCACAACCGTCAACTGACCTTTTTTCCGGCCCCGGATGCGGTGTTCGGCTGCCGGATCCGGGCGCTGATCGGCACAATGGGTCGGTGCCCGACTACGTAGAGCTGGAACTCGCCGACGGCGCCGCCGTCCGGCTCGAACTCACCGAAGCGGCCGGTGTGCCCGCGCATGCCCCCGAGCGCCCCGGGGACGGGCCCGACCTCCCCGACGGCTTCGGCGTCCCCACTCCCGTGGCCCGCCGCGGGCGGACCGGCCGGCCGGCGGCCGGGGCCCTGCGCTCCGTGCTGCGTCCCCTGGGGCCTCTCCTCCAGGAGATCCACGCGTCGGTCGCGGGGTCCGCCGACCCTCCCCACGAAGTGACGGTCGAGTTCGGGGTGCAGGTGACTCCACCCACGACTGAAGGTCGCGGGCTTCCTGTGGCGGTGGCTAGGCACCGGCGCAGAGGACCAGCCCGGCCCTGTGCAGGACGTTGAGCGCGCCGACGTGGTCGGCGTTCGCGACCAGACCGCAGTTGACGCACGCGAACTTCGCCTGGGTGACGCGGTTCTCCTTCGCCACGTGCCCGCATCCGCCGATTGCGGGTGGGCAGGTGCGGGACGTGTTGCGGGCGTCCACCGGGATCACACGGCGGCCGGCGCTTTCAGCCTTGTCCGCCAGGATCCTCAGGAACTGCCCCCAACCCGCGTCGAGAATGCTGCGGTTCAGCCCGGCCTTCGCCGCGGCGCCGTTCGCCGGGAACGCAGCATCGCGGTCGGGGTCGGGCCGGGGTGCGGGCGCCCTCGTCATGCCCGCGGTGTTCAGCCGCTCGTGCCCGATCACATCATGCTCGCGCACGAGAGCGAGGGCGGCTTTGTGGTGGTGATCCAGACGCCGGCGCCGGATCTTCGCGTGCAGCCGGGCGACCTTGCGGGCCGCGGCACGATGCTTCTTCGTACGACGCCGGGTGCGCTTGGGAAACGTCGCCAGGTGCCGCTGCGCTGCGGCCAGCTCC
Organism: Streptomyces sp. F63; assembly: GCF_018070345.1. Lineage (GTDB taxonomy): Bacteria > Actinomycetota > Actinomycetes > Streptomycetales > Streptomycetaceae > Streptomyces. The sequence goes on from NZ_JAGPXX010000038.1 coordinate 17,018, forward strand.
CCGGCCGAGACGTGCAGGAACCCGGGGTTGGCGACGTGGCGGCCGCTGGAGTCGGTGAGGAAGTGGACCGTGCCCAGGTCGATACCCACCCTGCTGCCCGTGGGCGGCAGCGGCTCGGCGGGCACCTCGTCACAGGCCACGATCACATACCAGCGACGCCCCTCCCGCTTCACGCTCACCGTCTTCGCCCGGCCCTTCACGCTCCGGTGCCGGTGGACGCGGACATGCCCGACACCCTGCAGCCGGACCCGCGTCTGCGCGGTGTGGGGAGTGGAATCCCACCGGCAGCCGTCCCCGTCCCTCGGGAACGTCACGGTGTCGAAGTGCCCGACCCCTTTGAAGCGCGGGTATCCGGGGGTGCCACCGGCCTTCACCCGCCGGAAGAACGCCTGGAAGGCCCGGTCCAGACGGCGCAGGCTCGCCTGCTGGCTGGAGAAGGACCACCGGCCCTGACGCTCCGGATCAAACGCCCGGATCTCCCTCAACTGCGCCGACTGATCCCCATACCGCACCGACGTCCTAGAGCTGTGCCGGTAGGCGTCACGACGCTCCTGCAACGCACCGTTGTACAGGGAACAGTGATCCCGCAGCATCTCCGCCAGCGCCCGCTCCTGGCGGACCGTGGGACGCAGCAGAAACTTGTACGCCCGCCTCACACCCACCCGGCCTCCCCCGTTTCCCCTGACCAACGCAGGTGTGTTCACGCTAACGCCCGCCACTGACATTGATGCTGATACTCGGGTTCCGGTGGTCGTGGCTCTGCCACTGACTGACGCCCTGCTGGGCTGTCTTCGTGTTGTTCAACGCAGCGTGCTCCGCCGCTGCGCGGCTCCGGCCCAAGGATTCCCCCACCGGCTGAAGCCGGTGGTCCCCTCGAAAGAAGGTCTGATGGAGGAGGCGCTGGAGCGGGTGGCGGCGGGCGAGGAGGACCCGCCGTGCCGGGTCTGCGGCGGGATCCTCAAGTCGGCCACGGTGATGTTCGGCGAGCGTCTGGACCCGGAGGTGCTGGGGCAGGCGACGGCGATCGCGCAGGCGTGCCAGATCATGGTCGCGGTCGGGACGAGCCTCCAGGTGCAGCCCGCCGCCTCGCTGGCCGGGACGGCGGCGCGGTACGGGGCGCGGCTGGTCATCGTCAACGCCGAGCCCACGCCGTACGACGAGCACGCCGACGAGGTTGTACGGGAACCGATCGGCACCGCGCTGCCGGAGCTGCTGGCCCGGGTCGCGGAGGAGGGCGCGTAGGGCCGGCGGAACGCGGGCGGCCAATGGGTGCCCGGTGCCGGGCCGGGGTCCGGGCCCGCCGGTGCCCGGGCGCCCGGAGCGCCGGCGCGGCACCGGGGGCGGCAAGTGGCCGGGAGACGGGGAACGGCGCGAGGTCGGTTCCCCGCGCCCTCCGGTGTTTCGCCGAGCCACGGTGTCCCGCCGCACTCCGGTCTCCCACCGCACTCCGGGCCCCCGGGCCTCAGAAGAGGGCCGCGTGGGCGGAGCCCGTTCCGGCCGGGACGGACGCCGCGGGCGGGACGGGCGCGGTCGGCGCGGCGGCCGGGGCCGGGGCCGGGGCCGGGGCCGGGGCCGGGGCCGGGGCCGGGATCGCGCCCTCCAGGACCAGGAGCCGGCGCTTGCGGTCGAGGCCGCCGCCGTAGCCGGTGAGACTGCCGCCCGCGCCGATCACGCGGTGGCAGGGGACGATGATGCCGATCGGGTTCCTGCCGTTGGCCATGCCGACGGCGCGGGAGGCCGTCGGCCTGCCGAGCACGGCGGCGAGTTCGCCGTAGCTGAGCGTTTCGCCGTACGGGATATCACGCAGCGCGGCCCAGACCTTCCGCTGGAACGGCGGTCCCGCCATGTGGAGCGGCAGGTCGAAGTCCGGGCGCTCCCCGGCGAAGTAGGCGTCGAGGAAGCGGACGACCTCGCCGAACGGGCTGCTGCCGGGGCCGGCGGGGTCGCCGAAGGTCTCCTCGGCGGGGCGGTGGCGCTGACCGGTCATGTACAGGCCGGAGAGGACGCCGTCGGTGGCGACCAGGGTCAGCGGGCCGACCGGGCTGCCGACGACGGTGTGGGTGATGGTGCGCTGGGGCATCTCGCTTCGTTCCTCCGTGAGGGGGCCGGTTCGTACGGTACGGGGCCGCGGCGGCGGTGCGGTCCGCGGGTGCGGCGCGGGCGCGGTCCCCGTGGGGGGTTCTTTCCGCGTCCCGGGGGTGCGGCGCAGGGCATGGCGGGGGTGCGGGTCCTTCCGCGGCCGGGCGGTGCGTGAGCGCTCCGCGGCCGGGCGGGCGTGCGGCACGGCCGGGCGGGGCTCGGACGCACGGTACGGCCGGGCGGACGGCCGGGCCGGTGCCGCCGGGCGATGGCGCGGGCCCGGGGTCCTCACCCGGCGGGCAGGTGGTTGATGGGGTGGTCGTCCGTCGCCCACAGGTACTGGACGGCGTACGCGCGCCAGGGACGCCAGGCGGCGGCGCGGGCGGTGAGAGCGGCCGGGGTCGCGGGCAGGCCGCAGACGCGGGCGGCCCGGCGCAGGCCGAGGTCGGTGGGGAGGAAGGCGTCGGGGTCGCCGAGGGCGCGCATCGCGATGGTCTCGACGGTCCAGGGCCCGAATCCGGGGAGGGCTGCGAGGCGTTCACGGGCGGACCGCCAGTCGCTGCCGGGGTCCAGCGCGAGGTCGCCGGAGGCGAGCGCGCCGACGAGCGTGGTGAGGGTGGTCCGGCGGCTGCGGGGCAGGGCGAGCTTCTCCGGGTCGAGGCCGGCGAGCGCCCCGGGGGACGGGAAGAGGTGGGTGAGGCCGCCGCCCTCGGGGTCGTCGACCGGGTCGCCGTGCGCACGGACCAGCCGTCCCGCGTGGGTGCGGGCGGCGGCGGTGGACACCTGCTGCCCGAGGACGGCGCGGACGGCGAACTCGGCGGCGTCCACGGTGCGCGGCACCCGGCGTCCGGGCGCCTCGTCCACGAGCGGCGCGAGGACCGGGTCGGCGCGCAGCAGTTCGTCCACGGCGACGGGGTCGGCGTCGAGGTCGAGCAGGCGGCGGCAGCGGCTGATGGCCCCGGTCAGGTCGCGCGGGTCGGTGAGAGAGAGGCGGCAGCCGATGTGGCCGGGCCCGGGGCGCAGGCTGACGACCCCGTGCCCGTAGGGGAGGCGGAGGGTCCGGCGGTAGGCGCCGTCCCGCCACTCCTCGACGCCGGGCACGGCCGTCGCGGCGAGATGGCCGAAGAGGTTGTCGGGGTGGAGCGGCGCCCGGTACGGCAGCCGGAGGGTGAGCGTGGCGGGGGCGGGAACGGAACCGGGGAGCCCGGTGCCGGGGTGCGGGGCCGTGCGGTCCCGGTCCGGAGCGCCCCCCGGGCCGGCGCCGGCGCGGGCCTCCGTACGGGCGCCGGAGCGCGCTCCGGTACGGCCGCGGACGGCCCGGGCGCGCAGGTCGCTCGGGGAGAGCGCGAAGACCTCGCGCACCGTCTCGTTGAACGCCCGGATGCTGGCGAAGCCGGCCGCGAACGCGATGTCGGTCATGGGGAGTTCGCTGGTCTCGATGAGCAGCCGGGCGGTCTGGGCGCGCTGGGCGCGGGCGAGCGCGAGCGGTCCGGCGCCCAGTTCAGCGTGGAGCTGGCGTTCGATCTGCCGGGTGCTGTAGCCGAGGCGGGCGGCGAGTCCGGGGACGCCTTCGCGGTCGACGACGCCGTCGGCGATGAGCCGCATGGCGCGGGCGGTGAGATCGGCCCGCTCGTTCCACTGCGGTGAGCCGGGGGTGGCGTCGGGGCGGCAGCGCTTGCAGGCGCGGTAGCCGGCCTGCTGGGCGGCGGCGGCACTCGGGTAGAAGGTCATGTTCCGGGGTTTGGGGGGCACGGCCGGGCAGCTCGGGCGGCAGTAGATGCCGGTGGTGCGGACGGCGGTGTAGAACCAGCCGTCGAACCGCGCGTCCTTCGACCGCACGGCCCGCACGCAGCTCTCGGTGTCGGTGTGCATGCTTCCAGCATCGGGGACGGCGGAGCACGGTACTGGCGGATTTCCGACATGGCCTTCCCGGGACACGGACGGGGCAAGCCCCCGGCCCCGCTCGGCCGGGGAAAGGCGCCCCGCGTCCCGGGGAGGGCCGTCGGGGCATCCCCCGCCCTCCGGGCTCTGCCGCAAACCCCGCTCGCCCCGCGCCTCTCCTCCGTGGCGTCCTCCCCGCCCGGGCCGCCGGTCTCACCGGGCCATCGTGGCGCAGCAGCGCGAACATGCCGTTGCCGGTGAGGTTGACGGTCGTCTCGAAGCCGGCGAAGAGCGGGATGAAGGCCAGGGCAGCGGTCTGTCTCGGCAAGGTGCTCGCCGTGGACGCTCGCCCGGATCGGACCGGAGATCGGATCCTCCCCCGGACCGGCCGCCGTCCGTCTCCGCCCGCCTCCGTCCGGCGCCCGGAGCCGGAGAACGAGGAAGACGGGATCGCCGCCTCAGCGGCTCATCCCCCGCAGCCGACGCCAGACCTGGTGAGCGGCGTGGTGGCCGCACATGCCGTGGACGCCGCCGCCCGGCGGGGTCGCGGAGGAGCAGAGGAAGACCGCAGGGTGCGCCGTGCTGTACGGCACCCGGGCGAGCTTCGGCCGGATCGCCGACTGGAGGCCGTCGAAGGCCCCGCACCCGATGTCGCCGCCCACGTAGTTGGCGTTCTTCGCGGCCATCTCGGGCGGTCCGGCGGTGGCGCGGGCCAGGACCAGATCGCGGAATCCGGGGGCGAACCGTTCGAGCTGCCGCTCGATCACCTCGGTGGCGTCGCCCGTCCAGCCGTTGGGCACATGGCCGTACGCCCAGAAGGTGTGCTTGCCCTCCGGGGCGCGGCTCGGGTCGATCAGGGTGGGCTGGGCGGTGAGCAGCAGCGGCGTCTTCGGGTCCCGGCCGCCGACCGCGCGGAGCAGCGCGTCACGGATCTCCCCGTACGTCGGCCCGATGTGGACCGTGCCGGCCCGCCGCGCCTCCGGGGCCGTCCACGGCACCGGGCCCGACAGCGCGTAATCGATCTTGAAGACGCCCGGTCCGTGCCGGAAACCGCGGTAGGCGTCGCCCAGTCCGGCGATCCTCGCGAGCGCGCCCGGCGCCGTGTCGAAGACGTACGCGCGCGCCGGCGGCAGCTCGTCCAGCCGTTTGACGGTGACGCCGGTGTGGACCGTGCCGCCCAGTTCCCGCAGATAGCCGGTGAGGGCGTCGGAGATCGCCTGGGAGCCGCCACGCGCGATGGGCCAGCCCCGCTCGTGCGCGGCGAGGGCGAACATCAGGGCGACCCCGCCGGAGGCGATGCTCGTCGGTGCGGCGATCACGTGCCCGGCCAGTCCGGCCAGCAGGGCGCGCGCCTTGCCCCCGCGGAACAGGCGCGCCAGCGCGGCCACCGGCAGGCCGGCGAGGCTCATGAAGCGCGCCCAGCGCAGCGGATCGCGGGGCGCGCCGAGCCACTGGGTGCGCAGGAAGTCGGCGGAGAGGGTCTCCCAGTGCCCGGTGAACGGCTCCAGCAGCCGCCGGTACGCCCCTGCGTCCCGGGCTCCGAGCGAGGCGGCGGTCTCCGCCACGGACGGGGCCAGTACGGCGGCCGTGCCGTCCTCCCAGGGGTGGGCGAGCGGCAGTTCGTGGTGGAGCCACTCCAGGCCGAAGCGGCCGAGCGGCATGGCGTCGAACGCGGGCGAGCCGACCCCCAGGGGGTGGACGGCGGAGCACGTGTCGTGACGGAATCCGGGGAGCGTCAGCTCCTCGGTGCGGGCTCCGCCGCCGACCTCGTCCCGGGCCTCGTAGGCGGCCACGGCGTATCCGCGCCGGGCCAGTTCCACGGCGGTGGTCAGGCCGTTGGGCCCGGTTCCCACCACGACCGCATCGAGCATTGACGGCACCGTACGACTCCCCTTCGGCTGCTGGTCCGCGGGTCCGCCCGCCGGTCCGGCCGGTCCGCCGCTGCGGCGGCGGGCCGGTGCGGCCCCTGACGACGCTCCCATCGGACCCCGGTCTGCGGCGGGTCGCCGGCGGCGTGCCCGCTGGTGCGGTTACCGGCCGCCACCGCCCGCCGGCCGTCCCGCTGAGGGTCCGTCAGCGAGATGGGCGGGCGGTCCGGTTACCGGCCGGGGGCCAGGATAGGCCCGCCCGGCCGCGGAGCACCGGACGGTACGGTGCCGCCGGCTGCCGGGCCGGTTCAGTGGCCCCCCTGGTCCTTGCGCCGCGGCAGGTCCGAACCGCGCATCAGCTCCAGGATCCGCCGGGCCGTGCGCCCGTCCCGGGCGGCCGTGAAGGGCAGGGCGTTGCCCCCGGCGAGGTGGAACGGCTCACCCGACATGGTGGCGCTCGCCCCGCCCGCCTCGGCAACGAGCAGCAGGCCCGCCGCGTGGTCCCAGGCGTTCTCCCAGCCGAACGCGACCGCGTCCAGCGTGCCCTGCGCGACGTGCAGGTACTCCAGCCCCGCCGAGCCGCACGGCCGGGGCGCCACCCCGTCCACCACGAGCCGGGCGAAGGCCCGGTCCTCCTCCAGCGAGGTGAAGTCGGGGTGCGAGGTGGCGATCTCCAGCAGCTCGCCGGGCTGCGCGGCACCGCAGCGCAGCGGCTCGCCGTCCAGCCGGGCGCCGGCGCCCTTCACCGCGACCGCCATCCGCCCGGTGGCCGGAGCGTACGTCCAGGAGGCCAGCACCTCCCCCTCGCGGGCGAGCGCGACCAGGGTGGAGAACCCGGGATCGCCGTGGACGAACTGACGGGTGCCGTCCACCGGGTCGACGATCCAGACGGGCGCGGAGCCCTCCAGCGCGTCCAGCACTCCGCGGTCCGCGGACACGGCCTCCTCACCGACGACGACGGAGCCCGGCAACAGCGCGGGCAGCGCCGCGGTCAGCCGTTCCTCCGCCAGCCGGTCGGCGACCGTCACCAGGTCGTGCGGCCCGCTCTTCACGTCGATCTCGTGCGAGGCCAGTTGCCGGAAGCGCGGCATCACCTCGGCGGCCACGGCCTCGCGCACCGCCTGTTCAGCGGCGTCCAGCAGCTTGGCCCACTCCTCCGCGGGCATGTCATCGATCATGCCGTCCATCGAATCACGCCCCCCGGACACCGCGCCCGCAGTGCACGGACACGGAGCACGGCGGGCCGGGGAACACCGGGGGAACGCCCGGGTGGGCGACCGGGACGGAACGTCCGGGCGGGGCGCCTCGGAGCACTGTCCCGGTTCCCGGCCCGCGGTCCCGCCCGGTGCCGGGCTCACGGGCTCGCGGGCGCCGGGGCAGGGCCGGGTTCACGGTGCCGGGCTCACGGTGTCGGGCCCACGGTGCCGGGCCCACGGTGCCGGGCCCACGGTGCCGGGTTCAGGGCTGCCGGTCCTCCTCCACGGCCGCCCGCGTCCGCCGCGGCGCCGCTCCCGGGCGGCTCCGCGCCCTCCTCCGGCCCGGCGGCCACCGGGCTGAGCGGCGGCGCGATGCGCGGAACCTGCCCCGCGCGAACACCCCCGGCCGACGAGCAGCCCTCCGCCCGGGGGTGTTCGCGGGCGGGCCCGGCGGTACGCGGCGCGGGCGGGCCGCCGGACCCCGGCACGTTCGGCACCGGTCACGGTCCCCGGCCGCGCACCTTCCCGTACGGCGGGCGGGCCGGGGTGACCGCGCGCGGCCGCCGGACGAGCAGGCCGCCCGCACCGGCGGCAGCGGCGGCAGCGGCCGGCCGGGCGGGCGGGCGTGGTTGCCCGTCACCCCGTGTCCGGGATCCCGGGCAGGCCGGCACCGCGCAGCACGTGCGCGAGGTTCCGGTACCGCTGCGGCGAGCCGGCCACCGCTTCCAGCAGGGGCGGCACCAGTTCGCCCGGAGCGGCTTCCGCCACCCGGGCCGCGTGCTCGTCCGTACGGGCCCGGAGCATCCCGCCCAGCAGGACCGCCGTCTCGTCGTGGCGGCCGGCCGCGCGCAGGGCGAGCGCGGTGTCCGCCACCTCGGCCGCGGGCCGGCCCGCGCACTGGCTGAGCAGGGCCCGGCAGTCGTCGCCGCGTCCGGCGTCGGCGAGGGCTCCGGCCGTCGCGGCGAGCGCCGGCGGGGGCAGTGCGGCGGCCTCCCACAGCAGTGTGGCGACCTCGGCCGCCAGCCCTTCGCGCTCCAGCTCCGCGGCGAGGAGCGGCAGCCGGGCCGGGGGCCGCGAGACGGCCTCGGAGAGCAGCGCGTACGCCTCGCCGCTGCGGCCGGCGGCCCGCAGGGCGCGCAGCCGCACCGCCGTGTCCCGCGCCTCGGCGCGCGCCGCGGCACGGTCCTCCCGGTCGCGGGCGGAGGCGCGCTCGCCCCGTTCGCTGTCCTCGTCACCCGCCCCGTACGCGCCCGCGAAGCGCGCCCCGCGCGGTGCGGTGGCGGGGGCTGCCGGGGGGCCGGGCAGCACCGGCGGAACGGCGGGCCCGGTGTTCCCGTCCTCCTCGGTCTCCGTCGTCTCCAGCCCGGCGAAGCGCGCGCCGCGCGGCCGGGTGGTCCGCTTCGGCGCCGCCCGGCGACGGGACGACGGCTCACCGGTGCGCCCGGCGGCGGCCCCGCCCTGCCCGGCCGGGGAGGGGGACGCCGTGCCGGGGCCGGCGTCGCCGGCGGGGACCGCCTCCGCGGCGGGCCGGAAGCGCCCGGGCCCGGCGGCGGCCGGTTCGGGGTTCCCGGGGGCGGCACCGGCCGGTCCCGCCGGGGCGGCCGCTTCCGGGACGTCCGGGGTCTCCAGGGCCTCCAGCCGTCTGCGGAGCTCCGCGCAGCGGGCCGCGGCCCGGCGCACGTCGTCCTCCGCCCAGGCCAGTTCGGCGCCGGTCCGGGCCCCACCGTCCGCCGCGGGGGCGCTTCCCGGGGCGGCGCCCGCCAGCCTGCGGCGCCGCATCTCCGCGTAGCGGCGTTCCCGGATCGTCGCGTCCAGCCGGTCCAGCAGCGCCTGCCGGCCGCCCGGACGGGCGTCGTACGCGGCGACGGCCGGCCGGTAGGCCTCGCGCACCCTCCCGTACAACTGCTCGGCGGCCGGGATGCCGTGCAGCGCCGCGACGTCCTGGAGCAGTGCCTCGGTCACGTCCCAGGGCAGCACCTCCCGTCCTCGGAAGCAGGCGTCCATACCCTCCGGGTCACGTCTCAGGAAGACCGCGTACCAGCCGCCCGCCGGATCCAGCGCGCCGGCCAGCTCCCCGAGCACCTGCGTGAACTTCCGCATTGCAGAAGGGCGTTGTTCGTCCGTCACTCGCGTCTCTCTCCCGACCGCGCGGTACGTGCCACTCCGTGGCATTGGACACCGCGTGTGTTCGGCGGGGGTGACAGCCACGCTACGGACGCTTTTCGTCCGGATGTGACGGAGCGGTGCACACGCCGCCCCCTGCGCCGGAACATGGGCCGCCCCCGAAAAACCCGGGGGGAGCGGAAGCAGCCCAGGCCGCGGCCCGGTCCCGGCCGGGGCCGGAGGGCGGACCGGGTGCAGCGTGCCGCCCGGCGGGGTCGGAGCCGCCGGGCGGCCGCGGCCGGTCAGAAGGTGACGGCGATCCCCGTGTGCGGCCGCTTGCCCAGGCGCGCCAGCGCCCCGGCCGCGTCGATGATCCGGAAGCGCCAGCCGTACTTGCGGGTCAGCGCCCGCCGGACGCGGACGAGCCCCGCCGGGTCCAGCAGCCGTGCCTCACCCGGAATGGGGCGGGCTCCCTCGTCCACCCGGCCCCGCACGTCGCACGGCGTCACGGTCACCCGGCCGCTGTTGCGGATCCGCTTGACCTTTCCGGTGTCGCTCTTCGTCCATACGTAGAGCCGCTCTCCGTCGGAGGCCGCCCAGACGGGGGTGGGCACAGGGGTGCCGTCCCGCCGGTGGGTCACCAGCCGGACGTAGCGGGCGCGAGCGAGTTCGTCGGGGACCATGCGCCAACCCTACGGGCGGATTCCGCACGATGGGACCGTCCGGGGCCCGCCTCCTCTCCCCCGGTCGCGCGCCCGCCTCCGCGAGCCTCCGGGACACCCGGGAACACGGAGGGAGCCGTGCGTCCGGGCCGGCTCCGGCGAGCCCTCCCTGGTCCGCCCGAAGGCCGGGTGCTGAAGGCGCTTCCGGATCCGGCCGGGCCGGCTCGGGCCGCCCGGCCGGGAGACCGGGCCCCCGCCCCGGGGCCTACGCCCCGGGCCCCCGCCCGGGGCCGTCCACCACCATCGCGGAACCGCCGCCCCGCCGCTCCTTCTCCGCCGCGGCCTGCCAGCGGCCGTCGGGCAGCAGCCGGATGCCCGTCACCGCGCCGATCTCCGGGTTGCGCGCGAAGCGGTGGCCGGTGGCCTCCAGCCGCTGCCGCACCGGGTCGTCCCAGAGGCCCGGCTCCATCTGCGTCGTGGCCGTGTTGCGCTGGCTGACGCGCGGGGCGGCGATGGCCTCGGCGAGCGGCATCCCGTGGTCCAGGTGGTTCGTGAGCGTCTGCAGCACGGTCGTGATGATCGTCGATCCGCCCGGCGACCCGAGAGCCACGACCGGCCGGCGGTCCGCGTCCAGCACGATCGTCGGAGACATGGACGAACGCGGCCGCTTGCCCGGGCCGGGCAGGTTCGGGTCGGGGACGCCCGGGGCGGCGGGCGCGAAGGAGAAGTCGGTCAGCTCGTTGTTGAGCAGGAAGCCGCGGCCGGGGACGGTGATGCCGCTGCCGCCGGTCTGCTCGATGGTGAGGGTGTACGCGACGACGTTGCCCCAGCGGTCGGCCGTGGTGAGATGCGTGGTGCTCTCCCCCTCGTACGGCGTCGGCGCCGCCGCGCCGCCCGCGCGGCAGGCGGCCGGGTCGCGCGGATCGCCGGGCGCCACCGGGCTGGTGAGCACCGCGTCATCCCGGATCAGGCAGGCCCGGGAGTCGGCGAAGCGCTGCGACAGCAGCCCCCGCGCCGGGACGTCCTCGAACGCCGGGTCGCCGACCCAGCGGCCCCGGTCGGCGAAGGCCAGCCGGCTCGCCTCGATCAGCCGGTGCAGACGGCGCCGCTCGTCCGCCGCCACGGGGCCGGTGCTCTCCAGGATGTTGAGCGCCTCGCCGACGGTGGTGCCGCCGGACGAGGACGGCGCCATGCCGTACACGTCCAGTCCCCGGTACGCGGTGCGGGACGGCGCCTGGCGCTTCGTCCGGTACTCCCGCAGATCGGCGGTGGTCAGGTCGCCGGGCCGCGGATCGCGGCCGGCGCCGGGGCGCACCGGGGGGCGGCGGACGGTGTCCGCGATGTCGCGGGCCAGTTCGCCCCGGTACAGCGCCCGGCCGCCACCGCGGGCCAGCGCGGCGTAGGTGCGGGCGAGATCGGGATTGCGGAGGGTGGAGCCGACGGCGGGCGGCTCGCCGCCGGGCAGGAACAGCTCGGCGGAGGCAGGGAAGTCCCGGAAGCGCTCCTCGTTGTCGGCGGTCTGCTGCCGGAAGGTCGCGTCGACGGTGAAGCCGTGCCGGGCGATCCGCTGGGCGGGCCGCAGCACGTCGCGGAGGGACGTGCTGCCCCAGGCGCCGAGGGCGGTGTCCCAGGTGGCGGCCGTGCCGGGGGTGCCGACGGAGAGGCCGCTGGTGACGGCCTCCCCGAAGGGGAGCGGTGCGCCGTCCTCGCCGAGGAAGAGGGTCTCGTCGGCCGTGCGCGGGGCGGTCTCGCGGCCGTCGACGGTGTGCACGGAGCGCCGCTTCGCGTCGTAGTACACGAAATAGCCCCCGCCGCCGATGCCGGCGGAGTAGGGCTCGGTGACGCCGAGCGCGGCCGCGGTCGCGACGGCCGCGTCCACCGCGTTGCCGCCGCGCCGCAGGATCTCGATGCCGGCCGCCGAGGCGTCCGCGTCGACGCTGGCGACGGCCCCGCCGTAGCCGGTGGCGACGGGCCTCTTGGCGGGTGTCCCGGCGGGTGTCCCGGCGGGTGTCCCGGCGGGTGTCCCGGCGGGTGTCCCGGCGGGTGTCCCGGCGGGTGTCCCGGCGGGTGTCCCGGCGGGTGTCCCGGCGGGTGTCCCGGCGGGTGTCCCGGCGTGCGGGGCGGCGGCCGGCACCACCCCCGTCCCCGCCTCCGTCGGTGGCACGGCTGCCGCCGTGGACAGGACGGCCGCCACGGCGGCGAGCAGCGGCAGACTCCGTACGGCGGCGGGACGGGTCATGCGGACCTCCATCGGCACGAACGCGGGTACGACGGGAGCACGGGAACGGGACGGCTGCGGGGCGATTCGGATCCGATACGGGCCGGGCCCGGACGCGGGCGCGGCCGGGGAGCACGGAGCGGATTCACGGACACGGACACGGACACGGACACGGGTGTGGGTGCGGGCGTCGGCCACAGCGACCGGCGCAGCCGTGCGGCCCGGCGCACGGCCGCGCGGGCACCGTCGTACGGGCGGCCCCAACCACGCGTCCCGCTGCGGTGGTTCGCGGCAGCCTAACCGCGCCGCCCGGTGCCCGTCAGCAGCGCCGCGCGCCCGCCGCCCCGCCACCCCGCCGCCTCCACGGCCCGGTCTCCCATGTTCCCGTCTTCTCCCCCATGGCCGCGCCTCGCGACTCACGGTCCGTCACCGCCGCCCCGAAACACGCCACCGGGGAGGCACCCTCCACCGGACTCGAACAGCGCACCCCCCACCGGGCCCCGACGGGCACGCTCCCACCGGGCCGGACAGAACACCGCACCCCCACCGAGCCCGACCGCCACATCACCGGCGGGCCAGAAGCCGCGCCTCCGACCGGGCCCGGCCACCACTTCACCCGCCGGGCTCGAACACGGATGCGTCGCGGCGCTACGATCCCCGGCCATGAACGACGATGTGCGCAACCTCGTCCTCGGCGTGATCGGCACCGGCCTCAGCGCGTCCATCGGCTGGTTCGCCCGGACCTATCTGTGGCGCCGCACCCTCCGCCGCAAGCAGCGCTTCTTCGGGCTGCCGACCAACTCCGAGTGCCTGCTGGTGGTCAACCGGTCCGCGGGGGCGAGCGACTGGACCGTCGCCCGGCGCGACGTGTTCGCGCTGCTGGAGCTCTCCGCGCTCATCAAGGACTGCGAGGCGCACGCCCAGATCGTCGCCCACGACACGGCACAGCAGGGCTTCGGCGACCGCACGGAGTTCTGCATCGGCGGCCCGGTGTCGAACCAGCGGATGGCCGCCCATCTGTACTCGATGCTGCCGGGGATCTCGGTGAACACCGACCCGGAGCCGGGCCCGGACCGCGGCTCCTTCAAGGTCGGCACCGAGCGGTACCGCTGGGAGCCGGGCCGGGTGGAGTACGTGATCGTGGCGCGGCTCACCGCCGAGGAGAAGAAGCGGCCGGTGTTCCTGGCCAGCGGTCAGCACTCGATCGCCAACCAGGCGGCGGTGCGCTATCTGGCGCGGCACCACGCCAAGCTGGCCCGCAAGTACGGCGACAGCACGTTCGTCCTGCTGCTGAAGGTGGTCAACTCGGCGGCCTACGGCCCCGACATGGTCGAGCTGGTGGCCGATGTGACGGAGGCGGCCACCACGCCCGCCCCCGTTCCGGGGCCCCGCGCCTCCCGCCGGGCGGCGAGCGGCTGACCGCACGGGGGCCCGGCCCGCCGTTCACCGGCCGGGGCCGGGCCGGGTACGGCCGGTTGGTGACCTGCCGGTCGGCGAGGTGAAGGAGGCAGCCCGCGTCGGCCGGCTGACGGGACACCGGCCGCTCCCGTCCTCAGCCCGGACGGCCGCATTGTTACCGTCGCGTAACTCTCCCGCCTATTACCCCCGGTAAATCCAGAGGTTACCGTCGAGTCACTTCCGCATGTTCGCGTGCCGGGCCTCACCCACCCGGCACCGATGTCAGGAGCTGACCCCCATGGGACACCCGCGTCGCAAGCCCCTGCGTGCCTCCACTGCCGGCGTGGCCTCGGCCGCCCTGCTCGCCGGCACCGCCCTCTCCCTCGCCCCCGTCGCCCCCGCCCGGGCGGCCGAACCCACCGCCCCCGCCTCCTCCCTCACGGCCGACACGGCTCTCTCCTCCCCCACCGTCCGGTTCGTCGAGATCGCCGGCCACGGCGGTACCAAGCTCGCCGCGAACGTCGTCACGCCGTCCGGCGGCGACGGCTCCCGGCGCTACCCCCTCGTCGTCCTGCCCACCAGTTGGTCGATGCCGCAGATCGAGTACCTCGCCCAGGCCCAGCGGCTGGCCGACGACGGCTATGTGGTGCTCAGTTACAACTCCCGCGGCTTCTGGCAGTCGGGCGGCGAGATCGAGGTGGCCGGCCCCGAGGACATCGGGGACGCGTCCAAGGTCATCGACTGGGCCCTGGCCAACACCCCCGCCGACCCGGACGCCGTCGGCATGGCGGGGGTCTCGTACGGAGCGGGGATCGGGCTGCTGACGGCCGGGTTCGACGACCGCGTCAAGGCCGTCGTCGCGCTCAGCGGCTGGGCCGATCTGATCGACTCCATCTACAGCGGCCGGACCCAGCACCTCCAGTCCGCCGCGCTGCTCACCGGCTCCGGTTACCTCACCGGCCGCCCGAGCGAGGAGCTGGAGACCGTGCTGAAGGGCTTCTTCTCCTCCGACCTCTCCCAGGAGGAGTCCATGCTCGCCTGGGGGAAGAAGCGCTCTCCCGCCACCTACCTCGACCGGATCAACGCGAACGGCGCGGCCGTCATGCTCGGCAACGCCTGGGGCGACTCGATCTTCCCGCCCAACCAGTACGCCGACTTCTTCGAGAAGCTGACCGTCCCCAAGCGGCTGGAGTTCCGCCCCGGCGACCACGCCACCGCGGAGGCCACCGGCCTCCTCGGACTGCCCAACGACGCCTGGACCAGCGCCCACCGCTGGCTCGACCACCACCTCAAGGGCGAGGACAACGGCGTCGACCGCGAACTGCCGGTCCGGCTCAAGTCCCGCTCCACCGGCGCCTACGAGAGCTACGCCGACTGGAAGTCCGTCCCGTCGAAGACGGAGCGGATCGCGCTGAGCACCACCCAGCACATCAACACCAACATCGACTCCGGGGCCAACGGCGGCACCCTCATGCTCTCCAGCATCCTGGACCAGTTCTTCCGGCTCCCGCCGATGGCCTCCATCCCGCTGCTGCCCCGCTCCCTGGCCGCCGTCTGGCAGTCGGAGCGCTACCCGACCGAACAGCGCATCCGGGGCACCGTGAAGCTGCACACCACCGTCACCAGCGACAAGTCCAGCGGTACGGCCATCGCCTACCTCTACTCCGTCGGCCCGCTGGGCCTCGGCAAGCTCGTCACCCACGCGCCCGTCACGTTCCACGACCGCACCCCCGGCAAGCCGTTCACGGTGGACCTGGAGCTGTACTCCACCGCGTACGACGTGCCCGCCGGGCACCGGCTGGCCGTGGTCGTCGACTCCGTCGACCCGCTCTACATCGAACACAATCCGAGCTGGGCGGACCTCACCTTCTCCTCACCCGCCGGCGACCCCTCGTACGTCTCGGTGCCCCTGCGGGACTGACCGCTGCCGTACGGCAGCGGCGCGGCGCGCCTGCCCGCGGCGGCGCGCCCCTCCGCGGACTCCCGTCCGGCCGGGCCCTCACCCGGCGGGGCGGGGCCCCGGGGGAGCGGTCCGCCGGTTCGGCGGAACCGGTGGACCGCTCCCCGGCGGCGCGGGTCAGAGTTCGGCCGCCTCCGCGTACACCTGCGACAGCTCGGGCGCCCCGCTGACCGCCCAGTCGACGCCCTTGCCCACCGCGTCCAGCTCCCGCCCCGACGGGAGCCGCACCATCGGCCCGACACCCGGCCACAGTTGCCACCGCGCGCCGGGCACCGTGCGGACCACGACCGTGCCCAGGTAGAGGCCGGCGTCGTTGCCCAGCCGGGCCAGCTCCTCGGGGTCGTCGCGCCGGCGCGGCAGCATCTGGTCGAGCGCCGCCAACGAGGCGGGGCTGCCGTCGAGTTCGATGCCCGACATCTCCGCCCGCGCGCGCAACAGCTCGCATTCCGCGAGCAGTTCCGCCGGTCCCTCCCCCTCCTCACCCCACAACTCTCCGGCCGGGCTCCGTAATCCCACTCCGTGGCCCGCCCCCCGCCGCTTGCGCCATGTGCCCAGAAAAGGGATCTCCATACCGGTCAGCGTGACACCCGTGACCACCCGGATGCCACAGGGCGCGCGGTCCCCATCTGGCCGATTGTTCGCACCGATGTCATCCTGGACTCTCCGGGGCTTCATCCGGCACCTGTCGTATCGCTGCTGCGCGCCCGCGCCCGCGCCCCGCCCGCGGCCGTGCGAGCGCCGTCGCCGTCGTTGTCGCCACTGATGGGGTTGGTCGCCGATGCCGAGGTCCAGGGCACGCCGGGAAGCAGCGTCCGGACGGGCGCGCCGGACCGCACCTCCCGGACGCTGGGGCACGGTGCTCCTCACCAGCCTCTCCCTCGTCCTCACGGGCACCCCGGCCCTGGCCGGCCCCGCCGGGCGGACGCCCGCCGCCTCCCGCCCGCTCCCCCTGCACCGGCTCTTCGACAACACCGCGGTCAGCGACGACGCCCGCCCGGACCGCGCGGACTTCGACGGCGCGGGCCACTCCCTCTCCGCCGGCGACCTGCACGCCGCCGGCTGGACCCCGGGCCGCTCCCTCACACTGGACGCGGCCCGGCTGACCTGGCCGCGTTCCGCCCCGGGAGAGCCCGACAACGTCCGGGCCGACGGCCAGTCCATGGCCCTGAGGGGGCGCGGGGGCGCGGTCACCTTCCTCGTCGCCGGCACCGGCGGCACCGCGAGCGGCAGCGGCACCCTCCGCTACCGGGACGGCACGAGCAGCACCTTCACGCTGACCGCCCCCGACTGGCGCTCCGGGCCGGCCGCGACCAGGGCCGTCACCCTTCCCCACGTCAACACCCCGGACGGGCAGCGCGCGGAGAAGGCCCGGCTGTACGCGGTGACGGTCCCCGCGGAGCGCGGCCGGGCCGTCGCCTCCGTGACGCTGCCCCGCGACCCCGGGCCGGAGACCGATCTGCACGTCTTCGCGGCCTCGGTGCGCGAGACGGACGACGGCTGGTCCGGCAGCTGGTCCCGGGCCGTCGGCGGCTACGCCCGGGTCGGGCCGTGGACCGACCGCACGCTGCGGCTCGTCGTGCACACCAGCACCGGCGGGCGGGGGCTCCGGATCCGGCTGAGCAACACCTTCGCGGACACCCCGGTGCGCATCGGCGGCGCCACGGCCGCCGTCCAGCGGGAGGGCGCGGAGCCCCGCGGCGAACCGGCGCGGCTGACCTTCGGCGGGCGGTCCGGCACCGAGATCCCGGCCGGTGCGCAGGCGTGGAGCGACCCGCTGCGCTTCTCCGTGCCCGCCGCCACGAATCTGCTGGTCAGCTTCCATCTGCCGGAGACGGTGACGGCCGTGCCGGTGCACACCAAGGCCATCCAGCGCTCCTACCTCAGCGAGCAGCGCAGCGGCGACCGCACCGGGGACGCCGACGGCGCGGCGTTCACCGGCTCCCTCACCACCTACCCCTTCCTGACCGGGGTGGATGTGCGCGGCGGCCCCGGGTCCGTGGTCGTGCTCGGCGACTCCATCACCGACGGCAACCACTCGGAGGAGGGCGGCAACCGGCGCTGGCCGGACGTGCTGGCGCGGCGCTTCCTCGCGCAGGACGACGTGCCCCGGTACGGGGTGCTCAACCAGGGCATCTCCGCCAACCGCATCGTGACCGACCGCTATCCGGGAGAGGGCGTCGACCGGGACACCGCCGGCGTCAGCGCTCAGCACCGGCTGGAGCGGGACGCCTTCGCGCAGACCTCCGCCCGCACGGTCGTCGTCTTCGAGGGCATCAACGACGTGCGCTGGGACACCCCGCCCGAGGAGGTGATCGACGGGCTGCGCGCCATCGGGGAGCGGGTGCGGGCCCGCGGGCTGCGCGCCGTGGCGGCGACCCTGACACCCTGCGGGGGCTACCACGACTGCACGCCCGAGGTGGACGCCCGCCGGACGGCCGTCAACACCTATCTGCGCGAGCGGGGGACGCGGGAGAACGGCGGGCCGTTCGACGCGCTGCTCGACTTCGACGAGGTGCTCCGCGACCCCGCACAGCCCGCCCGGATGCTGCCGGCCTACGACAGCGGCGACGGACTCCACCCCGGCCACGCGGGCCTCCGGGCGCTGGCCGGCTCGATCGACCTGCGGACGCTGGCACCGCGCCGCCGGTGAGCCGGCCGGGGCTCAGACGTCCAGGTCGACGACCACCGGGGCGTGGTCCGAGGCCCCCTTGCCCTTGCGCTCCTCACGGTCGACGTAGGCGTCCTTGACGGCGCCCGCCAGGGCCGCGTTGCCGTAGACCAGGTCGATCCGCATACCGCGGTTCTTCGGGAAGCAGAGCTGGCGGTAGTCCCAGTAGGTGTACGGGTGCTCGTACTTCAGCGGGCGGGGGACGACGTCGGACAGGCCCGTGCCGCGCAGGGCGGCCAGGGCTGCCCGCTCCGGCTCGGTGACGTGCGTGGAGCCCTCGAAGAGGGAACGGTCGTAGACGTCCTCGTCGGCCGGCGCGACGTTGTAGTCCCCGAGGACCGCGAAGGGGCGTTCCCCCGCGGCGTCCGCCGCGACCGCCGCGCGCAGCGCCTCCAGCCAGCGCAGCTTGTAGGCGTAGTGGTCGTGGCCCACCTCGCGGCCGTTGGGGACGTAGACCGACCAGAGACGCACCGGGCCGCAGGTGGCCGCTATGGCGCGGGGCTCCGTCGTGCCGTCGTAGCCCGGGTCGCCGGGGAGGCCGGAGGTGACGTCCTCCAGGCCCACCCGGGAGACCAGGGCCACGCCGTTCCACCGCCCGTCGGCGTTGACCGCGGACTCGTAGCCCAGCTCCCGCAGCTGCTCGCGGGGAAACTGCTCGTCGGTGCACTTGGTCTCCTGGACGCACAGCACGTCGGTGCCGCTGCTCTCCAGCCAGGCCAGCAGCCGGGGCAGCCGGGCAGTGATCGAATTGACGTTCCAGGTCGCGATGCGCATGGCACCGAATCTACCCGGCACCGCCGACAGTCATGGCCAGCCGGGAGCCGCCGCCCCGGGCCCACCACCGCAAGCCGCCGGAAGCCGCCGTGATCCGCCGCCCGGGGTCCGGGCCGGCCGCTCAGAGTCCGAGGCTGCCGCCGGGATCCAGCCGGCTGTGCTCCGCCCCGGCCACACCGGGGCCGCCCGGGCCGAGCATCCGGTCGTAGATCGGCCGGGCCTGTGCGGAGAGCAGGCCGTCGTGGACGTCGATCGCCTGCCGCGGCCGGACCTCGCGGACGTAGTCGATGATCTCGGCGACCTTGTTCCACGGCGCGTGCACCGGCAGCATCAGGGTGTCCACCGGGCGGCCGGGCACGGTCAGCGCGTCCCCGGGGTGGAACACCGAACCGTCCAACAGGTAGCCGACGTTGGTGACCCGCGGGATGTCCGGGTGGATCACGGCGTGCAGTTCGCCGTGCACCTCGACCTCGAACCCGGCCGCGGTGAAGGTGTCCCCGTGGCCCACGGTGTGCACCCGGCCGGGGAACGCCGCGGTGAGCTGCCGCGCCACGCTGTCGAGCGTCCAGATCCGCGCCTCCGGGTTGGCCTCCAGGGCGGCCCGCAGCCGGTCCTCGGCGAAGTGGTCGGGATGCTCGTGGGTGACGAGCACCGCCTCCGCCCCGACCGCCGCGTCGGGCTCGCTGAAGCCGCCCGGGTCGATGACGAGCGTCCGGCCCTCCTTCTCCAGCCGAATGCAGGCGTGGCCCTTCTTGGTGAGCTGCACTGGTCGCTCCTCCTGTCCGTACGGTGTGCCTCGGCGCCTCAGCGCCTCGCTGCTGCCGGGCGCCCGGCGGTGGTGGGGGTGGCGGCGGCCCGGCACCGCCTGCCCCTCCGCCGGTCGCGTTGCGGCCCCGCGGCCCTTGCCGCCTTGCCGCCTTGCCGCCTTGCCGCCTTGCCGCCTTGCCGCCGGTCATCCTGCTACACCGGCGGGGTGGTCTCCTGCAGGATCACCTCACGCGCCACCTTGAACGCGGAGTTGGCCGCCGGCACCCCGCAGTAGACCGCCGTCTGCAGCAGAACCTCCTTGATCTCCGCGGGAGTCAGCCCGTTGCGGAGCGCGGCCCGGGTGTGGAAGGCCAGCTCGTCGTGGTGGCCGCCGGCGACGAGCGCGGTGAGCGTGATGACACTGCGGGTGCGCCGGTCGATGCCGGGGCGAGTCCACACCTCGCCCCAGGCGTAGCGGGTGATGAACTCCTGGAAGTCGGCCGTGAACTCGTCGGTGGTCTCGATCGCCCGATCCACGTGGGCGTCGCCCAGTACCTCGCGCCGCACCTTCATCCCCGGCTCGTACGGGTCGGGCCGGCCGGCCGCCGTCTCCGCGGGGATCTCCGCCGGGGCGATCTCCCCGATGGGGCCGGTACGGGCTCCGGGCGGCGGGGTGGCGATGGCCCGCCGGTCGGCGGACGCGGCGGGCGGCACGGCGCCGGCCGCGCGGTCGCCGGCGCCCGGCCAGGAGCCGGCGAAGTGCCGTACCAGCAGGTCGGTGACGGCGGACGGCTGCTCCACGGGCACCAGGTGGGAGGTGCCGGGCACCAGCGCGAGCCGCGCGTCGGGGATCCCGGCGACGAGGACACGGGCGTCGGCGGGCGAGGTCACCCGGTCCTCGGACCCGGAGAGCACGAGCGTCGGCACGCCGATCCGGCCGAGTTCCCTGCGCACGTCGAAGGTCGCCAGGGCCTCGCAGGCGGCGATGTAGCAGCCGGGGTCGGTGGTCCGCACCATCTGCACGGACCACTCGACGATCGCGGGCTGCGCGGCCGCGAAGCCGGGGGTGAACCAGCGCTCGGGCGCCGAGCGTGCGATGGGGTCCAGCCCGTTGGTGCGGACGATGACACCACGCTGCCGGTGCTCGTCGGCCGTCCCGAAGCGGGCAGCCGCGGAGACGAGAGCGAGTGAGGCGACGCGGTGCGGGTCGCGGAGGGCCAGCTCGGCACCGACGGCGCCGCCGAGCGCGCAGCCCGCGTAGCCGAAGCGGTCGACGCCCAGGGCGTCGAGGGCGGCCAGAAGGCGGTCGGCGAGGTCGGAGACGGAGCCGGCGGGATGCGCCGGCGCGCCGCCGTGCCCGGGCAGATCGAAGCGGATGACGCGCCAGTGCTCGCTCAGTTCGGGAATCTGCCGGTCCCACATGTGCCAGGTGGTGCCGAGGGCCGGGCCGAGGATCAGTACCGGGGCGTCTTCCGGGCCGTCACAGCGGTAGTGCAGGGGGTTCGGTGGTGACTCGCTCACTCCGCCGACTCTCTCATGTCGCACGGGATCCCACATGGCCGGGACATCCCTTGCGGCCGCCGTCCCCCCGCCACGGCGGCTCGGCGCGGTCGGCCTCGCCTCGCGGGTCCCTGCCGAATTCTCCGGGCCCGGCGGGTCCTGCGGGCGTGAACCCTCAGGACGGGGGCGGCACGCAGGCGTTGTCGGCCTGCCGCCCGTCCTCGATCCGGGCGACCGGGGCGCCGGCCAGCCGCCGCAGGACGGTGCGCAGCAGATCCCGGGACGGGGGATCCAGGTCGTCGAGCAGGTTGCCCTCGATCGCCTCGATGTCCTTGCGGGCGGCGTCGAGGGCGCTCCGGCCCGCGGCCGTCGCCTCGACGATCCGGGCCCGGCGGTCGGCCGGGTCGGGGCGGCGGCGGACCAGCGCCGCCGCCTCCAGTTCGTCGAGGACGAGGACGAGCTTGCTCTTGTCGACGGAGACGGCCTGGGCGAGGGCGAGCTGGCTTCTCGCGGGCGTGTCGACGATGGCCATCAGCACGGTGTAGCCCCACAGGCTCATGCCGTGCTCGCGCACAACGGGCGTCTCAGCGGTGGCGAGCCCCTGCTTGAGCCGGGCGAACACCCAGTGCAGATCGCCGTGGAGCCGGCTGTCCGAGGGCTGCTCGTCGGTGGGACTGGTGAGGGACATGCCAGCAGAATAGCAAAAACCCAAATCGTCTTGACCTCAGATCATTTGAAGCTAGCCTGTTCTGGACTTCAGATCTTCTTGCCTGGAAAGGAATGCTGTGGCGCATCTGCTGCATCTGGACGCCGGCGCCCGGAGTGACTCGTTCTCCCGGGAACTCGGCGCGGCCTTCGTCGACCACTGGAGGCGGCCCACCCGGAGGGCACCTGCACCTGCACCTGCACCTGCCGGGACCTGCTGCCCCTGCCCCGGCTCCCGCCGGCGGGGAAGTCCGTCGTGATCCTCAGCGCCCGCGGCGGCGCCCCCGGCCCCGGCACCCCGCGGGAGCAGTTCGACTTCCAGGAGCCCTGCCTGCGCGCCTCCGTCAAGGCGCTCGGGCCGGAGGACGTGAGTTCGTGCACACGAAGCTGACCCACGCCCCGGTCATGCCGTTCCCGGCCCAGGTCCGCGACGCGCACGAGACGTCCCGGGCCGCCGCCCCGGACGCGGTCGAGGCGCCGGCCACCCGGGTCCCCGCCGAGCCCTCGGCGGCCTGAACCGCCCGGTCACACCGCACTTCCGTCAGAGAGGACACCCCGCACGATGGACACCGCACTCAAGGACCGCGTGGTCCTGGTCACCGGCGCCTCGACCGGTATCGGCGCCGCCACCGCCCGGGCCTACGGCCAGGAGGGCGCCCGGGTCGCCGTCACCTACCGCAGCAGCCTGGAGAAGGCGGAGCAAGTCGCCTCCGAGCTCGAGGCCGCCGGCGGTCAGGCCCTCGTGGTCCGGCTCGACCTGGAGGACCTGGCCACCGTCGAGGAGGCAGCCCGGACGGTCATCGGGCACTGGGGCGGCATCGACGTACTCGTGGCCAACGCCGTGCGCTGGGGCGGCGACGGCCCGCCGGACCCGAGCGTCCGCTTCGAGGACGTGCCGCTCGAGGAGTGGCAGGCCATGATCGGCGCCAATCTGATCGGTGCCGCCGCCCAGGCCCGCGCCGTCCTGCCGAGCATGCGCTCCCGGGGCTGGGGCCGGATCGTCCTGATCTCCTCCAGCGTCGCCGAGGAGGGCCTGCCCGGTCCCGGACCGTACGGCACCGCGAAGTCCGGCCTCCACGGTCTCGCCCGCGGCCTGGCCTGGGAGGGCGGCCGGGACGGCATCCTCGTCAATGTGGTGGCCCCCGGCTTCACCCTGACCGACAGCCGTCCGCCCATCCCCGAGGCCGTCACCGACAAGCTCGCCGCCGGCACCCCCACCCGCCGTCTCTCCGACGCCGACGACGTCGCCAAGCTGGTCGTCTTCCTCGGCTCGGGAGCCAACGGAAACCTGACGGGCGAGGTCGTCCGCGACGGCTCCTCCGCCGCGCGCGCCCCCCACGTCGGCCCCTGATCCTCGCGGAAGAACCGCCTGCGGCCCCCCGAACCGGGCCCCGTCCGACCCAGTACCCCTTCTTCTTGCGTGCCTTTGACCGCTGGTGTGCCTGTTTTGCGAACGAGTCGGTGGCGTGGAGCTGAGGTGTTCTTGCCGCCCGTGGACGTCCGGGACCGGGGGGCTGGTTTTCGGCAGACGGGCCGGGGTCCCCGGGCGATCACGCACATGTCGAAATGCACGGCGGACCCGGAAGGGCGTGAGTGGCCTGCCCGGTCGGGTCCGTCGCTCCCGAGGCCGGCGCGGGTCGGCGGTCAGGTCACGGGCGAGGCGGAGTGGGACGTGGGCGGCGACAGCAACCAGGCCCAGCGGACTGCCTGCTCGGGGTGCCGCAGCCGGGCGGCGGTCCGGCCGAGCTGGACTTCATCGGCTTGAAGGCGTGTTCCATGCCGAAACGGCGCAGGCAGGCCCGCCGGCACACGTCCAGGTCGGGAGCATTCGACTGATCCATCGTTGACATACGTCTACGGTGATCGGCTCGAACAGTTCAGGACTCGATACCTCAAACAGGAATTGAGTCAGCAACTCGACATCGAATTCATCGATCTCGACACGATCCAGCATGTGAACCGCCCCAGCCCATCGCGGCAAGTCATGAACGTCCACGGCTCCGGAAAGGCATCGCTGCAGAACATCCCCTACGGCATCACGGTCGAGACGAACAGAAGACCCCTCGCGCCGATCGCATCGATTGGCAGCTTCGATCAGGTCATCCAGAGATGATTCCCAGCGAATCAGGCCGGTCAGAGCCCGACACATATCCGATTCCACGGGTCTCATCCTCACTTGAACTTGAGGTGCGCCATGCTGCCGTCAGGGAGGAACGTCGTCCTGTAAGCCAACTCCGCGCCTTCGGAATCCACCCGCTTCCCAACACCGCGTATGCCCCAGGCACCCTTCCGGGGACCTTGCAGCCGAACTCCGCACTGCCTCCGGGGAGCCGACTGATCTGCGGAATCCCGGCATCCCGAGGGCTCTTCTTCATGAAGCCGGTGATGCTTTTGCGCAAGGCTGGAGACAGGCCATCGATACCCGCAGCAGCAACCTTTTCACCTCGTGTCGGGTTCGTACCACAGGGCTCATTCGCATGGTGAGCCAGTACCGGGGTCTCACCCGCCGGCACACAGTACGTGTGCTGCGCGGTACCGCTCTACCTGCTTCTTCGCAGGTCAGCGCCCGATGTGCGTTCCCCCGGGCGCAGCACGGCGTCCTGCCGGGCTCCCGGGGGCGGCGGCCCACGTCATCACAGCCTCACGGTGGAGACCACGTACACCATCGGGTGCGCCGGGTTGCTGCGGTCGACGGTCACCTCCAGCCGCGGCCGCGGACCCGGCAGGTTCCGCACCAGGCCGGACCAGTTCTCCTTGTCGGTGGGCACGGCGCTCAGGGCCCGGGACGACGCGGAGGGGTGGCCGGCGCCGAGGTGCCAGCCGACCTCGGCGGCCTCCTCGCCGCTGATGGTGATCCTGCCCTCGTCGAGTTCCCCGGGGCCGGTGCCGATGCGGTCCAGGAACAGGTTCAGCCCGTTCTCGGAGGTGGTGAACTGCACATACAGCTTGCTGGTGTTCCAGCTGTTGGTCTCGTAGAAGGCGACATCGGCGGAGTGGCCGGTGATCGGCACCTCGTAGATGCGGCGGGTCACCCGGGGCGGCCACTCCGCCGTGAGGCCCCTGGCGGCCGCCCGCGCCTGCTTGTCCTGACCGCTGTCCCGGCTCTGGCCCGCCGAGATGACGATGTAGCCGGCCGGGACGCCGATGAGCAGGACGACGACGAACAGGATGAACCAGCGGCGGCGGTTGCTGGGGTGCTTCCACGACGAGTGCCGCCGGGGGCCCGGGCCCTCCCCGGGCGGGCCGTCACCGGCCGGGCCGCCGCCCGCGCCCGGAGTGCCCCCCGCGCCGGAGCCGCCGTCGTGCGCCTCCTGCCCGGTGCGCTCGCCGCGCCCGGTTCGCCGGCCGTGCCCCGTGCGCCCGTCACGCCCGTCCCCGGGCCGTTCACCGGAGCCGGGACCGCCCCCGACGGCGCCGGCCTGCCCCCCGGGCCCGCCGAACCCCGGGCTGCCGCCGGTTCCCTCCTCGCCCGCGCCCGCACGGGCGCGGGGCCCGATCTCCTCCGTGGTCATGCCCGGCCTCCCCGTACCACCTGTGCGTACCGTTCGTAACGCTCCTGCCGCTCCACCCGGCGCCGGTTGGCGCGGCGGAAGCGGCGGGCCACCAGCCGCGCCAGGTCCGCGGCCCCCACCAGACCGGCCTCGTTGCCGAGCTGTGCCTTGCTGATCGTCGCCTCCGGGCGGTAACCGCGCCCGGTGAGCTGGCGGCGGAAGGCGTCGCGGGCGGGGCCGATCAGCAGGTCGTCGGCCGCGCTCACCCCGCCGCCGACGACGAAGCAGGCCGGGTCCAGGGCCGCCGCCAGATTGGCGATGCCGACGCCCAGCCACTGGCCGATGTCCTGGAGCAGCTCGACGCACATGGCGTCGCCCTCGCGGGCCAGCTCGGTGATGAGGGGCCCGGTGATCTCGGCGATGTTGCCGCCGACCCGGTCGATGATGTTGTACGCCACCGGGGAGTCGGCGACGGCCAGCTCGCGGGCCTCCCGGACCAGGGCGTTCCCCGAGCTGTACTGCTCCCAGCAGCCCCGGTTGCCGCAGGGGCAGCGGTGCCCGCCGGGCACCACCTGCATATGGCCGAACTCCCCCGCGACCCCGTACGCGCCCCGTTTGACCTGGCCCTCCTCCAGGATGGCGCCGCCGATCCCGGTCCCCAGGGTGATCATGACGAGGTGGTCCGTGCCGCGCCCGGCGCCGAAGCGCCACTCGCCCCAGGCAGCGGTGTTGGCGTCGTTGTCGATCATGACGGGGACGGCGAGCCGGGCGGTCAGGGCGTCCCGGATGGGCTCGTTCCGCCAGGCCAGGTGAGGGGCGAAGAGCACCCGGGAGCGGTCGGCGTCGACCCAGCCGGCCGCGCCGATGCCCACGGCGTGGACGTCGTGCCGGTCCGAGAGGTCCAGGACCAGCTCGACGATGGTGTTCTCGACGACCTTGGGGCTCTTGGACTTGTCCGGTGTCTCGGTGCGGATCTTCTCCAGGATGTTGCCGTCCGCGTCCACGACCCCGGCGGCGACCTTGGTCCCGCCGATGTCGATGCCGACGGTGGGGACGCGCGGCGCGGTGAGGTGCGAGCGCCGCTCGCGCGTCCCCACGGTCCGCAGGACGGTGGCCCGGGCCGGTCCCCGGTGGGTCAGCTCGCGGTAGGTGCTCATCGGCTCACAAGGTCGTCGGGGGTGGTCGCGGGCCCGGTCCGCGGACGGCACGGGCGCCGCCGGTCGGCGATGGTCGGTCGCCCGAGGGACGATTGTGCCTCAGACGGGGCGGACGGTGCACAGTGGTGGACATCCGGGCAGGGACCGGGGCCGCCGGGACGGCGCCGGCCCGTCACGCCGCCCCGCCCCGCCCCGTCACGCCGTGGCGGGGCCGGGCCGCCCGGGCGGCGTCAGGTCCGGTGCCGCGCCGCGTTCCAGTTCGTGGCTGAGCTGCTCCAGCTCCGAGCCGCCCGCCATCTGCCGGGTGAGTTCGTCCAGCCCGATGGCGTCCCGGGGGTGGCTGCCGGCCATCGCGCCCCGCTTGAGCAGGACGAACCGGTCACCGACGAGGTACGCGTGGTGCGGGTTGTGGGTGATCAGGACGACACCGAGACCGGTGTCCCGGGCGGCCGCGACGTACTTGAGCACCACCCCGGACTGCTTGACGCCGAGGGCGGCCGTGGGCTCGTCCAGGACGAGGACCTTGGCTCCGAAGTGGATGGCGCGGGCGATGGCCACGCACTGCCGCTCGCCCCCGGAGAGGGTCCCGATGGGCTGGTCGACGTCGCGCAGGTCGATCCCCATGCGCAGCAGCTCGCGGCGCGTGGTCGCACGCATCGTGGCGACGTCGAGCCGCTTGAACGGGCCCCTGCCGACGGTCGGCTCCGAGCCGAGGAAGAAATTGCGCCAGACCGGCATCAGCGGGACCACCGCCAGGTCCTGGTAGACCGTGGCGATCCCCAGGTCGAGGGCCTCCCGGGGGGAGGACAGCCGGCGTTCCGCGCCGTCGACCGCGAAGGTTCCGCCGTCGTGCCGGTGCAGCCCTGAAATGATCTTGATCAGGGTCGATTTGCCCGCCCCGTTGTCGCCCAGAACGCAGGTGATCTCCCCCGCGTGCACCTCCAGGCTGACATCCTGCAGGGCCCGGATGCTGCCGTAGAACTTGCTGACGCCGCGCAGGGCGACGAGAGGTGCGCCGGCCGCGGCCCGCGCCTCCTTCGGGCCGTCACCCGCCTCCCGGCCACTGCCGGCCGTGCCGGTTGTGCCGGTCGTGCCGGCGGTGTCGGCCGTGCCGGTCGTGTCCGTCATTTGCTCGCCTCCGCCCGCTTGCGGACCCATGCGTTGAGGAGCGTGGCCAGCAGCAGCATCGCCCCGAGGAAGAACTTGAACCAGTCGGCCTCCCACTGCGCGTACACGATGCCCCTGCTGGTCATGCCGAAGATCAGCGCACCGATCGCCGAACCGATCGCCGAGCCGTAGCCGCCGGTCATCAGGCAGCCGCCGATGACGGCGGCGATGATGTAGAGGAACTCGTTGCCGACGCCCTCGCCGGACTGCACCGCGTCATAGCGGAACAGCAGATGCTGCCCGGAGACCCAGGCGGCGAAGGCCACTCCCATGTAGAGGCCGATCTTCGTGCGGTTGACGGGGACGCCGACCGCCCGGGCCGCGTCCGCGCCGCCGCCCGCCGCGAAGATCCAGTTGCCGGCGCGGGTGCGCAGCAGGATCCAGGTGGCCAGCGCGACCAGGGCGAGCCACCACAGGACGGTGGCCTCCAGCCGCACACCGCCCAGCCGGAGGTGCGAGGCGAAGAGGGCGCGGGCCGACGCGAAGCCCTCCATGTCGCCGATGGTGTCGGTGGAGACCCCGCCGCTGATCAGCTTGGTGAAGCCGAGGTTCAGGCCGGTCAGCATGAGGAAGGTGCCGAGCGTGATGATGAAGCTCGGCAGCTTCGTCCGCACCAGCATCACGCCGTTGAAGAAGCCGATGGCCAGGGTCGTCAGGAGGGACACCCCGACGCCCACCCAGACGTTCGCCGACAACTGGTAGCTGAGCATTGAGGAGACCAGCGCGGAGGACGTCACCATGACGCCCGTCGACAGGTCGAACTCGCCGCCGATCATCAGCAGCGCCACCGGGACGGCCATGATGCCGATGGCCGACGAGGCGTAGAGCACGGTGCCCAGGCCGGCGGGGGTCAGGAAGCTGTCGGCCGCGAACGCGAAGAACACGAGGACCGCGACCGCGCCGACCACGGCACCGAGCTCGGGCCGGCCGAGCAGCCTGCGCGGCAGGGACCGGCGCGCCAGGCGCTCGTCGGCCTTCGCCGGGGGTGGGGACGCGGGAGGCGCGGCCGTGGCCGGCGCGCTCACCGCGTCTTCCGCTCGATGTACGACCTGAGCTTGCCGGCGTCCTTCCGGTGGATGATCTGCGGTCCGGTGAGCACGGGCTTGCCGCCCCCGAGGACGTCGGCGTTGTACCGGTACAGCCAGAGCAGGTCCACGGCCTGGTAGCCCTGGAGGTAGGGCTGCTGGTCGACGGCGAAGCCGAGTTCCTTCTTCTCCAGACCGCTCAGGACCGCGGGGTTGAGGTCGAAGGTGTTGATCTCCGCTTCGCTGCCGGCGCTCTCCTTGGCCTTCACGGCCGTGGCGGCGAAGGGCGCTCCGAGGGTGAGGACGGTGTCCAAGGACCGGTCGGACTGGAGCTCGGCCTCGATGGCGGACTGCACCTCGGGCATGTTGGTGCCCTCGACGTAGAGGTTCTCCATCGTGCCGTCGAAGGTGGCGCGGGCGCCGTCGCAGCGCTCCTCGTGGCCGACGTTGCCCTGCTCGTGCAGGACGCAGATGGCCTTCTTCTTCCCGCGCTTGTTGAGCTCCTCGCCGACGGCCTCGCCGGCGATGGTCTCGTCCTGGCCGATGTGGGTGAGGGCGCCGAACTTCGCGGAGTCGGCCGAGCCGGAGTTCACGGTGATGACGGGGATGCCCGCCTTGACGGCCTTGGCGACCACGTCCTTCATGGCCTGCGGCTTGGCGAGGGTGACGATGAGCCCGTCGACCTTCTGGTCGATCATGGACTGGACGAGTTCGGCCTGCTGCTGGCCCTCGTCATGACGCGCGTAGAGGAACCTGACGTTGTCCTTGGCCGCGGCCTTCTCGGCGCCCGTCTTCACGATGTCCCAGAAGGTGTCGCCGTCACCGGAGTGGGTCACCATGGCGAAGGTCCACCGCGGGGTACCCGCCGCGGACCGCCCCCCGGCCTCGTCCCCGGACCGCTCCTCGGCCTGCTTGCCGCCCGTGCTGCTGCACCCCGCCAGGGTCGTGCCGAGCACGGCCGCCAGCACCGCACCCGCTATCCGTACGCCTCTGTGAGCCCTTGCCACGGTGTCATACCTCTCTCGCTGTCCGTATCCGGCGGTACGCGGCCACCGGCTGCGGCGCCCACCGCTCCCGGCCCGTCCCGGTGCTGCCCGTCCGGCGGGCCGGTCAAGTATCCGTCACCGCCGGCCGCGCCGTCCCCCGCAGGTCCTTCCCCGGGTCCGGCGGACCCAGCCGGAAGCCGGGGACACGGTTCGGCCACAGCCCAACGGACCGGGTGACAGGCGGAGTTGCCCCGGAGGACTGAGGGAGTTGTAGCGGCGCGGGCACACGGCGTCAAGACTTTGTCCGTACATGGTGGGAGAGCGGCTCGGAGCGGCTCGGAGCGGCTCGGAGCGGCTCGGAGCGGCTCGGAGCGGCTCGGAGCGGCTCGGAGCGACTCAGGGCCGTGCGAGCAGCTGGAACTCGAAGGAGTAGCGGGAGGCCCGGTAGACGTGGGAGCCGAACTCGACCGCCCGCCCCGTGTCGTCGTAGGTCGTCCGCTCCACCGTCAGCAGCGGGGACCCCGCCGGCTCGGTCAGCTCCGCGCCCTCGGCCGCGGTCGCGGCGCGGGCGCCCACGCACTGGCGGGCACTGTGCAGGGTGATCCCCGCCTCACGCATCAGCCGGTACAGGCCCGTGGACTCCAGCCGGTCGGTGCTGAGTTCCAGCAGGCCCGGCGGCAGGTGGTTGCGGAGCCGGGCCACGGGTTCGCCGTGCGCCATCCGCAGCCGTTCGACGAGGCGCACGTCCGCCCCCTCGGGAACCCCGAGCGCCGCGGCGACCGCGGCACCCGCCGGTTCGACGGTGTTGCGCAGCACCCGGGTGGCGGGGCGCCGGCCCGCCGCCTCCAGGTCGTCGTAGAGGCTGCTCAGTTCGGGCGGGCGCCTGACCTTGCTGTGGACCACCTGGGTGCCGACCCCGCGGCGGCGCACCAGCAGCCCCTTGTCCACCAGCGACTGGATCGCCTGCCGGACGGTGGGGCGGGACAGGCCGAGCCGCGCGGCCAGCTCGATCTCGTTGCCGAGCAGGCTGCCGGGGGCGAGGCCGCCCTGTTCGATCGCCGCCTCCAGCTGCCGGGCGAGCTGGAAGTAGAGCGGTACGGGACTGCCGCGGTCGACGCCGAGCCGGAGGGAGGACGCCGCCCCGGCCCGTTCCCCGGCGCGCCCCCCGGCCCGCCCTGTGTCACGCTTCACCACGAGGGGGAGGGTAGCCCTCCAGGCCGGGCCGGGGACAGCGATCCGGTCAGATTGTCCGGACAATATGGCTCGCCCGCTCCGCCGGGAGCCGTTGCCGTGGGCGACACGGGGATCGCGGGCTCCACGGTGCGTCCCCGACGTTTCCCGGACGTCCTGGACGTCCCGGACGTCATGCTCCGCCGTGCCGCGGGCGGCCCTCAGCCGAGCCGCACGGGCAGCCGGCGGAGACCGCGGATCAGCAGTCCCGGAACCCAGGGAAGGTCCGAGGCGGGCAGATCCGGGTCGAGGTCGAGTGCCAGGCCCGGGAAGCGTTCGAGCAGCCCGCGGAGCGCGATCTGCCCCTCCATCCGGGCCAGCGGCGCGCCGAGGCAGTAGTGGATGCCGTGCCCGAAGGCGAGATGCCCGCCCGCCCGGCGGCCGGGGTCGAACCGGTCCGCGTCCGGGAAGTGGGCCGGGTCGCGGTCCGCCGAGGCGAGGGAGACGATGACCACCTCGCCGGCGGGGACGGTCACCCCGCCGACCTCGACCGGCTCCCGGGCGAAGCGGAAGGTGGCGTTCTTCACCGGCCCGTCCCAGCGGAGCGTCTCCTCCACCGCCTGCTCGGTCAGCGAGAGGTCGGCCCGCAACTCGGCGAGGCGGTCGGGGTGGCGGAGCAGCGCGTGCACAGCGTTCGTGATCAGGTTGACGGTCGTCTCGTGGCCGGCGACGAGCAGCAGGAACGCCATGCCGACGAGTTCGTCCCGGGACAGCCGGTCACCGTCCTCGTCGGTGGTGCGGATCAGACCGCTGAGGAGGTCGTCCCCCGGGTGGCGCCGCTTCTCCCCGATCAGCCCGGCGAGGTACTCGGCCATGGCGTGCACCGCGGCGTTCTCCGCGCTGGGGCTGGTCCGGGAGACCAGTTCGTTGCTCCAGGCGCGGAACGCCGCACGGTCGAGAGCCGGCACTCCGAGCAGTTCGCAGATGACCGACATGGGCAGCGGGAAGGCCAGCGCCTCGACGAGGTCCACCCGCCCGCCCGGCGCGGCCGTCATCGCGTCGAGCAGTTCGCCGGTGATCTCCTCCACCCGCGGGCGCAGGGACTCCACCCGGCGCATCGTGAACTCGCGTGCGACGAGCCGGCGCAGCCGCGTGTGGTCCGGCGGGTCGGACCCCAGCATGTTGGCGTTGATCGGGGAGTCGGTGAACTCCATGCCCGGCGCGTGACTCCGGTTCTTGCTGAACCTCGGGTCGGCCAGCGCGGCACGGGCCTCGTCATGGCCGACGATCAGCCAGGCCGTGCTCCGCTCGTCGAGACGCACCTTGTGGGCCGCGCCCCGGGCCCGGAGCTCCGCGTAGACGGAGTAGGGGTCCGCGGTGAAGCGGTCGCCGCAGGCGGTGAGATCGACGACCGGGGCATCCGGCGGGCCCGCCGCGCCCGGCGTCACGGGCGCCTCCGGCCTCTCCGGCGTCTCCGGTGCGTCCGCCCGCGGGTGGTGCGGCCCGGGCCCGGACGCTCCCCCGCGTACTGGTTCCGCTAACCGCGTATCGGTCTGCTCCGCCATCTGCCGCTCCTCTGGGTGCTGTTCGTCCGGCCGCGGTCCCGGCCGGCTGTCCGTGACCGCCTCTGCGGCGTGGTCCCGTTCGTGCCCCGGCCGCGTTCGCACGACCACGTGACGTGACCGTGCCCGCGCGCGTGCCCGCGTCCACACCCGGACGCGGGGCCGCCGTGGGCCCGGGTACCGGAAGCCTACGGGCCGCACCGCCGGCCGGGCGTCGGCCCGGCGGGGGAGCGTGCGTCCACCGGTCCTCCCCCGGCAGTACGGCCGGTACGGCGGGTGCGGTAGGAGGGCGGGCCCCGGCACACGGCGGGGCCGTCGCGGGCGGCCCGTCCGGGGACGGCCGGGGCCGGTGGGCCGCCCCGGTGGTGCCCCCGGGCCGGAACTGCGACGCTGGCTCCATGAACGGACACCGGCCCGGGACCCGGCGGCTCCTCACCTGCGCCGTTCCCGTCGCGGCGGGAGCCGTCCACGGCGCCGTCGTACGACCGCGGCTGCTGAACTGGGGCGCGACCCCCGAGGAGGCCGCCCGCCCCTGCCCCGGGGACGAACTCGTCCCCGATCCCGACGGCTCGTCGACCATGGCCACGACCCTGCCGGCACCGCCCGCGGAGGTCTGGCCCTGGCTGGTGCAGATGGGCTGTGACCGCGGCGGCTGGTACAGCTGGGACCGGCTGGACAACGGCGGGCGGCCGAGCGCGGAACGCATCGTCCCCGAGTGGCAGCGCCTGGAGGAGGGGCAGCGCCTGGCCTCGGTGCCGAGCGGCCGCTCCTGGTTCACCGTCGCGGTGCTGGTGCCGGAGAGGACGCTGGTCCTGCGCGCCCAGCTGGAGCTGCCGTCCGGACGCCCCTTCGACGCCCGGTACGAACCGCTGCCCGCTGTGTACGTCGACGCCGTGTGGGGGTTCCACCTCAGCCCGGCGCCCGGTGACCGGACCCGGATGGTGGTCCGCACGCGCGGCCGCGGCCGCCCGCGGGCGCTCTTCCGCGTCATGGACGTGCTGTACAACGAGCCGGCCCATCTCATCATGCAGACCCGCCAGTTCCGGAATCTGCGCAGCCGCACCGGCGGGGCGGCCTGAGGACGCGCCGGCCGGCTGCCCCGGGCGCCGGGCCCCGCCGTGCGGGTCCCGCCGTGCGGGTCCCGCCCTGCCGGTCCCGCACCATCCCGCCCCGGCATCCGCCCGCCGGAGGGGAGGGGAGGACGAGACGGCGGCGGGCGGGCCGCGGCGGGCCGGAGTCCCTCCGGATGCGGCAGCCGCCCGTGGGGGAGGGCGGCCGCCGCCACGTGGGGGGCGCCATGGGGGGATCCGCGCATCCCCAGCCTGACGCGCGTAGAGAGCGCCCTCAAGCACACCCGGCAGATGTTCGCACGGCATTCACAGGACCCGCACGAAGATCACCTCACGGTCCCTTCCGCGAGCGGCCGCCGCCGACCGCCCGCCGACCGCCCGTTCGCACCACCCGCCGACCACCCGCCGACCACCCGCCGGGATGCCGTCCCGCGGCAGCCGCGGCCGCTCACGGAAGGCTCCGTGAGACGGCCCGGTAGGCTGCTGGCACCGGTCCGCCGCCCCTTCTCACCGCTGTAACGACCCGTAACGGCGACCGGCCCCACCGCCCGAAAGGATGCGACGTGCCGCCGTCCAGCGACAGGACCACCGCAGCCGCCAGGCCAGCCAACGGCTCCAGTGGCGTGCAGTCCCTCGAACGGGCCTTTGACCTGCTCGAACGGATGGCGGACGCGGGCGGCGCCGTGGGGCTCAGCGAACTCTCCAGCAGCAGCGGTCTGCCCCTTCCCACCATCCACCGGCTGATGCGGACCCTGGTGGCCTGCGGCTACGTCCGCCAGCAGCCGAACCGCCGCTACGCCCTCGGCCCCCGGCTCATCCGGCTCGGCGAGAGCTCGGCCCGCCTGCTCGGCACCTGGGCGCGCCCGCATCTCGCCCGGCTCGTGGAAGAGACCGGGGAGACGGCGAACATGGCACTGCTCGACGGCGACGAGGTGGTCTACGTCGCCCAGGTGCCCTCCCGGCACTCGATGCGGATGTTCACGGAGGTCGGCCGCCGCGTGCTGCCGCACTCCACGGGAGTGGGCAAGGCCCTGCTGGCGCACCTGCCGGCCGACGAGGTGCGCGCGCTGCTGGCCCGCACGGGCATGCCCGCCGCCACGGAGAAGACCATCACCAGGCCGGATGCCTTCCTCACCGCCCTGGAGGAGGTACGGGCCTCCGGCTACGCCATGGACGACAACGAGCAGGAGATCGGGGTCCGCTGCCTCGCCGTCTCCGTACCGGACTCGCCGACCGCGGCGGCCATCTCGGTCTCCGGGCCCGCGGGCCGGCTCACCGAGGAGGCCACCGGGAGGATCGTGCCGCTGCTGCGCGAGGTCGCGGCCGAACTGTCGGAGACACTCACCGGGACCGGGACTCCCGCGTAGCGGCCCGCGCGGTCCGGCCCCACGCCCGCGGGGCCGCTACACCGCCCGGTCGCCCGTTCTCTGCTCCGGCCCGCCGCCGAACAGTTCGACCGCCTGGCGTACCCGTGCGAGCGCGGGCGCCAGCGCGCTCACCGAGCCCACGGCTCCCACGACCAGGAGCAGAGAGCGCCGCATCCGGGTGATGTCGGGCAGCCCGGCGCCCACCATGGCGGAGAGGGCGGCGAGTTCGTCCTCGGCTATGGCCCTGTCCCGCAGGTCGGCCGGATGAGCGGCCAGCTCGCGACGGAGCCGCGACACCGCGGTGCGCAGCACCTCGGCCCGCGGATCCGGGCCGCCGCTCCCGGCCGCGGGCCGGCGGCCCTGACCGCCCGCCTTGGTCCCTGCCTTCGCGACGACGGCCGTCCGCGCCCCGCAGTCCGTCCGATCACTTCGCAACGCGCTTCCCCTCGCTCCTCGACATGGCACTACGGGCCCCATCGGCCCCGGCCCCTCGGGTAAGTCGCACCGGGCTGCGGACAGTTAACGCCACGCTCCGCTGCGAGCGCTACACGGAGGGCGAAAATCAGCCGTACGATTCCGTCCGTACCGGACAACCGGACCGGCGGCCGGCAGCGGCACGGCCGCCCTCCGGCCGCCGGTGCGGTATGCAGGGGGCATGACGGAGCCGACAGGGACAGCGTCCGGGACGGAACCGGCCGGGGCCCCGGCGGACCGCCCCGGGCCCCGGGTCGCCGGTCTGCTGCTGGCGGCCGGCGGTGGCCGGCGGCTGGGCGGCCGGCCCAAGGCCCTTCTGCCCCACCGGGGGCGGCCGCTCGTCGAGTACGCGGCCCGCGCTCTCCGTGACGGCGGATGCGAGCCGGTGCACGTGGTGCTGGGCGCGGCGGAGGAAGAGGTGCGGGCCCGCGCGGAGCTCCCCGGCTGCGTACTGGTCGGCAATCCGCGCTGGGAGGAGGGCATGGGCTCCTCGCTGCGCACGGGGCTGACCTCTCTCCCGGCGCCCACGGCCCCTCCCGGGCTCCGCCCGCGCCCCGTCCCCGCGGAGCCCGGCGCGCGCGGCACCGGCCCGCACGAGGTGGCGCGCGCGGCGGCGCACGAGGTGACGGCGGTGATCGTCGCCCTGGTGGACCAGCCCCGGGTGGGGGCGGAGGCGGTGGCACGGGTACGCGCCGCCTGCCGTTCCCGGACGAGCCTGGCCGCTGCCGCGTACGGCGGCCGGCGCGGGCATCCGGTGCTGCTCGGCGCCGCCCACTGGGCCGCCGTCGCCGGCCGGGCGGCGGGCGACCGGGGCGCCCGCACCTATCTGGCGGAGCACCGTGCCGCCCTGGATCTGGTCGACTGCTCCGGCATCGCGGCACCCGACGACATCGACACCCTCGACGACCTGCGCCTCCTGGACGGCGACGGGTGACGCCGTCGCAACCGGGAACGGCGGCCGGGAGATCACCCCGGCCCTCCCCGGGGCCCCGCCCCGCCACGCCCCCCGCTTCCAGCCGCTCCGGATCCCACCCGGCGTTGAACTTCCACGATGAGAAAACTAGTCTCCATTCATCAGAAGTACCCCCTGGCCCCGCCCCCGAAGGAGCGACCGCCATGCCCGCACCGGTGCCGTCCGCGCCGACCGTCGTCAACGCCCAGCCGGTGGAACGGCAGGAGGAGGTCCTGACCGCGGAGGCACTCGCCTTCCTCGGCGAACTCCACCACCGGTTCACCCGGCGCCGCGACGAACTCCTCGCCCTCCGCACGGAGCGGCGCGCGGACATCGCCCGCACCGGCACCCTGGACTTCCTCCCCGCCACCTCCGGCATCCGCGAGGCGGACTGGCGGGTCGCCCCGGCCCCCGCCGCGCTCAACGACCGCCGGGTGGAGATCACCGGCCCCACCGACCGCAAGATGACCGTCAACGCCCTCAACTCCGGCGCCAGGGTCTGGCTCGCCGACTTCGAGGACGCCACCGCCCCCACCTGGGAGAACGTGCTCCTCGGCCAGCTCAATCTGATCGACGCCCACGAGCGCCGCATCGACTTCACCGACCCCCGCGGCAAGACGTACGCGCTGCGCCCCGCCGGGGAACTGGCCACCGTCGTCACCCGCCCCCGCGGCTGGCACCTGGACGAGCGCCACCTCCGCGGCGAGGACGGCCGCGCCGTCCCCGGCGCTCTCGTCGACTTCGGCCTGTACTTCTTCCACAACGCCCGGCGCCTCATCGATCTCGGCAAGGGGCCGTACTTCTACCTCCCCAAGCTGGAGTCGCACCTGGAGGCCCGGCTCTGGAACGACGTGTTCGTCTTCGCCCAGGACCGGCTGGGCATCCCGCAGGGCACCGTCCGCGCCACCGTCCTCATCGAGACGATCACCGCCGCGTACGAGATGGAGGAGATCCTCTACGAGCTGCGCGACCACGCCTCCGGACTCAACGCCGGCCGCTGGGACTACCTCTTCTCCATCGTCAAGAACTTCCGTGACGGCGGAGCGCGGTTCGTTCTCCCGGACCGCAACGCGATCACCATGACCGCTCCGTTCATGCGCGCCTACACCGAACTGCTGGTCCGCACCTGCCACAAGCGCGGCGCGCACGCCATCGGCGGCATGGCGGCCTTCATCCCTTCCCGCCGCGACCCGGAGATCAACAAGGCGGCCCTGGAAAAGGTGAAGGCGGACAAGGACCGGGAGGCGAACGACGGGTTCGACGGCTCCTGGGTCGCCCACCCCGACCTGGTGCCCGTGGCCCGGGAGTCCTTCGACGCCGTGCTCGGCGACCGGCCCCACCAGAAGGACCGCCTCCGCGAAGACGTCCGCGTCTCGGCCTCCGATCTTCTCGCCGTCGACTCCCTGACGGCCAGGCCCACCTACGACGGCCTGGTCAACGCCGTCCGGGTCGGCATCCGCTACATCGAGTCCTGGCTGCGCGGCACCGGCGCCGTCGCCATCTTCAACCTCATGGAGGACGCCGCCACCGCCGAGATCTCCCGCTCCCAGATCTGGCAGTGGGTCGACGCCGGAGTGGAGTTCGAGAACGGCGAGAAGGCCACGGCCGAACTGGTCCGCCGCATCGCCGCCGCCGAACTGGAGGCGCTCCGCGCGGAACTGGGTGAGGAGGCCTTCGCCGCGGGCGCGTGGCAGCGCGCCCACGACCTGCTGCTCCGCGTCTCCCTGGACGAGCGGTACGAGGACTTCCTCACCGTGCCCGCCTACGAACTGCTGGACTGAGCCGCCGCCACCCGCCCGGCCCGGGCCCGGCCCGTCCGCCCCCACCCGGGACGGGCCCGGGCCGGGCAGCACCGTTCCCGCTCCCGCCCCTTGTGAGGCCCGTATGAAGAGCGCCCTGCCGCCGCCCCGTGACCTCGGTGATCTGCCGTACGCGGACTACCTGGAGCCGTTCGGCGGGCTGCTGCGGCCGGAAGCCGTCCACGACACCCTGCACTTCGACGACAGCTCCTTCGAGGACGCCGACAGCGGCAGCGCCCGGTTCACCGAGTGCGCCTTCTCCTCGGTCACCTTCACCGGCGGCCGTCTCCGGCGAGCACGCTTCAACGACGTGTGGCTGCACACCGCACGCCTGGTGGGCACGGACCTGGCCGAGACGGACTGGCTGGACGCCGAGATCGTCTCGGGCTCGCTCGCCGGACTGGAGATGTTCGGCGCCGAACTGCGCCGCGTCACCTTCCACCAGTGCAAGTTCGACTCCGTCAACTTCCGCACCGCCACCCTGCGGGACGTCGCCTTCCGGGACTGCCTGCTGCGCGATGTCGACTTCGGCGGCGCGTCCCTGACCGATACGG
The DNA here is from genome assembly GCF_018070345.1 of Streptomyces sp. F63. Classification (GTDB taxonomy): domain Bacteria; phylum Actinomycetota; class Actinomycetes; order Streptomycetales; family Streptomycetaceae; genus Streptomyces. Next base: position 55,551 of record NZ_JAGPXX010000038.1, read on the forward strand.
CGTTCCCCGGTTCCGACCTGGACGGGGTGCGGTTCGAGAAGGCCCGGCTGGAGCGGACGGACCTGCGCGGAGCCGTCCGGCTCGGCATCACGGCCGGCTACGGCTCCCTGGGCGGGGCCCTCATCGACACCGCCCAACTCCTGACCATCGCACCGATGCTGGCGCAGACCCTCGGCATCACGGTCCGGGACCATCCCTGACTCGGCCACACGGAGCACCGCGCCCGCCCACGTAGGCCCTGCAGACACGTGGGCCAGCTGAACGGGAAGGCCGCCACCCGGCCACCACCGGCGGCTCCGGGTGTGCACCGAGGAGCCGGCAGCGGGTTCGCGCTACTCAACGCACGTGCCCAGGCTCTCGGCGAGAGGTCGGTCTGCCCCCCTCCTGGCAGGGATCACCGCCTGGCAGGGATCACCGCCTGGCAGGGATCACCGCCTGGCAGGGATCACCGCCTGGCAGGGATCACTGTCCCGGCGCCGGGTGGGCGGCGCGGTGGTGGTGGCGGGTGGGTTGCGGGCTGCCGGGTGGTTGTCGTGGTGGGGGTTACGGCATCCGGGTCGGGGTTGGGCGGGGGTCGGTCGTCTATCCGGTGTCGTGCG
>NZ_JAGPXX010000039.1 GCF_018070345.1 Streptomyces sp. F63
AAACGCCCGGTTACATTCCGAACCCGGAAGCTAAGCCTTTCAGCGCCGATGGTACTGCAGGGGGGACCCTGTGGGAGAGTAGGACGCCGCCGAACAATTCTTGTGAAGCCGGGTTTCCCGGGCCGTAAGCGGCCGGGAAACCCGGCTTTCTCATGTCCGGATCGCAGCCTCCGACCCTCTGCGCTCGCCGGCCGCGCGCACCGGTAAGGTCGGGGAGCATCGTCGAAACGTCCTTCCGGGAGGCCACGGGTGGAGCTCCAGGAGACAAGGGTCCAGACAGACCGTGTCCTCACCATCCCGAACGTTCTCAGCATGGCCCGCCTGCTGGGCGTGCCGCTCTTCCTGTGGCTGATTCTGCTTCCGGAGTTCGGCGGACCCAAGTCCGACGGATGGGCGTTGCTCGTCCTGGCGCTGAGCGGGGTCAGCGACTACCTGGACGGCAAGCTCGCCCGCCGCTGGAACCAGATCAGCAGCCTGGGGCGGATCCTTGACCCGGCGGCCGACCGCCTGTACATCCTCACCACCATCGTCGGCCTCACATGGCGGGAGATCATCCCGCTCTGGCTGACCGCGGCACTCCTCGCCCGCGATCTGATCCTTCTGGTCATGGTGGGCATCCTCCGCCGGCACGGCTATCCGCCGCCCCAGGTCAACTTTCTCGGCAAGGCGGCCACCTTCAACCTCATGTACGCCTTCCCGTTGCTGCTGCTGAGTGACGGAAGCGGATGGCTTCCGCAGCTCGCTGCTATTTTCGGATGGGCGTTCGCGGGATGGGGTACAACTCTCTACTGGTGGGCAGGAACTCTCTATGTGGTTCAGGTCCGCCGACTCGTGAAGGCGGATACCTCGACCGGCTGAGCCTGCCCCGATGCTGTGGCCCTGGCTGAACTCAGGGTTTCCGCGTGCCAGTGCGGTGGGTGCCATCCCGGCGGACTGGCCGAGCTCGGTCGGTGTGACCGTCGTCTCTTCAAGGAGGACGCTTCCGACATGAAGGCCGTCGTGATGGCCGGCGGTGAAGGCACTCGCCTTCGCCCCATGACCTCAAGCATGCCCAAGCCACTGCTGCCGGTGGCGAACCGGCCAATCATGGAGCATGTTCTGAGGCTGCTCAAGCGGCACGGGCTGAGCGAGACCGTGGTCACGGTGCAGTTTCTCGCCTCCCTCGTCAAAAACTACTTCGGTGACGGGGAAGAGCTCGGAATGGAGCTCACCTATGCGAACGAGGAAAAGCCCCTCGGTACCGCCGGCAGCGTCAAGAACGCGGAGGAGGCCCTCAAGGACGACTCCTTTCTCGTCATCTCCGGTGACGCGCTGACCGATTTCGATCTCACCGAGCTCATCAATTTCCACAAGGAGAAGGGCGCACTGGTCACCGTCTGTCTGACCAGGGTCCCCAATCCGCTCGAATTCGGCATCACCATCGTCGACGAGGAAGGGAAGGTCGAGAGGTTCCTTGAGAAGCCGACCTGGGGGCAGGTCTTCTCGGATACGGTCAACACCGGTATCTACGTCATGGAGCCCGAGGTCTTCGACTATGTCGAGGCCGACGTCTCGGTCGACTGGTCCGGTGAGGTCTTCCCGCAGTTGATGAAGGAAGGCAAGCCCATCTACGGCTATATCGCCGAGGGCTACTGGGAGGACGTCGGCACCCACGAGAGCTACGTCAAGGCGCAGGCCGACGTACTCGAGGGCAAGGTCGATGTGGAGATCGACGGCTTCGAGATCTCCCCCGGAGTCTGGGTGGCCGAGGGCGCCGAAGTCAGTCCGGACGCGGTGCTCCGCGGGCCGCTCTACATCGGTGACTATGCCAAGGTCGAATCCGGGGTCGAGATCCGGGAACACACCGTCGTCGGGTCGAACGTCGTGGTGAAGAGCGGCGCCTTCCTGCACAAGGCGGTCGTGCACGACAATGTCTACATCGGCCAGCAGAGCAATCTGCGCGGCTGTGTCATCGGCAAGAACACGGACATCATGCGTGCCGCCCGCATCGAGGACGGGGCCGTGATCGGCGATGAGTGCCTCGTCGGTGAAGAATCGATTGTGCAGGGCAACGTCCGGGTCTACCCGTTCAAGACCATCGAAGCGGGCGCCTTCGTCAACACGTCGGTGATCTGGGAGTCCCGCAGCCAGGCGCAGCTCTTCGGGGCCCGCGGGGTGAGCGGCATCCTCAACGTCGAGATCACCCCCGAGCTGGCGGTGCGGCTGGCCGGGGCCTACGCCACCACGCTCAAGAAGGGGTCGACGGTCACCACGGCCCGCGATCACTCCCGGGGTGCGCGTGCGCTGAAGAGGGCAGTGATCTCTGCCCTCCAGGCCAGTGCCATCGATGTGCGGGACCTGGAGAACGTGCCGCTGCCGGTGGCCCGTCAGCAGACGGCGCGCGGCAGTGCCGGCGGCATCATGATCCGTACGACGCCCGGGGTCCCCGACTCCGTCGACATCATGTTCTTCGATGAACGGGGGGCGGATCTATCCCAGGCGGGGCAGCGAAAACTCGACCGGGTCTTCGCCCGCCAGGAATACCGCCGGGCCTTCCCCGGGGAGATCGGCGATCTCCGCTTCCCGTCCAGCGTGTTCGACGCGTACACCGGTTCGCTGCTGCGTGCCGTGGACACCACGGGTGTTGCCGAGGCGGGGCTGAAGATCGTGGTCGACGCGTCCAACGGCAGCGCCGGTCTGGTCCTCCCCAGCCTCCTCGGACGGCTCGGGGTCGACGCCCTCACGATCAACCCCGGCCTCGACGAGTCCCGTCCGACCGAGACGGCGGACGCCCGCCGCTCCGGGCTGGTGCGGCTCGGGGAGATCGTCGCCTCCGCGCGCGCGGCGTTCGGGGTGCGCTTCGACCCCGTCGGGGAACGGCTGTCCCTGGTCGACGAGCGCGGGCGGATCGTCGAGGACGACCGCGCCCTGCTGGTCATGCTGGACCTGGTGGCGGCCGAGCGGCGCAGCGGGCGGGTGGCGCTGCCCGTGACGACCACCAGGATCGCCGAGCAGGTCGCCGCCTACCACGGCACGCAGGTGGAGTGGACGACGACGTCACCGGACGACCTGACCCGGGTGAGCCGTGGGGACTCCACGGTGTTCGGCGGTGACGGACGGGGCGGTTTCATCGTCCCGGAGTTCAGCAGTGTCTTCGACGGCACGGCCGCCTTCGTCCGCCTGATCGCGCTCGTCGCCCGCACACAATTGACGTTGAGTCAGATCGACGCCCGGATCCCACGGGCGCATGTGCGGCGCCGGGACATCGCCACTCCGTGGGCGGTCAAGGGCCTCGTGATGCGCCGGGTCGTGGAAGCGGCGGGTGACCGGCACGTGGACACCACGGACGGCGTCCGCGTCGTGGAGGCCGACGGCCGCTGGGTCATGGTCCTGCCGGACCCGGCCGAGGCGGTCACCCATCTGTGGGCGGAAGGGCCCGACGACGCCTCCGCGCAGGACCTGCTCGACGAGTGGGCCGCGGTGGTGGACAGCGCCGGCCGCTGAGCCGCTCCCCTTCCGGGACGCCGGGGTGGCCCGCCGCGCGACGGCGCGCCACCCCGGATCGTCCTTACCGGTGGGCCCATTCGGCGGTGAAGGCCCTCACGTGCGACGATGTGCGGCATGCCGCAGCAGTCCCCCGATCGGAGCAGCGCTTCCGCGCGCCGGTCGCGTCCCGATGCGTCCATGTCATTGCTGACCAATGTGACGGAGCACAGCCTGGACGACGGCTACGCGGAGGCCGCCGCGCGTCGTGCGGCCGAGGGCTCGTCCGGTCTGCCCAGGACCCTGCGGTCGAAGCTGGGGCTCGCGGCCGGCCTGGTGCTCGCGGCGCTGGTCGTCACCGTCGGTGCCGCGCAGGCCAGAGTGGAGGCCCCGGTCCGTGCCAAGGAGCGCGAGGAACTGATCAGACGCATCCAGGACGGGACGGAGCGCTCCGACGCCCTGGAGGACGGCGTCGAGCGGCTGCGCCGGGAGGTCGGAGCGGCGCAGCGGGCGGCGCTGGAGAAGCACGGAGGGTCCCGGGAGGAGTTGATCGCGCTGCTGGCGGGCGCCACCCCCGTGCACGGCCCGGGCGTGCGGCTGGTGCTGGACGACGCGGAGAGTGCCGAGGCGGGTGGCGACGGAGCGCGGAACAGCAGCAGCTTCGCCGACAGCGGACGGGTCCGTGACCGGGACATGCAGCGTGTCGTCAACGGGCTGTGGAGCGCCGGGGCGGAGGCGGTCTCGATCAATGGCCAGCGGCTCACCGCCGTCTCGGCGATCCGCAGGGCCGGCGAGGCGATACTCGTCGACAACAGACCGCTGGCGCCGCCGTACACGGTGCTCGCGGTGGGGGACGGGCAGCGGTTGCGTGACGCCTTCCGGAACAGCGTGGACGGCCAGTACCTGAAGGTGCTGCAGGACAACTACGGCGTTCGTGCGAGCATCTCGGCGCAGGACCGGCTCGACCTCCCGGCCGCGCCGAGTCTGATCATTCGCACCGCGAAACCGATGGGCGGTGGCGGCGCCGAGAAGAGTGCCGCCGACACAGGGAAGGGCATATCGTGATCGCCGTACTGGGCCTCGTCGTGGGAGTCGTGGTCGGACTGCTGGTCCGGCCGGAGGTGCCGGCGATGGTGGAGCCGTATCTGCCCATCGCCGTGGTGGCCGCGCTGGACGCAGTCTTCGGCGGCCTGCGGGCGATGCTGGACGGGATCTTCGACGACAAGGTCTTCGTGGTGTCGTTCCTGTCGAACGTGGTGGTGGCCGCTTTGATCGTCTTCCTCGGTGACAAGCTGGGAGTCGGCGCGCAGTTGTCCACCGGCGTCGTGGTGGTGCTCGGCATCCGGATCTTCTCCAACGCCGCCGCCATCCGCCGCCACATCTTCCGGGCGTGAGGCCGATGAACGACGACAGGACACCGGAGCAGGAGAACGCCGGCACGGACGGCGGCCGGACCCCGGAGGACCGCCCGGAGTCCCGCACCGAGCAGGACCCCCCGCGGCGCCCGGGGCCGGAACGACGGCCGCTGCCCGAGGAGAAGGGGCCGCGCCCGGACGGCGACCGGCCGGCGGGTGAGCCCGGGGCGGCGGACGCCCCGTCGGGTACTCCCGTGTCCGCGGGCGGCTCCGTCGCCGGAATGCCCGCGGCGGTGACGGAGCCGCCTCGCGCCGGGGAGGCGGTGACAGGGCGGCAGCGGCTGCGGGCCGCCCTGTGGCCGCCGCGGGTCAGCCGGGCGCAGCTCATCGTGGCGCTCCTGCTGTGCGTGCTCGGTCTGGGGCTGGCGATCCAGGTGCGGTCCACGAGCGACGCCAGTGTGCTCCGCGGCGCGCGCCAGGAGGACCTGGTCCGGGTCCTCGACGAGATCGGCGACCAGACCCAGCGGCTGCAGGACGAGAAGCAGCGCCTGGAGCAGCAGCGCACCGAACTGGAGAACAGCTCGGACCAGGCGGAGGAAGCGCGCCGGCAGACGGAGCAGAAGGAACAGCAGCTCGGCGTGCTGGCCGGGACGGTGGCCGCCAAGGGCCCCGGCCTCACCCTCGTCGTCTCCGCCCCGCAGGGGGCCGTCGACGCGGACAAACTGCTGGACGCCATACAGGAACTGCGGGCCGCCGGTGCCGAGGCGATCCAGATCAACGACGTCCGGGTGGTGGCGGGCACGTTCTTCACGCAGGACGGTGACCGGGTCCGCATCGACGGGCAGCGGGTGGAGCAGCCGTTCCGGATCAAGGCGATCGGTGACCCGCAGGATCTGGAGCCGGCCCTCAACATTCCCGGGGGCGTGGTGCAGAGCATGGAAAAGGAGCAGGCCACCGTGTCCGTCAGCCGTGAGGAGAAGATCATCGTGGACGCCTTGCGGGCAGCGGATCGGCCTGACTACGCTCGGTCGTCACCGCAGTGAGGGGCGTTCGGTCGCCGGGGCGCCGGCGGTACGCGCGAAGGTCTCGCCGGACCCGTGCGGCGGCGGGGGGTCGGAGCACCGTGAGGACGGTGCGTGGTGGAAACTGTCTGGTGGGCGCGGACGTTGTCTTCATGTCCGGGTCGGCACACCTGGTGTGCAGCGAGGTTTCGTCCTGCCCCACGGGCGGGTCTGTTTCGGTCAAGGGGAATCGCCCGTGAAGTTGTTTGGGAAGTTGTTCGGTAAGAGCGCCCGGGAAGAGGCGGGCGGTGCCCGTCACCGAGCCGGGGGTCCGGAGGAGAGCGGCGAGCAGCAGGCGGAGCGGCCGCTGTTCCGTGACGAGGTGGCGGGGGCCGGCGGCAGCGGCGCGTCCTCTGTTGACCCTGCCGCGTCCGGACGCATAGGTTCATCAACCTCAAGTGCGGGTGGAGAGTTCGGGTCCGGTCCGTACGCGTCCCAGGCCCCCGGTGGGCCGTCGCAGCAGGAGGCACAGTCCATGTCGGCCTTGCCGGTTTGTACGAGGTGCGGGCACCGGAACGCCGAGGCCAGCCGGTTCTGCTCCAACTGCGGTGCGCCGCTGCGCGGTGCGCCGTCCGAGCGCCCTTCGGAGACCACGTCGACGATCTCGATCTCGGGCCTGGAGGCCTATGAGGCGGAGGCCACGGGGCAGACCGCGCCGCCCCTCTCGCCGGAGGCGCAGGCCGCCGTCGACGCCCTGCCACCCGGCTCGGCGCTGCTGGTCGTGCGGCGCGGCCCGAACTCCGGCAGCCGATTCCTGCTGGACGGCGAGCTGACCACGGCCGGCCGCCATCCGCAGAGCGACATCTTCCTGGACGATGTGACGGTCTCGCGGCGCCATGTGGAGTTCCGCCGCGGTCAGGACGGCGGCTTCACCGTGGCCGACGTCGGCAGCCTCAACGGCACCTATGTCAACCGGGAGCGCATCGATGCGGTGCCGCTGACCAATGGTGACGAGGTGCAGATCGGCAAGTACCGGCTGGTCTTCTACGCGAGCCAGCGGAGCATCTGACCGCCAGGGGAAAGGCCCATGCGCCAGACACCGCCGGGCGGCGCCGGTTCCGGCGCCGCCCCCGAAGGCCGGTTGCTCAGCATCGGCAGGGTGCTGGGCCTTCTCCGGGAGGAGTTCCCGGAGATCACCATCTCCAAGATCCGCTTCCTGGAGGCGGAGGGCCTGGTCGAACCGCGCCGGACGCCGTCGGGCTACCGCAAGTTCAGCGCCGACGACGTCGAACGGCTCGCGCGGGTGCTGCGAATGCAGCGCGACCACTATCTCCCGCTCAAGGTCATCCGCGAACATCTGGACGCGCTGGAGCGGGGGGAGCAGCCGGAGGTCCCCGCGCCCGGCCGGGCCCGGGATCTGCTGGAGGGCGTGCTGGACTCCAAGGACCCGGACCCCGTCCCGGCCCGGACGGACCGCGCCGGGCTCCTGGCCGCGGCCGGGGTCGGGGAGCGGGAGCTGGCCGAGTGGGAGTCCTACGGCCTGATCTCGCCCCTGGAGGACGGGGGCTACGGCCCTGATGCCGTGCGGATCGCCGGACTTCTCGGGGAGATCGGCCGCTTCGGTCTGGAACCCCGCCATCTGAGGGTCATGAAGGCGGCCGCGGACCGTGAGGCCGGCCTGGTGGAACAGGTCGTCTCGCCGCTGAGGCGGCATCGCAACCCCCAGACGCGCGCTCACGCCGAGACCACCGCGCGCGAGCTGGCGACCCTGTCGCTGCGGCTGCACGCGGCCCTCGTGCAGGCGTCGCTCGGGGTGCGTCTGCGCTGACTCCGCGCTTCCGCGGGGGTGCCCGACTACCCAAAACGGCCGGGCAGGTCCTAGGGTTGCTGTGTGAACGAGCTCGACGTTGTGGGTGTCCGGGTGGAAATGCCCTCCAACCAACCGATCGTGCTCCTGCGTGAGGTGGGAGGCGACCGGTACCTTCCCATCTGGATCGGACCGGGCGAGGCGACCGCGATCGCCTTCGCCCAGCAGGGCATGGCTCCGGCCAGACCGCTGACGCACGACCTGTTCAAGGACGTGCTGGAGGCGGTGGGCCAGGAGCTGACCCAGGTCCGCATCACGGATCTGCGGGAGGGTGTCTTCTATGCGGAGCTGGTCTTCGCGAGCGGTGTCGAGGTGAGCGCCCGCCCGTCCGACGCCATAGCGCTGGCCCTGCGCACCGGAACGCCGATCTACGGCAGTGACGGCGTGCTGGACGACGCCGGTATCGCGATTCCGGACGAGCAGGAGGACGAGGTCGAGAAGTTCCGCGAGTTCCTCGACCAGATCTCGCCGGAGGACTTCGGTACCAGCAGTCAGTGAGGCAGGTGGGAGCCCCGTCGCGCATCCGCTGAGCCGTTCCCCGTTCCCGGTCACGGGAAACCACCCTCGGGGTGATTATCACCCGGCGTGCCGAGCGCGGCGATCGTTGACGCACCCCCGGCTACTGCCTACCGTCGACAAGGCAGGTCAAGGACGGAGGTCGGCGTGAGCAGCACCGGCGACGGTACAGCGGCGGGCAGTCCCATTCCGCTCCACGCGGGTGGCTCCGCTCCCATCCAGAAGACCGCCGTGACGGGGCCCGGGACAACACCTCCCGCTCGGCCTTCCGAGAGGATCGGCTACCGGGGGCCCACGGCCTGCGCGGCCGCGGGCATCACCTACCGGCAGCTCGACTACTGGGCGCGCACGGGACTCGTCGAGCCGAGCGTGCGCTCCGCCCAGGGGTCCGGGAGCCAGCGGCTCTACAGCACCGAGGATGTCGTCGTCCTCAAGATCGTCAAGCGTTTCCTGGACACCGGTGTCTCCCTGCAGAACATCCGTGCGGCCGTGCGCCACCTGCGGACCCGTGAGCGGGACGACCTGGCCCGGATGACGCTCATGAGTGACGGGGCGACGGTTCACGAGTGCTCCTCCCCGGACGAGGTGGTCGGCCTGTTGCAGGGCGGCCAGGGGATGTTCGGTATCGCCGTCGGCGTGGTCTGGCGCGATGTGGAGAGCGCGCTGCAGCAGTTGCACGGAGAGCGGGTGGACACGGGGGAGACCCTGATCGGGCACCATCCCGGTGACGAGCTGGCCCGCCGCCGGAACCGGGCCGGCTGAGCCCGTCCCCGGCACGCCGGCCGGATGACGGCCGTACCGCCGGTGACGTTGTCAGTGCCGTAGGGCAGCATCGGTGCCGTGAGACCCGTTCCGACGATCCTGCATCTGGACATGGACGCGTTCTACGCTTCGGCGGAGCAGGCGTCCAAGCCCAGTCTGCGCGGCAAGCCGGTCGTCGTCGGCGGCCTCGGGCCGCGCGGTGTCGTGGCCACCGCCTCCTACGAGGCACGGGTCTTCGGCGTCCACTCGGCCATGTCGACGGCCCAGGCGCGCAGGCTCTGCCCGCACGCCGCCTATCTGACGCCGCGCTTCTCGCTGTACCGGCAGGTGAGCGAGGCGGTCATGGAACTGCTGCGGGAGCTGTCGCCGCTGGTGGAACCGCTCAGCCTGGACGAGGCCTTCGTCGACTTGGAGGCCGGCGCGGAGCCCCCGGCCACCGCCGCCTCCGCCCGGGAGACCGGGGGCCGGCTGCGGGCCGCGATCCGGGCGCGGACCTCGCTCACCGGTTCGGTCGGCCTGGCCGGGTCCAAGATGCTCGCCAAGATGGCCTCCGAGCAGGCGAAACCGGACGGCCTCGTGGTCATCGAGCCGGGGACGGAACGCGGACTGCTCGCGCCGATGCCGGTCCGGGTGCTGCCCGGTGTCGGTCCCGCCACCGCCGAGCAGCTGCGCCGGGCGGGGATCGGCACCGTCGAGGAGATGGCCGGCGCGGGGGAGGCCGAGCTGGTGCGGCTGCTCGGCAAGGCGCACGGCACCTCGCTGTACGCCCTGGCCACCGGCCGGGACGACCGACCGGTGGTGGCGGAGCGGGACAGCAAATCCGTCTCGGTGGAGGACACCTTCGACGTGGACCTGCACGACCGGACCCGGGTGTACGGGGAGGTGGTGCGGCTCGCCGGCCGGTGCGTCTCCCGGCTGCGGGACGCCGGCCGGTCGGGGCGCACGGTCGTCCTCAAGGTCCGGCGCTACGACTTCTCCACGCTGACCCGCTCGGAGACCCTGCGCGGGCCCACCGACGACCCGGCGGTCGTGCGCGAGGCGGCGGTGCGGCTGCTGGACGGGGTGGACACCACCGGAGGTGTGCGGCTGCTCGGCGTGGGCGTCAGCGGCCTGGCGGACTTCACCCAGGAGGATCTCTTCGCGCAGGCCGCGCTGGAGGGCGCGGACGCCCCGGCCGCCCGCGCCCGGCCGGGGTCGGACGGGGAGACGGAGGCGGGCATGCGGCCCGACCGGACGGAGGGGGCCGCGGAGGAGGACGCCCCCGCGGCGGGGGGACCGCCACCGGACGGGGACGCCGGAGGCGGCGCCCGCCGATGGCATCCCGGGCACGACGTGCACCACGCCGAGTACGGGGCGGGCTGGGTCCAGGGCAGCGGTCTGGGCCGGGTGACCGTCCGCTTCGAGCAGCCGTGGTCGGTACCGGGACGGGTGCGGACCTTCCCTGTGGACGACCCGGGGCTGGAGCCGGCCCCGCCACCGCCTCTGGTGCGGCCGGCCGGCGGCCGGGAGCCCGGCCGGAGCACGGGGCCGGGCGCCCGCTCGGTGCTGTCCGCTCAGGGCCCGGATCCGGCGATCCGGCCGAAGCCCTCACGGCCCGGGGCCTCCTCGTCCCCGTCCGGGAGCTCCGCCTCCAGCCCGTAGTGGTGGTAGAGCTGGATCTCCTGCTCCGGCGAGAGATGCCGGCCCACCCCGAAGTCGGGGGCGTTCCGGACCAGGGACCGGCGGTAGGGCACGCGCAGGGTGCCGTCGACGAACTCGCTCGGCTCCAGCGGGACGAAGGCGTCACGGCCGAACAGACCGGTGCGCACGGCGGCCCACTCGGGCAGCCCCGTGGCGTCGTCGAGATACACCTCGTCCACGGTGCCGATCTTCGTGCCGTCGCGGTCGACGGCCTTGCGGCCGATGAGGCTCCGCGGGTCGATCCCCGTCTGCACGGTCCCTCCAACTGGTCGGCGGACTTCCCCGTGGACACCACGTAAGGCCAGATCCGGCCGCACGGCCACTCGGGGGAGCGGTCCGGGGGCCCGCTGGTACGCTGGCCGTGGCCGCAGATCCCGTGCGGGAGAGTCCTCCGCCCCCCGGGGCCGGGGGCGCCGAAGGAGCAAATCCTCCCCGGAATCTCTCAGGCACCCGTACCGCACGGGCGAGGTCACTCTGGAAAGCAGGGCAGGTGCCGGGCCATCCGTGCCGGAGCCTTTCCTCACCGACGGTGAAAGCCGGACTCCCGCAGCGCGGTCCGGCGAAGCTCTCAGGTCGACGACAGAGGGGGAGGCCCCGTTCGGGGTACCCGTCAGGGTGCCCCTTCGCAGGTCCGCGTCGACCAGGAGGCCTCCGCAGATGACAGCACCCCGCATTCCACTCTCCCGGCTGGAGCGTGGCACCCCGTTCGCGCAGCGTCACATCGGCCCCGGCGGCGAAGCCCTGGCCAAGATGCTCGCGCAGGTCGGTTACGGCTCGCTCGACGAGCTCACCGCGGCCGCCGTCCCGGACGTCATCAAGAGCACCGCTGCGCTGGCCCTTCCCGAGGCCCGCGGCGAGGCCGAGGTCCTGGACGAGCTGCGGGAGCTGGCCGGCCGCAACCAGGTCCTCACCTCCATGATCGGCCTCGGCTACCACGGCACCTTCACCCCGCCGGTGATCCTGCGCAACGTCATGGAGAACCCGGCCTGGTACACCGCCTACACCCCGTACCAGCCGGAGATATCGCAGGGCCGGCTGGAGGCGCTGCTCAACTTCCAGACCGTCGTCGCCGACCTCACCGGCCTGCCCACCGCCGGTGCCTCGCTGCTGGACGAGGGCACGGCGGCGGCCGAGGCGATGGCGCTCTCCCGCCGCGTGGGCAAGGTGAAGGACGGGGTCTTCCTGGTCGACGCCGACTGCCTGCCGCAGACCGTCGCCGTCCTCCGGACCCGTGCCGAACCCACGGGGACCGAGATCGTCGTCGCCGATCTGTCCGGCGGCATCCCGGAGGAGATCGCCGGGCGCGGTGTCTTCGGCGTACTGCTGCAGTACCCGGGCGCCTCCGGCCGGATCACCGACCCGCGGGCCGTCATCGGGCGGGCCCACGAGCTGGGCGCCGTCGTCACCGTCGCGGCCGACCTGCTCGCCCTCACCCTGCTGACCTCGCCCGGGGAGCTCGGTGCCGACATCGCCGTCGGCACCACCCAGCGCTTCGGCGTTCCGATGGGCTTCGGCGGGCCGCACGCCGGATACATGTCGGTGCGCGACTCCTACGCCCGCAACCTGCCCGGCCGCCTGGTCGGCGTCTCCGTCGACGCGGACGGCGCTCCCGCCTACCGGCTGGCGCTGCAGACCCGCGAGCAGCACATCCGCCGGGAGAAGGCCACCAGCAACATCTGCACGGCGCAGGTGCTCCTCGCCGTGATGGCCGGGATGTACGCCGTCTACCACGGGCCGGACGGGCTCGCGGACATCGCGCGCCGCACCCACCGCTACGCGGCGCTGCTCGCCGCGGGCCTGCGGGCCGGCGGGGTCGAGACCGTCCACGGCGCGTTCTTCGACACGGTGACGGCGAGGGTGCCCGGCCGGGCGGCCGAGGTCGTCGCCGCCGCCCGCGAGGCCGGGATCAACCTGCGGCTCACGGACGCCGACCACGTCGGCATCGCCTGTGACGAGACCACCGGCCGGGAGGAGCTGGCCGCGGTCTGGGCCGCCTTCGGCGTCCCGGCCGGAGCCGTCTCCGTCGAGGAACTGGACGCCGCGGTGCCCGACGCGCTGCCCGAGGAACTGCTGCGCACCGACGAGTACCTCGGCCACCCGGTCTTCCACGCGTACCGCTCCGAAACGGCGATGCTGCGCTATCTGCGCCGGCTCGCGGACAAGGACTACGCGCTGGACCGGGGCATGATCCCGCTCGGCTCCTGCACCATGAAGCTGAACGCGACCACCGAGATGGAGCCCGTCACCTGGCCCGGTTTCGGCGCCCTGCACCCCTTCGTGCCGGCCGAGCAGGCGGAGGGCTACCTCACCCTCATCCGGGAGCTGGAGGAGCAGCTGGCGGCCGTCACGGGCTACGACAAGGTCTCGCTGCAGCCGAACGCCGGTTCCCAGGGGGAGCTGGCCGGCCTGCTCGCCGTCCGCGCCTATCACCGCGCGCGGGGCGAGGAGCGGCGCACCGTCTGCCTCATCCCGTCCTCGGCGCACGGCACCAACGCGGCCAGCGCGGTGATGGCGGGCATGCGGGTCGTCGTCGTGAAGACCGCGGAGAACGGCGAGGTCGACACGGAGGACCTGCGCGCGAAGATCGAGAAGCACGGTGACGAACTCGCCGTGCTGATGGTGACCTACCCGTCCACACACGGGGTGTTCGAGGAGCACATCGGGGAGATCTGCGCGGCCGTGCACGACGCGGGCGGCCAGGTCTACGTGGACGGCGCCAACCTCAACGCCCTGGTGGGCCTCGCCGAGCCCGGCCGGTTCGGCGGCGACGTCTCGCACCTCAACCTGCACAAGACCTTCTGCATCCCGCACGGCGGCGGTGGGCCCGGTGTCGGCCCGGTCGCCGTGCGCTCGCACCTCGCGCCGTATCTGCCCAACCACCCGCTCCAGCCCGCGGCCGGACCGGAGACGGGGGTCGGCCCGGTGTCGGCGGCCCCCTGGGGATCGGCGGGCATCCTGCCCATCTCCTGGGCATACGTCCGGCTGATGGGAGCCGAGGGGCTGCGGCAGGCCACGCAGGTGGCCGTGCTGAGCGCCAACTACGTCGCCAAGCGGCTGGAGCCGCACTACCCGGTGCTCTACACCGGCCCCGGAGGGCTGGTGGCGCACGAGTGCATCATCGATCTGCGGCCGCTGACGAAGGCCACCGGGGTGAGCGTCGACGACGTCGCGAAGCGCCTCATCGACTACGGCTTCCACGCGCCCACGATGTCGTTCCCGGTGGCCGGCACGCTGATGATCGAACCCACGGAGAGCGAGGACCTGGCCGAACTCGACCGGTTCTGCGACGCGATGATCCGGATTCGCGCGGAAATCGAGCAGGTCTCCTCGGGGGAATGGCCGGCCGAGGACAACCCGCTGCGCAACGCGCCGCACACGGCGGCCGTGCTGGCGGGGGAGTGGGAGCATCCCTACAGCCGCGAGACGGCGGTGTTCCCGCCCGGCGTCGGGGCGGGGGAGAAGTACTGGCCGCCGGTGCGGCGCATCAACAGCGCCTACGGGGACCGCAACCTGGTCTGCTCCTGCCCGCCGCTGGAGGAGTACGACTCCTGACGGCCGGCCGCCGCTGACCGCTGACCGCGGCTCTGCGGCTGCGCGGCGGTCGGGGGAGACATGGACGGGGCCGGTCCGGCGATCCGCCGGGCCGGCCCTGTGATCTCTTCTGCGGTGTGATCTCTTGCGGTGCGGTCTCTGTGCGGTGCGGTCTCTGTGCGGTGCCCGTCGTCACCGGCCGCCGGGTCAGGCAGCGGTCGTCACGTGTTCGATGCCCAGGGGCCGGTGCGGAGCGATGATCTGCCCGTCGGGCAGCAGTTCACCGGTGTCCTCGAAGAGCAGGACGCCGTTGCACAGCAGACTCCAGCCCTGTTCGGGGTGGTGTGCCACCAGCTGGGCGGCTTCCCGGTCGGCGGAGTCGGCTGTCGGGCAGGGTGAGGAGTGCTGGCACATGGCAGGGATCTTTCGCTGTGGTGTGAGTGTCCTGCGGCTTGGCGTAGTGTCCATAACCGCCCCCCGTAGTGGTTTTCCTCGGTCGGTTCCAGTGTTGCCCGCGGAAGGGTGTTTCGCAGGAATTTCGCCGCACCCGGCCTTCCAGGGGGATGACGCACCACTCTTGCGGACGGTTGCCGTCAAGAGGACGGCCCCTTCGGGTGGTTCGCCATGACCGGAGCGGACTAGTCCGGCCGGGCGGGCGCGGTGGCGCGACGGGAGCGCATGGCGGCGCCCCGCGGCCGGGGGAGCCGCGGGGCGCGTGTTCGGCGGGGCGCCGGATCAGGCCGCCGGTGAGGCCGTGGCGTCCAGCAGGGGCGTCACCGGGCCCAGCCGGAGGGTGAGCACCGGCAGCAGGTCCGCGACCCGGTGGGGGCGGTGTGCGGTGATGCCGGGGGGCGCCGGCGCGAGGGGGACCAGCAGGTCCGCGGGGGCGGGCCGGCCCTCGGCGGGGTCCGCGGCGGTGTCGCCGTGCAGCCAGAGCGTGAGCATGTAGAGCTCGGGCACCGACAGCAGGCGGGGCTGGTACAGGCCCGCCAGCGATTCGGCCTGGCGCAGGGCCTGCTCCGTCGAGGAGAGGTACGGGCCGCCGAAGAAGTGGGAGAAGGCCCAGCCGTCCGGCGTCGGCTTGGTCTCGGCGGCGGCCACCGCGCGGCCCCCGCTCCGCACCAGGAAGCGCCACGCGGTGAGGCGGGCCGGCGGTGGGCCGTCGTGCCGGGTGATCCCCTCCAGGATGTGGACCGGCAGGGGCGAGTCCGGGGTCAGCGGGCCCGGATGCAAGCGGAGTACCGGCGCGGCGGTCGGGGATCCGAGGGCCGCGAGGGTGCTGCGCTGGGCGGGCCTGGGTGCCTGGAGGGAAAGCAGCGGCATGATGGGTCGCCTCTCACTTCGGAGACACGGGTGATGCTGGGCAGGCGCGGACGGCAATGTCTGCGACGGCGGGGCGGAAGAGGAGGGCCGGAGCGGGGAATGCCGGCGACACGTACTCTCTGCCCGCGTACCCGGAGTTTATACGGTGCGTGTTCACGGCGCGTTTCGGCTAGCCGACGCGCGTATTACGGGCAAGACTGAAACCGGACCGTACCGATGGGTGAGTTCCGCCATTCTGTCCGTTCGCGGAACCCGTGGCCTTGTGTTATGTGCCGGAGGCCGGTCGGCCGAATCCTGTTGGTGTTTTTCACCACACCTTTGCGCCGTGCGGGCCGGCCCCCTTTATGCCAGGGGAATGTGCCTCCGGAGTGTAGTGGTCGGCCCAGCGGGCAGATGCTGTCCGCCGGGGCGTTGTGGTCCGGCCGGACGGGCATCATCCCGGGCACCGGTGCACTGGAGGAGGGACCCTTCGATGGGCGAGAAGGTCGAGGCGGACGGGTTCGACCTGGCGGATCCGCAGCGCTACCGTGCCAAACTGCACCAGTGCCTGGAGGGTCTGGGGCGGCTGCTGGAGGAGAAGAGGTTCGACCGCCCGAGGAATCTCATGGGGGTGGAGATCGAGCTGAATCTCGCCGGGGAGGACGGGATGCCCCGCATGATGAATGCGGAAGTTCTGGAGCGCATCCGCAGCGGGGATTTCCAGACGGAGCTGGGGCAGTTCAACCTCGAAGTGAATATTGTGCCGCACCGGTTGTCCGGGCGCGTTCTCGACCAGCTGGCCGAGGAGATCCGCACCGCTCTCGCATATGCCGACCGCAAAGCCCGGGAGGTGGACGCCGGGATCGTAATGATCGGAATTCTTCCGACCCTGGCCGGCCCGGACCTCGTCTCCGCCAATCTTTCCGAGGCCGACCGCTACACCCTGTTGAACGAGCAGATCCTGGCCGCCCGCGGGGAGAACCTGGTCCTCGACATCGAGGGGGTCGAACGGCTCCACTACACCAGTGCCTCGATCGCGCCCGAAGCGGCGTGCACCTCGGTGCAGTTGCACCTCCAGGTGACCCCGGGCCGCTTCGCCGCCGTGTGGAACGCCGCCCAGGCGGTGGCCGCCGCGCAGATCGCCGTGGGCGCCAACTCCCCCTTCCTCTTCGGCCGCGAGCTGTGGCGGGAGTCCCGGCCGCCGCTCTTCCAGCAGTCGACGGACACCCGTGCCCCGGAACTCAAGGCCCAGGGCGTGCGGCCGCGTACCTGGTTCGGCGAGCGCTGGATCGAGTCCGCGTACGACCTCTTCGAGGAGAACGTGCGCTATTTCCCCGCCCTGCTGCCCATCTGCGACGACGAGGACCCGCTCAAGGTGCTCGACGAGGACGGCGTCCCCGGACTCCATGAACTGGTGCTGCACAACGGCACCATCTACCGCTGGAACCGGCCCGTCTACGACGTCACCGACGGCCGCCCCCACCTGCGCGTGGAGAACCGGGTGCTGCCCGCCGGGCCCACGGTCGACGACGTCATCGCGAACGCGGCCTTCTACTACGGCCTGGTCCGCGCCCTGGCGGAGGAGGCCCGGCCGCCGTGGACCCGGCTGCCGTTCGGCGACGCGTCCCGGAACTTCGACACCGCCTGCCGGTACGGCATCGACGCCACCCTGCGCTGGCCCCGCCCGGGCCGGGGCGGAGCGGTGGCGGAGGTGCCGGCCGCGCGCCTCGTCCGGGAGGAACTGCTGCCCCTGGCCGCCGCCGGCCTCGACGCCTGGGGTGTGGAACCCGCGGACCGCGACCACTACCTCGGGATCATCGAGGAGCGCTGCCGGCGGCGGGTGAACGGCGCCTCCTGGCAGGCCGAGGCATTCCGGCAGGCGCGGGAGCGCGGTCTGGACCGGCAGACCGCGCTGGCCGCCGCCACCCGGCGCTACGCGGAACTCGCGCGCACCGGGAAGCCGGTGCACACCTGGCCCGCGGACCTGCCGGACTGAGTCCCCTCCCCCGCTGGTGGCGCCGTGTCCCGGGCGTGTGGAAAAGTGGGGACGCGGCGAACCGGAGGCGGGCTGTGCGGGCAGATGCGGGAGGGGCGGACGGGGAGCCGTGCGGCGGAGGGCGGCCGGCGGCAGCCCGGCTGCTGCGGCAGGAGACGCTGCTCGTCCTGGCCCTGTCCGTCGGCGCCAGCGCGCTGTCGGCGGTCATCAGTTTCACCGGCTCCGTCACCGCCCCCGGCGGCCTGCAGGACCGGGCGGCCACCCTCAACGGCTCCCAGGCGCCGGGCCGTCCCTGGCTCGACCTGGCCTGGCAGCTGTTCGGCATCGCCACCGCGCTGGTGCCCGTCGCCCTGGTGGCGCACCTGCTGCTCCGTGAGGGCGCCGGCGGACTGCGGGCGATCGGGCTGGACCGGCGCCGCCCCGGCTCCGACCTCGGCCGCGGGGCACTCGTGGCGGCGGCCATCGGCGGCACCGGGCTGCTGTTCTACGTGGCGGTGTGGGCGACGGGGGCCAACCTCACGGTCGTGCCGGAGTCGCTCCCCGACGTCTGGTGGAAGTTCCCGGTGCTCATCGCGTCGGCGGTGCAGAACTCCCTGCTGGAGGAGGTCGTGGTGGTCGGCTATCTGCTGCGCCGCCTGGGGCAGCTGGGGTGGACGCCGGCGGCGGCGCTCGCCGCGAGTTCCGCGCTCCGCGGGACGTACCACCTCTACCAGGGCGTCGGCGGCTTCGTCGGGAATCTGGTGATGGGTGTTGTCTTCGTGCTCCTCTACCGGCGCTGGGGGCGGATCGGACCGCTGGTGGCCGCGCATGCGCTGATCGACATCGTGGCGTTCGGCGGCTACGCGCTGCTGGCGGGCGAGGTCGGCTGGCTGCCGACCCCGCCGTGATCCGGCCCGACCGCGCCCCGGGGCCCGCCCGTCCGGCGGTACGCCCGGCCGGCCGCGGCCGGGGCCGTGCTTCCGGCCCGGGGCACGGCCGTCTCAGCCGGCGGGGGTCAGCAGCTCTCCGTCGATGACGGTGACCGCGCCGCCGGAGAGGAGGGTCCGCTCCCCGCGCAGTGCCGTGCGGACCAGACCCGTGCGGGCGGATGCCTGAAAACCTGTCAGTTCGTCCCGGCCGAGCCGGGCCGACCAGAAGGGTGCGAGGGCGGTGTGGGCGCTGCCGGTCACCGGGTCCTCGTCGATCCCCACCGCCGGCCCGAAGAAGCGGGAGACGAAGTCGTAGCCCGACGCCGGGTCCTCGGCGCGCGCCGTCACGATGACACCGCGGTGGCCCAGCCGGGCGACGGCGCGCAGGTCGGGGGCGAGATCCCGCACGGAGCGCTCGTCGGGCAGCTCCACCAGCAGGTCGCCGACGACCGGCCCGGTGTCGTGGGCGGACAGCGGCCGCGCGCCGAGGGCGTCCGGCACCCCCGGCGGCACCTCGACGGCGGTCAGCGGGGCGGTCGGGAAGTCCAGGGTGATGAGACCGCCGTCCCCGGCGGCGGCGGTCAGGACACCGCCTCGGGTGGTGAAGCGGACCGTCCCGGCGGCGGCGCCGGTGGTGTGGAGGACGTGGGCGGTGGCCAGGGTCGCGTGGCCGCAGAGACCGACTTCCGTGGCAGGGGTGAACCAGCGCAGTGCCCAGCCGTCGTCCGCACCGGGGCCGAGACGGTGGGCGAAGGCCGTCTCGGCGAGATTGACCTCGGCGGCGACCTGCTGGAGCCATGCGGCGCCGGGGAAGCCGTCGCCGTCGAGAAGGACGACCCCGGCGGGATTGCCGGCGAACGGGCGGTCGGTGAAGGCATCGACGATACGAATCCTCATGGGCGGGACCCTAGGCGGGACGGGGGCCGTGGAACCACGGCCACTCCGCGGCAGGTGGCCCCCGGCTGGCGGGCCTTCCCCGCGGGGCCCTCCGCCGCCCTTCCGCCGTTCTCCGGCGTTCTCCGCCGTTCCCGCGGCGGGCCTTCGCGGTGCCGGCCGCTGCCGGCGGCCGGGATCCGGGGCCGCGCCGGGCGCGTCCGCAGCTCCGCCCGCCCCGGTACCGCGCGGCGCTCTCCTCCGCGAGGAGGAGATGCCGGTCGGTTCCGCCCGTCGCAGGAGGGAGGCGGAGATGAGTCCCCGTGCGGATGCCGGAGCGGCGCGGAAATGATGGGGTGGCAGGGTGCTCAGCCGTACGCCGCAGTCCTCGCCCGCCCGCCCGCTCCGCTCCGCCCGGCCCGCCGGGCCCCGTGTCGAACCGGCTTGCGTGGCCTCCGGTGCCCGCCGGCGGGCCGTGCGCGACGGTGACCGGCAGACGGACACGGCGCATCTGCTGCACAGCCTCCTGGAGCGTGACCCGGACGTGCGCGCCGCGTTCGACGGCGGCCCGGCACAGGTCCTGCGGCTGCGCGGCTATCTGGCCCAGCGCAGCATCGGTTACGGACTGCGCTGGCGGAGTGCGGCCGAGGGCTCCGGGGCCCCCTTCCGGCCCCGGACGGGGGCAGTGGCGCCGCTGTCCCCGGCGGCGGCGTCCGCCGTGGAGGGTGCCGCCGACCGGGCCCGTACGCGCGGCGCCGACCGGGCCTCGGGGCTGGACCTGCTGGCGGCCCTGGCCGCCGACCCCGAGTGCCGGGCCGCGGAGGTGCTGCGCCGGGCCGGAATCGCCCCCGAGCGGCTGGCGGCACGGCTGGAGTGCGGCATCGCCGGACCCGGCGGCGGCTGAGCGGCCGGGAGATGCCGCGCCGCGGCCTCCCCGGCCGCGCGCGCTGCTCCCCGGCGGAACGCGGCCCGCCGGGGAGGCGGGCCGGCGAGTGATCA
This sequence comes from Streptomyces sp. F63, assembly GCF_018070345.1. Lineage (GTDB taxonomy): Bacteria > Actinomycetota > Actinomycetes > Streptomycetales > Streptomycetaceae > Streptomyces. The sequence continues at coordinate 20,253 of NZ_JAGPXX010000039.1, forward strand.
GCAGGTGACGACCTTGCCGTAGGAACCGAAGCGCCAGTGGCCGGTCCAGGTCTCACCGTGCTGGTAGGTCAGGCACGGCAGGTCCCGGCCGCGATGGATGACCACCTTGACGTGCATGGTCCGGCCGCAGGTGTTGGTGACGGTCACCTTCTTCCGGTGCTTGACCACGTCCCGCCGGACGCATGCCGGGGCGGTGCCCCGCGCGTCCTGCGCCGAGGCCGGGGCCGTCCGCTCCGCGGTACCGGCAGGTGCCGCCGCGGCGGGGGCGGGGAGGGCGAGTCCGCCGGCGAGGGCCGCGGTGGCGGCGGTGAGCGCGAGACGCCTGCGCGCGGTCCCGGTGTGATGGTTCGTCATGGATCCGGAGTCCTTTCCGATGGTCCGCTGGACGGACGGTGTGGGGCCCGGGCCGCGGGGGAGTCCGCCCGGCCGGGCTCTGCTTCCGGTGACGAGACTGCGGCGCGGAGGCCGGATCCGGCCAGAAGAAAACCAGAAAGGACGACATCATGGGACATCTACCGCGCTGAGCTGCAGGGACGGCCGCCGCCGGGGCGCTTCCCCGGGACGCCACCGGCGCCCGGTGCGGACGCGGGGGGTGGCGGCGCCGGGCGCCGGCCCGCCGTCCGCGGTGCCCGCCCCTCCCTCCGGGACGGCCGCGGCCGGTGCGGCCGGTGCGGATGAGAGGGCCGGAGCGTTCGGGAGGGATTGGCTAGAGTGCTGGCCGTGCACCTCACGGTTCTGCCGCCGCCCCCCGCGTAGGGCGGGCGGCCTCACCGGTAAGACCAGCCCGGCGGGCCGCCGGGCCGGTTGTCGCTGCCCGCGTCACGGAGTTCCGCGACCACCGTCCCCCGTCTTCCGTGGAGAACCTCACGTGCGCTCTTCCCTCCGTCCCCGCTCGCCCCTGACCGCTTCCGGCCCCCCGGTGGGCCGGGCTCTCCTTTTCCTCGCCGTGGCCGGTGCCGCCTGGGGCACCGTCGGAGCGGCCGCGGCCCTGCTCCACCGCTTCGCCGGCCTGGGCCCCGTCGCGCTGTCCTTCTGGCGCTGCGCCGGCGGGCTGGCCCTGATGCTCGGCTGGTCGGCGGTGCGCCGCGCCGCACGGCCCGCGCGGCGGATGCCCGGTGCACTCGAGCCCACGGGGCGGCGCCTGCTGCGCGTGCTCGGGACCGGGTGCGGCATGACCCTGTTCCAGACGGCCTACTTCGCGGCGGTGCTGGACACCGGGCTGGCGGTCGGCACCGTCGTGACCCTGGGGGCGGGTCCGGTGCTGATCGCCCTGGGCGCGCGGCTGCTGATGGGGGAGCGCCTCGGGTACGGCGGCCTGGCCGCGGTGTCCGGAGCGCTCACCGGTCTCGTGGTGCTGGTGCTCGGCGGCGGCGGGGGCACGGTCCGTCCGCTCGGGGTCGGTCTGGCGCTCCTCTCCGCCGTGGGGTACGCCGGAGTGGGCCTGCTCGCCCGCCGGCTGGGCCGGGACGGGGGGCCGGCCGACCACGGCTCCACGACGACGTGGGCGCTCGCGGTCGGGGCCGTCTGCCTGCTGCCCTGGGGCCTGGCGGAAGGGCTGCTGCCGCACACGGAGGAGCCCGGGCGGGTGCTCGGGCTGCTGATGTACGTGGCCGCGGTGCCGACCGCGCTGGCCTACGTGCTGTATTTCGCCGGCGCGGCCGTCGTCCGGGCGGCCACCACCTCGGTCGTCATGCTGATCGAGCCGGTGGCCGCGGCGGTCCTCGCGGTGGCTCTTCTCGGCGAACGGCTCACCGGAGCCATGCTGCTGGGCACGGGGCTGCTGCTGACGGCGGTGTCCGGGCTCGCCGTCGCGGAGACGCGGGCGGCGGCTCCGGTCCTGGGGCCCGCGGCCGCCCCGGCCGCCCCGGCGGCCCCGCGTGATCCCGGGTGATCCCGGTGATTCCGTACGGTCCGGGCCCGTGCGGCGGCGGTGAGCTCCGCGTCCCCGCCGCACGGGCGTGGCCGGCGGGACCTCAGCCGGTCGCGAGGTAGGCCGGTACGGCGACGGACGGGGACAGGTCCGCGACCGGCCGGGGGACGCCACGGGTGGTGGCCACCGGGACGACCCCGCTCCAGTGCGGGAGATCCAGGTCCTCCGGCTCGTCGTTCGGCCCGCCGGTGCGGATCTTCGCCGAGACCTCCCGCAGGTCCACGGAGATGACGGACGTGGCCGCGAGTTCCTTGGCGTTCGGCGGGCGGGTGTCCCGGGAGCGGCCGGCCACCGCCTGCTCGACCAGGGCGTCCAGCGCCGCCGCCCGCTCCTCCTCGCCGAGCACGCTGCGGGCGGTGCCGTGGACCACCACGGAACGGTAGTTGACGGAGTGATGGAACGCGGAGCGGGCCAGCACCAGGCCGTCGACGTGGGTGACGGTCACGCACACCGGCAGCCCGGTCCCGCTCTCCGCCGTCTCCCGCAGCGGGCGGGAGCCGGTGGAGCCGTGCAGGTACAGGCGCTCGCCGACGCGGGCGTAGATCGTCGGAAGCACGACCGGTGCACCGTCCCGGATGTAGCCGAGGTGGCAGACCCAGCCCTCGTCGAGGATCGCGTGGACCACCGCGCGGTCGTACGCGGCGCGGTGGCGGGCCCGGGTCGGGGTGGTGCGCTCGCTCGGTTCGTAGCGGGCGGGCCTCGTCATGCGGCACTCCTCTTTGTTCTAGTGCATACTGTTCTTTGTGCTAGGAGATTACCGGATCCAGGGGCGGCGCGCAGCCGAGATCGCGGCGAGTGTGGAGGAGGGCGTGGGCGCGGGCGCCCTCGCACCCGGGGAGCGGCTGCCGCCGCTGCGGGACCTGGCCGGGGAACTGCGGGTCAACCCGAATACGGTCGCCGCCGCCTACCGCCTGCTGCGCGACCGCGGTGTGATCGAGACGGACGGCCGGCGGGGTAGCCGCGTCCGCGCCCGGCCCGCCAGCACCGCCCGGGAGTCCCTCCGCGTCGAGGCGCCACCGGGCGGGCGCGATCTGTCCACCGGCAATCCGGACCCGGCTCTGCTGCCGCCCCTCGGGCCCGCGCTCGCCGAGGCCGCGCGCCGCTGCGCGCGGCGGCCGGTCCTGTACGGGGAGGCGCCCGTCGACCCGGAACTGGCCCGGATCGCCCGCGCCGGCCTGGACGCCGACGGGGTGCCGGACGGGCCCGTCGGCGTCACCTCCGGAGCCCTGGACGCGATCGAACGCGTACTCACCGCACATCTCCGGTCCGGAGACGCGGTGGCGGTCGAGGACCCCGGCTGGGGCAGCGTGCTGGACCTCGTGCCCGCGCTCGGCATGCGGACGGTGCCCGTCGCGGTCGACGACGAGGGACCGCTGCCCGGCGAGACCGGCCGCGCGCTGCGGGAGGGCGCGCGGGCGCTCGTCGTCACCGGCCGCGCGCAGAACCCGACCGGTGCCGGAGTGAGCGCGGCGCGGGCGCGGGAGCTGCGGGCCGTCCTGGCCCGCCATCCGCGCACCGTGCTCATCGAGGACGACCACGGACACGGCATCGTCGACCTGCCCCTCCACCCGCTGGCAGGCAGCGTGCCGCACTGGGCCTTCGTCCGCTCCGCCGCCAAGGCGTACGGACCCGACCTGCGGCTCGCCGTGTTCACCGGCGATCAGCTCACCGCCGACCGGGTACGGGGCCGGCAGCGGCTGGGCCCGGGCTGGGTCAGCCATCTGCTGCAGTACGCCGTGACGGAGCTGTGGCGGTCCGGCGCCGTGGACCCGGCGGCCGTCGCACGGTCCTACGGAAACCGGCGCGAGGCCCTGGTGGCGGAGCTCCGGCGGCGGGGGGTCGCGGCGCACGGGCGGAGCGGGATGAACGTCTGGGTGCCCGTCCCGGACGAGACCGGTGCCGTGGCCCGGCTGCTCCGGGCCGGCTGGGCCGTCGCCCCCGGTGCGCGCTTCCGCACGGCTTCGCCGCCGGGGGTGCGGGTGACCGTGTCGCCGCTGTCCCGGGAGGAGATCGGAACGGTGGCCGAGGCGCTGGCCGCGGCGGCCGGCCCGCCTCCCGCGCAGCGCTACGCCTGAGGGCGGCGGCGCGGCCGGCTCTGGGTGAGCGCCGCCCCGGCCAGCACGATCAGTGCCCCGGCCGGTGTGTTCCAGTGGAGGTGCTCACCGAGCAGCACCACACCGGCGGCCGTCGCGATGACCGGAATGAAGTACGTGACCATCTGCGCCGTCGTCGGCCCCACCTCGGCGACCAGGCCGTACTGGATCAGGAAGGCCACCCCGGTGCCGAGCGCGCCGAGCGCCGTCACGGCCAGCAGGGGCACCAGCGGGAAGGAGGACGGGGCGGAGGTGAACAACGGGGTGACGACGGCCAGTTGCGCGGTGCCCAGCAGCAACTGCGCGCCCGACATGGCGAGGTGGGACTCCTCGCGGCCGGCCAGAGTGCGCCGCACATGGATCCAGCCGGCGGCGTAGCTCGCGGAGGCGGCCAGCGCCATGGCCGTGCCGGCCGGATCCTGCCCGGCGAAGCCCTGCCAGGCGCCCAGGACCGTCAGCACGCCGATGAAGCCCAGCCCGAGGCCCGCCACCCGGCGCCGGGTCGGCCGGTCCTCGGAGAGCGCGACCAGGGAGAGGGCCATGCCCCAGAGCGGGGTGGTGGCGTTGCAGATCCCCGCCAGGGTGGAGGAGATCGTCAGCTCGGCGTAGGCGAAGAGGGAGTACGGCAGCGCGTTCAGGAACAGCGCGGAAACGGCCAGGTGGACCCAGGTGCGGGCGCCGCGCGGGAGGCGCTGCCGCCGGAGGGCGAGCGCGGCGAGCAGCACCGCCGTACCGGACACCATGCGCCCGAGGGTGACCTGGAGCGGGGCGTAGCCCTCCGTTCCCACCTTGATCAGCAGAAAGCTGAAGCCCCAGATCAGTGAGAGCACGGCGAACCGGATCCGCCAGTCGACGGCGGGGCGGCGGGCGGGGCCCACGGCAGGGGTGGCGGGCGCGGAGCGGGTGCCGTCCGTCGCGGCGGTGGTGGTCATGGGCACCACGATGCTCGGCGGGCTCCCGCGGGACAAGCGAGAAAATCCGCACCGCACCGTTCAGCACCGCTGACGGCAGGAGCCGGGACGCGAGGCCGGACCGGGCGGGGCGGCCGGCTCCGCCGGAGGCCTCAGGCTCCGGGGATCTTGCGGAAGTCCCAGGACACGACGGTCTCGGGGGTGAGCCGCAGCCAGCCGTGCCGCCCGTCGTGCGGCAGCTCGTCCAGCCCGAAGTACTTGGCGGCGAAAAGCCGTTCGGGCGCGTCGAGGGCGGGGCAGGGCTCTCCCGTGCGCGGTACCTCCCCGACGGCCTCGGCCGTCCCGGTCAGCTCGGCGCCGCGCAGTTCGCCGTAGTCCTCCCCGTCGTCCACGATCACCGCGAGCCGGGGGTCGCGGCGCAGTTGCGCCCAGCGGCGGCTGCGGGTCAGCGAGTAGAGCCAGAGGGACCTGCCGTCCCAGCAGAACCAGAGCGCGCTGACATGCGGACGGCCGTCCGCGCCGACCGTGGCCACCCGGCAGGTGCGCTGCCCGGCCAGGAAGACGTCCAGCTCCTGCGGGCTCATCATGATCCGGCGGCCCCGCCGCTGGGTGGCGGTCATCTCGTCCGTCCTCCGTGTGCGCTGGTGGTGATCAGGCGTCCGGACAGCATGCGGGCCCGGCGCCGGCCGCGCAACGCCGGCCCGGGTCACCGCGGAAGGCGCGGAGACCGGCGGCGGGCGTCCGGCGGGTCTCCGGCGGGTGCGGCGGGTGCGGCGGGCGCGGAGCGGCGTCGGCGCGGTGATGCGGGGCCGTGCGCCCGGACGCCGTAGGGGGCGCTGCACGGTCCCGCACGCGAGACTGGTGCGCACGGCCGCACGGCCGCACGGCCGCACGGCCGCACGGCCGCACGGCCGGGCCCGCGGCGCTCCTCCCTGCTGGAGCGCCGCGGGCCCGGCACCGTCTTCCCCCTCCTGCCGCTCGTCTTCCCCTCGTGTTCTCCTCGCGCCGCGACGCGCTGTCCGCGGCCGCCGCGGACGCTCCCTTCCGCACCGGCGGTCACCGCGGGCCGTCGCGGCACACCCGCCGCCCCCACCGGAGGAGCGGCCGGATGACTCAGCCCAGCATCACCGAGTCACCCTGGACGGTGATCTTCGCGGGCGGCAGCGGCTTCGGTGCCGGACCGCCCTTGACGCTGCCGTCGAGCGCGCTGTACTGGGCGCCGTGGCACGGGCAGTTGATCAGGCCGTCGGCCACGTCCTTCACCGCGCAGCCCTGATGTGTGCAGGTCGCGGAGAAGGCCTTGAACTCACCGGCCGTCGGCTGGGTCACGACCACCTTCTGGTCCGGGAAGACCTTGCCGCCGCCCTCGGGGATGTCCGCCGTCTTCGCCAGTTCGGTGCCGCCGCCGGGCGCCTCTCCGCCGGTCTCCCCGGTCGCCTCGCCGGAGCCCGCGCCGGCGTCCGCGCCCTCCTCGGGTGCCACGGCGTCCCCCGCGGGCTGCTGTGCCGCGTCTCCGGAGTCACCCGAGTCGCCGCAGGCGGCGAGGGCCGCCGTGAGACCGGCGGCCCCGGCGGCCGTGACCACGGCGCGGCGGCTGGTGCTCCGCGCGGAGCCCTGAGATCCCGTCATGGTGAGTACGTCCCTTTCGCTGAGGCGCTGATGCGCGACCTGCCCTGGTGACAGCCGCTCCCACCGACCTGTACGCAGCGGGGCCCCGGGGTGTTCAGCGCCCGCGCGGGCCGGGCCGCCGGGTCCCTGCCGGGCCGCCCCGGCCCGCGCCGTAACCTGGGGCGATGCTGCGCGACGTCACCGCCATCCGTTATGTCACCCCCCTGCGGGAGGGCGGTTCGCTGCCCGGCCTCGTCGAGGGGGACGACCGCGGCCTCTGGGTCGTGAAGTTCGCCGGGGCCGCGCAGGGCCGCAAGACCCTCGTCGCCGAGGCGATCTGCGCCGAACTCGGCCGCAGGCTGGGACTCCGGATCCCGGAGCCGGCCGTCGTCCGGCTCGATCCGGTGCTCGGCCTGGGGGAGCCCGACCCGGAGGTGCAGCACCTGCTCAGGGCCGGCGGTCCGGACCTCGGTGTCCGCTTCCTCTCCGGCGCCCTCGGCTTCGACCCGCTGGGCTGGGAGATGACACCCGCCGACGCGGGCCGCGTCGTCTGGTTCGACGCGCTCGTGGGCAACGTGGACCGGTCCTGGCGCAACCCGAACCTGCTGGTGTGGCAGGGGGAACCCTGGCTGATCGACCACGGAGCGGCCATGATCTGGCACCACCACTGGCCATCGGCCGGGAAGGCCGCGGCCCGGCCGTACGACGCCTCGGACCACGTCCTCGCCCGGTTCCGCCCGGATGTCCGGCGGGCCGCGGCCGAACTCGCGCCCCGGGTGACCGCAGAACTGCTCGCCGAGGTCACCGCCCGGGTTCCGGACGTGTGGCTGGACGGCGAGCCCGGCTTCGACGGCCCGGAGCCGCTGCGCCGCGCGTACGCCGAGATCCTGCTGCGCCGCTCCCGCACCGTCCACGAGGGCTTCGCGCCGGTCCCCGCCGGGCGGGACGGCGGGAGGGCCGCCCGGTGAGCGCGGGAACCGGCGGGCGGGACGTCTACGAGTACGCGCTGCTGCGGGTGGTGCCGCGGATCGAGCGCGGCGAGTGCTTCAACGCGGGCGTCGCCGTCTACTGCCGGGCGCGCTCCCTGGTCGTGGTCCGCACCCATCTCGACGAGGCGCGGCTGCGTGCCCTGGACCCGGGGGCCGACACCGCGGGTGTCCGCGCCGCTCTGCGTGCGGCCGAGGAGTTCTGCCGGGGCGGTGCCGGGCGGGCCGCGGAGGAGGATCCGGGCCGGCGGTTCCGCTGGCTGGTGGCGCCGCGCAGCACGGTGCTCCAGCCGGGACCGGTGCACACCGGTCTGACGGCCGACCCGGCCGCCGAGGCGGAGCGGCTGCTGGCGCTGCTCGTGCGGTGAGACGGGCGGCCGGCGTGCGGCGGGCGCGGACCCACCGCTCTTGTCGCACCGCGCGTTGTCGCCCGTCCGCCCGTCCGCCCGTTCGCCCGCCCGGTGCGGTCCGCGGCCCGGCAGCGTGCCGCGGGGTGCCCGGCGGACTCGGCCGGCCGGGGTGCGGCTGCCTTCCGGGCTGTGACATGCGCGCCTCGGCGCGGCAGGCCGTTGACACGGGGTGCCAGGGCTTCTAGCGTTCCGCCAGAGACCTACTAAGCGGTTGCTCACCCCTATCGGTCCGCAGTCTCCGTGCCCGCCGGCGCGGGCGGCCTGCCGGTGAGCCGGACCCGTATCCGAGCGCGAGGAGAACCCGCATGTCCACCACCGAGCAGCGCGTCGCCATTGTGACGGGCGGCGCCCGCGGCATCGGCGCGGCCACCGCCGTCCGCCTGGCCGAGGAGGGCCGCGCCGTGGCCGTTCTGGATCTCGACGAGGCGGCCTGCAAGGACACCGTGGAGAAGATCACGGCGGCCGGCGGCAAGGCCCTCGCCGTCGGCTGCGACGTCTCCGACGCCGGCCAGGTCGAGACCGCCGTGGCGCGGGTGGCCGATGAGCTCGGCGCACCGGTCGTCCTCGTGAACAACGCGGGTGTGCTCCGCGACAACCTGCTGTTCAAGATGTCCGAGGGCGACTGGGACACCGTGATGAACGTGCACCTCAAGGGCGCGTTCCTGATGACCCGCGCCTGCCAGAAGTACATGGTCGACGCCACGTTCGGACGCGTCGTCAACCTGTCCAGCAGCTCGGCGCTCGGCAACCGCGGCCAGGCCAACTACGCCACCGCCAAGGCCGGTCTGCAGGGCTTCACCAAGACCCTGGCCAAGGAGCTCGGCAAGTTCGGCGTCACGGCCAACGCCGTCGCCCCCGGCTTCATCGTCACCGAGATGACCGCCGCCACCGCCGCCCGCGTCGGCATGGGCTTCGAGGACTTCCAGGCCGCGGCCGCCTCGCAGATCCCCGTCCAGCGCGTCGGCCACCCCGAGGACATCGCCAACGCGATCGCCTTCTTCACCGGTGACGCCGCCGGATTCGTCTCCGGCCAGGTCCTGTACGTGGCCGGCGGCCCGCTCAACTAACCAGCAGGGGAACGGACAGAGATGACTGCCGACGTGCAGGACAGCGGAAAGACCGCGATCATCACCGGAGCGAGCCGCGGCATCGGCTACGGCATCGCCGAGGCGCTCGTCGCCCGCGGCGACCGGGTGTGCATCACCGGCCGCACCGAGGAGACCCTCAAGGAGGCCGTGGAGAGGCTCGGCGCCGACCGGGTCATCGGTGTCGCCGGCAAGGCCCACGACCCGGTCCACCAGGCCGAGGCCGTCGAGCGCACCATGGAAGCCTTCGGCCGGGTCGACTACCTTGTCAACAACGCGGGCACCAATCCCGTCTTCGGGCCGATCGCCGACCTCGACCTGAACGTGGCGCGCAAGGTGTTCGAGACCAACGTCGTCTCGGCACTGGCGTTCGCCCAGCTCACCTGGAAGGCCTGGCAGCGGGAGAACGGCGGCGCGATCGTCAATATCGCCTCCGTCGCCGGCGTCTCCGCCTCGCCGTTCATCGGCGCCTACGGCATCAGCAAGGCCGCCATGGTGAACCTCACCCTCCAGCTCGCCCACGAGTTCTCGCCCGCCGTGCGGGTCAACGCGATAGCCCCCGCCGTCGTCAAGACGAAGTTCGCGGAGGCGCTCTACGAGGGCCGGGAGGAGGAGGCCGCGGCGGCCTACCCGCTCAAGCGGCTCGGCACCCCGGAGGACATCGGCGGCGCCGCCGAGTTCCTGCTCTCGGACCGGGCCGGCTGGATCACCGGCCAGACGCTCGTCGTCGAGGGCGGCATCTTCCTCAACGCGGGCGTCGGCTGAATCCGCCCGGGTGCCCCGCGCGCACGGCCGCTCGACCTCGTGCGCGCTCCGGGCGGCACAGCCCCCGGTGCGGACCCGTCCGGGTCCGCACCGGGGGGTCTCCGTCCCCGGACCGTCCCGGTTCCGGGCCCGTGCTGCCCGCCCCGGGGGTCGGCACGGTCGCCCAGCCGGATGAGCCGCCGGCCGCGGCCGTGCCCGGACGGACGCGAGGGTACGGCCGCGGCCGGACGCCGCGTGACCGGGACGGAAACGGGGGGCGGTGACGGACGGACGGACCGGGGCGCCGGCCGTTCCCGCGGCCGTCCTTCTCCCGTACCCCGGCGGGGCGTTGTCAGTGGGCGCCGGTACGTTCTGGGAACCGTTCCGATCCATCCCGGAGGTTGTTGACGTGACCGACATGCTGCCCGAGTCCTGGCGAGGCGTCCTCGGCGAGGAACTGGAGAAGCCGTACTTCGCGGAGCTCATGGCCTTCGTCGAGGAGGAGCGGGCGGCCGGGCCGGTGTACCCGCCGCGCGAGGAGGTCTTCGCGGCGCTGCACGCGACGCCCTACGACCGGGTGAAGGTGCTCGTCCTCGGGCAGGACCCCTACCACGGTGAGGGCCAGGGCCACGGGCTGTGCTTCTCGGTCCGCCCCGGGGTACGGGTCCCGCCGTCGCTGCGGAACGTCTACAAGGAGCTCAGGGAGGACCTCGGCCACCCGGTTCCGGACAACGGTTTCCTGATGCCCTGGGCCGAGCAGGGGGTGCTGCTGCTGAACGCGGTGCTGACGGTCCGGGCGGGCGAGGCCAACTCGCACAAGGGCAAGGGGTGGGAGCGCTTCACGGACGCCGTGATAAGCGCCGTCGCCGCCCGCCCCGACCCGGCCGTCTTCGTCCTGTGGGGCAACTACGCCAAGAAGAAGCTGCCGCTGATCGACACCGCGCGGCACACCGTGGTGCAGGGGGCGCACCCGTCGCCGCTGTCGGCGAAGAAGTTCCTCGGCAGCCGGCCCTTCAGCCAGATCGACAAGGCCGTCGCCGATCACGGCCACACCCCGATCGACTGGCGCATCCCGGACCTGGGCTGAGCCTTCCGTGCCGGGGCTGAGCCTTCCGGGCCGGGCCGGGCCGCGTGAGCGGGGAGCGGGCCCGGCCCGGAGGCGGCCGTGCCCCGGCCGGCTTCCCGGCCGGTCCGTCCGCTGTGCCGAGTGCGCCGGTGGCCGGGCGGAGTCCCGGGGGTGTGGTTAGTGTCGAGGGGATCGAGCGGTGGCGGACGGCGCCCCCGGAGGCTCGCGGGGGAGACGGAGTGCGGACAGGCCCGGAGGTGGCGGTGGAGGAAGAGCGACGGGGGAGCGCCGTGCGGGGGAGCGGTGGTGAGGACCCCGTGATGACGCGGATCGGGCAGGTGGTCATGCTCCTGCACGGAGGCGACCGCGAGGAGGCCCGGAACCGCTTCGCCCGCCTGTGGGAGGAGACCGGGGAGGACGGCGACGCCCTGCACCGGTGCACCATCGCCCACTACATGGCCGATACCCAGGACGATCCCGCGCTGGAGCTGGAGTGGGACCTGCGGGCCCTGGCCGCGGCGGACTCGCTCTCGGACGAGCGGGTCCGGAAGCACGACGCGGCCGTGCAGCTCCGCGGCTTCTACCCCTCGCTGCATCTCAACCTCGCCGCCGATTACGCGAGGCTGGGCCGGCCGGAGCGGGCGCGGGCGGAGCTGGCCCGGGCCCGCGCCGCCTCGGCCGCCCTGGACACCGGCGACGCCGCCACCGGTCCGTACGCCGCCGGCGTTCTCTCCGCGATCGAGCGGCTGGAGACGCGGCTGGCGGACGGTGCCGGTCAGTCGCCGTAGAAGCCCCGGCAGATCCGGGCCTGTTCGCTGCCCGGCTCCCATCGGCCGAAACGCTCCCCGAGCTCGCAGACGCCCGTGCCGGGGCGGGACGCCGGCAGCCGCGCGGCGGACCGGCCCGGTGCCGGCCGGGGTCCCTCCGGCCGGGGCCCCTCCGCCCGGAGTTCTTCCGTCCGGGGCGGGCCGGGGGCGGGCCGCCGCCCGCCCGGGCGGAGAGCCTCCGGGGGCGGCGGGCCGGGGCGTTGGCGTCCCCGCGGCGGAGCGCCGGTCCCGCGCGGGATGGCGGCCGGGCCGGCCGTGGCCGGGGACTCGCTGGGGACGGGGGGCCGCGGCCCGCGGGCCCCGGGGGGTCCGGAGCCGGTGGCTGCCGCCGCCGGCTCCGTGCCGCGGCTCACGGCCGCCGGCGGCTCGCCGGAGACGGAGACGCAGCCGGCCAGAAGCGGAGCCGTCAGAAGGATCGCTGCTGTTCGTGGGCGCACGGGATCAGCGTGCTGTGCCGACCGCCGCACCGGTGCGGGCCGGCGGGAAAGGCGCCCGGGGGAGTGACGGCCCGTCACTCGTACGGCGCAGCGCCGTGCCGTGGCCCGGAGGCGAGCATCCCGCTCAGCAACTCCCGGATGCCCTCCCGGAGTTCCCTCCGGCTGGGACGGACGGTGTGGAAGGAGCCGGCCGTGCAGGAGAAGAGCACCCCGTCGCACCAGGCGACCAGGGAGAGGGCGTGGCGTTCCGGGGCGCGGGAGCCGGCAGCGCCCAGCATCGCCTCCACCATGTCCCGGAACACCCGGCCCTGCGCGTCGTAGACGGCCCGCAGCTCGGGCCGCCGGGTGGCCTCCAGGGCCAGTTCGTAGCGGGCGACCAGCAGCCGGCGGTGCCCGGAGAGATAGCCGTCGAGGGCGGTGGCGAGCGTGTCCGCCAGCCCGTCGAGCCCACCGGACGGGGGGAGCGCGCCGTCCCCGGGCCCGAGGACGGCGCGCTCGCGCTCCGCCAGCCGCCGGACGGTGAGCTCCAGCAGCGCGGCCCGGGTGCGGGCGAGATTCGAGGTGGAGCCCTGCGGCAGCCCGGCCGCCTCGTCCACCGCCCGGTGTGTCAGCCCGCGCAGACCGCGCTCCGCGAGCAGGCCGATCGCCGCGTCGGCGACCAGGGCGGGGCGGGAGGCGCGTGTTCCGGTGACCATGCCGGTCAATCTACCGCCGCCACTACATGTGTAGTACGCTCCGGCTGGAACTACAGATGTAGTGGAAACCGTGGAGGGAACATGCCCCAGCCTCGAGCCGTCGTCATCGGCGCCGGAATCGGCGGGCTCACCGCAGCCGCCGCACTGCACCGCCACGGCTGGTCCGTGACCGTCCTCGAACGCGGCGCCGCCCTGGAGCCCGTCGGAGCCGGCATCGCGCTCGCCCCCAACGCCCAGCGCGCGCTGGACGTCATCGGCGCGGGCGACGCGGTCCGCGCGATGTCCGCGTGGCAGGCGGACGGCGGGCTGCGGCTGCCCGGCGGCCGCTGGCTCTCCCGCACGACGAGCGCCGCCGCGGCCGAGCGGTTCGGCGGCCCGGTGGTGATCGCCCACCGCGCCGCCCTCGTCGACCTGCTCCTCTCCCGGCTGCCCGCCGGTTCCGTACGGACGGGGGTCGCCGGGGAGATCGCCGATCCCGGCGGCCCGGACCGTCCCGCCCGCGTCACCCCGACCGCCGCGGGAGCCGGCACCGCCGCCGGACCGGACACCGGGGGCGGCTCCGGCGACCGTGCCGGCGGAAGCGCCGCCACGGTGGCGGTCTCCGGTGCGGCCACGACCACCGGTACGGGGCCGGCGCTCCCGGCCGCCGCCCCCGCCGCGCTGAACGCCGACCTCGTCGTCGCCGCCGACGGCATCCACTCGGCAGCCCGGGGCGCCCTCTTCCCGGACACCCCCGGGCCCCGATACGCGGGGTTCACCGCCTGGCGTTTCGTCGCGCCCGCGCCCGAGCAGCCGTTCGAACCCCATGAGACCTGGGGCCGCGGCTGTCTCTGGGGAACGGTGCCGCTGCACGACGGCCGGGTCTACGTCTACGCCACCGCCGCCGTCCCGGCCGGCGGCAGGGCGGCCGACGACGAGCGGGCCGAACTGCTCCGGCGCTTCGGCGGCTGGCACCACCCCGTCCCCGCCCTCCTCGCCGCCGTCCGGCCGGAGGACATCCTGCGCAACGACGTGTACGCCACCGCCACCGCGCTGCCCGCGTACCACCGCGGCCGGGTGGCCCTCGTCGGCGACGCCGCCCACCCCATGACGCCCAACCTCGGGCAGGGCGGCTGCCAGGCCGTCGAGGACGCCGTCGTCCTCGCGCTCCTCACCGCCCGCGAGCCGTCCGGCGGCCCGTCCGGAACCGAAGGCCCCGGCGGCCCGGCCCCGGACGGCACCGCCCGCGCCCTGGCCGCCTATACGGAGGCCCGGCTGGACCGCACCCTGGACGCCGTCCGGCGCTCCGGCCGCGTCGGGCGGCTCACCACCTGGTCGTCCGCGCCCGCCTGCGCCCTGCGCACCGCCCTCTTCGCGGCCGTCGACAAGCTCGGTCCCCGCCTGGCCCTGCGCAGTCTCGACGGCATCGCCGACTGGAGCCCGCCGGGCCCCCCGTATGCTGACGGCCCGCGGAACCCTCCGGCCGCCCGGGGCCGGCGGAACCCGGGAGGACGGGAGTAGCGCCTTGGTGGACCACACGCCGCTCAGAGTCGGCTGCATCGGGCTCGGCGACATCGCGCGCAAGGCCTATCTCCCGGTGCTCGCCGCCCAGCCGGGCGTCGAACTGCACCTCCACACCCGCTCCCCGGCGACGCTGGCCCTGACCGGCGACAGCCACCGCGTCCCGGAACGGCAGCGCCACACCACCCTCGACTCGCTGCTCGGAGCCGCCCCCGACGCGGCCTTCGTCCACGCGCCGACCGCCGCCCACGCCGGGATCGTCACCCGCCTCGTCGAGGCCGGGATACCGGTCTACGTCGACAAGCCGATCGCCTACCACTACGCCGACTCCGAGCGGATCGTCCGGCTGGCGGCCGAGCGGCGGGTCAGCCTCTTCGTGGGCTTCAACCGCCGCTTCGCGCCCGGCTACGCGCAGTGCCGCGACCACCCGCGCGATCTGATCCTCATGCAGAAGAACCGGGTCGGCCTGCCCGAGGATCCGCGGACGTTCGTCCTGGACGACTTCATCCACGTCGTGGACACCCTGCGCTTCCTGCTGCCCGGCACCGCCGAGCACGTCGGCGTCCGCACCCGGGTCCGGGACGGGCTCCTCCACCACGCCGTGCTCGAGCTGTCCGGCGACGGCTTCACCGCCCTCGGCGTGATGAACCGGATGAGCGGCTCCGCCGAGGAGATTCTGGAGGTCTCGGGGCAGGACACCAAGCGCCAGGTGGCCAATCTCGCCGAGATCACCGACCACAAGGGCCAGCCCAGTGTCCGCCGCCGCGGCGACTGGGTGCCGGTCGCCCGGCAGCGCGGCATCGAGCAGGCGGTGCTGTTCTTCCTGGACGCCGTGCGCGCGGGGAGGCTGCTCACCGCCGAGGACGCCCTGGCGACGCATGAGCTGTGCGAGCGGGTGGTGACGGCGGCGTCCGGGCCGGCCGGCGGCGGGCCGGCCGCCGGATGACCTCGCGCACGGCGAACACGGCGAGCGCCAGCGCGGCTCCGTGGACGGCCCAGTCGCCCAGCCGCGCATACGGGCTGGTGCCCCGGGCGAGCGGCACCTCGTAGACCGCCGCCGTGCTGCTGTCCGTGCCGAGGCGGACACCGATCCGCTCACCGCGCGGCCCGTGCACCGCGCTGACGCCGGTCAGGGTCGCGTGCACGAAGGGCCGCCACGTCTCCGCCGCGCGCAGGGCCGCCAGCGAGGCGTGCTGCTGCGGGGCCCAGCTGTCCTGGAACGAGGAGGTCGCCGACTGGGCGATCACCACCTCGGCGCCCTCCCGGACCAGATGGCGGCTCATGTCGGGGAACGCCGACTCGAAGCACACCAGCGGCCCGATCCGCAGCCGCTCACCGGCGGGGCGCGCGGGGGCGGGGGTCTCCGTGACCACCGGGGCGGTGCCGCGGCGGCGGTCCTCCGTCGCCGCCCTGCCCACGAAGGTGGCCCAGCCGAGCAGCGAGCGGGCCGGAACGTACTCGCCGAAGGGCACCAGCCGCATCTTGTCGTAGCGTTCCCCGGTCACCCCGTCCGGGCCGACGAGCACCGAGCTCTTGTAGATCCCGGGGCGGTCCGAGCGGCGGGCGTCCACATTGACGAGAAGGCCGGCCCCCACCTCGCGGGAGAGCGCCGCCAGCCGCCGCTCCAGATCCGGGCGGTCCCGCAGGTCCCGCCCGACGCTGCTCTCGCCCCAGACCACCAGGTCCACCCGGCGCCCCGCCAGCCGGCGGGTCAGTTCGGCCTCCCGGTCGAAGCGCCGGTCCACGCTGCCCACACCGTCCACGATCCCCGGCTGCACCAGGCCGATGCGCGCCTGCCCGGCACGCTCCGGCACCGGAGCGGCCAGCCAGGCCGAACCGGCCACCGCCGCGCACACCAGAACGCCCGCCAGTCCCGCCCGGCGGGCACCCGGCACCGCGACCAGCACGGCGAGCGCGGTGTTCACCGCCACCAGCAGCAGGCTCACCAGCCACACCCCGCCGAGCGAGGCGAGACGCAGGGCGGGCGGCACCTGCCACTGCCCGGCGCCCAGCAGCCCCCACGGGCCGCCCAAGTACTCCCATGAGCGCACCAGTTCGACCATCAGCCACCCGGACGGCACCAGGACCAGGGCCGCCGCCACCGCGCCGGCGCCGGGCCGGCCGGACAGCAGCCGCCGCACCAGCAGCCCCCAGGGGGCCCACAGCAGTCCCAGCAGCCCGGCCAGCAGCAGGATGAAGACGTGCAGGCTCGGCATCAGCCAGTGGTGGACCGCCAGCAGGAAGCCCGTACCGCCCAACCAGCCGTCGAGCGCCGCGCGGCGGCCCGTGGGGGCGGAGCGGATCAGCAGCAGCCACGGCACGAGCGCCGCGTACGCCAGCCACCACAGCCCCGGAGCCGGGAAGACCAGGGCCGGGAACGCCCCCGCCGCGAGCGCGGCGGCCCCCCGCCACCAGGGGGAGCGGAGCGGACTCCCCTCGCCGCCGCCCGACACCCGCATGGAACCTCCCTCGTACCGGCCCGCTGCCGGTGTGCGGACAGTGTCCGGCACAGCGGCGGCGGGCGACAGCCCACCGTCCCCGTCCGGGTACCCCCGCCGCGAACGGATGGACGCCCCCGGACGCACGGCCGCGGAAACCGGCCCGTCCTCCCCGGCCGCCCCGCGGTGCGATGTCCCGGCCGGTGTCCGTTCACGGCCCGTTGCGCAGGGGCCGGCGCTCACGTCCCGGCGGGACTCAGGCCCGGTGACGGGGTATCGCGCTCCGGCAGCGCCCCGGACCGCGCGACGTCCGGCACCGGCAGGACCCGCCCGGCCACGGCCGGGACCCCGGCACCGGCGGGCGGGAGAGCGGCGGCCCGGCCCCGCTCCGCCGGGGACCGCCCGCCCGCCGCCTTCTCCTGGCGCACCGTGAGCACGACCAGGCCGTACACCGTGACCACGGACGCCGCGAGCACGAACGGCACCCCCGCCGTCCCGTAGCGGAAGCCCTCGCCGAGCAGGGCGATGCCGGCCGCCGAGGCCACCACCGGATTGACGACCGTCACCGTGGCCAGCGGTGCGGCGAGCCCGCCGTCCCGGTACGACGCCTGGGAGGCCAGCAGCCCGGCGACCGCCAGCACGGCCGTCACGGCGATGGCCGGCGCCCGCTCCAGCAGGGCCGCCGGGGTCCAGTCCGCGGCCACCGTCTTGGTGAACACGGAGGCGATGCCGAAGGCCACTCCGGCCGCCGCCGCCCGCAGCGCACTCCGCACGGCGGGCCGTCCGGTGCCCCGCGCGGCCACCACCAGCGACAGGAAGAGCACCGGGGCCACCACAGCCAGGGTCAGCTGGTCCCGACCGCTCAGCGCCCCGGCCGGCCGTGCGGCGGTCAGTGCCAGCAGTCCGGCCAGTCCGGCGGACACCAGCAGCGCACCGCGCCACCCGGTCCGGCCGGCCCGCCGTCCCACCCAGAGCGCGGCCAGCGGCAGCACGAAGACGAGCGTCAGCACGCCCAGCGGCTGGACGACGGAGAGCGGCCCGAACCCCAGGGCCAGCACGTGCAGCACCGAGCCCGAGCCGTTGAGCGCCACCGAACCCCACCAGCGGGCGCTCCGCCACAGCGGCTCCGGCACCGGCTGCCGGGCGGCCGCCGCCGCGACCCGCTCCTGGAGAATGGCCGCGGCCGCGTAGCAGACGGCCGACACGGCGGCCAGGACGACCGACGGCACCAGGCCGCTCATGCCGGCCGCTCCCGGAGCGGTCCGCCGTGCGCCTGTCCCCGTCTGCCGTTGCCGTCCACGCGCCAAGACTTCCGGGTTCCGGCCGTGTTGTCGTCGTCCTGCCGTGGTGACCGCGTGTACCGCCGGGGGAGTACGGCCGGGGCGCCGGTCAGCCCGGAGGGGGAGACACGACCCGGGAGGGGACGCCGGGGACGGCCCGCGGGGGACGCCGGAGGAACGCCCGGGAGGCGCCCCTACGTCTCCGTTCCGGGGCCGCCGGCCTCCGGGCCCGCCTCCTCCGTCCCGGTGCCGGAGCGCTCGAAGACCAGCGCGCCGTCGCCGACCGCGACCCGCACCCCGCCGTGCGGGCGCAGCTCGCCGCGGAGCAGCATCCGGGAGAGGGCGTTGTCCACCTCCCGCTGGATCGTCCGGCGCAGCGGGCGTGCCCCGTACTCGGGCTGGTAGCCGCGGTGCGCCAGCCAGTCGACGGCGTCCGGGGTGAACTCGACGCCGATGTCCTGGGCGTGCAGCCGCCGCCGGGTCTCGTCGAGCAGCATGTCGGTGATCTGCCGCAGCTGGTCGTCGGCGAGCCGGCGGAAGATGACCACCTCGTCGATGCGGTTGAGGAACTCCGGCCGGAAGTGCTCGCGCAGCGGACGCAGAACACGTTCCCGGCGCGCCTCCTCGTCGGTGTCCGCGCCCGGGGCGCCGAAGCCCAGGGAGGTGCCCTTGGTGATCGCCTCCGAGCCGAGGTTGCTGGTCATCACGATCACGGTGTTGGTGAAGTCGACCGTACGGCCCTGGGCGTCGGTGAGCCGCCCGTCGTCCAGCACCTGCAGCAGCACGTTGAAGACGTCGGGGTGCGCCTTCTCCACCTCGTCCAGCAGCAGCAGCGAGTACGGGTGCCGCCGCACCGCCTCGGTGAACTGCCCGGCCTCCTCGTGCCCCACGTAGCCGGGGGGCGCGCCGACCAGCCGGCTGACGGTGTGCTTCTCCTGGTACTCGCTCATGTCGAGCCGGACCATCCGCTCCTCGCTGCCGAACAGCGCCTCGGCCAGCGCGCGGGCCAGTTCCGTCTTGCCGACGCCGGTGGGGCCGAGGAAGAGGAAGCTGCCGATGGGGCGGTCCGGGCTGGCCAGTCCGGTGCGGGAGCGCAGCACCGCGTCGGCGACGGCGGTGACGGCCTCCTCCTGGCCGACGACCCGGTGGTGCAGATGCTCCTCCAGGCCCAGCAGCCGGTCCTTCTCCTCCTGGGTGAGGCTGCTGACGGGGATGCCGGTCTGCCGGGAGACGACATCGGCGATGTCCTCGACGGTGACCTCCGCGATCCGGCTGCCGGAGGGCTGCTTCTTCTTCTCCCGGCTCCGGCCGTCGGCGATCCGCCGTTCCACCTCCGCCATCCGGTCCCGCAGCTGCGTGGCGCGCTCGTAGTCCTCGGCCGCCACCGCCTGCGCCTTGTCCAGGGCGAGCTGCTCGGCCTCCCGCTCCAGGGCGCGGACGTCGGTGCCGCGGGTGGAGGAGCGCAGCCGGACCCGGGCGCCGGCCTGGTCCATCAGGTCGATGGCCTTGTCGGGCAGGAAACGGTCGGTGAGATAGCGGTCGGAGAGTTCGACGGCGGCCACCAGGGCCTCGTCGGAGTAGCGCACCTGGTGGTGCGCCTCGTAGCGGTCGCGCAGGCCGCGGAGGATCTCCACCGCGTCCGCGGTGTCCGGCTCGGGGACCATGAGCGGCTGGAAGCGGCGGGCGAGCGCCGCGTCCTTCTCGATGTGCCGCCGGTACTCCTCCAGCGTGGTGGCCCCGATGACGTGGAGTTCGCCGCGGGCCAGGGGCGGCTTCAGCATGTTGCTGGCGTCCATCGGGCCGCTCTCGGAGCCGCCGCCCGCGCCGACGACCGTGTGCAGCTCGTCGATGAAGACGATCAGCTCGTCGGAGTGGGCCCGGATCTCCTCGATGATCCCGGTCAGCCGCTCCTCGAAGTCGCCCCGGTAGCGGGTGCCCGCCACCACCCCGGCCAGGTCGAGCTGGATCACGCACCGGCCGAGCAGGACGTCCGGGACGTCGCTGTCGGCGATGCGCTGCGCCAGCCCCTCGACCACGGCCGTCTTCCCGACGCCCGCCTCGCCGATCAGCACCGGGTTGTTCTTGCCCCGGCGGGCGAGCACCTCGATGGTCTGCTCGATCTGCTCCTCCCGGCCGATCACCGGGTCGATCCGTCCCTCCCGGGCCAGCTCGGTGAGGTCCCGGCCGTACTTGTCGAGGTTCGGGGTGTTCCGCTCCTGGGGGCCGGGAGGGCTGGGGGCGTGCTCGGGGGCGCCCGGCGCCGCCGTCGCGCCGTGCTGCGCGCCGTGGTTGGGGTCGAAGTGCGCGGCGTCGAGGATCTGCCCCGCCGCGGAGTCCCGGTTGATGGCGAGGGCCATCAGCACATGCTCCGGACCGATGTACGAGGCCCCGGTGGACCGGGCGACGTCGTGGGCGTCCAGCAGGGCGCGCTTGACGGCCGGGCTCACCGACACGGTGTTCCGCGGCGGGCCCTCGTCGCTGATCCGGTCGATCTCCTCGACGATCTCGTCCGGGTCGGCGCCGGCCCGCGACACCATGGCGCGGGTCGGTTCGGTGGTGAGGGCGGCCCGCAGCAGATGCTCCGTGTCCAGGTCCGGGCTGCCGTGCTGGGCCGCGTACGTGGCCGCGCTGGACACGAGCCGCCTGGCCGGCTCGCTCATGAGGCGGCCGAAGTCCAGATACCGGGGACCGGGCGGCCGCCCGGCCGCGGCGGCGCCGAGGAAGCGCGCGAGGAAGTCTCCGATCGGGTCCCGGCCGTAGTCCTCCGGACCCGTGTATCCGCTGGTCATAGGCCATCCGTCCCGCCGGCCCGCCAGGTCGGGGCCGGTCTGTCGTCGATCAGTGCGGCTCCTGCGCGGGTTTCCCGCTCTGCCCCGCCGACACCTCCGCCGGGCCGCCGATCCCCGGTCCCCGCCCCGGCACGGAGCGCCGGTGCACGCCGCGGGGGCGGGGGCGGGCGGGGGCGGCCCTCTGCCGTGCCGGGGCCGGGCGTGGAAGAGTCCGTCCGGGCACCGCCGGCCGCCGGAACGGTTCCCGGACGCGGGCCCCCGGCCGGCGTGCCCGGCCCGGATTGCGCGGGCCCGGAGGACGTGCCCGTCCCGTGACGGCCCCGTTCCCTCCGCCCCCCGTACACCGGCGTCCGCCCCCGCCACCCCACCGCCCCCTCCCACACCCCCCACTCCCCAGGAGACCGTGATGAAGACCCCCAGGCCCCTCAGGAGCACCGGGACTCCGCGAGCCGCCCGGACACCCGCCGACCGCCGCACCCGGCGGACCGGGAGCGGGGCACCGCCGCCTCTCGCCCTCGCCACCGCCCTGCTCGCCGGGGTACTGCTGCCGGCGGCCACCGCCTTACCCGGTGCCGGCGGCTCCGCGCGGGCCGCCGCACCCGGCCCGTCCGTCCGGCTGATCTCGGACACCCGGCTCGACGACCGGGCCCTCTACTTCGTCTCGTACCACGGTCTCGTCAACAACAACTCCTTCCAGAAGAACGGCCTCCTCACCCACCGGGGCCACCAGTACGCCGCCTGGTACACCGCCGACCGCAGCGCCGTGATCGCCCGCCGCGCCCTCGGCACCACCGGCTGGCACACCCTGAGGCTCGACCACAGGCTGACCGCCGACGACTCCCACAACGTCATCTCCATGGGTGTCTCCGCGGCCGACGGCCGGCTGCACGTCCTGATGGACTCGCACAGCGGCGGGCTGTACTACGTCATGTCCGAAGCCGGCCTCATGAGCGAACCCGCCGCGCGGGCCTGGCGGCGGGACGCCCTGGGCCCGGTGCGGACCAGCCTCGGCGGGCTGCGCCTCACCGAGCAGTTCACCTACCCGCAGTTCATCGCCGCCCCCGGCGGAGCGCTCCAGCTCAGCTACCGTGCCGGGGTCTCCGGCAACGGCCGCAACGGCCTGGCCGAGTACGACGGCGGACAGTGGCGCGCACTCGGCGAGTGGAGCGGCTCCACCGGCACGTACACCAGCGAGCACGGCTCCAGCAGCACGCGCAGCATGTACCTGCACGGCATCGACTACAGCGCCGACGGCACCCTGCACGCCTTCTACACCTGGCGCGAGGGGAACGGCGCCGTCCTGCGCGCCGGCGGCGGCCTCGCCAACCACGACACCGGCTACGTCCGCTCCACCGACCGCGGCCGCACCTGGCGCACCGCCGACGGCACGGTCGTGGGCACCACGGGTGGCGGCGACCGGGTCGCGGTCGGCACCCCCGGCACCATCGCCGACGCGCTCGGTCCCGACCACGCGCTGATGAACCAGGAGAGCCAGGCGACCGACTCGCGGAACCTCCCGCACGCGGTCATCAGCCACGTCCCCGGCCGGTTCGGCCGGTGCGGCACCGACTACGTCCGTGACCGGGTGAACCACGGCCGCGCCTTCCACGTCCACCGCGACGCCGCCGGCACCTGGCACAAGACGGAGATTCCGGAGCCCCTGCGGTCCAGCCAGCGCACCAAGCTCGCCTTCGACCGCCATGACAACGCCTACGCGATCCTGCCCTTCGGCCGGATCGCCGCCGCCTCCGCCGCCTCCGGCTGGACCGACTGGACGGTCCTCCACGATGCGAGCGGGCTGAACGCCTTCGGTGAGGTGGTGCTCGACGAGACCCGGCTCCCCCAGGACGGCGTGCTGTCCTTCCTCTACCAGGAGAGGTCCAGCGGAACGGCCCCCTCGCCCCTGCACGTCATCGACTTCGCCCTGCCCGGCTGAGCGCTCCCGGCCGGCCCGGCCGGCCCCGGCCGGACGGCGGAACCACGGCCCGCCCGGGGCGCGCCCGCCCCGTGGTCGTGAGAGCGTTGACGGGCGGGGCGGGGGTACCCGCACCGTACGGCGCGCCCCCCCCCGTGCGGGCACGACACAGCCGGTCAGGCGAAGGAGCGTCGCGTCATGACCCTGCTCGATCCCCAGGCCTGGAGCGGTCTCGGCTGGACCGGAGGCTGGGAACGGCTGTCCGGCGGCGAGATCCCGATCAAGGAACCGGCCACCGGCGAGGTCCTCGGCAGCTCCGGGTTCGCCGACGCCTCCGACATCGGCCGGTCGGCCGAGGACGCGGCCGCGGCGCAGCCCGCGTGGGCCGCCGCCCCGTTCCACGAGCGGGCGGCGGTGCTGCGGCGGGCCGGTGACCTCTTCTACTCCCGGGCCGGGGAGATCGGCGACTGGCTCGTCCGGGAGGGCGGCAACGTCCCCGGCAAGGCGGAGTTCGAGATCCATGTGGCGGCCCAGGAGTGCTACGAGGCCGGCGCCCTGGCCTCCCGGCCGCCCGGGCAGCTGCTGCCGACCGAGGTGCCGCGCCTGTCGTTCACCCAGCGCGTGCCGGTCGGGGTCGTCGGCGTGATCGCCCCGTTCAACGCGGCGCTGATCCTGGCGATCCGCTCCGTCGCGCCCGCGCTGGCCCTCGGCAACGCCGTGGTGCTGAAACCCGACCCCCGCACCCCGGTCAGCGGCGGGTTCGCCATCGCCCGGGTCTTCCAGGAGGCGGGGCTGCCCGCCGGGGTGCTGCACGTGCTGCCCGGGGCGGCCGAGGCCGGCCAGGCGATGGTGGAACACCCCCGGGTGCCCGTCATCTCGTTCACCGGCTCCACGGCGGCCGGGCGGGCCGTCGGGGAGAGCGCGGGCCGCCACCTGAAACGCGCCCATCTGGAACTCGGCGGCAACTCCGCCCTGGTGGTGCTGGAGGACGCCGACCTCGACGCGGTGATCTCCTCCGCCGCCTGGGGTTCCTTCTTCCACCAGGGCCAGATCTGCATGACGACCGGCCGCCACCTGGTCCACGAGTCCGTGTACGAGGAGTACGTCCGGCGGCTCGCCGCCAAGGCCGAGTCCATGACGGTCGGGGACCCGGCCCGGGAACCGGCGGTCCACCTCGGCCCGCTCATCGACGCACGCCAGCGGGACCGCATCCACGGGCTGGTGAACGACAGCGTGCGGGCGGGTGCGCGGCTCGCGGCCGGCGGCACCCACGAGAACCTCTTCTACCGGCCCACCGTCCTCGCCGACGCCGGCGACACCCCCGCGTACGACCAGGAGGTCTTCGGGCCCGTCGCCCCGGTGCGGTCCTTCCGGGACGAGGACGAGGCCGCGGCCCTCGCCGCCGCCTCCGAGTACGGCCTGTCGCTCGGGATCGTCACCCGCGACACGGCCCGCGGCCTGGAACTGGCCCGCCGCATCCCGACCGGGATCGTGCACGTCAACGACCAGACGGTCAACGACGAGGCCGTGGCGCCCTTCGGCGGGGTGGCCGCCTCCGGCACCGGCTCCCGCTTCGGCGGCGACGCCAACCTCGACGCCTTCACCAGCCTCCGCTGGCTCACGGTCCGCTCCACGACCGCCACGTATCCGTACTGAGCCGCAGCGGGACGGACGACGGCCCCGCCCGTCCGGCCGGGGCCGGACGCACGGGGCCGTCGGATGCCGCCCCCGGGCCTCAGCCCGCGCCGTTCCCGGCCCCGCGGAGCCGGACCGGCAGGCTGCGGTGGCCGTTGGAGATGAAGGACGCCACGGGCCGCAGCTCGTCCGCCGCGCAGCCCAGCTCCAGGTCCGGGAAGCGCTCGAAGAGAGCCGGCAGCGCGATCTGCGCCTCCAGCCGGGCCAGCGGAGCGCCCAGGCAGAAGTGCACGCCGTGCCCGAAGGCGAGGTGCTCCTTGTCCACCCGGCCGAGGTCGAACCGGTCCGCGTCGGCGCCGTGTGCCGCGGGGTTGCGCCCGGCCGCCGCGTACGCGGCGAGGATCGCGTCCCCCTTCTTGATGGTGACGTCACCGGCCCGGATGTCCTCGACCGCGTAGCGCAGCGGCAGGCTCGCCACCGGGGACTCCACGCGCAGTGCCTCCTCGATCACGTCGTCCCAGGAGGCCCGGCCCTCGCGGACCAGGGCCCGCTGCTCCGGGTGGGTCAGCAGCAGGTGGATCGCGTTGTCCAGGAGGTTGACCGTGGTCTCGTGCCCGGCACTGATCACCAGCAGCAGGGTGTCGATCAGCTCCGGCTCGGTCAGCCGGGAGCCGTCCTCCTCCCGTGCGGCGATGAGCAGACTGGTCATGTCGTCGCCCGGCTCGCGCCGCTTCAGGGCCACCAGTTCGCTGAGCAGCACATGGATGCCCTCGAAGGTGGCGGCCACCTCCGCCGCGTCCGCGGTGGTGTTGAAGATGCTGTCCACGAGGGTGCGGAACCGGTCCCGCATACCCTCGTCCTCGACGCCGAACAGCTCGCAGATCACCTGGATGGGGATCGGGTAGCAGTACTCCTCCCGGAGGTCCGCCACTTCGCCCGCCGGCCGGTCCGCGAGCTGGTCGAGCAGGCCCGAGGCCAGTTCCTCGATCCGGGGCCGGAGCGCGGACGTCCGGCGGGCGGTGAAGGCCGGGGCGACGAGCTTGCGCAGCCGCCGGTGGTCGGCACCGTAGGCGGTGAACATGTTGGTCACCGCGACCCAGGTGAACAGCGGCCACTCCGGGGTTATCTCCCCGTTGATCCAGGCCGGCCAGTGCTGCCGCGGGTCCTTGGAGACCCGCGGATCGGTCAGCAGTTCCTTGAGCAGGACGGGGTCACTTACTGCCCACGCCACCACCTCGCCAGGGAGTTCCACCAGCGTGACCGGCCCCCGCTCCCTGATGCGGGCTGCCTCACCGTGGATGTCGCTGCCGGAAGGATCGATGACGACGGGGCGGGTTGTGGTGTCCATCCACTGTCTCCATTTTTCTTGTCCGCGACCGCGGGTGAGGCGACCGGGGGGAAACGAACCGGAAGAGCGGCCAGCGCCCGGTGGAAAGGCCCCGGACGCCAACTCAACTGCTCTACCCCGACTGCGAGTTCGACATCCGGAAGACGATCGAGAAGTTTTTCCACCGCGACGGCCGCGATCAGCCGGGCGGGGTCCTTGGCGGGGCAGCCGTGCGGCCCGGCGCTCCACGCGAGATGCGCGCGGTTGCCGCCGCGGCGCTCGGAGACCAGCGTGGGATCGGTGTTCGCCGCGGCCAGGCTGACGAGCACGGGTTCTCCCGGGCGCAGCGTGTGGCCGCCGAAGTCCTGTTCGTGCAGCGGGTAGTGGACGCAGTAGTTCGCCATGGGCGGGTCGTGCCACAGCACCTCGTCGAGCGCGTCCTCGACCGGCATGCTGCCGCCCGCGAGATCGCCGGCGAAGCGGTCGTCGGAGAGGAGCAGCAGCAGGCCGTTGCAGATGAGGTTCTGCTGCGGTTCGGTACCCGCGCCCATCAGCAGGACGAGCTGCTGCATCATCTCCTCGTCGGTGAGCGCCGAGGGATGGGCCATCATCCAGGACGTCACATCCGGTCCCGGCTCCGCCCGCTTGAGGGCCACCAGCCCGGCGACGCCCTCCAGGAGGGTCTGGTTGGCCTTCTCCGCGTCGGCCTCCGAGTCGAAGATCCCGGACATGCCCTCGACGAGCTTGGCACCGATGTCGGACGGGCAGCCGAACAGCCGCTCGAAGACCAGCAGCGGGAGGCGGGCGCCGTACTCGGCCAGCAGATCGGCCTCGCCCCGGGGGCCGAAGCGGTCGATGAGGGTGTCGGCGCTGTGCTCGACGTAACCGCGCAGGGCGTTGGGGTCCACCCGGTCGAGGCTGTCGGTGATCGCTCCGCGCAGCCGCGCGTGCTCGGCTCCGTCGGTCCACAGGGCGTTCGGCCGGTACATCATCATCGGGACGACCGGGCTGTCCGGCGGGACGGTCCCGTCGGCGAGGGCCCGCCAGCGCCGCGGGTCCTTGGAGAACCGCTCCGGGCTGCGCAGCACGTCCAGGGCCCCCTCGTAGGAGGTGACCAGCCATGCCTCGACGCCTTCGGCGAGTTCCACCGGGGCGACGGGGCCGTAGGTCCGCAGCCGCGCGTAGGCGGCCGCCGGGTCGGCGGCGAACTCGGGGCCGTAGAGACGCTCGATCCCGCTGCCGGCCCCGCCGGCGGCCGGCTTCGCGCCGGTCCCCCCGGCGTGCGCCGGGCAGCCCGGGGGCGGGGCCTGGGTGTCGGACCCGGATGGATGAGTGGTCACATGTGCTCCTGCGCGAGACGGGTCTGGAGGTACTGGACGAGTGCGATCAGGGCGTGCGTGGAGGAGATCCGGTCCCGGGCGTCACAGGTGACCAGGGGCGTCTCGGGGAGCAGGTCGAGGGCCTCCCGGATCTCCGCGTCGGGGTAGGAGGGGGCGTCGTCGAAGCGGTTGACCGCCACGGCGTAGGGCACGCCGTGCTCCTCCAGGAGCCCCATGACGTCGAAGGACTGGTCGAGCCTGCGGGTGTCGGCGAGCACCAGCGCGCCCAGCGCGCCGTGGGTCATGTCCCGCCACAGCCGGGTGAAGCGCTTCTGCCCGGGCGCCCCGAAGAGGTACAGCACCAGCTCCTCGCTGAGCGTCAGCCGGCCGAAGTCCATGGCCACGGTGGTCGTGGACTTCTCCGGGACCCCGGCGAGGTCGTCGACGTGGGCACCGGCCTCCGACAGCGTCTCCTCGGTGCGCAGCGGCCGGATCTCCGAGAGGGTGCCCACGAAGGTGGTCTTGCCGACGGCGAAGTGCCCGACGACCAGGATCTTGGCCGCGGTGCTGACCGTATCCGGGAGATAGACGTGGTCAGAGGCGAGCGCGGAGCCCATCGAGCACCTCCTGCAAGAGCTGGGCCTGGGGGAGTTGAGCCTTGGGGACGGGAGCCCGGGTGGTGATGTGGCCGCTGTCGATCAGATCGCTGAGCAGCACCTTGACGACGCTGACCGACAGTTCCAGATGGCCCGCCACCTCGGCGACCGACAGCGCGCCGCCGCGGCAGAGCTCCATCAGCCGCTTCTTCTCCGGGCTCAGCCCGCCCAGCGGCCGGTCGTTCATCGCCATGACGAGGGTGACGAAATCCAGCGTGTTGCGCGTCGGGTGCGCGCGGCCGTCCGTCACCACGTACGGGCGTACGAGTCCCCGCTCCCTCCTGCGGGGCGGGCTCACGCCGGGCCGCCGGCGTGGGACACCGCGTCGTGCCGGGGCGGACTGGTCAGCTCCTTGCCGAGGCGGTCGACGAGCTTGTGCATGCGGTAGGTGACGGCCTCCATGTCCACGTCCGGGGAGGCGGAGACCGCGAGATAGGCGCCCGTGCCGGCGGCGATCAGGAAGACGTAGCCGCTGGAGAACTCGACGAGGGTCTGCTGCCACGGGGATTCGTCCCGGGCGCAGAACTCGGCCGTGCTGCGGCTGATCGACTGGAGTCCGGAGAGGGCCGCCGCCTGCCGGTCGGCCTCGTCGCGGGTGATGCCCTCGGAGTGGGCCCGGAGCATGCCGTCCGCGGAGAGCAGGATGGCGTGCCGGGCCTCCGGCACCTTGAGGACCTCGTCGAGCATCCAGCCCAGTTCATTGGCCGTACGGGGATTCATCGCTGGGGGGTCCCTTCATCATCCGGGGAGGAGAGACGGCCGGAACGGGTGCCGCGAGCGAAGGCACCCATGCGGGAAGCGGTTTCCTGGGCCGGGCGGGCCGGGGGCGGCTCGGCGCCCGGCTGCGCCACGGGGGCACGGGTGGCGGCCACGTGCTCCGGTACGGGCTCCCGGCGCCGGCGCTTGGGCAGGCCGAGGGCCGTGGAGGCGGGTGCCGGCTCGGGGTCCTCCGGTTCCGCGGGCGCGGCCGGGGCGGGGGCCGGTGCCGGAGCGGGTGCCGGGGCAGCGGGTGCGGGCTCGGCGGTCACGGCGGCCGGCGCGGGCCCCGGGCCGGCCGCCGCGGGACCGGTCTGCTCGCCCGCCGCGTCGGGGGTCTCGGTGATCACGCTGGTGAGCAGCTCCTTCGGGAGGAACAGCACGGCCCGGACACCCCCGTAGGGTGACTGCGTGTCGACGGACACGCTGAACCCGTACCGGGCCGCGAGAACGCCGATCACGGCGAAGCCGAACTGGGGCGGGTCGCCGAGCCGGTTGATGTCGATGTCCTGCCGGCCGGAGAGCAGCAGGGTCGCCTTCTGGATCTCCCGGTCGTCCATGCCGACGCCGGCGTCGTCGATCACGATGGCGGTGCCGTTGTGCGCGGCCCGGAGCGTCACCTCGACCTGGGTGTTGGGCTGCGAGTGGCGTGCCGCGTTGTCGAGGAGCTCGGCGACGGCCAGCACCACCGGTTCCACGGCCCGGCTCACCACGGCCAGGTCGACCTGCGCGTGGACCTCCACCCGGCGGTAGTCCCGGATCCGGCCCTTGGCGCCCCGGACGACGTCGACCAGCGAGGAGGCGGCCCGCTGCCGTCCCGGCCAGGACCCGCACAGCACCGCGATGCCCTGGGCACGCCGGCCGAACTGGGCGTTGGCGTGGTCGATCTCCAGCAGGTCCTGGAGAACGTGCGGGTTGTCGTGGTGGTCCTGCATGTCGGTGATGGCGAGCTGCTGTTCGTTGGCCAGCCCCTGCAGCGCGCGCATCGAGGACTTGAGCGCGGCCTTGGCCGACTGGTCGGCGCGGGTCCGGGCCCGGTCGGCGGCGCCGGTGAACAGGTCGATCACCGTCTGCAGGCTCTCGGCGAAGGAGGTGCCCTCCAGCCGGTCGTGGAGCAGCCCCGGCATGGGGCCCGGCTGGGCCCCCGAGGATTCCATGGCGGGGAGGCGGACCTCCACCAGGTGCCGGGCCTCTTGGTCACGGGCGCGGAGACCGTCCTCCAGTGCTGCCGCGTGCCTGCGCAGAGCCTTGGTGATCCCCCGCTGGCGGACCAGCAGGACCAGGGCGGCGAGCAGACCGGCGACAAGGCACCAGAAGACCACCTCCGGTGCGTATTGAGTCATCGGATCCTCGTTGCTTTGGGGGCGAGGGAAGACCGGGGGAGATGCGACGACGGGAGCGCCGCCGGTACGGGACCCGTCCGGATCCGGACAGGGGGCACCGGCGGTCGGCACACGGGACACATGAGCCCCGCTGTCGGCGTCCGCCACGGAAGCGTGATGTGTTCATCATCTTAATCATGGATCGACATGCCAAGTGGCCAGGGGTTTTGTGAAGTTGGCGTGCAGACGGACCGTGACGGGCCGTGCTCCGGCGAGGGCCTGAACAGCCGCCCGCGGCCCGGTTCCGGGGGCGTCACAGAGGGATGATCCGGACGGTTCCGGGAGGAATACCGGCCACATCCGGAAGGTCACCTTCCGGTGATGGTCACGGACGGCGAACCCGCGGCGCGGCCGTGCCGGCCGGTGTGACGGGGGACACGGGGACGCACCGCCGGAGACCCTCTGCGGGCCTGCCCTCCCGGACCGGGGATACTGCGCCCATGCGCATCGACTTCGATCCCGCCGCCCTCGGCAGGAATCCGTTCTACAAGTTCATGAACGCGGTGGTCGTGCCCCGGCCGATCGCCTGGGTCTCCACGACGTCGGCCGACGGCGTCGACAATCTCGCCCCGCACTCCTACTTCACCGTCTCCTGCATCGACCCGCCGATCGTGCAGTTCACCTCCGTCGGCCGCAAGGACTCCCTCAACAACGTCGAGGCGACCGGTTCCTTCGTGGTCAATCTCGCCCCCGAGCACCTCTTCGAGCAGATCAACGCCACATCCACCGACTTCCCGCCCGGCATCAGCGAGTTCGACGCCGTGGGCATCGCCCGCGAGCCCAGCACGCGGGTCAAGCCACCGCGGGTGGCCGCCTCCCCGGTCGCGCTGGAGTGCGAACTGCACAGCACCGTCCGGCTCGGGGACAGCACGGTCGTCTTCGGCCGCGTGGTGCACGCCGCGGTCTCCGACAGCGTGCTGGTCGACGGGCACCCCGAGGTCACGAAGCTGCGGCCGCTCACCCGGCTCGGCAAGGACGAGTGGGGAACCATGGGTGAGCTGCTGGAGATCACCCGCATCCCGTACGCCGAGTGGCGCGCCGACCCCGGCCGCTCCGGCGGGGCCGGCTGACCGGCCCGGGCGCCCCGGTACGGGCCCGGACGCGGAGGGGCCGTCCCGGGGCGCTGTGCCCGGGACGGCCCCGCCCCGCGGGAGCCGGCGCGGCCGGCGGCACTCAGCCGCCGTGCACCAGCTCCATGTAGCGGTCCCAGTCCCAGTGCGGACCGGGATCGGTGTGACTGTTGCCGGGCACCTCGGTGTGCCCGACGATGTGCTCGCGGTCCCTCGGAATGCCGTGGGTGTCGCAGAGATGAGAGGTCAGGGCGGCCGAGGCGCGGTACATGGCGTCGGTGAACCAGGTGGCGTCGGCCACGTAGCCCTCGTGCTCGATGCCGAGGGAGCGCGGGTTGGCGCCGCGGGCGTGCCAGGCGGTGTCGCCGTCCCGCACCGTCTGCGTCACCTCACCGTCCGAGGAGCGGACGACGTAGTGGGTGCTGACCCGCGAGGCCGGATTGCGGAACCAGTCGACGGTACCGGCGTACGTGCCCTGGGCGACATGGATGATCACCCTGTCGATCGCGGCCGAGCGGCCCTCGCGGTAGTTGCCGCGGTGGGCGGGGACCCAGCGGGCCGGCGGGTAGTCCGGGCCGCGGGTGTCCGGCTCCCCGGACGGCCCGGTCTCCGGTGCGGGCGGCGGCACGTCCGTGTAGCGGCCGCGTTCGGGACGCACCCGCTGCCCCGGGGTGACGACCGGTTCCCCCTCGCTGGTGCGGGCCCGCACCCCCTCCTCCAGGATCCGGTAGACGGTGTCGGCGTAGAAGCGGCCCAGCCGGAGGTCGTCCGGGCTGCCGTACCGGGCGACGGCCGGGTACCAGGCGGCGGTCCGGTCGCGGTCCCGCTCGTCCACGCCGGTCCGGTCCGCGTACGACTCCAGCACGGCGGCACCGCCGCGGATGTTGGCCGCGGCGTCGTGCCGCAGTTCCCGCCCGGAGGCGCCGGTGAGCCGGGCCGCTTCCTCAAGGGTGTGCCGCCGGGGGCTGCTCACCAGGTGCATCACCCCGTATCCGCCGGCGTGGCTGGGCTCGCCGTCGTGCCCGTCCAGCCGGGTCTCCCCGAAGGCGAGGGCCACGAGCAGGTCCCGTGGCACGCCGAACTCCTGTGCGGCCCGCGAGAAGGCCGTGTTCACGGGACCGGGGCCGGTCCCCGGAGCCGCGGCGGCGGAGGGGGCGGCGAGGGCGAGAGCCGTGGCGGTGGCGATGCCGAGCAGGGCCTTGCGTCCGCGTTTCCGCGGGAGGGTGCCGGGATGCATGGGGGGTTCCTCTCTGTTCACCGTCCCGGCGGGGGGAGAGGCGGGGCCCGCCGGTCCGGTCGGCGCGTGCGGCCGCGCCAGGGACCTGACGGGAGCATTAGACGAGGGCGTACCGGCGATCCGGAGAAGGCCACGCGGTGGGGCGGAGCCCATGTCACGCGGGTGTACGCGCCCCGGGCTCCCGAGGGCGGGAGCGAACGTGCCGCGGGGACGGGGCGGGACGTCCCGGGCCGGGGGCGCCGGGGCGGCGGAACGGGCCCGCCGGGCCATGCCGCCGGGCCCGTTCCGCCGCTGCCGGCCGGCTCTTGTGGGCCCACCAGCCGCTTTCGCCGTCCGGCGTCATCTGGCGGCAGGTGAAGCCCTTCTCCAACTGCTTCACCACCTTCTGGCAGGTCGCCTTGTCGTACGGCCCGTAGGCCTCGGACTCGTTCGCGTGGGCCGCGGGGGCGCGCAGCACCGCGGCCGCGGCGGTCAGGGCGAGGGCGGCGAGGGGGTGGCTCGTTGCACTGGATGCGACCCCATGTGCCCCGGGAGTTGTGTCGAGCATGGTCACATCCAACTCCTCCTGGCGGCAGGCGAGTTGGGCCGGACGGCGCCGCGCGCCTCCTCGCCTCAGCCGGCGGACTCGCCCGCGAGCGGGTCGAGCGCGCCGGTGGCGATCAGGGCGAAGAGGACGGCGCCGAGGGCTATCCGGTAGATCACGAACGGCATGAAGCTCCGGGTGGTGATGAACTTCATGAACCAGTTCAAGCGTCGAGGTCCTGAGCCGCTTTGACCTGCTGTTTCCACCACTTTTCAAGATCGAAACAGAGAGCAGTGGGAGATGGCACTTTCCAGAGCTCTCCCTCGCCGGCCACGAAGCGCAGCCACCTGGTTTGCAGCGAATCGGCAATCTCCTGCTCCATGGTCAGCCTCGATGCGTCAGCGGTGATCGCTGTTTCTTGAGGTGATCAGTTCAACCCCAAGAGTGTCGGGCGAGGTCGTCGCGTGTCGCTGCGGCTGCGCCGGGGTTCCACGGGCCCGGAGACTGCGGGTTCCCTCCGTTCTGGTCTTCGGACCGTTCTTGAGATCGCTCCAGAACGGTTCACGAGATCCCGTCCGATCATTTCGACCGGACGGGATCTCGTCGTTTCTGGGCTTGCTAGTGCCGCATCAGGCAACGTTCGCCCTGTCGACGACGGCGCGTAGCCGCCGGTCGTCGGCATGGCGGTTTCGCCAGATGATGTAGCGGCGGATCATGCTGCCCTGCTCCTTCTCAAGCAGGGCAACGACGCCAAGCTGAAGCTGGAGCAGAACAGCGGCGGGACCGTCGTGGCGGACGGCGTGAAGCTGGTCCGTGACACGTCCGGCGAGACGGACTCCGAGAAGAAGTCCTTCACCTACGCCTACGACGTCAACGGAAACCTGACCTCGATCGACGACACCTCGTCCGGCGCGGAGATCGACGCCTACATGATCGACTACACCGGCCTCAACCAGGTCCAGAAGGTGACCGAGGCGCTCGCGGGCCAGGAGAAGAAGGCCACGTCGTACACGTACGACGCCAACGGTCAGCCGGAGACGGTCACGCACCCCGACCAGTTCTCCCAGTACACCTACGACCTGCGCGAGCTGGTCAAGACGGTGTCGGTCGGCAAGACCGCGGCGGACGCCGCGCCGAAGGTGACGTCGTTCGCGTACACCGACCGCGGCCAGAAGCTGAAGGAGACCAAGAACAACAAGAACACGGTCGACTACACCTACTACCTCAACGGTACGGTCAAGACGACCTCGGAGAAGAAGCCGAACGGCACCCTCGTCTCCTCGCACACCTACGCCTACGACCCGAACGGGAACAAGGCGCAGGACGTCGCGAAGAAGATGAACGCCGACGATCACTCGGCGTATCTGTCGTCGACCACGGACTACACCTACGACCCGGCCGACCGGCTCGCCAAGTCGGTCAAGACCGGCACCGGTGCGGGTACCGAGACGTACGTCCACGACGACAACGCCAACGTCATCAGCCAGTCGGTCAAGGGCACGTCCACGACGTTCGATTACGACCGCAACCGGCTGCTCTCGGCGACCGGTGGTGGCGCGACGGCGAACTACAACTACGACCCGTTCGGTCGTCAGGAGTCGGTCACTGCGGGCGGCCAGGTCATCGAGCGGAGCGTGTACGACGGCTTCGACCACGTAGTCGAGTCCCAGAAGATGGACGAGACAGGCGCGCTGAAGTCGACGAAGTACACCTTCGACCCGCTCGACCGCACGGCGTCCAAGACGGCCGACGGCAAGACGACCGACTTCACCTACCTCGGCATGTCCGAGGAGGTACTGGGTGAAGAAGTCGCCGGCGAGCTGACGAAGTCGTACCAGTACAGCCCGTGGGGCGAGCGCCTCTCGCAGGTCAAGCACAACACCGACGGCACCAGCGAGGACGGCTACTACGGCTACAACTCGCACACCGACGTCGAGACCCTGACGGACAAGGACGGCAACACCAAGTCCACCTACGGCTACACCGCCTACGGATCGGACGACGAGTCCGAGTTCACCGGCATCGACAAGCCTGATGCGGCCGACCCGACGAAGGAGCCGTACAACTCCTACCGCTACAACGCCAAGCGGTGGGACGCCGGTTCGGGCACGTACGACATGGGGTTCCGCGACTACGACCCGGGGCTCAACCGCTTCACCACCCGGGACATGTACAGCGGCGCCCTCGCCGACATGCGCCTCGGGGCTGATCCCTACACGGGCAACCGTTACGCGTTCACCGGTGGCAACCCCGTCACCTTCGTGGAGATCGACGGTCACCTTCGGGCCTGTCAAACGAGCGGTGTAACCGGGGTGGTTGGGGTTACTGGCGGGCTGCGGAGAGTCGGCCGTCGAAGGTGATGTCGAATGCGTTCAGGGCGGTTTTCCAGCGCATGGTCCAGCGGGCTTG